>CAZZFK010000004.1:0-158769 GCA_964653455.1 uncultured bacterium
CTATCCGTGAAGGCGGTCATACCGTCGGTGCGGGTGTCGTTACGAAGATCCTGGAGTAAGTAATAAACGCCCTTAACATTCTTGTCGAAAAGATAAGAGTAGGGTACTATATAAGAGAGAAGAGTCATGTCAACAACAACAACTGCAAAACCAAAACAGAAAGTACGCATTCGCTTGAAAGCGTTCGATCATCGTGTGCTTGATCAGTCCGCACAGAAGATCGTGAGCACCGCTCAGCGTTCTGGCGCTAAGGTATTGGGGCCTATCCCTCTTCCGACAGATATCAAGCGTTGGTGCGTGCTTCGTTCGCCTCATATCGATAAGCGTTCTGGTGAGCACTTTGACATGCGTATCCATAAGCGCTTGATAGATATTGTCGATCCACCGGCAACTGCCGTGGATGCGTTAATGCAGCTGGATCTTCCTGCCGGAGTCGATATCGAAGTAAAGATATAGCAGGCTGGTTTATCCGCATACATATTGTGCGTGATGGTAGTGTTTGCATGTTCACATGTAGAGGGCGATGTATCGCTGCTCTCAAGGAGTAGGGAGAAAAATGAAGGGTATTTTAGCTAAAAAGATCGGAATGACACAGATATTTGATGCCGAAGGAAAGATCGTCCCGGTGACGGTCGTTTCTGCAGGTCCCTGCGTTGTAACGCAGAAAAAGACCAAGGCAAAGGACGGGTATGAGGCTTTGCAGATCGGGTATGGTACGCGTAAAGAGAAGAGAACAACAAAAGCTTTTAAGTGTCATACCGGTAAAAGTAATTCTTTGCCGCAGCTTGTTCAAGAAGTAAAATTTGACAGTGCTGCAGTGAACGGTGTCGAGGTCGGTCAATCTCTTACGGCCGGTATCTTCTCAAAAGATGAACTGGTCAGTGTGCAAGGGACGACGATCGGTAAAGGGTTCCAAGGCGGGATCAAGCGTTGGAATTTCAATCGTCAGCGTATGACCCACGGTTGTAAGGCCCGCAGATTGCCGGGGTCCATGGCCGCAATGGATAGAGGCGGAAAGATCCCGAAGGGCAAACGTATGGCCGGTCACTTGGGCGATGAGACGGTAACTATCGCGAACATTAAGGTCGTTGACGTTGACGGTGATCTGATATTCTTGCGCGGTGCGGTACCTGGTGCAAAGAACGGCATGCTTCTTATTTATAACAAGAGCGTACTTGATCTTGCTAAGGTAGCGAAGCCGGTCGCAAAGGAAAGTAAATCTGATGCTGTTGCCCCTGCGGCGACAGAGGAAACAAAGGCGTAGTATATGACAAAAACTGTACACATTTATAATTTGAAAGGCGAAAAGCTCGAGAGCACGGTTGATGTCAGCTATCTTCCTGCTAAAGTAAAGCCTTCCATGCTGTATGACGCGTGCCTCAATTACCTTGCCAAGGGGCGTAGCGGTTCTGCCAATACCAAGACCCGTTCAGAGGTCAGGGGCGGCGGCAGAAAACCGTGGGCTCAAAAAGGGACCGGTCATGCGCGTGCAGGTTCTTTTCGCTCTCCGTTGTTCCGCGGCGGTGGCGTATCTTTCGGACCCAAACCGCGCACGTACGGAGGTTCGTTCCCGAAGAGCTTAAAGCATGAAGCATTGAAGAACGCCTTATTGAACAAGAAAGCAAAGCTGTTCATGGTAAAAGAGCTCCATGTGAAGGACGGAAAGACCAAAGAAGTAGTTGCCTTGCTCAAGGCCTTCAAGGTACAATCAGCGCTTTTCGTGGATGAGAAGATGAATATTGCGTTCATGAAGGCGGCACGTAATATCAGTACGGTGAAGGTCATGCCGGTGCGTGATATCAACGTGTATGACATTATGAAGCATGATGCATTGTTCATAACTGTTCCGGCCGAGAAGAAACTTGCGGAGGTCTTGAAATAATCATGGTATACGATGTAATAAAACAGGTATTAGTGACCGAAAAGAGCTCTATTGACAGGACACAGAACAAATATACGTTCGAAGTCCGTCGTGATGCCAATAAAGAAGAGATCAAAAAGGCAGTTGAAAAGACCTTCAATGTGAAGGTGGAATCGGTGAATACGATGAAGATCATGGGTAAACAGCGTCGCTACGGAAAGGTCTCCGGCAGTACGCAGGATTGGAAAAAAGCGATCGTTACATTAAAACAAGGGCAGACCATAGAGTCTCTGTCCGCATAAAAAGGGTATACGCACATGAAATACTATAAGCCACGTTCAGCAGGATCAAGACATAAGACCGTGCTCGATTACAACGAGATCACAACGACGACCCCAGAAGCGTCTTTGCTTGTTCCTCAAAAGCAAAATGCAGGTCGTAATAACTCAGGTCAGATCACCGTGCGTCATCGCGGCGGCGGCGTGAAACACCACTACCGTAAGATCGATTTTAAACGTGATAAGGACACTGTTCCGGCAACGGTCGCGACCATCGAGTATGATCCGAACCGTACGGCGCTCATCGCTCTGTTGAACTATGCTGATGGTGAAAAAAGATATATCATCGCTCCGGTCGGGCTTGTTGTCGGGCAGGTCATTCGTTCCGGCAGTGATGCCGAGATCCGTCCCGGTAATTGCTTGCCGCTCAAAGATATCCCTGTTGGTACGGTCATTCATAATATCGAATTGATCAAGGGTAAGGGCGCACAGATGATACGTTCTGCCGGCAGCAGTGCGCAGCTGGTCGCAAAAGACGGTGACTATGCGGTCATCAAGCTGATGTCCGGAGAGTTGCGTCGCGTGTTCATTGAATGTAAAGCGGTCGTAGGGCAGGTCAGCAATTCTGATCGTCGCAACGTTGCTCTCGGTAAGGCCGGTCGTAAACGTCATATGGGCTGGCGCCCGACGGTCCGCGGTTCGGTCATGAACCCGAATGACCATCCACACGGCGGCGGTGAAGGTAAGTGTCCTGTCGGTCGTCCGAGTCCGGTCAGTTATACGGGTGTTCCTGCACTGGGGTATAAGACGCGTAATCGCAAGAAAGTATCCGGTCGCTTCATCATACGTCGTCGCAATGAGACGTCAGCGGTCGAAGTAGGATAATGAGGGAGGCAGTATGTCACGTTCGGTAAAAAAAGGTCCTTTTGTTGATGCATATCTGTTGAAGAAAGTTGACGCGATGAACCAAAGCGGCAATAAACAGATGATCAAGACCTGGTCACGTCGTTCCACGATCGTACCGGACATGATCGGTCATACGTTCGCGGTGCATAACGGTAAAAAGCATATTCCCGTGTATATCAACGAGAATATGGTAGGACATAAGCTTGGCGAGTTCGCGGCGACGCGCCTCTTCAGAGGCCACTCGCGCGCGGATAAAGCAGCGGAAGCGGAGACGAAATAGTATGACGACAGCAGCAAAAACAGAAAAAAGAGAAGTAAAGGCGGTAGCACGGTATATCAAGATGTCACCGTTAAAGGTGCGCCGGATATTGAACCTGATCCGCGGCAAAAGCGCGTCCGAAGCTCGTTCGATATTGAGCGTGTTGCCTCATAAAGCGGCCCGTCTTGCGGAAAAAGTATTGAACTCGGCAGTTGCGAACGCGAGCAATACGCATAAGATGAATAAAGATGCCCTGAAAGTGTCCACGGCTGTTGCCGATCAGGCGTTCATTTTAAAGCGTTTTCGCGCTGCATCACGCGGCCGTGGCGTATCCATCCATAAAAAGATGAGCCATGTGACGATCGGCGTGAAAGATCTGACTAAGGAGAGCAAATAATGGGACAGAAAGTAAATCCGCACGCGGTACGCATCGGTGTTACCCGTTCATGGGACAGTAATTGGTTCGCGGGTAAAGGGAAATATGCAAGTCAATTGTTAGAGGATTTCAATATCCGTCGTTTTTTGAAAGAAAAATTATATAAGGCCGGTGTTTCACGTGTCGTCATTTCCCGCCGCGCAAAGCAGATGGTCGTTGATATCTTCACTGCGCGTCCTGGTATGGTCATCGGCAAAGGCGGGCAGGAAGCAGATCAGTTGAAGGCGGAGCTCGACCAGTTCGTCGGCAAACCGGTCCATCTGAACATCAATGAAGAGAAGAACGTTGAGACAAATGCCCAATTATGGGCGGAAGCGGTCGCCCAGCAACTTGAAAAGCGTATCCCGTTCCGCCGTGCCATGAAACAGGCGGTCACCCGCGCGCTCAAGGCCGGGGCTCTGGGTATCAAGGTACGTTGTTCCGGGCGTTTGGCCGGTGCAGAGATCGCTCGTTCCGAGTGGTATCGTGAAGGGCGTGTTCCTTTGCAGACGTTCCGTGCCGATATCGACCACGGATTCTCTGAAGCGTTGACCACGTATGGGAAGATAGGCGTACAGGTATGGGTGTATAAGGGTGATATTCTGGGAAAGAAGGATGTTGTGATCGAAGATAAAAAAGAGGTCGTTGCACAGGATGAGAAGGTCGAAGTAGCATAGTTTCTTAGCGTCTACAGAAAAGGCGCTCAACGTAACGTATAGACATTTATAGTATGGAGAATGAACAAACATGTTAATGCCGAAGAAAGTAAAATATCGTAAACAGCAGCGTGGACGACTCAAGGGTATGGCTCAGAGCGGGTGTACCGTTGCATTCGGAGAGTTCGGTCTGCAGGCCATGGACAGAGGTAAGCTCACCAGCAGGCAGATAGAAGCGGCACGTCGTGCGATGACCCGTTTCGTTGCTCGCGGCGGTAAGTTATGGATCAGGATATTCCCGGACCGTGTGTTCACTGCACGTCCTGCAGAGAGCCGTATGGGTAAAGGGAAAGGCGCGCCGGTATATTGGTTCGCGGCCATAAGGCCAGGGGCGGTGTTGTTCGAGCTTGGTGGTGTATCTCGAGAGGTGGCGGAAGAAGCGATGCGTCTTGCCTCGTTCAAGATACCTTTTAAAACGAGAATAGTAACGAACGAGATCCGGTAAGCAATAAAGAGAGGATACGTTCATGGAGAATAAAGATATGAGAATGCTTAGTTATCATGATCTGGTGGAAAAACTGAAGGAAGGGCAGAAGAAGCTGTTCGAGATGAAATTGCAGCTTTCTTCGCAGCAATTGAAGAATTATATGACCATCAAGGAACTGCGCCGCGAGATCGCCCGCATACAGACCATCATGGCTGAAAAACGTTCTGCCGGTGATCTTGGGGCGACAACGGTCACGGTCAAAGACGTGGCCACAGATGAAAAAAAACCGAGCAAGGCTAAAAAAGCACCTAAAAAAGAAAAGATATCGGACAGTAAAGAGAAGAAAGCAAAGAAAGAAAAGAAGGCCGAGAAGGTCGTAGTAAAGAAATAACCAGGACCAAGGAGCATAGTTGTGAGCACTGAAAAAATAGAACGGCATTTACGCAAGACCAGGACCGGCGTTGTCGTGAGCGACAGCATGGATAAGACCGTTGTTGTGAAGGTCGACCGTGCGATGCGGCATCCTCTGTACGGCAAGGTCGTTCGTATGAGCAAGAACTACAAAGCTCATGATGAAAAGGAAGTTTGCAAGGTCGGCGATACTGTGGTGATAACGGAGACGCGCCCGCTCTCGAAAACGAAGCGATGGCGAGTCCTTGAGATCATTACGGAAAAGAAATAGGCAGGAGAGAAGAACTATATGATACAGCGAGAGACACGGTTGGTAGTTGCGGATAATTCAGGAGCACGTGAAGTGCTGTGTTTTCATATCCCGGGTAATTCTGTCCGTAAAACGGTCGGTATCGGTGACGTGATAACTGCGGTCGTTAAAGATGCGTTGCCGAACATGACGGTCAAAAAAAGTGAGATCGTAAAAGCGGTCATTGTGCGTACGAAGCGTGCTGTTCGCAGAGAAGATGGTTCGTACCTGCGTTTTGATGATAATGCTGTCGTTATTATCGATCCGAAATCAGGCAATCCGAGAGGGACTCGCGTGTTCGGGCCGGTCGCCAGAGAATTGCGCGAAAAGAACTATATGAAGATCATTTCACTTGCAGCAGAGGTAGTTTAATCATGATAAAAGCAAAGATAAAAAAAGGTGACACGGTAGTTGTACTTGTCGGTAAGGACAAAGGGAAGCAAGGGAAGGTCCTCGCGGTGTTCCCGAAAGAAGGTTCGTTGCTCGTTGAAAAGATCAATGTGGTCAAACGGCATATGAAACCGAACCAGAAGATGCAGCAGGGCGGTATCGTTGAAAAACCTGCCCCCATGCCGATCGGTAAGGTCATGCTGATCGCTCCCGGGTCGAACAAGCCGGTACGCGTCGGTAAAAAGCAGATGAAGGACGGTTCATGGGTCCGTTTTTCAAAGAAGCTCAATGAAGTATTGGATAAATAAAGGAAGCAGAGCATATGTCAACATTGAATTTAAAGACAAAATATAAAGAAGAGATCTCAAAGGATCTTCAGACCAAGTTCAAATACTCGAACGCGATGCAGGTCCCGAAACTGGTCAAGGTCGTTGTGAACAGGGGGCTCGGTAAAGGCCTCGAGAACCAGAAGTTCTTTGATTCGGCGGTGGAAGAGCTTGCCGCGATCACCGGGCAGAAGCCTTTGATCACGACCTCAAAAAAAGCTATTGCTGCGTTCAAGCTGAGAAAAGGGCTTCCTGTTGGCGCAAAGGTCACGTTGCGTGGAAAGCGCATGTATGATTTCGTGACCAAGCTCATTCATCTTGCGTTGCCGAAGATCAGGGATTTTCGAGGTGTTTCTGATAAAGGGTTTGATGGTCGCGGGAACTATACGTTAGGGCTGAAGGAGCAGATCATTTTTCCCGAGATAAGCTTTGAAAAGGTGGTCCTTGTCGCCGGTATGGATATCACGTTCGTGACCACTGCGAGAACGGATGCTGAAGCCAAGGAATTGTTGGCCGGCATGGGTATGCCGTTCCGTAAGGTGTAAGGCCATTTAGATTAAAAGGAGTTCATATGGCGAAGACATCGAATATCAATAGAAGTAAAGCAAAACCAAAGTTCAAAGTGCGTGTACATAATCGTTGCAAGATATGTGGCCGTCCCCGCGGGTATCTCGGGATGTTCGGTGTGTGCAGATTGTGTTTCCGCCTTTTAGCCTCCACGGGCAAGCTTCCCGGGGTGAAAAAAGCGAGTTTTTGAGCCTGTTGAAGTGTAGATAAAGTAAGAGGAGAAGAATATGACGTGTACTGATCCAATAGCAGATATGTTGACCGCCATACGGAACGGGCTTCGTGTGAAATTTACGACGGTAGAAGTGAAACACTCCCGCATCAAGGAAGAAGTGTTGAAGCTCTTGCGTATGACCGGTTATATCAAGAAATATGATGTTGTAAAAAAAGGTAGTACTCCTTGGGTGAAGGTCGAATTGAAATACGGGAAGAATGGAGAGAATGTCATTCATGAGATCAAACGCGTCAGCACTCCGGGGTGCCGCGTATACATCAAGAAGAGCGAGATACCGTTGCTCAAGAACGGCTTGGGCATTTCGATCTTGACAACACCGCAAGGTGTTATGACCGGTGAAGCGGCACGAAAAGCCGGTGTCGGTGGCGAACTTCTGTGTGAGGTGTGGTAAATTATGTCACGTTTAGGTAAAAAAAATATAGTTATTCCGTCCGGCGTTACTGTTACGGTCGCTCAAGATAATACGGTCACGGTCAAAGGACCTAAAGGCGCGCTTACACGTACCTTCGATCGTGCGATAACGATCAAGGTCGATAAGGACCAGATATCGTTCAGTCGTGTTAATAATGAAAAGCGCAGCCGTGCATTGCATGGAACGACACGGGTATTGATGGCCAATATGATCCAGGGTGTGACCAACGGGTTTGAAAAGGAACTGGAGGTCGTTGGCGTCGGTTATCGTTTTGCGGCGCAAGGTGCAGGGCTACAGCTCAGTATGGGCTATTCCCATCCCATCGAATATCCTGCCGTTACTGGCGTGAAGTTCGCGCTCGAAGGTCAGACAGGAATAAAAGTGCAAGGCATGGATAAACAGCTCATCGGTCAGGTCGCTTCAGAGATCCGTGCTTTCAGAGAACCTGAACCGTACAAAGGTAAAGGCATCAAGTATAAGAATGAACATATCATCCGCAAAGCAGGTAAGGCAGGTAAAGCAGCTGGCGGAGCAGCTGGCGGAGCGAAGTAATCACGTACACGTCGTTCGTATACGCGTACGAATTGAATTGGAGAGAAAATCATGGCACGGGAAAACAGAAGAGCAAAAGGTGTATTTGGGACGACCGTTCGTCCTCGGCTTGCGGTATGCCGCAGCTTAAAGAATCTGCATGCCCAGATCATCGATGATGAGCAGGGCAGAACGTTGGTTGCGGTATCGACCACGCAGGAAAAGGCCTTGAAGAACAATGTTGAGACCGCACGGATCATGGGACAAAAGCTCGGGAAAAAAGCGGTCGATGCCGGTATTACTAAGGTCGTCTTTGATCGCCGTGAAAGATTGTATCATGGTCGATTGAAGGCTTTCGCAGATGCAGCGCGTGAAGCCGGTCTGCAATTCTAGTCAATAGGTAAAAAGGAGCTACGTTCATGGCGAGTAAAGAGCCACGGTGGGGAGACAAGAAGGATAATTCACAGCTTGAAAAGGTCATCCAGATCAGCCGTGTTACCAAGGTCGTTAAGGGCGGAAAGAACATGTCTTTTCGTGCGACCGTGGTCGTCGGCGACGGTAAGGGTAGTGTGGGTGTCGGGGTCGGAAAATCCGAAGAAGTCCCTAAAGCGATACGTAAAGCTATCGAGCATGCACAGAAGCATCAGGTCGTTGTGCCGCTCTCAGGTACGACCATTCCTCATGATATTGTCGGTCGTCTTGGTTCTTCCGAAGTGTTCTTAAAACCGGCCCCTCCAGGAACGGGTGTTATCGGCGGCGGAGCTGTCCGTGCGGTCCTTGAAATGGCAGGAGTGAAGGATATCGTTGCCAAGATACAGGGTTCTTCAAATGTCATTAATTCCGCACGAGCAACGATCAATGCTTTCACTCGGATCATTTCCGAGGATAAGGCGAAAGAATTGCGCGGTATTCAGGTGAACATGCGTACGTACGAAAAAGTATTGGCAAAAAAAGAGGGTAGATAATCATGTTAAAGCTCACAGATCTTAAACCAAAGCACGGGGCGCGTATCAGACGTAAACGTGTCGCTCGCGGTGAGTCTTCCGGTATGGGGAAGACCGCAGGTCGCGGTACCAAAGGGCAGCAAAGCCGCAGCGGCGGCGGGTTCTATGTCGGGTTCGAAGGCGGTCAAAATCCGTTATATAAACGCGTCCCGAAAATGCGCGGCTTTAAGAACCAGTTATTCACGACACGGTATACGGTCGTCAACGTAGGGGAACTTAAAGATATCTCCGATAAAGTTATCACGCTCGATCTGCTCAAGGAAAAGAACATCATCCGCAAGAACGCGGTCCTGTTGAAGGTCTTGGGGACCGGCGAGTACAAAGGGAATGCGACGATCAAGGCGCACAAGTTCAGTGCCGAGGCGGCGGAAAAGATACAGAAAGCCGGCGGAAAGATAGAACTGATAAAGCAGTATGCTTCGGACTCTAAGGCAGCAGCCACGAGCAAAAAGAAGTCATCACTGCGCAAATGAAATTTTTAAGTAATCTTACGGCAATATTCAGACTTCCGGACCTGCGCAAAAGAGTACTTTTCACTTTATTTATAATCGCCGTCTTCCGGGCCGGTGCACATATCCCGATCCCCGGTATCGATACCATGCAGCTCAAGAACATGTTCGACCAGAACGGGCTGTTGGGGTTCGTTGATCTGTTCTCCGGAGGTGCGCTCTCCAATTTTTCGGTGTTCGCAATGGGCATCATCCCGTACATCAATGCTTCTATCATCATGCAGCTTTTAATGATCATCATGCCGCAGCTCAAGGAGATCGCTGAAGAAGGGGAGGAAGGACGCAAGCGTTTATCCCAATATACCAGATATCTTTCTGTTGTCCTTGCTTTCGTTCAGGGTGCGGCCATTACCGCAAGTTTCAGAAATCTTCTTTCTCCGTCCTACAGCTTCGGGCTGTTCTTTATCTCTTCCATGATATCGCTTGTTGCCGGGACCGTTCTTGTCATGTGGCTTGGTGAATTGATCACGGAACGCGGTATCGGCAATGGTGCTTCAATGCTTATCTTCGCAGGTATCGTGGCGCGGCTGCCGGACTATATAGGCCGTACGATAACCTTGGTGCAGGGTGGTACCAACATTTTCTGGGTGCTGATCATGCTCGTGGTGTTCCTGTTCGTGATCTTTGGTATCATCGTTGTGCAGGAAGCTCAGCGAAAGATCCCTGTCCAATATGCAAAACGTATCATCGGTCGTAAGGTGTACGGAGGACAAAGCACGTATATACCGCTGCGGATCAATCAGGGCGGGGTCATCCCGATCATCTTCGCTTCATCCGTTCTTATGTTCCCGTCAACGATCGCCAATTTCATACCCGGGCTCGGCAAGCTTTCCCAAATACTGTACCCGGGGCGGGGTTTCTATATGTTCCTGTTCTTTGCATTGATCTTTTTCTTCACGTATTTTTACACTGCCGTGACGTTCAATCCGACCGAGCTTGCGAACAATATCCAGAAATATGGCGGGTTCATCTTGGGGGTACGTCCGGGGAAGCCGACCGCCGAGTTCCTGGAAAAGATCATATCCCGCCTGACGCTTTTGGGCGCGTTGTTCCTGGGGGCTATTGCGATACTCCCGATGATCTCGGCAAATGTGACCCATGTGACCAGTTTTTCAGGACTTGGCGGAACGGCACTCCTCATCATCGTCGGTGTTGCGCTTGACCTGGTGAAGCAGATAGAGACGCACCTTATCAATCGTGAATATGAAGGAGTGATCCAGTAATGAACTTCATTTTGCTCGGTGCTCCCGGTTGTGGCAAAGGTACTCTTGCTAAAAAGCTCGTTGCTGAAAAACATCTGGCGCATATTTCTACCGGCGATCTATTGCGGGAGGCGGTCAAGGAGCAGACCTCTCTCGGGAAAAAGGCCAAGGAATTCATGGATGCCGGAAAGCTTGTCCCGGATACGCTGGTCATCGATCTTATCTCCGAGCGCTTGGGAAGACCGGATTGTCAAAAAGGGTTCGTGCTCGATGGTTTTCCTCGTACGGTCCCTCAGGCTGAAGCTTTGGCGGCATTATTGAAGAAGTTGCATCTCGTGATAGACCACGTCATTTTGCTTGAAATAGGCATTGAGAAGGTCGTTGAGCGTATGTCTGCCCGGCTTAATTGCGGTGCATGCGGGGCTGTGTTCCACAAGATCAATGTACCGCCGAAAAAAGAAGGCATCTGTGATAATTGCGGAGCATCGCTCTATCAGCGCGAGGACGACAAAGAGGAGACCGTTCGCAAACGTTTCGCTATTTATATGGAACAGACCTCCCCGCTCATTGACTACTATAAAAAGATAGGACTTTTGCGTGTTGTTGACGGCAGTATCAGTCCTGATGCCACGTTCTCCAAAGTGTCCGTAGCCATCGCTTCTTGATGAACGATGATAACGTGTAAGACGCCCGAAGAAATAGTCCATATGCGTGAGTCAGGGGCTATTGTGGCAGGTACATTGAAATATCTGGCGTCCATTCTGCGACCGGGATGTACGACAGGGTATCTTGATGCCAAGGCAGAGGAATATATCCGTGCTCATGGGGCGATCCCTTCCTTCAAAGGATATCGCGGATATAAACATGCCACTTGTTTGTCCGTTAATGAACAAGTGGTCCATGGTATACCCGGTCATCGTGAATTGCTGCCCGGAGATATCATTGGCGTCGATGTCGGTGCGCAGCTTAATGGTTTTCATGCGGACAGTGCGGTAACACTCCCTGTCGGTGAAATATCGGCAGAGGCCGGACGGCTGATGCAGGCGACTTCAGAAGGCTTGGCAGCAGGGCTTGCGATGGTGAAGGCCGGTAGAAAACTTGGGGCGGTCAGCAATGCTATAGAAAGTGTTGCAAAAAAATACGGATATGGTGTGGTGCGGGACCTGTTCGGCCATGGTGTCGGCAGGAACCTGCATGAGGACCCTCTGATCCCGAATTTCGGTCCTAAGAACCAGGGACCGGAATTGAAGAGCGGCATGACCCTGGCGATCGAGCCGATGTTCAATGCCGGGACGCATGAGATATTGACACTTGATGACGGCTGGACGGTGGTGACCGCAGATGCTACATTATCTGCCCACTTCGAACATACGGTCGTGGTCACTGATTCTGGATGTGAGGTATTGACAAAAATATGAAACAGGATAAAGATGTTATAGAATTGGATGGCGTCGTAACTGATGCTTTACCAAATGCAGTTTTTCGTGTAAAGTTAGAGTCTGGTCAGGAGATCTTGTCTCATATTTCCGGCCGTATACGCAAGAACTTTATCCGCATTCTTGTCGGTGACAAGGTGAGGGTTGAGTTGTCGCCCTATGACCTGACGAGGGGCCGTATCACGTACCGGTTGCAATAGGAGCTGTTAAAAATGAAAGTAAGAGCCTCTGTGAAAAAGATATGTGCGAAATGCAAGGTCATCAGACGCCGCGGTGTTGTGCGCGTGCTGTGTGAGATCCCGAAGCATAAACAGCGTCAGGGATAATGATACGATAACTTTGCGCAGTGTGTGCTGTGCAGGAAAGAGGAGAATGAGGACATATGGCACGATTATCTGGTATTGATCTTCCGAAAGAAAAAAGGATAGAGATCGGTCTTACATATATATATGGCATCGGCAGGAGCCTTGCGGTCGAGATCGCGAACAAGGCGAACGTCCCTGTTGAGCGTAAAGTGAAGGACCTGACCGAAGACGAGATCGTCAGGTTGCGTAATGTGTTGAGCGAATATCCGTTGGAAGGCGATCTGAGAAAAGATGTTTCGCTCAATGTGAAGCGTCTGATGGAGATCGGGTCTTATCGCGGATCCCGTCATCGTCGCAATTTGCCGTGCCGCGGTCAGCGCACCAAGACGAATGCTCGCACACGTCGCGGTAAGCGTAAGACGGTCGCCGGCAAGAAGAAAGCGGAAGCGAAAACCTAAGAGGTCAATGTGATCCGGTCTTAATGCCGGATGTGGCCGGGTAATTTGTTCATAAGGAAGGGCAGTATTATGGCTGAGGAATTAACAAAAGAGGCGAAAGCCAAAGTAAAGAAATATAAGAAGAAAAAAGGCAAAAAAGGCAGTGTTGAGCACGGAGTGGCCCATATTAAGTCCACGTTCAACAATACGATAATTTCGATCACTGACCTGAAAGGAAATATCGTTTCCTGGGCAAGTGCCGGTGTTGCTGAGTTCAAAGGCACAAAAAAAGGGACGCCGTTCGCAGCTCAGTCCGCCGCAGAGATCGCAGCCATGAAGGCTATCGAGCAGGGGATGAAGCGCGTCGAAGTCCTGGTCAAGGGTCCGGGCGCCGGGCGTGAAACGGCCATCAGAGCGCTGCAATCTGCCGGTCTTGAGATAAACACCATTAAAGATGTCACGCCGATCCCGCATAACGGGTGCAGGCCGCAGAAGAGACGTCGAGTATAATACGGAGGAAACAATAAAAATGGCACGATATAGAGGTCCGAACTGTAAATTATGCCGCCGTGAAGGCGAAAAACTGTTCTTGAAGGGTGATCGGTGTTCGACCGCAAAATGTGCGCTCTCCAAGCGTTCATTCGCTCCCGGACAGCACGGTAAGCTCCCTAAAAAGATGTCCGATTACGGTGTTCGTCTTCGCGAAAAGCAGAAGCTTTCCCGTTTTTACGGCATACTTGAGCGTCAATTCCGTGCTTATTTTGAAGAAGCACGCAAGAAGGCCGGTGTTACCGGTACGGTGTTCCTGCAGATGCTTGAATCACGGTTAGATAATCTGGTGTTCCGTTTTGGTCTTGCTGCTTCACGTAAGCAGGCTCGTCAGCTCGTATTGCACGGCCATTTCAGGATCAATAACAAGAACGTGAACATCCCGTCCTATCGTCTGAAGCCGAACGATATCATCACCCTGAAGAACCCTCAATCAAAAGTGTTCGAAGGGGCTTTTGCGAAAATGAAAGAGCGCGAGTATCCGGATTGGCTGTTGTTCAATCTTGATAAAAAAGAAGGAACGCTCGTGGCGTATCCGGACAGAAAGCAGATCGATGCTCCGGTCAATGAGCAGATGGTCATCGAGTATTATTCAAGGTAATAATTGCTGAACGGCAGCGCACGGTTGTCGTTCATGCGTACTTTTTAAGGAGGAATAACGATCATGAAAGAACAAGCATGGGTGAAATATACTGAAGAATCGTCGACGTACGGTCGTTTTGTCGTAGAGCCTCTTGAGAGGGGATATGGTACGACGCTCGGCAATTCATTGCGCCGTATCCTTTTGTCCTCGCTTAAAGGCGCTGCGATCACTTCAGTGAAGATAACCGGGGTTGAACATGAGTTCACGTCACTTTCCGATGTAAAAGAAGACGTGCTGGATATCATTCAGAACATCAAAGGTATCGTTTTCCGTGTGCACTCTCCGGAGTCAAAAACGATCACGATCAAGTCAAAGGGTGAAGGTACGGTCACGGCACGTGATATCGAGCATGATAATGAAGTGGAGATCATCAATCCCGATCACCATATCGCGACATTGGGCAAAGGCGGCAAGTTCGAGGCCGAGATGGTCGTTGAGAACGGTAAAGGATATGTACCTTCTGAACAGATAGAGATCGACAGCAAAGCTATCGGGACGTTGCCGATCGATGCCGCGTTCTCTCCTGTTGTGAAGGTGAACCATCAAGTCGAGAGCATCCGCGTCGGAAAGATGATCGACTATGACAGGTTGATCCTTGATGTATGGACCGATGGCAGTATGAAGCCTGAAGATACCGTGAAACAAAGCGCGGATATCCTGCGTAAACATCTGGATATGTTCATGCACCCGAACCAGAAACCGGAACTGACGGTCGGTGCTGAAGGTGAAGGGGAGATCGACAAGAAAAAAGCAGCAGGGCTTGGGCTCACTATCGATGACCTTGAGCTTTCCGCTCGTTCCTCGAACTGCCTGAAAAAAGCAGGGGTCATGAACGTTGCGGAGCTTGTTGAGAAGCCGATGTCCGACCTTATGAAGATCAAGAATTTCGGTAAAAAATCCGCGGAAGAGATCAATGCAAAACTCTCGCATTATAATCTTTCATTGAAAATGGAAGGTATCGAAGACCTTCCCGATGATACTGATGACAAGAGCGAGTAATTAGGAGAGGAATATGCGTCACAAACACGGGAATAATAAATTAAGTAAGCCGACAGATCAGCGTATGGCACTGCTTCGTTCGCAGGTAAGTGCATTGTTCAAGTATGATCGTATCACTACGACCGTTACAAGAGCGAAAGAGGTCAGGAAACTTGCGGACAAGATGATCACATTGGCCAAGAAGAACGACCTGGCCGCTAAGCGTCAGATCCTTTCTTTCATACCGGATAAGGTCGTCGCGAAGGGTATCTGGTCGAGCAGTGAGCGTTTTGCGAAGCGTTCCGGCGGGTATACCAGGATAATCCAGATCGGACAGCGTGCCGGTGATGCTGCGCCGATGGTCATGTTGGAGTTCGTCGATATACGTGCGTAGGATCGCACTACGTATCTCCTACCGCGGGACCGGTTTTTCCGGGTTCCAGATCCAACCCAGCAGTACGACAGTACAGTCAACGCTGGAAGAAAGATTGGCGGCGGTATGTGATGAGGCCGTGCGGGTGATACCCGCAGGCAGGACCGATGCGGGCGTACATGCCGCAGGACAGGTAGTGCATTTTGATACGAACAGCAGGGTCCCGTGCAGTAATCTGGTGAAAGCGCTCAACAGTACGCTGCCGGAGCAAATACGGGTCCTGAAGGCTGAAGAAGTGGACCGCGCTTTTCATGCACGGTTCCGCGCAAAGAAACGAGAGTATATCTACACGTTCTCGTTCAATGCGCAGGTTCCTTTATATATGCAAGAGTTCGTTTGGGACCTTTCCCCCGGGCGGCTGAACATGAGACTGTTCAAGAATGCCATGAGGCTTCTTAAAGGTACGCATGATTTCAGCGGGCTGTGTGCGTCATCTGACAAGAACGACGATAAACGTCGTACGATATATCAGGTGGAGTTGCGCAGATCACGGCCAAAAGTCTGGCTTGGAAGTACAAAGAACGCTGCAGTTGAATTATGGTCCATGCGTATCGTTGCGGATGCGTTCTTGCAGCGTATGGTCCGGCTCATCGTTGGTATGCTGGTCGAAGTAGCGAGCGGCAAAAAGACGATAGCGCAATTAAAGTACGTGCTCTCGGGGAAAAAACTTTCCGGAACGCGTCTGGCAGCCCCTGCACGAGGGCTCAGCCTGGTGAACGTACAGTATGAGTGCGGAATGAAATAAAAAGAGGAAGATCATGCCAATATTTAAAAAAATAAGAACGATGGTATTAAAAAAAGAAGAAGTGAAAAGCCCCTGGGTGCTTATTGACGTCAAAGGCAAGACGCTGGGTCGTATCTCTACGAAGATCGCGGACCTTTTGCGCGGCAAGGACCTGCCGACGTATACGCCTCATGTGGACGGCGGCAGCTTTGTTGTCGTCATCAATGCCGAAAAGATCGCGGTCACCGGTAAAAAGATGGAACAAAAGATGTATTACAATTATTCCGGGTATGCCGGAGGTTTAAGAGAGCGTACGCTTGCCGAGCAGCTTAAGCGTGCACCTGAAAAGGTCATCGAACACGCGGTGAAAGGGATGCTCCCGAAGAACAAGTTGTCCAATAAGTTAATGACGAAATTAAAGGTCTATGTCGGGGAGAACCATCCTCATGCGGCGCAGAAGCCGACAGTGGTGACGTTCTAGTTCCGGCCTAACGATATTTATTCAAGAAAGGGAAGAATATGACGAAGACATTAACAGTTGAGAATCCGATAAAAGTGAATAAAGAAGTAAGTTATTACGGCACCGGTCGCCGTAAGAACTGTGTTGCCCGCGTATGGGTCATCCCGGGTAAAGGCAATGTTGAGATCAACAAGTGCAAGGCCATTGACTATGTTGCTGGCCGTAAATCCCTGGAGATAGCGCTTTTGAAGCCTCTCAAATTGACCAATACTCTTGAACGCTATGATGTTGTGGCACGTGTCTCCGGCGGCGGTATCGCAGGTCAGGTAGGCGCGGTCGCACATGGTATCAGCCGTGCTTTGATCAAGCTCGATGCCGATCTTCGTAAGCTCCTGAAACCTGAAGGTCTGCTCATGAGAGATCCTCGTATGAAGGAAAGTAAGAAATACGGCCGTCATCGCGCGCGCCGCGGACATCAGTACAGAAAGCGTTAAGAAATATCCGATATTGGGTGCTCATTCACTCAAAAGAAAAGCGGCGTTATTACACGCCGCTTTTTTATTTTTTTGCTGTCGATCGTTTTATTATTTTGTTCGATGTGCAATAAGTTCTCTGGCGATAGAGGATGCGTCGTAAAATTTATGCAGGTCCGAAGTCGGAATGACGTAGGTCGCTTTTTCGCCGGGATCAAGAAATTTCAACGTGATCTTATTGTTTTCGAATTGTATGGTGACCACGCCCTTGTACTGTGAATCCCTGAGGATGCTGGTGAAAATATTCCTTATCTGAACGGTCATTTTCTTTTCGTCATTAGATTCTACCGAATAACCGTCGGTCCTTAGGTTATTAAAGCGGTCGATCACCTGCGCGGTTCTTAGTCGTGCATCAACAAGTATATCGGATGTGAGGCTCGCCTTGAACCGGTAATATGATGTTCCGGCTTCACGCGAGACCGTAAATCCGTTCTCTTTTGCAGTCCGGACGATCTCTGCAGGGATACCTGTTCGTGAATTCTCTGGTCCTTTTGAACTGACCTTTGGCACATTGCTCATGAATAGCTCCTTTATTGATCACATGTTTTTTAATATATACCCATTTATCGTAAGAATATACCAGTCGATTTCACGGATGTTTTCACTCCTTGACGGGTATAGCAATGTACGATACATTTTATCTCCCAAAACCATCTTGCGAACAAAAAAGGAGAAGATCCCATGACAATGAAAAGAAATGTACGCCAATTATTGATGATACCTGGACCTACGAACGTTCCGGTCGATGTACTGCTCGCCGGGGCGAAATCAATGATCAATCATCGCAGCAAAGATTTTAAGACCGTTTTTGAATATATCATCAAGTCCGTAAAAGACCTGATGCAGACGAAGAACGATGTGTTCATGCTCACTTCCTCCGGTACGGGCGCCCTGGAAGCCTGTGTTTCTAATATCGTTGGTGCGGGCGACACGATACTCGTTGCTTCAATAGGTAATTTCGGTGATCGTTTTGCGAAGATCAGCAAGGCGTTCGGTGCCAATGTCGAGAAACTTTCTTTTGAAAAAGGCAAAGCTGTCGATGTAAAAGTGCTGCAGGAACGTTTGGCAAAAGATACGAAAAAAGAGATAAAAGCGGTCCTTTTCCAGCAGAACGAGACCTCGACAGGTGTGCTCAATGATGTCGAAGCTATCGCTAAGGTCATCAAAGCACATGGAGCACTTGTTGTTGTTGATGCAGTGAGCGGGTTTCTCGCTGCGCCCTTAAAGGTCGATGAATGGGGTTTGGATATGGTCGCTTCCGGCTCCCAGAAAGCGTTCATGGTCCCGCCGGGACTGGCCTTTGTGTCGGTCAGTGCTAAGGCATGGGACGTTATCGAGAAGACGAAATCAACTAATTTCTATTTCAGTTTGAAGAGCGCCAAAGAGTTCGCCCCGAACGGTGAAACACCCTGGACCCCTGCGGTATCCACCGCCTTCAGCATGCAAGCAGCATTGAAGCTCATTGAAGAGGAGGGGTTGGACAGTATCATTGCCCGTCATATGTGGCTGCGTGACGCGGTACGTGCCGGCGTGCGTGCTCTTGGGTTCAAGTTGCTTGTCGAGGATGACAAGAACGCCTCTCCTTCAGTGACCGCGGTCATCCCGGCAGAAGGTATTGATGCTGAGAAACTGCGTGCCCAGGTCCGTACCGGTTATGATGTTATTTTAGCCGCAGGTCAAAGCGATCTGAAAGGCAAAATATTCCGCATCGGGCACCTTGGGTATACCGATCAAAAGGATATCCTGGCGGCCTTTGCGGCGATAGAGATGGCCTTGTTGGAAATGGGGCACAAAGTTGAGCTTGGCAAGAGCGTGAAAGCGGTGCAGGAAGCGCTGATGTCCAAGATCAAAGTTCCGGCGTAGTATCCTGGCTTGGCAGGCCATTCCGCCTGTCCAGAGAGATATAACGTACATTGAAAGCGGTTGATATCGGGGCGGCATTTAATGCCGCCCTGAGTGCATATATACCACAAGGAGGGAACTGAGCATGGCAAAAGTATTGGTCAGCGATAAATTATCCAAAGACGGTATCACTATAATGGAAAAGGCAGGCATCCAGGTCGATGTGAAGACCGGTCTTCCTGAGGATGAGCTCGTCAAGATCGTTGGCGAATATGACGGTATGGTCGTTCGTTCCGAAACAAAGGTCACCCCGAGGATCATCAATGCAACGAAACATATGAAGATCATCGGCCGCGCCGGTGTAGGCGTGGATAATATCGATCTGCCCGCTGCGACCCAAAAAGGTATCATTGTCGTTAATTCTCCTGAAGGGAATACGATAGCTGCTGCCGAGCATACGGTCGCGATGATCCTGGCGATGTCACGTAATATACCTCAGGCGTACGTATCGTTGGTCAAAGAACATAAGTGGGACAGAAGCTCGTTCAAGGGTGTTGAGGTGTTCGGAAAGACGCTCGGTGTTGTAGGTCTGGGCAAGATCGGCTCGCATGTCGCCAGGTGTCTGGTCGGTATGGGGATGAAGGTCATCGCCTATGATCCCTTTGCGACCAAAGACCATGCACAGGCCATCGGAGCCGAGCTCATGAAGCTCGATGAGGTCCTGACCCAGAGCGATTATCTGACTTTCCATATCCCGAAGACCGAAGAAACGAAGAACATGATCAATAAAGAGCGCATCGCCAAGATGAAGAAGGGCGTCCGTATCGTCAATTGTGCCCGCGGCGGTATCATCGTGGAAGCGGACCTTGCCGAGGCCTGCGCGAGCGGGCAGGTCGCAGCTGCGGCCCTGGACGTGTTCGAGAAAGAACCGACCACTGAATCACCTTTGTTCGATTGCAAGAATGTCATCGCTGTCCCGCATCTGGGAGCGTCCACAGAGGAAGCTCAGGTCAATGTGGCGATCGATGTCGCGCAGCAGATCGCGTCGGTCCTCACCGGCGGAGAAGCTTCGGCTCCGGTCAATATTCCGACCATGAAGCCGAGCCTTCTGAAACCTGTGAAGCCCTACGTTGTCCTGGCTGAAAAGCTCGGGAAGCTCCTCGGGCAGATCGTGACAGATGTGATCACGAGCTTGGAGATCAGTTATATGGGTGAGATCGCCAAGGTCGATCCGTCCCCGCTTTCAACGGTCGTGCTCAAAGGGATCCTTGACGGCATCAATCCGGACGGAACGGTCAATTTTGTGAACGCTCCGCTCATCGCCAAAGAAAAAGGTTTTTCGATCACTGAGACCAAGAACGAAGTGGCGAAGGATTTTGCCAACAGTATATCTGTCAAAGTGACGACCAAAAAGGACGTACATACGGTCAGCGGGTCCCTGTTCGCTTCTATCGGAGAGCGTATCACCAATGTGGACGGGTTCGCGGTCGATGCGGTCCCGACAGGAAATCTCCTTATTTTCCCGAACGAGGATAAACCCGGCATTGTCGGTCGTGTCGGGATGTTCCTGGGCGAGCAGAAGATAAATATCGCCGGCATGGAAGTCGGTCGTGACACGGTCGGCGGAAATGCTATAATGCTCATCAATGTGGATGGTGATATATCCGCGGAAGTTCTGGCCAAGATCTCCAAGATCGACGGTATCAGAGCTTCGGCCCGTTTGGTCAAGTTCTAGCAGTAATAGAGTTTAGTTGCACGTTCATTTTTAAGAAGCAGTTCTGGAATAGGGGGGTATTCCAGGACTGTTCTTTGGTCCCCCCTTTACTGGTCACAGAACGTAATTTATACCAGTAATAATTCATGTATATCTTTTAAATATGTGGGTATAAGCTGAATACACTCTCTGGTGTGTATTCAGTTTTTTAAAGGCCGAACTATGAACGAACAGCAAAAGAAGTGGGCTCTCTTGGCTATAGTATCGTCCCTGCTATTGGGGATGAGCGTTGGTACGTTCGCGGCGACACCAGCAGGAACACTTATCCAGACACAGACAGGGCTCATCGAGTACGGGGACGGACAGTCCTTGCAGGTGACGAGCGACGTAACACAGGTGGTCAGTACGGAAGTGCAGGCGATCTACGGATTAACGGTGACGCCGCATGAACTTGCTTCGATAGATGTGAACTTCGCGGAGACCGCATATTACAATCATATCCTGACGAACGTCGGTAATACGGCAGATACGTTCAATTACACGATGGACAGTATGACGAGCGAGTGGTCGGCGACGTTGTATGCGGACGTGAATGACAACGGGGCGTACGATGCTGGGGATACACAAGTCACACAAGTTCTAGTTCCTGCGGAGTCGACGCGGTCGGTATTGGTGGCGTTCACGGCACCGGCGACGGCGTACAATACGCCGGGGCGAGTGGTATTCCATCCGACGACGTCGAAGACCCCGGTCGGTGCGTATACAGGATATAACGGGACAGCGTACGGCGCTGCTGCGGACGGGTATGTGACGGACAACGCGCGTATCGCGGAGACGGTCGCACCAACGGTATCGCCGGTCTCCCCGGTGAACGGGCAGCAGGCAGTGGTCCTGAACTCGATGGTCGTGTTCGATATAACGGATATTCATTCCGGGGTGAGCATCAATACGCTGAAGGTGACGGTGAACGGGACGGTGTACGCTGGGGCATATGAAGCGATAACGGACGGGTTCAGGGTGACGGTAGACCCTGCGGACTTCAATTATTCCACAACGATCGATGTGTCAGTACGGGTGGCGGACGTTGAAGGCAACGTGAAGAACTATAGCTATGCGTTCCGGACGCTGGAGAACGCGATGTTCGACCTGACGCTGCTGATAGACGGATACTATGTGAAGAACTTCCCGGCGACGATGAACATCCAGTTCAGACCGGTGCAGAACGTGGACAGCGGTATCACGATGAGCCTGGTGCTGGACGGCAGCGGGCACGGAACGGCCGTGGTCAACGGGGACGTGAGCGGTAATTATTATGTGTGCATCAGACAGGACCTGACAGGACTGCCGCTCGGGGTGAACCACCTGGCGTTCTGTACGTCGGAGAACATCCAGTTCATCCGGAACCAGGCGGCGGTGATGAACCTGTCGGACGCGGCAAGCCCGAACTATCATAAGCCGTTCATACCGAAGAACGGTACCAACCCGATGGTGTATCGGCCGGAGATAGCGAAGTGGGTGTTGAAAGGCGGGGACGCGACGGGTGAGCGGGTCATCAATATCACGGATATCGTTAACTGGGAGAACGCAGTATCGAATTCGCTGAGCGATCAGAGAGGGAAGGCGAACTGGAGCGAGAAGGCGAACTTCGACGGGGATAATTATCTGAACACGGACGATTTCAGCGTGTGGAACCGGAGCAAGGGGCAGAAGAGCAATCTTCCAGAGGAAGATTAGCGGCTAGTTACTAGCTTCTAGTTACTAGCAATCATTTTCTGCTAGAAACTAGGAACTAGCAGCTAGAAGCTACACAGGGAGAAAGAAAATGAAACGGGCTTATATAACATATCTAATGATCATATTGAGCACCATTGTCCTGTCGGCTAGTGCGGCAATGGCATCCGTGGACCTGCAGTACACGGTGCACGGGACACTGCAGCGCAACAGTGTGGTGACGGTGGACGTGCAGTTGCATAACAACGGGGCAAGTGCGGTGAACGTCCAGGGTCTTGAAATGCATTTCACATATGACAGTACGAAGTTCAAAGGGATCCCGGAGTGGTACGGGAGCGATGCGTTCATCGGGAACCTGGTGGTGGATGAAAAAGACCTCAGTACGGCCGGGCTGGTGTCATACCGGAAAGCGAAAAAGAGCGGCTATTCGATGACGGTGGCGGCGGGCGCGGTGCAGACGATATACAGCCTGAAGTTCAAGGTGACGGGGAACGCAGTGCTCGGGGATACAGGATTTGTGTTCAATGCGGATATCGATGATGTTTCGAATACGGACGGCGAGAGCGTGAAGGGGACTCTGGACAATACGACGCTCAATATCGTAGCAGATACGACCGCGCCGCAGGTGGAGGCGAGCCCTGCGTCGGTAACGATGAACGCGGCCTACAGTCCGAGGACGGTAACGCTGCGAGTGAAGGCAGCGGACGAATCGGGGGACCTGCAGCATATCCGGTATACGACGGACGGCTCAGACCCGACAGAGAGCAACGGGAACGCGTACAGCAGTGCGATAAGCCTTACGGAAGGTCTTAATACGATCAAGTTCTACGGGCGTGACACTGCGGCGAACGATTCTTCTATATATACGGAGACGTATACGGTGGATACGCAAGCCCCGGCTTTCAGTGCGCTGTCTGCAACACCGGCTATCGGAAAAGCCGGAACGGTCGTGACGGTGAGCTTCACGTCGGGAGAGACGCTGGGGGCGGACCCGGTCGTGACGGTAGCGGGAGGAACGGCGAGTCAGGCCTCAAAGAGCGGTAACGATTATGTGTATAGATATACATTGCTCGGTACAGAAACACAGGGAACGAGAGATATCAGTGTGACGCTGCAGGACCCTGCGGGGAACACGACGACGAACAGCAGCTTGAAAGTAAAGGTAGATTTTAAGGTGCCGACGTACAGCCCGACATCGATACTGCCGTCGCCGGTGGTCATCGCGCAGAAGGTAACGGTGAATTTCACGACCTCAGAAAGACTGGTAACACCGTCAACGACGGTGACCATCATGGGTAAGGCGGCGGAGTTCGTCTCGGAGACGGCCGGAGCCGGAGAAGGGTACAGCTATGTATATCGGACGGTGGACGTGCTGAGCGGGACGGAGACGACGGCGCTGATCGTGGTGAACGGAACGGACGCGGCGGGAAATAATTCGCAGAACACGGATGGCTGGGGGAATATCACGGTAACGGGCAGAGATGTGCTGGGCAACGAGGGCACCAGTACGGGGAATGTTGAGTTCATTATAGAAGGGCAATGACCCCGCCCCATACCCCTCCCCGGATCCGGGGAGGGGCTGGGGATGGGTTAGGAGAATGGTATGAAACGCAGCTTTATAACACAATTGTTCCTTTCTTTTGCTGCAATGGCCTTGCTGGCGATGCCGTCGTTCGCGTCGGTGGGCCTTGTGAATATCCGTAATCAATCGGCCAGCGGCACGACGATATTCCAACGAAATGCCGAGAACAGTACCTATTCTGTGAACATCTCGCTCAGTACTCTTGATGCGGTGAGCATCTCGGCGATGGAAGCGAACGTCACATATGATAATACGGTATTCAGTGATATGACGCTCACGGACGCGAACGCGGGCGGGAGCATCTGGGAGACGAGCGTGGTGAACGCCAATTATTCCACCAACGGGACAACGACGACGGTGAAGTTCATGAAGGCGAGCACGAACGGGGACAGTTGGGCATTGGCGGGAGGGCAGACGCCGGTCCTATACACGTTGACGTTCCGGGTGAAGAACAATGCTGCGGTGGGGACGACGAAGATCGAGTTCGACGCGAACTATGCGAAGGTACAGGAGGCCGAGCTGGGGAACATAACGAATGCACTGGTCAATACGACCTATACGATAGCATTGGACCAGACGGCCCCGACGACGTCGGTGGTGAACGGGAACGTTGGCGGATATTACAAGGCGCCGGTGACGGTGCTGTTGGATACGAACGAGACGAACGACGAAGCGACAATAAACTATACGACGGATGGATCTATCCCGAACTTCACGAGCGGGTACTATATCCGGTCGAGCGGGAACGTCACGATACCTTCCGGCAATAATACGCTGGTCATCACGACGTTGAACTATTTGTCCCGAGATTGGGCGCAGGATAAGGCCGCGAACGAAGAAGCGACGGTGAAGACGCAGGTGTATTATGTGGATACGCAGCTGCCGGTGATAAGCAATGTGAGCTATACAGCAGGTCCTTTGGCCACAGGGTATTACGCATATGTTACGTTCAATGTGGCGGATAACTCCAACCTGTTAAATGGAGACCCGGTGGTCTCCTTTACGGGCGGCACGGCGACGAAGGTCTCCGGTTCAGGGGTAGGGCAGTTCGTGTACCGGAAGCAGATCGCATCTGGAGATAATGACGGGACGAACCATGTGGATATCAGTATCACGGCGACTGATATGGCCGGGAACCAGGATGTGAACAGTATCTCTGACGCCATAGCTCTCGATTTCGGTGCACCGAGCTTTACAGTAACGGCGAACCCGAACCCTGCAGCGTTCTTAACGTGGGTGACGATCAATGTGACGGCCAGCGAAACGCTGGAGAGCCCGGGGTATCCGAGCGTGGTCGTTTCACCGGGGAATCCGGCGAATTACTATGCAAGCAACGGTACATCCTCGACGTTCAGGTACTTTGTGACGGGGAACGGATGGACGGCGGTGGTACCGTGGTTGAACAGCGGTTCGTTCGGTGACGAGACGGCACCTCAGGTGATGGCGATAGTACCGACGAGCGGAGCGACAGCGGTCTCCATCACGAGCGATATCGTGTTGAGGATAACGGATAACATCACGGTAGTGACGGGCTCTGTACGTATCACGATCAATAATGAGCTGGCGGTGGCGGGCGGGGCGGGGCTATCCCCGACGTACAGCGCATTCGCGATGTCCGTGAACAATGACGGTGTAGTAGCGATTACGTTGAACCCGAGCGTGAACTTCGTGCCGTTAAGCCGGGTGACGGTGAATGTGTCCGTGCTGGATAATGCCGGGAACAACAGTGTGTATACGTATGTGTTCGATACGAAGGCGGCCGGCGTACACAACGTGAGTTATACTCCGAACCGTCACTATAACGAGATACAGTCTGCATTGGATGACGCGGCAGTGAACCAGATCATCGAGCTGGATGCAGGGACGTATGACCAGGGTGTGACGATAAACTGGCCGAATACGACGGGCTTGACCATACGTGGAGCCTCAGGGACAACGAGCGCGAACGTTATTATTTCGGGCGGCAAGGCGCATCGTATCTTTGATATGGATGAGTCTGTGAGTCTGAGCATGAGTGGAATGTCCATTGTGAATGGGTATGTTTCTGAGAATACGGGTAAAGGTGCTGCATTTTATTGTACACCGAACAGGTGTATGACGATCAATATCACGAACGTGATCATTTCAGGCAATATTGCTACAGGTAATAATTCAAGTGGTGGTGTTTTTTATGTTACGAACTTGCTCTATTCAAATAGTGTGAATATCCTTATCAATTCTTCTTTGATAAATAATAATCAAGCAAATTCTGGTGGTGTCGCATGTGGCGGTGTTTTTATAGTGAACAATAATAATTTTAAGGGGAACAATGCTTATGAGGTTGGTGGTGTTGGCGTAAATGGCTGCTGGAATGCAAGTAACAATACATTTACCGGGAATAGTGCCAGGTCGGCCGGTGGTGTTGCCTTGTTCGGTAAATGGGTGATCAATAATAATGTTTTTATTGGTAATACTGCGTTAAGTGATGGTGGTGTGATGTGCGGGACATATGTCACTGCGGACAATAATACTTTCGCTGGAAATAATGCGACCGCAGCAGGCGGTGTAGCGATGAACGGTCTTTGGGTCGCAAATAATAATATATTCAGCGGTAACAGCGCTAAATATGGTGGTGTTGCGGCTGCAGGTGCTGACATGTGGAAGATCACTAACTGTACGATATTTAACAATAGTGCCAATATCGGCGCTGTAGCATTTAATGCGAGCTGGAACGTGAGCAATACCATATTCTGGGGTAATAAAGAGAATAATGTAACGAAGAACGATTTTGAGTCTTGTTTCGCAGTTACCCTGAGCTATTGTTCTATGTCCACAGCGAACTGGTCATCAGGGAACACGACCGTGGTTACGAATAATTTGATCATCGGCGATCCAAAATTCCAGTCAACGAATACCGCGAATGCCAAGTTCTTGCAGCTTGCCTACGGTTCACCGTGCATCGATACCGGTACCTCGAATACGACGGTCACGAACGATATCCGCGGTTATGTTCGTCCCTTAGGATATGGCTATGATATGGGCGCATATGAATATGAGGAACTGTTCCTGAGCGAGTTCGCGCCGGCCAAGACCTCTACGCGCAACGCGAACAATGCCAATATCGTGTTCAGGGTACGCGATTATCTCCATCCAAGTGCCAATATAAGTCTCGGTATCACGGTCAATGGGACAAGTACCACGAACTATACCAGAGCGACCGATAACAGTACTTCCGGTTCCTCTGATTTCTATGCGGTATTCGATGTGGCTGATTTTACTTCATTCTCTACGGTCAATGTCACCGTGAATGCGAAATGCGCGAGCCTCAATGTACAGGATGCGTATTATTTCAGAACGCTGGATATTACTGCTCCGACGATCAATGTGGTCGCGCCGACCAATGCCGCCACGCTCATCTCGATAACGAGCAATATATCCTTCAAGTTCACTGATACCTATAGTGTGATACCGACAGAGACCCTGCAGGTCACGATCAATGGACATGCGGCAGTGGTCAACGGTGTTGGTATGGCCCCGACATATAGCAATGGCATTACCTTCGGTGCGATAACAGGAGGGTACAGCGTGACCATCGATCCGAGCATCAACTTTGTCCCGTTGACCCGTGTCACTGTAGATGTGTCCATACAGGATAATGAAGGAAATCCGGCCTCTTTGACCTATTACTTCAATACGAAAGCGGCGAGCGTGAACAACGTAAGCTACGCGCCGAGCCGGTGGTATAACGAGATACAGAGCGCTTTGGATGATGCGCAGGAAGGTCAGACGATAGAACTGCTCTCTGGCATCTATAATCAGGGCGTGACGATCAACTGGCCGAATACGGATGGATTGACCATACGTGGAGCCTCAGGGACAACGAGCGCGAACGTTATTATTTCGGGCGGCAAGGTTCATCGTATCTTTGATATGGATGAGACCGTGAGCTTGAGCATGAGCGGTTTTTCGATTATGGATGGTTTTGTGTCAGGCAATCACGGCGGTGCTTTCTATTGTTCCCCAAATCTGGCCATGACGGTAAATATCACGAATATGATCATATCGGGCAATATTGCGACCGGCAATACTTCTTTAGGTGGTGCGTTCTATACAGGCAGTGCAAATGTTTACGTTGTCAGTTCTTTGATCAGAAAAAATCAGGCGGGATACGGGGGCGGTTTTGCCTCCCATGGTACGTGGTCATTGAGTAATACATATATCATTGATAATAGTTCTGTGTCGTTCGGTGGTGTTGGTTGCTACGGTGTTTGGACAGTACAAAATAATACATTCATTAATAATAGAGGTGGCT
This sequence comes from uncultured bacterium, assembly GCA_964653455.1. Lineage (GTDB taxonomy): Bacteria > Margulisbacteria > Termititenacia > CAZZFK01 > CAZZFK01 > CAZZFK01. The sequence continues at coordinate 28,397 of CAZZFK010000004.1, forward strand.
ATGGAACGGTCGGTGCCATGGGTGATTGGTATGCGAATAATAATATATTCACGGCAAATATTTCATCCTATTACGCAGGTGTTATGTTTAGTGTGAATATGTACGCGCGAATGAATATGTTCAGTGAGAATAGTGCAGCTCAATATGGTGGTGTAGCTGCGGGGGGAACATGGGTAGAGAGTAATAATGTTTTCAGCAGGAACAGTGCTGTTCGTGGTGGTGTTGCGGTAGGCGGTGCGATGAATTGGACAGGATATAACAGTACTTTCATGGGTAATTCAGCTACATATGGAAGTGTATTTATGGGGAGCGGTGGAGGTACGTGGACAGGGACGAATGAAATATTCTGGGGCAATAAAGAAAATGGTGTCACAAAGAATGACTTTGTATCATGTACCTCTGTTACGCTGAGCTATTGCTCGATGTCGACAGCAAATTGGTCTTCAGGTAACACGACTGTGGCCACGAATGATCTGATCATCGGCGATCCGAAGTTTCAGAGCACGGTCTCCACGAACGCGAAATTCCTGCAGCTCATGTACAGTTCACCGTGCCGTGATACGGGTACTGATAATGTGACGGTGACCGATGATATCCTGGGTATCGCCCGTCCTCAGTACGCCGGTTTTGATATGGGGGCGTACGAATACAATGATTTTGTCCTGACAGAGTTCAGCCCTGCGAAGGCCTCTACACATAACGCTATCAATACCAATATTGTCTTCCGTGTGACGGACCCTCTTCATCCGAGCTCCAGCATCAGCCTCGGCATCACGGTCAACGGTACCGGGACAACGAACTATACCAGGGTCTCCGATAACAGCACGGCGCTGGCCGCGGACTTCTACGCAGTGTTCAATTATCCTGATTTCTCATCGTATACGACGGTGAACGTTACGGTGAACGCTAAGTGCGCAAGCTCAAATGCTCAGGATGCATATCAGTTCTGGACGACGGACGTGACCCCGCCGACGATCAATGTGGTCGCGCCGACCAATGCCGCCACGCTCATCTCGATAACGAGCAACATCTCCTTCAAGATCACGGATACCTATAGTGCGATACCGACAGAGACCCTGCAGGTCACTATTAATGGTCATGCTGCGGTCGTTGACGGTGTAGGGGTTGCGCCGACATACAGTAACGCCGTTTCATTCGGGACCATTGCAACGGGTTTTAGCGTCACGATAGACCCGCTCATTAATTTTGTCCCATTGACCCGTGTAACAGTGAATGTATCGATACGGGATGCGGAAGGGAATTCTGCTGCGTACACCTATTACTTCAATACGAAAGCGGCGAGCGTGAACAATGTGAGCTACGCGCCGAGCCGGTGGTACAACGAGATACAGAGCGCATTAGATGATGCGACATCGAACCAGGTCATTGAGCTGCTCGCCGGCAAATATGACCAGGGAGTGACGATCAATTGGCCGAATACCGATGGATTGACCATCCGGGGGGCGACAGGAACCACTTCAGCGAACGTTATTATTTCCGGGGGGAAGGTTCATCGAGTATTTTATGTAGCATACAACACGATTACCTCAATGACATTCTCCGACATGACGATCAGTGACGGGTTTATCTCGCAGAATTATGCAGGTGGTGCCGGTATAGCGTTCAAAACTAGTGGTCTGGTATGTACCGTGAATTTGACCAATATGATCATTTCAGGAAATGTTGTTACCGGCAGTATTGGACAGACCGGCGGTTTTCTAGGTGTTATTGGGTATAGCACGCTTAATGTTGTTGCGGACTCGATATTCGCGAAGAATAATGATGCTATTGGCGGCTGGGGTTCTGTATTCGGACTATCGAACACGGGGGGGCCGGCATTTATAGGTCAGATAACCAATAGTGTGTTCTCGAATAATGCAGGTGGCGGCGGAGTTCTCTATGGAGGGAAATGGCGTGTGTCAAATACCACATTCAATAATAATTGGGGCTATTATGCCGCTATCATGAGGTCCGGAGAATTAATTGCGGACAATTGTACCTTTTTACGCAATTCTTGTTTTTCTGGTGGAGCGATAACGGATGGTAGTGATTGTACGGTAAATGCTTGTAGTGTGTTTTCAAATTATTCATCTGGCTCTGGCGGATCAGGAGCAGGTGTAGCTTATGGCGGGCACTGGGCAGTACTCAATTCCGTATTTTATGATAATAAGTCCGTTGTAGGAGGACCAGGTATATCATGGGCAAGTACGTGGAAAGTTGAGAATTGTGTTTTTTATTCAAATTCGAGCACTAGTATTGGTGGTGTAGCTTATGTTAGTACCTGGAATGTGTCAAATACGATCTTCTATGGGAATAAGAACGCATCTCTCGAAAGGTTCGACTTCAATACGTGTTGTGTGACCTTGAATGACTGTCTTGTGGGTACGTCGTCATACTCTACAACAAGTGTGATCTCGACCGAAAATGTGATCATTGGGAATCCGCTGTTTCAGTCCATGGCCTCCGCGAACGTGAAATTCCTGCAGCTTGCCTACGGTTCGCCGTGCATCGATACCGGCACATCGAACACGACGGTCACGGATGATATCCGCGGTTACGCTCGTCCGTTGGGCTACGGGTATGATATGGGTGCATACGAATATGAAGAACTGTTCCTGAGCGAGTTCACGCCGGTGAAATCTTCCACGATGAACTATCAGGTCACGGAGAATATCGTGTTCCGCGTCCGCGACTATCTGCATGCGAGCGCGAATATCTCGCTTGGTATCACGTTGAACGGTGTGAGCTATGCCTCTTATACCAGGGCGACAGACAATAGTACGGCAGGTTCGACCGATTTCTACGCGGTATTCGATGTGAACGACCTTCCTTACGGCAGTACGGTCAATGTGACCGTCAATGCGAAATGTTCGGGCGTGACGCTGCAGGATAAGTATTATTTCTTTGAGCGTGATTATTTCCCGCCGGCGATAAACCCGATCACACCGCTTGCGGAGGCCACGCTCGTTTCCATTACGAACAATATCGTGATACGCATAACCGATAATATCCAGATAGCGACAGCGTCCCTACAGGTCACCGTGAATGGACTGCCTGCGGTCATCAACGGTGTCGGTGTTCCCGTGACCTACAGTTCTGTTGTCTATGGCGTGATAACCAGCGGGAATATCGTTACGATAGATCCTTCCATTAATTTCGAACCGTCCTCACGGGTGACGGTCGATGTGGCGGTCTCCGATAGGGAGGGGAATACGGTCTATTTAACGTATGGGTTCAATACCGCAGTGGCAGGGGTCCATAATATCAGCTATGTGCCGAACCGGCATTATAATGAGATACAGACGGCTTTGACCGATGCGTTGGCTGATCATGTCATCGTGCTTGATGCCGGGACCTATGACCAGGGTGTGACCATCAATTGGCCGAATACGAACGGGTTGACCCTGCGCGGCGCGGACGGGACGAATAGTGCGAACGTCATTATTTCCGGAGGCAATAGGCATCCGGGCTTTACTGTCGCTAATGCCGTAAGCCTTTCCATATCCGGTCTGACAGCCATGAGAACCTCAGGTAATGATACAGTAGGCGGAGTGTTTTACTGTCCTCCGAACATTGTGTCGACCTTCAATATATCAAATGTGATCATGGTCGGTAATTATGCGGGTGTTGGTGCCATCATGAGAGTTCCCAGCTCGAGCGTAACAATGATCGATTCATTGTTCAATAATAATGTGGCGGTACTTGGCGGTGTGATAAATGTTGATAAGGGTGTTATTGAGAACTGTATAGTGACCGGTAATACCGCAGGATGGATAGGGGCATTTGCCTATATGGGGAACTGGACAATGAACAATACGACGTTTGCCGGTAATTCAGCCGGACTGGGTGGCGCTGTCATGGGCGGCGTCATTGGCTCAATAAATAATTGTATGTTCCTTAATAATACGGCAACAGCGGGGGATGGCGGTGTCATGCATGCGTGTATTGTGACCGTTAATGAAAGTGCTTTCTCGGGTAATATTGCATCAAAGAACGGAGGGGTGGCATCAGCTTGTTCGATCAATATCCAGAACTGTACCTTTACGGATAATAGCGCGGTCACCGGCGGGGTATTTGTCGCGAGCTCAGGAAATATCATGAACAGTACCTTCTTTAATAATAAAGCGAAGACATTTGCTGGTGTTGCCGCATACGGAGCTTTGACCGGTGTGAACAGTGTTTTTTGGAATAACAAGGAGAATAATCTCCTAAGGAATGATTTCCGCGCGGGACGGATCACGTTGAATTATTGTGCGTTATCGACGATTAACTATGTCACAGGAGCTACCGCGATATCGACAGGAAACTTGTTATATGGAGATCCCGGTTTTGCCTCAGAGGTCTCTGCCGATGCTTTGTACCTGCAGCCTGCCGTGCTCAGTCCTCTGATCAACGCCGGTACTAATTCCGGCGCGCCGACCACGGATATCCTTGGCGTAGACCGTCCGCAGGGTGGTATCGTGGATATCGGCGCCTATGAATGGACCGGTACGTTCGATGGTTCGAACTTCCGTGCGCACAATCTTAATACAGATATCTATTACAATCGTGTTGAGACAGCCTTGAACGGCACGAGCGCCGACGGCCAGACCATTGAACTCTATGCCTATACGAACAAAGAACCGGAGATTAAGTGGCCGAGCAGGAACAGTATCACCCTTCGCGGAGCCTCAGGGACAAACAGTGCGAACGTGGTCATGTCCGGTGATAAGAAGAACCGTATCTTCATGATCGATAAGCCGGTGAGTTTGTCGATATTGGGCATGTCGCTAGTGGATGGGTATGTATCTGGAAATAACGGAGGGGCTATTTATTGCAGTTCAAATGTTATTGCGACGATCAATATTGTCAATGCAATAGTTTCAGGCAATACGAATTATCAATTCGCTTCAAGTGCTGGTGGGGCATTTTATGCGCCTAATTCAATATTTTTTATAGATGGATCATTGATCAGGAATAATATTGCACATTTTGGCGGTGTGGCACGCGATGGCACTTTTATAGTGAACAATAGTTCGTTCATTGAAAATCGAGGTTTTGGAACTGTACTGATATGGCAAGTTGACCATTATATTTGGGATAATACTTACTGCTATGGTGGTGTTGCTTATGGTGGTAAGTGGACTGTATCTAACTGTATAGTCAGTGGAAATAGTACTGGTTTTTCTGGTGGTGTTGCCCAGAGTAGTTCTTGGAACGTGAGTAATACAGTATTTAAGAATAATAGTGGAGTTTCTTATGGAGGCATAGCAGCTAATTCCTTTATAACAGCAAATAATTGTAATTTTAGTGGAAATACAGCGGGTTCTGGTGGTGTTGCGTCTGGTGGTGTTTGGTCAGTTGATAATAGCATTTTTAGCCAAAATACAGCTTTTTCTGGTACTGGTGGGGTTGCCTTGAACAGTAAATGGTCTGTAAATAATAGTATTTTTTCCTTGAATCAAGCAAAAACTATTGGTGGTTTAGCTTACAATAGTCCTTGGGTGGTCAATAACGCTACCATATATATGAGCAGTGCCAATATTGCTGCTGTTGCTTATTCTTCTACTTGGAGTGCAACTAATACGATCTTTTGGAATAATATGGAAAATACGCAGATAAAGAATGATTTTGTTTCCTGTTCTGTGGTTACATTAAGCTACTGTTCTGTTTCAACAGTGAACTTTGCGTCAGCGAACACGACGCTTGTTACCCGTGATCTACTGGTCGGCGACCCGCAGTTCCAAAGCACGGTCTTGACGGACGCGAAGTTCCTGCGGCTCTCGTTCGGGTCTTTGGCGGTCAATTCCGGGACCTCCAATGTGTCCGTTACGACCGATATGTCTGGTACACCCCGCGGTCTCTATGGTGCGTATGACCTGGGTGCCTATGAGTACGATAATATCTTCTTGAGCGAATACTCCCCGGTCAAGAGTTCCACTTCGAACGTGGTCGATTCCAAGCTGAGGATGAGAGTGCAGGACTATGCGCATCAAAGCTCTGCCGTCGCCTTAACTCTCAATGTGAACGGAACTCCGCGTACGGATTGGACCGTCGGGACGACCAACAGCACGACGACCACCGATATGTACATCGTCCTTGATCTCTCAACGCTCGCCTACGGGGCTACTATCAATGTCACCGTGAACGGTCAGTGTCCGAGCATCAATATGTTCAACGATGTCTACTGGTTCACGATCGATATCCCTCCGGTCATCACTCCGTACGATCCGACGGCCAATGCGACCATGGTCATGCCGTGGGTCACCGTGGTCTTTGATGTAACGGATAATATGACCGTTTCGGTATCCTCGGTCATGGTCACGTTCAACAGGACCGAAGGCACACAGCTGGCCGTGAATAATGGCACTTCAGGTGTTTCCTACAACGTCGGCCTGAATCCGATAGCGAACGGGTATCGCGTGTCCATCAATCATGATATCCGGTTCGCGTTGGCGGAAACGGTCACGGTCAGTATCCTGGCCAAGGATAATAATGGCAACCCGACAACGATAAGCTATGTGTTCCAGATCATCGACGACTTCACGGCGCCGTCCGCGGCCTATAATGTCCGCGCGGTGGCTTCGCCGAACGTGCGGGTAGAGCTCTCCTGGCAGCATCCTCAGCAGGGAGATGTGGCCATGTTCAGGGTCTATCGCGTACAGTCCACGGCACCGGCGGGCGAGGGCGTAGAGGTCGGTACCACGAACGGGACGGTCATGACCTATAACGATACGACGGTCGCGACACCGAACAGCTATTATTATTATGTGAAGGCCGAAGATGTGTACTGGAACGAAGGGGATAAGTCCAATTACGCGGGCGCGCCGCATATCAAGGTAACGAGCCGCAATTATACTGTACAATCGCCGAACGGCTACAGCGGAGCCGGTGCGGACCTTGTGCCGGGCGCGAAGGTGTCCTTTATCACGAAGCTCATGAACGACGGGTATTCGCCGGCGACGGCCACGGAGTTCAAGGATGCGATACCCGCTCATACGCATTATGTGACCGGGTCCGTGTATTGCAGCGATACGGCGACCATAAACTTCCAGCATGAGGCCGGTGGTGCTTTTGATGCCGACGAGAATACGGATGCAACACAGCTGAGATGGCAGTTGCCGAACATGATCGAGCCGTTCCAGGAGAGGGCTGTTTCGTTCAGTGTCACGGTAGACTAAGTTTTGAGGAGGAAGGAAAAGCAGCAGGACTGCGAGCTTCTTTCTCCTTAATCCTTCCTCCTTAATACTGAATACGGCTTTTGCCTTCTTAGGACAATCTCTTTAATTTCTCGTGCTGTGCGTTAATTCCTATAAAACAGAAAACATCAGCAAAAATCAATGTATATTCTTTGTGGGAAAGGGGTATACCTGAGTACACTCCGCAGTGTACGAGTAGTTTTATGTGAAAAGGTCGTCATATGAACGAACAGCAAAAGAAGTGGGCTCTTGTTGTTGCGGTCCTGTCCTTTGTGGCGGTCACGTGCGCAGGTGCGTACGGGGCAACGCCGGCGGGGACGAACATCCAGACACAGACAGGGTCTATTCAGTACGGGGACGGGCGGTCGCTGCAGGTGACGAGCGATGTAACGCAGATGGTCAGTACGGAAGTGCAGCCGATCTATGGTTTGACGGTGACGCCGCATAACTTAGCTTCAATAGATGTGAACTTTTCCGAGACGGCATATTACAGACATATCCTGACGAACGCCGGTAACACGGCGGATACGTTCAATTACACGATGGACAGTATGACGAGCGCGTGGTCGGCGACGCTGTATTCGGATGTGAACGATAACGGGAGCTATGATGCCGGGGATACGGAGGTCACGCAGGTCGTGGTTCCCGCAGAGTCGACCCAGTCGGTATTGGTGGCGTTCACGGCGCCGGCGACGGCGTATAACACGCCGGGGCAGGTGGTGTTCCATCCGTCGACGAATGTAACCCCTGTAGGAGCATATACGGGGTATAACGGGATAGCGTACGGAGCTCCTGCGAACGGGTATGTGACGGATAACGCACGCATCGCGGAGACGATCGCGCCGACGGTATCGCCGGTGTACCCGGGGGCAGGGCAGCAGGCCATTCCTCTTAACAGTATGGTGGTGTTCGACGTAACGGACGCACATTCTGGGGTGAGCATCAATTCGCTGAAGGTAACGGTGAACGGCGTGGCGTACACGGGAGTGTATGACGCGATCAGCGAGGGATACCGGGTAACGGTGGACCCAAGTGACTTTAGTTATTCCACAACGATCGATGTCTATGTGCAGGTGGCGGACGTTGAAGGTAACGTGAAGGACTATAGCTATGCGTTCCGGACACTGGAGAACGCGATGTTCGACCTGACGATGCTGATCGACGGGTATTATGTGAAGAACTTCCCGGCAACGATGAACATCCAGTTCCGGCCGGTGCAGAACGTGGACAGCGGGATCACGATGAGCCTGGTGCTGGATGGGTCCGGGCACGGGACGGCGGTGGTCAACGGTGATGTGAGCGGTAATTATTATGTGTGCATCAGGCAGGACCTGGCAGGACTGCCGCTCGGGGTGAACCACCTGGCGTTCTGTACGTCGGAGAACATCCAGTTCATCCGCAACCAGGCCGCAGTGATGAACCTGTCCGATGCGACCAGCCCGAACTACCATAAGCCGTTCATACCGAAGAACGGGACCAACCCGATGGTGTACCGGCCGGAGATAGCGATGTGGGTCTTAAAAGGTGGCGATGCGACGGGTGAGCGGGTGATCAATATCACGGATATCGTTAATTGGGAGAACGCGGCGTCTAATTCTTTGAGCGACCAGAGGGGGAAGGCGAACTGGAGCGAGAAGGCGAACTTCGATGGCGATAACTATCTGAACACGGACGATTTCAGTGTGTGGAACAGAAGTAAGGGGCAGAAGAGCAACTTGCCGGAAGAAGACTAAAGCAAATTTCGATTTTCAAATGTCAAATGACAAATGAAGAATTGAATAAAATGCTAATGTCGAATAAAGAATAAAGAATGTCATATTGCAAATGTCCAATGACAAATGCAGGAGAAACAAATGAAACGTACGTTATTTAAATATCTAATGATCATAGTGAGCACCATTGTCCTGACCGCATCAGCTGCCATGGCCTCGGTGGACCTGCAGTACACGGTGCACGGTACCTGGGAGCGGAACAGCGTGGTCACGGTGGACGTGCAGGTACATAACAACGGGGCGAGCGCGGTGAACATCCAGGGTCTTGAAATGCATTTCACGTACCAGAGTGGGAAGTTCAAAGGAGTGCCGGAATGGTACGGGAGTGATGCGTTCACGGGGAACCTGGTGGTGGACGAGAAGGACCTGAGCACGGCGGGGACCGTGACGTACCGGAAAGCGAAGAAGAGCGGGTACTCGCTGACAGTAGCGGCGGGGACGGTGCAGACGATATACAGTTTGAAGTTCAAGGTGACAGGTGATGCGGTGCTCGGTGCGACCGGGTTCACGTTCAACGCGGATATCGATGACGTTTCGAATACGGACGGCGAGAGCGTGAAAGGGAGCCTGGATAATGTAACGAACAATATCGTGGCGGATGCGACCGCTCCGCAGGTTGAGGCATCTCCTACGTCGGTAACGATGAACGCGAGCTACAGCCCTCGGACAGTGACGCTGCGGGTGAAGAGCACGGACGAATCCGGGGACCTGCTGCATATCCGGTACACGACGGACGGGAGCGATCCGACGGAGAGCAACGGGAACACGTACAGCAGCGCGATAGTGCTTGCGGAAGGACTGAACACGATCAAATTCTACGGGGCGGACACGGTCTATAACTATTCTTCTATATATACGGAGACATATACGGTGGATACGCAGAGCCCTGGCTTTAGCGTGCTGTCCTCAGCACCGGCCATCGGTAAGGCAGGGACGGTGGTGACGGTGAGCTTCACGGCAGCGGAAGTGCTGGGGGCGGACCCGGTGGTGACGGTGGCGGGAGGAACGGCGACGCAATACTCGAAGAGCGGGAATGACTATGTGTATAGATATACATTGCTCGGAACAGAAACCCAGGGAACGAGAGATATCAGCGTAACGCTGCAGGACCCTGCGGGTAACAGCACGACGAACAGCACATTGAAGATCAAGGCCGACTTCAAGGTGCCGACCTACACCGCGACACTGATCGCGCCGACACCTGTAGTGATAGCGGATAAGGTAACAGTGAACTTCACGGCCTCGGAACGGCTGGTGACGACGTCCACGACGGTGACGATCATGGGTAAGGCGGCGGAGTTCGTTTCGGAGGCGGCGGGTTCGGGAGAAGCGTACAACTATGTATACCGGACGGTTGATGTGCTGAGCGGGACGGAGACGACGGCGCTGATCGTGGTGAACGGGACGGACGCGGCGGGGAATAATTCTCAGAACACGGACGGGTGGGGCAATATCACGGTAACGGGACGAGATGTGCTGGGGAACGAGGGTACCAGCACGGGGAATGTTGAGTTCATTATAGAGGGTCAATAACTCACCCCCTCTGCTCCCCCTCTCTCTTGAGAGAGGGGGAAGGGGGGTGAGTTAAAACAAAGGCAGTCTTATGAAATGCGGAGCAACCATTAAACATATCGTTCTTTCTTTTGCGGCAATGACCTTGTTGGCGATGCCGTCGTTCGCGACGGTAGGGATCGTCAATGAGGGCGTCGGGACGACGACGTTCCAGAGGAACGCGGAGAACGGGACGTACAGCGTGAACGTGAGGTTAAGTGTTGGTGCGGCTGCGAATATCTCGGCATTGGAAGCGAACGTCACATATAACAATACGATATTCAGTGATGTAGCTATTACGGATGCGAACGCGGGGGGGAGCATCTGGGAAACGAGCGTGGTGAACGCCAATTATTCCACTAACGGGACAACGACGACGGTGAAGTTCATGAAGGCGAGCACGAACGGTGACTATTGGTCCGTATCGGCAGGGCAGACGCCGAGCATATATACGTTGACGTTCAGGGTGAAGAACAATGCTGCGGTGGGGACGACGAAGATCGCGTTCGACACGAACTATGCGAAGGTGCAGGATGCGGTGACCGGTAATATCACAGGGACCCTTACGAACACGACGTATACGATAGCCCTGGACCAGGTGGCCCCGACGACGAGCGTTGTGAACGGGAACGTGGGGGGATATTACAAGGCGCCGGTGACGGTCCTGCTGGATACGAGCGAGACGAACGATGAAGCGACGATAAATTATACGACGGACGGCAGTGTGCCGAACTTCACGAGCGGGTACTATATCCGGTCGAGCGGGAACGTCACGATACCTTCCGGCAATAATACGCTGGTCATCACGACGTTGAACTATTTGTCCCGAGATTGGGCGCAGGATAAGGCCGCGAACGAAGAAGCGACGGTGAAGACGCAGGTGTATTATGTGGATACGCAGCTGCCGGTGATAAGCAATGTGAGCTATACAGCAGGTCCTTTGGCCACAGGGTATTACGCATATGTTACGTTCAATGTGGCGGATAACTCCAACCTGTTAAATGGAGACCCGGTGGTCTCCTTTACGGGCGGCACGGCGACGAAGGTCTCCGGTTCAGGGGTAGGGCAGTTCGTGTACCGGAAGCAGATCGCATCTGGAGATAATGACGGGACGAACCATGTGGATATCAGTATCACGGCGACTGATATGGCCGGGAACCAGGATGTGAACAGTATCTCTGACGCCATAGCTCTCGATTTCGGTGCACCGAGCTTTACAGTAACGGCGAACCCGAACCCTGCAGCGTTCTTAACGTGGGTGACGATCAATGTGACGGCCAGCGAAACGCTGGAGAGCCCGGGGTATCCGAGCGTGGTCGTTTCACCGGGGAATCCGGCGAATTACTATGCAAGCAACGGTACATCCTCGACGTTCAGGTACTTTGTGACGGGGAACGGATGGACGGCGGTGGTACCGTGGTTGAACAGCGGTTCGTTCGGTGACGAGACGGCACCTCAGGTGATGGCGATAGTACCGACGAGCGGAGCGACAGCGGTCTCCATCACGAGCGATATCGTGTTGAGGATAACGGATAACATCACGGTAGTGACGGGCTCTGTACGTATCACGATCAATAATGAGCTGGCGGTGGCGGGCGGGGCGGGGCTATCCCCGACGTACAGCGCATTCGCGATGTCCGTGAACAATGACGGTGTAGTAGCGATTACGTTGAACCCGAGCGTGAACTTCGTGCCGTTAAGCCGGGTGACGGTGAATGTGTCCGTGCTGGATAATGCCGGGAACAACAGTGTGTATACGTATGTGTTCGATACGAAGGCGGCCGGCGTACACAACGTGAGTTATACTCCGAACCGTCACTATAACGAGATACAGTCTGCATTGGATGACGCGGCAGTGAACCAGATCATCGAGCTGGATGCAGGGACGTATGACCAGGGTGTGACGATAAACTGGCCGAATACGACGGGCTTGACCATACGTGGAGCCTCAGGGACAACGAGCGCGAACGTTATTATTTCGGGCGGCAAGATGCATCGAATATTTGATATGAACTATGCGGTGAGCCTGAGCATGAGCGGGTTATCCATTATGGATGGTTTTGTGAGCGGGAATCATGGTGGTGCGTTCTATTGTACGCCGAACATGGCAATGACGATCAATATCACAAATACGATCATATCTGGCAATATTGTGAGCGGAGAAAGTTTTTCCGGTGGTGCTTTTTATGCGTCGAATGCAAGAGTATTTTTATTGAATTCATTTGTTAATAACAACAATGCATATCATGGCGGTGTTGCATCTTATGGTATGTGGATAGCTAAAAACAATGTATTCAGTTGGAACACTTCACGTGGAGGTGGTGTGGCGTATTATGGTGATTGGACAGCCAATAACAATTTATTCAGCAAGAATAATGCAAATAATGGTTTTGGTGGTGTTGCGTATTATGGTGATTGGACAGCCAATAACAATACGTTCAGCACGAACAGCGCAGTATTTGGTGGTGTGGCAAATGGAGGTACGTGGACAGCCAATAGCAATACGTTCAGTGGGAACAGTGCCTCATATGGTGGCGGCGTGGCAAGTGATGGATCATGGAGCGGCAATAACAATACGTTCAGTGGGAACAGTGCGGAAGTTAAAGGTGGCGTGGCGGCAGGGACAACAGCTGTATACTGGTCAGAGACCAACTCGATATTTTGGGGAAATAAGGAAAATGGTGTAACGAAAAATGATTTAGTTTCATGTGCTCAGCTCACGTTGAACTATTGTTCAATGTCGACAGCTGACTGGTCATCTGCGAACACGATTGTGGTAACGAATAACTTGATTATCGGCGATCCGAAGTTCCAGTCCACGGTCTCGACGAACGCAAAGTTCTTGCAGCTGGCCTACGGTTCACCGTGCATCGATACCGGCACTTCGAACACAACGGTGACAGACGATATCCGCGGCTATGCCCGCCCGATGGGCTACGGCTATGATATGGGCGCGTACGAATATGAAGAACTGTTCCTGAGCGAGTTCGCGCCGGCCAAGACCTCGACCCGTAATACGGTCACGTCCCCGATATCTTTCAGAGTACGTGATTATGTCCATCCGAGCGCGAGCATCGTTCTGGGAATCACGGTCAACGGCACGAGCTATACTTCTTATACCCGTTCAACGGATAACAGCACGACGAGCATGACGGACTTCTATGCGACATTCACACCGGCGACATATGCATCCTTTGTGACTATCAATGTGACGGTGAACGCGAAGTGCGCGAGCATCAATGTCCAGGATGCCTACTATTTCAGGACCACGGACGTGACGCCGCCGACGGTCAACCCGGTGGTGCCTGCAGCAGGAGCGACGGGTATCTCTATTACGAGCAATGTGTCGTTCAAGATAGTAGATGATTACGGTACGGTACCGACGGCTACCTTGCAGGTTACGATCAACGGTCAGACGGCGGTCGTGAACGGTCTTGGCATCTCAACATACAATGCGATCACGTTCGGGGCGATATCCGGCGGGTATAGCGTTACGATCGATCCGAACATAAACTTCGTGCCGTTGAGCACGGTCACGGTCGATGTGACCATAGCAGATGATGAAGGGAATCCGGTATCCCTGACCTATATCTTTAATACTAAAGCGGCGGGTGTGCATAACGTGAGCTATGCGCCGAACCGTCATTACAATGAGATCCAGAGCGCATTGGATGATGCGATCGCCGGGCAGATCATCGAGCTGGATGCGGGGACGTATGATCAGGGTGTGACAATCAATTGGCCGAACACGACCGGATTGACCATACGTGGGGCTTCCGGGACGAACTCTTCGAACGTGATCATTTCCGGGGGCAAGACCCACAGGATATTCGATGTGAACCATGCGGTCAATATTAATGTGAGCGGATTATCGATGATGCACGGATATGTCAATGATACTGCGGCAGGTATTGGCGGCGGCGCCTGGTATATCACCTCCAATGTTGTGCTGAACTTGGACATGATCGTTGCCAGTGGTAATACCACGACAGGGAACAATACTGACGGTGGGTTCTTGTATGCAAAGGATGATTCTGCCCTCGTGAACGTTCTGCAGGGTACTTTTATCAATAATAGAGCGTCAAGAACGGGAGGTGTCAGCTATAGAGGGTCTTGGTCAGTTTCAGCGAGTATCTTTAATGATAATGGAGATAACGGAAGGGGAGTCATGTCCGGTGGCGTTGCTGTATACGGAACATGGACTGTCAATGACAGCACGTTCAGCAGGAATTATGCGGGACAATTCGGCGGTGTCATGGCCAGTATGACCTCTTTTTCGGTGACCCGTTGTTCATTCATTGAAAATCACGCTCTTGGAAATGGTGGCGTCATACATAACAGCCCGGGATCGATAGCTGATTCACGTTTTATTGGTAACTATGTCAGCAATATTTCATCGGGCGGTGTATTCAGTAATGCCAATGAATATATTTACATTAATAACTCATTGTTCTTCAAGAACTATGCTCACTATGGGAGTGTTGCCAATGGTGGTTCATTCGGTATCATGCATTCAACATTTTATGAGAACAGGTCGACACAAAATGCCGTATTTTATTCAAATTCGTATCTCACAGTGGTCAATTCCATATTCAGGAAGAATTATAGTCAAGGATTAGATAGATTAGAGTTTTCATATCCGGCCCAATTCATACTTACGAACTGTCTTGTCGCTACCACGAATTATGTGGAACATCCATTATATAGTACGATAAATGGCTTGCTCATGGGTGATCCGAAGTTCGCTTCCGAGGTTTCGACTGATGCGAAATTCCTGCAACTGGCTTACGAGTCCCCGTGCTTCGATTCCGGTACGTCCAATGTGAGCCTTACGACGGACATCTTCGGCAGGCCGCGCCCGATGGGCAATGGATATGATAGAGGTGCATATGAATATGCAGGTCTGATGTTCACCGATTATACGCCGGTGCGTTCTACGACCGGGAACAGCAAGACCGCGGATATAGTCTTCAGGGTGCGGGATTATCTCAACCCGAAGACCACGCTCACCGGTGCCGGGGTCACGGTCAACGGGACGCGCTATACCGGGTATACCACGGTCAGTGACAACAGTACGGCGGATACGACCGATCTGTACATGGTCTTTGATGTGGCGGACCTTCCTGATTACGCCACGATCAATATCGAGGTCTCCGGCAGTTCGGTCAGCTATAATATCAGTGATGCTTATTGGTTCAGGACCGGGGACTTCCTGTTCCCGTTCATCACCCCGTTCGCTCCGACGCATGATGGAACTGGGGTCATGCCTTGGGTGACGGTCGTTTTTGATGTAACGGACAATAGTTTTATCGTCACTTCTTCGCTCATGGTCACGTTCGATAGGCAGGCCGGAGTGCAGAAAGCGCTGTCCAATGGTGCGGCCCAGCCTTCATACAGCGTGGCGATAGGAGCGATACCGAACGGCTACCGAGTTTCGATCGATCATGATGTCCGGTTCTTGATAGCTGAATTGGTCACGGTGAACGTCCTGATAAAGGATATTGACAGCAATACGACAACGCTCAGTTATGTGTTCCAGATCATCACCGATGCGACCGGTCCCTCGCCCGCATACAGTCTGAGAGCTGTCGCTTCGCCGAACGTGCATGTTGCGCTCTCCTGGCAGCATGCGACCCCGGGAGATGTCTATGCGTTCAGGGTGTACAGAGTTCAGGCCACAGCGCCTGCGGGAGAAGGTGTCTTGCTGACAACGATGAACAGCTCTGTCACGACATATATCGATGCTACTGTCGCAACGCCGAACAGCTATTACTATTATGTGAAGGCAGAAGATATCTATTGGAACATCGGGGAGAAGTCCAACTATGCCGGTGCTCCGTACATCAAGGTCACGAGCCGTAATTACACGGTCCAGGCGCCGAGCGGATACAGCGGTGCCGGTGCGGACCTGGTGCCTGGTGCGAAGGTATCCTTTGTCTCAATGATGCGGAATATCGGGTATTCGCCGGCCAATAATGTGGAGTTCAAGGATGCAGTGCCGGCACACACTCATTTTGTTACCGGGTCGGCGTTGTGCAGTGATGCGGTCACGCTCAATTACCAGCATGAACAGGGCGGTATTTTTGATGAGGCTGAAGATGAGAATATATTACAGTTGAGATGGCAACTTCAGAACATGATCGAACCGTTCGAAGAACGGACGGTATCGTTCAGCGTGACGGTGGATTAAACTCACCCCCGTCAGTAGATCATCCTATTAACAACGATAACGCTCCGATCCCCCTCTCTTTCAAGAGAGGGGGATCGGTCACGTTCAACATGTATTGAGATCACATTTGTGGGGTCAGTTAGAACAATTTCTTCAACTCTTCTATCTGCGTGTTCGTTCCGATACAAATGAACGTGTCTTCACCGTGCAATCGGGTGTGCGCGTCCGGGTTCAAGTTGAATTTTCCGTCGAGATGCTTGATCGCGAGGATGATCACGCCTGTCTTTTTGCGCAGGTCGGTCTCTTGTAAGGTCTTTCCCGTCAGCCTGCTTTTTTTGGGCAGATGCACTTCCTGGAACCACACTTCCATGGTCTGGTCGTGCATGACCTTGTCCAGAAAAGTGTTGACGGAAGGGTTGAGTATCATACCGGAGATCTTCTGTCCGGTCGTCAAATAAGGCGAAACGACATGGTTCGCTCCGGCACGCTTGAGCTTTTCTTCATTGGCAGGGTCTGACGCACGGGCGATGATATTGAGCTGAGGGTTCATCGTTCTGGCGGAAAGGGTACTGAACACATTCTCGACATCGGAATCCGCGCAGGCCACGAGCCCCTTGGCGCGTTCGATATGGGCTTTTTTGAGGGTCTCATCGGAGGACAGTGTCCCGATAATGAACGGTATTCCCAGCGGTTTTACCCGTTCTTCGGCCTCAGGTTTGCTGTCGAGCACGACCACAGGGATGTGTTGCTGCATGAGCTGTTTGACGACCTGGGAGCCGACACGGCCAAAACCGCAGACAATGTAATGCTCTTTGATCTTGCTTAAGGTCTTACGCACTTTTTCGCGCTCCTTGATGCCTTGCAGTTGTCCTTCCAATATCAATGAGAACGCACGGCTGATGACAGCAATCATAACAATAAAACTGAGCACAATAAAGCTGATATCGAACAGCTGTGCGAGCTCTGTCATGGTACCTTCGGGCCTCAGACCGCAGGTCATAAGGGTCACTACGACCATCTGAACCGCATCGATAAGGTCTATGTGGTTGAAGGTCATATAACCGAAGGTACCGATGCAGACGATCGCTATTAATAGCACTATGGGGAGGATAAAGGCTTTGAACATGGAATCCATGGGAGAAGTATAACAAGGTGAGCAGTAAATCCCAAATACCAAATTACAAATTCCAATAAAGGACCTATGGTACATGTATACATGTGAATTGTTCTTATTATGATCAAGTTGGTGTTTGTGTCTTTGTAATTTGATATTTCTCGGCAAGGTCTTTGACGCATCTTTTCCGGCCATGGTAGAGTATGCAGTATGGTAACCATTAAACCGTTCCAGGCTTGGACCTATGAACCTTCAAAAGTGGCTATACAGGATGTGGTCACGGAGCCTTACGATAAGATATCTGCTGAGCTTCAGGAAACCTATTACAAGCGCTCTCCCTATAACGCCGTACGTGTCATTTTGGGCAAACAAGACGCTTCTGATACCGATAAGAACAATCGATATACCAGGGCGGCAGCTACCCTTGAAGAGTGGAAAAAGGCCGGGGTGTTCGTACAGGCAAAAGAGCCTTTATTGTACGCTTCTTATCAGGAATATAGCGTTGATGGTCAGAAAAAGGTCCGCAAAGGGTTCGTAACGCTGGTAAAGCTTGAGGACCTTAAAAGCGGCATTATTCGACCGCATGAACGTACGCTCGCCGGGCCAAAAAAAGACCGTTTAGAGCTCTTTAAAGCCACCAGGATGCATCTTGAGCATATTTTTATGCTCTATTCCGACCCCCAGAAGAAGATCAATGCCTTGCTCGATAGTGTCGCTAAAGATACGCCTCTGTTCCAGGTCAATGATGAATACGGTTCTGTGCATAAGCTGTGGCCCGTCACCGATAAAAAGACCATAGATATGATCGTTTCCCTGATGAAAGAAAAGAGCCTGCTCATCGCCGACGGACATCATCGCTATGAAACGGCCTGTAATCTTTCCAAGGAGAACGGTGCCTGGGGGAGCGATACGAACCCCTTTAATTTCCAGATGATGACCTTGGTCAATATGGACGACGAAGGGCTGACCATTCTTCCCACCCATCGTCTCCTGCATAACCTGCCGAAGCTCACGGCGGAGTCCTTATTGAAGGATGTGTCCAGGTATTTTGATGTGAAAGAAATGTCGTCCTTTGCTGCTCTTTCACAAGAACAGGGGAAGGCAACGGATGCACAGCCGCGTTTGGGACTATATATCGGTAAAAAATATTATCTTCTTACTATAAAAGACCTTTCCGTTATGGACCGCGAGGTCGATCTTCCCCAAAGTTCAGACTGGAAACACCTGGATGTTTCTATCCTGCACACGCTGGTCCTTGAAAAGATACTGGGCATAACGCTTGAGCATCAGGCTCAGCAGACGAACCTTACCTATGAACGCTATGCCGATGAGGCTATAGCGATGGTCGATGCCAAAGAAGAACAGCTGGTATTCTTCCTTAATCCGACAAAGATCCAGCAGGTATTGAAGCTTGCGGAGCAGGGAGAGGTCATGCCCCAAAAATCAACGGATTTTTTCCCTAAACTTCTTACCGGCCTTGTCTTTCAACAGATAGCCTGACCTGATGTCCCTCTACTCCGTTGAGGCGATAAATATTAAATCATTTGATCTCGGGGAAGCGGACCGCATCATCACTTTATTTTCACGCGAGCGAGGCAAGATCAGGTCCGTGGCAAAAGGCGCTCGTCGCATCCGCAGCCGTTTTGGCGGACGTCTGGAGCTGCTCTGTCAGCACCGGGTCCTGCTGCTCGAGGGGAAAGATCTCGATCAATTACAGCAATCAGAGACCATAGACCCGTTCTTTTCCCTGAAAGAGGACATGAACACGCTTTCCACGGCCTTGTACCTGGCTTGGATCGTCGATAAAGGGACAGAAGAAAAGCATGCGAATGAAGCACTGTACAGGCTGCTCGTGGATTGCCTGACGCTGCTCAAGCAAGGTCAGGACGTTGTGGCGGTCCGGCACGTCTTTCAGAAAAAAGTGCTGGAGATCGAAGGAATTATGCCGCAGCTGGGAGAGTTCGTTTCTGATAGAATATTTGAAAGGCATTTCGGTGATTACGCGTCATTAACCGCTGCGATAAGGAGATAACATGAACACAATGCCGATACCTGCGGTCGAGAAGGTCTCGAACATCCTGCATAATCGCAGTTTCGTCTTTCTGTGGATATCCCAGCTGTTCTGTCAGCTGGCCGACAGGGTCTTCACCTATGTGCTCATGGTCGCCGCTTTTGAATACTTCCATAAGTCCCATATGGCCAATCTCGGAACGAGCTTGCCGATGCTGACCTATGCGCTTCCTGCGATCCTTTTCAGTGCGCTCTTCGGCGTGTTCGTTGACCGTTGGAAGAAAAAGCCGATCCTGTTCCTGTCCAATGTCCTGAGGGCGCTCCTGGTCCTGGTCATCCCTTTGTTCCATATGCATGCCGATGTGCAGGTCATCTTTTTGATCGCTATAGGGGTGTTCACGGTGGCCCAGATATTCGCGCCGGCCGAAAGTTCATCCCTTTCAGGCGTGGTCCCGAAACAGAACCTGGTCACCGCGAATGCCCTGTTCATGGGGACCTGGATGGGTGCTTCCGTTCTGGGGTTCGGTGTAGCGGTCATTATCATTCAGTTCTTTTCGGTCGATCGTCTGTATGAGTCCGCGGCGATCATGTACATGATCGCCGGTCTTGCGATACTTGGTGTGCATATGCATGAACCGGTCCGGCATATTGAGCGGCATCCGCTCTATTCGATCTTCAGCGAGCTGAGAGCGGGATGGCAGTTCATCTGGGAGCATCATATCGTGTATGTGGCGTTCTATATGCTTTTCATCGCAATTTCCACTTTGGCTGCGCTCAGTGTTCTGGCCGTTGGTTATGCGGAGATACTGCATATCGCGGGGCGTAATTTCGGCCTGCTCGTTGTCTTTGCCGGTCTTGGTATGGGGGTCGGCATCATGTGGCTGGCCAAGATCGAGCGGTACCTGAAGAGGAAATATTTCCTGATCGAGGGCGGTTTTGTGATATGCGGGCTTTCTCTTATCGCGGCTGCTCTTGCTCCGAACATATACTGGGCCAGTTGTGCGATCTTTGTCCTGGGCTTCGGCAATTCGTTCATATCTTCCTCCATACAGGCGTTCCTGCAGGATTTTGTTCCTGAGGATGTGCGCGGGCGCGTTTTCGGCATACAGAACATGGTCATGAGCGTTGCGTTCACGTTCCCTGCAGTACTGGCCGGTTATCTGGCGGACTTGTTCTCGATACAGGCGATCTTTATCGGACTGGGCGTGCTGATCATGATCGTCGGGCTTACGGCGCGACTTATCCCCGATTTCACGAAGATATAGGAGCCCCGATGCGTATCGCGATGTTCTCAGACACCTATACACCGCAGATCAACGGCGTGGTCACGTCCATTAACACGTTCATGCATGAATTGCGTTCACAGGGACATGAAGTGTACATTTTTGGACCGCAGCTCAGCGGTGTCACCGAGAATGATTTCGAGTTCCGATTCCAATCCGCGCCGTACTTGTTCCACTCCGAGCAGAGGCTTATTTATCCCTACTCCCGCAAGTTAAAACAGTTCAAGGACCTGGAGATCGATATTATCCACTCCCATACGCCTTTCTCTATGGGTTGGCTTGCGCTGCGTTTGGCAAAAAAACACAATATCCCACTGGTCCATACGTACCATACGCTGTTCACGGAGTATGTTCATTATGTGCCGCTTGGTCAGGGGATCATGCAGTGGGTGACCAAACGCATCAGCCGGAACTATTGCAACAGCTGTCAGTTGGTCATCACACCGTCCCAGGCCA
Source organism: uncultured bacterium (assembly GCA_964653455.1). GTDB lineage: Bacteria > Margulisbacteria > Termititenacia > CAZZFK01 > CAZZFK01 > CAZZFK01. The sequence continues at coordinate 49,930 of CAZZFK010000004.1, forward strand.
TGAAAAAGGAACTGGAGTCTTACGGGGTACGCTCTCCAATAGAGGTCATCCCGACGGGCATAGATGTTTCGATGCGTGCCAAAGGGAAGGCGGAACTGGCGCGTGAACGCTATGGCATAGCTCCGGACGTGAAGATATTGCTCTATGCCGGACGTCTTGGCAAAGAGAAGAACGTCGATTTCCTCCTGCGCGCTTTCCGCAAAGTGGTCAAAAAAGATGATAAGGTCATGTTCGTGATAGCTGGGGACGGGCCCTATCGCAAGAACCTGGAATGGCTCACACGTGCTTTTCACTTGGAAGATAAGGTCTATTTTACCGGCTATCTGAACAAAGAGGACCTGGCGAGCCTCTATAAAGCGTCAGCTTTATTCTTGTTCGCATCGGTCACGGAAACGCAAGGCCTGGTCATACTTGAGGCCATGGATATCGGTACACCGGTCGTTGCGGTCAATGCAATGGGTGTTGCTGATGCCATCGGCGATGATCGGGGCGGACTGGCCTCTCCGCTCGATCCCCATGTCTTCGCGGAAAAGGTCCTGACACTGCTTCACGATGATGTGCTCTACACGAAGAAGATCACGGAAGCCAGGCAGATCGGTGAGAATATGTGTACAAAGCATATGGCGGATAAACTGATCACTGGGTATCACCGTATCATTAAAAAGTGAACGCTCAGTACATGTGTGCGTGCATAGAGGCGGGGACCAATGATCTTTAATTATCATCTTTCCGACCGTTGCGACCTTTCCTGTCTTGATTGTCCGATACATCAGAAAGATACGGAAGAGGAATTCCCCGATATAGGTACGGTCGGCGCTGATCTGCGTCTTTTGCGAAAAAAGCATGTTCGTATACTGAACCTTACCGGAGGGGACCCTTTACTGTACCCTCATATCTCTGATGTGACTGCCTTGGCAAAAAAACTGGGGTTCTATGTCATTGTGACGACCCCTGGTGTCCATTATCAATCCTTTCCGGACGGTCTCAAAGGAAAGGTCGATCTTTTCATCTTTCTTGTGCAGGGGGCGGACGCAGCACAGCATGATACGCGTACTGGTCTTGTCTCCTTTTCTCGCTTGCTGAATGCGGTCGAATATGCGCGAGAGCAGGGTATTCCGGCCGTTCTGACGTATCCGGTGACCCGGGATACGGTACAGCTGCTGCCGGAGATGTACGACTTTGCCGTTGTGCAAAGGACCGTACTGCTCTTGAACCCGTTGCCGGTGACCGGCGGGGTGCAGGGATTCGATAGACCGACCCTCGAATATCTTATGTATTATGGACGCAGGCCCCATGCATGGGTGAACATGTCGAGGATATGGGCCTTGAAGCGCGGGTATCCCCTTGAACAGACTGCATGTCTTGCCTCCGATACCATGCTCGAAAATCATGTCGCTTATCTGAACCTGAGGACTGTTCTGACGGTATTCTCTTTGTTCGTGCTCTGGTGGAAGATGTTCTTTCAGGTAAGGATGTAGAACAAGGACAGTCCCTGATATCCTATATGCGAAGGGCGGTTGGCTGGTACACCGTCTTCAAACCCCGTGATATAATCCCCGCACGTTATGAAAACATTTCAAGAGCTCATTTTAACGTTGCATGATTACTGGCAGAAGCAGGGCTGCCTCCTGGTCCAGCCGTATGATATGGAAAAAGGCGCCGGGACGATGAACCCGCATACGTTCCTGCGAGTTCTTGGTCCGGAACCGTGGAATGTTGCATATGTAGAACCGTCTCGCCGGCCGACGGATGGACGTTACGGGGAGAACCCCAACCGTCTTCAGCATTATTATCAGTATCAGGTCATCCTGAAGCCATCACCGCTCAATGTGCAGGACCTGTATCTCAAGAGCCTGGAAGCCATCGGTATCGATCTTTCCGAGCATGATATCCGCTTCGTTGAGGATAACTGGGAATCCCCGACTCTTGGTGCTTGGGGCGTAGGCTGGGAGGTCTGGCTCGATGGTATGGAGATCACGCAGTTCACCTATTTCCAGCAGTGCGGCGGTATCGATCTGAAGCCGATCGCTGTTGAATTGACGTATGGTATCGAGCGTCTGGCCATGTACATACAGAAGAAGGATCGGGTGTATGACATCATGTGGAACGATACCGTGACTTATGGTGATGTCCATCTTCAGGGTGAGATAGACCATTCCGTTTATAACTTCGAACAATCAGACGCCAAGATGCTGTTCACATTGTTCGAAAATTATGAAAGAGAAGCCACGCGCATTGCCGACCTGGGGCTCGTACTTCCAGCGTACGATTGGGTCCTCAAATGTTCGCATACGTTCAATATGCTCGATGCCCGCGGGGCCATCAGCGTGACCGAGCGCACCGGTTATATCGCGCGTATCCGCAAGATGGCACAGACCTGCGCGGCGGCGTACCTGAAGCAACGTGAAAAGCTTGGGTATCCATTATTAAAGAAGGTCCCTATGGCTGTAGTGTCTCCGGCGGCTAAAAAGAGTGTAGCAAAGAAGAAGACCTCCAAAAGGAAGAAAAAATAATGGCAGAGTTGTTGTTCGAGATCGGTACCGAGGAGATCCCTGCACGTTTCATGCGTAAAGCGCTCGCTGAGCTTGAAGCGCATGCCAAGGACCTGTTGACCAAAGCACGCATTTCCTTTGGCGCTATAAAGACCATGGGCACGGACCGTCGTCTGGCACTGCAGATCAAAGGCATGGCCGAGAAGCAGAGCGATCTGGACCAGGAGCTCAAAGGTCCGCCGAAACGCATCGCCATGGATGCTCAGGGAAATTTGACGCCCGCAGCGCACGGTTTTGCCAAAAAATCCGGTATCGATAGCAGTAAGCTCTCGTTCAAACAGATCGGCAACGAAGAATATCTGTATGTGCAGATAAAAGAGAAGGGCAAAGCCGTTAAAGAGGTCCTTCCGGAGATATTGAAACAGGTCGTGAACAGTATCCATCTTCCTATCGCGATGCGCTGGGGCGATCTGGACATGCAGTTCATCCGTCCCATCCATTGGATGGTCTGTCTGCTTGATGATAAGGTCGTTCTCTTCGAGATCGCAGGGATAGCGACCGGTAAAAAGTCCGACGGGCATCGTTTCCTTAACAAGAAGCCTGTGGTTATCGCTGAGGCAAAGGTCTACGAAAAGACCCTTGAGCAGGCGTTCGTCATAGCCGATCAGGAAAAACGCAAAGCTTCCATCTCTAAGGCGTTGGCTAAGGTCGAAAAGAAGCTCGGGCTGCACGTGGTCCCGAACGAAGACCTGCTCGACGAAGTGACCTTCATCAATGAATATCCCGAAGCGGTCATCGGTGAGATCGACGAGAAATATCTCTCTGTTCCGCAGGAGTGCCTCATCGCTACGATGCAGAAGAACCAGAAATACTTCCCGCTCGTCGATGCCAAAGGCCTGCTCACGAAATATTTCGTGGTCCTGGCCAATAACGTCACCGCTCGTTCCGAGAAGAACATCATTGCCGGTAATGCCAAGGTCGTGACCGCGCGCCTTGAGGATGCGAAGTTCTTCTATGAGGAAGATAAGAAAGTGAAGATGGACCATTGGGTGGAGAACCTCAAAAAGGTCACGTATCACGAGAAGATCGGCACGATATACGGCAAGATCGAACGGATCGTCGCTTTAGCGGAAAAGCTCGCCGATGTGCTCGGTTTCTCCACCGAAGAGAAGCAGCAGGCCAAACGCACGGCGTTCCTCTGCAAAGCGGACCTTGATTCCAAGATGGTCTTCGAGTTCCCGGAACTGCAGGGTATCATGGGCAAGTATTACGCGACGGCCGCCGGTGAAGGCGAGGTCGTTGCGAACGCAATACTTGACCACTGGAAGCCTCGATTCGCTGGTGAAGATATCTCTTCTGTCTCAAAGATCGCGGCGGTCGTGGCCATCGCGGATAAGCTGGATTCGATAGCCGGCTGTTTTTCCGTCGGTCTTATCCCTTCGAGTTCTTCTGATCCGTACGCGCTGCGTCGTGCGGCACAGGGTATCGTCGCCATCATGCTCGAAAAGAAGCTCGATCTGTCACTGGCTGACGTTATCACCTGGGCCCTGCAGCCGCATAAGGCCGAGAAGCTCAAGGATGATATCCTGAAGTTCTTCAAGGGCAGAGTGAAGTTCATCCTGCAGGACAAGAACGTCCGCTATGATCTTATCGATGCTGTGCTCGCGGTACCCCAGGCGGATATTTTCACTACCGTTCAAATGGGGCTTGCCCTGCAGTCAGTATCAACGACAAAGGACTTCTCGAAGTTCGTCGATACCGGAGTGCGTGTATTCAGGCTATCGAAAGAAGCCAAAGGGACGCAGGTCGCTCCGGAACATTTCGCGGAAGCTATTGAAAAGACGTTGTTCGCAGCACTGGAAAAGGCCGAGCGTTCCGTTCAGGAAGTGTTGTCCTCCAAGACCTATGACCGGGTGTTCGCTGTTCTGCTCGAACTCGTTACTCCGGTCGATGCGTTCTTTGTGGATGTTCTGGTCATGGACGAGGATATCAACAAACGCAATAACCGCCTGGCGATATTGAAACGGCTCGATCAGCTGTTCAAAAAAGTCGGTGATTTTGAAAAGATAGTGGTCTAATATCCCCCCCCCCTCAATCTCCCCCTCTACCGCATCGCGGAGAGGGGGCCGGGGGGAGAGGTTCGAAAGGAGCAATACCATGGCAACAACAATGGAAAAGATCAATGAAGCGGTGAAGGCGGCAATGAAGGCTAAAGACCAGATGCGTCTTGATACGGTGCGGATGATGAAATCAAAGATCTTGAACGTGAACGCTCGCGGAGAGGTCGATGAAAAGGAAGCGGTACAGATACTCGGGAAATACGCAAAAAGCCTTAAAGAAACGATCGTTATCGCCGAGCAGAACGCTAAAGCTGACGTCGTAGAACAGACGAAGAAGGAACTGGCCATCGTTAAAGAGTTCCTGCCGGAAGAACTTTCTGAGGAGCAGGTCAAAGCCAAGGTCCAGGAGATCATCGCATCTCTTGGCTCAGTCACCATCAAGGATATGGGGCGTATCATGAAGGAATGCATGACCAAGGTCCAGGGGGTGGACGGGAACGTCGTAAAGAAGATCGTGGGAGAGCTTTTGAAGTAAACTCAAAATATCAAATACGCAAATACCAAAAGAAATTTCAAGTTCCAAGATTCAAATTTCGATTTGGTGAATATAGTATAAAGGATTTTTTTGGTTTGATGTTTTGGTCCTTAAAACTGGTCCGCTGAAAGGAACGTATTCATGGAATCAACAGCATTAAAGGTTGTCGCAGAAGTACAGGCAAAGGACATGCCGAACTTCATGCCGCACCGGTTCGAGAACCTGCTCGTGGATAAGGTCACGACGTACGCCGATAATCCGGAACAGCTCCTGGCTGTCATGGAAGTGACCATCTCTGAGAACGATGCTCTGGGGCGTCAACTGTTCCTTGTGAAGAACGCTGCCGGTTCATATATCTATAATTCGCATGTATTCCCTGAGGTCCTGGCTCTTGGTGCCCTGGTCTATCTGAACACGGTCCGCGGGAAAGGCTACGCCGCCTATTTTTCCACCATATCGAACTTTCAAAGGACCGGAGATATCCAGGCCGGAGAAAAAATGACCGCGAAGATCTATCTCAAGCGCGGTAAAGGTGCGTTCCAGACGTTCTATGGCAAGATCCAGAACTCAAAAGGCGAGATCGTTGCGGAGACCGATGTCATGGCGTTCGTCTTCCTTCAAGCGGAGGCCCCTGCTGACAATGCCGATGCTGAAAAGAAAAAGTCCGCTGTTCCGGAACTATCGATCGATATCCCGGTCGATTTCTCGAAGATACACAGTAAAGATGAACGCATGTTCTTTGCGGAACGACTGGTCGCGTTCAATGATGCCGATCTGTCGACGACGGTCTCCTTTACCTATGCGAAGGACCATCCCTTTGTGAAGGGGCATTTCCCGGGGAACCCCATCATGATGGGCGTATGTCAGTGGATGTCCGCGGCGGATGCGATCGACAGTCTGGCCCTGCAGATGCTCTCCACAGGGAAGCTGAAGGACGGAGCCACGATAACTGCCGATGTGGAGTTGGTAAAAGATGACGGAACGCTCATCTCTGAGTTCAAAGATGTGCAGATGAACTATACCGCACATGGGCAGGAGATATCGTCCCGGTTGATCAGTACGAAAAAATGCGGATATCGTGACCGGGTCATTCCCGGAACACGTGTGTATCAGCGCGTGACCAATGTAAAGGTGGCATAACAAGAAATGAAAGCTTCAAAACTTATCGCTCCAACGCTCCGTGAAGTTCCGTCCGAGGCCGAGGTCATCAGTCATCAGCTGATGCTTAGGGCCGGCATGATACGGAAAGTGGCCGCCGGTATATACGATTATCTCCCGCTCGGGTACAGGACGATACAGAAGGTCTCCCAGATCATCCGTGAGGAGTTGAACAGGGCCGGGGCACAGGAATTATTGATGCCTGCCGCTATCCCGGCGGAACTGTGGCAGGAATCCGGCCGCTGGCAGCAGTACGGCAAGGAATTATTGCGTTTCAAGGACCGAAAGAACGCCGAGTTCTGCATCGGGCCGACCCATGAAGAGGTCATTACGGATATCGCTCGCGGGGCGCTCAAGTCCTATCGTGATATGCCGGTGAACCTTTATCAGATACAGACCAAATTCCGGGATGAAGTTCGGCCCCGGTTCGGGCTCATGCGCGGACGTGAATTTATCATGAAGGACGCCTATTCCTTTCATGATAGCGAAGAAAGTCTGGATGCCGAATATAAGAACATGTATGATACCTATTGCCGTATATTCGAACGCTGTGGCCTGAAGTATAAGGTCGTTGAAGCGGATTCCGGCAATATCGGCGGTTCTGTTTCCCAGGAATTCATGGTTTTGGCGCCGACCGGGGAAGATGCGCTGCTTTCCTGCAACAGCTGCAGCTATTCTGCGAACCAGGAGGCGGCAAAAGTGAAACGTGTCGTCGATGCGGAACGTGCTGCCAAGACGAATGAGGTATTGAAGAAGGTCTCGACCCCTGCACAGCGGACCATTGAAGAGGTCTCTGCGTTCCTGAAGGTCTCTCCGAAGCAGATGATCAAGACGCTCATCTATTGGTATCTCAAAGATGAAAAAGAACAGATCGTCATTGCACTCGTTCGTGGTGACGAACAATTGCATGAGCTTAAGCTGAAGAACTATTTGGGTGCCGATTGGGTGGCCTTGGCCGAGGACCAGAAGATCGAAGAGGTGACAGGTGCTCCGGTCGGTTTCGCCGGTCCGGTCGGCCTTAAAACTCCGGTCCGCATCGTTTGTGACCTGGATATCGAGTTCATCGGTAACGGTGTTACGGGTGCCAATGCGAAAGATATGCATCTTGTCCATGTGGTCCCGGGCCGCGATTTCGAGATCAAGGAAAAAGCGGATATCGTCCAGGCCAAAGCCGGAGCGCATTGTCCGAAGTGCGATACAGGTATCCTGGAAGAGATCCGCGGTATCGAGGTCGGCCACATCTTCAAGCTCGGCACGAAGTATTCCTCCGCGATGCAGGCGACCTTCCTGAACAAGGACGGAAAAGCCCAGCCGTTCATCATGGGGTGCTATGGTATCGGTGTCGGGCGTACGGCAGCTGCCGCGATAGAGCAGCATAACGATCAATATGGCATCCGCTGGCCAAAAGCGCTCGCTCCCTATCAGCTCGTCATCGTTCCGGTCAATTATTCCGACCAGGCGATGCATGACGCCGCGGACAAGCTCTATGCTGAAGCGCTCGCGGCCGGTATCGAGGTCGTGCTCGATGACCGCAATGACCGTCTGGGTGTGAAGCTGAACGATGCTGACCTTATCGGGTATCCGGTGCGTATCGTGGTCGGTGCCAAGACGCTCGCGGAAGGTAAGGTCGAGCTGAAGCTCCGTACAGCAGCTGAAGTTCAGAAGGTCGACATTACTTCTGCTATCGCACAAGTAAAAAGTGCCCTGGTCTGATGGAATATATCCTGATATTGGCATTGGCCGTTTTTTTGATGAGCTCGGCGAGCCATCGGGACACGGTCCTTGCCCCCAAACGTGTTGAACCGTCCTCTCGGTCGCAACGACAGACCGTGCCCCCGTCCAGCTATACCGCAGTTCCGTTGGCCGACAACGTTCAGACAAGTACCGTTGGCGGGTATGAACAGTCCGATGCCGCTCATATACGTGATTTCATCAGAAAGTTCCAGAAAAAAGCGCCGGAATATCAGATCGATACTATGGCCAATGCGGTCATCCGATATGGGAAGGTCTATGATGTCGACCCGAAATTGATGGCCGCGCTCATTGCACGAGAGTCCGGGTTCGATCCTAAAGCCGCCTCTGCGACAGGTGCGATGGGGTTAGGGCAGATAAAATCGTTCCACTATGCCCGCCTTGGTATCACGGACCCCTATGATATCGATCAGAACACCAAAGGGACGGCCATGTTGATGAGAGAACTTTTGAATAAATGGTCCGCGCATTCCCGTCCTGTCGACATGGCCCTTGCAGAGTATACCGAAGGTATGACGGCCCTTGCGGATAAGACCTACGGAGCGAAGACACAGAAATATATCGATGATATTTACACGTATAAAAAACAAATGGAATGAACTTTGATCAAGGTTCTTTCCTGAAGGGGCGTACGCTGTTACCCGATCTGTTTAAGGTCCCCGCGCTGAAGGTCATATAAGAACCTGTCTTTTCCTGTATGTGCAGGGAGTACCGATGTAAAACGAAGTTTATATCGTTCTTGCAGTGTTCGGCTCACAATATATCCCGGAGTGCAATACATGTCTTCATAGGTCGAGGTCCCGAAAATATAGTGCAGGCGAGAACTTGAAAGCGCTATGGACCGCTGCTCCAGAAAACGGGTGAACGCAGGGAAGGTCACGTTCAGGAAATGCTCGATATCCTGATCGTTGATCGGAAGATGCGATATGACATGTCTGCCGCGCAGCGGATCAAAAAGATAGAGCCCTGAACAGTAAATGAACCCGGTCTCATAGGTGAAGAGCGTATTCCTGTTCAGGACCATGAAGCCGAACCCGTCAGTATGCAGGATGTTATCGTCCTGTCTCAGGATATGGATATCCTGCATGGATGTCTGCATATCTCCGATGGAATAATTATGCAGGTCAAGGGCAAGAACGTTCTTCTTGTCCGTTCTGATACGCGTAACTCCGGCGATCGTTTTATTCAGCATCGATGCTCCTGTTGAGATATCGTAAGGTGGGAAGAAAGTTCCCTCGGTTCGTGTCAGAGCGGCAGGTTCACATCGATGGTCCGTTGCAGAACGAAGAGACAGTGCGTGAGGTCGAGAGAGAGCTCATACTTTTTCCTCAGGCGATCGGTCTGTTCTTTTGTCAGTCGGAACATGTCCTGGTAAAAATAAATGCTCCGGTGCGATGGTTCAACGTACAGTGTCTTGCTCTGCAGGTACAGTGTTGCGGCTGCGAGCAGTGAGGCGGTCAGTATGAGCCGCCCCGATCTGCACGGACGGGTGTTCTGTTCGAATTGGAACTGGCTTTCCACACGTAAGACCACGGAGGCCTCTCTGTTATAGTGGGCCATGAGACGGTGGGCCGGGGCTTGTAGTACGTCCGTCCAGTCGTACAGGTCCGGTCGGTGCAGGAGCGGGTTCTGTGTGAGGAGAATCTCTGTTCCTCTGGCCTGTATAAGACAATAGCCGATGAAACTACCGTCTATCTGGCAGACGAGCTGGAAGGAACGGGTATCTGTGTCCAGCTGTTCTTGCTTCAGGAAAAGCTCGATGCGTCTCTTCCCGTGCTGTACTCGACAATAGCCTTCTTGTGTCAATCGTTGGATAAGGGCATCGCTCAACGTGATGGTGAATGTCGTGTATCCTGAAACTGTATCGATTAATTTGTGCAGCATATCGTTCTTATCCCTGATGTTTCTTTATACGGACGGTCCGGTCCATGCGCTGCATGATCTTCTTGAACGGGAATGACGGTCCGCTCTGCCATGGCGTATGAACAGTATAGGGTGTGTATTCGTTGAGCATGTGTTCGTAGAAGGGGATCGCATGACCGAGCGGGGTGATCCTGAGCGTTCTTATCCAGGGGTATTTTTTCTCAGCGATGAGCAAAGAGGTCTTGATAAGCAGTGTGCCGAAACCGGAGAGCTGGGAGCTTTTGTTGCCTCGTTGATATGCGTGGTCGATGAACAGGGCATAGATGCCGCGTTCATTATGTTCTTTAATGGAGGAAAAGTCGAACGAGCGGTCATGTACGTACCATTGGAATGTCCCAGGGTATTTCGCACTATCGTTCCCCATCAAACGTAGCTCATGACGGTACACTTCGAAATAACTGAATCCAACGAACTTTCTGTCCAGATAACAGAGCAGCTCGAACGCATAATGCGTATGGCCGAGCACGGCCTGTTTGTAGAAGAAAGCCAGTTCCCGGCCGAACAGCGATATCGTGTGCACTACTGAAGAGGTGATGTCACCGATGAACTCAGGTGTCAGGTCTATCCTGTGTCCTGTGCCGATGGCGATGAGCTTGGTATCCATGGGCTTAGATGTCCTTCTGTTTCAGTATAATGCTCCGGTCAAGCGAGCTCAAAAGTCTTGGGATCGAGAACGTGAGCGTGAGGTCTTTGTCAGAGAGGTAAGCGAAGCGTTTTTTAAAGCAGAGTCCCTGCTCATAGAACGGTAGTTTGTCGACCGGTGTGGTGAGGATGAACCGTTCTGTCCGTGGGAAATGGTATGCGCCGATAGCGAACGAGGTCCGGAGCAACAGGGTCCCCAGGCCGGTATAGTTCGAGGTGAGTGAACGGTTGCGAAAATTCGGCTCTATATAGAATGCCAAGGTTTGCTTTTCGTTCAATTCCTGTAAGCGTTCATGGTCCTCAATGTTGTCCGTGCCTTTCCAGAGTTCGATACCCGGATGGTCCGAGAGGTCGTTCAAGTCCAAAAGAAGCCGGTCCTTGTGCACCTGCATGTAACTGTATCCGACGAACGTTCGGTCCAGATGACAAATGACTTGAAAGGCGCGCAGGTCCGACCCCAGTACTACTTGCGAATATGCCAGGGAGAGCGTTCTCTTATCATTGAATATGGTGGTCGTATATCTGCGGACCGTATGGACCTTGCGGATTAGTTCCCTGGAAAGATACACACGGTGTTCCAAATATGCGCACGTTTTTGTATGCATGGTCTCTGCATAGTAATCGAACGTGCAGAGAACGGATTGCACAGAAGATATTTATTCGAGGCCTCAGCATGATACGGGGCTATCCTATCGGACAGCGATCTTTTCTGCGACCATGATCCCGTCGAGCGCCGCGCTCATGATACCGCCCGCGTATCCCGCGCCTTCACCGCACGGGTACAGGTTATTATGAGAGATACTTTTTCCATCCTCGCCGCGCAATACGGTGATGGGGGAGGACGTACGTGTTTCGGTCCCTATCAATACGGCATCACGGGACGTGAATCCGTCCATTTTTCCGTTGAAATAGGCGAGGGCATCGTGCATGAGCACGTTCAAGTGTTCGGGGAGGAGCGTGTTCAAGTCCTGAGGGCTCGTTCCCGGTCGATAGGTGCAGGTGGTCTGTTGACTGTCGGAGGTCCGCTTCAGGAAGGAAAGTACTTTCTGGACAGGTGCTCTGAAGTTGCCGCCCCCCAGCGCGAACGTTTTTTCTTCGAGCTGCTCCTGAAAGACGAGACCGTGCAGTGCCGGATCTCCCGGCATGTCCTTTGTATCTTCAGCGGTCACCGAAACGACCAGCGCGCTGTTGGCGTAGCCGCTGTTGCGTTCGAACGTGCTCATCCCGTTGACCACGCCCCTGTTCTGTTCAGATGCTGCCGCGATGACCTGACCTCCCGGGCACATGCAGAAGGAATAAACACCTTTCCCGTCCTTATTGAAGGTCAGTTTATAATCGGCCGGCGGGAGTATCGGAGGGCGGTCTCGTAAACCGTACTGGATCTCATCGATAAGTCCCTGGGGGTGTTCGATCCGGAACCCTACCGCGAAGGGTTTTTGCTGAAGAGCGATCCCTTTCGCGTGCAATATCCTGAAGAGCTTACGTGAACTGTTCCCGATGGCCAGGATCAGCGTGTCCAACGGCAGGTTCTCGTTGCCGTTGACGACGACCTCCTTGATGCGGCCCTTCTGAACGACCAGGTCCGTGACCTCGCTATTGAATCGGACCCGGCATCCCTGCTGTATCAGATGCTCCCGCAAGTTCTTTACGACCTGCTGGAGTTTATTCGTTCCAATGTGGGGTTTTGCGTCATAGAGTATCTCTTCCGGGGCGCCGTAGCGGTGGAACTGTTCGAGCACGTATGTGATATTGAGATTGTTCTTGGACGTGTTGAGCTTGCCGTCGGAGAAGGTGCCGGCCCCCCCTTCACCGAACTGGACATTGGTCCGTTCATCGAGCACCCCATTGGTCCAAAGATCAGAGATCTTGATGGCGCGTTCTTCCACGGCTGCGCCTTGTTCCAGTATGAGCGAAGTGATCCCGTGCTGTAGTAAACGCAGGGCACAAAAAAGACCTGCAGGACCTGAACCAATGATGACGGGATGTCGTTCAGTGTTGTTCGTCCGTTCGGTATATGCCGTTGACGGGCGTTCTTTTTGCGTAAAGGGGGTATAGGTCATCTGTTTTTGTGTGGTCTTGAGCGCGGACAGTTCTTTTTCCGTGAGGTCAACACGGATGCTGATCTGCATCTTGATGTTCCCTTTTCGGCGGGCATCGACAGAACGCTTGAGGATCACGAATTCTGTGCGCATCGGAAGCATGGTCTTGATCGCAGATTCAAGCGAGGTCTGTATAGCGTTCAACGGTATAGAGAGATCGATTTTATAGAGCATATGATGTCCACCAGTACAAAGATGCTGCGTACCGAACAGCGTCCGAGAGGATTATATAGTATTAACGGAACTTATACCCGAGCATTTTGTAGAGCAGGGTCGCTGTCGTAAAATCCGCGTTCGGATGGGCCGGGTTCGGTGCAAGCTCCATGATATCAGCGCCGATGACGTTCTTCTTTTCGAACGTTTCTCGCAGAAGCTCGAGGGTCGGATACCACTCAAGTCCCCCCGGTTCCGGAGTGCCGGTCTGTTCAACGATGGAAGGGTCGAAGGCATCGATATCAAAGGATATGAAAACGTTCTTGGACAGGCCTTTGAGGATCTCTTTTATCGGATACCTTCCTTTTTGGACGATATCACGAGCATAGTGAACGGCCACCTTTTCTTTTTTCAGGTAGGGGATCTCGTCCTTGCCGCAGGAACGTATCCCCACTGATACGGTCTTTTTCGTGCGCAACCGTATATGATAGAGCGCGCAGGCATGGCTGTACCGTTCTCCATGATAGGAACTGCGACAGTCCGTATGTGCGTCAAAATGAAGGACACTGAGGTCAGGATGTTCTTGTATGGCACCATGGACCGAACCGATGCTCACCGTATGTTCACCGCCCAGCACTACAGGGAATTTGCCGTCCCGGAGGGCCTTTGATACTTTTTCAGAAACGGTCGTGATCATGTTCTCGGCGTTTTTTTTTGTCGTTACTGGAGCAGCAGTGTGTATCCCTTTAGTATAAGGTTCATAACCGAGCTCCAGATCGTAGCTTTCGAGATAATGAGATGCGGAAAGAATGGCCGCCGGTCCGTTCTTGGCCCCGCACCCGTACGAAACGGTCTCTTCATAGGGGACCGGGATAAGGACGGCACGGGCCTCTGTATAGGGGGCTTGGACACCTAAAAAATGATTATTTTTAAGATTATAGTTTGCCATTGTTCATCACGGGAGATGTCGTGTGCGATATCGGTGTAGCGATATCTTGAACGATCGATTGCGGTCTGGGTTGGTCGTCCTCGAGAGAACCGATGAATACCGCGGCAGAGAGGACGGTCGTCCATAATCCGTTCTTATCTCCGATCGCTGACTGTGTGTGGTTGGCGGTACGGACGATCTCTCCTTGCATCTTCCACTGTTCTTCACGTTCCTGCCATTCAAGGTTCTCGTCATACTCAAGCCCCAGAGTGGAAGCGAGCATGGATGCGGCGAGGTCCTCGGCATATTCTCCGGCAACGCTATCGGTCTGTCCGAAAGAGTGATGCTCGCTCAGATAGCCGTACTTGTTCTTGTCAGCGGGCAGTGCAAGTCCGACGGAGGCAGCGATCAGCCGGTTCGGTTCGTTGGTCGCGTTCTCAGAAAGAACGACAAATACGATCTGTCCGGGGCTCAGTTTCTGCAGCCCTTTTTCTTTCGGGATGATCTTACAGTTCGGCGGGAAGATGCTGGAGACGCGTACCAGATTGAACTGGGCGATGCCGGCATCACGGAGCGCGATCTCAAAAGAATGCAGCTTTTCCTTGTGTTTGCCGGAACCTTTGGTCAAGAATATTTCGCGCGGGATGATGATGGACACGGGTGATTCCTTTGTTCTTATTTGTTCGTCCATGAAATGATATAGGTATTTAGTAGTGATTTCAAGACGATTATATTACAATCGTGAAGCCCTATGCAGGAACTATTCGAACGTATAGATACCTTGTTCGCACGATCGGCCGGGTGTCCTTCGCGGACCCGGTGGCGAGGCGGTAGGTCCCTCCTGGTCCGGCTGGGGCGGCAGCAGTATGAGCTTCTGATCCGGTCCGTGAGCGTTCCCCAAGAGAATTATTTTTTCAGAACGGCCAGTTTTTATATCATAGTGAGCGGTACGAAGGCGTTGTCGGTCCGTATGGATGCGCTGCTTAAGCAGTATTGCCGTGTCCTCGCGGCACATGATAAACCGTTGTGCCGGATATTCCGTGCTATTTCCGATCAGCCTGTGCTCATTGAACATGCCTATGATCATAATGGCGCCCTCCAGAAAAAGGAATGCAGACTGTTCGTGACCTTACGCTGTAATCAGCGATGTGTGTTCTGTCAGAACCTCGATTTTAATGACCACCGGACATTTCAGGAAGTAAAAGGCCTGCTCGATGACTATTGCCGCAAGAACCGCGCACATCTTTCACGAACGGACCTTTCGATCACGGGCGGAGAACCGACGGTCGTGCCTTATCTCGTCCCCTTGGTCAGGTATGCAAAAAAGAAAAGGTTCCATGAGATCATCTTACAGACCAATGCAGTGCTGCTCTCGGACCGTGCATTGACGGAGGCTCTCTATACTGCAGGGGTCGATGCTTTGTTCATTTCCTTTCATTCGCCTCAAGCCCGCAGGTATGATCGGCTGACGTCTACAAAAGGGCAGTTCTGCAAAGCGGTGGAAGGGATACGGATCGCCTGTACTTACCCGTTCAAAAGGATCATTTTTAATATGGTGCTCACAAAGTACAATTATACTGATGTTCTTTCTCTGGTGCGGTTCATTCAAGCGCTGCCCGTATCTGAAGGGACAACGGTCGGTTTTTTCCCTTCTGTGTTGAACGAGAACAAGGCTTGGGGCGGACTGCATGTCCGTTATTCCAAGATCGTGCCGTATCTGATCAGAGCATACCGGTCCGCGCCGGAATTGTTCACGGAATTCTCCGGTGATTGTGCGTTCCCTGTATGTATTGGAGGATTGGTTAAGAAGCTCCCCGCATTGAGGCCGTACGGGCGCATCCGTTCGCGGACGATCTATGTGCCTGTTCACGGTGAACTTTCGGGTGAAGAGGACTATGCCAGGGTCAAACGTACGGAATGTGCACGCTGTGTGTTCGATGCTGCTTGCGCCGGGCTGCCACGGCCCTATGCCCGATATTATGGTGTCCGGGAGCTTTCTCCGATCGAAAAAAGCCCGGGGCGGTAACGGATGGTGCGCGGTATTCCTGGTCCTTTGTTCAACGGTCGGCTTCATGTATAATCCGGTCGTGAAGGAGCATGTATGAACATGTCGATGAGCGAACAAAGAGAATCGGGGATCGTCATTATCAGGCCTGAAAGAATAGAGCATGAACAATTGATCGCGGACCACCTGCTTTCCGGGCGTGCGGTCCTGGTCGATATGGAGCGGACCGATCAAGAAACAGGTCATCGCATCGTTTCTTTCCTTGAAGGGGCACTTTTTGGAGTGAACGGTGAAATGACCAAGATCAGGGATGACCTCTTATTGCTGGCCCCTCAAGGTATGGTCTGGCATGAGGAAAAGGTCAGATGAGCGCTCCGGTACAGATTGCCAGAATCCTCATGATACTATAAAATCCTCAGACCAATGCTGGTAGGGAGCCGTAGTTCAGTTGGTTAGAACGCCTGCCTGTCACGTAGGAGGTCGCGAGTTCGAGTCTCGTCGGCTCCGCCAGCAACGGTCATCTATTTCCGCTTTTGACAGGGTTGAATATACGATATGAAGAGACGCACGCATGTGATCCCCAAGGACATATTCTCTATAGGCATAGGCCTTACGCGTTCTTTCAAGGTCGGTAAAGAGAAATCCGTACGGCATGAAAAAGGTCTTTTCGGCATAAAAAAGACCGTCAAAGTGAAGATGATGGACACCTATCCTCATGGTGCTCCTGTCGGCGGGTTCGGAGCGGGCACCATTGGCCGTACTCCGGACGGTGACTTCTCCGTCTGGCACCTGAACACAGGACGTCATATATATGAAACGCTGCCTGCCTGTCAGTTCCATGTGTTCCAGAAGCAAGGCAAAAAAAAGATATCCCAGAGCCTCTCCGCGAACCGTCCCCGGGGTCGCCAGTTACGGTCCTTTAAATGGAAATACCCTAAAGGGCAGGGGACCTATTCCTCGATCTATCCCCGATCATTTTTTCAATATTCGGCAAAGCAATGGCCGATGGGGCTCTCCTGTACGCAGTTCTCTCCCGTTCTCCCGGATAATTATAAGGAAACGAGCTATCCGGTCGCGATCTATGTGTGGCGCGGTAAGAACACGACCAGTGAACCCATCGAACTATCGATCATGTTCACGTGGGAGAATATCAGTGGATGGGATGCGACCTGGCCTGCTGCGGTCCATAACTCTGAGCAATGCTTTTGGATCAAGAACAAGGGCGGGACAGTGCATACGGTCGTTGAAAAAAAAGATGCGATAAGTCTGGTCATGTCCCATGAGAAAAAGAAAGGTCAGTTCGCCCTGACGGTGCCGCAGAACGCAGAGCATGTTATTTCCTGGCAGAAGGACTTCGATCCTGAGGGGAATGGACATATCGTATGGCATCCGTTCTCCAGGACCGGTGTTCTTCAGGACAGGGCCGTCACTGCAACAGGAAAGCGTAATGCCGGTGCGGTGGCCCTTAAGCTCGTGGTCCAGCCTGGCGATGACATAGAAGTACCGTTCGTCCTTTCCTGGGACTTGCCGCTCCATGAACTCAAGCACAGCAAGACGTTCAAACGCTATTATACGAAGTTCTTTGGCAGCAGCGGCAAGAATGCTGCCCGTATCGGGGCGGAAGCGCTTTCGAACTATCGTTCCTGGGAAAAAGACATCGATACCTGGCAGCGCCCCTATTTGAAAAAATATGCGCCGTGGTTCGCTTCCTATATATTCAATGAAATGTACTATCTGGCGGACGGGGGGACGATCTGGGATGCTGTTTCAGGTGATTTTGGTCTGCTGGAATGTTATGACTATTTTTTCTATGAAACGCTCGATGTTCGTTTTTATGGGTCATTTCCGCTCTTAAAGTTCTGGCCGAAGCTCGAACTTAAGGTCATGGGCAATTTCGCCAAGACCATCCTGAAACAGGATAACACCTTCACTCGCTTCTGGGAGTACAACTGGAAGACGGATATCGAGATAACAGAAGAACCCAGATATGTGTATTCCGGCCCGATCAAGGTGAAAGGAGCCTGTCCTCATGATCTGGGCAGTCTGGGGCATGTGCCGTTACGCACCATGAACTCCTATATCTGGCGTAATCCCAATTATTGGAAAGATATCAATGCTAAGTTCGTTCTTCTTATATATCGTGATTATATCTCCGGAGGTAAGGATAAGGCGTTCCTTAAAGCTTCTTGGCCGGCGGTCAAAGAAGCCATGTATTTCCTGAAAAAGATGGATAAAGATAATGACGGTATGATCGAGAATGAGGGATTCCCGGACCAGACGTATGATAATTGGCCGATGAGCGGGGTCTCGGCCTACTGTGCGACCTTGTGGCTTGGAGCACTTGATGCGGCATTAGCCATGGCAAAACTACTCAAAAAAAGCCATGAAGTGCATGATTTTAAGGATTGGCTGGTCCGCGGTAAAAAGGTCTTTGAGGAAAAGCTGTGGAACGGCGCCTATTACAATTGTTTTGAAGGTTGTACGGACATTTTTTCAGATCAGCTGGTCGGGCAGTGGTACGCGCGATTGCTTAAGCTTCCGGATATTGTTCCTTCCGGACATGCTAAAAGCGCGCTCAGGAGCATATTTAAGAACAATGTCATGACCTTTGCCGGCGGTGTCCAGGGAGCGGTCAATGGCCGTAAGGCGGACGGCTCGAAGTGCGGCCATGAGCAAGGCGATGATGCGTGGATCGGGACCAATTGTTTTTTATCCGGACTCCTGTTCTCGTACGGGTTAAAAAAAGAAGGGTGGCAAGTGATCCGTGGCGTGCACGATATACTCTATAAGCGTAAGGGCTATTATTTTCGGTCCCCTGAAGGATATCGTGAGGACGGGGATTATGTCGGTACGATGTATATGCGCCCGATGGCGGTATGGTCTATCGTTGAATGATGTTATTGCGGTGTACCTGCCGCAGTGTTCATCGGCTTCTTCATTAATAGGATGTTCTGAAAGGGAGTTCTCCCATGATAACTACGGTGACTATGAACCCGGCGCTCGATATGACACTTGGGATCAAAGAGTTCAAGCCGGATGATTCCAATCGCGTGGAATGGGTATTGAAGAATCCCGGAGGCAAAGGGATCAATGTCTCCCGTGTGATACATGTGTTGGGCGGCAGCGTGAATACCATAGCTTTTTTAGGCGGTTATGCGGGAAAACAGCTGCGTGACCTGTTGAAGGAAGAGGGGGTCATTCTGTGGGAAGTGGAAGCGGACGAAGAGACCCGGACGAACGTGACCTTTGTTGTTGAAAAAGACAGGACACAGACCAGGCTCAATCAGCGTGGGGCACGTATCTCGGCCAAAGAATTAAAGAGTCTTTTTGGTCTGATCGCGACCGTTGGCGATAATTCCGATCATTTGGTATTGAGCGGCTCGCTTCCTCCGAATGTCGATGCAGCTACGTACTGTAAAGTGATGCGAGCGGTGAGAAAGATACGAAAGAGCGTTAAGATCGTTCTGGATGCCGATGGAGATGCTTTGCGTCACGGCTTGAAAGGTCGTCCTTTTTTGGTAAAACCGAACATTCATGAATTGGAACGCCTTGTCCATGTGAAGGTCACATCGGAAAAAGAGATCATGACAGCCTTGAAAAAAGTGCAGAACATGGGGGCACAGAACGTCATCGTTTCCCGCGGGAGCAAAGGGGCGATAGCTCTTGATGCGGACGGGGTTTTTTATAACGTCACCGGGCCGAAAGTCCAGGTAAAGAGCACGGTCGGAGCCGGTGATGCTTTTGTCGCCGGGTTCATTCATGGACTTGATACCGGGAAGAGTTTTAATGAAGCGTTACAACAGGCTTCGGCGGTCAGTACCGCAATGGTGATGACCCCGGGAACGGAATTATGTCGTCTTTCAGATGTAAAAAAGCTGTATGGCAAGGTCAAAGTGAGCCTTCTAAAAGGAGGATAGAGGTAATATTTTTCTTGAATTTAATTTGAAAAATATGGTACTATTTAACAGTACTAATCAATATTTTATTTGAAAGCCTTTTCGGTGACCTCACTCCCCCCCATACGTAGTTCACCAGGGTTTTTGGTGTATTTTTAGAGGGCGGGGTATGCTCAAAACAATAAAAAATTTGTTCCTGTTATGCGGAATACTGCTATTCTCCAGCATTCCTTCGTATGCCTTTCTTAACGGCGGATATGTTGATGGCATCACTCCCGGAGATTGCTATATCACGTTCAGTAGTATGAGCGTGAGCAGCAATACCGTGAACGTGGATACGATACAGATCAATAATGTCATTTCTGACAGGACCTATGTATCTACTAACATGACGAACATTCCTATCACGGTCTCAGTAACGAATACCGGGGTCAGTGCTGTTGCTTTCACTCTTGATCTTAGGATCTATCCGGACACTCTCGGAGGCCCCAGCTTGAACATTGGATATACCAGGACGCCGCTCTCACAGGCCTGTAACATTGCGGCAGGAGCGACCGCGACGTATTCATTCACTATCGATGCGAGTGCTGCGATCGATAAGACCTATCCGGTCATTGTTGATGCTCGTGCGATAGGTTCTTCACCGCCGTTCGGTAATGATGCCTTTTGGACGGCCATAGACGGTTCTGTCGTTTCCGGTGCAGTGACCCCGTGGATCTTTGATACGCGCGATGCGCCTTTCCCGATCAGTGTCATTGCCACACCGAACACTTTGGGGATAGGGTTGGTCACGATCGATATCACCTTCAGCCGTGCCATGACCAGGAATATAGCTCCTGTTGTCGAGCTCGTAAGCTCGAATGGCTCTGTGGTCGCGACCTATGTAGGTACGTGGAACAGCACGGTCAATTGGAGCGGTACGCTCAATGTCCCGTTGACCTGGTCCACAGGATACTATGGCGTATCGATAAACGGCGCGGCAGATGATAGTGGTGTAGCTATGTCGGTCTATCTTGAGAATTCTCAGGCCCCCGTTGGTCTGACGCGCGGGTCGTTTTTGGTCACACGAAACGTTCCTGTCCCTATAGTAGTTACCGTGGTCCCGAATCCCGCCGTGAACGGGACGATCACGTTGAACGTTCAGTTCGACCAGCAGATGTCGACCAATAGTACCGCGGTCTTCCAGGCGACACTGGGGGCGACGGTCTATACCTGGAACGGCGGATGGCTGACCCCGCCGACCAATACCTGGGTGGGCACTCTGGATGCGACGGCACTGGCAGAAGGTATCTATACTCTTTCCGGTTCCGGTGCTCTTTCGATGACCGGTCTGCTCATGGCCGCCAGTGCGAACCTCGGAACTTTCGAAATAGACAGATCTCCTCCGACGGTGAACCTGTATCATGATCCTACCGGCAATGCCGGTGCATCGTTCCCGGTGACGCTGGTCGCTGTCGATTTCGATGTCATTCCTCAGGCCCCTGTGCTGTGGGCGCAATTCCAGCTCATGGACGGTTCGTTCACGAATGTGCAGGTCACCGGATGGTCGTCTGTCGGCGGGGTGACCTGGTCAGGGATCGTCATGATACCGATCAATGCGAGCCCCAATACGGTCGCTACGTTCAACAGTCTCATGGTCACCGATAATGCGGGACTTACATCAAATGTCATAAACAGCGGCGTTACGTTCAATATAGGTTCAGGCATGCCGTACATAACCAATATCACGTTCGATAATGCACCGGTCATTGACTGGGATTATATCGGGACAACGCCGGTCATCAGGTTCCTTATTGTTGACGGAGCGAACAGCGGGGCGATAGCCACAGCGAGCATACGGATAACCATGAACGGTGTCCTGCTGTTGTCCGGCAGCGAGCTCACACAGGTCGGAACAGGGCCTAACGTATATCAATGTGTCTATCAGATCACGACGCCGCTCACTCCCGGGACCTATCGATTTGTGTTCGGAGCAAGTGATGTGAGCGGGAATGCAGCATTGCCTGTCGGGGTCATCTTGCGGGTCACGGATTCAGATACGCCGGACCTGGTCAGGGAGCCGTTCAACGGCCCCAATCCGTTCTCTCCGAACGGGGACGGGGTCGATGATGTCACCTATATCGTGTATGAGCTCAATCGCGCGGTGCCCGTCCGTATCTATATATTCAATATGGACGGAGAGATCATGTGGCGCAAGGATATCGAAGAGGGTGAAGAAGGTGCTCATGCCGGCTATAATAGTGTCATGTGGGAAGGCGAGACCAGTATGGGCGATACGCTACCGAACGGTGTCTATATCGGACATATCATCGTGAAGGATGATGGGGAGAAGAAATCTCTCGGCAGGGTCCGTATCGTTATATTGAAATAGATAGGATCCCTGTAGGGGGGGATAAAGGGAGCTTATGAAAGCACGTCAGCTGTTCGTATTACTATCGTTCGCTTTGCTCTGTATGAGCGCAATGCCTCTTCACGCAGATATCGGCGCGAGTGACCCCACCCGTTTGAGCATGGGGGCGAGACCTCTGGGTATGGGACGAATGTTCATTCCTGTCGCTGATGATGCCAGCGCCGTGTTCATGAACCCGGCAGGTCTTACCCAGCCTAGACAGCTACAGTTCATGACCATGGCCTCACAAATGGTCTGGGCGATCGATTACCGGGTCTTAAGTTTAGGCATACCTTTAGGGAGCAATGGGGCCTTGGGTATCGGCTATGCGCTGCGTGATGTCCCGGATATCAGCCTGATATCTTCCGCCGCATCCGTTAACGGACGCTTCGACCGCGGGCAGATAACCAAGGGCGGCTACAATGACAGCGCCTTATTGTTGAGCTACGCACGGCGTTTCGATCTGGGGAGCATGAAGCGGCTGAGCCTTGGCGGCAGTATGAAATTCTTCCGTAAGAGCGGCAGCGGTTCCGATGCCATGGAAGAGGCCAATGCATCGGGTACCAATCTGGACCTGGGTGCCCATTGGAACTGGCATAAGGACGTCAATGTGGCAATGACGCTGCAGAACGTCCTCCGTCCTGCGGATAAGTCCGGTATGGGCGTCTTAATGTGGGACACCGGTGAGGTGGAGTATTTTGATACCATCTTCAAGACGGGTATCAGCAATCGTTTCTTTGAGCGTAAGGTCCTGCTTGGTCTGGAGTATGAGGCCAACGCGTCCCAGCCGCAATTACCCGGTATGGGGCATCTGGGTGCCGAGTGGAACCCCGTGAAGCCTTTCTTTGTACGTGCGGGTATCGCACAGATGTTCGGTATGGGCGATGTGAACGGTGCTGCCGGTTACGATATGATGAACAATATGACCTTAGGGTTAGGTCTCAATATTTCCGGCTGGCGCATTGATTATGCCTATCATGTCTTAAGTGATGTCGCGAACATCAACAGTCATTTCATATCGATATCGCTGGTCGGCGATGAAGAAGCGCCGGTCGAAGAGCCGGTGAAGGTAGAAGAGCCTGTTGAAATGGAGGTCGCGGTCACTTCCGATGTCCTGATCGTCTATACACCGGAAGACCAGACCATAACCTATGCCCCGACCATCCTTGTTTCCGGTAAGGTCACGAACCGCAAAACGGTGCGTATCAACGGAGAGGACCGTACGGTCGCCGCCGATGGTACGTTCTCTTCGCTTTCCCGCCTGGGTATCGGACGAAATGATGTCATCGTGACCGCTCCGGACCATCCGGTGAAGATACTGCGGAGAGTACTGCGTCTTGCTTCCTTTATAGATGTGACGGAACCTCCGTATAAAGAGCCGATCGAATACCTGGCCACGCTCGGTTTCGTCGGCGAGGATTATGACGGATACTTCAAACCTGACCGCTATGTGACCCGTGCAGAGGTAGCGAAAATGCTGCTGGCCATGCGCAATGTGGACCTGCCGATCACCATGCGCGGCATTTGGGAGGATATCGATATTGCGGCAAGCCAAGGGCTCATCATCGGGTTCCCGGACGGCATGCTCAAGCCTGCCGAACGTCTGACGAAGGCACAACTGGCGATGATCCTGGCGCGTTTTGAAGGACTGCCGATATCTTCACAGCGGCTTGAGGCTCGCGGATACTTGGCCCAGGAGCATTGGGCGGCCCGCGCGGTACAGGCCCTGGCGAATACGGGTATGTACAAGGCATCAGAGTTCCAGCCGTTATCCGGACCGGTCACCAAAAAAGAAGTGGTCATGGCGTTCTACCGCACGAGCTACGTGCAGAAACGTGTCAGCAATATGCTGAATTTCGTGGATGAAGCGGTGGAACCGTCCGCTCCCCAGAGAACGAACCTTTTCATGCGCAGCGGGCGTGATAGTGCCGATGTCGATGAGCAACGGACATTTGAGCGTATCATGGGAGGCGGTGCTACGAGTGCCAGCCCTGCAGGTGGTGCTCCGGTCCCTTCGGCAGAGATGCCTGATACGGATATGGATACCTATCAAAGTATCGTTTCCGGTCGTGCGGTATCTGACGTATCGAGCGGGAGCGTACAGGTCCCAGGCCTGACGATCAAGCGTCCTTTCGATAAGAGCGTTTCTTATAAGGCGGATATCCTTGTGCAGGGGACCGTTCGTGACGGTTCGCAGGTGTTCGTGAACGAAGCTCCTGTTGCGGTCAAAAGCGACGGTTCGTTCCAGACGGCAGTGAAGGCAGGGCAGTACGGGCTCAATACGATACGCATCAAAGCGGTGAATGCGAGCGGCGGTGTCATACGAAAGATGGCGCGTGTCACATATATGCCGGAGATCAAGGACCTGCCGGCACAATCCCCGTATAAAAAGACCTTGTCCGGACTTGTGGCTCTCGGTTATATAACGCTTGAGAACGGGAATTTCAATTTTTCCAAGGATCTTAGCCGCGGCGAATGGGCACGTATGCTTGTGAAAGCCAAGGGGCTGCAGCCGGAAACAGGTGCCTTATCCGATGTTGCTGCCGGTGATCCTAATGCCGGGAGCATCGGCGCCGCCGTGAAGGCGGGTTATATACCTCCTGTCAAAGCGGGTGTATTCGAGCCTAAGGGTGATATCACCAGGGCACGGGCCGGCATCAGTCTGTGCCTGATGGAAGGACTTGATACGAAACCTTTCGAAGGGAAGAGCGCTTTCACGGATGTTCCTGCTTCAGAGAGCTACGCCAAACAGTTGGCGGCTTTGAAGAACGCAGGGATCCTTTCGGGGAACTCCTTCAAGCCTTCTAACTCACTGACACGGTTGTCCGGGGCCCTGTTCATCGCGGAGACCCCTGAAGTAAAAAAACAGCTGTCGGAATTATTCTAGAACATACCATACGCACAGAAATAAGGACGCATAATAGAACAGAGAGGTCATGGATCTCGCTGTTCGTATGCTCCCGTGGTCTTGTATGTGTTATCGAGTGAGCTGTGCGGAACCCTGACCCCTGCGGGGCAGCTTCATCTACGTACGACCTTCTTCAAGACCGTCCGCTCCTTGTTGTCAAAAGCGACCCGTGTCTTGAAATAGTATTCTCCGTAGGGGAGCGATGTCTTATAGCGCCAATTGAATTCGGCGGTCTCCTCTTTGTACGGTTCTATAGAGAGGGCTTTTGCACTGAACACTTGTATGGCCTGCATGTCCTTGTCATATATCGAGAGGCTGGTCAGGACGTTAGCGGTCACATCGCTGTCATTTGCCATTGTTATGTTCGTCTTGATGATGGGGCCGGCGCGTTTCACGGACATGCTCTTGATAAGGATATTGCTCTCCTCTTCGATGACAACTTCCGAGATGTCCGTTGTTACCGATGCGTCGAGCGTGGTCGAGAAGTGTACGGTACCTGCGGCGGCGGTCGGGAACTGTTCAGCCTCGCCTTTTTTGAGCGGCGGAGTGATGACCTCCTCCTCCTCAGGCACTTCCGGAGCGGCATTCCCTTCGAGCGCGTAGCTGATGGAGAGATAATGCTTTTGATCGGTGAATTGTCCCACCGGTTCAGGCGCAAAGGCATAATGGACGCCGAATTGATTATAGAAAATGCTCGTTCCCAGGACGAGCCGGTCCTGATCCAAACCCGCACGCACCGAGAAATAATCGTTCAGCCTGTATTCGCCTCCCAGGCTGAAGCCAAAGCCCCTGTCGCTGCGGTTGTTGATGTCCGTACAGAGCAATAAGCGTCTGGTCACCTGATAGCTTATGCCCAGGATAAGGTTCGACGGCATTTTTTCTGTCGTACCCGAGCTCGTGTCCCAGGCCAAGGTCGGAGCGATGATGTTCTGATAGACGAGACCCATGGTCCACTTGCGGTCCAGTTTATATAGTGCCCCGATATCAAGGCCCGTGCCGGCGGCATTGTTATAGAACAATTCTTCATTGATGTGCTTGAGGTTGGCGCCGAGGGACAGTTTCCGGTCTATCGTTTTAGCGGCGGAAAGTACATAGACGCTGCCGCTGTAATCGAAAGAATTGCCGGTCTGCCAGGCACTGCCGTTGTCATATTTTGCTTCCTGGATGCCGTCCACGCGTACATTGGTGAAATTGAACGCCCAGGCTATGCCATATTGATTGTCCTTGGAGAGCCGGTTATAGCCGAAATTCAGGTAATGTACGTCGCCGAGTATCGTGCTCTGCATGGAATTGATCTCGCTGCTCTTTACGAACCCCAGGGTCGCGGGATTCCAATAGCTTCCGGAGCCGTACTGCGAGAGCGCGGAGATGGCGCTGCCCATACCGAAAGCTCGAGCATCGGTCGGTCGCTCGGTGAACGCAGCGGCAGATGAAGCTATGGCTTCGTTAAAACAGAGCGGGTCCAGGGAAAAGCATATGATGGCCATAATGATACACATGGTGCGCAAGGTGTTCGTTTGAACATCATGACTATGACGACTATGTTCAGCCCGTTGCCGTTCCTTCATAAAACATAGCTCCTCGACCGTCTTGTCGATAGGTTTTTCCTCAACCCTAAAGAAAAACTGCTGCAGGTCATTATCTTTGATCCTGTTGGCTAATGCTTTCTTTAGGGTCAATACATATATACCCATGCGACGACGGTTTTATACGCTGCTTTTTAGGCTGTTCACTATGAATATCGGGGTAAAGATACGTGGAAATGTATCGAAAAATGATGATACGTCCGTAATATTCTCTATAGTGGATGAGTTCTTTTCAGGAACAATTCCTTGAAATAGGGATACCGTAAGGTACGATATATAACAGTAGGTCACGTCTGGGGGTATAAAAAGGTGGTCCTCGTATGAATGTATTCTTGCCCAAGATGATATCCGTGAACAATGATCCTGTACGATATGTCGCCGGGCGAGAGCATCATTCCTTTATGCTCCGTTTTGTATTGTCGATGACGCTGATGTTCTCTCCGGTGGTCACATTATTGACGGCATGTACTTCCGGGGTCGGCAAGGTCGGTCCGAGCGAGGTCATTAATGAAAAAGAGGTCCTAAAGCAGGTCAAGAACATTAATTATAATGGAGATGGGACGGTGCTCAGCTCAACAATGACCTCATATAATGAGATCGGAAAAATCACCCGTCGGGTCTCGTATGATGCTTTAGGGTCTATATTGAGCTCTACTGAGAACACCTATAATGCTGACGGTGATCTGGTCAAGAGCACGAACTATGGTCCGGATGGCACGGTCAATCGCTATTCATGCTATTGGTACGACCAATGGGGAAATATGGTCGTTAGTCGCGATTACTCTTCAACCGACCGGTTGCTTGAGGAACATTTTGAAACGTATGATGAGGATGGATATTTTATCGAAGCAAAAGACCTGCTTTATGACGATGATGGGGCGGTGGTCAGTGGATATTGTTTTGTGGTCGAGTATGATCAGGCATATCGGGACCATAAATGGAGTTCATATCGTCTGGACGCTGAACTACAGCGGACCCTGGAGAATTATTGTCTCCTTGAATATGACTGTTCCGGTCACACGATAAAGGTCAGTGAATATCTGCCTGACGGTTCTTTGCGTTTTTACGAGGAAACGATATATGCAGGTGATCTTCGGGTCAAAGAGGATCAGTATAGCATTGAAGGAGGGGTGCCGGTCCTGAACGCAAGGACAGAGTTCTCGTATAATGAGGCCGGACAATTTACGAGCATTCGGCATTGTTTCTATGGTCAGTATAGTGGCGGTGATGTCTTTGAGGACCTTTTTACGTATGACGCTGACGGTGTGCTGATCGTGAGGCGGTCAGATAGTTATGATGATGGTGTATTAGCCTCATATAGTGTCCAAGAGTATACCTACTGGTGATCTGGGACGAGATCATTTCAGTACTGCGAATTTCACCCGTTTGGTCACGCGTTCCCCATCCCCCTGAATGACGATATAGGCGATATAGACACCGTTGGCCAATTGCTCTCCCCACATATCCGTGCCGTTCCATGCCATTTCACCGTTGGCCCCGAATATCGTGTCTTTGCCTTCCCAGATCTTCTGTCCGCTCAGGTCGTAGACCTGCACGTGCATGGCCGCTTCTCCGCTGTTCTTCTTGTGATAGATGAAGTGTATGTTCTCTCTGGTCAGATCGACCGGGTTCGGAGCGACATAGGTGCCGATTGTCCAGCGGTCCGGACCTCCGGCAGTTGTTGTTACCTGGGCGATACTGAAGGTCGAGAAATGCGTCGTGGAGAAGACGACCATATTACGTGAGACACCGAGCAGTGTGATGCCGTCGTTCTGCCAGCGTCCGGTGATGGTGTTGAAATAATAGATGCCCAGAGATCCGAGAGGTATATTGAACACGGTATCGATATCGATCGTGACGATCACGGCCTGAGGGAACGACGTCCGAGCTATCGGTGTCGCGGTGTCTGCGTTTAGCATCGTCAGGTCGAACGCGATAAGGAAATTCAGTTCATTGGTCGATGCGGCCAGAGGCTGCGCGCTTATGCTGACATCCGCGTTGAAACTGACGGCCCCGACAGGGATCAGGATGTTCGCCGTGATATTGGTGGTCGTCGTGTCGTCATAATAGCTGTAGGCCAGTGCTTTGTTCTCGAGCAGTATCTGGAAGCTGTTCGAGGTCGGACTGATGTTGCCTGCGGAGTCCATGCAGACCGCGCTCAATACCGACGTGCCGGCCGCGGAGATCGTCATCGGGACACTGAACGTGCCGGTACTGTCCGCCTGCGAGGTACTGAGCAATACGTCATTATCATATATACGCACTATCGAGGATGCTTCGGCACTGCCGGTCACCGTGAAGATGCCGATGTTCGTCGTCGCGGGGGCGAGCGGTACGGACGGCGTTGAAACGATCGGAGCGCTCGGAGGGTACGTGTCCGGCTCTATCGTGAAGCTGTAACTGTAGTTGGTCGTGTTGCTGCCGTAGTCGGCTGCCTGTGCCCATACCTGTACGGTGCTGTTATAAGCGAACGATCGCGTCGGGGTGTAGGTCGCGTCATAGGTCGACGGACCGCCGCTGAGGACGAGCGTCCCGGTGATATCAGTCCCGTTCACTGTCATGCGTATCGTGTTCACGACGATGCGCGTTTCATTGTCCCAGAACCGCACGTGCAGCGTCGGGAGGGCGGGGACGTTCACTGAACCTGTCTCAGGCGAGATCGCTTCGATATGAGGCGGGTCGGTATCGAGACCGGTCGAGAAGAAGTACGCGTTGACCGTGCTGTTGCCGACTTGATCGGCGGCGTTGATCGTTACATAGATATCGTGCATGAGCCCGAATTCCGCCGTATGGGTGAACGTTATGTCATAGGTAGGCCCGGTCCCGCTCGCGGTGAGCGTGCCTGTCACCGGGAGGCCCTGATCGGAAACGGAGATCGTGACCGTATCAAGTGATACGCCGGTACCGTTGTCGACGATGGAGAACACGATCGGCCCCGTTTGTGAGGCTCCCACGGACAATGGAGCAGGGGATTGTCCGAAGATGACCGGGCTCCGTGTGTCCGCTTCCGTTGTGAACGACCATGTAACGGTCGTACGATTGTTCCTGATATCGGTTGCTGAGGCGGTGACCTGTACGGTCTGCAGATATCCGTATTCCAAGGCGCTGATGGTCACCAGATATGTCGTTCCTGTCCCTGCCATGCTGCAGGACGCGGTGCGGTCCAGTCCGTTAACGGTGCAGCGCATGCTGTTCACGGAGATACCGCTTTCCGTGTCCGTGAGACGGAAGACTATCGTAGTGTTGTGCGAGGCCTGGCTTGAGGAGGCCTGGGGACGAACGGGTATCAATTGCGGGGCATCGCTATCGTCCTTGGTCATAAAGCTGTAACTGTAGGTCGTGCTATTGCCTGCGATATCGCGGACATATATCGTGAGCGCTTCCGTTTCAAGATATCCGAAGTTCGGTGTGACCAGTCTCAGTGTGAGGCTGGCGGTCGTACCGGAACTGTTGAAGCTTGCGGTCCTGTCTGTGCCGTTCAGGATGATCTGCAGCGTGTTCATGCTGATCCCCGTTTCACCGTCAGTTATAGTGAATTCCACCGCCGCGGTAGGTACGATGTTCACCGCACCGTTCGTCGGTGTGACGGGGTTCACGGTCGGTCCGGTGGCATCCACGTAGGTCGTGAAACTGTAGGTCGCGATCGCAGTGTTCCCGGCCATATCGCTTGCGTTGAGCGTGACCCTGACGAACGTCCCGTACCCGTACGATGCGGTCGGGACAAAGAGCACGGCGGTGTTCGCTGTTGTTCCGCTGACGGTGGCCGTGACGCGGATGCCGTCGATGAACATCGCGACAGTACTTTGTGAGACACCGCTTTCCGCGTCGGTGACGGTCGCGCTGAACGTTGGGCGGAGAGTGACGGCGGTCGCTCCCGGTGTGGGCCGCAGGTCGCTGAATACCGGAG
Organism: uncultured bacterium; assembly: GCA_964653455.1. GTDB lineage: Bacteria > Margulisbacteria > Termititenacia > CAZZFK01 > CAZZFK01 > CAZZFK01. Next base: position 80,363 of record CAZZFK010000004.1, read on the forward strand.
CGATGTTCTCCTCTTGTATCCTGAAATTGTACGTATCGACAAGTGCGTTACCTGAGACGTCCGATACATTGATGGTCACCTGGACGACCGAACCGAAATTGAACGTTGTGACAGGATTATAGGTCACATAGGCGGTCGACCAGTTGCTGCTGACCACCGGGGTCACGGCTATCTGGTTCACGATGATCTGCAGCGAGTTGAGGCTGATCCCGGATATCGTATCGGAGATCTTGAACGATATCGCTGTCGTATTCGGTACGTTCGTCGTGTTCTTGGTCGGAAGGTACTGGCTTATGACCGGAGGATAGTGGTCCTCCCCTGTTTTTTCATATGCCCCAAGGTCATATTGTGCGGTCGCGCCCTCAGTGACAAAACGTCCGAGCTGCGGACGCACGCGCCCGCGTATGTCCGTTGTGGGGATGTACAGCCCGTTGGCCGTTCCGCTCTCTATCGTAAGGTTGCCGATCTCCGGCTCGTAATTAAGGTTGACGGTCGATATGAACTGAGGGTCGATATTGAGGTTGGTCGCACCGGTGTACCCTCCTTGAACGTCATTGTACTGTATGTCCGTGCTCCCTGCATAAATATAGAGCTGTGCGTTCGTGGTGGTCCCCAGTGTGGAACTATTGCCCCAGAAGATATTATTGCGGATGATGATACCCCCGGACAGGTTATAGATACCGCCTCCGTACTGGGTAGCGGTGTTGCCTGCTATCGTGCTGTTGATCAGATACAGTGTCCCGCTGTTCTTGTAGAGGCCTCCGCCCGATCTTGTTGTTCCGTTGGTGGTATTCTCGATGATGAGGGAGTTCACGATGACGGCCAGATCGGTCTCGTGGTAGACGGCTCCTGCGTATTGGTTAAGGCTCTGGTTGCGGTACAGTTCACATTCATAGAGGCGGAGCCTGCTCATGTTCCAGATGGCACCGCCTGCGCCGCCGGCAGTGTTGTTCCTGAAACGTGTGGTGCGTGCGGTCAATTCTCCGTTTTGATTGCGTACGGCTATCGCACCGCCTACCGCGCTCGCACTTCCGGTCGCAGTGTTGTTCTCGAACAATGAACCGTATATGGAACAATATCCGTAGGTTTTACATATCGCGCCTCCGTGGTAGCTGGCCTTGTTGCCTGAGAAGGTACAGTTGAGGATGTTCATGGTGATCCCGTTGCCTGCGGCATAGACGCCGCCGCCGGTCCCACTGCCTGTTGCACGGTTATTGCTGACGATGACATTGTTGAGCGTGAGTTGAACGTTGTCGGCACAATAGATGCCTGCACCGTCCGAAGCGACCGTACCGTTCTGCAGGGTAAGGTTCTCGATAGTGAGCTTGATGCCTGTGTTCGTACCTATGTATATGACGCGGTCCGCACTGCTTCCGTCAATAATGATGTTTGTGGAATTGCCCGAAGGGCTGCCTCGTAATGTCAGGCCGAGGTTCTTGGTCGGCCAGATCAGGTTCTCCGTGTAGGTCCCCGGCAGAACGATAATGACGCCCCCGGTGACGTTGTAGGTAGCAAGATAGGCGAGTGCGCTCTGTATTTTATTGAGAGGGTCGATGATCGTTCCGCTGCCACCTGCTGAAGCTGAAGCGCTCACGTACAGGACGCTCAGCGGAGGAACGGTCCTGAAATAGTAGCCGTATTCTTCCATGAGGTTCCCGGATACATCCGTGACGGATATCTGGGGGTTGATCGTTGTGTTCGGCGGAAGCGCCGCGCTCAGGTTCAACGTGACCGTGCTGTCATAGATGGTCCCGCTGATGCTGACGCCCGCGGACGTAGTGGTATAGAGCGTGCCGTTCACGGTGATGCGCAGTGTTGAAAGGACAAGTCCTCGGTCCGGCTCGCGAAGTTTCAGTACGATCGAGGTCGTGACCTTGATATCCTGTTCATTATAGGAGGGAGCATAGCTGTAAATGACCGGGCCTATATATTCGAAGGCGCCGCAGTCTGGTGCGCTGAATTGAGGACGCGGGGTCCCATTGATGTCATTCGCTATCGATGAGGTCGCTGCGGCATCAAGGGCCGATGAGCCGAACGATATCGCTCCGGACTGGGAACGAGAGATGCGCGGGTCATCGCTCTTATTTCCTGTACCCGGATAGCTGCCTTGTATGATCGAGTATGTGAACGATATGAACCCGGTATTGTTGCTCACCTGTGCAGTGTTCCCCCAGATGATGCTGTTCATGATGTTCCCGATGCCGTTATTAAGGATGCCTGTACCGTTCGTATTGGCTATGGTCGTGAAGATCATGTTCAGGGTCCCGGAGTTCGAAAGTGCGGTACTGTTGTTCGTGATCAGTACGCTGTTGCACAGGTCCAGACGGCCGGTGTTGTATACGCCGATGCCGGTATTCCCGGAGATGCAGACCTGGTCGACGGATACTGCAGCTCCTGTATTGTTGATAGCGAGGCCGGTGCTGCCCCCTTCGATCATGAGGTTGCGGATGCTCGCGCTCACTCCGTAGCTCAGCTGTATCAGTGTTCCTGTGGTACGGATGAGCGTGGCTGACCATATATTCCCTGTGGCGCCTGTGAGCGTGACACCTGCTTTGTTCGGCCAGGTCAGGTTCTCGGGGTACGTTCCCTTTTGAACAATGACCGTCCCGTAGGGTGCTACGATATCGAGCCCTTTTTGTATGGTCGCGAACGGGAGCAGCGCTGTCCCGTCCCCGGTCGTATCACTGCCGTTCGGCGATACATAGGCGGTTTGAGGCGCGGTCGTGTAGAAGGTCACGATGTCCTGATACGCTATCCCGTTCCTGTTCAGGACATTGATCGTGATGGTGTAGCTCTTGGCTTTTTGCAGGCCGGAGGCGGACTCGGTCACGGTGATCAGGATGTTCGCGGATGAAGCACTGCTTACGTCCGTGTAGCTGAACGCAGGTGTTCCTGCTGCCGTGTAGGTCAGTCCCTGGAAATTGACCGTCACGGCCGATACCGCAACGGTCGCGGTCTCATCCACTATACGGAAACGTATGGCAGTGGTCGGGACTACATTGGTCTCGTTCTTGGTCGGCAGATGGTCTATCACATAGAGGGAGCGATATTCGTACAGGCCGATATCAGGACGCGTATAGACAGGACGCGTGATGCCGTCAGGATCTTGCGCAGAGAGAGTAAGGATGTTGAGCGTTCCTGCTTCGATGGCGGGAGAGCTGTTCTGCAGATGATAGTTGCCGTTATTCTCGCTGACGAACGCCGGTCCTGCGGATAGATTTCCTTCCCCGCTGTAGCCGCCCTGGACGATACAATAACTGAGCGAACCCGGGGCGCTCAATATCGTTGAACCGGTATTGCCCCAGACGATCGAATTTTTGACGGTGCTGGAGCTGCTGTATATCGCACTGCCGTTGGTGGCGTTGTTGCTGACGAACAGGCAGTGTTCGATAGCGTTCGTGCCCCCGTAGACCGCTCCGCCGCTAAAGGCGTTGTTCGCCTGCAGTATCGAATTGACCATGATGAGTTTGTTCGGCCAGAGGCCTCCCCCGAAGTTGCTGGCCGTGTTGTTCTGCATGATACAGCGGTCGAGCGTTGCGGTATCGGTCAAGCCGGTCAGGTGATAGAGCACGCCGCCGTTCACCGCTGAATTATTGATGAACCTGGTGTTGAGCATGTTCTGCATCCCGGTGAATATCGCTCCGCCGTTGTTCGCGGCGCTGTTCCCGCTGAACGTGCTGTTCCGGACAATACTTTGAGGTACAACGAGGGCTCCGCCGCCGAATCCGCTCGCACCGGTGGAACGGTTATTGATGAACAGAGCGTTCTCTGCGAACAATGTGCTGCCGGTGAGCCCATAGATCCCGCCGCCGCTCCGGCCGCTGGCGATGTTACCGGAAATGATCACGGTATTGCAGGAGATCGATGCTCCTGTTCCTAGATAAATCCCGCCGCCGTTCGCTGCAGAGTACAGGCCGTTCTGGACGGTCAGTCCGATCAGGGTCAGGGAAGTGTTGGCCGGGACCGTGATGACACGGTTGGCGGCACTTCCGTCAATGACACAATTCACCGATGTTGTGTATGTATCGCCTTTCAGTGTTATGCCGTTCAGTTCCGGCCAGGACAGGTTCTCGTAGTACGTTCCCGGGCGCACGGTCAACGTTTCGCCGCTGTTGGCGGAGGCCAGCGCAGATGCGATCGAGGCATACAGGGTCATGGTCGTGGTGTTGAGTACCGGTGCTCTGGTGGGCGCTTCATATGCCCCCATGTCCGGTGCGAATCCTCTGAAACGTGCTTCCCCTGCAAAGTCCGTTGAAACAGATGATATCGTTGTGCCGGCATCCAGGGCCGCAGAGGTCGGGATAAGCTGGAGAGTGGCATCCGCGAACAGCGGATCGCTCGTGATAATGCCCGTACCGCCCGAGGACCAGCCCTGCAGGTCGGAATAGGATATCGTATAGGTCCCGCTCAGTCCGTGCGCACCGGAGTTGTTCCACAGTATGGAATTGATCGCCGTGATGCTGCTGTTCGCCTGTATCGCTGATCCGGTCGGGGCGGAGTTGTTATAGAACGTTCCGAACCGGATCGTCGTTCCTGCCGCGTCATTGCGCAGGCCTCCGCCGTAATAGGTCGCGTTATTGCTCGCGAAGATACAGTTCGTGAAGGCGGCCGCGGCATTACACAGCCCTGCGCCTCCGCTCTCGGCCGCGTTGTTCTCGAAACGGCAGGCGTTGAAAGTAGCTGCGGCTCCCGACATGAGCAGGAACGCACCGCCTCCATTACTCCCCGCCTGATTGGACCGGAACACGCAATTCTCGAACCGGGTCTTTCCTGTGTTCAAGACCATGACCGCGCCGCCGCCGCTCGATGTGTTATTGTTGAATGTGACCCGGGTGAACGTACCGCTTCCCCCGAAATAGAGTGCGGTCTTTTGATTCCCGGAAACGATACAATCGTTCATGGAGACCGTGATGCCCGCAAGGACCGCGGCGATCGCACCGCCCTGTCCTGACGGAGATCCGTTCTCGATCGTGATGTTCTGCAGGTTGAGCGTTACCGCGTTCAGGACCTGAATGACGCTGTTGCTCCCGCTGCCGTTCAGTATGACCTGAGCTGCTGCCGCGGTCCCCCTCAGAGTGATGTTCTGTTTGTTCGGCCAGGTCACCACTTCATAATGCGTTCCGGCACCGAGCGTGATGACATGATTATCTGCAAGGTCGGCATCGGCAAATGCATTGACCAGTGTCAGGTATCCGCGGCTTAAGTTCTGGTTATAGGCATAGTAATTCAATGCGTTCCCGGTGACGTAAAAGTCGGTCTCGGAGAGGACGGTATCCGCTGATGCCCGAAGGACGGTGAAACTGTCTCCGGCAGGCAGATTGATAGTTGCGATCGCCTCGCCGGCCGCGTTCGTATATGACAGTGTTGTCACCAGTGTTGCGGTCCCGGACATGCGGGTGAAGTGCACGGGGGCTCCTTCTACGGCGGTAGAGAGCGAGTCAAATACTCTGACCGATATCGTTATACTGCGTTCGGCGTCCGTTGTCGTTCCTGCGGAGGTGAAACTGACCGTGGATATGACCGCGGTACCGATCTTCCTCAGCTGTTCGACCGAGAAGGTAACAGTGGTCCCGTTGCTCGTTACGAAGAACAGCTTGTTGCGATAATCGCTTGAAGGAACGCTCGTTCTCTCCGTCCCGTTATATTTCATGATAGTGACGGCCCCGAAGCCGAGGTCAAGGGTCATGAGCGGTCGTTTTGCCGAAAATGCCGTATCGCTCAAGGAGAGGGTCTGGGTGACCGCAGGAGAAGCGCTGTTCACAGTGACGGCGAGCGGTGCGGTCGCCGGGATGTCAAAGAAGGGCAGTCCGGAGGCGTTCTTTGTGATGATAAGGTGCGAAAGGTCAAAAGTGAAAATATCGATACCGAGTTTTATCGGCACAATGATGATGCTCCCGGCCCTTTCCGTTCCGTACATACGCTTGATGACGATGGTCGTGGTCGCAGTGATGTTCTCGGTACTTCCGGCAAGGTCCGTATAAAAATAATTCCAGTCGAGCGGGAGCCGCACTTCCGGTCGCTCGAAGAGCCCCATATCCGGGTATCTGCCGCTCGAGCGCGGCTGGGTCCCGCTCATGTCCGTGGAAGGTATGTTCTCCGGCGTGCCGTGTTCAAGTGTCGGTGAGTTCTTGGAGACGTGCATATCACTGCTCGCGGTATTGATGAACATCGGGTCGAGCGCGATGTTCCCTGTGCCGGCATATCCGTCCTGGACGTCCGAATACGTGATGTCTGCACTGCCGTTGACCGCCAGGCTGTTCCCCCAGATGATCGTGTTCCAGCCGACCATGCTGCCCATATTGCTGACGGCGATCAGATTGCCGAACAACGTGCAATGCCGAAGTTGTACGGTACCGCTGGTGTTCATAAGGCCCATGCTGCTGTTATTGAGTATGAGCGTATTATCGAGATGCAACACACCGTTCGTCTTTGCGATACCGGTCCCGTTATCCCTGATAACGGAACGAGCTATCGTGACCGTACTGTCCTGAAGGGTCACGGCGTATGCACTGTTCCCGCTGACGATGATGTTGGTGATATCCACGGTGCTGTTCGTGAACGTGAGCGGTCCTGTGAACCCGATATTGGAAACGGCCGCGGTGTTGTTCATGATGATGAACGTATTGGCCGATATATTACAGCTGCTCGGCTGTCCGGAGACGCTGCGCAGGGAGATGTTCTTTGATATTGTTGCATCCCAGGTCACAGAGGAGAGGAATGTCTTGTTCTCGAGCAGTATCGTATCCGCTGCACGTGCGTCCTGTAATGCTTCTTGTATGGTCTGATAATAACGGGCCGGAGAGTAGCCGTCATTATGCACATAGAGCAATGAGGTCGTGAAGGAGTAGTTGATGGATACGACATTGCCTGAACTGTTCTCGGCGTATATTGATACGGGTATCTCCGTGTTCGGTGTCCAGTTCGTCGTCGGCACTAATGTGATACGGAGGTCTGCGGTCGGCGAAGCGGTCCCTGTTATGGAATAGGTGTTCGTCCCGGAAGTGGTATAGGTGATGCCGTTCACGGTGATGCGCAGTGATGTGGTCGGTATGCTGTGGGCTATATCCATCAGGCGCATCGATATAGGAGAGCTGATCTCGATGTTCGTGGCATTGGTCGTCGGGGCTAATTCAAAGAGATATATACTTGCGTATTCATAGGGGCCGATATCTGTGCGTGTCATTTGCGGACGCGCGCGCCCCGTGCAATCGGTCACGTAAGCGTTGTTCGTACCCCCCTCGATCGCGGGAGAGAGCGGTTGCAGCGTGAATGACGCATGTTCCGTATCGCTAAAAAGAGGGTCCCCTGATAAGTTATTGCCGCCGTTCCAGGGTTTGCCGCTGTATTCCGCGTTCTGCACGATGGAGTGATCGACCGAACCGCTGATGCTCTGTAATTGATTGTACACACCGCCTGCGGTGTTCGCCCAGAATATCGAGTTCGAGATCTGGCAGCCAGATGCGCCATAGAGCGCTCCTCCCCCGTTCAGGACCGACGCGGCGTTCTTGAAAAGGACGCTGTTGATGATGCGTATCACGGCATTGCCGGACGCGTACAGTCCGCCGCTTTGCAGACTTGAGTTGTTCTTTATGATGCTGTTGATCATGTTCAGTGTTGTGCCGGTGGCCAGGTAGATACCACCGCCATAGCCATTGGCGGCAGTACTGCCGCTGACCACGCAGTCTATCATTGTACCGTTGGACCCTGCTTCGGTGATGCGCATACCTCCGCCGTTCCCGGCACTTGTCCCGTTCCTGAGCATGATCCCTGAAATGTTCCAGGAGACCGATGCCTCGCAGCTGATGACCGGAGCGAGAGCGCTGCCGTCAATGATCGTTATCCATTGTCCGTTGGTCGTTACGCTCTTGAGCGAAACGTTCTGTGTGTTCGGCCAGATCAGGTTCTCGTAATAGGTGCCGGGTTCCAGGGTGAGCGTCTGTCCTTCCTGTACGTCGGCAAAAGCCGCATGTATCGTTGTGTAATGACGGTTCGGCACACGGTCCGTGTTATGAACGTTCGCACTGGCGGTCTTGAACGTATAGGTCATCGTCGATATGTTCGGGTTGAGATCGTTCACAAATACATTGATCGTGACGGTGCTCGCTCCCGGCAGGGGGATGGTCGGGTCGATGGTGATGCGGTATCCTCCCGCGATCTCGCTATAGACAATGGAACAGGTCTCGGGGGCGGTCGCTTCGCCGTTCCGGATGAACGCCGCACCGTTAATGCTGACGCACAGTGAGGATGTGACGATACCTGAATAATCATCGGTCAGGTCCAATACCAGGTCGTTCTCAAGAGGTATTTCGGTCGCGCCGGCGGTCGGGTATACCGGTGATATTGTCGGCGCGACAGTATCGGAGATAGTGCGGAACGAGCTGGTGACCTGCATGCTCGTGCCGTTCACGGCGATGGCATTGATCGTTACGCGGATCAGCTGGTCGAACGTGAAATTATAGGTAGGTTTGATCGAGATCACGAACTCTGCCGGAGGTGTACCGCTCCCGGTGTACGAGAAAGTGACCGCACCGCTTTCGGTATACTGTATTCCGTCAAGTTCAACAGTGACGGAGGTGATATCCATCGCACCGCTGAAGTCGCTGATGTTGAACGTGACTCCGGTGTAGAAGTCCACGTTCGTGGCCCCGTTCGTCGGTTGAAGACTGTGGATGTAGATATCGTCGTATTCATATGCCCCCATGTCATACAGTCCCAGATAGATCCCGTGCGGAAGTCCCCTGATATCGTTCGCTGCTGAGACCGCGGTCGTGCCGCTGTTGATGGCCGGGGACCTCGGCATGAGCCTCAGATCGCTGCTGCTCAGGAATTTCGGGTCTCCGATGAGCACGTGGTCCTCTGCGACGGTGCTGCCGTTGCGATAGTTCGATGTTGAGATGAGCGAATAGTTAAGTGTTGCGGTGCAAGCGACGAGCTGGTTCTGTTCTATCCCGGCCTCTTTGTTCTGCCAGCAGATCAGGTTCGTTGCATACAGTGCAGTGCTGTACATGATGCCGCCCTGAGTATCGGCATAGTTATTGTACAGTGTGCAGTTCTCCATCGACCAACTGCCGCCGTATCCCAAACCTCCGGTATCGGCATGGTTCCCTTTGAATATCGAATTGTCGATCATCCAGGTACCGAGCCGTCCGATACCTCCGTTACTTGCGGAATTATTGAGGAATTGGGAATTGTGTACGCTCCAAGTCCCCAAATACCCGGCGCCCCCGTTGGTCGCCGCATTGTTCCCGCTGAAGATCACAAGGTTTGCGCTGATCGAAGCGCCATTCGCATATATACCGCCGCCGTTGCGAGCGGAGTTCGCGGTCACGATGACGTTCGTGAGGTCCAGATGTCCTGATGTGCCGAAATATATACCTCCGCCGTCGAGCCCGGAGACCTGTCCGTTCTTTATCGTAAGCTCGGACAGTGTCGCGTTGACCAGATAGTTGATATAGATGGCGCGTGTCGAGCTCTGTCCGTCGAGGATGACGTTGCTGCTGCTCGCTCCGCCCGCTGTGTAGCCGGTCAGGTGCAGCGCGGCCTTGTTCGGCCAGATGATATTGCCGGACGTTGCGAGCGGGTAGCTCCCCGGGAAGAGGTATACGGTACCGTTGGTCGTGACAATGGTAAGCCCTTTCATGATCGTCTGGTACGGTTTGTTGGCCGTGCCATCCCCGTAGGTGTTATTGCCTGTGACGGAAACATAGATCTCAAGCGCCGGTCTGGTCCTGAAACTGTAGGAGATCGTGCTTCCCTGGCCTTCGTGGTCCGCGACCTGTACTGATATTGTGTTCGCGGTCTCGTAATTGAACGGCATCAGCGGATCAATAGAAACGCGGTAGCCGTCGCTGATCGGGAGGAGCGTCACGCTGTACGATACCGGGTTCACGGATAAGCCTTTGGTCACGGCGAGGGTATTATTGATGGTGATGTACAATGATGAGGTCGTGATCCGGGCGTTATCCGTTACGATGAACGTGATGTCCGTTTCGACGGGGACATCACTATCGCCTGCGTTCGGGTATAGCGGGGTGATCAGCGGCGGCACATCGGTCATGAACGTGTATGTGTATTCTGTCGGTTCCCCTAGTTCGTCCTCGATATGGATGGCTACAGGTATGAGCGAGCCGTACGGCAACAGTGCTGTCGGGTCGATCGAGACACGGTACCCGTTCGATATCGGCGTATAACTGATCGTCCATTTCCCTGTATCCGCAGAGAGTCCGTTATTGACCGCGAGCTCGCCATTCAGGGATACACGCAGGCTCGGCGTCACGATGAGCGCATTGTCCGTGATATCAAAAACGATATCCGTGCGTATCGGGACGATCACGTCATTGGCTGTCGGATCTACCGGGGTTATGACCGGCGGGGTGTTGATATGGAACGTGAACACGGTCGAGGTGATATTCCCTGAAATGTCACGAACGGAAAGGGAGGTCGTTACGTGAGCCCCGTAATTGAAGTCGACCTGCGGATCACAGGTGACCTGATAGATGAACAAGGAACCGTTCGTGTGCGAAAGTGAGCAGGTAACGGTCTCTTCGTCAGCGTGCACCGTTACTGACAGGGAGTCGATGGAGACCCCGGTCTCGCTGTCGGAGAGAGTGAAGGTCATCACGCAGTTCGTCGGAATATCGACGCTGCCGGACGCAGGGCTGATGTCGGATATCGACGGTTTGGTCGTGTCCATGTGAACGAAGAAGGTATATCCCGTGGTCAATATGTTCCCTGAAATATCCGTCGCGGTGATGTCCAATGTGACGATGTCGCCGTAGTACAGGTCAGCGGCCGGATCTACGGTTATTCCGTAGCTGTGTATCGTAGTGTTCCCTGAGGTCAGAACATATGCTTTTGTGTTCCCGTTCGCATTGACGGTCACGCGCAGACTGTTGATGCTGACCCCGGTCTCGGCATCGTTCAGTGCAAAGGTCATGATCGTGGCTGTAGGCACGTCGGTACTGCCGGGGGCGGGGTATCTGTCCGCTATTGTGGGGGCGAGGATGTCCGTGTGAATGAAGAACGTATATGAGCCTGTTGTTGCATTGCCGGATACGTCCTGCAGAGAGATATCGACGGTCACCGTATCTCCGTAATAAAACGCCGCAGGCGTATAGCTGACCGTTCTTTGATAGAGCGAACCCGCCGAGACGAGCATGGCGCTCACGTTCACGTTGTTCACGGATACGATCAGGGAGCTCATGTTGAGGCCTGTTTCGGTATCGGAAAGCATGAAAGAGATGACCGTCCTGGTCGGGACGTCCGAGATGTTCGGGGTCGGAAGTGTGTTCGATATGACGGGAGCGATGATATCTTTGTGGACAAAGAAGACGAACACGTCCGAGGTGGGGTTCCCTGAAACGTCCTGTACGGACAGGGCGACCGTTACGGTGTCCCCGTAATACAGGTCGGTCAACGGATCACAGGTGATACGGTAGCTGTGTGTGTCCATGTTCGAGGAGGTCATTGCGTATGCGACCGGTGTTCCGTTGACATTGATGGTGGCCTGCAGCGTTCCTATATCGATACCGGTCTCACTATCATCCAGTGTGAAGGAAATGACTGAACTGGTAGGGATATCTGTGCTGAACGGGGCAGGGAAGCGTTCACGTACCGTGGGCGCGTTCGTGTCCTGATGTACAAAGAACGTGGTGGTGGCCGTTGAGCTGTTACCTGAAACATCTCGGATGAACAGATCGACGGTCACGGTGTCGCCGTAATAAAAATCTGCTGCCGGCAGAACGGAGGCGGTGCCGACATGTGCCGTTCCGGTCCATGCCGCGGTGTAGGCCCTGAACGTCCCGTTCGCGTTGATAGTGACCTGCAAGGACCCTGTGTTCACTCCTGTTTCTGTGTCAGATACCGTGAACGTCAGTACGGTGTGTGTGGGGACTTCGTTCGTTCCGGACATCGGGTAGATGTCGCTGAACTGCGGTGCGGTCGTATCTTCGTGTACGGTAAAGCTGTATGAGCCTGTAGCTTTGTTCCCGATAATATCACTGATCGATATGTCCACCGTGACCGCAGCGGCATAATAAAGGTCCGTCAAAGGGTCGCACGTGACGACAAGGTCGACCGAGGTACCGCTGCTGTATATCGTATATGCTATCGGAAGGTCATTGACGCTGATGGTGACGGCAAGCGCGCTGATGGTGATGCCGGATTGCGTGTCCCGGACCCTGAACGCGATGACCGTACCGGTCGGGATGTCCGTGCTCATTGGTGCCGGATACAGGTCCTGTATGGTCGGGGAGGTCATATCCTCCAAGGTCCTGAACGTGGTCGTTCCGTTCGCACTGTTCCCTGCGATATCCCTGATCACGATGTTGACCGTGATATCTGCACTGTAGGGAAGAAATGCGCCTGCCTGGGGGGCGCACGTCACCGTATACAGGTATGGGGAATCATGGTGAGAGGTGAACGTGGCGGGGATGAGCGAGCCGTTCGCTTCTATGATTATCTGAAGCGAGTTGATCGATATCCCGGATTCTTCATTGTCCGTTACTGTAAAGGTGATCGGAGTATGGACAGGCACGTCGGTGCTGCCCGAGGTCGGTGAGATATCAAGAATGGATGGTGCCGTGATGTCAGCGTGTGCGGTGAAGCTGAACGAGTCTTGTTTTGTATTGCCGGCGATATCCTGAATTACAATGCTCACCGTGACCGTTGCACCGTATGCGATATCGTTCGTCGGGTCACACGTGATCTGATAGTGCGACAGTGTACCGCTGTGGGCGATATTGACGGGGAGAATGAACGTTCCGGCATTGATGGTGACCTGAAGCGTATCGATGCTTACGCCGGTCTCAGTGTCATTAAGAGAGAAGGTAATGACCGCTGCTGTTGGAACGTCCGTTGCGCCTTGTGCCGGGGAACGGTCCTGTATCTGGGGGGCGGTGGTGTCCGAGTGTATGGTGAAGCCCAGTTGTTCGTTCCTGATATTCCCGGAGACGTCGTTCACTTGGATAGTAACGGTGACCCTGTCCCCATAGTAAAAGTCAGTGTCCGGATCACAGGTGACCGAATATCCGTACAGGTCCGTGTTCGATGATGAGGTTGTGAAGAGCTTGGCTGCTCCGTTCGCATTGAGCGTTATGGCGATGGTATCAATAGATACACCGGTCTCCGTGTCGCTCAGCGTGAACGAGATCATCGTGTCTGTTGGAACGTCGGCAGCGCCTGAGAGCGGGGTCACCGCAAGCACTTGTGGTGCGGTATTATCCTGATGTATCGAGAACGTGTACCCGAACACCGTCTTATTGCCGGAAACATCGGAAACGGCCATATCGATACTGACGATATCTCCATAGGCGAAGTCCGTGGCCGTTGAACAGGTCACTCGATAGCTGGATATGGAACTGTTCGAGGAGGTGAGCGTGAAGCTGACAGGGACCGTATTGATGTTGAGTGTGACCTGCAGGGTATTGATGGAGATCCCGGTCTGTTGATCTTCCAGCATGAAGCTGATAACGCTGTTCGTCGGTACGTTCACTGCGTTCATGGTCGGGAAGAGGCTGTTGATGCTCGGCGCGGCAGTGTCCATTTCGGTCGTGAACGTGTACGTGAACGTTTGGGTGTTCTCCGACACATCTTTGATGGATATATCAACGGTCACGGTCTCGCCGTAATTGAATGTTGCGCTTGGTGTATATGAGATGTTGTAGCTTGAGGCATCCCCGGTGCGGACCGTCCCGCCAGACACATCGATAGTGTTCACTTTGACAATGAGTGTGTCGGCACTGACCCCGCTTTCGGTATCCCATATATTAAAAGATATTGAAGCGGTGATAGGGACGGAGACCGCATTATTTGCAGGTGAAAGGGTATCTATTGTCGGAGCGGTAGTGTCGTCTGCGAACGCACATGCTCCTGACAGTGCTGTCGCAAGCATAAAAGCGGCAAATAATACTTTACCGGTCTTAAAACGCATACATTCTCCCCGACGTATGTTCAACTGCGATAGGACACACGTAAGAACGTTAAAATATAATATAGCAGAGGGAAAAAAGAAGACACGACTGCATTTGCAGCTTGTATCATGGCCCCCCACCATACTACTATATTATATATTAATATATCGACAAATCCAGCAGAAAAAATACATCATTTTTTTTCGATATATTATGTGTTAATAAGGAGTGAACATGGATGAGTTGTTGGTTGGAAGCTCAAAGATCAAGCTTTTTTATGGAGATATCACAACAACGCCCGCTGATGCTATCGTGAATGCTGCGAATTCAAAGCTTGCGGGCGGCGGCGGGGTGGATGGTGCGATTCATCGGGCAGGTGGACCGTCAATAATGGAAGAATGTCGGAAATATCCCGGATGTCCGACAGGTTCAGCGGTCATTACTTCCGCCGGCAAGCTAAAAGCGAAATATGTGATCCATGCCGTAGGTCCGTACTATTCCGGGAAACCGAAAGACGTAGCACTATTGGCGGGAGCCTATCGGAAAAGTCTGGAACATGCTTCGGCCCACCAGGTGCGGACAATAGCGTTCCCGGCGATCAGTTGCGGAGTGTACCAGTATCCGTTCGCTGAGGCTGCACGGATATCCTTGATGACGGTCCGGGATTATCTGTTCGAACATCAGGATATCACGGAAGTGAGCTTTGTCCTTTTTTCTCAGGACGTATATGATGCCTATGCGCATGAACTTGAAGCATTGAAATGATACGGCAGCAAAGGAGCAACGAGTGACGGTATTGAATGAAGTGGCTATTAGTGATGTCGATATGTGTCACGAGGAACTATTGTCCGAGCTTTTTTCTCAGATGGGAGCTGAGGGAAGTTTTTTTGAGTCAACAGAAGGGGCCAGTATCGGTGTGTTCAAGGCTTTTTTTGAACGCAGGGTGAGACCGAAAAAAATATTTGAATTGATGGCGGATAGATTTAACGATGCCGGGATCCCTCAATATATGAAAAAATGTAAGGTCGCCGGATATACATATACATATAGGTCGGACTCAAAAAAGCTTATAGCTGTAGGAAAATTCGCAATAGTCGGATTTGCCTCAAAACGTTGTTTCTCAAAGAATACGATCGTGCTCAAAGTCGACGATGCTATGGCGTTCGGTACCGGTTTTCATGAGACAACGCAGATGTGTTTGCGCATGATCGAAAAGTATATGAAGCCAGGCGCTGATGTGTACGAGATCGGGACGGGGACGGGTATCTTGGCGATGGCAGCCGCGAAGTGTGGGGCAAAAAAAGTCCTGGCGATCGAGAACGATGCGGATGCGTGTGCGGTCGCGAAAAAGAACGTCAGCGCGAACACGGTCTCTTCGCAAGTCGTTGTGCAATGCCGGGATGCCTTCACTTGGTTCCCGAAGAAAAAGTTCGATATGATCATCGGGAATTTGACCGCGGATATTTTGGCGCCGCTTATGCCGAAGTTGAAGCGGTCGCTTGCAGAAAATGGCATGCTTATCATTTCTGGTATACATGAAGCACGCGAACAGCTTGTCCTGGACGTACTGCCAGGATTATTTTCTGTTACAGACAAGGATCATCAGGGGGAATGGGAATGTTTTGTCCTTGTTCCTTCCGGTGATCTTGTTAAAGAAAAATAAGGATACATGTCCTCTGGTCCCTCCACTTCGGGCGTTCGACCAAAGGGATATTCGGTTACATCCGAATAAAATACCTGTATATATTTCCGGCCAGTGGAAGTTCTTTGCTGTTCAGTGGGGGTGTATAATAATACATTATCCTGAAATCTTGGTTCTTCTGTGCCGATATCTTAATGGGGTGTTTGCTGGGTTTGAGCTCGTGCATTATCTGGGGGCGATCGAAGGAAAAGAAAGTGCCCTGATATGATAAAAGCATTGACCCTGGAAATAAAGAGCTCCATGAAGACCGGGAAAACGATCCTCTTGGTCGAGGATGAGCATGTCTCTGCTAGCGTTCAAGAACGTACCCTCAGCAATTTAGGTTATGAAGTTATTCTGGCATATTCAGGCGAACAAGCGATGGAGCTGTTCCATGGGGCAAGACCTATAGATCTGGTCCTTATGGATATCGAACTGGGCTCGGGCATGAACGGGTTTGATGCTGCTCGGGCGATAATGAAAGATAATACGGTCCCTGTCGTGTTCCTGACAGCGCATGCCGGAAAAGACGCCATTGCAAAGATCAAAGATATTACGAATTACGGGTTCGTCGAAAAAAACATGTCTAGTTTATTTCTGGACCAGACCATCAGATGGGCCCTTGAGCTGTTCGAGACCCGTGCGGCTTTTGAAAGAAATTCAAATGCCCTGGTCGAGAGCAAGGAACACTATCGTGCCGCCTTTGAAACCAATAAAGATGCTATCAGTGTGAACAAGATGGACGGGACCTATGTCGATGTTAATGATGGCTATATGCGGTTGCTCGGTTATACGAAAGAAGATGTGATCGGCAAGACCTCTCTGGAAGCCGGTGTCTGGGCCGATCCTTTGGACCGTGAAAAGATGGTCGCAGGGTTGGTGAAGGACGGAGGTATCGATGATGAGGAATTCATGTTCAGATGCAAGGACGGTTCTTGTAAGACGGGAGTGATGTCCGCGCGGGTCATTACGTTGAAGAACGAACCGCATCTGTTGACGACAACGCGAGATATCACGGAGAGCAAGAAGGCCGAGACGGTGCTCCGTAACAGTGAGGAGCTCTATCGTGCCTTGTTCGAGCTGGCGGTCGTCGGCATCGTCACAGGTTCTCATGAAGGTATCATCAAGTCCGTCAATCCAAAGTTCTGCGAGATGGTCGGTCTCAATGCAGAACTGCTTGTTGGCAGGCCTATACATATGGTGCCTTTTACCCGGGACAGTATTGAGCGGCATCCCTTGCGCTTTGACCTGCTGCAAAAAGGCGAGGTCGTTATCACCGAGCGGACGATCGTTCGTTCTGACGGTTCAGAGCTCACCATTGAGATGCATACCAAAATGATGCCGGACGGCACCTATTATTCCATTTATCATGATGTCACCGAACGTAAACGTGCGGAGGAGGCGTTACGGGAAAGTGAGCGGTCCTTTGCCTCGTTGTTCTATGATAGTCCGAGCCTTATGGTGGTCTCAGATATGGATAACGGTGTTTTTGTGGACGTGAACAACAGGTTCTTGAACGCGGTCGGATACACTAAAGAGCAGGTCATCGGGAAGAGTTCCTTGGACCTGGGGATATGGGCCGACCCTCAGGATAGAGTGAAGATCGTTACGGCCGTAAAAGAGCATGGGCATTTTCGCGACTTTGAGACCAGATTGATCACGAGTGCCGGTGAGGTCCGTGAATTCCTGTGTTGTTTTGATATCATCATGTCCAATGGGAAACCTTGTCTTTTGTCTTCGATGACCGACCTTACCGAGTATAATAAAATGAAAGAACAAGTGCAGAACATGCAAAAGTTGGAATCGATAGGGGTCCTGGCCGGCGGTATCGCTCATGACCTTAATAATCTTCTCCAGGGGCTTTTTTCCTATTTGCAGCTCATCGAGCGCAAGGTGCGATCCACAGGCCCGCTCATGCCGTATATTACGAGCGCGCTCGATGTCTTTAAAAAAGCTTCGAATTTGACCCAACAGTTCCTGACGTTCTCGAAAGGTGCTCCGTTAAAAAAAGAGATCGTTTTGTTGCAGGATATAATATCTCCAGCGATCAAGTTCAATCTCAGCGGAAGTTTGAACATTACAGCGGTTTTTGACCCGCCTGAACGACTGTGGCCGGTCAATGTGGATGTCGCTAAGCTGAACCAGGCCATCAGTAACCTTATCATAAATGCGAAACAGGCCATGAACTCAAGAGGAGGGGGAGTGCTCACGGTCACTGCGGAGAATATCATGAAGGATGAGATCTTCTTGCCGATGCTTCCCCCTGGTCCATACGTTATGCTCAGCATTCAGGATAATGGTCCCGGCATCCCCGCGGAATATGTGTCCAAGATATTTGACCCATATTTTACGACAAAGTCGAGCGGGTCAGGTCTTGGACTGGCCACGTCCTATTCGATAGTAAAGAACCATGGCGGACACCTGTATGTGGATGCCACCTCAGTGCAAGGGGCTGTTTTTAAGATCATGCTTCCGGCGATGCCTGGGGCCGTTATTGAACGTCAACAGGAATCCAGTCCGTATCAACGGATATATACAGGGAAGGTCCTGCTCATGGACGATGATCCGGCCGTATTGCATACAACACAGCTGTACCTGCAGGACCGAGGTTTTGAGGTGGTCACGGCGGTCGAGGGGAAAGAGGCGATCTCTTTGTATGCACAAGCGTTGGCACATGGCGAGAGATTCAGGTTCATTTTTTTAGATCTGACCGTGCGAGAAGGGATGGGGGGGAAAGAGGCGTTGTCCATAATTTTAGGTATGGATCCCAATGTAAAAGCGCTGGTGGCCAGCGGGTATTCTGCCGATCAAGTATTGAATTTTCCTGAAAGATACGGTTTTCGCAAAGGTATCATTAAACCATATCTTTTTACTGAGCTTGATAAGGTCCTGCAAGAGATCATTTCAGATGATGATGAGTCCGAGCAGTGAACCGGGGGTATTTTCTTTTCCGTACAAAAAGCTCAGAGGAATGACCTCCTTTGCATAAAAGTGTTTCTTGTGAACTAGAAATTCATTGACTTTGTCTGAAAAAAACAGCTATAATTTGCATACATTAAATCTCAAAGTTGAACTCTCAACTTGCAGCTTCCCCCCCCCCCATATAACTGCAGCAGAGTAGGTTTTGTCATGTGCATTGTTCTTTTGGTCGAGTTGTTACTATATATAATGTAATAACGATGTGTTTGTTAGAGTGACAAGTGCCAGGTGGCCTGTGACAAGAAATAAAGCGTGTCACGTGCCACTCGCCACGTGACACTTCTTAAATGAGGAGGCGTTAGCCTATGACAGTTACTAACGGGGCAACAAAGCTCTTAAAAGCAGGGGAGGTCGCCAAGCGTTTCGGGATGCTTACGAGCACGATACGCTATTATACTTCTCTGGGGCTCCTCAAGGCAGATGCGCATTCCCAAGGCGGATACAATCTCTATAGTTATGAGAACGCAAAAAAAATGCTCGAGCAGATCGATATGCTCAAGAAGAAACGGTATACGCTGGATGAGATCAAGAGGGAATTGGTTAAATGAGTGGCATGTGGCAAAGGGTAAGTGGGTGGTCGATCCGGTATGTTCTTGTCACTTGCCATATGTCACCTGACACTGGAATAAAGGATATCTGATGCTCAAACGATTGGTATTGTCTATAGCGTTAATAACTGGGCTCATGCTGCCTGCGCAGGCGTTCTACAACGGGTCGTTCCCTGCCGATACCCCTTGGAGTGGAACGCCGACTCAAGGGGCGGTATGGGTTTCCGCTAATATTCCCAATTACCCGGCGGTCATCTATCAAGCGGTCAATCTACAGCCCGTCGCGTATACTACTACTATGAAGGTCCTGGAGGTCAGTGCGCCTGCTACGGTGGCTCGCGGCTCCACGGTCACCGTGTCTTATGTTATCGAGAATACTTCTGATGACAATATCACAGCTATCACCGCAGGTCTGCGTTTCTTCTTGGGTACCACGGCGAACCCGGTGAACGAGGTCCCGGCTCAATACGTCGTCACCGCTTTGCCGAACCCTGTTGCCATCGCTTCCGGTACAACGGCGAATTTCTCTTTCCTGGTGACCATCGGTGGGGCGGCTGCGCTCGGCAGTGTCGTGTTGGACGCGTCCTCCACAGGGAACGCTAACGGGATCATCATTACCGATCATATCTGGCAGGATATCACGTCCACCTGGAACACCGGAGCGGTCACTCCCGCGGTCTGGACGGTCATTGATGGTGCACGTATCACGGTCACTTCTGTGGAAGTCCCGCCTACCCGGACGATAAGTACTACGGCAACGTTCAATGTTACGGTCAATATCGCCAATATCGGCGGGGTGTCCGCCAATTTCGATCTTCCGACCTTTGATGACCTGCAATTCTTCCAGGGCGGCAACATCAGTGCGTTGTTCTCCGTCATTCCGCCAACTGCGTTCACCGCCGGAGGGCTGGTCCTCGGGGCGGGCGTGACAGATTCACTTGTCTATCAGGTCCTGTGCGTCTCGAACAGTGCACCGCCCATGGTGACCGGCCGAGTCACCGTAGCGGCCACGGTCACTGCGACCGGAGATGTTGTCGCGAACTTCATGTCCGCGACCGGGACTTCGAACTTCTTTCTGTCCACTCCACCGTCGCTCTCCATCTCGGCCATCACGATCGTTTCGCCGAACGGAGCGGTCGACGGTATCTTGAGCGCAGGACAGGACTTTGTGATCTCTGTCAATGTTGTGAACCTTGGGACGACAGGCATTACAGGCCCCGGTGTGCTGCAGGTCCTGGTCCCTGCGGGGTATAGCGTTGCCGGTGGTCCTACGCGGTCTTTCACGTTGGGGCAAACGGTCACGTGGTCCATTACGGCCACGACAACGTTCTTGAGCCAGGATACGATCACGGTCAATTTTGAGACGCTGCCGCTCGATGTCTATAACCTGGTCAGTGCAGGTGTTGCGGTCGGGACCGTGACAAAAGCGATCACGGTCGTTCGTCCCGCAGAAATAAACATCCTTTCCATGACACTTGCCACCAGCAATTTCCGTATCGCGCAGCCGATGAGCCCTCCGGTCACGGTCAGTGTCGTTGTCCAGAACACAGGCTCCGCTGATGCCACGATCACGGTCTCGGTGACGGACCTTACCTTTACGGTCAGTGATAATCTTTCCTCCACGTTCGTTGTGACGATACCTTCTACCAATGTGTACCTGCCGGGGAACGGCGGGACCGGCACGATCATTTACTATATCGCTCAAGCCGGTATCGAGGTCGGTGCCGGGACCCTCAATGTGACCATCAATGCCCGAGATATCAATTCCGGATGGGTCACGACCGATGCGGCAATGGTGACGTTCAATGTCACGGGGAATGCGTCGATAGTGGTGCTCCCGATCTGGGTGGACCGCAATCCGATAGGGTATGTACAGACCTTCCAGGTGTATGTCCCTCTTTTTAACAGCAGTACCGCCAGCAATGCGGTGACCGCGAACGTCACACCGAGTTCGAACGATCTCTATTTTGAGCTCACTGCGGTGCCCGGCACGGACCTTTCCGTGAGCTTCAATATCGTTCCGGTCTCGACCGCGCAGTTCAAACTGTTCCCGCAGCAGACGGTCGTTGTGACCTATAATGTCACGCCAAGGACCGATGCTCTGAACGGCATCTATACCATCAATACGCGTGCCAATTGGCCGGTCGCTACGGACAATGCGAGCGGCCTGCAGTTGAGCGTTTCAAATACCGGTGCTGCTACGACCAACGTCATCTATGACACGATATCCCCGAACGTTGTTGCCGTCACGTTGAACATGCTCAATCCGCCGGCAGGGCCGACAGGACCTACGACCAATTTTGTTGTTCTTATCCGTTATGACGAGTCCATGCTCGTCTCCTCGACGCCGACGGTCTCGATACAGTGCAATGGTGCGGCCCCTGTCATCGTCGGAGGTGCTTGGTCAACGGACGTTTCGGCCAATGATACGTTCACGTTCAATCCTGGGACGCTGCTGGCGGGTAACGAAGGCTGGGTCACGGTGTCCATTACCGGCGGCGGACGTGATATCGCCGGCAACTGGCAAGTGCCTTCCCCGTCCATCGCCGTGTTCTATCTGGACGCTACTCCTCCGACCTGTGCGGTCACGATAAATAACGGTGAGATCGTGACGGTGAACCCTCTGGTGACCTTGACCATCGGCGGCGGTGATGCGATCTCTCCGACCACCGCGCTCACCATGCTGATCTATGGAGATGTGTCGACCAATCCGGGCATACTGATCAATACGTTCATTCCGTACAGCCAGACCGTCACCTTGAACTTGAACACGCTTGTCGGCACCAAGAATATCTATGTCGTGCTGCGCGATGCGGCCGGCAATATCAGTGCAACGGCAAATGACAGTATTTTCCTGGATTGGCAGGGGGCGATGTTCGTTTCGCCGAGCGCGGGGGAGGTCTTCGGCGGGATCTATAATGTGAAATTAAATACCACGATCTTTGCGACCACGATCTATTACTACTATATAGACCCGTCAGGTACGACGGTCAGTATCTATACGGATAATCTTCCAACTCCGCCGACACCATATAACTTCAACTGGAATACGGCGCTCTTGCCCGTGGGGATGCAGAACACGACCAATGTATCCCTGTATGCCGAAGTGTGGGTCAGCGCTGCGGGCGTCACATATTCGGCGATCGTATCGAACCTCACGATCGATAATATAGGCCCGGTGGTCACGGTCAATCTGCCGGTGAACCCGTATATTGACGGACTGACGACCTTTGGCGGGACAGCGACGGATAATCTTGCAGGTGTTGATGTCGTCGAGATGCAGATCATCGGAGGGAGCCTGGGCACCAGTACGAATACGGCAGCGGGTACGGCGAATTGGTCATATACGCTCATGATACCGGCGGCTGATCCGTCGGGGACGAACTATGCGGTACGCGGCCGCGGGCGCGATCGTGCCGGTAATTGGGGCAGTTGGTCCAACTGGAGCCCGTTCCTGAAAGATACGTCCATTCCGACCGTCACGATCACGTTCCCGCCGGAAGGCAGTTACGTGCATCATACGATCACTGTTACCGGGACCGTTACCAGTTTGATGGATGTATCTCTGGTCGAGATAAGTGAGGATAACGGCCTTTCTTTCAATCCTGCTACCGGCACCTCGAATTGGTCATATACCTGGAATGTCCCTGTTTTTGCTGACGGGACCCCACGCTATCTGATCGCGCGCGCTTATAACGGGACTTCACCGAATTATCGGGTAGGGACATCGAACTTGCGTACGGTCTATACCGACTATACGTCGCCTAATTCCGTTGTGGTGAGCCTTGTTTCCGGTGATGTCGTGGCAGGCACGGTGAATGTGTGGGGGACCGCCGGTGACGGTGTCGGGGCCGGAGTAGCGTACGTGGATATTTCTTTCGATAACGGTCTGACCTGGGCTACGGCCAATGGTACGGCTAATTGGACTTATAACGATTGGGTCCCGGCCCCTGCTGCATCACCATATACGATATTGACCAGGGCGGTCGACCGGTCGCTCATGGCCGGCAATGTGCAATCCCCTCCGTCCGCTATCACGGTCTATTACGATCCGGCAGCATTGCCGACCATCACAATTCTTGCTCCTGTGACGGGCACCTATGTCAATAATACGATGAACGTGAACGGCACCGCTGTTGCCGGAGGAGGAACAAGTATCCTGTGGGTACAGCTTGATTACGGTGACGGACGCGGTTGGGTCACAGTGAACGGGACGACCCCATGGACGGATGTCTGGATCGTTCCGAGCGTTGATCCTCACGGAATGACCTACAATGTCACAGCGCGTGCCATGAACAGCAAGGGCATCCTGGGTGTTTCAACACCTGCAGTGACCGTTGTGTACATCAAAGATATGTACCCTCCGGCTCTCGGTATCATTGCGCCGTTGCCGGCCAGCGTTGCGACCGGTATGGTCACGATCGATATCGCACTTTCTGTTTCACAGGCCCCGCTCGTTTCCTCAAGTGTGGGGGTCCTGATCGACGGAGTGTTCGTTTCCGCGAACTATATCTCGTCCTCCGGACTGGTCAGTTTCTGGCGATATATGTGGGATGCCTCAGCAGCGGGCAGCGGTACGCACACGCTCGTCGCGACCGCACGGGACAATGTCAATAATATCGGTCTGTCCACGACCGTATCGGTGGGCACGATCGGCGGTTTCCGTACGACGGTCCCGATACCGCCGGGTAACCTGATCAACGGTAACATAGCCCAGCCGCTGCCGTATGCCACGAGCGTTAATGTCGTCCTGATCAGCGGGATATCGTCCGCTGGAGGTGTCACGGTCCTCGTCGATGGCACGTCCGTTCCTACGACCTGGGTCGGTTTGAACCTGCAGGTCACGGTACCGGCAACGGAGACCGATCATGCGGTGAACGTCCTGGTCACGGACCCTGCGACCGGGGTCACGTCAGCTAATTTCTATGTCATTTGTTATGATGTCACCGTTCCTACGATCAATGCCTGGTCAGGCGGGATCAATCGTCTCATCCCGGGGACGGTCCTCGCGCCGAACGCTCCTTTCGAGCTCAATATCATCGATCTTATCTCGAGCGGTGTATTGGCCGCGGGCTTTGGTGCTGTCCCGACCTATGGTGTCTTTGCGGATGATCCGCAACAGGGGTCGATATTGCTGAGCATATGTCCCGCAGGCACGACGCCGGACGCCTCGAGCCCAAACCGTATGTTCAACTATAATGTTTCCTCGGAAGTATTACAGACCGTGCTCACCTCGATACCTGCAGGAACATACGATCTGTATATGCGGGTGATGGACAATGCGGGCAATATTTCGGCCACCTTCAATGTGAACGGTATCGTTATAAACAGCGGAGCGAACGGCACCAGCGGTAAGATCGATGAGGACCAGCCGATACTCTGTTATCCCAATCCGTGGGACCCGTATGAATATGAGAACGTTCAATTCTCGTATTATCTGACGGACGGTGTCAAAAAAACGAGGGTGTACATATATAACGAGGTCGCTCAATTGCTCCATGTCATTGAGCGTGATCAGGGGGAGGAAGGAACGCGACCGGGCTTCAATGCTATTCTTTGGGATGGTCTGGATGTTGACCGCCGCGTTATTTCCAATGGGGTATACCTGTTCATTGTGTTGACCGATGGTGATGAAGGCGATTCAAAAGCTTCGCGCAAGTTCGTTGTCTTGCGCAGGTAGCAGGAGAGTCATGAATAAGTTCTTTTTATATCTGTTGCTGTTCACTTTGTGGACAGTTAACGCCTGGGGGGCGCTCGTTGTGAATGGTAACGGCGATCCTGCAGATATCTCACGTTTTGGTCTTGGTGCACGGCAAATGGCCATGGGGCGCACCAGTGTGGCTAATTCAGATGATTCCGGAGGATTTTCGCTCAATCCTGCAGGACTTGGCGGTATCCGTTCCATGGAAGCGACGACCATGATGACCCGGCTGATAGGGGAGTTCAATTATTATTATCTCTCCTTCGTGTATCCGACCAAAGCGGATACGTTCGGCGTGAGCATATTGCATGAGAACCCGGGGGAGATCATCCGTGTGGACAGCCTTGATGCGAACGGGTATCCCGTCGATTCGGGGGAGCTGGTGCCGGCAGGTACCACACAGGTCAACGTCGGATATGGGCGAAAATGGTCCTCCGATCTTTATTGGGGACTCACGGTCAAACGGTACGTGCAGTATCTGGATACCGCGCACGGCTCTAATCTTGCGGCGGATCTTGGGGTCATCTATACATTGCCGGTCAAGACCGTATCCCTTGGACTTGTTGCCGTGAACGCGATGCAGCAGGGCTTGCGCTGGGATACATCGGATACGGAGGTCACGAGCATGCCGACATATTATAAGCTTGGCGTCGCCTGGGAGTTGATGAATAAACGCCTGACCCTGGCGCTCGATGATGAGATAGGCCGCTTCAATTATCTGGGCATCGGGGCCGAATATTGGGTCAATAATAATTTTGCGGTCCGTATGGGGAATTACGGGGATGCTTTTTCTTTGGGTTTAGGGCTGCGTATCGGTTTTTTTGAGCTGGACTACACCTATAAGTATGAGATCGGTCCGGTCGATCAGACCGCTTTTGTTTCGATGACATTCGGGGATGCGCGCAATAGTGAGCTGGAGCAGCCTGAAATATATATTATGGAAGATTGAGGTCCGTTATTGAAAGCAGGTCCGACGGTACGTGAATTTCTTGGACTGAACGGGGGCATTGATGAGGTCATATATGGGGAATAATAAATATATCAGGGCGTTCATGGGGGGCGGGCTCATCCTTGCGCTCCTTGCCGGTATGGTGTGGTCCGCGGATGAGGTCAAGTACACGAACCGTGATTCTCTGTCCTTTAAGGGGACGTCAGAACCGCAGACAAAAGTGAAAGTATATGTGAACGGTAAAGAGTTCCTGTCCACACAGGCAGATACGGAAGGGACCTGGACGGCGAAGAACGTCCCGATGAGCGAACAGCTCAAAGAGAACGTCATTTACGCCAAGTCCTTTTCCTCGGACGGATCAGAAAGCCCGTATTCAAAGACCATTCGCGTTATCGTGGATAAGATACCTCCCGAGGTCTCGGTCAAGGTCGGTCCGGAAAAAGTGAAGAGCGGTGAAAAGCTCAGAGTGCTGGCCAGGATATCCGAGGTCGCGGATTCGGTCACGGCTATCATGCCCGACAGCACCAAAGTCCCTCTTTCTTTTAATGCTGCGAAAAATCAATGGGAAGGGGTATGGACGCTCTCGCAGCGTCTGCCTTCCGGCACGTATCAAATAGAATGTATCGCGATCGATCGGGCCGGGAATGCCGGAGCTTCGAAGTCCAATATGTTCATGATCGATAACGGCGCCGGGCTGAGCATCGTTACGCCTAAAGCCTGGGCGTTCATCTATGAAGACAAGGTCGTTGTTCAGGGTATCGCGACAGCCCTTCCGTACGTTGAGATCAACGGGATCAGGGTGTTGGTCCGTTCAGATAATACGTTCGCGGGCGAGGTGGCATTGCCGAAGCCGGGACAGAACAAGATCACGGTCATCGGACAGAGCCTGAACGGCGACGCGCAGACAGCGGAGATCACAGTGGTCAAGCTGATCACGTTCCCGGATATCCAGACGCATTGGGCCCGCCGCGAGATAGAATTTTTAGCCACGCTCGGGTATGTGGATGCGTACAAAGGGACGGGGTTGTTCTATCCCGATCAGACCGTGCCTCGTGAGGACATGGCGGTCGTTCTGGTCCGCGCCAAGAATTTCCCGGTAGGTTCTTCTCTGCGACCGACCTTCAAAGATATGTTCGAGAACCATCAGGCATACGGTGCGGTCGAGGCCGGACATCAGTACGGTCTGCTTACCGGATATCCTGACAAAGCGTTCCATCCGTCAGCCGCATTGACCCGTGCGGAAGCTGCCACCGTGCTCGACCGGTTCGTTGATTTCCCGCTCATGAAAGCCGAGCAGCCTCCGGCACTTGATGTTCCGAAAGAACATTGGGCTTCCGGCTATATCTATACGTTCCAGCGCAATAACTTGCTGCCGCCTCCCTGGAAAGGTGAAATGCGTTTCTATCCGGAGATGCCGATCAAACGGTCGGAGTTCACCGCCGCACTTGCGCGTACGCCTCAGGTGAATCGGGCCATAGCGCAGATGATAAACCGTAATCCGGAATTCGAAACTGTCGTGGATAGTGTTGCGTTCGGGAACATGCCGACTTCCGATACGGCGGGAGGAATGCTCCCGTATGCCGCAGGGACATCTGCCGTTGCGCTGCCGATCGCTGCAAGTCAGGACCTGAAGAACGCTCGCCTGCTCAAGATCCGGGTGTCCCCGGTGGAGGTACGGCCCGGGACCAGTATCATGATAACGGTGGTCGGTTGGCGTAAATTGAACACGGTCCAGGCCGTTGCCCCCAACGATGAGGTCGTTTCGCTGGCTTATAACGATGCGACCGGACGTTTTGAAGGATATTGGAAAGTCCCGAACGTCGATTCGATGTACGGTAATTACACCATGAAGATCAAGGCGCTTGATGTACAGGGGGAGACCTATCGCGCCCTTTCCAATAAGTTCGCGATCGTGGCCATTCCCGAGATGCTCGTCCCTGAAGGCGGAGAGGTCCCCTCAGGAGATGCAGGGGAGATCTTTGTTCCCGGGTCTGCCGAGATTGTTTTCCCTGAATATGTCGATGACGCCGGGCGACCGGTGGTGCCGGAAGTGCCAGCAGTATCATTTGCCGGAGTGTCCGGCGATAGCAAAGGGACCGCCAAGCCGGCTGTGCCTGCGGGGTCGGTCACGAACGCACAGTTCGCGGAGTTCCTCGCCCAGACCGCTCGTTTCAGACCGTCACGGCGCATGAAGTTCGTGGCCAATGATGTGCCGGTCTCACATCCGCAGGCCGCGCAGATCAACGCCTGTCTTGCGCGCGGTCTGTACACGCTCGATGCCTCGAAGAATTTTAAACCGGACGCTCCGGTCTCCCGGGCGTTCGCCGCTGTGGCGCTGACCCGATTGAAGAAGGTACCGGTACAGAAAGTGAAGAGCACGCCGTATACGGATGTCCCTGCTTCCCATTGGGCGGCGGGGCAGATCGTGGCCGTGGTCAAGCACGGCTGGATGACGCCGGTCGTGACGGCCCAGTTCAAGCCTGCGGACCCGCTCGATAGTTCTGCGCTGCGATACATGAAGGAGCATGTGAGATGAACCGAAAATATAACGGGATCAAGATATACATATGCGCGGTCATAGGATCATTGTTCCTGATGCCTGTGGTCCATGCGGCCCCCAGCATCAGTAATATACGTTTTGACGGTATGGTCTTTGTGTCCGGTGATCCGATCGCGGCATCCCCTCGTTTTATGGTACAAGCGACCGGCGTATCGATCGATGCGTCGTCCTTTGTGTTGTACCTTGATGGGGTGCACGTGTCGACGCTCAGCCCTCAGAACTTTACCTATAATAATAACGATTTTTCCTATAGCGTATCTACGCGGCTTCAGCCGGGGGAGCATCTGTTCGTTCTCTCCGTGCGTGATAATAATGACGGCATATATGCTACCTGTAATGTCACTGCCGACGTACATTCCCGGGATACGGACGTGATCGGCGATCCGCTGGCCATACCAAATCCTGCGACGCACAATATGCGCATCACGTACAAGCTCACTCAGCCGGGAGATATCTATATATCGATATATAATCTTAATGCCGAGAAGGTATGGGAACGGGAACTTTCCCGCGGTATGGCAGGGACGAATGCCGGTTATAATGAGGTGTTGTGGGACCTGAAGTCCGGATATGATGACTATTGTCCGAACGGTGTATATCTGTGCGTCATCAGTAAAAAAGATACGGAAACGAACAGAACGGTGATGGGGAAAATAAAACTGTTCATATTAAGATAGGAACGTCCAGGGTCGAG
This sequence comes from uncultured bacterium, assembly GCA_964653455.1. Classification (GTDB taxonomy): domain Bacteria; phylum Margulisbacteria; class Termititenacia; order CAZZFK01; family CAZZFK01; genus CAZZFK01. The sequence continues at coordinate 109,385 of CAZZFK010000004.1, forward strand.
ACCGCTGCGTAACGGGGATGTCTCGACACACTGGCATTATGGGGGGAATTGTTTTGAAGAAGGTCATAGTAGGTTCATTGCTCATTTTCACACTGTTGCAACAGTGTCTGTTGGCCGCGGATATCCTGGCCGATGACCCGGCAATGATCGGGACCGGGGCCAGGACGCTCGGGCTCGGTCGTGCCTTTGTCGCCATCGCTGATGATGTGAATACGGTCTTTTATAATCCGGCAGGTCTTGGTCAGATAGACCGTTTTCAGGCCATGTCCATGGCCAATTCTTCATTGCTCCTTGGTGAATTGAAATATACGACAGGGGCGTTCGTTGCGCCGCTCGGGTTCGGAACGTTCGGCATGGGGGTCATATCCAAACGTATCGAGGATATTCCACTTCTGTCCGCTGATGCGGTGGACAGTAACGGCCGGCCTGATCCTGATCAGGTAGCGTACGGGTATTATGAAGAGAATGTGTCTTTGCTTTCCTATGGCATTGATATCGGTACCGCTTCGCAATTCATGCTACTGAAGAACCTGTCTCTCGGCGTTACGCTTAAGAACTTTAAAAAATACGGCAGAGGCGAGAATGAACTGCTCGATGAAGCGTCCGCACAAGGATACGATCTGGACCTTGGCATGCGCAGTAACCTCAATGAAGATGTTTCTGTTGGTCTTGCTATGCGCAATGTCCTGGACCATCAGCAGGGCGGGGGCGGCGGGAGCCTGGTCTGGAAGACCGGAGAAAAAGAAGGCATCATGGCGGTCTATACTGCGGGCTTTGGCTGCAAGATGTACGATGATCAGCTTATCGTGGCCGCTGATGTCGATGTTTTTGAGCGAGGATTGCGTCCCTCTCTTGGGCATGCCGGTGTCGAGTGGCGCATCGCGAAGATATTGGCCTTACGTTTCGGCTGGGACCAGATCGAAGCCCCGAAGACCAATAAGAGCAAGTGCATGGTCGATAACATCATGCCGCTCGGTGTCGGGATAACGTATTTTGGTTTTTCTGCGGATTATGCATATTATCCAGCTTATAATATCGAAGGCAACGCCACGCATTTCTTTTCCGTATCGTTCCTTGGTTTTGATAAGGACGAACACGGGCCTGTCGTCAGCGTTGCTCCGTCCGCTTCCGTGGTCCCTTCTGCCGGAGCTGAAATAGTACCGACCGCCGTTCCGGGAGAGGTCATCGACCTGGGGTCGTTCCCCGAACAGGCCGTTGTTTATACCGGTGCGATCGAATTACAGGGAAGGGCTGCCGGGTATTCTTCTCTTGAGATCAATGGCCGCGCGTACCCGGTCCAGAACGGTACGGTGCGGGCGAGCATTCCGTTGACGTTCGGCAGGAACGAACTGACCATCAAGGCCGGTGACCGGGAGCTGGAACGTCAGGTATTGCGGCTCCCGACACGTGAGGAGATGCGCGCACGGCCTGAACTTGCCGATGCGCTCGAATATGTTCTGACCTTGCGGGACCTGGCAACGTTGTATTCTCCGGACCAAAAGTTGACCAGAGGGCAGCTCGCTGCTTGGATCATGTCCGCAAAAGGCCTGCGTGTTCCTTCTGAGCTGCAGGACGTGTTCTCTCCGAACGACCTGCTCGTTCAGAAAGGATATATGGATGAAAATGCCGGTACGGATGGCGAACTGATAACACGAGGTAAGCTGGCCGTGACGATAGTGCATCTGGAAGGTCTTCAGGAAGCATTGCTGAACGTTCCGGCGGAACAAAAAGAAGCCGAGTCGATAGCTCTTCTGGACGGGACAGAGCAGTTCGATGGGACCGCATTTGAGCCTCGGGACGAGATCCTGTCCATGCATGACGCTGCAAAGCTTTTGGCTCGTACCAGTGTCGTGCAGGATAAGGTGAAGCGTCTTGTTGTCGGTTTTGCCGTGCCGTACCTGGAGATGACGCCATCGACTGTCGCGGCAGGAGATACGCTCTCTTTGGCCGTGAAACTCCCGGCGGATGTTGCGGTCAAACGGGTCACGGTACAATTCGGCAGTGCCCGACCCCTGGTCCTGCAAAAGCTCACCGAACGTTACTATCGCGGAAGAGTGGCCGTCTCCAAGAACAGAGCTCCCGGGTATTATCCGGTGCAGGTCGTTGCGGTCGATATGTACGGCAATGTCGTTGTTTTTCGCGATCATATCCGTATCCGTGCTCGTGACGTGCGTACCGATGGCGCACAGACCTCGGTGAAAGCGGTGTTCAACGCCTCGTCGGTCCTCGTTAATGTACTGCCGCATATGCTCGTGCCCGGTCAGCCCGCTACGATCTCGGTCGGTCTTCTTGAAGGACAAAAGTGTGATGCGGTCGTACTTGCCGTCCCCGGTCAACGCCCGGTGGTGTTCAGTCCTAAAGATACGAGCGTGTTCGAAGCGATATATACCTGGCCTTCTGGGCTCACTGCAGCTACCAGTACCGGGGTGTTCAGTTTCTATGCTTCGGGAGTTCTGCAGGGCACCATGGAGTACCGGTTCTTGAAAGGAACCCCAGCATCCATGCCCATACGCACCAGTGCCGTCGGAACGGTACCTGTGCCCGCAGGTGTCGGTACGTTGCTTACACGTGTGGTGACGCAAAGGCAGGGGACTATGCTGCGTATCCATGCGGCCGCAGGGTTTGTAGAGGGAGCGGACCTGATAACAGCGGTCATGATGATATTGCCGGACGGTTCGCGCACAGCGCTTGTGAAAAAAGCGGCGAATGTCTGGACCGCGGAAGTTTTCATAACACCGCTCAAGCCTGGTGCCTATTCGGTCATGTTCAAGGCTAAGGACACACAGGGTAAGATCATTACAGCGAACAAAAAGATCACCATTGATGGCGGTACTGTTGTGCCGGAGCAGACCTCGACGGCGGTCACGGCTTCTGCGGTAAAAAGAACGGTCGTTCCTGCGGCAGCGATATCGGACCTGTCGACCCAAAATATGTTGATGCGTACGTCCGTCAAGCCTCCTGTTCCAAATGCGGTGGTACCGAAAAAAACGTCAGCGAACACGATCATCAAGGCCACGGTAACGAATAATATGGCACTGTCGGCCAAGAAGCCGATGCTGCCTGTTACACGAGCGATAGTGACCGGCAATAGCGTTGAGCTCTCAAAAAAAACCGTCACGGCGAACGGTGCGCTCTCGAAAAAAACGGTGCCCCTGAAAAGTGCACATGCGGCCTATGTTCCGGACCTTGCGTTCAATCCTCCACGTCTCAAAAAAGGGCAGATAGTGTATGCTTCAGTGGTCATACCGCCGCAGGAACAGGCGGCAAAAGTGACACTGGTCCTGGACGGCATCAGCAACGGGCTTAAAAAAATGAACGGAGAATGGCAGGGCAGCTGCAGACTGCCTGCTGCTTCGGGTATGACGAACGTGAAGATCTATATCAAATATACGGACGGTCATGTGCTCGAGCATATCAAGATCGTCAATGTGGAGTGATATGTGCGGACAGCGCATGTATGTGCTTGATCCGGGGCTCAAGGGAGTGCAGGTATGATGGTGAATGAACGGCGGTTACTGAGGACCTTTCTGGGATTAGTGAGGATCGACAGTGTTTCCCGTCGGGAAGCGTTGATAGCCGGGGTCCTTGTAAAAGAGCTGAAAAAGCTCGGACTATCCGTGCGCAAGGACAAGAAGGGGAATGTGATCGCGTTGTGTCCGGGAGATCTGAAAAAAGCACCGATGTTGCTTTTTAATGCGCATATGGACACGGTCGTTCCCGGCCTTGGCGTTACCCCTGTCGTAAAAAAAGGCGTGATATACAGTGATGGCTCGACCGTGCTCGGGGCAGATGATAAGGCCGGTATCGCTGCCGTCCTGGAAATGCTCGCGATCTTAAAGGAAAAAAACATCCCTCATGGGCCCATCAAGATCATCTTTACGGTCGAAGAAGAGATAGGGCTTAAAGGTGCCCGATGTCTTTCCCAAAAAGATACACAGGCAGACCTTTGTTTTGTGCTCGATGCCCACGGTGATGTCGGGACCGTTATCACAAAAAGTCCGGCACAGGATTCGATACGGGCGGTCATTCGCGGTCGGGCCGCACATGCAGGGATATGTCCCGAGCATGGGATCAACGCGATACAGATAGCGGCACGCGCCGTTTCTGCCATGAAGCTCGGGCGCATCGATGCGGAGACCACGGCCAATATCGGTATCATTGAAGGCGGGCAGGCCACGAACATCGTTCCGGAAGAGGCGGTATTGCGCGGTGAAGCCAGGAGCCATTCCGAGAAAAAATTGAAAGCACAGGTCGCTGCAATGGTTCGCTGTGTGGAGCATGCGGCGCGTCAGGCGGGGGGGCATGCACAGGTCACAGTGCAGCGCTCTTATAATGCTATTTCGATCCCGAGCTCGGCCCCCATCGTGGACCTTACGCGTAAGGTCGCGAAGGACCTCAAGCTCAAACATCATATCCTCTCTTCCGGAGGAGGAAGTGATGCGAACATTATTTATTCCCGAGGTATCCCGACCGTGGCCTTGGGTATCGGCATGGAACATGTTCATTCTAAGCAGGAATACATCACCGTAAAGAACCTGGTCGATACGGCGCACTTCATTATCGGTATCGTTGTAGCGGCCTGTCGCTGACCCGGGAGCCCTGTATGGACCTTCACGAAGAACTGCTCTCGACAAAAACGATATATCAGGGGAAGGTGTTCGATGTTCAGCTCGATACCGTACGTCTTCCGGACGATAAAAAGGTGACCCGTGAATTCGTTGTACATAAACAGGCGGTCGCGATACTGCCGATACGAGAGGATGGGACGATCGTGCTCGTCCGTCAATACCGGCATTGTACAAAGGAAGCGCTTTTGGAGATCCCGGCCGGGTCTATCGATGATGATGAAAAGCCTGAGGAGGCTTTACAGCGGGAGCTCTCTGAAGAGACCGGCTTTATCGCATCTTCGTTCTCTAAGCTCTGTGCGGTCTATACGACGCCGGGGTTCACGAATGAGTTCACTCATTTTTATGTTGCCACAGGGCTCATACCTGAAAAACGCAAGGGTGATGATGATGAGTTCATTGAGGTCGTAATGCTACCTGCGCCTGAACTTCAGGTGATGATACGTGACGGGCGGATCAAAGATGCCAAGACCGTCCTTGCGGTATGCGCGTATTTCCTTGAAAATAAGGCATGAGCGAACAGCGCGACCGTTTTCTCAATTATCTCAATTATGAGAAAGGATATTCCGATAATACCCGCGAAGCGTATGCTCGTGATATCGCTCAGTTCGAAGGGTATTTGGAGAAGCACACCGTCCCGTTGAAGGCCATGAACAGGTCCACGATCAGCGGATATGTCCTGCAGATGCATCGGCAGGAATTCACTGCGACCTCTGCTGCCCGGAAACTGGCCGCGATCAAGGCCTACTGTCATTTCCTGCTCAGGGAGGGGATGATAGACGTCGATCCTTCCTCCGATATCGATCTTCCGAAGCTCGGGAAATACTTACCTAAGGCGTTATCTATTGATGAAGTATCTCAATTATTACGTTCGACCTGCTCGGAGAATGACAGGACCCTTATCCGCGATCGGGCAATAATAGAAGTGCTCTATTCGACAGGCATGCGGGTATCGGAGCTGGTCGGTCTAAAATTCAGGGATATCGATCAGGAGATCTGTTTTGCCAGGGTGTTCGGCAAGGGCGGGAAAGAACGCATCGTCCCGCTCGGAAAACCGGCGCTTGCCGCGATCAGAAGATATATGGAAGAAGCCCGTATGTATTGGGTGGGCGAGCACGGCAAAACAGAGGAGCTCTTTGTGAACAATCGCGGTACGGCGTTCACGCGTCAGGGGCTGTGGAACGTGTTGAAGCGTGCGTTGCTGCGGAGCGGGATCATCAAGAACGTGACCCCTCATACGCTCAGACATTCATTCGCCACCCATCTTCTTGAGAACGGAGCGGACCTGCGTGCGGTCCAGGAAATGCTGGGACACGCCAATATAGCTACGACCCAGGTCTATACGAGCGTCTCTCGCGAGCGTTTGAAACGGATCTATACGAGCGCTCATCCGAGGGCGTAGGGAGGAGAAGTGGCACGTGGGGAGTGTCAGGTGACAGGACTTTTCTTGTCTCGTGATACTCGTCTCTTGTCACTACGTGGTAATAGATATCTTTAAGGAACGGAGTTCCATGTCAATTATTAGTTTGGTCGTATTATTATTCTCCATCATCGCCCATGAGCTGGCCCATGGGTACATGGCGTACCATTTCGGCGACCCGACGGCCAAGCTGCGGGGACGGCTTTCCTGGAACCCGCTCGTGCATATCGATCTTTTCGGGTCAGTTGTTCTGCCGTTGCTCCTGATGCTGTCCGGGAGCTCAGTGCTTTTTGGTTGGGCAAAACCCGTGCCGGTCGACCCTGGCAATATGCGTAACCCGCGAAAGGATATGATGTGGGTGGGAGCTGCCGGTCCTTTAGCTAACATCACTATTGCGGTCGTTGTTTCACGTATCTTGGTCGTATTCCCGAATCTAGGGTATGGGGTCCTGGGGCAGGTCTTGGTCATGCTTGTGGTCATAAATATCATGTTACCGGTCTTTAATCTTATCCCTATCCCTCCGCTCGATGGTTCGCGTATCCTTGCCGGTCTTCTTCCGTACCGTTCTGCACGTATATTGTATGTTCTTGAACCCTACGGTATTGCCATTGTGTTCCTGCTGGTCTACTTCGGGCTGTTCTCAAAGCTCATTGATCTCATGTGGCCGATCGTGAATCTATTGCTTGGCGGGGTGTAGCATTATGAAAGCCTGTGTGCGAAGGTCCGGAAGGAGTCGACTGCATATGAGAGCGTACAAGCGTATATTGATGGCGTTCATCATGGTGTGCATGGTGTCCGGGTGTGTCCTGGCGCAAAATGCCTTGTTGCGTCCGGTATCGAACATAGGCGTCACTGAAAAAGTGGTCGTGCTGACCTTTGATGACGGTCCCCATCCGGTCATGACCCCGCAAGTGTTGGATATCCTGAAAAAATATAAGGTCAAAGCGGTTTTCTTTATGATCGCCCAGCAGGTCAAGAAATTCCCTGATATCGCTCGGCGCGTGAAGCAGGAAGGGCATGAGATAGGAACGCACTCCATCTATCATCATGATCCCAAGCGCTGCTCAGAGAGCATGCTTCGGGAAGAGATAGGGGGGAGCATCAAGATCATAGAGGCCTATACCGGTGTTCGGCCCAGATATTATCGCCCCCCCTACGGACGCTATGATCAGCGTATACTCGAAATGGCCAAGGCATATGACCTGATCCCAATGCTCTGGGATGCGGACGCCTATGATTATCATCCCCGTCAGAGCAGCAGAAATATCACCTATTATATCTTAAAAAAGACACGCCCCGGGAGCATAATCATTTTGCATGAGAAAAGGCAGAATACGCTGAAGGCGCTGCCGTTCATTATCGAGGACCTGCGTTCAAAAGGATATCGCTTTATTCTGCCGTCGCAGATAGACGAGGTCAGTCTTTTTCGATCTTTGCTTTCAGGGCATTGATCTTCTTTTCGACCTGAACCAGCTGTTCCTGGAGTTCCGCTATCTTATTCATGTATATGACCTGATTTTGCGGGTCTTTTTTCATCTTGTCCTTATATTTCTGTATGAGCGTGTTCAGTTTTTCATAGGCTGTAGTATAGTCCTTCAGCGCTTCCTCTTCAGGGTCCGAGAAAATATAGGAGTTCCGTTCTTTGATCGCTGCTCTTTTCAGGAGCAGGGATATCATCTTTTCTCTGCGATCAAGGTCCGGTATCGGTTCCGGCAGCGCATTCATCCTTTCATATGCTTTTGTATAATAGCTTTCGGCGCGATCCAGGTCCGTGGACGCGCTCTGGTCCGCGAGCGCGATACTTGCCGGTATGGCCACTTCATCGATGTTGCTTTCTGCGAGCGTCTCCAGGTCATTGCTCGTGCTCAGCGTGCGATAGCTTTTATCTATTTTAAAATATGATTCTACCCACTTCTTTTTCTGCTCGAGCATTTGAACTGATCTGGTGTCGCCTTTTTCAGAATAATGAGTGATCAGTGAATCGATGATCGTGAGCGCACTGTTGATGTCCCTTTCAATTTCTGGCTTTCTGTTACTTTCGATATAGTAGGGGCATTCTTCACGGACCAGGGCACGTTGGATCAATATGTCGATCTGTTCATCAGGGTCCGGGACCTTTTGTTTCAATGTTTGATCATATGCTTCAACGAGGTCTTCTTCCGCCTGGCCCAGGTCTTTTGCGCGACCGCCGCTCTTTTCCGGGGCCTTCAGGAACGGTTCCAGTGCCGCAGCTTCTTCTTTGGTCAGGATACCTTGAGATACGAACATCTCCAGGTCCGGTAAAGATATGAGCGGAATGAGCGCTTCTCCGTCCCCTCCGAGGAAGAGCATTGCGAGTTTTTTAGGGTCGTTGAGGCTCGGGACCTTTTCCAGTAGACGGCTTTTCAACAGGATGCCGTTCTTATGGATCATCGCAAGGTAGCGTTTTGCCTGCGTTGTTACTTTCGTATCATGTTTCGCGATGGTCTCTATCGTATCGAGCGCATCATCGATATTTCCTTGCTTGAATTGAAGGTCGGCCAGTTTGAACATGCGCGTATATTCTTCGGTGGACCGCACGGGAAAGCCTCGCAGATAGGTTTTCATGCAGGTAACAGCTTTATCGAGATATTCTTTGCGCTCTTTTTCCGGGGTATTGGCGCCCGGAACGGCGTAGAGCCTTTCATAGAGTTGGCTCAGATACAGGTCGACCTTAAAATGTTTCCCTTTGAATTTATCACTTGAAAGTGCGGATATCAGCGAGTGGATCGCTTTCAGGGTCGCTTCATGGTCCGCGCCATAATAGGCAGTGTAGATATAGACCAGCTGCATCCCTGCTTCAAGATCATCGAATTCTTTGAAGAGCTTAAGGTATTGTTTTTGTGCCGCGGTCAACAAGCCTTCATATTCTCTTTTGAGCTCGGCGAGCACTTCTGCAGGTGCGTTCTGGTTCTTTTCATATTCTTCCATCTTTTTCTTGATCTCCAGGGCGGTCATGAAATAGATATCCGCGTTCCTTGTTTTTATGGCCCGGATCGCCTGTTCTTTGGTGTTCTTGCTGCTGTCACAACGGTCGATAAGTGCGGTGAAATCCTGTTCGAGCTTTTGGAGCTGTTCGAGCGGAAGAAGCTCTTTTTGATAGATGCCGGAGAATTCTTTCCCGAGCGCGGTAAGCTCCGTATATAGGTTGGCGATATGGAGCGCGTTCGCTTCGGGATTATATTCAAAGGAACGCTGATAGTATTTACACATGGTCTGGAAATCGTTCTCGGGATCAGCAGATGATCCGTTCTTGAGCTCGAATTTTATACGTTCGCCGAGAATATAATACGCATCCGACACGGCCTGCCTTTCTTCGGTCCCGAGCGGAGGGGTAAGGTCCTTGTTCTCAAGTGCGGGCAGCACGCTTTGCAGGAGCGCGAAAGCGTAGTCCCTCTGTTCTTTCTTTTTATCATCGGACTGTTCCTGATAGGGTTCAAGGGCCAGCAGACGTTTGGCGTATTCGATCTTCAATAATGCCTGATAGCGGTCGTTCGTCGTGGCCGATATATGTGTCTCCAAGATGCGCCGGCTCTCGGCGATCAGGGTGTATCCTTCCTGTTTTTTTTCGAGCAATTTCGGATCGTTCAATTTCAGTTCCCCGAGCTCAAAACAGGCCTGCGAGTATTCTTTAATGACCTTCAGGCTCTCAGCATTGAGCGTTTTGACGGAAGCGATCTCTGTTCTGAGCAGCTCATATGCTTTTTCAATGTATTCACGATGCTTGAGGTGCTTTCCGCAGCGGGCATAGATATGGGCCAATTCGATCATGGCAGATGCCTTTTTGCTGTTCGGGGCGGCCGGGTCGTCGATGACCTTTTCAAGGTCCGGGACCTTTTCCATATCCCGCAGCGGGGCGAGCTGCCGCTTGATGCCGGTCCATTCGGCCTTGTTGAAACGACCGGGTGATACGTTCCGTTCACTGGTGAAGTTCTTACCATCCTTTGAGGCGCGTATCTCTATCAGTTCATAATCATCATTTCCTTTGCTCTTGAACAGGTACTGCTCCGTCCTGCCGTCTTCAAAGGTGTCTGTGATCATGTAGTGTTTCTCATTGCCGTCCTGAACAACGGAGACTTTTCGTTCCCCTTTATTGTGGGAGTTCTCTACGACGACATACTTCGCGACCCCGCCGACCAAGGTCATGTCGAGGGCCGTATTGCCGATAAGGCTGGCTATCTGTTCCCCCAGGCTCATTTCTTCCGGTGCAGGATCGATGTGTATCGTATACGTGTTCGTGTCCGAGACCTGCTGAATGTAGCTGATGGTCGAACCATCGGTATTTATGATCTGAAGACATCGTGCGGTCTCATATGTACCGCGGGAACCGTCAGTGAACTTGGTTATTTTCCCCGGATTAAAGGAGTTCACTATGGAGACCATAGGTATCGGGAACCATTGCACTACGATACGTCCGCCGCGTTCTCCGGGTGCGTTCTCCGTAGCGCCGAAAGAGACCCCGCGTGTGCCGAACTTGGCCTCGTATTCTTGACCTGACCATTGGAAGACATTGCTGAAGGTCCAGTGCACGAGATATACCGCATCGCCGTAGTGCGTCCCTATTCCCAGGTAGGGGCCCAGTTCGAGGCTTGCTCCGACCACACCGTATAATGCTCTTGGCCCCAGTTCCATTTCGCCGCCGACATTGGCGTGGTATAGGTCAAGCTCCGCATTGAAGTCGAAGCTTATCAGGCTGTAGGGCGTGATCGCCATACGGATGCCGGTCCCGGCCTCAAACCCTTTTTTTGTCGAAAGACCTGCGTTCAGGTTCCCGACACAATAATTGTTCTCATCATCATAGTAGAGGTAATATGCGTTCGAAGCCCCGGTGCTCAACGCCACGTTCCTGAAGAATTTGTTCTCGGCCCAGGAAGGCGGTTCTGTCCACCCTCTGCGCTTGAACCGTTCTTCCGGTACCTTATCTCCGGCCTTATTGAACCATTTGGGATAGGAATACCACATCTTGTGTTCATCTCCATTGAAGTGGAACAGGGCAGGGGCAACGTTCTTATAATCAGGGCTGATCATGTTACCGTAGAACGCCCACTCACTGCCGACGGAAAGCACCCAATTATCGAGCAAATAATCGTCGGAGCGGACCTGATAAGAAGCCTTGAGCCCCGCCGAGGCATAATCGTTCCATCCATCCTTCTTTAAAACATCCTCTGTCGTATATCTGGAATATTTCAGTGATTCCTGGAACTTCACTTGTCCCAGGTTCTGTGTCACCTCTACCGTTGCATTGAAATTGCTTGAAATGTCGGTGGTCTTGTATTGGATCTGTCCTTTAACATGATTGATGTCATCAATATTATAATTGCCGCCGGTCTGTACGGAGCCGAACGCAGTTCCGTCCGATGATTGGCCGAAACTGACTGTTCCGAACATCCCGTTCTGTTCAGCAGGGTTGATACTGAGCGCATCCTGTATACTTTCAGTTCCTGCGGTGCTGTTCGAGTACAATATCTGTTTGAAGGTGTCCGCGATGATCTTTTGAGAAGCATCTGAGGAAGGATCTGCGATGACCTTCACGAGTTTTTGCATACTTTCCAGGTCCTTTAAATGAGGCACTGTTGCGATATTGATATCGGTATTGTTCTTCAGGAACGACACGTATTTTTTGCCGTAATCCAGGGCTTTGCCCCGGTTGCCGTTCTTCAAGTTACAGTAGTAAAGCGTATAATAGACCTCCAGCAGCTTCACTTTCTCCGCTGCAGGTGCTTTTTCGTACGCTGATCCGTTGGGATCTATGGCGATCGTTCTTTCCAGCAGGTCAGATGCCTGTTGGTAGTTGAGGTCCTGGATCATCGGTAAACAGACCTGAAGTACGGAGGCCGTGATCTGACGTACGGAACTTTTTTCATCGTTCGTAGAGGATGTGTCGCAGGTTTCTTCAAGCGTGCCGAGCAGGGTATTGAGCGCTTTCAGTGCTTCGGGTGCTTCTTTTGTTTTTGCAGTGTCCTTGAGGATGTCCGTATAATGGGCCGTGATCTCTGCCAGTGCGGCCCATACTGCTTTCCTGACCGCCAGGTTCTCCTCTTTATTTGACATGAGACCGCCAAGGCTCGTATCGTTCAATTCCCTGCAGAGCGTCCCGATGATCTGCTCACGGGTCCGGGGATCGGTTTTCGAGGAAAAGAACATATCTTTGAGCTTGGCCACCGCCTCGAGCTGTTCTTTTTCAGCAGAACCGTTCTGGGGTTTGAGCTGAGCGGCATATGCCGCATACAATGACGGATCGTTCGCGTTAACGCTGTTCGTTCCCATAGGGTATATGGCTCCTTATATAGAGATATATACCCACTTTATCTAGAATCTATACCTGGAAATTCTGATGTAGAAGAAGCATATGTTGAGTATTCTGGCGTGGAACACCTGTGTGCCCTGTCTGCGTACGGTCCGTGTTCTGATCGGTTTCAGGCAGGTCACTTTTTATCATCAACAGGCTTTACCGGACTGATCGTCCATACCGGTTCCATGTCTTTTGTTTCAAAATTCACCTTGAAGAGCGTGGCGGTCACGTCCTTTTTGTCCTTGTCGTAGATGGACAAGATATTCTCTTTTTTTGTCGGGTCAGAGAATACATAATAGGTGACCCCATTATACGTGAATGCTTTTTCGAACGTGCAGTTCGCAGGAGCCCAGCCGGGATCCCCGGCGGCATCTTTTAGTCCGTCCGCCAATGTGATGCCTGTCAGCTTCTCTGTTTTACCGCTTTTTTTTGTATCGCTCTTCGGCGTCTTTGTGAATTGTTTCACCTGTGTTATTGAACAGCTGTCTGCCTCCGCGTTGTATTCTATCTTGAAGTCTTTTTGTTCATTCCCTGTAATAGTGAAGCCGCTGCCTGACTGGTCCGGAGTACATTTATATACAGTGATCTTGGCCGGGTCAGTGACATCCTGGTATGCGGCAAAAAATTGGCCGTCACAGGAGAACATCCCTAATAGTTTCTTGTTCTCGAGCTTTTTATCCTGATCGGTGGGATTCGCCTTGATCTTCGCCGTATCGCCCTTGTTCACTGGGGTCAGTGTAGTGCCCAGAACGAGAGAGGTCTTTACCCCGTCGCAGAGCCGGTCCCTGATATTGCTGTACGTCTGTACCATAGCTGTGGTCGCGTCATTCTTGTCCAGAATGACGGCATCCCGATAAAAGCGGGCCCCGGATACTGTCGCACATTCCTGTTCGATACTGCTGTCCGCCCCGAGCGCATAGAATAGCGCCAGGAGTTGTCTCTGGTTATTCTGTTGTAGCCCCTCGATCTGTGCTGCGAAAACTTTTTGTGCTTGTGTATCGGTCGGGTTTTTTGCCAGTGCCTCATATGCCTTTTTCGCAGCAGCTTTATCCTTGACCTTAAGTTTGAACCAGCCCAATAACTGATCGAGGTCCATCTTGTTCAGGTCCATTCCTTTCGGTAGATCTCCTTGGTACAGGTTCCGTATATAGCTCCGCAACAGATACAAGCGTTTGTCCTCTATCTGTGATACTTTGATCTTGTTATATGCTGCAGTGACGTTCTTCTCTGCGTCAACGATCTTGTTGTAATTATAGAGCGCATAGGCTTCGTCCTTATATTTGGTGGTATAGTCATGTTTCTTGAGCTCTTTTATGACGGCTGCTTTTTTGTCTTTGTCCTTAATGGCGGCCAGTACGGCCATAGCATTGCCCTGCGGCTGAGCGGTGAAGAATGAGATCATATCGCTCTTCAGGGCCTCGGTGCCTTCGGCCCCGACTATATTTGCGAATACTTCCGGAACGTTGCATGCTGCCCCACAAACGAAGTCTTTGAACCAGACCTCGGCCTCTTTATCTTCGCATTTCATGAAATTTTTGTCGTTATTCACAAGTGTCAGTATCAGTTTCTTATCGTTGACGGGCAGTTCCAGTATCTTGTTGAGGAACTCCTTTGCCATCGCTATGCCGTCCTTACCCTGCAGCGCGAGGCAATTCACTACGAACGGTGCAGATGGTCCCAAGTTCTGGATCGCGGTCGGGTCTTTCATCAATATATCTTTGTTCTTAAGGAGATATTTTCCGTACATGAGCATGAAGTTATGCTGCGCTGTTCTGTCATATTCTTGGGTCTGTTCATTGTATGTGAGAAGGTAATCAAATTCCGTGTAGTTCCCGTTGACCGGCTGCGTGAAGACCCTGGTGAGGGTGTTCAGTAGTTTTAACGGGGCATTGGGCATTGAGGTCGTGTATGACTCTGTTCTTCCGGCAGAGGTCTTGAAACTTATCTGCCAGGTGTCGTTGCTTTTCTTTGTCATGGTAAAGCTGTCGTCCCCGGCAAAATTCTTGAGCGTGAGCAGTTCATACAGGTCGATCAGTTCGGTATAGGCCTCGTTGATCGCGGTATCCCTGGTCTTTTGATCGAGGGACTTGAGGTTCTCCTTGGCTTTTTCGTCCCTGCTGTTCTCTATTCTTTTGGTCGCAATTTCGATCGCTTTAGGGTCGCTCTTGAGCTTCCTGAGCTCGGTGATGATCTCGCTGAAATAAGTTTCAGGCCCGTCCTTGAAGGCTTGGGTCAATACCTGTAATGTTGCGTCCGAAGCCTCAGGGTGATCGAGCACCCAACGTGCCGCTCCTTTAAAATCCTTGTTTTTGACGAATTCGATGAGGACCTTATATTCTTCCTGTGTCTTTTTATCCTGTTCGACACGTTTTTTTTCGTTCTCTGCTTTTTTCAGCTCTTCTTCTTTTTTCTTTTCTTCGGCCACTTTATCGGCCGCAGGATCCTTTTTCCCATCTACTTCCTTTTTCGTTCCGGTACCTTTTTTATCTTTCACGTCCTTTTCGCTCTCGTAATCATTTCCCCCGACATAGCTGCTTTTGTTCAGAGCGGTGGATACCTGTTGGGTATCTGCATCGAAAGTGAAGAATACATAATCGCCTTTCGCGGTCCCCTCCGTTTTTGAATCGAGCTTGGTCCCTGCCATCAGGACGAATTTTTCGTTCATGATGATATGCTGAGGGCTTTTGGTTGGGAATTTTGGTCCTTTGGCCCGGTCCGGATTATGCTTATTGATCAGATAATATTCGCTGTCCTTGGTCATGCAGACGTCCCAATTGGCGAACTCAACTCCCTTTACCGGGACTTTCAGCATGACCCGGCCGTCCTTCAAAAAATAGATGCCGAGTTTCTGCAGTTCTTTTGCGCTGACAGAACCTTTCATTTTTTCGCAAAGGTCGAACAATTCAGCCATCTTCTCTTTCTTTTCTGCGGGATCCGTTGTTTTGGAGATATCTTCATACAAGTTCTTGATCAGGCCGGTCATGGCGTTCTTATAGGCCGGGTTTCCCGCCCTGTTCGCAGTGATATACTG
This sequence comes from uncultured bacterium, assembly GCA_964653455.1. Taxonomy (GTDB): domain Bacteria; phylum Margulisbacteria; class Termititenacia; order CAZZFK01; family CAZZFK01; genus CAZZFK01. The sequence continues at coordinate 124,771 of CAZZFK010000004.1, forward strand.
CTCGAATTCTTCTTTACTTACACCGTTCCCGTCCTGGTCAAGGACCTCATTATCATCAAGTGTTCCGTTCTTGTTCAGGTCTATGCCTGTTCTTTTGGTGGTCTCATCAGACTTGAGGTATGGGTGAGAATTGATATAGTTGTTAAGGCTTCCTCCATTATCATATATGCTTACCATGACGCACCTCTTTTACACAGGATCCTGTTGCAATGTACATATACCCATTATCTCTACTATTTATACCTGTTTTTTATCCGGCCATATGCTTTATATCTGCAATAAAAAAACGAAAAGTACGATATCTATACAGGAAATGTGAGAGGAGCAGGGTATGGGGTCCAGTGATACGTACAATGTCATGATGCCGAGAACGTACGGTTCTGTTCAATATGTTGCATGGAATACTTCCGATCCCAGTGATGAGCCGACCATTGATACGCTATTATCCAAACTTCGTACCGGGGACCATGCGGCCGGGACCAGGAAGGAACTGTTCGAGAAGGTCATCGATATCTATCTTGGCTTGAAAAAAGCGCGCGGAAGCGAACTTGCCAAGGCCCGCGAGAGCATAAGGCGGTTCTTCAATGCACAGATGTCTGATAACGGGCTGCATCCTGAGAAGCAAAAGGATGTTGAGTCCTATTTCGTTGATTTTGTACCCGAAGAAGACCTCTTTTGCGAACTCTTCCTGTATACCCAAGCGAATTTCGATACTGTGGACAGCAATGATATGGTCTATTCCTTTCAGGACCTCTTTTTACATAAGCAGGGTGAATGTGATGATATCAGCCTGTTCGTGGATCACGTGGCCAAACAGCGAGGTATACACGGGATGACACTGCATGTGCTGCGTGCCTATCCCCGGCAATCCCATGTTGTCTATTACTATGACCAGCCTTCCTATATCATTATGGTCGATAATAACAGTTATGAGCGTTTTGATAAGGGAAAAGAGAATGTGACGGATGTCTGGGATCTTTTGTATAAATGTTTTTCGACCGTGGAGAAGGCCACTGTTCTTGATGAAGAGGTGTGGGGTAGTGGGGATAAGACCGAAGAGCAGCTTATCCGACACACGAAGTCCCTGAAAAAATACGATTATGATCGTGCTTCGTATCGTCCGCAATGATTTGAGAAAAAAACCGTATTCCCGTACCATATAAGGCAGTATGCAGCAGAAATAGTTCATCTGGACGGGACTGTTTTGATGCCGCAGAAAGAAGGGCAACATGGTCTTGATACGGTCAGCGCGGCCCGATGAGGGGGCGGAGATAGAGGCTTTATTGAAGGGCCTGGAGCTCTTTCATCCGGGGTTTACGTACGAGGAGATGATCCTGGCCGAGGAGGAAGGAAAGCTCGTTGGGATCGCCAATGTCCGTTCTTCCGGAGGATACCACGAATTGACCCATGTCGGGGTATTGCCTGCATATAGGAATCGGGGCATTGCGAAACAATTGATCGATAACGCGCTCCGGAAGACCCATGGACCTGTATATCTTAATACGGTTGTTCCGTTGTTCTTTGAACATCTGGGGTTTGAACGGACCGATCTTTTTCCCCGGCAGTTCAATAAGCCGGAAGGCTGGTGTATGGGCTGTGAAAAAGCTTCCTGTACCTCAATGGTACGGAAAGGTGCGGTATGACCATCCCTGTGTTCCCTGAACTCGAACCATTGGATATGTCCGTTAGAACTGAATTAGAGGCAGCGTTCTTAAAACAAGGCATGCAGGCGGCCGAGTATACGTTCCCGAACCTGTTCGCCTGGCGTGATTTTGATTCTTCCAAGGTCACGAGGATCAATGGCAATATCTGCATTTTGTCCGTTCTCTATAAGACCGGGGTATGCTGTTTCGCTCAGCCTGTCGGGGAGCAGCGTATCGTTGAGACCCTGTCGGCCTGTTTGGGGCATTTGAAGGCCCATGATGTGCCTGACCCGTGCATTGTTCGGGTCCCAAAGACCTTTCTTGAACAACATGATCTGCGGGCGGTATTTGATTGTCAGGAGGACCGGGATAACTTTGATTATGTCTATCTGGTCGATGATCTCGCGAAGCTCGAAGGCCGGAAATATGACGGGAAACGTAACCATATCAACAAGGTCCGTGCGCGAGGGCACTATGAGTATCGTCCCTTGAGCCCTGACCTTATTTCCGGTTGCATGAAAGTCCTCGATGCGTGGTCGAAGAACAAGTTCCTGAAAGAGGACATCGCTAATCTTGAGACGTTGATATTCGGTGAAAAGGCGATCAAGGAATACTTGAAACATTTTGAGGTCCTGGGATTGATAGGCGGTGTCCTTATGAAAGAGGGCCGGGTCGTTGCGTTCACGATCGCCAGTCGATTGAACCGTGATACTGCGGTAACATATGTGGAGGTGAGCCTTCCTGACGAGAAGGGGCTTAACCAACTGCTCAATCAGGAGTTCTGTCTGCACGGGCTTAAGGAGTTCACGTATGTGAACCGTGAGCAGGACCTGGGTCATGAAGGATTGCGGAAGGCGAAGATGAGCTATCATCCGCATCATTTGTTGGAGAAATTCATTATTAGAAACAAGAAACAAGAGACACGATACAAGGTATAATAGAGTTGCCTTGTTTCTTGTGTCCTGTTTCTCGTTTCTTTAGTGAAAGGTGAACGATGGGATCCCTGATAACTGTAAAAGGTCTGGTCAAAAGGTTCAACGACTTCACCGCTGTTGACGGCATCTCTTTTGATGTCTATCGGGGAGAGTGTCTTGGTGTGCTCGGTCCCAATGGCGCGGGGAAGACCACAACGGTGCGGATCCTGCAGTGCATTTCACCTCTGACCTCCGGGGAGGTTTCCGTTCTGGACCTGAAAGCGTCCATCAATGAGCGCCGTATCCGGTCCCAAATAGGTGTTGTTCCCCAGGAGAACGATCTTGATGGTGACCTGACCGTCCGGCAGAACCTGCTCCTGTTCGCGTCTTTCTTCGATATCCCGAAGCATATCGCGGGACCGCGTATCGAGAACTGGCTGCAGTTCCTGGAATTGACCGAGAAGAAACACAGCCGTATCGACGAACTTTCGGGCGGTATGAAGCGAAGGCTTTTGATAGCGCGGGCACTGCTCAATGAACCGAAGATAGTCATTCTCGATGAACCGACGACAGGCCTGGACCCTCAGGCCCGGCATCTTATCTGGCAGCGGCTGCGTGCGCTGAAGGAAAAAGGTATCACGATAGTGCTTACCACGCAGTACATGGAAGAAGCGCAGCAACTTTGTGACCGGTTGATCATCATAGATAAAGGCCGTATCCTCAGAGAGGGCGTTCCCCGGGACCTGGTGGCCCAGGAAGTAGGGCAGGAAGTCGTCGAAGTCCGGAACCATGGTTCAGCGTCATCGGTCCTCCCGCTGCTCACAGGTCTTGCGTTCACGGCTGAACAGGTCGGTGATACGTTGTACCTGTATTGCCGTGAAAGTGTTGAGATCATGAAACGTCTTGCCGATCGAGAGGAGCTCTCTGTCTTGCGGCGACCGGCGACGCTCGAGGACGTGTTCCTGAAGCTGACGGGTAGGGGATTGGGAGAGTAGACCTCACCCCACACCCCTCTCCAAGTCCGCATTGAAACGGACTTGGAGAGGGGCCGGGGGAGAGGTCAGGAGAAAGCTAATGTTAAAAAGCATTTCCTATCGAGTGTTCTATGTGTGGTGGCGGAACGTCGTTTCCTATCAACGTTTCGCGCTGCCGACGTTCATCGCCAGTCTCGGAGAGCCGCTTTTGTACCTTGTGGCGATGGGTGTCGGACTTGGTTCCTATATGGGACTGATAAACGGAATGTCATACCTGGATTTCATCGCTCCCGGGCTCATCGTTTCTTCTGCCATGTTCGCCGCCACGTATGAGTGCACGTTCGGTTCATATGTGCGTATGACCATGGAAAAGGTATATAACGCTCAGATCGTCACACCGGTGTCGGTCGAAGAGATCATTTCGGGGGAGGTACTCTGGGGTATGACCAGAAGTTTCATCAGCGGTATCATCATGGTCATTGTCCTGCTCTTGTTCGGAGTGCTGCACAGCTGGACGGCGCTCCTGCTCCCGTTCCTGTGGCTGACCATCGGCTTTCTGTTCTCATCCATGGCCATGGTCATGACCTCGATCGCGCCCAATTTTGATTTTTTCACATATTACATGGAGCTGTTCATCACGCCTATGTTCTTTTTTTCCGGTATCTTTTTCCCGATGGACTACTTCCCGCAGATCGTGAAGGCCATTGCCTTGCTCCTGCCGTTGACGCACGCGGTCTCGATCTCGCGGGCGTTCGTGTATGGGCAATTATCTTCCGGGGTCATCGTGAGCTTTATCGTTCTGCTGGTGCCTGCGTTCTGTTTCTTTATGTGGGCGCTGTATCAAATGAAGAAGCGTCTGATAAAATAACGCCATTCCCATTACGCGAGCATACGTACAGGCAGGTCGGTCCCGCAGCCGATCGAACGTTCATTGATGAAGATGATCAGGAATGTTCTTAGCGATATCTGCTCTGACCGCGATTTCCGCCGAATTTGCGGAACGGTCTGCGCTGCTGTCCGTATTTAATGGTGTCCTGTCCGGAGCTGCTCGGTGTCGCCATTTGCTGTTGTGAGCCTCCGTGATGGGACCGCACAAGATGGATAGCGGGCAACTCAGGCAGTTTTGAGATAGGCAGTACTTTCTTGATCAGACGTTCAATGTCGCGTACATCACGCCCCTGGTCCGGGGTCGCGAAAGAGATTGCTTTCCCTTCCTGGCCGGCGCGTGCGGTACGGCCGATACGATGTACATAATTATCCGCATCTTCCGGAAGATCGTAATTGAGCACGAGTTCGATACCCCGTACGTCGATACCCCGGGCGGCGATATCCGTGGCGACAAGGATGCGATATTTCCCGGATTTGAAGCCTTCGATGGCGTCACGGCGCTGAGCGAGCGAACGGTTGGAGTGGATCTCTGCGGCCGAATGACCGAAATCCCGTATGGCACGGGTGATCTTTGATGCGCCGATCTTTGTTCTGGTGAACAGGAGAACGGTGCCGCGATATTCCTCGAGCATTTTCTTGAGGAGACGCATCTTGTCCTCTTTTTTGACGACAAAGAGCTCTTGCGATATTTTTTCGGCGGTCGTGCCGGCAGGCGCTATTTCAACGCGTATCGGCAGCTTCATGTACGAGCTTGCCAACCGCATGATGTTGCTGGGCATGGTCGCCGAGAAAAGCATGGTCTGCCGGTCCTTCGGGACGGTCCGAAGGATCGTTTCTATCTGAGGTGCAAAACCCATATCAAGCATACGGTCCGCTTCATCGAGAACAAGGACCTTGACCGCGCTTAATCCGATGGTCTTTTGCTGCAGATGGTCTATCAAACGTCCCGGGGTAGCGATGACGACATGCGGGTCCCGGCGTAATTGCTGTATCTGTTTGCCCATGGACGCGCCGCCGATCAGTACCGCGGTCCTGGTCCTGAACGCATATCCGATCTTTGCAATTGATTCCTCGATCTGGAGCGCAAGTTCACGGGTCGGGGCAAGGACCAGGCCTTTGCCGCCGGTCTGTTCAAGTCTCTGTAACATCGGGATCGAGAAGGCCAATGTTTTACCTGTTCCGGTCTGGGCGATACCGAGCATATCTTTGCCTTCGATCGCGGTCGGGATGGCTTTATACTGGATAGGTGTCGGGACCGTGAACTTCATCCGCTCCAAGACCTCGAGCATTTTTGGGGCGATCCCCAGATTGTAGAAAGTATTCGTTGTTTGCTGTGTATTGTGTGGCATAGGCGGTTAGTTTAGCACGTTATACCGTGTTTGTCCGAAATATCACGGCTCGCTCATGCAGACTTTATAAATTGTCCCATGGTCCGATTGCTGTTACAATTTTCGCATGAGCAAGAGAATACTCGTTTCAGCGATGGAAGTTTCCGCGGACATGCATCTGTCGCATCTGGTCAAAGCGATCAAACACAAGGACCCGTCCATCGATATCTATGGCCTGGCCGGACACTTTTGTGCCGACCAGGGGGTGCGCATCATTTCCGACATAACTAACTGTGGGACGATAGGCTTCATTGAACCCTTCAAGCACATCCCTGTGCTCGTATATCACTATCTCATGGTCAAGCGGATGTTGGTCAATGACCGTCCGGACGTATTCATCGTCGTTGACGGACAAGGGTTCAATATGCCGCTCGCAACGTTCGCCAAAAAGCTGAAGATCCCGGTCGTCTACTACATCCCGCCGCAGGAATGGCAATGGGGTACGGAAGCTGGAGGCCGTAAGGTGCTGGAATCCGTCGATATCATCCTGGCGATATTCAAGGAAGAAGCGGCGTTCTATAACAAGCTCGGAGGGAAAGCCTATTTCAATGGCCATCCGCTGCTCGATATCGTCCGGTCCTCCGTCCCTAAAGAGGAGTTCTTCAACAGGAACGGTCTGGACATATCCCGTCCGCTGGTCGGTCTGTTCCCGGGGAGCCGTCGGCAAGAGCTGAAGTACCTGTTGCCGGTTATGCTCGATACGATAGCTCTGCTCAAGAAAGAGCATCCCGAGATGCAATGTATCATCTCCGCTGCCACACCGGATTGTGAGAAGCGGATCCATCGACATAACCCGGAGATCAAGGTCCTGCTCAACAGTAATTACGATATCATGGCGCACAGCGATCTGATCATTACCGCCACCGGAACGGCCACGTTGGAAACGGCCTGCCTGCTCAAGCCCATGATCGCGGTCTACAAGTTCTCACCGGTATCGTACCGCATCATCAAGACCCTGGTCGGGCACAAGGTGCCGAAATATATCGCGCTCCCGAACATCTGGCTCGATAAAATGGCCATTCCCGAGTTCATCCAGCAGGGGGTCGATGCGCGCAACCTGGCCGACCATGCCATACGGTTCTTCAAGGACCCGTCTGTCGGGCAGCAGATGGTCACGGACCTTAAAAAATTGATGACGATACTCGGGGAAAAGGGGTCGCTCTCGAAGAACGCTCAGATCGTGCTCGATCTGCTCAAATAATACCGATCACCTTTTTAATATCTCAGCGGCATGTTGTAACGTCGCATCGCTTTCGGTGCCGGAGAGCATGCGCGCGATCTCTGCGGTCCGTTCTTCTTTCGTGCGCAGTGTTCTGACCGATACCCGGGTCGTCCCGTCCTCGACGGTCTTTTCCACGACCATATGCTGTTCGGCGAGCGAGGCTATCTGGGGTAAATGGGTCACACAAATGACCTGACGTTTCGCTGCGAGCGACAGGAGTTTTTCTCCGACAGCGCGTGCGGTCCGGCCTCCGATACCCGTGTCGATCTCGTCAAAGACCATGGTCGGTATCGGGTCCGCGTCGGCCAATACGGATTTCAAGGCGAGCATGATGCGTGATATCTCTCCTCCTGATGCGACTTTGACCAGCGGTTTTGGCGGTTCCCCCGGATTTGCGGATATCAGGAATTCCACCATATCTATCCCGGAAGGGAAGAGCTTGCACATGGAGTTGAGCACGGGGATCCCCCCGGTCTTGTCCTCGAGCTGTTGTATATATACCTTAAAGACCGCGTGGGGCATATTGAGGTCCTGCAGGTTCTGGATGATGAGCTTTTCTACGGTCTTGGCCACGGCCAGACGCTTCATGGAAAGTTCCAGACATATTTTGCTCAGCAGGTCCTTTTGTCGATCGATGTTCTTTTCCAGTGCGGATGAATTGACCTCGAACTGTCTCAGCTCACTGAGCTGCTTCTCCATATGTTCTTTTTTCTGCAGGATATGTGCGACCATATCCTCTCCGTCCTTGAGCGGGGTCTTTATATGCTTGCGGGAAAGGTCCTGTATCACATTGATGCGGTCTGCGATGATGTTGAGCCGTTCCGGGTTGAAACTGAGCTGTTTGCGGTACTTATGCAGTGTTTCTCCGATATCCTGGAGCCCATAGAAGTGCTCGTCGAAACGCACGCTCTGGGCGCTCAACGTGTCATCAAGCCCTGTCATTTCCTTGAGGGAAAGTTGCGCTTTATGGAGCGTTGCTTCGGCCTGGTCGAAGGCTTGAGTCGTGTACTGCAGTTTTGACAGGAGTTTTTCCGCGTTCTTCAGGAATTTCTGTTCCTTTTCAAGCTCGGGCAGCTCGCCTTGCGTGAGCTTTGCATCATCGATCTCGTCTATCTGGAACTGCAGGTATTCTTTTTCTTTCTCTCTCTGGCGTGCATGGGCCTGCAGCTCATGCAGCTCGTTCACGAGCCGGGAGAGCGTATGGATCTCGATCTCGCATTTGGTACGCAGGGTCATCAGGTCACGTCCGCCGAACGAATCGAGTATGTTCAAATGTTCGTCCACATAGAGCAGAGATTGATGCTCATGCTGCCCGTGGATATCGAACAGGTATGCGCTCAGTTCCCGCAGAACGCTCTGGGTGATGCTGCGGTTATTGAGCTTGGCGAGGCTCTTGTTCTGTGTGATCTCACGGGAGATGATGAGCGTTTCCTCAGGCTCCAGCTCCAATTTTTTCATGACGGAGAGTACGCGGTCCTGTCCTTTGATGGAGAACGTCGCTTCAACGTAGGCACGGTCGGTCCCGGTGCGGATCAGCTCGGTCGAGGCGCGTTCGCCCAATATCATATTGATCGCATCAATAATGATCGATTTGCCGGCGCCGGTCTCGCCGCTGAGGACGTTGAATCCGGAGGTCAGGTCCAGGGAGAGTTCTTTAATGAGCGCAAAGTTCTCTATATATAATGAGGTGAGCATACTTCAACCGTTCTGTGCCCCCGCATCACGATAGTTTTGCTTTTACGATCTTGCGGAAATTATACGGTTTGAACCGCAGAAAATCCACTTTTTTATCGGAAAGCTTTACTCGTACCTCGTCCCCGTCCTTTACCTGAAAATGTCGCTGTCCGTCAAAAGTGATGACCATGTGCTGGCCCTTCTTGAAATCCAGGACAAGCCGGACTTCCTGGGTTGGTCCGATCAATTGTGATCTCCAGGCGGCCAGGTGAGGGCAGATGGGCGTGACAATGATCTCTTTCCGTTTCGGGTCCAGCACCGGCCCTCCTGCGGACATGTTGTAGGCGGTTGATCCGGTCGCGGAACTTACGATCACACCGTCGGCACGATAGGCTGCCGTCTTTTTAGCGCCAACAAAAGTATCAATGTTCACGATACGGGCAAGTCGTGCCGAATGTATCACGACATCGTTCAAGGCATGGCCGCTCGCGTACCTTTTTCCGTGACGATATACGGAAGCATGCAGCAGGGACCTGCTGTCTATCATGAATTTCCCGGAAAGCGCCTGTTTGACCCCAGCAACAGTATGTTCCGGGGCGAGTTCGGCCAGAAAACCGATCTTTCCGAGACATACGGACAGGATGGGGAGGTTATGGTCCGCATTGTTGTTTATGGCGTGAAGGACCGTACCGTCACCGCCGAGAGTGAGCAGAAAACGCGCTTTTTTTGACCGGGGATGGACGATGTGCAGATGTTCGTTCTTGAGCGACGCTATGATCGCTTCGGCACGCTTCCTGATGGAAGGTTTTTTATTATAGATGACGGCGAATGAGTCCATGCTCAGGTCTCCTGTTCTATTTTTCATGAAGCAAGAATTCGACCGTGTGTATCTTATGCGCGGTCATATCGACCAATAATATACCATCCGGACGATATGTTACATAATATTCCAACAACTGGCGCCGGGTGGGAGCTGAACGTATGTCCGGCGCGTGCGCACCGGTCTTGACCTCAGCTATGTACATCAGTCCGTCCTTTTCCACGATGAGATCGGCGATGATATCCGTTCCCCAGGGGGTACCGTCAAATAAAATTTGCAGCAGGGTCCGGGCCTGACGTTCAATAACGGTGTATCCTGCGTCCATGAGCAGGTCTTCCGCGTCGTTCTCCCCGCGTTTCGCCGTTGAGTGCTGTCTCCGTATCTTCCAGCGGAGGAACAACTGACGTATCTTCCAGAGCAGGAATACACCAAGGATAAGTCCCAGAAGAAAGACGATGGCCAGTATGACGAGAAGCTTTGGTGACAGCTGGATCATACGGTCAAATGAATGAAAAATTCCTTATTACCGTCCGTCCCGGTGATCGGGGAGTCGCATATGCCTTGGACGGTATAGCCCAGTCCCTGTGCAACCCGTTGTACGTTCTCGATGACCTGCTGATGTACGGCCGGGTCTTTGACGAGCCCGCCTTTTTCGATCTGTTCACGTCCGGCCTCGAACTGCGGTTTTACGAGCGAGACGATGCTCGTTCCCGGAGCGACGACCTTTTGTATGGCCGGGAGTATCTTGGTGATGGAGATGAACGAGACGTCCATGACAACAAGTCTGAAGTCGAAAGTCTGAAGTTGAAGGTCCTTATGTTGTTCTTGTATGCTTTGGGCCAGTGTATCAAGAGATAATTCCCGGGCGTTATATTTTTCGATGACGATGACGCGCGGGTCGGTACGTAATTTATAATCGATCTGATTATGCCCGACATCCACGGCGATGACCTGTGTGGCACCGTGCTGCAGGAGGCAATCCGTAAAACCGCCGGTGGAGGCCCCGATATCGAGCGCGGTCTTTCCTTTCGGGTCGACCTGAAAGGCTTTGAGCGCGCCTTCAAGCTTCAGTCCACCCCGTGAAACATACGCACAGGTATTGCCAAGGATACGGATGATGCTCCCCGGATCGACGAACGTCCCTGGTTTATCGACCTTCTGTTCATTAACGAGTATGTTCCCTGCCATGATCATGGCCTGGGCCTTGCTGCGGGTAGGGCAGAGGTTCTTTTCGGTGAGGAGCTGATCGAGGCGGATCTTGTTCTTTTTCATCAGGTAAGGGCTACCTCCAACCCGTCATATGCAAGTTCCATGCCAGCCGGCAGCTTTTTGTTCGTTGCGACATGCTCCAGATTGTGCGCGATGTGGGTGAAGTACGTTCTTTTCGCACTGATCCTTTGCGCCGCTTCGACTGCTTCATCAAGGCTGAAGTGGGTCGGATGCTTCGTATCGCGCAAGGCATCGAGCACGAGCAGGTCGAGGTCGTGAAGCATGTCAAAAGATGCTTCCGGGATCATAGAACAGTCCGTCAGATAGGCCATACGCCCGATACGGAAGCCGATGATAGGCAGTACGCCGTGCATGATGGGCACTGGTGTGATAGAAAGGCCGAGAAGTTCAAAAGGTACGTCCGGGGTGATGATGTTCAATGCGATCCGGGGCAGCCCTCCGCCGACCTGCACGGGCGGTTCAAAAACATGATGGAACACATCCTTAAGCTCTTCGCAGTCCCGTGCTGTTGCATAGTAGGGAATATCTTTTTTATGGATCATATTGAACGGACGCAGATCGTCCATGCCGAAAACATGGTCCGCATGGACATGTGTGCACAGTACTGCGTCGATATCCATGAGCTTATGACGCAGTGCCTGGATGCGGAGATCGATCGAAGCGTCGATCAGGATGTTCCTGCCATTATGCTGAACGAGCAGCGACGGGCGCGTGCGGTAATTTTTGGGGTCCGTTGAAGTGCACACCGCGCAGGTGCATCCGACCATCGGGACGCCGGTCGATGTGCCGGTGCCGAGGAATATGATGTTCATACCACTATATTAGAGCGCTGCGCAGGGCGTGACAAGGGTCGGACGATGTCTGTCCGCTATGAATGCTCTTGTGTGGACCGGCAAATATGTTCCTGATCTTATTCTTGGACGAGGCCGCGGGCTTGTTTTGCTGGTTATCCTGTCTGGTAAAGGTCAATAATTCCTCCTCTTCCAGTATCAGCCCGTTCAGTGAGGAGTGGTCTTGGTCGGTTTCTTTGATACAAAGACGCGTGGTCTGTTCTTGTTGGCCTGTGCCAGGAATTCCAAGGTGTCCTTATCTCCGAGCAGAGGAATGATCGCGTGTTGCGGAATGCGGTCGTCCGTGCTGATCAGCTTATTGTACATATGTAAAGCTCCTTTTCTGTCAGATATCGTGCTCTTTTCTTATGGATGTATCGGTGGGGTATGTTCATTATTTCATTTTTTTAATGCAGCTTGTTCAGGAGTTCAATAATGGTTAACGCAAAGCGTTCTGCGGCCTTGGGGCCGTTCGCGGTCACAACGTTCCCGTCCACGGTCACATCTTCGCCGGTATAGATCGCGCCGTTCTTCTCAATTTCTTTTACGGAATCCGGGGTCTCAAAAACGGTACATCTGCGTCCGTTCATGATGCCGGCCTGTGCCGGGATGCAGCCCGAGATACAGATGGCTCCGACAGGTTTATTGTTCTCATGCATGTACTGGACCAGGCTCAGGACCTTTGCGTTGTTCCAGAAATATGGTTGTCCGCCTGCGATCGCGAGCGCGTCATAGTCTTTTGCCATAACGTCCTTGAGCAATATGTCGACATGCGCGGTGCTTGTGCCGAGCTTGCCTTTCACGGTACCGGACATGTCCGATGAAGTAATGACGGTATATCCGTTCGATTCAAAGACCTTCTTCGGGATATCGTACTCCTCATCGCGATAGCCGTTCGGAACGACCAAGAACAATATCTTGTTCATGAGCCTGCCTCCTGTGGTCATCTGCACGTTAAAGATCCGTTCTCAGACCGATGGTGACGTTTCTATCTCAGCTGACGCCGTGGACGAGCCTTCCGGGGTTATGGTCTTTCGGAACGGCAGCTGGTAGTTCATGCCGGGATCAGGCGGCAGGTCCTTGATATCGTTGAGCCCGAAATGACGCAGGAAGAGGTCCGTTGTGCCGAACACGATCGGTTTTCCGGGTATATCCCCTTTACCGAGTTCCTGAATGAGGCCTTTATCCTGCAGTGATTTAACGGTGGCGTCCGAATTCACTCCGCGGATGTGTTCGACCTCGCGCCGTGATACCGGCTGGCGATAGGCGACGATGGCGAGCGTTTCCATGGCCGCAGCCGAGAGCGAAACTTCCACGGGGCTTTTCACGAAACGCTGCACGACGTCATGATATTCGGGGCGGGTGGCCATCTGATAACCGCCTGCGACACGGACGATCTGGAGCGCACGCTGCGCGTATTCGTTGAAAATGGTCTCAAGACAGGCTTCAATGATCTTCTTGTCCTCTTTCACGATAGGAACAAGATCGGTGGCGGTCAATGGCATTTTTGCCATGAACAACAGTGATTCTACTTTGTTCTTTATATCGCTCACCGGCATGACTCCTTTCTTTATTGTTATTGTATCTGGTACCGAATCGCATATCTCCGCTTTTACCTTCCGCGCCTCTTCTTCTTGCAGGGGAGGCCCGGGGTCTGCCGGTGGTATGACCGGACCCGGATCTGGGAGTGCTTCCGGTGTCACGATATCAGGGCTCGCGTGCGATAGCTCAGGAGTTGGGATAGTATCCTCCGTTCCTTGTTCAGCGGCGGCAGTTCCCGTTGTATCAATAAGGGTGTCCTGCGGGACCATATCGTCATCTTCGAGCGGTGTCTCGGGTGCGAGGAGTATCTCAGGTTGTTCTGTGAGCGCTACGAATTGGACATCATCATCACCGGCCGGGCTGATCATCTCATGATCGGTCAAGCTGGCACTGTCCGGGACGGGTATCTCGATATCCCCGGGAAGTTCTTCGGCGACGACCTCGAACGTACTGTTCGCCGGAACGGAAGCCTGTATATCTTCGATCGTCGGTGTTTCGAACGTGGTGACCTCAATGACAGGGAGTGTCGAAAGGTCCATGTCCTGCGGTGTTTCGAGCACGATCTCATCCATAAGGTCTTGTCCCGGTATCGTGATCTCAGGCGAAAGGTGTAGCGGTGTATCAAGTGCCTGATCCAGCAGTTCTTCGAGCATGCGGTCTTCCTCTTCCGTTGATCCTTCTGCTGCCGGGGTTTGAGGGACTTCGGGGATCGGGGAGGGCATACGTTCCGCCGTGCGTTCCTGGGTCTGTGCGTCTTCTTCCTGTACGTCGTCATAGTTCAGGTCCGGAGCATCTTCAAGCGGAACGTTCGATGAAGGGACCTCGGGAAGCCCGTGCGGTCCTTCGAGCGGTGTTCGTATCGTACCGGGAGCGTTCAGCTCCTGTTCCTGCGGTCGTTCTGCCGCTGAAGGGGCGTTCTCCCGTGCAGGTCTTTTCCTTCTCCTGTTAGTGACAAGGAGCGTGGAGGCGACAACGATACCGACGGCTACGAATAGTGCGCTGAACATAGGTTACTCTTGTGGTTTTTGTACTTCCAGGGATTCGTCTACGATGGCCATTTCTATGGGCATATCGGCACAGGCATGTATCTCGATCTGTCCGTACACGTCCTGCTGGAGGAGCGTGATGAAACGCTGCCGAACAAGTTCCAGGATCGCCAGGAAGGTGGTGATGATGACCATTTTATCAAGATCTCCCTGGAACAGGTCGTCGAACATAAAGCGTGCCTGCCCGCCACGCAGACGTTTTACGATCTCTTCCATTTTATCGCGGACCGTGAACCGGTCGTCGAATATCTCGGCGCCTTTCGATTGCTGCATGGCTGCCGCTCGTTCCCAGACCCGACCGAACGCCCGAAGAAGGTCGGGGAGCGATACTTCTTTGAGCAGGACCTCTCGTTCGCCGTCGGCTGCCGTGAGCATCTGTTCATTGATGAAGCCGCGATTGAACACTTTGTGGAATTCTTTTTCTTGTGCGACAAGGTTCTTTGCCAGGTTCTTGAACATCTTATATTCGACCAGGCGCTCAAGGATGGACAGCCGTTCCGCTTCTATCTCGGCGAGCAGCTGGTCATCGGAGATCCCGTCCTTGGGCAGGAGCATTTTTGATTTGAGCTCGACCAGGGCCGCGGCCATGATAAGGAACTCGCCGGCCACTTCAAGGTCCAACTGGCGTGCTTTACTGAGATATTCAAGATATGCGCTGGTGATCTTTGAGATGGAGACGTCGTAGATCTCCATTTTCTGTTCTTCGATCAGATGGAGCAGCAGGTCGAACGGACCCTGGAAATTATCGAGCTGGATATGGAATTTATTCTTTTCGTCCAGGTCCGGGACCAGGGAGGATGAGGGCTTTTCAGGCATTGGGATACCGGTAGCCGCATCGCGGATCTCGACAGGGGAGACCTGAGGTTTGTTCTCGGTCGCGTTATTGATGTTCTGTTCGTTCTCTGTCACCGGTCGGTCCTTCGTTTGAATTGCAATCTTCAAATGCCATTCGGCAGTTGAGAATTGTACATTGACATTTATATGAGTTTTATCGCTTTCTTCACTTCGGTCAGCGTCTGTGTCGCGACCTCGCGTGCTTTAGCTGCTCCCTCCGCATAGATCTTCTCGACCTGGGAGAAATCCTTGGCGTATTCTTTGCGTTTATCCTGGATGGGCTTAAGGGCCGTGACGAGCAGCTCTGCGAACTCTTTTTTACAGTCCACGCAGCCGAACGTAGCGGCCCTGCAGCCTTGTTCGATCTCAGCCAGACGTTCCGGGGTGTTAAAGATCTTATGATAGGCATCGACGGTACAGACCTCAGGGTGTCCTTTGTCCGTACGCAGTTTGCGGGCCGGATCGGTGAGCATGGTCATGACCTTCTTGCGGATGACGTCCGGCTCGTCCGAGATATTGATGGTATTCTGATAGCTTTTGCTCATCTTGCGCCCATCGAGCCCCGGCAGTACCGGGAATTCGGTCAATTTACCCTGAGGCTCAGGGAACGTGGTGCAGTTGAAGAAATAATTGAAACGCCGGGCTATCTCACGAGTGAGCTCTACATGGGGCAGCTGGTCCCTGCCGACAGGTACGACGGTCGCTTTATAGATGAGAATGTCCGCGGCCTGGAGCACCGGATAGCCGAGGAACCCATAGGTGTTGAGGTCCTTATCCTTCATCTCTTCTTTCTGTCCTTTGAAGGTCGGGACCCGCTCCAGCCAGGGCAGGGGCGTGATCATTGAGAGGATCAGATGCAGTTCCGCGTGTTCCGGCACGTCCGATTGCACGAACAGCGTGCATTTTTGCGGGTCGAGACCGATGGCCAGAAGGTTCAGCATGAGCTCCTTTTTATCCTGGGCTATATTGCTGGTATCCTCATAGGCCGTGGTCAGCGAATGCAGGTCAGCGATGAAGAAATAGGAGTCATATTCGGACTGGAGCTTTACCCAGTTGGAAAGAGCCCCGATATAGTTACCCAGGTGGACCTTGCCGGACGGTTTGATACCGCTCAATATGCGGCCGTTGGTTTTTTGCATAGAGATAGGATTATACGGGGCAGGGGGGTGTTAGACAATCCCTATTCCATAAGGATGAAATCCGGGCGCATATCGTTCGATAATATGGCATGAGCTGTACAAAGGTCCACGCGTATAATGAAGATATCCATCCGTTGATTGCCCGGAGCAGGGAGACGGAATCTCTGGAACGGCAGAAGGAGTCTCGGGATAAAGAGGTCCGGGAACTATTGAGGCGTTTGTCCGAGATCAGGTTCCCTGCAGATGATATAACGACAAAAAGCGAGCTGCTTTTCCGGGCCCAGGGGAAAGGGATACAGCGTGAGCATTTGATGGACCAGATACCTGTCTTTTTTCAGACCCAGACGATCAAAAAGCTCCAGTCCTTCATAAACTCAGGACAAGCATATATTGATTTCATACAATTGCTCGACGACAGGTCCGGGAAGAAGAACACTATCAAGCTACAGGCAAAGGCCCTATGGCAATTGCATCTGGAGCTAAAGAGGCTTCCCGTTCAGGAAAAACAACGCTACCTCCGGGTAGCTTCTGCGTTGGAAGCCGCCGTGGAAGCTGCCAGAAAGTATCGGGATCAGTTCGGTGTTGATCCGGCAGTGTTCAGGAAAAAATCGCTGGTCACGTCCCGTGCACCCCGTGCGATCGCCCGGAGCGATATCGGGCGGAACAAGCAGGGCTGACGAGCAGGCCGGTGCGGGGGCTCTTTTTGTGCAACCTTCAGGGGGTCCTTACGATACCTATGTATATGTTGAACGCAAAGCTCATATCTTCCGGTGCGGGCATTACACGGTCCTATGAAAAGGACAGGGAAGCGGCGCAGGCGCTCATAAAGAAGATATGCCATTATGATCTCACCTATGTCCGGCTTGTGGACCTTCTTGATTCACTGATTGAGCAAAAAAAACGAGGGTTTCTCCTGACATCGTTGTTCAATCCTCTGGTCAAGTTCCTGAAGTCGGAGACCAGACTCCTGCATTTTGTCAGCAATGTGGAAGATCTCAATAAGCTCATCTCTATCGCGTGTGCCGATGTCCCGTCGCTGGAAGAACGTTTTATGCTGGCCCCTCTGGAATGGCGTTCCAATAATAAACCGAAATATTTTGAATTTATCCGGTATATCCTTCGCGAGAAAAGTGCTGAGTTCCCGGCCCTTCAGTGCATCATGCGGGAACTTGCGGCGTTGCTGCAGGATATCAAACAGTGCAATAGCTTTTCTCTCTCGGTCCCGGGAACGGCGCGTCCTGCATGTGTGCAGCCTCGTCTGAAGAACGGGGGGGTGTCCCGTAACATAGGTGTGCAGGAAAAGGAGCGGCTCGATCGGGAACTCTGGGCACTCTCGGACCTGCGCGGGGTCATCCGGCGCATGGACCTTGTACGGAAACTGAACACGAACGGTCATTCTTTTGAGGCCATGAGCGGGTATGTGAAGGTCTTCTTCTCAAAGAATCCGGAACGTTTCAAGTATTTTCTGCAGTACAATTCAATGTTCATCACTCTGGTCCGTTCTATCCTTATTGATGACCTTGAGCCGCATGATCAGGGCCAGTTCAGGGGCTACCACAAGCTATATATCGACCTGACAACACTTTCTGATGAAGAACAGAAGGACGTGCTTGTTTGGGTCGACAGGCTGGATACATTGCTTGAAGAGAGCAAGAGGACATGTTCATGATGCTGACCAAGATCATCGATATGACCGTGCCCAAAGGTCCTCGATATACCTATAAAGAGGCCCGGAGTTTTTTTGCGACGTTCCGGGAGAGCCTTAATACTGACGGGAAAGCGTTACTGCTGATCGATGAATTGATCCGGCATAAAAGAGCAGGGTACGATCTGACGACCCTCAAGAAGTATATCGGCCGATATCTGGACGATGAAAAAAAAAGGAACTACTTTGTTGAGAGAATGGGGGTGCTCGTCAAGGCGGTGCGCTATGCGCTTGGGGAGAACAGGCACAACGGCATCAGGACAGACAAGCTGAATCAGGTGATCACAAAGGTCAGGATGGCCGCGCTCATCAAGCATATCCTTTCTTTCGCGGAAAACAGCGCTGAGCGTGCATATCTTTCAGCGGCGGGGCGGGAGCTTGCCGAAGTGTGCCTGGCCGTAGGCGCGTATGACAGCTCCATGAAAGCGGCACGGGAGCATAACCTTTCGGCCATAAAACAGCTTGGCGAGACCGAGCCTGAGTTATTGCCGGAAGAACGTCGTGAAAAGGAACGTGTTTTTGCCTGGGACCTGATCGAAAAGCTCTCGAAAAAAATGCCTTTTAAGGAGCGGCTCAGATTATTGCGGCAGGTCAGTGTGAACGGAGATTCATTGGCCGCCCTTAAGGTACATGTGGAGGGATGTTTTAAACAGCCGGTCTCTCCGGACATACACATCTTTTTGAACGCGAACGGGAAATTCATCTTGTCCCTGAAACAATGTATCGTTGATCGTATGATCCCCTCCAGCGTAGGAAAACGGACCAGGACCGCTTTGTTCTGGGAAATGATCTCCTTGCCGGAAGAGGAACAGGAACTGTTACGGGATATCGTCCGCGATATGGAGCAGATCCTGGAAACCACGCGTACTTTTTATAATACACGTAGCGTCACTAAGCACGGTCGCCCGTCCTGAACGTATCTCTTATAGTCCCAGCTCTTTCAGCGCATTCAATATGCTCTTTTTCTCTTCTGGACCTTTCATTCCGAGCAGCGAGAACGCCACTTCCTTATATCCCTGCACGCCGGGCTGATTGACCGGGTCGATGCCGTCCATGAGGCCGAACAGGGTCGCGGAGACGTGTTCGATGCCGGTCAGAGTGCCGATGGCGAAAGGCGAAAGGCTGGGTAATTTGACGGTCATGACCGGGACGCCGCTCTTCCAGTGGTCGAGCAGGAGCGCGGACATGAAATAATTATTGATCTCGTGCAGCGAGAGCGCGCCTTTGGAGCCTTGGGCGATGCCACCGAGCTTATCGAGGTCGATCTTGGAGGCGGGGATATCGAAATCCGCGCCGATATCGCCGACAAAATGGAATATTTCCTGGATATTGCGGATACCGCTGCGGATCAATTGACCGTTCGAGTGCGCATCGGCCGTATAGAACTCTTCCATGACGTTCAAACCTTTGCCCGCTTTGCCGTTGCATTCCGGCCAGAGCTGTCTGAAGCCGAGCAGCTTGCCGCGCAGAGCAGGGACGTTATAGGCGAGCAGCTTGGTCGTAGCTCCGTTCTTGTACGTGGCGTATTTATATGCGGTCGCTTCTACGGCGGTCTCGAGCATATTGTGCATGGCGTGATAGTAGCCGAGGACGAGCTGTCTTAAGTCGATGCCGGCAACGGCGAAGGGCAGGAGACCGACCGGCGTGAGCGCGGAGAAACGGCCGCCGACATTTTCGCCGATGTAGAAGTCCTTCTGTACGTCTTCAGGCAGATATTCTTTCGGATTATAGCCTTTGAGCTTGGTCATTTCGCGCAAGGCGCCTTTAGCCGGGTCGGTGGTGGCGAACACAGCACCGACTTTTTTAAGGTGTTTCAAGGCAAGACGGGCGGCAATGGCCGGTTCGGTCGTGGTCCCTGATTTAGAGATGATATTCACGGCGATAGGGCCTTTGAACGCGTTCAGCTCCGCGAAGACTTTCTTGTACTCTTCCGAGGAAAGATGCTGTCCCAAGAAGCGTACCGGGATCGGTGTGCCGTAGGGTTTGCAGGCCGAGATGATGCCGTCCACGTCCGTATAGGAACCGCCGATGCCGATGACGAGAAAACCCGCGAAATCCTTAGCGATCTTTTTTCCTGCTTTCTGGAGACCGTCGAGCAAGGTCGTATTGTTCAAAAGCTCGTCTGCGAGCGTAAGCCAGCCGGTCATGACCGGTTTTCCGGCGATACCCTGCAGGTCGGTCCCACCGTCGCGCAGGTCGATGAACGATTTAGGATCACTGATATTGCTTGCGTCGCTGGTCTTGAGGAGATACTCAAGCTTGGCCTCGGCGAGCTCGCGGGCGGCGGCATGATCCGCATCCGATGCATAGGGGGCTGTGGTGCCGGCGTAGTCCGCAGGTTTGGTCATACCTTTGAAGATGTATTCAACGGCTCCGTTCATCTTCAATGCTTTTTTCGCTTCTGCCTCGAGATTTATTTTTTTTGCCATGTTATTTCTCCTTTGTCCCCCTCCCCATGCCCCTCCCCCGGACGATAATAAAATAAAAATCGTCCGGGGGAGGGGTTCAGGGTGGGGGTTACATTTGCTCCGGTGCGCTCACACCCAATAATCCGAACAATACCCGTAATGCTTCACGTATGGCTTTAATAAGCGTCAAACGCCATAACGTATCTTCTTTATTATCCGAAAGCACGCGGTACTCATGATAGAAACGATGGAATATCGCGGCGAGTTCCTGTGCGAGCGAGGTCAATCTGTGGATGCTGTACGTCTCGGACATGAGCGCGATCTCATCCGGGATACGAACGAGCATCAGGATGAGCTGTCGCTCCAGCGCTTCAAGAGTTGTTTTCTTAACGTCGCCGGAAACCTGTGCGCCTTCCTGTCTCAAAATGCTGGAAATACGGGCGTGAGCGTATTGCACGTAATACACCGGGTTCTCGTCATTTTTCTTCTTGGCGATCTCGAGGTCGAAGTCCAATGCTGTGTCGGCGGAACGGGAGACGAGGAAATAGCGTGTTGCGTCAGGGCCGGTCTCTTCGATGACCTCCTGCAGGGTGATCATCTCACCTGTGCGTTTGGACATGCGTACCGGCTCACCGTTGCGGTAGAGCGAGACAAGCTGGCCTAAGATGACGTGCAGTCTGTCGAAGTTCGGGTCGTTGGTCAGTGCTTTTAATGCTGCTTTGACGCGGGCGATATAGCCGTGATGATCGGCGCCCCAGATATTGATGAGCTGTTCGAAGCCGCGGTCGATCTTATTTTCGTGATAGGCGATATCGGCTGCGAAATAGGTGGTCTCGCCGTTCGCTCGGATGATGACGCGGTCTTTATCGTCGCCGTAATTGGTGGACTTGAACCAGAGCGCGCCTTCTTTTTCCTCGAGCGCGCCGTTCTTGTTGAGAAGTTCGATGGCTTTTTTGACGCTGCCGGCCTCATGGAGCTTCTTTTCCGAGAACCAGTTATCGAAGCTGACGCTCATGGAGGCAAGGGTCTGCTTTTGTTCGGCGAGCAGGTGCTGGACAGGGTCCACGTCCATTTTTGCCAGTTCGTGGACATATTGGCCGTGATAACCGTCCTCGGGGACAGGCTTGCCGTTCTTGATGGCGTCCACAGAAGCATAGAGGTTATTGATCTGTTTCCCTTGGTCATTGATATAGAACTCTTTGGTGACTTTATGGCCGACATGCGCGAGCAAGCGGGCGAGGACGTCGCCTAAAGCTGCCCAGCGGCCGTGGCCGATATGCAGCGGGCCGGTAGGGTTGGCGCTGACGTATTCCAGGAGTATCTTCTGCGGTTTTTCGGCAGTATTGCGGCCGAGATCGGCGGTGATCTTATGTTGTACCAGGTCTATAAGGTACGTATCGCTGATGCGGACGTTAATGAAGCCGCCGGCGATGGAGAAGCTGAAGTGGGCGGTGGCTTTTGGATCTTTCTGGAGCTCGGCCACGAGGTCTTTGGCGATCATGGGCGGGGCTTTGCGGGCGGCTTTGGCCAGGCGCATGGCGACGTTGGTGGCGTAATCCCCGTATTCGGGGTTATTGGGCACTTCGATGATGATCTGGCCCTTATCGAGCGGGAGCTGCAGGCGGTCGAGCGCCTGATGGATATGGTCCTTTAATTGCTGTACGACGGAGAACATGGTGGGTATTGTAGCGGGTCGGGGGGGAATAGGGAACGGGGATGGGGATTGTTTTTGTAGCTATGTTAAGGTTAAGACATAAGGGTGTTTTTTGTATTTTCAAATAATTATGGGTGTATTTGTTTATGTATTTTATAAAACATTGCTAAATTTGTGGTGAGCATATTTTTTATTCTGGGGGTAATATATTTTGCATTATTGATTTGCTTTAAGCGTCGATATAATTTTTTTTCCCATCCCTTAGATTCAGACTTTTCTAATATCGACATCATGTTTTCTATTGCATCTGAATTTGCCGCATAATATGGATATACCTGATTTAATATTTTTAATATTTCTTTTACTGAGGTGCATGTGCGTAGTTTAAGCATTAACTGGACATCTTCTGAATTGTATTTAATAATTTTTCTTTTTTCAAAGCTTTGGGTGTGATTTTCTGCAATTGCTGATCTCCATTTTATTAAATGTTTAAGAGTTAGTGTTGTCCAGTAGGTAATTGTTCTAGTTGCCTTTTCTCCATTAATTTTCCGAGGATCGTACTTTTGTTGTAGAGCCTCCATAAAACTATACATGGCCCTATTGAAGTAAAAATCAGAAGTATCAAGTTTAGAAAATCTCTTGATGCTAGATGCGATTTCTTGCGTTAAAAATTCATTTACAATGAAATATCGATATAACGGTAAGCCATTTTCAAAGAAATATAAATTATCAGCAGAATTATTACGTTTTTTCCAATTAAAAAATGAAGCAGATGCGATTCCATTATCGAGACTATTACTTCCGCCTTTACTTGCGGGTTTTTTATGGTCATACCAGTCTGGATGATATGTTGGGGTTGCTCCATAGTCTAAAATCCATAAACTTTTACCACTGAAACCACACAATGCTTTATCTCTCACGAATATTTCTGCTCTTGTTTTATCCGTAAAGTTTTTACTCATATTTAGAGTGAGTCCTTCTTATTTTTAATATATCATGCAAAAGAAATTAGTCAATTTAACCTGCAGCATATGGCGCACAGTTAATCCCCCTTCTTTTCTTATCTCTAAGATCCATTCTGCTAAAAGTCATATTTGTTCTTCTTGATTTTACTCGGCGGTTCCAGCAGCTGGTTGATGGCCTAGCTGCAAGGTTACAAAATATAAGTTTAATGTAATATCTTTGTTCGTGACCCCTCCAATGCAGAGAGAACTTATAAAACGATTTCTTTACCAAGACCTCCCCAGATCCCTTCTGCCTGGCTCAGGGCAGGCTGGGGAGGTCTTGGTGTATAGCCATATTTACATATGGTCAGACTCGGTGGGGTCGGAAGAAAGTTGAGCAGCTGTTTGTCTAGAAATTGATCTGCTCAATGGACATGTTTGGGATGGTTTTTATATCACTTAGTCGCTATTAAGAACGCTGGATAGCATAGCCACGCCCTGTTCGGTGAAGGCATAGGGTAGATATCTTGTTCCACCCCAACTTGAGGTTCCATTTTGGAACCTCAAGTAATAGCATTATTTTGCTATTGTGCTGAGCGTGGTTGTTTTTTAAGCTCGCAAGTTACGACCAGTTATGGTGATTATTATTTATTCGTCTCGTTCCGGCAAAAAACCATACTTTTTCTTTGATGGTATTGGAGCGTCCAGCAGTTGCCGGATAGCTTCGAACACGATCTTGAACTGTTCGTCATGTTTTTTCTCCAGAGCCTCGATCTTATTCCGCAGTTCTTTATGTGTTGCCAGCAGCGTTCTGAGGCGCACATACACTTGTACGATCTGTACGCTGACCTGTATCGCAGTATCACTATTGAGCACAGATGCCAGCATGATCGCGCCGTATTCTGTAAAGGCATATGGCAGATATACTGAATGTTTTAGCGGCTCGAACCGGTCGCAATTTGCGACCAGTTCGTTCTTCTCCTGTTCGTTCAATTGGAACATGAACGAATCCGGAAATCTGTCCCGATTGCGTTTGACCTGTTCATTGAGCCGTTTGGTTGTGACCCCATACAAGTCTGCAATATCACGGTCAATAATGACTTTTTTCCCGCGAATGAACATGATCTTATTCTCAATGATATTCAAAGGTATTACATTGCTCATGACATATCACATCCTTTTATCAATGCAGTGTGCAATTATTGTGCCAACTACTATTCGAAGGAGGTGTTCAAGGTCGCAATTTGCGACCTTAAAGCTGGGGATGGTGGTATTTGGAAGTCACATTTTGTGACTTCCATTTCTGAGATCTGGCATGGTTCCTTTCGATAATACAGTATATGACCTCAACACGACACATGACTAAAGTATTCGCCTCTTATCCGAAAGACCGCTACACGGTCACTCCGATATTTGTGGAGGCGGTTATTCTTGTGCATAAAGGTTATATTTTGGATGTTGTTACTGCTATGGCCGAAGCTTTACTGAAAGAATACTTATCCGGGACAAAGGTCGGAGATTTGGTCAGACGTGTTGAGCTCGAGAACATCATAATGAGCGTCGACGGGGTGAAGGGGCTGAAGGTCCTGCGTATCCAGGGGCTTATAACAGGTGATATCCCCATCGGAAAAGAAGAAGTTGCACGGCCGGGGTCGATCAAGGTCTTCGGGCAGTATCCTGCTTGAATCTTAATATAATGGGATACTTCTCATGAAGTGATGTTATAATCGTTCCAGTTCTCGTATGTGTTCAGTGCAGACAAGAATTACGGCGTACGGTACATTGAACAAAGGGCATAGGACGTCTTTTTTGTGGAGCGCATAAAGCCTGCGCGGAACAACGAGCGTAATGAAAATGACCTACTTTAAAATTTTTCAAAATGATAAAGGTCCTTGTACTATTTCATTGCCGAGTGAGATCATCGGCCATAGTCCATTGCACTGTAATTTCTGCCCCCTGCATTACAGTATATTAGGCAGGGCATGGAACGTACTGCGTAAGCGCCCCGGCAAGCATGAACTGCTCTCAGAATTCGAAAAGCTCATAGCACGTACGTCCTCGCAGATCATTTGTTTGCAAAGTTGTGACATTTTACAGTGCTCGGTATTGCCGGAGCTGCTCGCTATCATCAAGCGGCACAAAAAAAAGGCCTTTTTGATCACACCGGGGCTCAAGCTGCATGACCGGTCTTTATTGCACAAGATATCCCAATTCTTCCCGTCGTTCTTGTTAACGTTCTTGACCGTGGACAAGGACATTTATTACCGTATGACACGCGTACGCAACGCTGCGGCATTGATGAAAAAAGCGTTACGCAATATTTCGCGGACGGTCCTTCATTACGAGGTCTCGATAGTAGTGACCAGAGAGAATGTACGGACGCTTGCCCGGACCATCCAGTATCTTCTCAAGGAGGTCCGGCCTTCGGCCATATATGTATCCTATTATTTTCTTGATAAGTCCGTACCCTCGTTCTCCTTTCTGGACATACCGTTCTTGTTCAGGAAAAGCCTGTTCCCTTCGTTCCGGGAAATTAACAGTGAATTATTAAGATCGGACCTTTCCGCGAGTCCGCGTCCATTTTCACTGCTGTTCCAGAACCTGCCGGCTTGTCAGTTGAGCGAGGAGTTCTTTAAGAAAAACCCGAATATCCGCTGTTCCTTCCTGTCTTCAGGGCCTTTTTTAAGCCCGTACAAGAAATACCCGATATGCAGTACCTGTCCGTTCGATACTTCTTGCCAGGGGTTCTCTGTCTATAATGCTCATCATGTCCCGCCCTCAGAAAAGGATATGCCAAGGCTTCAGCTTTTATTCAACAAGATACATTAATTGTAAGGTGTCAGGCACCCGTTTTATTTACTGCTATGAGAAAAACAGCACTAAATAGAGGGGGGGTTAGAAATTGATCTGATCAATGAACGTATTCGGAAAGTCCTTGTGATTCGCCAGTTCGATGAACTTAAGCTTCTTGCGTATCTTGCGGATGCGCTTTATGTTCTCCGGCTCAAAGAGCAGCTTCTTCGCACCTTCGAGCGCTGAATTACCCACGGCCTCCGTATCTCCTGTCGGTATCATGCCGATGCGGCGCGCGGCGGCAGGCTTTAAGAGCGAGCCGAACGTTCCTGCGAGCATGATCTTCTTCAATTGCTGAGGCTTCAGTTTTGATTCTTTGAGGAGTATATCGATACCGGCACGTACTGCGGCTTTGGCCAGCTGCAGGTCGCGCACTTTCTTCTGCGTGACCTTCAGTATGCCGTGTTTCACTTCTTTCGGTAAAAGCTTTCCGGTCTTATTGATCTTGCCGTCCTTCAAAAGGTCGGCAATGGCCGTGATCCACTCCGAGCCTAAATGTCCGAAAGCAGGTCCTGCCGCGGCCGAAACGATGTACAGATATCCTTTCTTGGAAAGGACCATTTCCGCGTTCGTGCCGAGGTCAATGAGCAGCCGGTTGTCCTTTATCTTGTCGAGGTCCGTATATAACGCTCCGGCTAAAGCGTCGGAGCCGACGTACTTCGATACCATCGGCAGCCGTTCGAAATTATCGACCCCTTTCAGATATTGATCGATGATGGCGTTCGAGACGACCAGGATGCGTTTTACATCCTTGAGCAGTATCTGTCCTTTGCGGCAGAGCTTGAGCATAAGATTGTTCAGTTCAACGGTCAGGATACGGCGGAGCTTGGGATAGCTGCGCGTCATCCTGGTCACGATATCGGCGCCCCATTCTTTTTGCGGGTTCATGACGATCTCTCTGGCGATCTCCTGACGCGAGGAGAGGTCAAGGAGCGATCCCCAGATCGTGGTCGTGCCGACATCCATAGCGATAGCGTAGCTCATCGTGTTCCCTCGGTCCCTGAGAATGAGAAAAGGCCCTCAAGCTCTTGCTTTACTTTCGGGGTCCTGCTGGCCCATAGAGCGATCTCGCTGCGTGTCGCGAATTTGTTCGGGGCAAAATCCTTTGTCCCGGGTATGAGCCCGTTCTGCTGTGCGGTGATGAGCGCCGGTATCGCAAAATGTCCGGCAGGAACGTCCCGGAACGGGGAGTCCGCCTGCTTGTCCGGCAAAGGAAGCTTGGCCGCGCGTACGATGAGCACGATCGCTTCTGCCCTCGTCACTTTTTTCTGAGGATAGAAATTGCCGTCCACCGCTCCAGGCATCAGTCGCTGCAGGCCGACCGCATAGATGTACTGGTGGTTCGGGGTCTTGGCGGTCACGTCCCTGAACAATGATGCGGACATAGGTGCTTCCTGAGCGCGGGGGAGGTCCGCGAGCTTCGCGCAGACCAGGGCCATTTCGCCGCGCAGGATCGGCTGTGCCGGGCGGAAGGTAGCGGTCAACTCGCCGAAATAGCCGAGCAGTGCAACGCTTTCAATATCCTTCTTTGAGCTGTCCTTTGCCTTGATATCAGTGAAGCCGGGGAGTTTCACGATATGCAGCGTGTCCGTCATGTCGCCGGCAGTGAACGTAAAGACGTTCTTCCCGTTCTTCAAAGGCGCGACAGCGATGAAGGTACCTTTTTTATCGACGGAGATCCTTGTCTTGTTCATGAGCACGTTCGCAACGGGAGATTCCCCCTTGAACGTGCATTGCTTCGTATAGAGGATGCTGTTGTTCCGGGGACTGAGCACGCGGAACGTTGTGACGGAGGACGGTCTTATGGCCGGTTGTATCATTTTGGTGTTGAGCGCGGAGGCCGTTCCCGTATATGACATTGAGAATCCGGGGATGGATGCTTCCTGGGAGAGCACTGACCCGGTCACAATGAGCAAAAAACACCCGGCACTTATTCCCCCAAGAATAATTTTTTTCATTTCTAACTTTTCTCCTGCGATTGGAAAGGGCGCTTATTCTAACAAAACGAAAAATGGAAATCAAATAAAACAACTATTATTCTTGCTGAAAAATAAAGTTCGATCGTGGAGGTAACTTGACAGGGATATCGATTGTTGCATAACGAGCAATCACACTAGCCGTAGCGGGTTTTTAAGAGAAATATCGGCATATCCGTACATGTGCACAGTTTGAGCGTGTTATCATCTGTACGGTGGCTTCGGTGGCGTAAAAAAAGGTATTTCTTGTAGGGAATGGATCAGTCTGCCCTTTAAAAGGCTGCGAGGGACAGAAAATGAATCTGCGAACTTATGCTGGAATACGAGAGGGGTCTTATTGCCGAGGAACTGAAGATTAATAATGCCAGAGGACACTATTCGTTGTAAAAGGTCCATTTCATATCGTGTGAGCTGTTCGTTGAACGTTCGGATGGTCTCTTGATGATACGTGTGCAGTGATATGTTCATGGCGTGCATATGTAATAATTTTGACCACTTCCGGTGTAGCGAAGGATATATGCCTCTCGTTGAACAAGAGGCAAGTAAGCGCAGTGCTCTTGTTGTTATGAACGGGATGATGCAGTGGAAATGGATCGGTGTTCTGGGAAATATGTCCCGGAGTGTTGTGCTTATTCTTCTTATGTTCTCATGGAGTTGAGTGCCTGAGTAGGAACAGTCATCACTTATTACAATATTGATCGGAGTGAGTTCGTCATGCATGGTGCTTGTTGCAGGAAGTGCGGTGTTCTTTAATAGCTCTTTTTCGAAGAGCAGGGCACTGACCCACCACTTGCTGGTATCCTGGTCTGAGGGTGTGTACGTGTAATAGTGGTTTTCTCCAATAGTTTCAAGAAATAGTTGCGCGGCCGCTTCAAGTTTTTGTTCAAAATGATCTTGGTCGATAAACCTTGTTTTTTCGATCAGGCAGCGCGCTGTATCCCTCAATAATGGAGGATGTGCCTCGACCCATGATGACGCTTGGTCGTGGTCTATGGAAATGTCGGAGAATGGTCTGGGAACGATCGCTTCTGTAATGATCGGTCGTTTTGGTGCCAGATAGGCATACGTACGAATGATCGCATCTTTTGATGCTTGTGACATGGTGAGGTTGTTTTGCGCTTCGAGTGTTCTGATCGCATGAAGGACCTGTAGCGTTCGCTCTGGCACATGAAGATCTATGAGCTTTGGATATAACAACTTCATATGAGCATATCGGAAGAAATGTATATTTATTTCAGCGTGTTGCAGTAGCCTCTGTGTTCAAGAACGTTTGCTTCATACCTTGATATAGAGCCTTATAGGGGAATAAGGATTTGATACTCGCTTGGCTTGCCATGAAGTTTCGCGCTTCGCGAATACTTCATGGTGGACGCATGAAGTAATTCGCTCAGATGCTGGTCGGATGGCTGCTTGGACGTCTGGGTTTGATATTGGGCTGACCTGCCATGAAGTTTCGCGCTTCGCGAATACTTCATGGTGGAGCCGAGAACAGGATTTGAACCTGCGACCCGCGCATTACGAATGCGCTGCTCTACCAACTGAGCTATCTCGGCCCGTCTACGCTGTCGCAAAGCTCCTAGCTACGCCGGGCACAGCCCGATGAATGTAAGCGACACATATTCAATTATCAACTGAGCCCTGTCCGCCGAAGCTCGAAGAGCGAAGGAGGATTTCTCGGCCCGTTCAGACCACCGGAGACCAATGCTAACGGACTAAAGGTATTTATACAATACCTGTTCTATATCGAGCAACTCCTGCTCGTTGTGGATGATGAACATGCCGCTCGTATTTCCGAATACCTGGTACATTATCGGCGGCTGGGTCCGTTTATTGAGGAACAGAATGACCTTTTCGTGATTGACGAACACGGGTTGGTCGGCAACAGAGATCTCGATGTCGTCGGATAGCTTTCCTCCCTGGGTCAGTATATCGATATATTTCCCGGTCACGGACCCTTTATAGACCTTTTCGACCTGCAGTACGTTCTTTTTCCCGACCCGGGCGATGATACCTGCCGACGGGACCCGCTCCAAGGGCATTTTTTGCATGGAAACGATACTGCCTCGGACGATGGTATCGACGGAGCCACAAAGCACGCTATTGATCGGTACCTTGGCTGCCATACACGGGCAGGCCAAGCTCAAAAGCGAAATAATGATCAAAAGATGATATTTTTTTTGCATAATGGTCAGGTCATAGTATACTCGGTTTTATGCTCTTGTCATCCGGAGAGGTTTCGTGACTATATGATGATCGGACCGTCATGTGTATTGTCGGTGCAATTATTGTACTATGCATTACGATATCTTATGAAATACAGGATACCGTGCATGTGCGTTCGCTGATCATTGCCGAGATGAAAGGATCATGATGCCGCATAAGCTGATAGCTGATGGTCTGAAATTACCTGCCGTTCTGGAACGGATCGGGTTTAAGAGCCAAGAGCTCGGCAATAAGGTCCTGGTAAAGGCACGCAGACAGAATGTTCTGACCCTTATTGAAAAGCTCGTTGCGTCCTCGTCACCCTACGCTATTTTTAGAGGGAAACAGCACGGGGATATTTTTCACGTCGTTGAATACAATCTTCATCTCGCGATCGAGTGTTACAGGTTCTTTTCTTCGGAAGTGCTGGGTGATATGTCACCGCTTTTGCAGTACCGTGAGCCGCTCGCCATGCTCGCGCTGATCCATGATCGTTCTGAAGAGGAGGCCCGGCGGCTCATTATGTCCGCGAGCATGCCCCCGAAGCTCGTTCAGACGGTCCAGGAGCTGCATACGAAATTCTGTGAGGTCGAACGTATCCTGATGCCGGTGCTCGCCCAGAAGAAGCTCGAACCGGGCGATAAAGCCTTGTTCGTGCTCAATGTCATGCGCCAGCATAAGGCGTTCCCGTTGCTCTACTTCATCCTGCTCAACAGGGTCTTGGCCATCAATACCTTGCATCCTGACGAGCTTCTCCGGGTCGCATACCAGTTCATGCCCTTCAAGTTCGTTTCCTTGATGTTGATGCGGCTGGACGAGGACCACGCTAAAAGGCTCCCGGACCAGGACCTTCATAAGATCGAAACGGATACATTACGCAGGATAGAGAAGGGGTGGGTAAAGCTCTTCACAGAGACACATGATCGGCTCAATGCATCCCCAAGGGAACGGGCGTTCGTCGAGCAATTGAAACGTGATACCTGTCTCGGTCGAGTCGTAGTGCGCTCCGGGGAGTATGAGATCTGCCGGGTGAAGAAGGGGAGGGGGCAAGGGGTGTTCTCCATCATGAAGCTGGACCCGCTCGGGCAGGATTTTATGGAACTTACGCTCTCAACAGCCCCAGGGGTGTTGGAATCGCAGCTTGCGCTTGACGGGTTCTCGGAGGAAGAGATACACGGGGTCGTCCGTTCGCTCAGAGGGATCGATTATTATGCATTGACCGAACTGCTCATACGGTTCGTCAATGATACGCTTATCCCGGACCTTGATCGGGCTTTGGCGCATGAGGGGTTGTCGGTCTCTGAGTGTATCGAAGAGATCGAAGGGCGGAGGAAGGACCTGCCGAAAGTGGTCAAGAACATACAGACCAAGGATATCTTCGATCTTGTCGGCATCAGGCTCATCTGTCGGCCTGTGGTCCCGGAAAATGGCGGCCCCGCATCCCTGCACGAACGTAAACGGTATGTGGATGCGCTATTGCGCGCTCTCGATTCTGTTCTGGATGACAACGGGAACAAGAAGTATGTTTCAAAAAAGGAGCCGAAGGATTTTTTCTTGAACCCGAAGAACAACGGATATGCGGATGTTGTCCTGATGACCTATGACGGACTGATCGAGGGGCGCCTTCCACTGGAGATCCAGTTCGTGAAAGATAAGGAGACCAATATCAGGAATAACTATAGTGAGAGGTCCGATCATTTGGTCTATAGTATGTACAAAGGGTTTGGTCTGGACATGGGGTTGATCTATGTCAAAACGACCGCTTCTGCAGAGGTCCCGCTCGCTCCGCAGGGTGTGTTCCTGCCGATGTTCACGGGGCGTCCGATGTCGGTCTATGATGTCGTTTACCTTCTGCTCCGGTTCAGTCCCCGGCGTATCTATCTCGGCCGTCTCGGGCTCAAAGTGAACGGGGTCGAGCTCAAGGAAAAGAACGGGGAATTCCATTACAACGTTCGTCCCGGGGATGTGATAGAGGTGAACGGGGACAAGGTCATCAGTGCGCGTTCTCATGAGAACATCGATCATGCGGAACACCGTTATCATATGGACCATATCGTCAACAGATCACACCAGGTCACTGAGCTGGGTCATGAACATAAGAAGTTACTGACCCTGAGCGTTCCCTATCTTCAGGGACAGGCTGTCGGGCAGGATATGTACCGAAAATTCAACAATGCCCGCATCGAAATGGCGAACGCGATGACCTATACGGACATGCTCATCATGATGCGTATCGGCTCGTTCGTTCTTCCGGAGGAGTTCATCCTGCAATGCCGCTCTTCTTTGTCCGGAACGGTCCGGCATGTCGGTGCGGGAGAGCTGGGGCACGTGATCGAGGACGGTGTTGTTCTGAGCATCGATCCGCGGCCGAAAGATAAACAGTGTTCAGTGGTCCCGATATCCAGTCAGATGTTCGATCGTATCGAAGAGCAGCGGTACAAAGAGGTCATTGCCGACAAGGCCATCGTTTATTATTTCAATATCGTCGGCTATGTGAGCGTCCCGGCTCCCCATAAAAAATAAATGAACAGTGTTGTTCTGTTCGTGTGTTGAGCGGTCTTCATAAGAAGATCGCAGATTGACCTATTTCAAGAGAGACGTCCCGTACATATCCTTATCACCATACTGTTATTTTACATTATTTTACGTGAGCAGGATCTGTCGTGTGGATAACTATTCGTTATTATGACCATAAAAAATACGAGCTATCAAGCGTTTTATTCTGGTCTTGGAATGGTTTTGAGCCATATTCGATATACTAACAGTATCGCACGTGAGTGGTAAGGAAGGAGGAATGGTTTTTCAGGTATAACCATTCACGAATGAGGTTGCGATCGATCAAAACTGAAGGAGGTAATTTATATGTGTACATTATATGGCAAGATCATTGAGGTCGATCTCTATCGAGGAAAATATGACGCTCTTTTTGCGCTTACCCCTCATCAAAATGAGCGGCTTGATCGGTTCCTGAGCGATGGGATAGTTTCTTATCGTGAACTGGAGGATACTCCCCCTTCAAAACTCCCCAGGCTCATCATTGAATTTGTTTGTAAGGCTCATCCCGAAATAAGAAGAAATGAGCAGGCGGTCGATATGCTGATCAGTATTTTGCAGGAGATATCAGCGTATCATCCCGGGCATTCTTATGATACATGGATCTCGCACTATAAAGGACCTGATGGTATTTTGAGAGAGATAGTACGCCTGATACTGAATGATGCGAACGTTATCGGCAGCTTAACCTCCGATATTTCCACATGGTATAAAATAATACCGACGAAAAATGATCTAATTAATGAATGTTCGAAGGAAGATATCACTTCCAGGATCAACGCGGTGAAACAAATGGTTGTTTTCGGTCATCTGACCGATCAAACGACCAGCACATTATTATCCCATCTATTGAGCTATAAATTTGATAGTGCGTGTCAAGATCTCCGATATGGCACCCCGAGCACCGCTGACGCAATACCTATTGCGATCCCGGTCTTGTTCAAAGATTGCTGTTTTTTTGAAATTACAGAGAGCTATACAGAGGTGAATAGCCTGGAAGCTTGCGTCTCCGGGCACTTTCCGCGTCTCGCCATGATCATAAAAGGATTGTGTGCGATCGCCGGCTTGGACAAAAAGGAAACGAAACGCAGACTTGGTACGTTGAAGGGATTTTGCAGCGAAAAGCAGTACGAGAATTGCGG
Source organism: uncultured bacterium (assembly GCA_964653455.1). GTDB lineage: Bacteria > Margulisbacteria > Termititenacia > CAZZFK01 > CAZZFK01 > CAZZFK01. The sequence continues at coordinate 158,352 of CAZZFK010000004.1, forward strand.
TGAATTTGATGAAGCTAAGGCTATGATACGGAAAGTGTTCTATGATCTCACTTACTTGATCGGTGAACAGGAGAGGCAACGTTGGATCACTGCTTCGGAAATTAAATGAATTTTTAGGGTAGGGGATAGGTTGTTCGCTTATTGCGAACAGCACTTCGCATGCCGCAAGGAAAAGCGGCATGCTTCGGATTTTCCGCCAAAGGCGGATGCGCCTTCGGCGCAGAACCCCATGTACTATATTGGATAATGAATGGAGCCGGGAATAGGATTTGAACCCACGACCCGCTGATTACAAATCAGCTGCTCTACCAACTGAGCTATCCCGGCTCGATACTGACAACACATACACATCGAACGACACGAGCTCCTTTTGGAGCATGGCCAGCATAGCGGCATCCCGTGAAGCGGGGTGAGCTAT
>CAZZFK010000005.1:0-140236 GCA_964653455.1 uncultured bacterium
TGCATATCATCGGCACGGAGAGGCATGAGAGCCGCCGTATCGATAATCAGCTGCGCGGTCGTTCCGGTCGTCAGGGGGATCCGGGTTCTTCTCGTTTCTATGTCGCGCTGGATGATGACCTTATGCGGCTCTTTGGCGGCGGGCGGATAGCTACCCTCATGGACCGCATGGGTCTACCTGCGGATACTCCTATTGAGCATGGGATGATCTCAAGTTCTATCGAGCGAGCCCAGCACAAGGTCGAACAATACCACTTTTCTATAAGAAAACAGGTCCTTGAGTATGATGATGTTATGAACAGGCAGCGTGTTTCCATATACGCTATTCGTCGTTCTATACTGGAGTGTTCTCCTGCATTCAAGGAAAAAATGAGGGAGATACTCTCTCGGACCGCCCAGCGCTTCCTGATGGGTTTTGAGCTTACCCCTCCATGCGCTGAAGAGATAGTGGCGGAGTGTGCTAAACAGGCGGAAGAACTGTTCACGATCAAGGGCGTTCCGGAAGCAATTGCGGGCAAAAAGAGCAAAGAGGATATTGTTGCTGCGGTCGAACTTCTTTTCAATAAGGCCTATGATGCGAAGGAAAGTATTGCGGGGGGGGCACTTCAGCGAGATATTGAGCGTGCGGTGTTGTTGCGTGTCTTGGATACGCACTGGATAGACCATTTACATAATATGGACGTACTGCGTGAAGGGATAGGGTTGCGTGCGTACGGTCAACGCGATCCTTTGGTCGAATACAAGATAGAAGCGTACAAGATGTTCGAAGGGCTTTTGGCAGAAATAGAAGATGAAGCGGTCTCGTTGCTCTTTAAGGTCGAACTGGTGACCGAGGGGGAAGCTTCCATGGTCGTTCAAGAAAGGTCGTTCTCTTATTCCGACCCGGAACAGGCGCTTTCAGGGAATTCCCGTCCGGGACTTGGTATGGGAGCGCCTGCTGTTCCTGCGGCGGAAGCGCCGCAGCCGGTCGTGCGTGATCATGACAAGGTAGGACGGAACGATCCTTGTCCGTGCGGTTCAGGGAAAAAATATAAGAAGTGTTGCGGGAAATAAGAGGACAGGCGTACGGGAAGTACAATGCTATCCCGTTCTGCTGATCGAGAGGTTGTTCACGTGTTCGACGAAGAAAAACAACGGCTGGCCAAGGTGGCGGAGCTTTTGACGGAAGTGAGTGGTCATCTTTGACCGGGCTTCACGGATAGAAAAGATAAAAAAACTCGATGCCGAAGTGGCCTCAGATACCTTCTGGAACGATCAGCGGCGGGCCAAACAGGTCATGGCCGAGTTGAAGAACGTCAAATCACCCCTGGAAAGTCTGGATGCCCTGCAAAAAGAGGAAGAAGAGGTCCGTATCCTGCTGGATATGGGACTTGAACAGGGAGATGATTCCGTTCTTTCCGATATCCGGAAAGGACTTGATAAACTCGAGCGAGATGTCTCCCTTTTTCAATCTCAATTATTGCTCAATCAACCCTATGATCGAGATAATGCCATTATCACTATTTTGGCCGGGGCCGGGGGGACCGATGCCCAGGACTGGGCGAACATGCTGTTGCGTATGTACATGCGTTGGGCGGAAAAACAAAGTTTTTCCGTGGAGCTCGTCGATCTTTCGGAAGGGGAAGAGGCCGGGATCAAAAGTGCGACACTTATGATCAAAGGCCCGTATGCCTACGGGTATCTTAAAGCGGAAAAAGGGGTGCATCGGCTGGTCCGTATCTCGCCGTTCAATGCGAACAGTAAACGGCAGACCTCGTTCGCTGCCCTAGAGGTGGTCCCTGACGTTACTGAGGATATCACTGTGGATATCAGACCGGAGGACCTCAGAGTGGATACGTACCGTGCTTCCGGTGCTGGCGGTCAGCATATCAATAAGACCGACAGTGCGGTGCGCATCACCCACATGCCCACGGGAGTTGTGGTACAATGCCAGAATAACAGGTCGCAGATCCAGAACCGTGAGACCGCGATGCGTCTTTTGACCGCCAAGCTCTATCAGCTCATGCTGGAGCAGCATGCAGAAGAACTGGCCAAGCTCAAAGGCGTGCATAAGGACGTGGCCTGGGGTAATCAGATACGTTCATATGTGTTCCATCCGTATTCCATGGTCAAAGACCATCGTACGGAAGCGGAAACAGCTCAGGTCCAGGACGTGATGGACGGGGACCTGGACATGTTCATTGAAGCATATTTAAAACAGAACATTCAGAAGCAATAGTGAGCTTATCATTAAGAGAGGGGTTAGCGAGATGTTTTTAAAGAACAAGATATTCCAGAACAAGGTATTGAAGTATTGTCTGGGAGCGGCGCTCATACTGTCGGCCTTGATCGGGCTCAATCGGATCTGGCTTGAGATACGTAATATGCAGGTCGAGATGATCATGGGCTGGAACGATGTCCGCAAGCTCCAGTATTATTCCGATGTTTCCTATGACCAACTGCTCACGGAATTAAAGGCCTCCGGGATAATCGGTATCGCTATCGAAGAAGATACACTCGCTTCTCTTAAGGCCAACGGCGATATCAGCTGGTACAAAGGAGAGGACCTGCTCGCGATGAGCCGTTCCGGGCAGATACAGAATTATGCGCTCGGTGTTAATGCCCGACAGGCCCAGATCAAACCCGGATTTCATTATGTGATGTTCGATGATGCGGAAACATATAATCGTTCGCGGGACGCTCTCGTGGATTTTTTGGGGCCGAAAGCCGTGAAGGAAATGGGCGGGTATATCCTTGAGATCAGGCCCGATATCCCACATATCGATGCGATAGGTCTCGGCATATCGCAGCGCAATTTTCTAATGGCAAAGAACTACGGTTTCCTGGTCATTCCTCATCTGATGAACAAGTTGCCGATGAAAGAAGAGATCTTCACTCAGAAGCTTTCGCAGCTCGAGAACACTGAAGGTGTATCGACGGTCATCTTTTCCGGTAATGGGGGGATCGAGTATAAAGGGGCTATTCCGCTCATTGTGAGCCGTTTTAAACAGTCAAAATTGAACCTTGGGGTGATCGAGTTCGATAGCAAAAAAGGCGCTAAACCGATCACGAGAGAGATCCCCAATCAGACGATAGGGGTCCATTTTATCGGCGATGGCGCTATGCGGACCATGACCCCGGGTAAGGCCGTTGCGCGGTATGTCATGGCGGTCGCCGAACGGGGGATGCGTATATTATATGTGCGCCCTCTTTTGAACGCACCGGAAGGACAGGACCTGCTGCCGTATAATTCTTCCTATATATCTCTTTTACAGAAGACCTTGTTAGCACGTCATTTTGTGAACATGCCCATCGAGGGCGATGTGCTGGGTAAGTTCCTGTTGGCCCCGAACGTGCTGTTCGTGCTCATTCTGGCGTTCGGTGTTGCCGCAAGTCTTATCATCTTTTTAACTCTCTTTTATGACATGACCGCAGAAGCGATAAGCACCATCCTTACATTGTTCGCCGTGGTGACCGCAGGTGCGTTCTTGACCGATAAGCTGTTGTTATGGCGCTCGTTCCTTGCGCTGATCGTGACGATGATCTATCCGGTGTATGCGCTCATTGTGAACGTTCCCGATAAAGTACATGATCGAAGTGAAGATCCGTTGCGTTGGAGGTTCGGTGTCCGCCAGTTATGGCAGATGGTCCTCATTGTTCTTGTCGGCGCGCTCCTTGTCGTCGGTATACTCAGTGACCCGCACTATATGCTTAAGATCGAGGAGTTCACGGGTGTTAAGCTCGCGTATGCGTTCCCCGTGCTCTTTGTCATCTGGTATTACCTGTTGTATCCCGATAAGATCCGCTCCCTGAAGTTCATTGTCCGCAGACGGCTGCAACTTCCCTTGACCCTTGGCGCTCTTGCTGTAACCGGGCTTGTCGCTTTCGTGGCCATGTATTATGTCGGACGCAGCGGTAATTACTCGATACCGGTCTTCGCCGGAGAGGATTTTTTCAGACAGCTTTTGAACACGATATTTTTTGTTCGTCCGCGTACCAAGGAGTTCCTGATCGGGTACCCGGTGTTCCTGTTGTTCCTTTCCTACTGGGGGAACAGGGTGACCGTGCAATGGAGGTGGTTGTTCATGGCCTTTGCCGTCATGGCGCCCGTATCATTGCTCAACACGTTCTGTCACATCCATGCGCCGCTCTTGCTGTCCGTGGTCCGTGTGTTCAACGGATTTTTGCTCGGTGCGGTCATGGGACTGGTGTATATCGTCAGTGTCCGGGCTATGCTTAAAATGTGGAAATTCTTTGCTTACTAGGACATCCGCTATGAAGCTCTTTTTGGTCGGGTATTATGGGTATCATAATATCGGCGATGAGGAGATACTTCGCGGTTTGATCACGTATTTTCGTGCCCACTTGCATTATCCCCGCATCTCCGTTCTTTCTGCGTTCCCTGAACATACGACCAGGCAGTACAATGTCATTTCTGTAGGGCGTAATGAGCGTCGCAAGATCGTCAGGACGATCAAGGCGACAGATGTCGTTATCCTGGGCGGGGGGAGCTTGCTCCAGGATGTGACCGGGCAGGGGCTTTCTGCGTTCTATTATCTGTCATTCATTTTATTGGCGAAATTCTTCAGAAAAAAGACCATTCTCCTTGCTCAGGGCATCGGGCCGATCACCAAGCCCATAGTTCGGCTGATCATGTCCTGGATACTATCACGGGTCGATTATATCTCAGTTCGAGAGAACGAGTCCCGGCGCTTTTTGAGGCGGCTTGGGGTGCGGGGAAAGATCAATTTGATACCGGACCCGGTGATATTGAACGAGGTCCAGCCTGCCGCAGTGAAGGAACGCCAGTATCTTGGCATATCGCTGCGTCCCGGTTTTTTTCGTGATGTCCCTGCACTGGCAGAACAGCTTGACCGGGTCATTCACAGTCTTAATATGAAGATCGTATTTTTCTCGTTCCAGAGCGGGGCCGATGATGCCGTTATTGAGAAGGTCCGTTTGCTCATGACGCATGCCGCGCATACTGAGGTGTGTGGGGCGGACCGCCCGGTCGAGGAGATCGTTGAGCGGATAGGGGGGTGTCAGGTGTTCGCAGGAACGAGGCTGCACAGTCTGGTGTATGCCGCCAAGAAGCATATACCGTTCCTGGGGTTGAACTATGACCCGAAGATCGGTGCGTTCTGTAAGACCCTCGGCATGCCGTATTTGAACTTGTATGAAGTCGGTTATTTGACCGAAAGCATTCAAAGTCTCTGGGAACGAAAGGATCCGCTGCTTAAAGTATTGAAGCGAAAGCTCATGGTCTGGGAAAAACAGGCTGCCCGTGGTATGGAAAAATGTATAGCGTATCTGGACCCGCAGCTTGACCGGCGTATCATCAAGAAGAGCAGGGGGAAGTCGCGATAAGTGTTCGATACTATCAAGATCTTCACGGTCCCGTTCGTCTCTGCACAGTGGTCCGATCTTTCGGCCCATATCTCTGATGTCATCTCCAGGAATGAAAAAGAACTATGGGTCACGGCCAACCCGGAGATCATTGAACGCTCGTTCAATGATGCGGCGCTAAGGGCCGTTCTGCAGGACAGGTCGGTGGTATTTCCGGACGGGGTCGGGATACTGTGGGCTTCAAAAATACTGGGGACTCCGCTTAAGGAGAGGCTCTCCGGTATAGACATGATACCTTTGTTCAAAGGTCTTTCCGTTTATTGTCTTGGGGCCCGAGCATCTGTTGTCAAAAAAGCAGCAGCGCAGTTAGGGGTGCAGGGGATGAGGGTCGTGGGGGCGTTCCATGGTTATTTTGATGAGCTTGAAGAACGGCACGTGCTGGATGAGCTCAAACGTTTGCGGCCTCAGGTCCTTCTGGTCGGGCTCGGTATGGGACGTCAGGAAAAATGGCTTGCGGACCATATCGAGGAACTCCCGATCAATATCGCGGTCACGGTAGGCGGAAGTTTTGATGTGATCAGCGGTGAAAAACAAAGAGCATCTCTGTGGGTTCGGAAGGTACATCTTGAGTGGTTATATCGTTTGTGCCAGGAGCCGAAACGCCTTATACGGCAATGGGTACTGCTGAAGTTCGTTGTGAGAGTGTTGATCAAGAAGTTCTTGTTCTGCAGCGGCCGAGCGACCTGACAGTGGTACCTCGGGACCGGGCAGAAGAGAAGAACGGCATGTCCCCGAGGCAGCATGAATGCGGTATCTCCCTTTGTTCCGTGCGTTTCGTTTCTTTTTCCTTTTTCGGGAAATGATATACAATGGGCGTATCTAAAAGAAGGTGACGATATATGAAATTCGCATATTTTGAAGGTAACATAGTTCCGTTCGACCAGGCAAAGCTCAGTGTCATGACACATGCTTTTAATTATGGTACAGCGGTCTTTGAGGGGGTACGTGCATATTGGAATGCGGAGCAGGAGCAGCTTTTCATATTGAAGCTTGAGGAACATTATGTTCGTCTTATGAATTCATGCAAGATCCTTCAGATAACGTTAAAGCCATCCGTTCAAGAGCTTTGTGCATTGACCGTGGAGCTAGCCAAAAAGAACGGTTATCGTCAGGACCTGTATATCAGGCCTCTCGCGTACAAGTCGTCCTGTAAGGTCGGGGTCAGATTGCATGATATCGATGATGCCTTCACGATATTCTGTGCGCCTCTTGGCGATTATCTGGAGACGGAAAAGGGGATCAAGTGCTGTGTTTCTTCCTGGACCCGGGTGGATGATTGTATGGTCCCGGCACGTGCAAAGATAACCGGATCGTACATTAATTCGGCACTTGCCAAGTCTGACGCGATACAGAAAGGTTTTGATGAGGCCATCCTTCTGGACAAGTCCGGACATGTTGCGGAGGGCAGCGGAGAGAATATATTCATTGTACGGAACAACACGATAATTACCCCTCCCGTGTATGATAATATCCTTGAAGGGATAACCCGCAAGGCCTTGATGGAGATCGCGGCTGGAGAGTTGGGTCTGTCTGTGGTCGAGCGTTCGATAGACAGGAGCGAACTGTATATCGCTGATGAGGTTTTTATGTGCGGTACGGCTGCACAAGTTTCTCCGATCGTTCAGGTCGATCATGCAAAGGTGGCCAACGGGGTTCCCGGGGCTATAACGCGCAAGCTCTCGGCTCTTTATTTTAATATCGTTAAGGGGAATGAAAATAAATATAAGGATTGGTTAACGGCAGTGTATTGATATTGGCTTATGCTGTTCTTGTATATTCGCTTTCATGACATATATAAGGAAATATAATGATAGGTATCGATATTATTGAGATCAAACGTATCGAAGATGCATATAAAGCTCAAGGGCAACGCTTCCTAGACCGTATATATACTGCAAGCGAACTCGAATACTGTACATATCATGGAAAGTATAACTTTGCGTCCCTTGCGGTACGTTTTGCTGCTAAAGAGGCGGTATCCAAAGCGTTCGGTACAGGTGTACGCGGGTTCACCTGGCTTGATATTGAAGTAGTTCGCAATGAACTCGGGAAGCCCAGCATCTTCCTGCACGGTAAAGCAAAAGAACTTGCTGCTGAACAAAAAGTGAAGCAGATCCATATAAGTCTTTCTCATAATCATCATTCAGCTATTGCCAATGCATTCTTTGAAAAATGACCACGAATAACGCGGTCTTGACCGCTAAGCAAATGAGGGCCTTGGACCAGTATGCCATACACGAACTCGGTATCCCGGAACTAGTGCTCATGGAGAATGCCGGGAAAGAGATCTATCGTTATATCGTCGCGACTATTCCACAATATAGAAAGAAGACGTTCATTGTGTTCGCAGGTACGGGAAACAATGGTGGTGATGGTATGGTCGTGGCCAGGTACCTCTCATTAGCCGGTCTCCCCGTAAAGGTGATGATTACGGGTGTTCTTCGGAAATTGAGCCGTTCTGCGCGGATCCAACGAGCAATACTGCAAAAAATGAACGTTCCTATTGCTGTAAAAGAGGAGATCGAACTTTCCGTACTATCATCACCGGGATGTGTTGTGATCGATGGGATGCTCGGGACCGGTTTTTCGGGGAAGGTCAGGGAGCCGATGCGTACGATTATCTCCGTGCTCAATTCCAGTCCGGCTCAGGTCATTTCGATAGATATACCCTCCGGTCTGAACGCGGATACAGGTAAGTCCTCACCTATTGCTGTTCGTGCCGATTGGACCATAACCCTTGGGGCGTACAAAAAAGGATTGTTCCAGAGCGTTGCTCGTCCTTTTGTCGGAAAACTTCGCGTCGTGGATATCGGATTACCTCTTTTACAATGGCAAAAAGAAAAGAAATAAAGACCATTCCTGTGACCTTTGATCTGGCTCAAGAGCTTATGCCTCCGCGGCCTCGCGCGGTCGATAAAGAATATTTTGGCAGAGCGCTGGTGATCGCAGGGGCTAAAGGAATGTTGGGCGCAGCGCTGCTTTCTTCTCGTGCGGTATTGCGTGTCGGAGCCGGGATCTCTGTTCTTGGTGTCCCTCGTGAATTAGCGAAGGTCGCCGACGCTGTTTCTCCTGAGGTCATGACACTTGAACTGCCGATGACCGCCAAGGGTACGGTTTCCGTGAAAGCGCGTGCGTCCATACTGAAAATGGCCTCCCGCATGCGTGCTGTTGCGCTCGGTCCGGGGCTCTCCCGAGATCCGGCAACCAAGCGGTTACTGAAGCACGTGCTGCCGGGGCTTTTTCGGCGATATGCTGCTGTTCGTTTGGTGATAGATGCGGATGGCCTTTTGGGTATGGTCCGTTTCCCGTTCAGGGGGGCGGAGCGGCTACCGATCATTACGCCTCATACAGGAGAGTTGGCAAAATTGATAAAAGTGACACGTCGAGCGGTCGAGAGCGATCGGCTCCGATATGCCAGATCGGCGGCACGGCGCTTTAATGTCATTGTGGTGCTCAAGGGAGCCATGACACTGATCGTATCCCCGGTGGATGATGTTCTTTTCTATAATATGACAGGTAATCCGGGGATGGCGACAGGAGGGAGCGGCGATGTGCTTACCGGCATTATCACCGGTCTTTTGGCCCAAGGTCTTGAGCCGCGGACCGCAGCGGCATTGGGGGTCTATGTGCATGGCCTTGCCGGAAATTTCGCTGCTGTGCAGAAAGGCGAGGATGGTATAATAGCCTCGGATATCTTAGAGAACATCCCGAACGCTCTGCGAAGGCTTCGAGGAAAATGATCTTTTTTGGGACGTTCCGGTGATCGACCGGTCGGCCTGTACGGAAATACAGAACGGGGAGAAATGATGCTTGCTCAGCTCGGCAAAAGGGTCATAGAATTCCTGGATGATGTCGGTGATGTCGTAGGACTTGCGGGTAATTGTTTCCGCACGCTCTTTCAGCGCAAACTTCATATGCGTAATTTTATGGAGCAGGTCGCACGCCTTGGCTACGACTCGCTCCCTATCGTGCTCATCACCCTGTTCTTTGTCGGGATGGTCTTTGCGATACAGACCGCGCGTGAATTTCTGCGGTACGGTGCGGGCAGTGTTGTCGGCGGTGTTATCGGTATATCGATATGGCGAGAGCTTTCTCCGGCGCTCGGTGCCGTCGTATTTGCGGCTCGTGTAGGTTCTGCGATCACTGCGGAACTTGGGACCATGAAGGTCACTGAACAGATAGACTGTCTGCGTTCCATGGGCATTAATTACATCCATTATCTGGTCGCGCCGAGGTTCTGGGCGGCGTTCTTTGTAATGCCGTTGCTCATTGTTCTGGCCGACGTTGTCGGGTTGTTCGGCGGATTTATCGTGGCGAATTTTGTCTATAATATCAATGCCCAGATGTTCTTTGATTCGGCGCAGACCCTGTTGCGTATGTCCGATATCTATGGTGGGCTCATCAAAGCGGCGGTCTTTGGCACGATGATAGCTGCTATTTCCTGTAATAAAGGTATGGCGACGCATGGCGGAGCGAAAGGAGTAGGGGAGTATACGACACAATCTGTCGTGACCTCTCTTCTTGTTATCTTTGTGTTGAATTATATCCTGTCGAGCGTTCTGTTCAGGTAAGTGGAGCTCTTGTCGGGGCGGGCATCCTTAGTTCGTTTTTAAGGAAAGTACATGACCAATATTAAGATAGAACATTTAGCGAAGAGCTTCGATGATTCCAAGGCCGTATTGTTCGACGTCAATCTGGATATCGGCCCCGGAGAAGCGATAACGATCATAGGACCGTCGGGTTGCGGGAAGAGCACCTTACTGCGGTTGATGCTCGGGTTAGTGCCTGTTGATCAGGGGAGCATATATATCGATGGTACGGATATCACGAAGTTAACGGAAGTGGAACAGAACCGCATCCGCCGTAAATTCGGCATGGTCTTTCAATCGGCCGCGCTCTTTGATTCCTTGACGGTCGGAGAGAACGTGGCCTTTCCCTTACGCGAGGCGGGGCAATCGATGAGCGATTCACGCATCAAACGCCTTGTGTCTGAAAAATTGGCCATGGTCGGTCTTCCGGGTGTCGACGACCATTATCCCTCAGAACTTTCCGGCGGCATGAAAAAAAGGGTGAGCTTTGCGCGGGCTATCATTGCGGAACCGGACGTCCTTTTTTACGATGAGCCTACGACAGGCCTGGACCCGGTGACCTCGACACTGATAGAGGACGTTATCATCAAGCTGAGGCAGGAGCTCAGTATCACGTCCGTTATAGTTACACATCAGCCGAGCACGATATTCCGCGCCTCTGAACGCATTGTTATGTTGGATAAAGGGCGTATCATCGAGGTCGGGACACCGGAGCAGGCGCTTATGTCAAAGGATCCGGTCGTACGTGAGTTCATAGATCTGGGGCTTATGGTCTGTAATAAACCGTTGGTAAACTCGTCCGGAAATGGATAAAATAGGCTGTAAGTTGGTATAGATGCGGGAGGAACGAGCGATTAGGAAAAGAGCACTAAGGGGCTGCGGATCGGCGTTTTGTTATCGTTCCTTGTTCTTTTCTTTAAACGGGGGATAATCATGACCAATAATGTGAAAGTCGGTATCTTAACAGTGCTCGGGGTCATCGTGCTGTTGTTGGTACTTACGTGGAAGACCGTCAGCGTTGTAGAGGTCCAGGGGAATACGTTGATAGGTGATTTTACGGATATTGCAGGTCTTATGGAGTCCGCAGAGGTGAAATATCGCGGTTTTAAGGTCGGCAAAGTAGTGAAGATCGAGCCGCGTGCTCACGATATTCTTGTGCATATGAAGGTCGACAAGTCACTTAAAGTCCCTAAAGATTCCGTATTTGTCATCGGTTTTGACGGTCTGATCGGGGCGAAGTATATCGCCATATCTCCGGGGCGGTCCGACGAGCTGTGCGTGTCCGGAGAGACCTTGCACGGCAAATCCTCCGCCGGAATGGTCGAATTCATTGATAAAGGGGCTGCGGCACTTGATGAGGCACAACGGCTTTTGGCCTCCGTTCGCATGATCACTGAGGATCCCCTGATACATAAGTCCATTCAGGAATCCTTGAAAAGTTTCATGAAGCTCAGTCAGGAACTGGAAAAGACAGGGCCAAAGATCGACAATATCGTCAAGAACGTGGATTCAATTGTCGCGCAGTTGAAGCCGATCTTTGAGGACGGGCAATTCTCGGAGAAAACGAAAAGTCTTATCGCCAATATCGAACAGGCGAGCAATGATCTGAAGGATATGACCAAGAGCGTTCGCAAGATCACGGACGATCCTGACACGGAAAAGAACGTTCGTGAGATCATTGAGAATCTGCGGGATATATCCGAAGAGTTGAAGGGATCTTTTGGTACAGAGGATGTCAAAAAGTCGTCATCAAAAGAATCGCTCAAGGATGCTTTAAAGCTTGCGAAGACCTTCAGTAGTTTTCGTGCAGGGGTCGATGCGGACCTTTTATACAGCGGTTATTTTCAGCGCCCGACCGTGCGGGCCGGAGCTCAGATCGCGTTCAATCCTAACCAATACTATGAGGTCCGTGCAGGAGAGATCAGTGCGGGGCAGGGGGCGGTCCTCGATATCGTTCAAGGGAATAAGCTCAATAAGGACCTTGCCTGGCGGTGGGGTGTGATCCAGACAGGGGTCGGGATCGGAGCTGAATACACGATGTGGGATACGTTCTCGATAATGGCGGATGTCTATGGTCCTGACCAGCTCAAAAGTTCGGTCGGAACCAAGTGGCAATTCAACAAGAATTGGGCGTTTCTGAGCAGGGCGGAGCGTATGGGTGAGCGGGACGGCAATTATTATGTCGGGGTCAATGTGCGTCCGTAGGTAATATCTCAAAGAAGATAGTTGTGAGAGGTTTGAAAAGAAGGGCAGAAGACCGTCTCAATGGTAATGCCTTGTTCGGTCCTTGTCCCCTGCCACTCGCCACTTGTTTCTTTTTTCTGAATTCAGGCCTGTTCCAGTATCTTTTCTTCAGATTCAGGTATCCAGCAGATAACATAGGGATTAGAGAACGAGAAGCGTGATAATGCTGCTTCCTGGTGGTGTTGTCTCTCGGTCACTGCTTCATGCAGGACCTTTATCTGGTCCTGTTCTTTATACTTCGTGAAGTGTGACGGCAGTTGTGCATTGATGTTCGCGATATCAATAAAACCAGTGAGGGGGCCTATTCCCAGGATCGCGAGGCTCAGGATATGGAGAAGGTGTTGTAGTGTGCCCGGGGCCAGGTCATGCTCCTTGGCTATCGAAAGGATATCTTCGATGGGCATGTGGTGGATCTCGCGGTGACCGATCTTAATGAATACGGATTGGCCGAACATCCAGTGCAGTGATTCAGTTATTTTTTTATGTATCGTATGCATGTTGAATTGCTCTTATTTGGGGATCTTATGATGTGGACAGGGTGGGGGAGTATCATATGTTCGTGATTGATCCCGCTCCTTCCCCCAAACATCCGCAATAAAGCGGATAAGGAGCGGGATGTTCACAAACCTTCAGACCTCAAAGAGAGTTCACGATATGCGCCCCCCGCGCTCACGCTATTTCTGCTCGCCGTTCTTTTTTGCGAGCAGTGCCTCCAGCACTTTGCTCTCTTCGATCGTTATTTCTTTTTTTGTCACGTTCATGGTGTTCTGTTGTGCGATCATTGCTTCAATGATGTTCCGTTCTTCCGGGCCGAGTTTTTCTTTTATGGCACTGAAAGCGTCGGCGAGTTTTTTGTGTTCGTGCTCTTTTGCGGTGAGCCATTCGCTGACCGCTTCTTCGGTAGCTTCTTGCATGCTTTTGTTGAGCTGGGTGCTCATGAGTTTGAGGCGGCGGTGCAGGTCATCTTTAACGTAGAGTATCTTCGACATCTGTTGTTTCTCCGTAGTGCAGTTTGATCTCTATGTAAATAAGTAATTACTTATTTAATTAATTACTTATTGGTAATAATTATTTAAAATAATTTATAATATAAAAAATAATTAAATAATTATTGTGTATGTAATTTATCATATTATTGATAATTGTCAAGCACTATTTTTTTCAATCAAACAAGCGGGTGTTTAATATTTATTTACATTAATATTTTATACGAAAATAAAGAAAATACGTATTGAGAAAAACATATAATGCTAGTCGTTCTTTTGAGACAGAGCTTTCTTATTTTGGAAGAGCTCAGGATGCGGATATCAATTCTGATTCTGTTTCATTTTCAGTATCTTGATCGAGTTGGTCGGCGGTTCCGTCCTCTTCAGGTCTGATAAGAACGTTATCTGAGGAATGCAGATAGGACGTATCCCCGGTATCCATCATCCGTTGCAGTGTGTCGTATTTTTTCTGGACAAGTGCCTGTGTGCGGTCAAGGGCTTCTTTTTTCTCTTTGTACTCTTGATATGCCTTTTCAAGCGCTTCTTTGGATACTGCAACAGTGGATGTAGCAAGAGCGACGTAATGATCGAGCGCCGCAGTATACTCGTCCATACACTTTTTAAAAGTACCTTCGATAGCTTCATTCTCGTTGTTGGCCAGGAGTTCCTCGTTCTTGTAGACCGCTTGTTCCGCTCTCAGATATTCATTCTCAGCCATCTCTGCTTTTTTCTCGGCATAGCGTACGATCAATTCCGCGTTCTGTTCGGTCACTTCCGTGCCAAAGATATCCTTGCGGGAAGCAAGATATCTTTTCAGACTGTCCGAGCAATCGAGCGATCCGACAGAACGGGGATAGGTCGTGTTCGACAGGTCCCGTTTGAGCGAGCTCAGGTCCCTGCTCGCTTGTTCATATTCGGCCTTTTTTTCCTGGGCCTGTTTTTTTATACGGGCTTTATCTTTGTTCTCGGAATTGACCGCGGAACTGATCATGTCATCGGCGGAAAGGTTATATTTTTTTATAAGGTCAAGGTCCTGTCTGTTATGATAGATCTGGTTGAACTGTTCTATCTTTTCGCGGGTGAGGTCTTCCAGTATGCTCTCTCCATGCTCGGTCATGCCGAACGTCACGAGCAGGGTGGAGAGCTGCGCCATATATTGTGCATGCTCATCTTCAAGCTCTGCCAGCTCCGCTTTTTCTTTTGCCGTGAGGTCTTTTTTCGCCTTCAGCGCCCGTATCTTTTCCTGGCACTGTGCAATGGCCTCTGCGCTCGACGTGATCCCCGAGACATGTGTGAATGCCGGTAAAGCGGAGAGCATATAGTGAGAGGATGCGCTGTAAAAGATGAGGCGTGCGGAGTCATTCCCCTGTTTTTTGACCGAGGAGATATATCCGTTCAGCGTATCCGAGAATTCGTCGTAGAAGAGGGCGAGCGGTTTCGCGTATTCCATCAATTTTTTCGTACTGGCAGTGCGTGCCATGCAGGTGCGGATCAGGTCAGCTGCTTCACTGTGATCGTTCGTGAGCTTTGATATTTGTGTTTGTGGTATATAGCTTGTCACCAGGACGAGTTCTTCAATGGTCAAGCTGTTGAACGAGCCGGTCTCGAACGCGGTCAGGATGTGCTGGAGCATGCTGTCCGCGGGGATGTCCTTTCCCATGGTCTTCAGGTATTGTTTGTATTGTTGCAGGCTTTTCGGTACGCCCATGCCGGCGGTGCAGAGCGTGATGAGCTCGATCAATTGTCCGCGGAACACGGTATCGTTCTGTCGTGTGCGTACGGTACTGGCTATTTTTTTCTGGAGCAGTTCCGCTCTCTGTGTTTCACGCACATAGTTCCGATATGCGTTCTTGATGAGCACGGCTTCTTTTGCAACGAGCAGTTCGCGCTGGTCGTAAGCTTTTTTTGCGTTGTCATATGCCGCGAAAGCCTTGTCGCCTTCTTCGACCAGAGCGGTACGTTTACGTGCAAGCTCTTCAGGTATCGATATCGCCTTGTTGATGTCGAAGAGGGTATGGAGCAGTTTTTTTGCGGTCGTCCAGTCATTGTTGGTAAGGGCCTGGTCTATCTGTGTGATGAGCTCTCGTGCCGGATTACCTTCTTCGAGCGGTATGGCGCTGATAAGTGCTTTGATCTCGACGCGGACGGCCATCCATTTTTTCTCGGTGAGCTCCAGGTCCTGTGCAAGTGAGGCCAACCGTTCTTTACGCAGGATGCGTTCAATATCGTTGAGAACGGCCTGTTCCATGGCCTTTTGCTTCGCGATGCCGAAAGCCTGTATGATACCTTTTCCTATCTCGTTCTCGATGCCTTTCATGACGGAAAAAGCCTTATCATCCAAGGCATTCTCCGTCTCAAGTCCGCCGGCCTCGATGGAGAGCATATCGGAACCGGAGAGCAGTGAGGTCTCATACCCGGAGAACGTGACCTGTTCAGCCGAGACACGTTCTTTGAGCGAGTTCTTGAGCGACAGCTTCACGAGCGCGCTGGTCATTGAGCTCAGTTTTTCAACACTGGTCATGACCGTATTGAAC
Organism: uncultured bacterium; assembly: GCA_964653455.1. GTDB lineage: Bacteria > Margulisbacteria > Termititenacia > CAZZFK01 > CAZZFK01 > CAZZFK01. The sequence goes on from CAZZFK010000005.1 coordinate 15,738, forward strand.
GAAGCAAGGTCGATGTTCTTGGCGGTCGTTACGCTGGCGAGCGCGGAGATACTGCTGATGCCGGCATTCGCCACTGCGGTGGCCGCGGCGATGAGCGATTGGGAACGCTGGTTCTGGATACCGGAAAGTTCCTGTTTCTGTGACTCGATGCTGTCCGTGATCGCATTGATGAACGCGCTGTTGGTCTCTTGTATGCTGCTCACGAGGTCCAGCGTGCTGGAATTCTTCTTGCCGACGATCGAGTGCAGGCTCCTGCGCGAACGGGTGAGCTGTTTATTGAGGTCCATGAAACGGTCCCTCAGCTCTTCGATTTTTTGGAGCATCGCTTCAACGTAGTTCTTTGCGGCAAGATCGATGGAGGCGGTCCCGAAATCGCCGGACTGGCTGTTCATTTTCAGGAGCTCTAACTGTAATTGAGCTTCAAGCGTGTCCAGTCTTTTTAAGACATCGATGCTCGCCAGGTCCTGCCTTTGTGTCAGGACATGTTCCGTGACAGAGGTATTGTTCAGCGTATTTCGCAGTTCCTCGTTCTTCAGGTCCATGGCGGTGAAATATACGTCCATTCCAGCGTCGGCAATGGAGTTCAGGCTGGTCAGCAGGCTCGATGTGGCGGTCCCATTGTCCATCGGGATGGCCATTTCCAGTGAGGTCAATCCGGTCAGGACCAGGGTCTTGTAGATGGAGCGATCGAACTTGAGCAGTGCTTGATTGTGCGTTGTCTCTGTTTGGGCAAGTGCTTCTATATGCCTGGACAACAGCTGCAACTGACCGAAGTAATGGGCGGTAGCGTTCTTGTTTATCGCTTCTGCGGCGTTCATGCCTTCCTTTGAGCCCGAGATCTCCGAGACCTCCGCATGGATCAGGTTCCGGACATTAGCAGAGGCCTTGTGTATGGAATTCATGGCTTTTTGCAGATTGACGGTCCGGTTGATCTGTTCCAGTTTCGCCGCGAGCATGTCATAGAGCGCGAGCACGTTCCCGTTGCTGTCCGTTGCCGTGAGAAGAGAGTAGTGTGATGCGTCATTCTCTGCAAGGATCTGGTCGAGAGCGTTGTTCTGATCTCCTGTGAACGTGTTCGCGCCCTGATCGTTGTTATAAGTATTGATATTGAGGTCTGAATCCTGGAGCACGAGCTGGACGAGCTGTCCGCCCAGGCCGCTTTCGCTGGTCACGGTCTCGGCGAGATGGGTCAGGACCTGCGTGAACGTGTTCCCTGCGGAGGCCTGACTGATACTGCCGAACGCTCCTGATATCGTCGAGAGCAGTATACCGTAGCGGGCCGCATCGATCTCGGTCTTGTGCTGGGCCTGGATGTTCTGGGCATTGATGTTCTGCTGGACCTCGTTGAACTTAAAGTTCAACGCTTGCTTATGGATAGATGCTTCCGTGTTCTGGAGGTTCACGGCGGTATCTGACATGGTCTCGCTGCCGGACTGGGTGACCTCTTTGTGTATACGATCGCGGGAGGAGTTGTTCTCTATGAACGTCTTGGTATAGATCGTTTGCAGATTATCCAGCAGGTTGACCCTGGACTGGATGTTCGCTGCTGCAGTACCGTTGAAAACCGCTCTGTTATCGGTGATCGAGGAGGTCAGAGAATCATCGGTGACAGCGGTGAGCTCCTCGTAGAGCGCGGAAGAAACATCGAAGACAGGGAGAGATGACGTGGTCGTCGTATTGGTGTTCAAATGTTCTTGCAGTGCCGCTGCTGCATCTACGTCAGCGCTTGTTTTCCCTGTATTGTGAGGATCTGACCAGTTTATGTTGTTCGGATCATAATCTTTGCCGGCTTTCTGAGAACCTTTTACGACCATATAATTGAGCATGCCGTTAGAGAAGCCTCCTGTTACGGAAGTAATGGCCGCGAAACTGCCGCCGATGCCTGCTGTCAGGACGCTGATAAGAGTAGTGATATTGCCTTGGAGCATGGTCAGCTGATAGCGCATGGAGAGCCGTTTTGCTTCTTCCCTTAATTGTTTTGCTTTATTGAACGCGCTCACCGCTTTTTGAACAGATTCGACCTTGCGCTGGTACAAGCTCACCAGTTCTTCCGCTTTTTGCTGGACCATCTCGGAGCCTGTGTCCGTCTGGTCAGCTCCGCCGACATCGGTCATTTCCTGGTGTATGGAGCCGCGGCCTGCTTTTTTCTGTTTCATGAGCCGTGCGTACATCTGCATGAGCGAAGCGAGCGCGCGGGCGCGAAGGAGCAGGTTCAGTGCTTTGCCGCTCGCGAACACCTGATATCCGTTGACGGTCGTGGCGATGAGCGAATCGGCATCGGTGCTGTCCGCGGAGAACTGCATGGCCGTTTCCAAGAAGAGCTGCAGGGTATATTCCGAAGGATCGGCCTGGTAGTCGTTATAGAGCTGTTCCTGTTCCGCCTCTTCGGCGTCGATCTCCGCCTGTGTTTTCTGCAGTTTTTCTGTCTGAGCGCGGGCAACACTGGCAAAGCTCGATTCAAGAGAGGCCAGTTCGCGGCTGCGCAATAATTGGTTCCTCATGACCAGAGCATTGATATTATTGGAGATAAGTCCGCTCAATAAAGCGACCGCGACCGCAGTGCCTGTCCCCATCGAAGATATGCTGATCGCCAGAGCGCCGACGATCCCGAGTATGACGCTGCCGTATTCGACCACCTTTTCCCACCAGGACTTATCGTTCATTTTTTCATTGTAGGCGGCCTGGGTCTTCTGTTTGAGCAGGGAATTGTAGTTGTTCAGGTTCGTGACCTGTTCGGTAAGGAATTTCTTCTGGAAACGGCTGAGGTACTGGGCTTTATGACTTTCAAGTTCGCTGAGTTTCATGGCTTCATAGCCCTGGACCTGAGAACCGAGCATCTCGCTTTCGATGAGGTTCCGGGCAGTGCCTTTTGCCTGAGTGAGCATGACCAGGAGCTGCAACAGGTTATGGGCACGGGTCAGCTGCTTGCTGAAAGCAGACCATTTCTGTTCGTCAAAGAGGAGGTATCCGGTGATCTTGGCCGTGAACATGTTCCCGACCGGATCGGAACCGGCGACCGATACGAGGTTCTTGAAGTATGCCGCCATTTTTTCATAATAGGCGGCTTTTTGGAGATTACTTGCTCCGGACATTGCGGCATATTTTTTGAAGAGAGCGTCATATTCATCACTGATCTGCTGTAAATAAGCAGGGATCGCGGAAGGGTCGGTATTGGCCAGGCTGGAAAGCTTTTCTATCTGATCTGCCGACAGGTTCGCTTTGTATTGTTCATTGATGACATATTGTGTGTAGAGCGAATAGAACTGGGTCGTGTTCAACATTTCCGCTTGAGCGTTCTCGATGAGGCCGTTGATGATCGTTTCAACGGAGTCGCCTGCGGTATATGTGTACGGCAAGACCGTGCCCGGTGTGGTCGGCAGCTGAGGGGAGGGGACAGAAGTGTTCAGTGTGCTTGCCCCTGTGCCATTACAGAGCGCAGTGTTCAGGGCGGCATTATCCGTTGTGTTCGCCAAGTCTGAGGCGGTCTTGGCCATAGCTTTGTATGTAGCAGCTTTTTGCAGATTATCCGCCCCGGGTTGGGCAAAATAGTAATCTCCCATTGCCTGATAGTATGAAGCGAGGTTCGCCAGCATATAGCGTATCGCGTCCCATTGGCCGTTCTGGGCCATATAGGTGAGGGCCACTGCGTCCGCGGTCGCGAATAAGTTGATGAGGTCCTGGTTCAGTACGGTCGTCGGTGTCGTGGGAGTGGTCGGTGTCGTGGGAGTTGTCGGTGTTGCCGGCACCGTGCCCCCGTTCGAAAAAAGAGCCTGATTGAGCTGTGCGGACGTTTTATTATGTACCGCAGACAGGTTATCCGCGTATTTTTTATAGCGTGCCCCGAGCGCCATATTATTGGCACCCGGTTTTGAGAAATAGTAGTTCGCCAGGTCCGTATACTGCTGCCAGCGGCTGTTGACGAGGTCTTTGATCTTTTGCCAGTCGGCATCGGTACCGGAGCTCGCCCAGGTGAGCATGTTCTTGATCTCGTCGGCCGTGAAGTATGTGTTGTAGTCATTGTTCCAGACCGGACCGGCGACCGTGAACGTGATGGCCTCTGATGCTGCAGCGCTGATAGCGGACTGCAGTGCGGTCATGTCCGAGAAAAGCTCGAGAGGGACGGTCGAGACCTGTTTTTTCCCTTCATTCGAGATGGAAATGCACTGCACGGTGTTTTCGGAAAGTGCGCTATTGAAGGCCTTGAAAAGGCTGGAAAAGGTCTGTTCCAGTGTTGCCCCGGTGAAGGACTGTTCTCCGTTCTGGTCGATACAGTGAACGGTCGTACCGTTCTCGGTGACGTCGGTCCAGACACAGACCGCATGCGTTCCGATCTTTACGGTTACCGCCTGTATCCCTGCTTGGGCGAGCAAGGACTGGGCCAGGAAGGCGATATCTTCACAATCCCCGGACCCTTTTTGCAGTGTTTCTTCCGCGGTCTGCCACTCGTCGCTCATTTCTGCCGTATAGGTGATCTGTTCTTTGATAAAAGCTGCGATCTCTTCTGCAGTGCTGAACGTACGAGCATTGAGCTCTGTATTGGTCTCATTTTCTTTAGTATTTAAGATGTAATTGCCATCAGTGCTTGCTGAGCTTTTCAGGATGCCGGGGCGGGAGAGGGTAGAGGAGATGCTCACGGATACAGGATTCCCCTGGATCTTTGCGGAGTTGAGATATTCATCTTCTGAGGAAATATATGCTTCGAGGGTCTGTGCCGCTGAGGCGTTCAGGTTCAGTTCGTTTATTTCAATATCATTAATTTTTTTTATATTCTCGTTCATTGTGGGGGCCCCCCGTTCCGATATTTATCTTGCCCCGGAAGCTTGACCCTTTTTTGTTTGGGTCTGCTGACCTTTCTATCTGTCCCCCACGGTTAGATATCAGGTGCTTCCAATAAGATATCGAAACTTTCTAAAAATAGTTGCATCGCAAGGCCGTTTTCACTATACGTATCGTAAAAAACGCTTAAGAACTTGCATAGGAAAAATGGTGTTAATGGTCTATGACTGGTCGCTTTTTGAGTGAACAACGATGTATTGCTACTATTTTAATTATACGGGAGTTCTGCATGATAATATTGCCTTTTGAGTTATTTGTTGTACTCTTTGTAAGTGTTGGTCTCATTACTTGCCACGCGCCACATGCCACTTTCCTCCTCTTTTCCCCTGCAACTTTTTTTTGTAACGTTCGATATCTATATGAGGGGGGCGAGAAGACGATCTTTGGGGGATGCAAGTTTTTCGGCATTATTCCCGATAGTTCTTATACAGCAGTATCCATGAAATTCAGGTATAAATTTTCTTAAAAGTGGGTATATCTTTTAAGAGATAAAAATAATGATCAAAAAAGGAGTTATTTTATGATAAATCTTAATTCTTATAATTCTTCTCAACCTAAAGCTTATGGCTGGTTAAAATCTTTTGATACTGATGATGATAATATAATCACCAAAGACGAATTAAAAAAGCGATATTTTAATCAAAATACAGAAATATCATATGCCAAGCTTTTCAGTGATATTAAAGATGCACGCAAGAATATTGAACCTGACGCGTATGATACTTTTTTGAAGACAATTGTAACATGCATGCATGATACATATGGTTCCAAATTTGGTGATTATATAACAAAACAGACTGGTGCTGATGACATAATTGATGATCTTAATTCGAAAGGTAATTGGAAGGGTAGTTTTGGTTCCAGATTAGAGAAAAAAAATCAAAGTACAACAACAGAAGAGAAAAAGAAGACCGGATCGACCAATCCGGTATATTCGTCGACAAAACTGCTCGTTGATCCCGAAACAAAATATCAGATCGATTTTACGCCGTATGGATATGATAATGCTGAAAAATCCGCGTACACGTCCGGTCGGGTCGATATCAAAGATACAATCGGCGAGTCCATGGAATTGAAAGCCAGCGGTGATCTCAAGTCCTATCATAATAAAGATGATAATTCTGTTGAATCTTCATCGTACTATGCCGCCCTCAATTATAAGGTGAATGAATATGTCCAGTTCGGCGGTTCTGTCGGGGTCCCCGTCTTTGTAAGCGACTATTTCTCTCCCCGGGGAATGAACGTTGTCCGTGACAGTGTTTTTACTCACGATGACATACAGCTTTTCGATAAGGACATGTTTGCTTTTGGCGGACAGTTCGGTGTCGATGCTTCCGAGTTGGATAAGTCCGGTAAGGGGGTTTTATTCAAGGTCAATGCTTCCGGCGGATATATGTACAGTAAGGAGGGTCTTGAGGGTGACTCGATGATGGGTAAATTCTATGGTGCTTTCAATTTTTCAACGGGATATTGTTGGTCTTCCGATAGTTTGGGCAAGTCGGCAATACGTTTTGACGGCACGTATTATGCTCAAAAGGGGAAAGACCAAATTGAAACAGTTGTGGGTACTGAAACTGTTCTGAAAAAAGTTACTTCTGATGCAACGGCATTGATCGGAAAACTGACCTATGATACGGAAAAGTTCCAGGTCTACGGGTCGGTCGCGCACATGCGGGGGACTGTAGAGGGCGACGAGGCTATAGACTTGGACAGTACTATCAAGAATGGTAATGAATATGAGGGTGGGGTGAAGCTGAAGCTCAGGAATTGGGGTCAGGCTTTTAATAAGGCTTTTGTACCGTCTGTCGCATATACGGCATATTATGGTAAGGCCGATGTGACGGTAGGGGATTATACCAACGAAGTAAAAAGCACGAGTCATACTGTTACGGTACAGTGGGATGATGCTCTTAAATTTGGTAAGAATAAAAATGTCAGTGTGACCCCGTTCATTTCATATTCCACAGGTGGAACGGATGTGAATAGGGCTAATGGTGATAAACTGAGCGATGATAATTATTCGGTGAGCGCGGGGTTCCAGGTGAAGTTTCCAGTGGATTCAGATGATTGATCAAGGTCGATAGATATCTTTCAAAAGCCTATGGAATTATCCATAGGCTTTTTTTTTGTTGTTCCCGGAACATGACAAAGCTCATTTACCCATAAGGGGTGGATGGTTTAAAAGCAGGCACGCTACGTCGCATAATATATCTTATGTAAAATAATGTAAATTGGCCGGAGGAGAGAGGGTTAGGTGTGATTGTGCCGGAACAATGGAGTCAGGCCATTGAAGAAATGCATAGAGGCCGATAACACCGATCCTATGCGATATTCAATGCAATTATATTGAGCTAAAGGCATAAGATCGTTGAATTTTAGTAAATCCATATAGCCTAACCCCCAATTAGCTGATATCTCAACGCCATTATCATGATAAAAACGTCGAGGTGATGAAAGTTGTATAAAAAAACACAACAAATCAGCCCAAATATTATAGGTGATGTTTCAATAACAGGGAAGTTGGCGGGAGAAGATATTGTCTGTTTGGTGATGAATATGGTTTGACGGAGACATTGCGAAGGAGGAGATCGGAGATCCATGTGTGGTTGTTGGAGGGGGGGGGATAATTTAAAATGAACCCTGCTCTTATTTGCTGATTTATTTTACTTTTTGTTACTATAGCGTGTGTCGATGATCGCCCCAGGGGCTTTAGCTAGGTGCTGTTTAGAGCTTTTTTTAGAAAGGTCAATAGCACCCCGTTCCTTTGGTTGTTCTGTTGTCCGATGCGTGGGCTTCTTGGATGCGGTAAGTTTTTTAGAGTTAGGACTGCAAGCTATCTCTATATACTGAAGTGTTTTTCTGGTTTTGGAGCTTAGGTGTAGTATAAACATGAAATGCAATACAGTAGTGGGCATGGTGATGGTCTTAAGCTTTTTAACGATAGAAAAATGCTAATTGCTTAGATTTTTTTGCTCGTAGTCAGAGTTAATGTTACATTGTATATGAGTGTTGTGGGTACGGGAAAAGACTTCTTTGCCGGCTTAATAATAGTATTTCCATCTGTGTAGTGAATTAATATGCGCGGATATGCTCAGAGTTGTCCATTATGTTAATCTACTATTCTGTGATCTTGGTGGGGCTCGGGCAGTTTTTAATAAGGCCCTGCCCTTTTTTACCTGCCGTGCTGTTGGAACTGTCCTGATGTGTAAAAATATACACAATTTATGTTGTGCTCATCTATGGTAATGCGGAATTTTATGGATGTGATGGTTATATGCTGATTAATTGCACGAGCTCTTATATTTAGCCATGGCATAAAGCTATACGACGTATATTCCTGGCAACCGGTATTATTCGTTCGGTCGGATGGCTGCATCTGTTTTTATGGTATTTTTTGCTATGGTTACGTAGTTCATGCAAAAAATACATGAAAAGTTATGAATAAAAACACGAAAAAATGGCGAAAATACGCTTTTTCAGGGTGATATAAAGGGATGGTCTCCGGAAAATAAAGTCTGTATAGCTAAAATATGGAGGTGTTAATATAACGGCATTATAGGCGTAATAGATGCATTATATCAGGGGGCTTTACGTTGTGTGCAGTTTATTTTTAAGAATAAAAAGAAGCGTATTTTTTGGAACAGGTAGATAGCGGGTCGTTCGGTGTGGTGTTGTGGTCAATAATGAACATTGCAAACCCGTTCGATTCCGTCAGGTCTTTTGGGGTGTGGCTGGTCTTCATTGCTTTATAGGTTTTATATGGAGTTTGGTGCATTTTTCCTGAACGTACATAAGGATCGTTGATATCGTATGCCTCGGTCACGGCAAAATTTTTATTAAAATGCACTGGTTATGAAAGACACGCGAAAGTTATGATAATAAGTGATGCCGTAAACAGGGGGTATAGTCCTTATCGAATAAGCCAAGGAAATTTCCGGTAAACATGGTGGAATACCCTCGCAGGTATAGGGGCCTGCCCGAATTAACGCCCTACCCTGTCTCGGTTTTGTAGCTCCATTGTCATTTCGTCTTTTTATGTGTACCGATCATTATACTATGTGTGTGTATATGTTGATGTTGTATGAGCATGTGTTCGGTCGTGCCGTGCAATGCATTGTTGTTCATGCTGAAGTTAAATGCGGTTATTTTTTAGATGGTCAATGGCTGGGGTTTGCGCTAAGGAGCTGTATTCAGAGATGATATCGTGAGGATATGCCTTTGAACTCTGTGAAAATAAATTTTACCTTGAAGTATTTTGCACATTATTCTCATTATTTGATCTCTCACGTGCACCTTGCAGTAATAAATGCTGTGATAACCTATAGTGAACATTTTTAGGTCGAACAAACTTATTTATCCGGGTGTTATTTGATCTTTTAGTTATTTTTAGGGGGTATGCAGGAGCAATCTCAAAAAATGAGCATTTTCAAATGCCGATGCCGAGCAGTATTGCTTGGTAACTACTTAACAGCTTGGCCATTGCATGGGTATTGGCCAGTGATCTTGCCAGAAAAATTCAAATGTTAAATATCCATGGACTTTTATATTTACACAGATTTTACGGAATTAAGACCTCAAATCGTAATTTTCTATGAATGAAATACTGAATATTTTTATGACCACATTTTTTGATAAGTCGAAAATAAATGAAGCTGATGTGTTCACTGAACGGCATGATAATAGCCATATAATTGACCCAGGTGCGCCGTTCCTTTAGGCGATGGTGTTGTATCACACTTTATAAAAAATGCCATTTATGGGCCAATAGAATTGCTATTGCATGGAATTATCCACAAAACACATGCTATGAACTATTATTAAAAAAATGTCTAGTTCTGCTGTGCATAGTCTTGAGAAAAATGATCATCTTGTAAAAAAATATCAACGAATATGCTCTGCTCCATGATCTTCCGGTCTTCACCTTATTTTGGGCAAAGGTAAACTTTTATTTTTTGCAGATGTATTATGTGGCGGACATTTTGATGCATATATAGCTACTTTCTGAGATATTAATTGAGCATTGTGGCCAGTGGACTAAAGGATTGATCGGGCAATCACCCCTGAATGTCAATGTTTTTATGTGAAAGAATATGGCTGTGCGGTATAAGGACATACGGTCTCTTACTGGGCATTATGCACATAGATATAAACGAGCGGACATAGGTCCTTTGGTACGACTAAAGATGAAAATGATGAATACATGTTCGTTCTACAGATGTTCCCTCCACTGGTTATGATACACGTTGGTGATAAGCAACTGTTCTTTCTTGCCCCGGACCATGCACTCTCGAACACGTAAACATGAACCAATTATAACCAAGTATCGTTCCGGGATATTCCATCATACTTAGGTGATGTTATCGTCTTTGTTTCATGTGTACTTGTACCTTAGCGAACGCTGTGTACAAACTAAAGCATCAAAACTATAGGGAGGTTAAATAAATTAGTAATGCTAATAATTAAGATGTTATGTGCCCAAAATATGTGATCGGACGTGTAGCATATCTGATGGGCAGCGGCAGGCGGCCTGTCGATCATCCCGTCAACAATCCTTATTAGCTGGAAAGACCGGCAATCTGGTGGCATCCAGAGCAAATGTTGCTTATTCTTTTGCTCATAAACCAACCTGGGGTATCGATCATCGTTCATTATTAATGATCACAATACATCAGATGCGTATGTTGAGCTGCAGGAAGTCTGTTGTGCCGTTAATTAATAGTAAATCAAAGAAAGTACGATAAGTACTTACAAAATGCATTTTCTCGTCAGATAGTATCTTGGGTATATGCATATGTATATGTATTCTTGTGGATAATCAAGACCGCTGTTCAATATGAAGTAACAACTTGGGGCCGGATAGAATGCCGTTCGGTATATACTGCTCAGTGTATTTATCTGTCAGACTGGGGCTTTTCAGGGGCCTATCTCCGTCATTGTGTAGCGTAGCGCAGACTGTAAAATTTTCAGTTCTATCCATTCTTATTGCCTGGGCACAGAGCAGTTATATCGTTCCGGCTTGAGCTTTTACTGAAAGGAGCTTCCCTTCCCTATCTTGATCAAAGGGGTATTGACCTTGAATGCCGATAGTTATTCACATTTGTATTCCAAAGAATTAACTGGTCCTCAGGAGAATGAACACGCCGTTCCCGTGTTGCGGGACGAATATGTGTGTAGGGTTATGTATATTGTTTTGAAGTAAGTGATGAACGGACAGGTCCGACTCACCTCTCCGGAACATCACCTGAAATATCAGAACACATACTTTTGTCTTCGTCACGTACCATTGCGCTATTTCACCTCTATTCAAAATGTCCGCAACTTGTTCGACCTGAGGTCATTTATCCAGGCACATGACTGTTGATAACAGGGCATGCATGGGTATTGCATTTGACCTTCTGAAAGGCCAGGGTGTTCGTTCCGTTGATGTTCAGAAATAGCTGTTCTTGCGATCGTCCGTGTTCCAAATGGTCTTGTTCGGCAATGCGCGTTAAAAAAGCTTCTTCATCTATAATCACTGATATAACGCAAGCGATGCCCTGCTCTCCCAGGCCTCACACGTGAGCTCATTGTGTTTGTTCTTGTTGTATTTATTGAAGGAACGATATGATAATGTTAATTTTTATTGATCTGACCTGTAACTATGGATAGAAAATGAAAAAAACATGTTAATGTCTTGAAAAAATATGGAGTGAGCTCCGTCTCGAAAAATAACTTTTACTGAACATTCCAATGATCTTTTGTCCCTGATTATTGCCGATCAATGATTATGTAGGTTCGCGATATTGGACAAACGATCAAGAATTGTCGTCCGGATCGACCCAATAGACTTTCGAGACTGAATACTTGTGCCTGCGTCGATATTCATTGAGGCCTGCGGTTCGAGGTTATTTGATGCATTGATAATGCTAAGGTCATAAAACGTATCATATTTAAAATGCTCAAAGATCATTAGCGCTCATGGTTTTGCCATGCACAGACATGTACACAATAGGATCAATTAGTTGATGTCAGACATTTCAACCATAGATACATCACCTATCATGATACAGGCCATATGATACACGAATAAAACATGTATTATTTCATATGTGATGGTATTGGAACGAAAAGGTTATTTAAAGGCAGGGACTTTATGTTTTGACATAGCCCAAGCAATGATCGAATCAAAGACCACTTTCCCATCTGTATTGCCAAGAACTGCTTCAGAACAACGCTCAGGATGAGGCATCATGCCTAAAATGTTATGGTTTTCACTTAAGATACCGGCGATATTGTGTCTGGAGCCATTAGGATTAAAAGCTTTGTCCATAATACCCTCTTCTGAACAATAACGGAAGGCGATACGCCCGTCTTTTTCGAGAGCTTCAAGGGTCGCATCGTCACAGTAATAATTCCCTTCCCCATGGGCGATCGGAACGCGCAGGACCTGCCCTTCCGAACATTTATTGGTAAAAGGACTCGAAGTGGTGCCAACTTTCAAGTAAATATCCTTACAAATGAACTTAAGTGAGTTGTTCCTATGCAGAACTCCGGGCAGAAGGCCTGCTTCGGTCAGGATCTGGAAGCCATTACATATCCCGATGATGAGGCCGCCGCGTTCGCCGTATTTCATCACCTTGTCCATGATGGGTGAGAACTTTGAAATTGCGCCGCAGCGTAAATAATCACCATAAGAGAATCCTCCCGGAACGATCAGGCAGGTCTCGGCTTGCGGATCATTGAACTCTGCAGGCAGGTCCCGGTCCCCATGCCAGATGAACTTGGCCGGTTTTCCGGATGCGAGCGTGGCAACATGCCAGCAATCATGGTCACAATTAGATCCCGGGAATACGATAACACCGAATTGCATGTACTCTTACCTCTTTTTTGAACGTTGTGGGAGTCAATAGTTAGAAGTTAGCAGTGAGAATACTGACGATACCGGAAATACTAACTTCTAACTCCTGACTTCTCGCTACTGTTTCTTGATCTCGAACGTATACTGCTCGATCAACGGGTTCGTTAATAACCTATCGCACATTTCTTTCAGTTCTTTCTTTGCCTGGTCTTCGGTCGCTGCATCAACGGTGAGCGTGATGTATTTGCCGACGCGAACGTGAGCGGTGTTCTTGTATCCAAGGGATTGAAGCGCGGATGCGACCGCATTTCCTTGCGGATCGAGGATGCCTTCTTTGGGAGATACGAAAACTTTTGCTTGGAACATGCTTGGATTTTATCAAGCATTGCTGCGGGTGGCAAGGGTGGTAACACAAGACACAAGCGGGAAGTGGCGAGAGACAAGGTCGAGCTAGCGTTCTTCTACACCTTGTATCTTTTCTCTCGTTTCTTGTCTGTTTTTCCATGTATAAAAAACAGCCACGGTTGGTATCTGTCTGATACGTCATGAGGAGGTGGAATTTTCATGTGGCATTGTTCGCACAGTAAGAAACATCTGATCACGGAAACGGATTATCGCGGATATCCCGAGAAGATCTATTCGTGTCAGTACTGCGGGGCTATCATCGCGGTGCCCTCGGAACATATCGAGATACGTTCTGAAGAGCGCCGAACAGAGGTCGGGACCGTCTTCGCGGCCCAGGCCAGTAATTGAGCACCATTATGGAGGAATAACAATATGTCTCATACAGCACATACGTCCAAGTTCTTTATCGTTGCGAGCCATCATTATTGGCTGCAAAGCAGGCTTGATAGGCGTGCGCATCTTCAGCAGGAGGACGCCCTTATCGGTTGTGATCAGGAAAGCGCTATACAAGAAGAAGAGCAGCAGGAATATGCCCTTGAATTAGAAGCATAGTGGCTTGTCCGAGCTTCTATGTATAAAAAAAGGATAAAGTGGGTATATAGATACTGTCTTCAATGCGGGCAAAAGGGGGCGAATTTCGATGGGTACTTGTAAGCACAGGCATAAGAAATTCATTGCGGTCACGGATTATCGCGGGTATCCGGAAAAGATCTATTCCTGCCAGGATTGCGGCATGATGATCACGGATTTTGCCAGTGATGGTGAACTGCGTGACTTCAATAAGATGAACAAGAAAGAGCAGGAAATGGCCGTACGGAAACCTGTTGAGAACGCTGAAAATCAGGCGTTCACGAGTTAACCTATCGAATCTTTCCAGCGAATAATTCTTTTACGGGAGGGACCATCGATGTCCATTCCGTATCGTTCTATGAGCTCTTGTGCGGTCCCTAAGAACTGTATTTTTTCAACTGAACCGTTCCTTTTCATATCCTCCATGAGCTTTGCGGTCTCTTTGATAGATACCAGAGATGTCTGATAGTTGTCGTGGTAGTATATCTGAGAGATCCCCGTTCGTATGATCTCTTGTGCACATAAATGACAAGGGAATAATGTAGCATACAGTGTTGTACCGGCGAGCGGACCTTCCTTGAGCGGCTCGATGAACGGATGGGGACGCGGACCTTCAAGATAGCTTCTGATCGCGGAGCGTTCTGCACAATGAGATACACAAAGTTGTTTCCCTTCATGGAGAATGGTCGGTATGATCAATCGTTTGGTCATGTCCAAAAGGACCTGGTCATCGTTCTGTATCCTGTCCTTCACATAGTTCCAGGAACGTTCCCGGAACTCATCCTTGATACATAAACGCTGCTCTTTGCAAGATATCCCCGGGGACCCGTTCACTCCTGCTGCAATGATCATGCCATTGCGGACGATGACAGCTCCTACATGTCTTGATATGCAGCTGCTGTTATCTGCTAAATGAATGGCAGTGAGCATGTATGCTTCATGCTCGGTAATATCTGTATCTTTTATCTGCAGCCAAAAATGGATAGCTTGTCGGAGCAAGGTATCTTGGGGCGTTGTAGTCGGTGTCATTCGTGCCGAAATGATCTTTGGGATCACGATTTATTGGTACTCCTGTACCTTTATCGGTACGACATGAGGAAAATTGCAGGGAATTACACAGGCTCTCGAGCTTTAGGTAAGGAGTTCTTTCATTTCCCGCACGGCTTGTTCCATCCCGACCATAATTGCCCTGGCGATGATGTTATGTCCTATATTCAATTCATGCATTCCTTTGATATGTGCTACCGGTTTTACGTTCTGATAGGTCAATCCATGCCCTGCGTTGACGTTTAGCCCTAGGCTTTGTGCGTAGGAAGCAGCTTTTTGAAGTGTGGTAAGGGACAGGCGGCGGGTGGCAGGTTTTTTGCGGGCATAGGTGCCTGTATGGAGTTCAATAAAGGTCGCTCCGCTCTCTTTTGAGGCCTTTATCTGGTCCATATCCGGGTCGATGAATAAACTTACCAAGATCCCAGCTTTTTGCAGTTTTTTAACGGTCTCTGCGGTCTTTTTAAAGTATTTTATGACATCGAGACCGCCTTCCGTGGTTATTTCCTGGCGCTTTTCAGGGACAAGGGTGGCCATATGGGGATGGAGCTTTAAGGCTATACCAATGATCTCATCAGATAGGGCCATTTCAAGATTAAGCGGGACTGAGATGTTCTTTTTTAACCTGAAGACATCCGCATCCTGAATGTGTCTTCTATCCTCTCTCAAATGAACAGTGATCCCGTCCGCACCGCCCTTGATCGCTAATTTTGCGGCTTCAAGGATATCCGGCCAGATATCTTTGCGTGCTTCTCGAACTGTTGCGACGTGGTCAATATTGACCCCCAGTAAAACCTTAGTGGCAAGAAAAAAGTGGCAAGTGGCAGGTAGCGGTCTATTCTTATATTTATTTTCTGTTTTCATGTCATTCTTTTTGTTTAAAACGTTCAGAGCGATTTTAGTCTGGACAGGCAAGTATCTTTACCCAGCAAGTACAGTGTATGTTTTAGAGCAGGGCCATGTTGGCGGGCGGTCAGGGCGATACGCAATGGCTTTAGAACCTTACCCTTCCCTAACCCGGTCTCTGTGACCGTTGTATTAATGATCTGTTCGATTGAATCGGGGGTAAAATCCGTATCTCTTCCTAGTTTTTCTTTGACAATTGCAAGGACTTTCTTGGCATCAGCGGTACCTAATATTTTCCTGTCATCGTCCGTATATGTGATCGATTCTTCAAAGAACATTGCGGTCAGCTCAATAATATCAGCATAAACCGTTAAGCCATCCTTTATTAGTTCGATCACATCTGAGAACCACTTAATATTCTTTGCTTTTTGCTGTTTTTTCTCATCAAGGTATCCCAAACAGATATTATAGAGCTCTGAGGTGGACATCTTTTTTATTCTTTCTGCGTTCATCCACTTAAGCTTGGCTATATCAAAAATAGCATTGGACTTGCTGACTCGTTCAAGAGTGAATTTTTTTATCAATTCAGACGGTTCCATTAGTTCTGTGCCGTCATCCGGGGTCCAGCCGAGCAATGCCAGGTAATTCAATATAGAATCAGGGAGAAAGCCTTGTTTGCGATATTCATTCACCGATGTAGCCCCGTGTCTTTTGCTCAATTTTGACCTGTCCGGACCCAATATCATCGGTAAATGGCCGAATTGCGGCAGCGGGAAGCCTAATGCCTGGTACATCAGTATTTGTTTAGGAGTGTTAGAAATATGGTCTTCCCCTCGGATAACATGGGTAATGCCCATGGTCGCATCATCAATGACCACGGCGAAGTTATAGGTCACTCCTCCATCACTTTTTTTGATGACCTGGTCCTTGATCTCGTTGTTCTGGAACGTGATATCACCTTTGATCACATCATGAATGACCGTTTCCCCTTCTGTTGGGACTCTGAAGAAAATTGCAGGGGACCCTTCAGGGTCTTTATATGCTTTACCATCTTTAAGAAGTTGTTCAATATACTGATTGTAAATTTCCGTACGTTGTGACTGGTGATATTGACCTTTGGGGCAGATAGACGTTGCTGCAGGCTGTTTCCCAAGAGAAAGCTCTTGGCCTATTGGGAATGTTGGTCCTTCATCATAGTTCAGTCCTAACCATTTTAATCCGTCAAGAATATCTAGTTCAAACGTATCTGTGCTGCGTTCTTTGTCCGTATCTTCGATTCGAAGCACAAAGGTGCCGCCCATATGCCGGGCATACAGCCAATTGAACAGGGCCGTCCGGACGCTGCCGATGTGAAGATTCCCTGTGGGCGATGGTGCGAAGCGGACGCGTACGGTCATAAGAAGTGACAAGATAAAAGTGGCAAGTGGCAAGCGGTAAGGTGGTCCATAATCCGTCCTTAAAATACGTTACGTTGGAACAATACGTCGCTGATCGTCTTTAAAATGATCTTGATATCAAAGAGAAGTGACCAGTTCTCGATATAATAGATATCATACTTCAGTTTTTCTTCAGGTTCTGTGGTCAAGATAGCGCGGCCGTTGATCTGTGCCCAGCCGGTGATACCGCCTTTGACCAGATGTCTTTTGCTGTAGTTCGGTATCTCTTTTTCAAGTTTATCTACGAAGAACGGACGCTCAGGCCGGGGACCGACGATGCTCATGTCGCCCTTCAAGACATTAAAGAGCTGCGGAAGTTCGTCGATACTGGTCTTCCTTAACAGGTTCCCGATACCGATGGTCCGTTTTTGCTGACTGGCGGTGGCCCATACCGGACCGGTCGAGGCTTCTGCATCAACTGGCATGGACCTGAATTTTAAGAAATTGAAGTGACGGCCTTTTTCTCCAACACGGACCTGTTTGAAGATGATAGGTCCGTTGGGTGATGATATTTTTATTGCAATGGCAGCAAAAAACATGATCGGAGAGGTGAGGATTATCATGATAATAGCCGATAAGATATCAAAGGTCCTTTTCATGAACTTTTTAAGAAAAGAGAACTTTATTTCTTTAAAACTGAGCAAGGGAATGCCGTCGAGTGCGTTTATATCGATAGAACTGGCGAGCAACGAGAACAGGTTCGGGAGCATTTTTAGTTGAATGCCGTACTTATCGCAGAACGCGGCGATCTTCAATATCAAGGTTTCCGGCAGACCAGGATGTGCTATGAACAAAGTATCCGGTTTATACTTTTTCAAGATATGCGCAAAATCTTTAGTGAAGCCCAGAAAGACGAATTTGCCGTCCTTGAGATGATAGTTGATCTTTTGCGGTTTTTTATTGTCGATGAACCCCAGAAGATGGTAACCCATTGTCGGGTAGAGCTTCATTTTTTCCCCGATAGTTTGCGCGACATGGTTCGTTCCGAATATGATCGAGAACTGGTTCCCGATACCGAGCTTGGAAAGCCATAGTTCAAGCGAATGAATGATATAGCGGGAAAGGGACAGGAAGATGAGGGCAAAGATGAACGTATATCCCAATACAAAACGGGAGGTCGGGAACGCCGGGTATGCGAAGGAGAAGGCCATGACCTCGAGCGTTCCGAAACTGACCCCTGCCATTACGAGCGTCAGTTCATTGAACCGGGCAAGCAGCCCTTTTTGGGTACGGTACAAGCCGACCAAAATGAAAGCCAGGATCCAGAGGGTGATCACATACGGCAGTACAGCGAGGTACGGTTCGAACTGAGCGGTGGGATAATGTCCTGTCTTGAACTTTGCGACATACGCAAGGACAAAGGCCAGGAAAATGCAGGCGCTATCGGTCACTATACGCAATAAAAAGAAGAAGAGCTGCAAGAAATGTCGTGTTCTCATTTTCGCAGGATTATATCATTCTTTCAGCAGTCGGTCATAGAGAGCCGAGGTCTTTTTGAGCATGGTCGTTTCAGAGAATCCCCGGTCAATTATCTGCGGAAAGTTCTTGCGGGCATACAGTTGCTTTTTCTTGTCGTTCAGGAGTGAGGCGATGGCTTTATGCAGTGCGTGTTCGTCAGCCGGAGGTACCAGGCAGCCTCCTTTGCTCGTCAGTACTTCCGGGATACCGCCGACCCGGGTGCTCACGATAGGGCATCCGGAGGCCATGGCCTCCAGAATGACATAGGGAAATCCTTCCTTCACTGAGGAGAGGATGAACAGGTCCATTTGTTTGAGGAGCTTGGGGATATCCGTACGTGCACCGAGCCATGTGATGTTATGGAGATCAAGTTCCCGTGTCAGTGCATGAAGGGACCTGCGCAGCGGGCCATCTCCGATAATGACGATCTGTACGTTCTTTGGAAGCAAGGCCGATGCCTTGAGCAAGTGAGCAAGCCCTTTGGTCTTATAGAAATTAGCGACAGTACCGAGTATCGGTCTTTTCGGGTCGAGCCCCAGTTCACGTATGAACGGGATATCTCTTTTATTCTTGAGGTGCGGGGTCGTATCGATACCGTTATGTATGGTCGTTATCTTTTTTGGAGATATGAGCTGTGCCGCGATACGGGCATCATTACGGGATACGGTGATGAGCATCGTCGTCCAGCAGGCCGATAATTTTTCAGCTAAAAAGTAGAAAAGCTTGAGAGGGGTGAATAAGGGCTCCTGGAACACGAATCCATGTGCGGTATAAAGTATCACCGGAACTCCGGCGAATTTCGCGGCCAGGCGGCCTAAGATACCTGCTTTAGAACTATGCGTGTGAACGATATCGTACCGGCCTGCTCTCATGATCTTTATGAGCTTGAGCAAGGCGCGTATGTCCTTGAGGGGGGCGATAGAACGGCAGAGCTCAGGCATCCAGATCTTTTTTACGCCCGGGTGTACTTTTTGCAGCAGTTCTCCCCTGCCCCCGCAGAGCAGGGTCATATCGAAAGCCGAACGCCGGACATGAGGGAAAGCCAGACCGTTCACCAAGGATAAGACGTGCTTCTGGGCGCCGCCTTGTTCGCCCAGAGTTATGATCTGCAGGACCTTTGTCATGGTGTCGTGTGTCAGACCGCTGTGTCGGGCGCCGTACTGTCCGCAGGAGCGGACCGGTCTGCCGGCAGCGTATCTTTAAAATCCCTCCACGGGTTCATGATGATGATGGCAAGAGTGAGCCCCATGAGCTCATAAAAAAGCCCTTTAGTGGCAACGACCCCGAAATTGAACAGGGTCTGTCCCCAATATACGCAACAGCCGCCCAAAAGCCCGATGATCAGGTATGTGGAAGGGACTCCTTCATTGCGGGATATCGTTGTGATAAGGATCCAGAAGAACGCCGGAATCAGCCACAGGAAATAAATGATGAACCCTGTATAGCCGTTGGTCGCCATGACATTGATATACTCATTGTGCAGTTTATCGGGAGTGAAATTCTGTCCGCCTTCCAGCCGTCCGTAATCAGAGCGGCGGAACGTCGGGTACATCTCCTTGATGGTCCCTGGCCCTGTACCGAACAAGGGATAGGTCTGGACCCATACGAGCCCTGATTTCCACATGGACAGACGAGCGGATCCCCCGAGCAAATGGCCCGAGAAACGCTGGGTCTGGGCAAGAACGACATCTTCTGTCCCCTCTTTTTTCCCGGCAGAGCTCTTTCCCGTGCTCTCGGAGGTCCCGATCTCCGCAGCGGGGAACGTCCGCTGTACCCAGGTCGAGATATTGGTCTTTTCAACGCTATAGATGGTCGATGCGGACGGAATGAAGAAAATAATGAAGAATGTTGCCAGGAACAGGACCATGGCTTGTCGAAGCTGGCCAGCCTGCACGAACTCCCGGGAAAGCTTATTATAGATAAAGATACAGGAGATAACGATAAGGCAGGATATGGCACCGACCATGGAGAACGGGAGCTGTACGGCAAAAAGGATAATAGCGATCCGCAGTATAAAATTCCTGATATTTCTGCATATCCAATAGTTGGCGAGCAGCCCGACGCCCGTGACGGAGAAGATCAATGTGCCGATGGCCGTATTGAGCAGGTATGCCTTAAAAATGAATATCAGGATCGCGCAGGCCAACAGGACCGTGAACGAGAGGAAGTCGATGATCAGTGTGGCTATGCTTTTTTTATTGTTCAGGTTGGTCAACAGATAATACAGGTATGAGGTGGATATTGTGAACCCGACCCAGGTTGCGCGACCGTAGGAGAGATAGTTGCCTGTATAGAGGATGATGATCATGCCGATAAAGGCACAGGCTATGGTGAAATCCTTCTTCTTTTCGATATCAAAACCGAGCGGTATCCATTTCTTTTGGGCAATCATGGCTTTCAGAGCTTGAACAAGGTCATGCCATAAGGCCTTAAGGGAGAACGCGGCTTTCTTTGATGCCAGCAGGTAGAGTATCAGACCATACGCCAGCGGTACGAGCATGATGACATATGCGGAGAAGTGCACCGGATTATTGATCGAGGCGAACACACGAGCTGTGGGGTCAACGCTCCAGCGCATGAAATCCATTCCCTGGCTTTGAAAGATCCCGTAGATGGAGGAAACAGCTGCGGTGATGAGCAGGGAGCTGAACATCCAATAAAAGAACGTCTTTCTTTGAGAGAACTTGGCGAATATCCATAATAAAAGGATGTAATTAAGTACGAGGAATATCCCTTCCCATCGATCATACGCCCCGATTATTGTGATCGGCCAGCAGGGGGTCATGAACGTGGATGCGATATTGCTGATGATCCAGGCAAAAAGCGGCCATTCAACGCCGGTCTGGACCCACTTGAACGGGCCGCATGTGAATATCTTTTGGTCCGGTAACGAGACGGATTCATTGAACAAGAGTCCCTTGTTGCCGGTGACGATCAGCTTTGTGAGCCAGGTCGTTACTATCGTGATAAGTCCGATGCGCAGGATGAGCAGCTTGGACACTTCGAACACGGAACGGGTTATTGACGTGAAAATGAGAGGTAAGCCCATCGCGATGAAAAGCATCGCGGCTCCGATGATCCTCTCATAGATATCCAGCTTTTTTTGCGTCAGGAAATAAGCTGCCGAGACCGCGCATAATATGCCGACCTCAAGGAACAGGATCTGGGACTGGGTAAGGAAGAAAATAACGATACTGGTCAACAAAATACCGGCTTCAACGAGTAATAATGTCATGAGGTCGTGGTACTCCCCTATGCGTAAGATGACCAAGTGTATTTTATAGGAATATCTTTGTCAAACCGAGATACGATACGGAGTTGAGCGGTCCTGTTCAGGTCTTTACCCGGGTATGTTCGTGAGGAGCCAAACAATACCCCCATACAGACCTATCGGGAAAACAATGCCGGTATTGAGACCGCAATAAAATGAGGGGATGAGCAGGTTCCCCAAGAACATCATATTGTTCTTTGCAAGGTCCAATACCTTTTTTTGGTGAAGATAGCTCAAGGAGAATAAAAGCCCGAGGAATCCGTACCCGATCAAACGGCTCGTATCCACCATATTGAGCATGATGAAGGGGGCGAAAATGAAGAAGAACACCTTCATCATTTCAAAAAGAGCCCCGGACCTCCAGGCTCTGTACAAGGCCATGAAGATGTAACACCAGAGCAGTTTATACGCGATAAGTATGCCCCATACCGCACGTGAGATGTTATTGCTCAAGTAGGCCATACTGCTGGCGCCGCTTATGACGGCATGGTGTTCATACAACGACGGCAAGCTGGTCTTTGAGAACAGTGTATATGTGAACAGATAGAGGATGAGCAGTGATATACAATACTTTTTTTCCGCTTTTGGTACCATGAAGATGATGTACGGGATGATAATGAAAATACTTGCCTCATGGGTCAACAAGGCCAGGGTCAGTACGGCCAGTTTTGTCCGCACATCAAACGTATAGGTCGTCAGGATAATGAACAATAAAAAAACGAGTATATCCACATAGCCGGTATACTGGAAGTGAAAGATCATGAAACTTGAAGTGAGCACGGACAGGAAGTTGAGCGGTGTTATTTTTATGTTCTTTTCAGTGAACCAGCGTTTCAGAAAAAAGATGGTCGCCACTATCAGGACAACAGAGAACAGATTATAAAGCAGATACCCTCGACAAAAGAGCATGTTCGCGATGAACGGTACCAGTAATCTTTTTCCGGAGAACGGCTTCACTGTGCCGAACGGATCTTCGCTGTATTCTACATAATGCCCCAACCCCATACTTTTGATCACGGGCAGATAGGCTATGGCCAATATAACGAAGCTTACGATACTGATAATGAGGTCCGTACGGGCATCGTTCTTCCTGAACTTTTTTGCCAGTTCACGGATAAAGGGTATTGCGAGGAACATGGATAACGCAAAGTAGATGAAGCCTCTGAGCTGTATGCCGGTATCCCTGCATATCGCTTTGACCGCTGCAAGGTCTTGCAGTTTTTCAATATCAACACAGAGCCCCTGTGAGAGCAGTGCCGATACGGCCCCGAGCTTGTGCAACAAGAACAAGGCCATGTTCTCAAAAAAGCTCACCGGTGTATTGTTCAGCACGAACAATACAAGGGCCGCGAACAGCATGATAGAGGTGTGACGGACAGTCTTTTTTGCGGTCGGGACGGGGCCTTTTTTCATACGGTGTGTCCTGATATTTTTTCAAGGGCCACGATGATGGCCGTATAGAGCGATCGGATATGACATTTTGCGATGGCGAGATGATAGAACGGGTACATATGGCGATACAGCTGCACGATCTTTTTGGTCTCGATCGCCCCCGTCATCTTGTCCATGACGCATACGCTTCCCGGGTGCACCCTATACTTCAGGAACAGGGCCGGCAGGTTGGCCATCCGCCCTTTGCCTCCCAGCCGCAAGATAAGGTCATAGTCTTCGCCTATCGTACGCACTTCATCATATCCGCCGATCTCCAACGCCGCAGTACGCAGGAACATGACACTTGAATGTGCAAAAGGATTACGAAAAAGCATGGCCCGACGAATATGCGTGTCCGTGATCGGATTTTTGTAGCGGGCAAGCGTCCTGCCTGCGGTATCGATCTCGAGAACGCCGGAACCGACAAGAACATGGTCCGGGTGTGTCCTGAAGAATTCGAGCTGCTCGGCGAGCTTATCCTGTGATGCCCAGATATCATCACTGTCCAGTATCGCTATGTATCGGCCTTGCGCCGTCCGAAGTCCGACATTGCGGTCATGGGATACTCCGCCTTTTTGTGCTTGCCGTATATATTTGATCCGGGCATCATGTTCCGCATAGCGGGCAACGATCGCGGGGGTGTTATCTGTCGAGCCGCCGTCGACGATGATAAGCTCCCAGTCCGGATAGGTCTGGATGAGCACGCTGTCTATGGCCTGGGCGATATACGCCGCCCGGTTATAGGTCACAATAAGTATACTTATCATTGGTCTTAGTCCGGGCATATCTTCTTTGATGATCAGATATCGGTCATCTGGTCATGCTGCTCCTTTATTCGGGTTTTTTGAACCAAAAACAACCGCAGGCATTCACTTGCTTTTCGAGCATGTCCTGTGATGGAGCATATACCAACGTGCCCTCGGCCGCAAAATCAGGGATGAGCGCGAATTCCTGCAAGGTCAGGTCCTTGAACAGTTCGCATACCTGGGCATAGCTATAGATCCGCTGCTCATTGAACATGATCCGGGGGGGATTCCCCAGCGGTACGACGAACAGCAGGTCTCCGCCTTTGGCCAATACCCGTTGCAGTTCCCGTATCGCTTTTAGGTCACCGTCATAATCGAGCGGGTCACCGTACCGACCGAGACCGATATGTTCTATCACATGCATGCAGGATAGCGAACGGATACTGTCGGAGCCGAAGGGTAACGCGGTCAGGTCCGCATGTGCGCTCGTCAGTCCGGAGAGCCCCAGTTCGACGGGACGATAATCGTAGAACCGCACCGGCACGAACGCAGAAATGATGCTGACGAAATACAGGGACGATGATATATCCACATGCTCTTTCGGCTTTGTACGTTCAAGCACACGCGCTGCCCAGGCGGTATGGAACACATACGGACGATCAAAGGTCTGCTCCCCTGCTTCGTGATAACATGGAGAAGAATCTTTGGCCGATACTTTGAAACGCGGTGAGGCCTGTACCGCGGACAATGCCTTGAAGGCCTTGAGATCACTGCGGAATCTTGTCAGGGCATAGAACATCGGACGTATCGTATATCTGAGGGACCTATAGGCTCGCACGATAAAAGGACGTTGTTTCAGTTGTTTCTTCACGTTCAGCCAGAAGGCGGTCATACTCACTCACTTTCATAATGTCCGGGTACGTTCGCACGGAACGCCCAACGCTATCTTAAAGCATTGCGCCCCTTTTTTTGAAGCGGTAAAAGCTCCAGAAAATGCTTTGCGATGATCTTGTCCGTCCAGTGTTCAAGGCAATGCGTTTTCGGTGAAAAATGGCTTTTTAGCAGCCGGGCCAACTTAGGCTCCAGATCGTCCTTGAAGAACGATCCCGTTTCTTTAGTGAGATACGGGGCTGATGATGCGTGCGGCCAGCGCATGCCCTGATAAGTGAAGAGGCGGTCCTCATATACCAGTGTCGGGACATCACGGACCCAGGCCTCCAGGAGCGCCAGCCCCTGGCTTTCCGTGCGGCCGATATAGAGCATCGCTTTGCATTTTTGCAGCAGAGCGTAATATCTTTTTTGAGAAAAATGCCCGTACGTGAGCACCTTATAAGCAAGCCCGGCCTTTTGGACCGTTCTGCGCACGGACCTGGTCAGTGCGGGGTCTTTCCGTTTATCCAATATCAGGAGGTCGATCGATCTCTTCCCCCTTTTTTTATGTGACGGAACTTGAACGCCGGCCGGCCAGACTTTGATCTTGTTCCGTAAGGATGGAGCTGTTCGTACGTACAATTGTCTTGTCCATTCCGACGGGCACAGTATCTTGTCGATCATTCGGTCTTTCAGTAAGCCTTGTTCTTCAGAAGGCAGTACAACGATCGCGGGACCTACAGAAAGATAACCTATATGTCCCTTTGCTTTTTGTGCCAAAGCCCACCGGACAGTATCGGCTCCTGCGATGACATGCACGCTCTCTTGCCGTGCGGCAGCAGGCAGGTTTTTATTGACCGTGTACGGTACACGCAGTGCGTGAAGCCCCCGTTCCAGGCTCCGGAGCACGGCTTCCGGTCCGCGTTCTTTGTGCAGGACCTTTTTTACTATCAATCTGCAGATGCCTGCAAATGTGGGGGGGACGGTGTATAGATAGAGCATCTTGGTCATATAGTATATCAGAAGTGTCAGGTGTGGAGGGTAAGATCCTTCATATTGAACGTACGTGAGACAAAGAGCATTGCACAATACAGGAGCGATCCGGCGGTCAGGATCAACAGCCAGTGCAGCTGTGTGTGCCATATCAGCAGGTATGTGACGGTCACGGCGAGCGTGTTCGAAACAATGATCATGGGCAGCTCCGCGGGAATGATGTTCATGCGGGCTTCTTTTGCCAAAAGCATGAAATTAATGATCTCACAGAGAACGGTCGTCCAGGCAGCGCCGACGCCCCCCCAGTAATGGATGAAAATGAAGTTAAGCACGATATTGGTCACAGAGAGCAGTATCATGACCTTGAGCACATAATGTTCTTTATGTACCGCATTGAGCCAATAGACCAGAGGCATGGTCATGAAGAGCAGAATGATGTTCATGGCCAATACCTGTAAATAGGGTGTGGAGCCCTCAAAGCTGTTCCCCCAGAGCAAGAGCAGAATGTCCTTACTGAACACGATGATCATCAGGGTCACAAATGAACCGCAGCTCAGCAGGTATTTATAGATACGCGTATAGTAGCCGGAAAGCTTTGTTCTGTTCGTATGCGCGAGCTCCATGATGACCGGCGAGAATGCGATGAAGATATAGCCTGGGATGAGGTTGGCCATTTCCATGACGCGATAGGCCGCGTTATAGAGTCCGACGGTGGTCACCGTGGTCAACGCTTTGAGCATGAGCACATCTATCCTGAAATAGATCATGCTGAAGAGTGAAAGGGAAAAGAACGGGAGCGAGGCTTTCAGAAAGGATAGGGAGGTATGAAGGTCTATCGTAAAAAGAGGTATCCGCTCCTTCTGACGCAGGATGATCAGAAGACATGACAACGCTTTACAGACGAGCTGTGCGAACAGCAGTTCACGTAACCCGTACCCGAGAAGCAGGAGGACGATCCCGCATAATGCGGAGCCTCCGGCATCGAGCACGTTCGTATAAGTGTTCTCTTTGAAATCATTGCGGGAATTGTTGTAGGTGAGATAGGTCGAACGGACCTGTTCCAGGATATACGTAAGGTAGAGCACGGTGATCTCAACGGCATAGCACCGGGTGAGCGCTACGTACAGATACAGCCCCAGTCCGATCAGCACGGCCGCGATGAGCTTGATCGTATTGACCACCGGGATCTCGTGAGGTGCCTTACCGGTGCGGGTCGCCCATCTTCTGAGGAAGTAGGTGTCGAACCCCAATTGCGCGAAAAGGAAATAGAAAGAGACCAGGGTTATCAAATAGCTGTAGATACCGAGCCCGTAGGTGTCCAATTTTCTGGCGAGCAGGACGGAGAAGAAGAACGTACATATCTTCAATATGATGGTCTGCATCGCCAACCAGAACGCATTGTTCACAACGATGTGCTTATAGCTTTTGGTGCGCATTTTTTTTCCGGTCTTTTTCATGTTCACTCCTCTATCATTTCGCCGTTGGGTGCGATCGCGCCTGAAATGCCGAGGACCGATATGTGTGTGATCATTTTTTTCGGGAGCAGGCGCAGCAGTATCTGCTCTATGCCTTTACCCAGGAGCAAGAACGGAAGGCTCAGGAAAAGCGTACGTCTCCAGAAGGGTATCGCATTTGCTGAGATCCCATAGAGCCGTGTGGAGAACGCCGTATCACGGATATGGGCCAGGAACCCTTTCCCGTGCCATATATCGGGATCGAACGCAGGGGTCAGCGCATAACGGCCGCTCATCTTGAGGTACATGTTCGCCCGAGGAAGCGTCTTTGTCCCTTTCAACAGACCGACCGCTTCCCCAAGACCTTTGTGCGCACTGTTACAGGCGAGATGTACCAGGGGATCAGCGCCGATATAGCGATATTCCGAGACCAGGTCGGTCAATTTTTTTGGCAGTGAGCCGTTGTTCCCCATTTCAAGCAGCAGGATATAGGCGTCAGGCATATATCGTTTGACCGAAGTGATGGTCGCGATGGTCTGTTCGATACGCTCTTCCGGAGAGAATACCGAGCGGGTCCCTGAATAAGACAGCTTGCCGGTGTTAAAGTGAATGACGGAGGTGATGATGAACAGGTGCTTGATGCCCACAGTTCAGCCTTTCTGCGAGATAGCATCAAGCATGTCTGACCAGTAGGAGTTCGGAAGACCGGTCAATGTGATCCACTCTCTTGAATAATTGCCGCAGAACGCGTCCAATACGCTTCCCAGATCAAAAAGGAATAGAGGTCTCTTCTGGTCACGATACAGCCGCTTGGCAAGTATCTTTCCTGCCGGCCCCATAGCGAACACGACGACATCATAGGCGCTGTTCCGAGCGTTCAAACGTGCCCTCACCTCTTCTTCGATACGGTCAAGGGACCGATAGGCGTCCCGTACAGGTGTTTTGACATGGCAGTCCTCTCCGAAGAGCTTTGTGACGGTCATTTCAGGTACGTCCTGATTCCCGACGAATATCGGCCGCAAGGATTTGATAAGGCGGAGGAAGTCAACGGTGTATGCACGGTCGGTCATCGCAAGGTACGCAAGCGCTGCGTGAGCGTGAATAGGCGCTCCGACAAAGAACGTAAAACAGCGTCTGAGCAGTGCTGTAGCCCAGGCATCCTCTGTTTCATGGAGCCCCGGCTTCATGCCTGGCATGGTCCCGAACTTTTTAGAATGGATCATGAGCGATTTCAGTACGGTATCGCCTTTAAGTGCGAACGTTTCTTTCATTTCCGCGGCAAGCGAGGTATCCCCCTGCTGCTCGATCGCACCAAGGCCTTCAAGTGCGTTCACTTCGCCGTCGCCAAAACGCAGGTACATGCCTGGTGTGCGGGTCTCAAGGAGCTTTTTTACGGTGTTCAATGTCGTCAACGGTGTCCGTATCGTGACGCATGCGGGGAATTCTATCGGGAACAGCCGGTCGCGCAACGTGTTCGTGAGCTTAGCGTTGATCTTTCGGACGAGCGTGATGAGGTTCATGTTCTTTTTCTCGTGACAAGGCGGAGCGGTATGTCCTGATGTGTCGACGAATTGTCAAAACCGAGGAGGGCCGTATGGTCGAACTGTTCACCCTCTTGCCAGTGACGCAGCATAACGTCCTGATGTTCGGAGCCGAACTCATTTTTGATCTCGTTCTGGACCTTATTGTACGGGATGTTCACGATCTTTGAATGTTGATAGGCGAGCCCGTATCTATGCGCGAACAGCGGAGCATAGGTCTGCAGCTGTGCTTCGAGCGTGTTCGGGGACCTGAAGGGGGTATGTGCGAGGAGCACCCTGATCTCGGTTGTAGAGAAAAGGTGGCCGTCAACGGAGAGCGGATAGCCCCAGGCACCCTTCCCTTCCGCCCAACGCCAGCAGAGCACGGGTTGTTTTGTACGAGCTTCCGCATACGGCCGGAACTTTGGAAGAGGAAGCGAGCCGTTCTTTCGGTAGTTCTTCCTGATGTTCTTCCCCATGCGAAGGGTCGGTATGGCGAACCGGGTGTCGAGACCGGCGAACTCCTGCAGGTCGAACGGTTCAGTGAAAATGATATCGTCGACAAGAAAGAAAACGGAACGGGTACCGATGTTCTTCAGTATGTTCTGCAGTTGTTCCTTGAAGGAATCCTTCGAGCGCTGCTTCACTACGGACGCGAACACTCCCGGACAGGCGCGGAACACTTCCTGATACGCTTTTGCATGCGCAGCGGAGGTCGTGCGGTACAGGACATGTACCGGGACAGCGTGCTTGACCAGTGTTCGATAGGAAGAGAGCAAGGCATGCAGCTGTAAAGCGCGGTCCATGGAAAAGATGATACAGGAGACGGACGGAGCGTCCTTTTTCTGTTCTGCGAGTGTCGTTGCGTTCCGGAACAGATCGAGCAAAAGCGCATCACGAGAATCGTACTGCGCGCGCGTACTGCAGCGTATCAGCGAAAAACCGACCGTATGCTCGAGAAATGTATTGACGGCCTGTCGTATGCCCATTGCTCGTAATTTTAGTCCGCCTGCAGGTCGATGGCAATAGAAAAAGAACGAGCGAAAAGATCAGTAGGCATGCGTTGAAGTGACCGTTCTTTTTGTCCGGTCCATCACTGTTTTTTCAGTATGCACAGATGCTGGCATCCTGCGTACAGCCTGCTTTTTATTAACGCTCTGTCCAGCCCGGGAATAAGAGTGAACAAGAGCCATTTGAACCCGGGGAATTCCCAGGTGGCCTTAGGGAACAGCAAATAAACGAGAGGGAGCGCCGCATAGTTCTTGAAGAGAACGACAGTGACCAGGGACCGATCGGCATAGATGTCCTTGTAGTCCTCTGCCGACGAAATGGATTCGAACGGGGAAAAAGCCCTGTTATTGTTGTTCATGGCGAAATGGGTGCTGAGCAGTGACGGGAATATGAAAAGCAGGTTCTTTATGGAAAGAAAGAGCTGTACGCCGAAGTTCTTGAGGTCGAGCGTGATGAGCTTGTACAGGCCTCTGAAGAGCGATTTTATGCTCTCAGAAAAATGGAAGCACACGGCATTTGTCCTGTATTGGAGCCCTTGCAATACCCATTTATCCTTGATGATGAACAGGCCGTTCGTTTTAAGGTGTTCCTTGATAAAGTACAGGATGGTACCTTTCGGGTCGACAAGATGGTGCAGTGTCCCGTGCGTAATGATGACGTCATATCTCTTTTTTTTCGGGATAGCTATGGAGCGGAAGTGATTGAGGTCCCCCTGGACTAGGATATTCTTACGGTCCTGCCGGAGATAATGTTTTTTCAGTTTTTTTGTCAGAGATATGTCTATCGCGGTCACGGTCTGTACGTTCGATAATTTCGCGATCTCGGTGGTCAGCCAGCCGTCGGAACTTCCCAGTTCAAGGACATGGATACCTTTTCCGGCCGAACGTATGTACGAGAGTTCTTTTTCAAAAGTCCCTTTATCATAGGTCCGGTACGATATATCGTTCTTTATGTTATCCCAGCCTGTTCCTGAAGCCTCTTGGTGATACTCCCCTGCGTTGCTCCAATAGGATATCTCTTTTTCGATCAATTCTTTATATAAGGATGAATGGATGGAATGTTCCTTCTTATTAAAGCGAAAGACCTCACGTCCGTTCTTTTTGCTCGGAACGGTAGCTTTGTTCGTGATGTGTTTTTTTGTACGTGGTGAGCTGTTATGCATGACGTGCTCTCTTTCTTCCGGTCTTTGCTTGAGGGATGGGTACCGTTCGGTCGCTGTATATGATGAGCCCGAGCAACAGACCGAAGAGCGGACGCAAGCTGAAAACATAGCTCATGGGCGGTGCTTGAAATATCGTAAAAAGACATACGGGAGCTAAGAAAAAGAACAAAAGTCCCTGTATGCTGAGCGTCAGCACGTTCTCTGGGGTATGTGTTCGCGCGTTCACGTCCCAGAGATAGGCCATAATGAACACGATATAGATGCCGTTATATATGAACGAGACCGTGGGCAGCAGGATCATGCACAGGGAAAGAGATCCGAAGTATTTCAGCAGCTCGCGGCGGTCGATGGGGGCGTTGGTCCTCTGCGGTTCGAGCATCAGGCCCCGTGTTATGCCGCCGAGCAGGGCCGCAGCAAGACCGTAGAGTATGAGCCGGGCATATGAAGGGCTGAGCCAGTGCCAAGTGAACTTATTATAGATAATGCTGTACAGACTGTTGGAAACATATGTGTTCGATCCTCCGGAAGAGAACGCGTGCAAGGCTTTCAGGAAGTCAGGGAAAGGCTGCAAAAAGCTCATACCTATGAACAATGATAGCGTGGTCAATATCGCAATGAAAAAAATGCTTCGGTTGCGGAACAGGAAGTACAGGAGCAGCAGTGCCGGAGTGAGCTTGAGCGCGATACAGGTCCCGAGCAGGATACCGGCGGGGATATCGTAGCTTCGGACGGCACAATAACTGCAGCAGACCAATAAAAAGAAGATGAAGATATCCGATTGACCGCGTTCCAAGTGGAACCAGAGGACCGGAGAAAGCATCAGCAAGAAAAATACCATTCCGCTGAACCGCAGGGCGGTCATTTTTTTCGGAGGCCCTGTCAGCAGCTGTTCGAGGATGAACAGTGCGCCCAGAAAGAACAGGACCGAAAGGAGCGTATGGAGCATGTACGCATCGTGCAGAGAGAGCGGCGTGTACGGGAGAAAAAGCACGCCCATCAGCGGAGGGTATACGAACCTGCTGGTCCCTCCGGGGCCCCGGAGCTCCTGTGCAAAGGATATCTTTTGAAGGTCAGGCCGATATACATTGTCACCGCGCAGTGTCCGCTGTGCCCCGTAATACAATGCATTAAGGTCAGCTCCGCGTATGACCGTGTTCTGCGGCCCTGTCGTGAGCGCCGGGAACGAGAATGCGGTCCCTTTAAAAAGGAGACCGGACACAATAAAAGAGATGATGACCAGGAGGTACAAGGATATGAGCGGTTGAAATGTCCTTGCGGAACGCAGTTTCATGCTCTGGTGTGGCTGAACGGTACGCTCATTTTGAGAACCTCAAACGCATCAAGGTGAATAAATATGAGAGCATGAACCGGAACAGGCTGCGTTTTGTATGTCCGAACATGCGTTCTTTGAACGTGAACGGGACCTCTTTTATCTTTATATCCCTTTTCACCCTTTTCATTTTGAACAGTATCTCTTCGATGATATCGAAATTGTTACAGGTCAAAGCGATCCCCTTCAGTAACGATGCTCTGTACAGTTTAAAGCTGTTGGACATGTCCTTGCAGGGGATGCCCAGGACAAAGGCATATACAAAATTAACGAGCTTGCTCATGAGGATCAATATTTTTTTATTATCTGTCGCGCCTCCCGGGACATATCGGGAGGCCGCAACGACATCATTATCGCGGGCGTTCCGGAAAAGTTCCAGAACGAATTCCGGGGTGTGCGAGCCGTCCCCGTCCATAAAGACGATATACTGGCCGTGCGCTTCTTGTATCCCTGTTCGGACCGCATCGCCGTAGAAATTGCCCTGGGTCCTGTTCACATACCGTACACCCTGTTCCTGGCATACGTTCGCGGTATGGTCCATGGGCATCAGCGTATCGACGACCAGGACCTCAAAATCGACCTGTGCATTGGTCAATGCTCTTTTCAGTCGGGGCAGCACTATCCGTAAGTTCTCTTCTTCCAGATATGAGGGAATGATGATGGTCAGGTCTTTTTGCACGGTGAAATCATGCTAGCATTTTGTTTTTGACCAGGTCAAATACTATTCCGTTCGCGGTCACTGCAGGCTCGATACCCACTGCAGCATCTTGCGCAGCCCGAGTTCTTTATCGATACGCGGCTGCCAGCCGATCGTGCGTTGGACCTTGGATATATCGGCAACGAACACTTTTTGATCGCTTTCCCGCGGAGGGATCCTCTGATATTGCAGTGTCACTCCCAGTTCTTTTTCAAGGAGCTGGAACAATTCGAGAAGGGACAAGCTGTTCTGCATGCCGCCGCCGATATTGAACGCCTGTCCTTGTGTCCTTTCTATCTGTGCGGCAGCCGTCAGATAGAGGGAGACCATATCTTCGGCGTGCAGGACATCGCGTACTTGTTTGCCGTTCCCTGAAATAGTGAAAGGTGCCGAATGTTTCCCTGCTTTTTGGGCGAGCGCTTGTTCGCAGAACCAGCCGATCCAGCCTTGATCATATGAAGAGAATTGACGTCCGCCGTACATGGAAGAATGGCGGAAGACGGCTGTTCTGATGCCGAATATCCGGTGATAATCCAGCATGTACTGGTCGGCGGACCCTTTGGAGACGCCGTACGGGGAATGAAAATCAAGCTGCAGCTGTTCCGGGAACCCGTTAGGATAGGCCTCTGCGACGTACCTGGTCGCTGTTTCAGTATAGGACACCCATTCGAGGTCACCGTACACTTTGTTCGTCGATGAATAGATGACGATAGTGTGCGGCGAGAACTGACGTACCGCTTCCAGAACATTGAACGTACCGAGCGTATTGACCTCGAAGTCCAGACGAGGATCTTTGATCGATGTCGTCATCGCGACCTGTCCGGCAAGATGAAAGATGACGTCCGGGCGTTCCTCACGCACTATCTTTGCGACAGCTTCCGCGTTGCGCACATCTTCTTTGAAAAAAACGAATTCCCCCGCTCCCTGAAGCCACTGAAGGTTCTTTTCCGATCCGTGCCGGTATAGATTATCGAGCACGAGCACCTGCGCTTTGTCCTTCAATAATTGCAGCGCGATGTTCGAACCTAAGAACCCGCAGCCTCCGGTTATCAGATATTTCATGGTATGTTCCTTTTCTCGTACTGGACGGTCCTTTTTAATCCTTCGACAAGCCCGGTCCGCTCTTTCCACCCCATTGCTTTCAGAACGGAAGTACGTATCTTGGTGTGCCTGTTCTCTCCTTTTCTGTACGGCAGGGCGCCGAACAGGAGCCGTGTGCTGCGGTTGTTCGTCAGCTTTTTGAGCGTGAGCACAAGGTCTTTAATACGTACCGGCCTTTTACCACCGACCGGTATATTGTAAAAGCCGGGAGCAAAGCTGAAGGCCTTTTTCAGGACATGCATATATGCGGAGATGACGTCATCAATGTAGATAACAAAACGTTTTTGATCCCCCTTTGTCAGAGCTATCTCCCCATCATTATGCAGCAGCTTCCGTGTGATGGACGTAATGAATTTTGAACCGGCATCACAGGGGCCGTATATTTGATCTATCTCCATGTTCACGGCGATGAGCGTGTCCGATGAGCGTTCAAGCCATTCCCTGAACTGTTTTTTTGAGAGCGCGTACGCGCTCGTGTCCCGGTTCAGGACCGTATCGGTGTTCAAGAACAACGGCACAGAATATGCGCGCGCCAGTTCCAGTAAACGAACGGGTAACAACAGGTTCACCTCAACGAGCTCGCGGGCGTGTTCTCCGTTCCGTCCGTAATTGGTAGCACAATGGATCATGCCGTTCACCGTGTTCTTTTTGAGCGTTCTTTCCAATGAAGCCATGGTCACCTGTTCGATGTTCTTTCCGTGCCCTTTGATCCCGGTCAGGTCGGAAGCGTTCCTGGTCAGCAAAAAGACCCTGTACCCTTCGTGCACCAGGGCCGTGACGAGCCTGCTGCCCACATATCCGGTGCCTCCGGTCACGAGAACAGTTCTTTTCATGGTCATCTCTTGAGCTCTTTGATGGTCGTGATGATATATCCGATCATTTCTTTGGTCATCCCCGGGTATACGCCGATCCAAAAACTATCGTGCATGACCATGTCGGTCACGGTCAGCGCTCCGCTCACACGGTATCCGGTCCCTGTCGCGCGCATGTGGTCAAAACAGGGATGTTTGATCAGGTTGCCGGCGAACAACATACGGGTCTGAACGCCTTTTTTCTCAAGATGGGCGACGGCCGCATCCCTGGTCAATCCGCTGTCCTTTTTTATCGTCAGCATAAAACCGAACCAGCTCGGATCGGCTTTAGGTGTCGGTTCAGGGAGGATAAAAATGTCGGAGAGGGCGTCCAATCCTTTCCGCAGCGCGGCCCAGTTCTTTTTGCGGGCCTTAATGAACCGGGGCAGTTTTTTTAATTGGGAGCAGCCGATGGCGGCCTGCATATCGGTCAGCTTCAAATTGTACCCGAAGTGTGAATAGACATATTTATGGTCATACCCGTTGGGCAGTTCCCCGAATTGCTGGCTGAAACGATTATGGCAGGTGTCGTCATGTCCGGAAGCGCACCAACAGTCCCTGCCCCAATCCCGGAAGGAGTCCACGATGCGTTTTAATCGTATGTCGTCCGTGTATACTGCGCCGCCTTCTCCCATGGTCATATGATGCGGCGGATAAAAACTTGAGGTGGCCAGATGTCCGAACGTACCTGTGTTGCGATATGTCCCGTTCTGCTCATATCCGGACCCCAATGCATCACAGTTATCCTCGATGAGCCACAGATCATGTGATTCGCAAAAAGCCTTTACGGCGGTGAGATCGAAGGGGTTCCCCAGCGTGTGGGCCACCATAACGGCTTTTGTGCGCGGGGATACAGCTTCCTGCAATTTCGAGGTATCGATATTGTATGTCGGGAGCATGATATCCACGAACACGGGGACCGCGCCGTACTGGATGATCGGAGTGACGGTGGTCGGGAATCCGGCCGCGACAGTGATCACTTCATCTCCCGGCTTGATCCGTGCTTCTCCGAGGGTCGGCGAGGTCAACGCCATGAACGCCAATAGATTGGCGGAGGACCCGGAATTCGTGAGAGAACAGTATTTCACTCCGATGAATCTCGCGAAATCTTTTTCGAACATGTCCGTGAACCGGCCGGTGGTCAGCCAGAAATCCATGGAGGCTTCGACCAGATTGATAAGTTCTTTTTCGTCAAAGACCCTGCCTGCGTAGGGGATGCGATCGCCCGGCCTGAACGTTCCCGGGTCTTTTGCGAGGACGGTCTTGTAATAGCGGGTCATCAGTTCTTTTGCTTTGTTCCTGAAGGCTTTTTCTTTTTTGTTCATGAGAGCTGCTCCATATACTCGTCTATCTGGTCGTTGCATACTTTTCGCATGTCTTTTTTTTGCTGATAGGCCTGTGTCCATTCGACCACCTTGTTCAGTGCGGCGGGCAGGTCCCATACCGGTCTCCATCCCAGTATTTTTTTTGCCTTGGTGCAATCGAGCTTTAAGAAATGGGCCTCATGGGGATGCGGTCCCCGGGTCACGGTATAGGTCAAGGTATCGGCCCATTTTTTGCACAGCATGCGGGCGATCCATTCGACGGGTCTTGCATCTTTTTTGTCCGGGCCGAAATTGAAAGCACTGGCGTGCTCTTTTGTTCCCTTGAACAAACTTTCTGCCAATAACAGATATCCGTGCAGGGGTTCAAGGACGAATTGCCAGGGACGTATCGCTTTCGGATTGCGGATGAGCAGTTCCTTGCCGGACATGAGCGCGCGGATAAGGTCCGGAATGAGCCGGTCAACGGCGAAATCCCCTCCCCCGATAACGTTCCCTGCACGGGCGCTGGCGATAAGAGTACGCTGTTCCCTTTTATGAGCGTTCGGAGCAAAGAAGGAATCACGGTATGAAGCTATGACGATCTCCGCTGCCGCTTTCGATGCACTGTAAGGGTCATAGCCGCCGAGAGGGTCCGTTTCCCTGAACGCATGGTCCTTTTCCCGGTTGAGATAGACCTTGTCGGTCGTGATCAATACCGCAGCTTTGACCGAAGGGCATTCCCGGACAGCTTCGAGCAGGTTCGCTGTCCCTATCGTGTTCGTTGCAAAGGTCTCCAGCGGTGTTTCATAGGAGGTCCGGACCAGGGGTTGTGCTGCCAGATGAAAGATGATCTCCGGCTGAAAAGAACGAAGGCACTTTTTGAGCTTACGGATGTCCCTGATATCGCCCCAGGTCGTGGGGACTTTCATGTTGAGGACCTTGAATAAGGACGGTCTGGTCGGGATCGTGTCGGCATATCCGTGGACCTGCGCGTTCATTTTCTGGAGCCAGAACGTGAGCCACGTACCTTTGAACCCGGTATGGCCCGTGATCAGGACTTTTTTTCCATGCCAAAAAGCAGAGGTCAGTCTTTCCATACTTTCCATGGCGCGGTTCTTTTCGCATGCCAGATCGTTTCGAGGTCGTTCTTATCCCGTAAGGTATCCATGCATTTCCAGAACCCTTTATGCTGGTAGGCGCTGAACTGTTTTTTCTTGACCAGCAGTTCCATGGGGGCCCGTTCCCAGATGGTATCATCGCCATCCTTGATGTAATCAAAGACCCCTGGTTCGAGGACAAAGAACCCCCCGCTGATCCAGGAACCGTCGTGCTGCGGTTTTTCCTGAAAAGAAGCAACGGCCCCTTTTTTTGTTATCTGCACGCTCCCGAACTTGCCCGCATGCTGTACGGACGTGACGGTCGCGAGCCTCCCCTGTTTTTTATGGAAGGCCACCAAGGCCTTGATATCTATATCGCTGACCGCATCGCCATAGGTGAGCATGAAGGTCTCGTCATTAACGAACTTCTTGATCTTTTTTATCCTTCCGCCGGTCATCGTGTTCATGCCGGTGTCGACAAGAGTGATCTTCCACGGTTCCGCCTGCGAATCGTGGTAATGCAGCTCATTGGAACCAAGATCAACGGTCATATTGGAGTTGTACATGAAATAATGATGGAAGTATTCCTTGACCATATATCCTTTATAGCCAAGACAAATGATAAAATCATTGAAACCGTAATGGGAATATAATTTCATGATATGCCACAGGATAGGTCTGCCCCCTATCTCTACCATCGGTTTGGGGCGTATCCCTGTTTCTTCGCTTAATCGAGTTCCAAGACCCCCGGCCAAAATGACCACTTTCATTGAGCAGCTCCTTTTAAGTGCTTAATAAAAAGTATATTCTTGAACGTGCTCTTCATGTTCAAGCACTCCCGGTACTACTGTGTCAGCTCCTGGATATCAGGAACACGCCAAAGCAGATGACCAATACCCCGGTCCAGCGGGCTATCGTCACCGGTTCATTAAAAAGGAACCAGGAGGCGACCAGAACGAGGATATAACTGATGCTCAGCATAGGATAGGCGATGCTCAACTGGATCCTTGAGATCGCGATGAGCCAGAGCAATGAGCTCAGGAAATAACATAAGAAACCGAACAACACCCAGGGATTCATGAATATCTCGATGAATTTATGGACCAGGTTCGTGTTCCTCAGTGCGAAGCCTCCGACCTGGAGCATTCCTTTTTTCAGGAATATCTGGCCGAAAGCACCTATCAAGATCGGGATAAGGACGAGTATCAGTTCTTTGATCGTCATGGCAACTGCTGCCTCCTTTTTTTTCTTTGACACGGTGAAGTCCCCTTTTTGTGGCCTTGAACGTCAATGCGTTCTACTTGTTCGAACGATACCAGTCTACCATTTTAGTGATGCCGCTGACTATGCTGGTCTTCGGTGCGTAGCCGAAGAGCCTCTGCGCCTTATGTGTGTCCGCGAACGTGCGTTTCACATCACCTGGCTGTTCCGGAAGTTGTTCGATGACGGCTTTTTTGCCGAGCGCGTGCTGTATGGTCGAGATCAGGTCCTTGAGCGAGACGGTCTGAGAGTTGCCGAGGTTGATGATGTCATAGCTGAGCGGCGCCGTGAGGCAGCCCAATATGCCGGAGACGATGTCCTCCACGTACGTATAATCGCGGAACGTATCCCCTGCTCCGAACATCTTGATCTTTTTTCCCTCGTCGATGGACCGGATGAACGAATGGATCGCCATCTCGGGGCGCTGACGCGGTCCGTAGACCGTGAAGAAACGCAGGCATGCTATCGGTATCTTGTAGAGATGATGGTACGTATAGCACAGTAATTCCCCCGCTTTCTTCGTAGCGGCGTAGGGAGATATCGGATTGTCGACCGGGTCCGTTTCGGAGAATGGGACCTTCTCGTTGTTCCCGTAGACCGAAGACGAGGACGCGAACAGGATACGCTTCACACCCGCCATACGACTGGCTTCCAGGATATTAGTGGTCCCTTTAACGTTCGTGTCCTGATAGAGCAGCGGCTCGGAGAGCGACGGTCTGACACCGGCGCGTGCGGCGAGATGTACGACGATCTGCGGTTTAAAGGCCGTGAACGTATCGAATATTTTTTTTGTGTCGCGGATATCCGCCTCCACGAGCGTGTAGCGGGGGTTCTTCAGATGATCTTCGATATTTTTTCGTTTGATACGCGGGTCATAAAAATCATTGAAGTCATCGATACAAAGGACCGTATGTCCCTGTTCCAGGAGGCGGTCCACAAGGTTCGACCCGATAAAGCCTGCACCTCCGGTGATGAGTATATTGGCGGGAGGCAGTTTTGATGAAGCTGTCATGTCCGGACCTTTCATATGGGCTGGTTATTTTTTCTTTTGGGATTCGTATACGGCGACCTTGGCTAACTTTCCGGCGGCCAGGACGGACAGAGCGATGACCAGTACGAGAATGGTCAAGGCCTGCCACAGGTTGACCCGCGCCATGAGCAGGGCCATGCCGCCGAACGCTATTTCACTTGCATAGAGCATCAGGACCGCTCTGCTGTGCGCGATACCGTGCAGTGCATGCTGTTGCGCTTTGTTCTTGCGGTTGCTCAAGCGGATGATGCCGATGATGAATTTATCGAGAAGCCGCTGGAACGCGTTCCTGCTCATTTTCAAGCGATGGGATGCATGGTCTTTGCCGCCCTGAGAGATACGTCTGCCGTTGAGTATGCGCAATATCGTTACGAGCGAGGTGTCGAATATCGGGAGCCCCAATATCAGCAGGGGGACGATGCCGGTGAATATCTGGTAATCCACGAGCGGGAACGTTTCTGCCAGTACCCAGCTGTCCAGTGCCCGTATCTGAACGACGATGCCGGTCAGGGCCAGGGTCACGCCCAGGAACATGGAACCCATATCGCCCATGAAGATGCTGGCAGGGCTGAAGTTGTACTTCAGGAACCCGAAGCAGCTGCCGGCGAGCACGGCCATGGTCAGGGCCAAGGGCACCTGCCCTGCTTTTGCGGCGAGCGCGAAGAAAAAGCACGAAGCGATACCTGCGATACCGGCGGAGAGCCCGTCCATATTGTCCAGAAGGTTGAACGAGTTCGTGATCCCGGTCACCCAGAATATCGAGAGCGCTATATCCAGAATATCGTGAAAGTCATGATCGAACATGCAGCTCCGTACATCAAAGATGAAAATAGCGACGAGCGCTATCAGAAGCTGTCCCAGGAATTTTACGGAGGGTTTCATGCCCATGTAATCATCCCAGAGCCCCAGAATGACGACGAGTGCGCCCGCGACAAAGATGCCTTGTATCTCTTTAGGCAAAGGGCTTACCACAAAATGAAGCACGACGGCGAACGCCGAGAAGATGGCCAGTCCTCCGAGGAGCGGTGTCGGTTTTTTGTGCACTTTACGGGCAGAGGGGTTATCAACGATGTTATAGGTCATGGCGAATCTTTTGACCATAGGCGTGAAGATAATGACAGCGATAAAGGACAGGACAAAGGCAACGATATATTGGGTGAACATGGACGTATTATAAGCCTAGATGGGGAAATAGACAAAGTACCGGGTCTGCTCTAGGGCCCAGGCTCGAGGCTCCAGGGAGACACGCAAAAAAAACGCTCTCGGCAGTAGGCTCTGGGCTCAAGGGGGTTGTTTCTGCCCTAGCGCCTCGAGCCTTCAGCCTGGAGCTTAAAGCCGTGTAACGTTCTCTTTCTTGCCTTTG
Organism: uncultured bacterium; assembly: GCA_964653455.1. Taxonomy (GTDB): domain Bacteria; phylum Margulisbacteria; class Termititenacia; order CAZZFK01; family CAZZFK01; genus CAZZFK01. The sequence continues at coordinate 56,661 of CAZZFK010000005.1, forward strand.
ACGTTCTTTGTCGCGTTCACGAGATCGACGACGACCTTCGCATTATCGACGACCAGCTGGAAGTCGAACTTGCTGTGCGGTACGGCGACGACGACGCAGTCATAGCTCTTCAGGACCTGCGGGGTGAGGTCTACCGACGTCATGTCTTTATGCTGTTTTTCCATGGTGAATACTTCATGTTCGAAATTGATCTTCGGCGCGTACGGATCGCTGTAGCTCAGGTCCGTCTTTTCGTTGAGCAGCAGCTTCATGAGGTACATGGCCGGAGAATTACGGAAATCGTCGATGTCTTTCTTGAACGCGGCACCGAGCACAAGGACCTTAGCGCCGTTGAGGGCCTTCCCGGCTTTGTTATTGAGCGCGTCCTTGATCTTCTTGAGCGCAAAATGAGGCATGTTCATGTTCACGTCCGCGGCAAGCTCGATGAACTTCGTGTAGAAATCGAACTCACGGGCTTTCCATGAAAGGTAGAACGGATCGACAGGGATACAGTGCCCGCCGACGCCCGGACCGGGATAGAACGGCATATACCCGAACGGTTTTGTGGACGCCGCATCGACGACCTCCCAGATATCGAGACCCATACGCTCGGAGAGCTGGGCCAGTTCGTTCACGAGCGCGATATTCACGCTGCGGAACGTGTTCTCCAGGATCTTGCACATTTCGGCGGTCTTCGGACCGGACACCGGCTTGATGAGCTCACGCCCGATGAACGAAGCGAACAGGTCCACCATCAATTCCGTTGCGAGGGGTGTCGTCCCTCCGACGACCTTTGCGGTGTTCTTGGCCGTGAACTTTTTATTGCCCGGATCGATACGTTCAGGAGAGAACCCGAGATGGAAATCGACGCCGGCCTTAAGCCCCGTCTTTTCCAGTATCGGCTGAACGACCTCTTCGGTCGTCCCCGGATAGGTGGTGCTCTGCAGGATGACGATCATGTCCTTGTGAAGGTACTCACGTACGGATTCAGAGGCGCTGCGGACCGGTTCAAGGTCCGGTGCTTTCCATTTATCGAACGGGGTCGGAACGCAGATGAACACGGCATCGACATCTTTCAGTTTTGAGAAATCGGTCGTTGCCGAGAGCGTTCCTTTTTTTACGGTAGAGGCGATATCCGCTGTTTCGACGTCCGGGATATAACTGACCCCCTGATTGATCATATCGACCTTCTTATTGCTCAGGTCGAAGCCGACGGTCTTCATGCCGGAGAGCGCGAACTCTTTTGCGAGCGGCAATCCGACGTAGCCGAGCCCGATAACGCCGACAAGGGCCTTCTTTTGTACGATCTTTTCTTTGAGTGTCATGATCTTCTCCTTGCTTATGAGCTACTAGGTACTAGTTGTTAACAAACCATTCATATTTCATTGGTCAGCTAGCGACTAGTAGCTAGTAACTAGTGACCAAGGATACTATCAATACTTGTACAGTTTTCCCAACTTCTGCTTCTTGTGGTCGATGATGATATCCAGTATCTCGTCAATGCCTTTGGTCGGTGTGTATCCGGTCAGGGCTTTTAATTTTGAGAGGTCAGGGATACGACGCTGCATATCTTCGAACCCGAGCGGATAGGCCTTGTCGTAAGGGATATAGACCAGCTTTGCCTTGCTTGCGGTCTTTTGAAGGATCTTTTTGGCGAGGTTCTCGATATTGATCTCCTCCGTACCGCCGACATTGAATACTTCGCCTTGGGCCGCCTTGGTGTTCATCAGTTTTACGATCTCGTTCACGACATCACCGACATAGGTGAAGCAGCGGGACTGCTGTCCGTCGCCGAACACGGTGATATCTTCGCCGGTCAGTGCCTGACGGACGAAGTTCGGGATGACCATCCCGTACCGTCCTGTCTGTCTTGGTCCGACAGTGTTGAAGAAACGTACGACCACGACAGGAAGCCCGTGCTCGCGGTGATAGGCCAGTGCCAGGAACTCGTCGATGGCCTTGGCATAGGCATAGCTCCAGCGGGATATCCTGGTCGCACCCATGACCGTGTCCTCATCTTCCTTGAACGGGAACTTCTGGCTTTTGCCGTACACTTCCGAGGTGGAGGCGACAAGCACCTGTTTTTTATGTTTGGCGCAGAGTGCCAGGACCTTTTCGGTCCCTTGCAGGTTCGTGATCAGTGATTGGAGCGGCTTTTCAACGATGGTATAAACGCCGACAGCGGCCGCGAGATGATAGACCATGTCCGCTTTTTTGATGAGGGGTTCAAGCACCTCTTCGTTGAGGATCGTATCCTTGATGACCTCATAACCCTTTTTCCCGCGCAGATGCGCGATATTATCTTCATGGCCGGTCGAAAAATCATCGATAACAGTGATGGTATCTCCTTGTGCGATGTAATGGTCCGAGAGATGCGAACCGATAAAACCTGCGCCACCGGTGATCAGAATGTTCATGTATTGGTCCTTATTTTATTATTTCTTACGCTAGCTTGAACAGGGATGAAGTTTACCATGAGAATTAAAAAATCGACAATGAGGGTAAACGGCGGGAAGTGGTCAGCGAGCGGTGATCAGGCGGTCATACAGAGCACGGATATCGGACACGAGCCTGGTCACGCTGAAGGTCTTGAAGGCGAATGCTCTGCCCTTCTGAACGAACTGTTCACACAGCGGTCGGTCGGACAGAAGGGTCACGATACGGTCCGCGAAGGCGGCATGATCGCCGCGAGGGACCAGGAAGCCCCATTCTCCGTCCTTCACGATATCCGCGACGCCGCCGATCTCCGTGGAGATGACCGGTACGCCGCAGGCCATTGCTTCGATGAGCGCGACCGGCGTTCCTTCGTTCAACGACGTCAACACGACGATATCGAGCTCCGGATAGACCTTCTCGAGCTCGTGATGCCAGCCGGCGAAAACGACGTTCCGCTCAAGTCCCGCCGCCCTGAACTGCTCCTGCAATGTTCCCTCCAGTTCGCCTTTGCCGATGATCGCCAGTTTGATCTTTGGACCGTACGTTCTCAGGACGTCCTGCATGATCGGGATGAGCGCGGCATGGTTCTTGACCGGGACAAGGCGGCCGATGATACCGATGACCTTTTCATCTTGGGCGATCCCCCACGTCTTGCGTAGTTCTCCCGTGCGGGGAACGTTGACGAACTTTTCCAGCTCGAAGCCGAGAGGGATGACGGTGAACTTTTTTTCCGGCGCAACGCCAAGCGCGACCAGTTCTTCTTTCTGTTTCTCGCTGATGGCGATGATCTTGGTCGTGAACAGGGCCAGGACCTGTTCGATCAGGAGAAATATCCTGGTCTTCAATTTCCCGAAATAGCTGTGGAAGATATGCCCGTGGAACGTATGGATGATGATGGGCACACCGGCGAGCTTCGCGGCGATACGGCCCAATGTGCCGGCTTTTGCGGTATGCGTGTGGACGATGTCCGGCCGTTCGTTCCTGATGATGCGGTAGAGCTTCCAGAGTGTCGAAAGGTCTTTGAGCGGATGCAGTTCACGCCCCAGGGCCTCGAGCATGATCGGTTCGACGCCTTTTTCCTTCGCCAGGTGCAGCATGTTCCCTTCATGAGGAGCTTCTTTGCCGATGATGAGCTTTGAGGAGAAACGGTCGTCAGAGAGATAGTGCGTGAGGTTCACGACATGTATCGACGGGCCGCCGATGTTCAGACGGGCGATGATACGCAATATCTTTATTTTATCTTTGGAGGGCATGTTATTACCTCAGATGAAGTCGAAAGTCTCAAGTCATACGTCTAGAGCATGACTTACGACTTATGACCTTCAGACCTTCGACTTTAATCGACGAACCGGTATTTGATCAGCGTCCACACGGCGCTGAACGCGTCCTTCAGTTTGATCTTCTTGCCTTCAGCCTCGGTGCGCGGGTTGTATTTGATGGGCAGTTCGTGGATACGGATGCCGCGTTTGCTGAGCTTGCCGGTCACCTCCGGCTCGATATCGAACCGCGCGGACTTCAGTTTGAGCGAGAGCAATACGTCCCTTTTGACCATCTTATAGCAGGTCTCCATATCGGTAATGCGCTGAAAATAGAGCATGGAGGTGAAGAGACTTAACAGGTAGTTAGCAAGAAAATACTTGTTCAACGAGAACGCCGCTTTGCGGAAGCGGGTGCCGAACACTGCGTCGGCGTTCTTATCTTTAAAGAATTGTAACAGGGTGATGATCTGTGTCGGATCGAGCTCAAGGTCGCTGTCTTGAGGAACGACCACGTCACCTTTTGCATGTGCAAGCCCGGTACGTATCGCGGTCCCTTTCCCGCCGTTCTTTTCGTGCAGGACCACGGTCACGCCGGGACGGCCTTCGAGGCCTTTGAGCAGGTCGCGGGTACCGTCGGTGGAGAAATCGTCGACGACGATGATCTCCTTGCCGGGGATATCGAGCGCGTACACCTTCTCGAACAGTTGCAGGAACGTGTTCTTTTCATTGAAGACCGGAACGATGATGCTGAGCGTGACCGGAGCGGCTGAGGTCATGTTATTTCTTCCTGTAGAACTCGATGGTCCGGCGCAGTCCTTCCTCGAAGCTCACGATCGGGCGATACCCGAGGAGCTTCTCCGCCTTGGAGATGTCCGCACGGGAATGTTTGATATCGCCGGGCCGCTCAGGGGCGTGCTTTGCCGTGACGTTCTTCCCTAATATCTTATTGATCGCTTCGACAAGACCGGACAGGGATGTGCTGTCGCCCATGGCGATATTGAACACTTCACCGACCCCGTCGGTACTTTTTGAGGCCAGGATACAGGCATGTACGTTATTATCAACGAAGGTGAAATCGCGGGAGGTCTTTCCGTCTCCGAAAATGACCGGATGCTGGTCCTGGTCTACCGCATTGATAAAACGAGGTATGACCGCTGCATATTCGGACGCAGGGTCCTGGTTCGGTCCGAACACGTTGAAAAATCGCAAACAGATCGTTTCGAGACCGTACAGCTCGGCGAAGAGCTGGCAATAACGTTCGGCCGCGTATTTTTGCAGCCCATAGGGTGATTTCGGCCTGACCGGCATGGTCTCTACTTTGGCATGGTTCGGATCTTGGTCCCCATAGACCGATGATGATGCCGCATAGACCAGCCGTTTGACGCCGTTCTCTTTACAGGAAACAAGCAGGTTCAACGTAGCATTGATGTTCGCATTATTGGTGTCGATCGGATTATCTATCGAACGGGGGACCGAAGGTATCGCCGCATAATGCAACACATAATCGACGCCGCGCGTGACCTCAAGCGCGACCCCTTCATCGGAGAGATCTTTTTGGAAAAAAGTGATCTTGTTCAGGAACGGTTCGATGTTGACCTTGCGTCCGGTGGACAGATCATCGACGACAGAGACCTGTTCGCCTAATTCCAGGAGTTTCTTTACCGCATTTGAACCGATAAAACCGGCACCGCCGGTAACGAGATAGTGTGACATGAGTCATGTGCCTCCATAATTTAATGACATTAACTGTCGGTCCGAGCTTTTTCCGGTCAATAGTCGATGGCTTTTTTAATGCGGACCTAAAGGAGCATCCATAAAAGCTATAGACTATTGACCATAGACCGGTACGTACCCAGTTCAATACTACATTCTTTTATGATTTTTTTCAAAGCGCTGTTCTGGAGCAGCAGCATTTCCTGTCTGCTGATGTGGTGGATGCTCGTGGTATAGGTACTGTCCGGGGCGGCGGCGACATCGGCGGGGTGCACCATCAGTTCATTGATCCCTTCAGGCATCCGCTGGAGCAGCGTTTCATAATGGCTGACAGAGAGGTTCGTGACCGCGGGCCAGAACCCGAAGATACTGTACAGGGTATCATTGGTCCGGACGGCATGTGCCCTTGCCAAGGCCCGGGCCCGGTGGCAATACAGGCCGAGAAAAGATTTACGCAGAAGGGTCACCAGGCTTTTCGGAGAGAGAGCCTTCAGTGATATCTTTTTTTGTATGATCATGGTCTCGTTCGGCACGCGCATCGGGACCTTTTTTTCGTTCGCGAACCGGACAAAGACCTTCGCGAGCCCGGGCAGGACATGGACATGCTGATGACTGTCGATATGTGTCGGTGTAAGACCGAGAGAGACAAAGACGTCCCATTGCAGTTCGATCTCCTCAAGAACGTCAGAGGGTTTGATCTTTCCTGTCAGTACTTTTTTTGTGAACTCGCGGCGCGGCCAGAAGAAGCCGTCCTCATCGGTGAGCGAGGTCTTTCGTTTGGAGATGGGCTGTCCGACGGTCAGGTTGCAATGCAGACCGACGCCGAGCTCCGCGTTCTCTTTGGCGAGGTCCGCCGCTTCCTGCGTTCCCGGGCAATTGACCATGAGCGTGGTGCTGGTGACGATGCCTTTCTGATGGCATTCGATGATACCGCGGTTCACGCCGGTATTGAGGCCGAAATCGTCGGCGTTGACGATGAGGATTTTAATGGCCCTCACCCCCTGCCCCTCTCCCGGGAGCATCTTGTTTTGACCCCTCCCCGGCCCCGCCTTCCGGGACCGTTCGGCGGGCAGGCCTCCCCTGCTCTGTAACGGGAGTGGGGGCGGTATGAGGTTTTTTTATCAGATTTTTTATGTAACCCAGCGCATTGAACCGCAGGAAGCGCAGGAATTCGGACGTGCGGGCCTTGTTCCGTACATACAGGAACAGGAGATAGGTCCCGGCGTACAGCAGGCTGGCCGGCCTTTTGTTCCAGAGGAGCAGGCGGTAGTTCTGTCTGAACGTATCGGACCATTCGAGCTTATAGCGTTCCTCACCTTTCATGAAGTCGATCTCGTGTATACCAAGGTCCGGGAAGCTCTTCAGGATGTATTCGACAAGGAGTTTCCCCGGAGAGGCCTGTACGAAGGCCGGATCGAACGAAGGGATATAATAGTAGAAGCGTGCATCCTTGATGAAGCCGAGACAGAAGGCGACGATAGTGCCGTTCATCTTCATGACAGGGATACGCAATATCCCTTCCTGGGCCCAGGTACGGATGGCTTCGTTGAGCAGTTTTTGCCCGGTCTCGTTCCTGATGGTGGCGTTCGTGTCTTTTGAGGACCAGCGTTTCTCATAGAGCGAGGCGAACTGTTCAATGCCCTGCTCCGGCATGTCTTTCAGGACCTCGAAAGAGACCGTGCCCATTTTTTCGGCACGTTTAAATTTTCGTTTCAGATCGTAACGGAAATTAGAGCTGCGAGCTGCGAGGTATTCCTGATGCGACCGTTCCCACGAAACATACGGACATATCAGCCCTTTTTGTACCGTATGAGGGAGCGCGCACAACTTCGGGTCCTTCCTGAGCGTCTGCAGAAAGAGCGACTGTTCCGGCATATCCATCAGGTCGATCATGTCCCAGGAATATTTGAGCTTTTTCAGCTGTTCGCACAATTCCTTGATGGCGGTCTGTTCTGTGCCGGAGCGCATGAGGATATCCAGATAATCGGAATTACCGCTGCCGATGAACCGCACGGTCCGATATCCGAACTTCAGTGATACATAGAACGGCGCGATCGCGATGACCGCCCCGGAGGTATCCTTGCAGACGAGAACGAGCATTCGGTTCTCCTGTCCCCGATAGGTCCACCAGGTGCGGACCCAGGAGAAGGACGAGAACGGAGAGAGCGCCCCTCTTTCATTATAGAGAGCATCCCAAGCGGGTCTAAGGGCGGTAAGTTCCTCAAGAGAGGATATAACGGTCACTGTCATTTTTTTATTATACAGGCACACGGAATGAATGATAAAGGGCTATTTATAGGGTGAATGGCGGTGTCCTGACCGTATTTGATATGTTCAAAGACTTCTTGAGCCCGGAACCTTATTTGTAAATGTATTTCATTGAAATCCTGTCCGGCTGTTAACGATGAATGAGGTAGAAGGAGCGGTCATTTGAATACAAAGATCATGGCGAACAGCTTCATGTTTGGCAAAGAAGTTCGGCTCCCTGACGGAAGAGTTTTTTTAACCGGATCGACACAATACTCGATCGAGAAATTATCGGTCGCGGTCAGCGAATTGCTTTTGGAGCTCGATAATGAACAAGGGCTTCCACCTTCGGAAACTTTCAGTGCAGTACCTTCATGTAAGCCGCTCCTGATGGCAGCTGCTCAGCCTATTATGCATGAGCTGCCGGTCGAGGATGTGGTACCGCATATGATCGTATTGTGTGATGGAAGGCGTGGAGGGAAAGAACTTGCAGTGTTGACCTCTGGTATTGAAGAAGAACTCCGCAGGTGTTTAGAGCATATGTGCGATACCGATGTGCTGGAGCAACACATAGCAGCGCCAAGACTTGATGCACTGCAAACAGACTTGGCGGATATGAACGCAGTGGTCATCAGCAATGGTATTAAGGACCGTCTACCTCAAAAGAAACGGCACGATACAGGAACGTGGAGCACGGGGCGGCGTTATAGTAATGGACGTCAGCAGACGATAAGACCGAAGAAAAATATCTGAAAAACGCTTATTTTTCTAACAATTTCTGAAAATACTGATGATGCGCTTTGGCCATGGTCTCCACGGTGTACTGCGTCTTCCAGGTCGTGAAGGCCTGCTCGGCTATCTTTTGCAGTGCCGCAGCATCCTTTAGCTTTTTTTCCAGGACCTTGGCCGCTTCTTTCGCGTCGTTCGGCGGAAGAATGATACCGGTCTTTCCTTCGGTCAAAAGATCGCGAATGCCGGGCACGTTCGTCCCCGCCACGGGCACATACTGCTGCCAGGCCTCCAGTATCGAGCACGGCATGCCTTCATAATGCGAGGGCAGCACGAACATGTCCATCGTTTTCAGAAAATTCACCGTGTCCGAACGCCAGCCGGGCAGCACGCAATGCTGTTCCATGTTCTCCGCCTTGATGAACTCCTTGAGCTCCGCAAAGCGCGGGCCGTCGCCGACGATCAATAATTTCAGGTCCGGTATCGTCTTGATAAGTTCTTTCCCGATAGAGACCAGGTACTTCTGGTTCTTTTCCGGATAGATGCGGCCGATAGTGCCCAACACGAGCGTTTCCCGAGAGATCCCCTGCTCTTTCCGGAACGTCTCCCGGTCGTACCCTGCCGGCACCTCGCGCATCTCCAGCCCGTTCGGTATGACCGTGATCTTTTCCGCGGGGATCTGCTCGCGCGCGATGAACCGTTCCTTGATGTGCGGTGCGACGGTGATATAGCCTTCATACAGCGGCGCGACCATCCTATCGAACATGATGGCGAGCTTCTTCTTGAAGAGCGCCGGGCCGTGGATGTTCCCGATGATATGCGGGACCTTGCAGATGGTGCCGATGATGCCGCCGGAGAAGATGCTCGGGAAAAGGACGTTGAACAGGATGTCCGGGTTTTCGGTCTTGAGGATATCCGCGAGCGACCAAAGTTGGGGGATCTGCGTCAGGATGTTCTTCTTATCGCTGACATGCAGGCATTTCGTGCGGATGCCGATGCGCTCGAAGTCCTTCTCGAACGAAGGCTGCTCGTCGACCATGCCGACGACCACGATCTCGTACATGCCAGTATGCTGGAGGTAGTTGGCCACCTTCCAGATGATGTTCTCCGCCCCGCCCCAGTTCGCCAGGGAATATTGGAATATGACGAGTTTGGTTTTCATGATGACATCCTTTAGCGTTCGTTAAACGCCTCTCCCCGCCCTTTGGGCACCCCTCTCCGCTTTGCGGCAGAGGGCTCATACTCATTAGGGTAAGCGTTTAAATAGATGAAAAAAATATGGCCTCTATCTTTTTTTCTGTTTCCTCTTGCCACTCGCCACGCGTCTCTTGCCACTTTTAACTGATGACATATTATTTAATGTAGCTCCTGTCATGCCGATCAATATCCAAAATAACATTGCATAGGGTCGCGCATTGAGCGAATCGTGGAGCAGCCCATAAGCGGCGTATGAGAAGAACACTCCGGCAAATGCGAGTGCGAGAAGACCTTCATGCGTGTTCGCCTTTTTGCGGTAGATGGCCAGCAGTGAGGATATGAGCGCGTAAAAAAGATAGATGAGCGCTGCCAGTCCGAAGATCCCCATGTCGATCATGGTCGTCAGATATATATTGTGCGGGCGCTGTATCTGGACGATGCCTTTCTTCCTGTAATACTCCGCTTTATCATACACGCTCTGTATCGACGTGAACGAAAAGTACGTCTTATCATGGGATTCTTCCCAGGCACCGGCCGCCTTGTTGAACACGATCTTGCGCCCGGAGTGTCCGTCCCCGAAGCCGGTGAGCGGCCGCTGCAGTATCTGCCGGAACGCCGGGCCGTAGAGTACGGCGCGTTCCTGGTTCGAAGAGGATGTTCTATCGAAAATATCGAGGATGGCGTACTGTACCGGAGGGACAAGTATAAAAGCGGCGATACTGACGGCGACCAATCCGGTCATCAGCGGTCTGCGCAGCGCGCGGACCTGCCAGAACACGCAACAGAACGAAAGGAAAAGCGCGATGTACGCGGCGCGTCCTTTGGTGAGCACCAGGCTCGCGAGCAGTATCGCCGCCGCGAGAACGTTCCCGAGCAGCGAGCGCCAGTTGAGCTTTTTGATGTTGAGTATCAGCGGGACGAGCAGCAGCATCAGGACCGCGGCAAGATACCCGGCGTAAACGTTCACGCCGCTGTATTCAATGAAGGTCGAACAGACCCTCGACGGATGGTCTGAGGCTTTCAAAAAAAGAAGAGGCTGCATGAGCGGGTTCGCGGCGAGGCTCACCGAATGTCTCAGCGGTATCTGAAAGAACCCGATGAACGCCACTATGACGGCAGAGCTGATGATGGCCGTGCATAACGTATATACCTGTTCTTTCGTTCGTGTGACCGACGCGATCAGATAGACCGCGAATATCCCGAGCAGGATGCTGATGAAATCGCCTATCGCCCAGACCTTGATGAAACTGAACGGTATGGAGATGAGCGAGGCCAACGCGACGAACAGCAGCGCTTTATCGAGCGTACCCCCGAGCGTACGGAAGCCGCTCGTTCTTTTTGTGATGATCTTGAAGAGCCACAGCAGCAGCGCGAGCTCGAGGCCGATATCGGTGAACGTCTTGCAGAACACACCGGCGGGGACCGCGACGAACGGTAGCCAGAACACGGCCCAGGTCAGACAATAGAAGATAGCTTTGTCGAGAAACATGGTGATCAAATCATACCATGATACGTTCGTGGTCGTCCGCCCCCAGTGTACACCTTAAGGTGTACACTGGGGGCGGTGGATGATGTTCATATTGGACAAATCCAACGTCTCCGCCATACAATTATCATATAATGCTTACTCTGATACGACGTTACAGTAGAACATTTTTGGTCATCCTGTTGCTCGGACTGCTTTTCCGCTTTTCATACAATACGCATATCGGCTGGGACCACAGGCTCATCGGTGACGAGCACCGCTATTATGGCGTCGCTGCGAACCTGGCACAGGGGCACGGCTATACCTTCAACGGCGAGCAGTTCACGCTCATTCCGGGGACCTCGCTCATTCTTGCGTTCTTTTTTCTGATATTCGGCGCGAGCCCGCTCCTGGGGAAGATCATTGTCTCGGCGAGCAGTGCGTTCATCGCGCCCCTCACCTTTTTGGTAGCGATGAAGCTCCATAAAAAATATTGGCCGGCCGTGCTCGCGGGTGTCTGGATGGCCTTTTATCCGTATTTCCTGCATGAAGCGACGATGATGGATTCCGAGAACTTTTTCATACCTTTGTTCCTTATCTTCATCTTTTATTGGTTCGATCTCAACAGCAAGAAATTATCCCTGCCCTATTTCTTCGTCGGCGGTGCTTTTCTCGGCGCGCTCACGCTCATCCGTCCGGTCGGCTACTATCTGGCGTTCTTCCTCGTTGGCTGGTTCATTGTGTTCTGCGATAAGCCCTTTCAGTATCTGAAGGAAAAATGGAAAAGCGCAGCGGTGTTCCTCGTTGCCTTCTTTCTCGTTCTTTCACCATGGATCATCCGCAATGAGCTCGTGTTCCATAAGTACATACCGACCAATACGGACTTCCTGGAGATCCTGTGCGCCAGTAATAACGAAGTGACGTTCACCGATCCCGTGGTCGCGGGCAATTATTTAGGTCTGTACAATGTCATTGGCACGGAAGTCTACGACCGCATGAGCGACGCGCAGCGCAAGGCCTATTTCATCGAGGTGAACAAAAAATACTGGTACAAGCTCCCATGGCTCACAGTCATGAAGCTCAAATGGTTCTGGCATTATTCACCGATGCATCCCTACCACCGCAACCTGCTGCAGGATGTGGTCGGCATGCTCACGTACGGCATCTTTATCCCGTTCTTTATCTGGGGTTTCTGGCGGCATCGTAAAGAACGTCCGTATCAGTACCTGCTGTGGCTTATCGTGTATTTCTGTGTCAGTACGATGGCCTCCTACGGCTGCACGCGGCTGCGTCTGCCGCTCGACCCGCTGCTGATCGCGGTGGCGTTCCTGGCGGTATGGGAAGTGCTGCCCAAAAAAATACAAAAGAAGCTCAAGTAATAATCCTATTCATACGCCCTCACTCTAACAACACTCTCCCTACGATTACAATTCTTTATCGTAGGGAGAGTGTGTGAGTCTTTGCGAGCGGGTGAGGTTCAATCTACGAATCTGAATTTGACGAGTGCCCAGACCGCGGAGAAACCGTCCTTCCAGGATATCTTTTTTCCCTGATCGAACTCTCGGGCGTTATAGGTGATGGGGATCTCGACGATCTTGATCTTTTTCTTAAGCAATTTTGACGTGATCTCCGGTTCGAAATTGAACCGATCCGTCTTTATCGTAAAACTTTTGAATAATGGTGTTTTTACGAGTTTATAGCAGGTCTCCATATCCGTCAGTTTCGCGCCGAACAGCAGGTTCGTGATGAACGTCAGGAGCTTGTTGCCGAACAGATGTGACGCGGACATATTCTTGCATTCACCGAGGAAGCGGGACCCGTAGACGACGTCGGCATGCTGCTGGTCCATCGCCGCGATCAGCTTGATATAGTCGTTCGGATCGTACTCGAGGTCCGCGTCCTGGATGATCGTGAGGTCGCCTGTCGCGGCCTCTATGCCGGTACGGATGGCGGCGCCTTTGCCTTTATTCTTCTCATGGAAGAGGACCTTGATCGCGGGGTCGTTCTGCTGGGCCATGGCCTGCAGTTTTTCGCGGGAACCGTCCTTTGAGAAATCGTCGACCAGGATCAGTTCTTTTTGGACGGGGACGTCCCTGACCTTCTTTAAGATGGCGTCCAGGGTCTGCATTTCGTTATAGACCGGAATGATCACTGATAATTTCATGTTCCGTGAACTCCCTTTGTTGTTTTTTACTTACTTATTATCGACCCGTTCTTGAAAAAATGAAATAGGTATTTTTTCTGACCTCATTGAACAGGGTGCTTTTTCTTCAGGAACGCCCGTGCGGTCCGGTACAGGGACATGAACAGGAACGAGTTCTTCAGGTGCAGTTTGCGGACAGAGTCCGCTGCATATACCCCGATCCGGCGCAAGGAATAGATGGTCTCCGGGAGGTCCTTATCTTGACCTGTGATACCGGGCGGGTTGAGCACACCGAGCGCGTAGCCCGACGACTTCGTCAATTCGACCAGTGCACCATTAAGATACCCGTGCGGAGCGCAGAACGAATGGACCGGCTTACCGAGCTCTTTTTCGATGCGCTGTTTGGAACGGACCATCTCTTTCTGGGCATCATGGATATCGATACGCGTCAATTTCGGGTGCGTCATCGTATGCGATCCGAACTCGATCCCTTTTTGGGCCATTTCGCGGACCTGTTCCCAAGTGAGCGGATGGTCCATCTCGCCCAGGGACGTACCCGTGAGGTCCGGGTCGGTCTCGTCCCAGGGGAACGTACGTGCGGTACCGATATATTCTGCGGTAAGGAATATCGTCGCAGGGAGTTTTAATCTTTGCAGTATGGGGAACGCGTACACATAATTATCCTTATAGCCGTCATCGAACGTGATGACGAGCGTTTTTCGAGGGACCTTTTTCCCTTTTTTGATGAATTTCTTATGGACATCGCAGAGCGTGTATGCGGTATAGCCTTTTTTCAGGAACGAGCGGAGCTGTTGTTCGAACAGTTCAGGGGTGACGGCGAGCACGCCGCGCGGCTCCGGGAATACACGATGGTACGCGAGGATCGTAAGGTTCTTCATATCAGTTTCAGTTTGTTCGCGAGCATGTATACCGGTTTCGCTCTTCCCGGTATATCCCATTCTCCCAGCCAGCGCACGGTCTCGCCGTTGAACCCTTTTTTGAAATTATAGAACCCCCACATCGGGTTCTTCGGGTCCGGATCCTCGGGGATGCCCTGGAAGTCGTAGGTCGTGACCCCCTCTTTGATCGCGTCCTGTATCGCCGTCCAGTGCAGCGCGTAGTTCGGCATGTATTGCCGGTGCTCGAAGTCAGAAGCACCCCACATGTACCAGGTCTTTTTCGCACAATGAAGGTTGAAGATACCGCCGACGATCTTGCCGTTGAAATACGCAAGATAGAGCGTGGCCATCTTTTTCGGTGCCAGCACGCGGAAGACGGTCTTATAGAATTCCAGAGGAAAGAGCTCATAATCCTGTCTTTTGGACATCTGCTGGAGCAGTACGTAGAACGCGTCGATATCTTTTTCGTCCGTGCAGGGGGCGACCGTCACGCCTTTTTTGAAGGCCAGACGTATGTTGTACCGTGTCTTTTCATGGAAGCTCTTGAGCAGTGCTTCCGGATCGGCGTTCTCGATATTGAGCAGCATAGTGACCGTGTGCTGCTGTGGGTTCCCTGCGGAGATGAAGCCGTTCTTCGTTAACAGGTTCGCGACACCTTCGTTCGTTGCCCGGACGGCGGGACTGATGCGCAGGAACAATGCCTTTTCCTGCAGCGTTATTTCCCGAAGCTTCGGGAGCAGGAAATTAACGGTATTGTAATCCTTATAATCGAGCACGGGACCGCGCGATGCGTACAGGAACGGGATACCGTGCTTTTTCGCTTTGAGGATCGAAAGAGCGGCCACGATCCGTCCATTATCCTCGGCGATATAGCGGAGCGGTTCCCAGCCGAAACAGGACTTGATCTCGCCCCAGCCGGACGATTGATGTATATGCCCGTACGGCGAGCTGCAGACGAACTCGTCGAAGGCGTGAAGGTCGGTACATTGTTTTAGTTCCATGATCGTTCCTTTTTCAAGTCAATGGTCGATAGTCCAATGGTCAATGGCTTTTTGCTCAGGTGTGATACCGGCCACATACGTGAGCATCATATAAAGCTATTGACCATAGACTCTCCTATATAGAAAAACAGATCTCCTCTATTTTCTTCGCTGCCCTGCCCCAATTATACGTGGTCTCGGCCAGGTGTCGTGTGCGCTGTTCAAGGGCATGCAGGTCCGGTCTTTTGAGGAACGCCAGGATACAGTCCTTGATCTGTGACGCAGGTGCTTTCACGGGAAGCAGTGTCCCGATATCATTATCTTTGATGAATTGCAGGGACGGTATATCGCGTCCGATGATAGGTTTTCCTGAGGCCATATACTCGTACAGTTTGAGAGAAGAGAGACCGTAAGATGTGATCGTTTTCAGGAACATGCAGACGTCCGATGCCCCGAGGTACAGATTTACCTGTTCATGAGGAAGGTGTCCTGTGAACAGTACGTGCTCCTTCAGCCCTTTCTCGGTGATCCGCTGCTCCAGCGTCTGCCGGTACGGTCCTTCTCCTACGAGCAGCAGCGTTGTCTGCGGCAGTTCCTTGACGATCAGCTCCAGCGCGTCGATGACATCGTCGACCCCTTGCCACGGGTTCAGGCTGCCGATATGACAGAGGTACGTACGGTCCTGCGAGAGGTTCAGTCGTTCGCGGCAGGTCTGTTTATCCATGAGCGTGATCTTGCGGATATTACAGCCGTTCGGGATGACCGTGACCTTTTCCGCGGGAACATGGCTGATATCGATGATGTACTGCTTCAGTTCCGGAGTGACGGCCACGATAGCGTTGGCCTGACGGAACATGAGCTTTTCCAGTGCTTGTATGGACCTCACAATGAACGGGCTGGTCTTGATCCGGCTCATCAGTCCTTTGTACATATTGGTCTTCGCGAAGAAGGCCATGGTCTCCGTCACGATGTCATTATACTCATCGACGAACGGGACATGGAGCATATCCTTGAGGATGAGAGAGGAAAGCCCGAGCTCACGGTGGCGGGTATAGATGACGACCTTTTTGTTCTGGTATTTCGCTTTGCGTATGTGGCGGGCCAACCGGAACGGCAGGAGCAGTTCGAAAAAGAGGAAACTCGAGCCTTTGAACCAGCGTGGCGCCGGCACCATCTCGTACGGGACCGATATCGGCTGGGCGAGCTTTTTGACCTCCGGGATGAACAAACGCACTTCATGCCCGAGCGCGATGAGCTCCTGGGATATCTCGAGCGGGTGGATGACGTGCGCTCCGCCTTCATCCCAGCGTTCTGAACAGACCATCAATACCAATAGTTTTTGTGGGGCCATATGGTTCTCTAGATCTCTTTGTTGAGGAGGTCGACGATCTTTTCCCCGGCATGCCCGTCCCCGTAATGGTCCGGGAGGTCGTGAAGTACCGGCGCGGGCTTGGAAAGGGCCGAGAGCAGCTTCTTTTCATTGGGGCCGATGGTCTGGTTGGCGCCGCTTTGGACGGTCTCCACCCATTCGGTATGATCGCGCAGGGTGACGCAAGGGGTCCGTACGAAATACGCTTCTTTCTGGACCCCGCCGCTGTCGGTGACGATATATTCGGCGTTCTTTTCCAGGATGAGCATATCCGTGTACCCGAGCGGAGGCAGGGTGACAATAGTACCTGGCAGGCTGATACTGTACATTTCCAGGTACTTTTTGGTACGAGGATGGAGCGGAAGCACTATCTTTTTCCCGGAGCCCTTTAAAGCGTTGATAATGGCGGTCAGATTATCCTTAGAGTCCGTATTTTCGGCCCGGTGAATGGTCGCCAGGCAGTATTTTTTAGTGGTCAGTCCCAGTTCTTTGAGCAGCCCGTTCTTTTTTTCGGCGTGTTCGAGCATGTAGAGGGTGCTGTCGTACATAACATCTCCGGTATTGAACACTTTTTTAGTGATACCCTCGTTCTTCAGGTTCTCGACCGCAGTATCCGTGGGGCAAAAAAGGACGGTCGAAAGGTGGTCGGTCACGATGCGGTTCACTTCTTCCGGCACCTTCTTGTCGAATCCTCGGAGGCCGGCCTCGACATGGGCGATAGGGATATGCAGTTTGACGGCCGCCAGGGACCCTGCGACGGTAGAATTCGTGTCCCCATACAGCAGGACCAGGGCCGGCTTTTCTTTTAAGAGCACTTCTTCGATCTTTTGGAGCATGAGCGCGGTCTGGACCCCATGAGACCCGGAGCCGACCTCGAGATCATACCCGGGGGCGGGAATATGCAGTTCATCGAAGAAAACCTGCGACATATTAGGATCATAATGCTGCCCGGTATGGACAATGACCTCCTGTAATGTGCCTTTTTTCTTGATAGCTCGGGAAATAACGGCGGCTTTAACGAATTGCGGCCGCGCGCCGACGATCGTGATGACCTTTTTCATGCGGAAAATACTAGCAGAAAAAGGCTCCGTTGACCAATGGGGGATAGCTAAAAAAAGGAATTTTATTGTGGTTATGCAAAAAAAGGATGTCTGACACCTATTGTAAAAGAGAAACCATTTTTTTTATATCCTCGGTGTTCGTTCGTATATGTATAGGCAGATTGATAAGTCCGCCGGTGAGCTTTTCCGTGTTCGGGAACGACCTGTCTGAGCAAAGCGGCGGGTACTTGTGGATGCCCCCGGGCCAATTGTAATTACCGAACTCAAAACCGGCCTGTTCGCCCTTACTAATGAAGAATGCCTGTTTTTCGGGCGGAAAAATGACCGGCAGCCGGAAAAAGGCGGTTTTTTCCGGGTCGGGCAAGCGGAGCAAGCACTGACGGTCACTTAAAAGTGAAAAAAAGAGCTGATATTTCTCTTTTTGTTCTTTCAGAATGGTATCTGAACTGTCCAATTGCTTGAGCAATAGACTTGCTCTCAAGCTGTTCATGGTCGTGATCTGGGTGTTCTTCTCGTTATGGACGGTAGAACGCAGGAGTTTGTTCTTCAATTTATATAGTACCCCTGTGGTCTTTTTAATGAGCGTGTCCTGCAGCTGCGTCAGGTCTTCTTTTCCTAAAACAACGCTTTCTGCGAGCTTTTTCAGTGAGCTATCCGTAGCAACGATCTTTTTCCCGAATTCCATGCTGACATAGCCCGTATATACCGAACGGTCCATGCGGATGAGCTGAATAAGCAGGGCCAGCAGGATATCGCGTTCTGTTGCGATGGCCGTGCGGGGAAGGTTCCGGACCAGGTCCCGGGCACGGGGACGGAGTTCTTCTTTGTTGATGACGAGCGCGCCGCCCTGCCCTGCCGTTACGGGTTTATCCGTATTAAAGCTGAAAAAGGCGATGTCCCCGAACGTTCCGACCGATCTGCCGTCCTGCGAGCTGCCGAACGCATGGGCGCAATCTTCCAGAACGAGCAGTTTGCGGGCGTCCGCGAAACGTCGAACAGCCGCTATCGATGGGTTCGGCATACCAAAATAGTTCACGAACAGGATCGCCTTCGTGCGGGGGGTCGTGTACCGCTCCAGGTCTTTTTCATCAAAGCTCAGGTCGCTCGCTGAAACATCGAGCAGGATAGGTCGCAATCCCCGGTCAATCACTGTATCAGCGACAACGGAACAGATGAAGCTCGGTATGAGTATCTCGTCCCCTGGGACGCAGTCGGCTATACGGAGCGCGAGCGCAAGGGCGATGCGACCCTGGTCGATAAGAAAGATGTCATCAGGCGACCGTCCAATGAGTTTTGCGAGACGGCTTGTGGCGAGAGATACCGCATCATTATTGACCGGTGCGCACAGTACGTCCCTGAGTTCTGCGGGTGTTATCGGTGGTACGTAGCGAGGTAACATGGTCAGGAAAGGACAGATTTGACCGCTTTTAGGAACCGCAGAATGCGTGAAGGGGTCTTAAATATCTGCAGGTACGGACTTTGGGTCCCTCCGAACGCTCTGAAGAAACGCTCAACGGGTTCGATCATGCTGCCTTCAAAGTCGAAACGTTTGGTCACTTTGGAGGCGTATTGGATGGCATGCCAGAGCAAGAGCGATGTTGCCCCGCTGTTCCGCAGTTCCGGGTCCCCGCCGCTCAATAAATAATAGGCGCTCTCGCTGTCCCAGACGAGATAGACCGCGGCATGTGTCCGGCCTTCGGCATCCTTTGCGAAAAATATCTTGCGGGCGGAGCGTTCCGCGCAGGCACGGTCGATACGTTGCAGGAGCTCGAAGGAATGTCCCATGGAGATGTTCTGGCGCTTGAACGTCATGCTGTTGATCTTATAGAAGGCTTCCAGATCGTCACTTTCCTGTACCGTGACGGTCTTCTGGGCTTTTTTGATATCGGTACGGATATTGCTCTTGAAAGAGGTCAGGAGCTTTTCCGGGTCTGAGAGGTCCTCCAGGACGTACGTGTATCTGGTCGTTTGTTCGAACCCTTTCCAATAAAAAGGGAGCCAGTTCGTCAGCGTGTAATACAGGTTCTGACAGTACAGGTCCGCTTTCGGGAGCTGTTCGATGAGCTCGGTCAGGACGTCCTTTTCAAAAGAAAGCTTGTTCGTCGCGGTCTGTTCCGGAGGATAGGTGATCCATACGCCCAGATGCTGGGTGAGCGTGGGCATGGTCATGTACGTGAATCCGCGTTTTTTCTCCGTGTAATACGGGAGCGCGCCGATGATGGCGTCGTTCTGAAGGCTCAGGGCGACGTTCCAGTTGTCCTTTCCGCAGACCGCGTCCAGCCACCAGTCCTTTGAGAACAGCGGTATCTTCGGTTCAACGGCGCATAACTGACGGTATCGTGTACGGTTATCGGGAGAGTTCATGCTGTGAATTATAGAGAGACGGGGGGGATTTGTACATTATTTCGTGTGGACCCGTATCCCGAATTCCAGCTAGGGTACCCCTTAAGGGGTACCCTAGCTGGGCCTGGGCCGGGGTATGTGTTGATCGTTTTTACCGTCGGATGCGGGTGGGTCCCCATTATTTCAATGATGGTTCCTGAACAATTTCAGAGCTTTGGTCATAGTGACGGGGAGCGTGCTGCTCTGTGAGATGAGACCGAGCTGCTGCGCGTACATCTTTCTCCAGACACGATGGGAGAGCGTGGCGTTGTGCCAGAGGACAGTGAAGATCCCGTTGTATTCCGCGATGATGTCCATGTATTTCCGGAACGAAGACATGACCTCTTCCTCTGACTTTTTCCGGTAGTTGATGAGCGTGCCTTCCATCCAGATCAGGGGGATCTCCCACACGGGGAGCGCTTCATTTTTCTCGAGGTCATATAGTTGGAACGGGTGGCAGATACCGGCGCGAAAACCTTCGTGGTCGGCGTAACCGATGGAACTGTCGTACAGGACGCGTGCCGCCGCCTGCGCCTGCCAGGTGTCGGGGTTCTTTTGTCTCAGAAAATGCTGACGTATCCCGATCTCGGTCTGCGGTGCGAGCGTGCCGGCGATGGTCCGCACTTCTTCGTTCATGAGCGAACGATCATCATAGCTGTTATAGCTGCCGTGCAGGCCGACCTCGTGACCGTTCTTTTTGAGCGATGCGAGCAGTGCTCCGGTCTTCGGAGCGGTCAGTGTATATTCGTTGACGTCGAACTCTGCATGTCTTTTATGGCTCATGAAGAAATAGGTCGAGGGGACCCCGTAACGGGCCCCGGTCTTCTGTAGGAAACCGAACGTGTCCGCCGGATTATGTCCGCTGAGGTATTGGACACAGTGTTCAATAAGTTCGAAGAACGACAGGACAGAACCTTTCATCAGGGCCTTAATGTCGTCCTTGAGCGTGTCATACCAGTGTTTTCCCGCGATCGTATCAACATCATGGGTCATGCATAGTGCGGACGATCTGCCGGCCCAAAAGTTCGAACGCCAGGGAACAGCACCGGGGGCGACCTGCTCTACCCATTGTTTCAACAGCCGTGCGTACATGTTGACGACGGGTTTTTCCAGGAAGCCCTGCTGATGAGCAAAAGACGCGGTCGCCGGGAAACGTCCATGAGCCTCGGTTCTTTCCGGACGCAGGTATTCTTCATAACGGCTGAGCATGAAGAACGCAGATGCGATGAGGTCGAGGTCCGTTTCAAGCCCTGCAGGGACGGGGCGTACTGTGCGTGTTGGTCCTGCATAGATGACCGGGACCGAGTTCTCATACAGTGTTACCTGTTCAGGGAGCGAGCTTTTTGAGCAGTACCCCCCCCAGAACACTGTACATGGTCTGATGAGCACCGCATGTGAAAGAGCTGCAGGCATCGAATTGCCGAAATATACTGTGACGGGAGCAGCGGCAGGGCCGAACGTGATATCGGTGCAGCCTACCAGAGAGAACAGCGTCCTGAAGGTGTATTCTACCTGCGGGCGGAACTTTTGATCTTCGATGATGACTGCGATATGCGGCATGTGCCCTACTCTACCATATTCCGGGGACGACAGCAGTTCAGCGGGAATTGTTAACCGGCCGTAATAACTTTGCTTTTGATCCGGTTCTGGGCGTCAACAAAGACGATCTTCGGTTCGAACGTCTCCCGTTCTTCCTGGGAGATGAGCCCGTAAGAGATAACGATGACGATATCGCCTTTTTTGGCGAGATGAGCTGCGGCCCCGTTGATACAGATGGTGCCGCTGTCCGCCTTGCCTTTGATGACGTACGTATCGAACCTATTGCCGTTGGTGACATTGGCGACGGAGACCTTCTCATATTGCGTGATGCCGGCCGCTTTCATGAGGGTCTCATCGATCGTGATGCTCCCCTCATAATCAAGGTTCGCGTCGGTGACCGTCAGTCTGTGTATCTTTGCTTTACAGATCTCGAACATCATAGGGGTGTAATAATAGCAGAAATGGCGGATTTGATGAAGGACGAGGGATAGGAATATATATATCCCCCATGGGTATCCCTTTTACCCGGCAGGGCCCCCCTTAAGGAGGGCCCTGCCGGTGGTATGATGTTTTGTCTGGTCCCTGATATATGCTGCGATCATTGGAACATCTTTGGGGCTGACACTGAACGCCCCGTAGCCTCGTTGCCATTGTAAGCATCGTGAGCCGAAGGTCTTGTTGATCTGATAGGCTGAAAATCCTTTTAAATGATTAACAAATTTCGGGAGGTTGGTCTCCGGGCGGAGCCTGAGTAAAAGATGTACAT
The DNA here is from genome assembly GCA_964653455.1 of uncultured bacterium. GTDB lineage: Bacteria > Margulisbacteria > Termititenacia > CAZZFK01 > CAZZFK01 > CAZZFK01. Next base: position 78,825 of record CAZZFK010000005.1, read on the forward strand.
GATCTTTTCCATGGTTATATTCTAATAATTGAACTGAACAAAGATGTGCTTTTTGCTTGAATATATGTCGGAGTTCATCTCCCATATGGTCCGTGATGATCTTTTTCCTGAATTTTGTGCTCCAAACAAGATGCTGATAGAGCTCGCTGTGGCAATGATTGGACATAATGATCGCTCCGTTACATATATAGACGGATGGATCAATGAAAATGTTCCCCACCACCGCAACAGGGCACCCCTGTTGCGGTGGTGGGCATGAATGGATATATGATCAATTATGTTTATAGATCGTATACGTCCCGATCGTGGTCTCAATGTGGTAGTTGTACCGTAATGCTTCCTGAACCGGCGGAAATATATCGGTCGGGTTGGTGATGACGATATATTTCGGCCGCTTGGCCAGCATTGCCCTGCTCTCGGTATCCCGTTGTTCCGGCGTCATGACCCGCAGGAAGAAATCGTGCACATATTTCCAGGGGGCGGAACGATCCGCATAAAAATACGTTCCGGTCTTGACCCCGTTCACGTAGATGGTGTCCGACGGAGCGGTATGTGTTTTCAGATAGGCCCCGGTCCTCTGCATGAGGTCTTCCGGGTGTCTGAAAGGTCCGGTCGCTATCTTTGCTGCCTGGTACAGCATCGCGATGACAACGAGCGCCGCGATGCTTATCAGATATTTCTTTTGATCTTTTTGATAGAACACGAGGATAGCCGTTGTCATGAGCACTGTCACGGGAACGAGCGGTTGGATGAAGTAATGTCCGAAGAAGCGGCCGGAACTCATCGCTCCGACCAGGTCACAGCATAATGCCGCTCCCCAGAACAGGATGATCTGCGTCAGCGCACGGTCTTTTTTCGGTCCTGAACTCAGCCAGGAAATGATCAGCAGGATGGCCGTCAGCCAGACGAAGGATAACGCGGGGGCTTGTTCTTTGAAGAAGGCCAATAGATTAGAGATGAACTCTGAGGGGCCGGTGCTTATGCCGATATTGAAGAGGAACGTTGCATTAAGATAATCCTGCCACATACCGGCAGGTGTGTAGGCAAGAAATAACAGAACATGTGGGGTCAGGACCCCGATACCGAGCAGCAGTGCTGAACCGAGGCTCCGTCCGATGTCCCTGGTGGTCCAGGCGTCATATACCCAGATAAGTGCGATGAACGGGAGCACGACGAGAGCGACCGGCTTCCAGAGCACGGCGATACCGAGAGCGGCCCCTGTTCCCAAGAGCTCGAGCGGACGGAACATCCTGTCGAGCGCGAAGCGCCAGAGACCGGCAAAGCAGAGGAATTCAAAGAAGATCATGTATTGTTCCGTCAGCATGCCGCCTTCATAGAGGCTTTTGGTACAGATCAAAAAGGCGAAGGTCGCTGCGGCTAGGAAGAACAATGCGGGAGGAGCGGTCTTTTTTTTCAGCAGTTGCCTGGTGAGCAGTGCGCTGATGAACCACGCTATCAGGAGCGAGAATAAAAAGATATATACCGTATCGAACAGGAACAAGGTCGCTTTTGTGTGCGGGAAGAAGTGATAGATGCACTGGTACAGATAAAAAATGAGCGGCGGTTTATGGTCGAACACGTCCTTGTACACCGTTGCGCCGTGGTCGAGCTGTACGCCGATGTACGAAAATATCCCCTGGTCCGTTCCGAGCGGTTCCATGAGCACATTGAGCCTCATGCCCATGATGGACACGAACAATGCGACAAGACCGATGATGAACATTGACCGCGGGGAACGTACTGCGGCAGTGCGTTCGCTCATCTGCGGCCCGATGAACGCAGGCTGCGGTGGTACCAGCGGACCTTGAAGAGGTCCAGGAACATCGGCAGCGCGGACCTGAACACGGAGACGGTGGTGTTCGAATCGTTTGACCATTCGACCCCGGTCTCGGCGAGACGCAATCCGGCCTTTCGTGCGATGAAGATGTGTTCGACATCGAACGAGAAATTCTCGATCTTCTGACGCGCCGCGATGAACGTATAGGCCTTGCGGGTATAGAGCTTGAACCCGCATTGGCTGTCATGTATGCCCGGGAGCGCGATGAACTGTACGAGCAGATTGAACGCGCGTCCGACGAAACGACGATAGAGCGGCTGATGGACGCCGATGGCGGATCCCTGCTTGATACGCGAACCGATGACCATATCAAGCTTGTTCTTCAGCAGCAGTTCTTCGCATTTTGTGAATTCCGTGAGCGGGGTGGAAAGGTCCGCGTCCATGAACAGTAACAGGTCTCCGGATGCATTGCGCATGCCTTCCCGGACGGCATGACCTTTGCCGCGGTTCTGTGCATAGGAGATGACTTTGATCTCAGGGGCCTGCCGTGCTGCTCCGTTGACCAATTCGAGCGTCGTGTCGGTGCTGCCGTCGTTCACGACCAGCACCTCAAAATCCCTCTTTTGTTCGCGGAAGGAACGCAGTGTGGCTTCCAACGTGGCCAAGATACGTTTCTTCTCATTGTAGACGGGTATGACGATGGACAGTGCGGTCATGCGTGTTCACCTTTTTTTTCAACGACGAACAAAATTCCTACGGAGCTCTGTGCCGGCGCGCAGAGCGTTCTGTCAGCGCGGTTTATGGCCATCGTGACCATACGTGCCGCAGTTAATACGGGTTTCAAGACCGTACGGACCCCTGAACTGATGATGAAGATACCACGTGTGAGCTTGGTGCCGTCAAGCGTGTTCTCCCGGTTCGAGGCGTTGCGTTTCGCGCATTTTTGCAGAAGGCTCGCCCAGTACAGTTCGCACAGACCGGCCAGATAGGACGTGAGCTTCTGTTCTTTCAGGACCGTGAAGCCCTGTGCTTGCAGGAGGTCTTTGATGTCGGCAGGTTTCGGCAGCTGCGTATGGCCATATCCGTGGGCTCCGAACGGGAAACGGAACGGAACATGCATGATCTTTAGGAGCGCATTGAGCGGGTCGTACGTCCACGGATAGTTCTCAGATGGTACCGTGATGATGGCCCTGCCCCGCGGTTTGAGCACGCGAAAAAGTTCCGTGATGATGGCGTCAGGTCGGGGGACATGCTCCAGGACATCGGTGCAGATCGCAAAATCCATACTGTTGTCCGGCAGCTCCGTATGGGCCGCGTCCTTACAGAGGAACGCGACAGTACCTGTCTTTTTTATGGTCTTAATAAAACGGCAATATTTAATATCATCCGCATTGATATCGATCGCGGTCACAGAAAAGTTCTTCGCAAGCTCGAACGCGTTCTCCCCTTCTCCGCAGCCGAGATCGAGGACCTGTCCGTGCTTATCCGTGAAATATTCTTTTACGGCAGCATGCACGGATAGAAAGCGTTCCTGAAATGTCGGTATACAGAATTTGATGTTCATTGTTTTTCGGTCCCGATCGCAATGAGCATTAGAAATAGTACGTGAATATCTGCGCTATCTGATAGAGGACCGCAAAATCCCGTTCAGGGCACGTTTTAAGGTATTCACGCAGGCTGGCGAAATCGATATAGTCCTTGAGGATCGCCTCTTTTGCAAAGATCGCGGCCGTCCATTCGCTGCGGACCTTATCAATGGCTTTTGAGGTGGCGAACAGTTCGCGTTTTGAGAACCAGCCGAGTTTGCAGCGCAGGTTGTTCAATCTGAAGAAGAAATATTCGATACCGCGCATGAACGGGGACAGGACCACGCCGATATAGCGTGTCTTACAGGTCGGGCAGCGGGCTATCGTCTTGGATAATTTCAAGAGTACGGCACGCTGTAATAAGCGTGATTCATTGTGCCATTCATACGGGAGGGACAGGACAAGTTCATAGAGCCTCTTGGTCGCAAAAGGTGTCTTGATATCGATCATGGTCCTCGCGCGCTGCAGCCCTGTCGCGATATAGCGCGGCTGGCTTTCAATGATGTTGTAGACGTCGAGGATATTGAGGGGATTGATGTCGTAATAGCGGTCCATCAGACCTTTGAAGTACGCTTTAAAATGGTCGTCATAGAACGTCCTGAACTGCGGGGCAATGAGCTTTTCAGGGAGAGCTTTTTCTTTTTTCCAGAGATATTTCTCGATGTCCTTTTTATGGTCCGGGCCTGCGATGTCCGGTGAGATGGAAGATACCCCGAACAACGGTCCACCGGCGTACCCGTCATAGAGCTCCTGCATTTCTTTCTGGTATTTATTGACGGTACAGAATCCCGGGACCATGAGCGCGGAGGCGATGCATTCGTTGGCGATGAGCGTCCGTTCCCCGTATTCCAGGATGACGTTCTCGTCCAGATATTCCGTCGTGTGCGTGCCTTTTTTATGTTCGGCGATGATGTTCGCGCAGTATACATCGTTCTCGTCGGCGCCGGTCGCAGTGAACGTGTTCACCGGGATATCGTGCTCGCGCAGGATGGCGATGACCGTCCGGATATCGAGCCCGCCGCTCGAGAAGGAGTGTTCGGTCCGTCCCGGCGTATGCATGCGCAGTACTTCTTCTTCCAGGATGGCCGCTGCTTTGTCCGTCGCTTCTTTGAACGTGATCGTTGTGTTCAGCGGGCGTGCGAAATCATAGTATGCCTGAACGGTGAGCGTATGGGCGTCCTTTTTATAATGAAGACAATGACCGCCGCGGAGCGCGGAGACGTTATCATAGAACGTACGTTCCTCAAGACAGTAGCCGTAGCGCAGAAGGTCCGCCATGCTGCGCCGGTCCAGACGGTGTTCTTTCACGTAATATTTCATGGCCCGCAGGAACGAGGAGAAGAACAGGCCGTCGTCCGTCAGATGATAGTAGCTCGGATAGCTGCCGTAGATATCGTTGATCATCCAGAATTCGTTCTTGTCCGCGGACATGATGCAGAGCAGGAAATTCCCGTCCAGTTCGTCCATGGCCTTTTGCCGGTCCGCGCGCCAGAGCCCGATGAACCTTTCAAAGCGCGCGGGATCGAGATACCCGATGGCGTAGAACGAGAGGTCCGTATCTTCCCTGATCAGAGGCTCTTTGAACGGATAGGTCATGCAGAGCGTTCCTTTTTCTATGCGGTGAAAACGGTCCTGGAAGAGGAGTTCTTTTTTGGCCAGAGCATGCTCGGTATCAAAGCTCGTATTAGAAAGATATCCGGTAATACTGCTCATGTGTTAAATGATTATAAGGTAATATGATGTATTTTCAAATCCCTGTGACGGAGGTATATATGTGACCTATACCCTCCCAGGGCACCCCTTAAGGGGTGCCCTGGGAGGGGCATTCATGCACCGTTCAAACAATCCTCATATACGGCCACGATATCTTGTACTACGGTATCCTTCTGGAAACGTCCTGCCGAGGCGGTGATCGCGGCGGTATCCCAGGAGATCTTCGGGAGCGTCGAGAGGGCCTTGATAAGCGCTTGTTCGTCGCGTGGCGGGATGAGCAGGCCGTTCACACCGTGCGTGATGACCTCTGGCGTGCCGCCGACCTCGGTCGCGATCATGGGTCTGCCGCATGAGATGGTCTCTATCGCTACGTTAGGTAATCCTTCTGAAAGGCTCGGCTGTATCACGGCCTCCGCGCAGTTGATGTAGGGGGCTACCTCTTCGGGCTTGAGGAACCCCAGTTCTTTTATCGCCGGGCAATTGCGTGCATGCTCTTTGACCAGCGCGTCCAATTCCCCGCTGCCGCCGACGATGAGCAGGTCATGGTCGGTCTGGAAATGCCCGTCGCGGAACGCGGAGAGCAGATAGTTGATGCCTTTGACCTCAGCGTAAGTGCCGATGTACAGGAAATATTTCCTGTTCGGGTCCCGTCCGGTCCGGGCGTAGCATGTGGTGCGGTCGAGCGGTCTGAACACGCTGCTGTCCGTGAGGTTCGGGATGGTCCTGATCTTTTCTTCCGGGCAGCCGAGCTCAAGGGCAGAGGTGCGCAGGTAGTTGCTCTTGGCGATGACCGCGGTGCAGTCCTGCAGTGCCTGTGCAGCTTCGGTACGTTGCAGCGGATGTCCTCCGCCGTTCCTGAACTGGTTCACGTCCGTTCCGCAGACGGTTATGACGGAAGGGATGCCGAGTTTTTTACCGAGCCGTGCGGCGATGATGCCTGCGTCGGTGAGCCCGTGGGCGTGGATGAGGTCATATCGGATCGGGGAACCGGCGAGCGCACGCTCGACCATGAAGGTCTTTGTGCCGCGCAGTACCGGGTACGGGACGAAGCTCAGCTTTTTTTTGTCAGAACCGGTATCTGCGAACTCGAGCGGGAGGTACGGTCTTCCGCGCAACGCATGGTACAGGCGGCTGCTGCGCAGCATTGTGATGGGGAACAGGATGTCCGCGCGGGAAAGCTTCGGCAGCAGTGCATCGATCTGTTTTTTCACAAAGACGCCGAAGGTGAAATCCTCGTTCACCGGGTACATTTCAGTTATGTACAGAACGTTCAAAGCCATTTTTTCATCCATTCTTCCAGAATGATCAGCTGCCACAGGCGCGTCGTGTGGTCGAGGATCCCCGCGTTGTTCTCTGCGATCAATCGTTCGATGTATCCCTGGTCGAGATGTTCGGCTATCTTCGCTTGTGGTGATAACAAGGTCGAGCCGACGTACGCCGCGATATCGTTGCGTATCCAGGTATCGATAGGCACACTGAACCCCATTTTCTTCCGATATACGAAGCTCTTGTCCGGGATATAGCGCAGCAGCAGTTTTTTCAGCAGATATTTGCTCTCATTGTTCCTGATCTTCATCGATAAGGGGAGCGAGGCCGCATATTCTATGAGCGTGTGGTCCAGGAACGGGGAACGCACTTCCAGAGAGTTCATCATACTGGCGCGGTCGACCTTGACCAGCATTTCATCAGGCAGATATGTCTTATAATCCAGCGCCTGCAGTGCGCTGATGTACGGCAGGTCTTTCTGCAGGTACTGCAGGAATGACCCGGGCAGCTCGGCGGCCGAGGTGCTGTCTTTCATGAGGAACGGCAGTTCCCATGTCTTGAAGTAGCTCATTTTGTCGATATAACGTTCGTATTTGCCGGATAATAACTGCATCAGACGCGCTTTGCCTTTGAACGTTCTGCCGGCCAATAGTCCTTTTATCTTGTTGGTCAGAGGGGCCGGAAGGTCGAGCCAGGCGTCCTGTGCCGCACCGAAATATCTTCCATATCCGACAAAGGCCTCGTCGCCGCCGTCGCCGGAGATCGCGACCGTGATATGTTTGCGCGCCATTTTGGAGACATAATATGACGGGACCGCCGAGGAATCGCCGAAGGGTTCATCGTAGCCAAAGACGATCTCCGGGAGCACTTCCATGGCTTTCGGTGTAACGATCTCTTCATGATGCTCTGTCGAGAAATGTTCGGCGGCGATACGGGCGTACTGGAGCTCTGAATATTCTTTCTCCTCAAAGCCGATGGAGAAGGTCTTTATTTTTGTGTTGGAGGTCGCGCTGAGCGCGGCAACGACGAGCGTTGAGTCTATTCCGCCGGAGAGGAACGCTCCGAGCGGTACGTCGGATATGGTACGGAGGCTCGACGCGGCTTCCAGGTGCTGCTGTAATCTGTCCAGGACCTGTTCTTCAGTGCCGGCGTACTGTCCTTTTGAGAAGGAAATATCCCAGTACTTCTTTATCCGTGTCGTTCCGTTCTCCCAGATCAAAAAATGCCCCGGCTCCAATTTGCAGATATCTTCAAAGATCGATAACGGTGCCGGCACATAGAGGTATGAAAGATACGCCGCCAATGCTTTTTGTGAGATCTTTTTCTGAACGTTCGGTGCAGCAAGGACTGCTTTCAGTTCAGAGCCGAACACAAAACTGCCGTTCTGCTGTGTATAGTAGAACGGTTTGACCCCTACTCTGTCGCGCGCGGCGAACAGTATCTCTTTTTCCGCGTCCCACAGAGCGAACGCGAACATGCCGCGTAATTTCTGTAGCATTTCCGTCCCGTATTTTTTATACAGATAGATCAGGACCTCAGTATCGCAGTGCCCGTTGAAACGGACCCCGTCCTGCTCCAGCTCGGCGCGCAGTATCGGGAAATTATATATTTCGCCGTTGAACACGATCCGAATGGTCCCTGTTGCATCGCTCATAGGTTGATGACCGGCGGGCGACAGATCGATGATGCTCAATCTGCGGTGGCCGAGGCCGACATTCGTTCTTTTATCGCGCGAGTGCAGGACCTGGGCGCCTTCGTCGTCGGGGCCGCGATGGGTCATGGTCTTGCACATGGAGCGGATATCCTGCTCCGTGATGTTATGTGTTGAGATGATGCCGCAGATGCCGCACATATGATTCTTAAGGTTCGCGCAGGATAGTGTTGTAGGTGTTTTGTCGTGATTTTCCGACAGCTTCTTCGCTATAGTTGTTCTTGATCAGGGAAAAAGCATTAGAGATGATCTTGATGCATAGCTCTTTTTTCTCAATAAGGTCATGGATACAGGAGATGAACGCATCCCGTGTATCTGCGATCATGATATTCTCCATGTGTTTTAATCCCTCCACGCCCTCACACCCTAATCTGCTGGAGATCATCGGTACGCGCATCGCCATGGTCTGTAGTACTTTGGCACGGATACCTCCGCCGCCCAGACGTATCGGGGATATCACGATGCAGTTCTGGAGGAAGCCCGAAAGGTCATTAATGAATCCTGTGAACGTGACCTCAGGGTTCATCTTAATGATATCTTTCTCCCACTGGCCAGTGACATAGAGTTTTAAACCGGTGCGGGCACGTATTTCCGTATAGACCTCTTTAATGAACCATCTGACCGCATCTTCATTCGGTAAATGACCCTGAGATCCGAGAAATACCAGCTTTGTCGGCTTGAAATCATCGAGAGCGGATTCTTTTGCGGTCAGGCTGTCCAGGATCGGAAATGGTGCGACATGTATCTTCTGATTGGGGATATAGTGCGCGAACTCCTCTTTATCTTTCGGGCTTAAGGCGAACACATGATCATACTTGTTCATGAGCCCGAACTCGGTGAATTTTGCGTTGTCTATGATATATCGTGAGTACAGGCTGGTATCGTTATGGATGGAAAAATAATCCTGAATGATCGCGTATCGATTCTCTATCTGTACGAAAATACTTTTTACCCCTTGGGGAATGATATGCACCATATTGAGTAACTTGGAGTGTTCGATCTGTATGATGTCGAATTTTTCATGGGCCAGAATGTTCCCGATGAATTGAACGTACGCTTTTTCGGCAGGAACGAAAGGGAAGAAATTAATGTCATATCTGTCAGTGTTCTTTGAACGTATATGCAGGATCGTTTTACTAATGTTCAATAATGTACGCAGCACTCTTTTTATGAATAAGATCAGTGGTGCTTCTTCTTGATACTGATCGAGCGATTTGATAGAAACATCGGGCCATATGGTCTGAAGGGTCGCTATGTTTTTTGTATCGGAGCGGTCTTGGACCTTGAGTGCAAGTGTAATATTAAAATGTTTTCTCAAATAATTGACAGTTCCAAAAATACTGATCTTTCCTCCGTCCGTTGGGGGGTAAGGGACAGTGTATGTTAATAGTAATACTTTTTTTTTATTGTTCATTGGTCATCATGAGGTCAACTAAATTATGAAAATCGACTTTCGGTGACCACCCGATACTTTTTAATAGAGCAGGATCGCTGACCAAGATCTTGTACTCAGGTGTGAAGCCTTTTTTTATGATCACATGGTCTTGCCAATTCAGGTTGAATTTTGAGAAACATGCGATCAGCCAATCCTTGATACTGTATGCCTTACCGCTACCTATGACCACCTCAGGAACAGTGTCCTGCCCCATTAATTTCCAGACCGCTTCTACGATATCCCCGGCGAAATTGAACTCTTTTTGAACGTCGATGTCACCGATCTCAAGTTTCTCGGCACTGCCTTTTGCAATTCTTTTGACAGCTTCTGTGATCTTTTTGTTGATATGTTGCTCTGTCCGAAGCGCGCTGTCGTGATTGAAAAAGTAACCGACATACACGGCTAATCCTATTGAGCGATAATAACGGCCAGCGTAAACGGACTGAATGCGAGCAATGGAATAAGGAGAGCTGGCGCAGAAAGGGGTCTGTTCATTGATAGGCCGACCTTTGTTCTCGAATTGCATAGCACTTGCCGAGAGAAAAACTTTAGTATGCTTACTGTGCCTATATACTGATTCCAATATGTTCAGTGTTCCGGTCGAGATGATACGATGATTGTCAAATAAAGCAGCATGTTTTGTCGTAGAAAGTGCTGCAAAGTGAAAGATATGATCGGGAGTATGTTCTTTGATGAGGTTCTCAACGAATGAAAGATCAGAAACATCCCCAGGTATACAATTACCTGATCGGTCTATACCGATGACCTCAAGCCCTTCGTTTATGAGTAATTTGGATAAATAATAACCATCCTGTCCGTTACTTCCAAAGATGATCGCTTTTTTCTTCATTTGGTGTAGAACCAGTCTTTACTTACGAAGATGGTGTTTATATACGTATCCGCATATATCTCATATCCCTTACTGCACAAGAATTCGGCAATGGAGTGGTCCTTGGGTCGGATATGGTTTTCGCTATAGGTACATGTTTCAACACAGATCACAGGAATTGGATACGAGCTAAAATCCAATGTTTGGAGAACAGACAGATCAAGCCCTTCAATATCAAGGGATAGTAGGTCAGGATAACGTTTAAAGTTCTCCTTAATCAATGTATTGATGGTTATAAGCGGCACTTTCACGGTCTTTATTATCTTGAATGCGCCGGACAATGCTCTTTTTTCCGCTTCTTCTTTATTGAACGTATTCATAGCATGACACTCAAAGATATAGAAATCAGCAGTTGTCGCTTCACTTATAGATACCCCCATGTTCAGTACCGTGTCCTTGGGACGTATTCTTTTGATCTGTGGGATTACGGTCATATCTGCTTCAACACAAACTCCGGAAGAACCATCCTTATAAAATATGTATGTATTGTTCCCGTGGTCCGGTGTATGTGTTCCGATATCCAAATATGAGATCTTGTTGATCTTTTTATCTGAAAAAAGAAAACGCAGAATGGCATCTTCACCTGCTTGTGAATAGGAGGCTGGTATGTGGGATGGAGGTACAAGCGAGAAGACAATAGCTTTGATCAGTTTCTTGACAGTAGATAGCATGATACGTGGTCCTTTGATAGTTAGATTAAACGATCTCTATTTCTGGCAGAGGGAAAAGAAAGTTCCCGCCCCGTGCACTATATTCCTGTTCTCGATCAAGAATGCCAGCCTTAAAATGCCAAGGAAGCACGAACAAATAATCTGGTTTCATTGCTTTAGCTTCTTTTTCTGAGATGATAGGGATATTTGTTCCGGGCGTATATGCACCGAATTTCTCTTCATTTACTTCAGCGATATACGGGATATGTTTAGTTGTGATTCCGCAAAATTGAAGCAGAACATTACCTTTTGTGCTTGCTCCATATCCGATAATCTTTTTTCCATCATTGACCAAGGCTTCAATAAGTTCGCGTAGGTTCTTTCGGTGTTGAAAGACCCTGTATTCAAAATCCCGATATGGTTTTGGTGTATCCAGCCCCATATCATCCTCTTGTTTGAGCATCCACTGGATGATGGGTTGATTCGAAGCGTATGATGAATTTTTCTTACAGGCTGTTACAGCAAAACTTCCACCATTGATGGCATTCACTTGGACATCGATGACCCTGAGCCCACAGGCCTCCAGAATGTTCTTTACGACCTTGAATGAATAGAATTCCAAGTGTTCATGACAGATAGTATCATATGAGTTCGTGCGCAGCATGCTTGGCATGTAGCTTTGTTCAAAATGCCAGATACCGTCCTCTGTAAGTATCATTTCGATCTCTCTGGCAAATTGTAAAGGATTCTCGAGATCATAGAACATTGCGATCGAAGTGATGATCTTGGCTTTTTTGTTGGGGAATGCTGCGAGAAATTTATTAGCTGAGAAAAAGTCAGGTATCAGTACGATCTCATTGGTATAGAATGACTTGAATTTACTTCCAGTTGGGTCTATGCCGACTTTAGGGTGTTTACCTGAGTATGCCTTAAGCGAGGTCGCGTCATTGCTTCCGATATCGATAACAATATCCGTGTCTGAGGGCTTAGCGAGTTGTTCAAGGGTCCTGATCTTATGTGTCAGATGTTTTACCATTGATGCATTCAATCCAGAGCGATATCCATAATTATCGCCATACATCTCATCAAGACTGTACGATTGTTTCATTTGTAATAGACCGCTATCCGGGCACCAGACTAGGTCCAGCGGGCCTTTTGTGATGTTTTCTGAAGGAGTTTTCGGGAATACGCCGGTCAAGTACTGTTCTCCCAGAGATAAGACGGATATTAGATTAGAACTGCCAGAGATCCTGCATTTTGAGATTTCCGTGTATTTTTTCATATAAACTCCCTAGACGATTCAGTGTTTATTTGTTACGTAAATGGTATACGGACATAACTAAAGTGAACGATAGGACAACCTTAGTTTAACATAAAACAAACAAAAAATTTAGTTACATATTCTTTTATATTTCCTCTTCTTTTCAGGCTCTGCCGTTCTATTTATTATCTAGAGGCTATTCAGGTCTCAAGAACGCACACGTAATGAATTATATATTGTTTTGATCTTTTTTTGTCCCCAGAGTATGTCCTGCGCTTGAATGCCGAATATATGAGGAAAAGCGTAGAGCATTATGATGGCAAGCAGACTATAAATCATCCCGGCAACAGTAAAACTTGCAATGATGTTCCGAGTAATTATGTTCGTTATATAAAATGAGACTATTCCCATGCATGAATAAATGAACAGGACTGAAACCTGGTGGATCAGGTGTTTGCGGAACGAGATGGCCAGAAATCTTGAGATAAAGAACAATAAAATGTTCACGCCGATGATCTGACTTGTTATCATCTCAAGGGCAAGTCCGGCTGCGCCCAAGTTCAGGCCGTATAGGTGATGTGGTGCCAGAAAAAAGTATGATACGAATAGGCTTAAACACAGGAGTGGAATGACAATATTGCGGTACAGTTTTGTCTGTTCGGTCGCACAGTATACGGTGCTCACCAGTTGACCATATGTTTGATGCACCGGATAAAATATCATGATCATGAGCGGGATCGTAGCGTTGGAAAACGTAGACCCTCCAAAAATGAAGATGACGTTCTTTGCTTGGACAGCAATAAAACAAGCGAAAAATGCGGAAAGAGAATAAAGCGCAGGCACGAAACGTTCGAATAAGTATGACATATGTTTCAGGTCTTTTTTATGATGAGCAATGGATAGTTCTCTCATGAGGAGCGGAGTCAGCGCTCCGGTGAACAGGAAGCATATCTGCCCGATATTGTATGAAAGACCGTAATATCCTTGCTCGCTGCTGCCGGAGAAATTCTGAAGAAGCCAGCGCCCAAAAATGCCGAGAGCCAATGCGAAAAGACCATAGGAAATGAGTGGTGAGCTATATTCATAGAACTCTCGCGCATATTTCATGATCTTTTTCCACGGTAATGCCCAAATATTTCTGAAAAGCGAGTGCCCTGCCTTTCCTAATATGATAATGAACATGATGGTCGGAAAAAGAAAGATAAAATATTGCAATGCATAATATGTTCTTAAGTTTATTGTATGAGTGAAGAAAAGCACGACAATAGCGAGTGTTGTGATGGTCTTTAAGAACATTTTTGTTTTTTCAACAGCTATGGTCAGGGCAAAGGCATCCATCATTTTTGTTATGATCTCTGAAAGGAACGTTATCAGGGCTAATCCAAGACCGAGATAAATCAAGACAATATTGATGTTTCCCGGAAAAAAATCAGTATAGATCCCGGATACATGAAGAATGATGGTCAGTCCGATAACGATGCTGATAAGAATACTGAGCAATCGAAAATAAAATGAAATGATGCCGAATTCCTTTGGGCGTCTGGAGATCTTATTATAAAAGGCCGTTGAAGTGCCGAGGTCCAAAAAGGTCATTATTTGTGAGAAAAAGTTCTCGATATAACTGAATATCCCATAGCCTACTGGACCTAATCCTCTCGGGATCATGCCTTGAGTAATAAGTCCCATTAAAAGTCCAAAGAAGCGAGACAGGATCCTATAGATATATCTTTTTTTTAATGAATCCTCTTTCTTTTTCATGTATAGGGTCCTTGTTCTTTTATAGATGTGTTACGCGTATCTCATGAGTTCTTTGGTCCAATCTTTTGCATCACTGTTGTTCGATGAACGTGCGAAATTGTTGCAGAACATACGGATAGCTGCTTGCCTTCCTGGGGCGTTCCACCAGGCCGGTATATCTGAGTAGATCTTTTTTATGGTACAGGACGCTTCTTCGGGCGTATAAAAAAGTATCTGAGCGTCATGTAATGCATCATAGAATATGCGTGCTTCAGGTAGTAATGTATTCTTTTGTTTGTCCCAGAATATTACGGTCGGTTTATTCCTGTATAGCGATTCAAGAAATGTCGTTGATAGATGATCACATACATACAGACGGCAATTGTGTAAGCTTTGTGCAAAAGGAATGCTCCAGGATTCGATGGGGTATCCTGGTGCGTTCATCTGGATCTGTTCTTTAATATCCCAGCCATGATCATCATGATAGAGTCTGATCCTTAAAGGTATCCCTGACCCGCTCAGCGCATTCAGAAATCTGGACTGCCACTCAATATATTCGGGCATGTCCGCATAGGTTAAATTGTCAAATCTGTATAAGAACCGTAATGAAGCGGTCGTGACATATAAGATCTCCGGTTGTTCGCTTGTTGGTGATTCCTGTTTGACACCAGCAAGCTTGTTCGTGGGCATGGGCGTCACCTTGTTCTTATATTTTTGGTGTGTCCATCCCCATGAATAGAATCGGTCAACCAGATCGATCTCATAATCACATAATGAATTGAACGTAAGTGAACCGTAATCACCCCCATGCTGGGTCCCAAGTAATATAGTCCCCTGTTCTGCACAAGTAGCGGCCCATATCTTGAAGGGGTCGGCATACCACCCGATGGAAGAAAAGATCGTTTTGGGCGGAGAGGGGAATTCATGAGGGATGAACTCTGTTAATGGGGTATATCCTTCAATATATATAAGGGGGATACATTCCGGAAGTAATGTAAAGATAAGTCTTTTGAATTCGCTCATGAGCTCTGATTCTGGGAGCGATAATTGTGAGCGTAAATCTCGGTTGATCGTGAGTAATGGGGTTTTCCATGTGGATCTTTGTAGTTCAATGATCTTGCCTCGGGACCGCAGCAGTAATGCTTTTTCTAATTGTTTAGAGAAATATGAAGCATACATCAGGATCGGTGTCCGGGCCGTCCGAAACATGAACGACCTGAGCTGTGTTCCGATAGATCTTTTGGCCGGTGCGCTGTTTTTATCTGATATTGTTGTATAGGCTTTGTGGTCAATAGTTCTTGTTGTCATTGGAATAGCTAAAAAAGAACAAATGAGCGAATATATCTGAAGATTATATTCATCGGTTGCGGTAAGTGCTGCTTCTTCTTCAAAATCCTTTGGCAGGATAAATGACGTCTTATCAAGTCCGATGGTCGAGAGTGGAGTATATTGTTCCTGTATTTTCTTTATATGATGGTATTTATCGTATATGGATGAAATGAACTGTAAAAGCCATGGGCCGATGACTATTTTCCAGTATTGAGTGCTATGTTTCTTCTTGTGGACCTTATTGAGCAGCTCAGCACAGATCGGGAGATATTCATTGAACAGGGCGTAGGATGACTCATACGCTTTCTTGAAATTAGCTTTGTCCTGCCATTCACATGGGAGGTCTATTGCGGATAAATTTTCCCAGGATGTCTTCTGAGAAAAGCGTTTGCAGGCACTTGATATGAAAATGATGGTTTTATTGGTCTCCCAGAAATCAGATAATGCTGTTGTGGCTATTGAATACATGTGTTTGGTCCCTGCGTGATCTGATATTTTTTGAGGGCTTTTGCCAGTAAGAGTTCTGTCCGGTGTTGAAAGGTATGTTCCTTAAGGACATGTTCATGGTTGATATTCGCTATGGACGCTCTTTTTTTATTATTGTTGATATATAGGGCTGCTTTTTTGAGAAGGTCCTTTTCTGACCTGAAAAAGATATTGGCATTTTTAGGGAAGAGTTTTGTGAATATATTTTTATATTCAACAAGTTGAAATCCTTTTGAAGCAGAAATATCGAAAGCTCTTTGTGAGAGTTTTTTCTTGTTCTGCAGATGATGAATGTTCAATACGATCGTTGCGGAATTGTATAGTTTGTTTGTCTCTCCCGCGCGTAAATAGCCATGGATACATTTACTGAGTGCTGGGTAGGTTTTGGTGACCAAGTTCCATCCGGGATCACCATAGATCTTAACGGAATATCCCTGCAGTACAAGAGCATTGCAGTATTTGCCTCTCAGAAGCCCACTTTCATCTGCATCATAGGAGCAACCTACAAAAGCGATATCACATTGATATTTACGATATTTTTTCCCGAGGGGATAAAAGACGGAAGGATCGGTCGCATCTGAAAGGAAGTGTACTGGTACTGAGGTCTTTTTGCGTAATCTATGGATATCATGCATATCACCAGAGAACAATACGGTACATTCGGGAAGGGTTTTG
This sequence comes from uncultured bacterium, assembly GCA_964653455.1. Classification (GTDB taxonomy): domain Bacteria; phylum Margulisbacteria; class Termititenacia; order CAZZFK01; family CAZZFK01; genus CAZZFK01. Next base: position 95,340 of record CAZZFK010000005.1, read on the forward strand.
ATTATGTTCAAACGCCAAGGATCGTCGATCAACCAATTGGCTATGATGGTCTTTGACGATATCTTTTTAAGCTCATGTATTTCGTGAGCAGAAAGAGAGCTGCTGTTGAAAAGGATAATGAGCCAGGGTTTATTTTTTAGTACATACTGTTGTATGTGTTGGTACTTAAGTTTATGTTTTTTACTGGGTGATTTAAATGTTTTGAGCCGATCCCATAGAGAAAAAACATTTAGATACATTATGCTCGTATTATCGTGTCGTTGTTTTAGTGCTTTATAGACAAAAAATTGAAAATTACCGTACCATTTGGTGCCTATGAGTAATATTGGTTCATTTGGTATTTTTTTCATGTATAATAATATATCATGTTATGTCAAAATACGTCAATTGGGTTCATTGTGTTGTTAGAAATAGTTGCTTTTGACAGGAGATCCTCTTTCCAGGTCTTTTTTTGCCTTTTTGCCGAGGATTTCTTTGTAAAACTTTGGCGAAATTCCGTAGCCTGGACGAATGGACCGAATATTGTCTTTTGTGAAGATCTCCCCTTTTTTGATGGGGGCGGTCACGAATAGTGATCTTGAGAATTCCCGATTCTTTATAGCTTTCTCGGAAAGTTCATAGGTAACATGGCCAAGCGCCTTTTCCACATTACGGATAGAGTTGACCATAGCTTTGAACTCCGTAGGCTCAATGGAAAATGCTGCATCTGGTCCGCCTATGTCCCTATTTATTATGAAATGTTTTTCTATGACCTCGGCGCCAAGGGCCACTGCAGCTATGGCCACATCACTGCCGAGCGTGTGATCGGAAAGCCCGATCTTTACACTGAACCTCTTCTTCATATCCGCCATGGTCCGCAGATGAGCTTCTTCAATAGGCGCCGGGTAACTTGAGGTGCACTGTAACAGGGTAATGTCGTTATTGCCGACCTTTCTGCATGTTTTTACTGCTGCTTTTATATCGTTTTCTGTCGCGATTCCTGTGGAGATGATCATAGGCTTACCTTTTGACGCGGTATATTCGATCAATGGGATATCAGTTATTTCAAATGAGGCGATCTTATAGATCGGAACTCGTTTTGATTCAAGGAAATCAACGGCGGTATTATCAAACGGGGTAGAAAAGAAAACGAGCCCCAGCGCTTCAGCATGATCCCTTAATTCTTCATGCCATTCCCATGGGGTATACGCTTCTTTGTAGAGATCGTAAAAAGTCCTGCCGTCCCAGATGGTCCCTTGTTTTAAAGTGAAGTACTCGTTGGAACAATTAATTGTTATTGTATCTGCAGTATATGTTTGGATCTTGACCGCATCAGCCCCACATTCCTTAATGGCTGTGATGGTCTTTTTCGCAGTTTCGATACTGTGATTGTGATTTGCTGAAAGTTCAGCGATGATAAATACATGCTTTGGATCATAATTATCTGTGTGAGGTATCATTCTGGTTCCGCCTTACGAATACTGAGTATATATTTACAACCTTTGTAAAAGAAGAACGCAGGGAACTCTTCATTATTGACTACCCGTAACAAGTTGAACTGATCTTGAATGGTCTTGTTCATAGCGAGTTCGCTGTCTTGCGCGTTCCTTTTTCTATAATAGGTACTAGTCCCTTTCTGTTCTTTGCCTGTGAGGTCTTTGAACGAACGTACATATTTGAGTACCATGCGCTCTATGACCTTGGCAAGTGCGGTCCTTAGTTCATCATGTAGTTCGGTCCCGACAAGTGAAATATGATCTTTGATATAGATCACACCATTATCCATCTCTTTTGTTGCTTCAAAAAGAACTATGGGGACCTTTTTTTTACCTTCAAGCACTTGCCAGAAATATGGGGCCCATCCTTTTCCTTTCGGCAAGTCGCTCGCATGAACAACAATATTGTGTGCATGGCGTGTAAGATACTCTTCCTGAACGATCCTTGCATAGCTGAGCATGAACACTATCTGATATTTTGATGAGATGTTCTCATGTTTAAAAAATATCTTACACGCGAATCCTTTTGATGTTAACTTGTTTTTCAGTTCTTTCGCATGGGGAAGGTACCAAAAGGATTTGGTCGTAAGAATAGCGATATTATTTTTCATAGTACTTCCTTAAGATGGGCCACATCTAAAATAAAATCTTCCAGTGACTCAGAGAACTTCTTGTTCGTTTCCAGGGTTATTTTACTGCCTTCCGGGATCAATGCACAAATATCTTTTAGCGGGTAATCCCCCTGGCCTAAGTTCTTGTGCTGATCATGTTCGCTCACATACGATCCGTCGGCAAGATGGTACATGGCTGGCCGGAGCGGCAAAAAGCGTCTGAGGTACTCGATCGGGTCTATGTTGAACGAGTTCGCAGCGCAGATCGCATGACCGATATCCAGACAGAATCCGGTCTTTGCTTCCGCACATATCCGGGCAATACTCTCGGGTGCATACCCGTTACAGAGAATGTTCTCGAGCTTTTTGTTGATGATCGGACGGTAGGGTTTGTTCTCTATCAGGATACGCGGGTCGTACCAGCGCTGTATCTGACGTATCGTTTCTTCATCACTGCCGTCGATGCCCGGATGGAATATCACATGAGGGGCAGAGAGCGCATCCGCGAACCGGAGCGCTTCTTTGGCGAGCACCTTGTTCCGCTCTGCATGTTCGGCCCTGGCAGGATTCAGGCCCGCAAGCGAATGGGCAGCGTGTACGATGAACGGTATCCCCTGCTCTTTGTGCAGCGCTACCCAGCGATCGATGTGCGCCGCGTAACTGTCGGGCTTTGCAAAAAGTTCAATATATGAATAGGTCCCTGAGCGATATAACCGTATTGCTTCCGCGTCATACTGTTCATTGATCGACCAGAGTTTGAGACCGAGCTTGAACATGGGTTTCCTTACTATTTCCGGTTACGCCCGAGGGACGGCGTTTATTTTTCAATTGCGTACTTTTGTTGCTCCTCTGCGGTAAGATGCACTTTGCCGTAGGAAGACGCTTCGCCCCAGAGATTTTCCTTCCACCATTCGCCGTTCTTTATCCACCAAACCCGCGGGTCGCGGAACGTATCGGCGACGTGATCGAACTCTTCTTCCGTCCATCCGACGTACTTCAGCCAGCGATACAGGTCTTTAGATTTGATCGGGTCCATTTTGCGGACGATTTCGATCCCTTGTGCCCGGGTCAATTTACCTGCGCGAATGTCTTTACACACATGGTCCGTTGCGCGGCCATATCCGAATTTGATGAATTTCATATAGTCGTGAATGCCGTTCTCATGCATATCGTCCAGGTTGGATAATGTACGATAGGTCCGCTCAAAAGGTTCTTCCGCACCCATAAAGCCATATTCTTTTTCCATCAATGGACCATGTTCGTTTGCATCCCATCTGAAATAATTCGAGATATAGATCCCACGCACGCCGACGCGGTCGATCTCATCATCGGAAGGGTATATCCATGATATAAGGTCCTGTTTGGTTAGTTTCTCCCCATACTGAGTAGCTTTTTCGACGAAATCATTCCATTCAAAACCGCGTAGCGAATGTTCATGACGGTAGCGATAGGTGAACTCTACATAGTCATTGTATGAATGCATGCCGCCCAGGTCCATGAATCCGTGTTCTCCCCAGATCATTAACGGAACATTTTTCTGTACTGCTTCACGTATGGGATACGTGAAAATCCCCGAGTGAGCATGCCAGTTCATATCGCCCATCATTCGCATTCCCATACGGTTCATTGCCTTCAAGACATCTATGCTCGGTGTGAAGAAAATATGATCGACACCGAATACTTCACGCATATTGAGTAGGTTCTTCATTCCTGTCGGCGTGTAATTATTGCCGTGATACGTGACAAGGAGTGGATTTAATCCGTAGACTTTCCGGATGATATGGATCTGGAAATAACTGTCCTTGCCGCCGCTTACCGGGATAATACAATCATAGTTCGAACCATCTTTGCTGCGATACTGCTCTATGAGCTTTTCAAATCTTTTTTTCCTATCCTCCCAATTGACCTCGTTCCGTTGAGTTGCTGTTCTACATCCTGAACAGACCCCCTTTTCATCAAAGGCGAGCGGGACCGCCGAGCTTGCCGGATATACACACTGTGTACAATAATTCATCTTTCTCATGATCATTACTCCTTTCTATACTCTGATCTGAACGCCTGTGCTTTTTAATAATTTTTTAGCCCGAGGATAGCTTCTTTCGATGAAGTGAAAGATATTGCCCGCAGCCAGCGCCGAGACAGCTGTCTCTTGGCCTAATGTCACAAAATCATTCAGATCCCCTACCCCGCCACACGCTATCACTGGTATCTTAGTTAATTCAACCACTTGTTTTATGGTCTCGATATCATATCCATTGCCTTGGCCGTCCCTATCAATAGAATTCAAGAATATCTCTCCGGCCCCTTTCCTTTCACAAGTTTTGATCCAATCAAATACAGAGGTTTTTGTGTCATGTTGTCCGAACTCTGTGAATACAATGGGTTGACCTTCGATCATTTTATAATCAATGGACATGACCACACATTGATTGCCATATTTTTTTGCGACCTGTTCGATCAATCCGGGATTTTGAAATGCTCCGGTATTGAGCACGACTTTATCGGCCCCTTTGCGGATGAGCATATCAACATCTTCAACGGTCCGTATCCCGCCACCAAAGCAGAGCGGCATAAAACAGACCTTGGATATTTTCTCGATGATCTCTTCGATCGAGCTGTAGGACTTCACTTTAAGATCATCACGCCTCAGGTCATAATTGCGGTCACGACTGATGTCGATGTAGATCAGTTCATCGACATCCCATTCATTGTATCGGGTAGCTTCATCTATGATGTTCCCGATATTCTGATGGTACGAGAATCCCTCACTTCTTACGATGAATCCGTTCTTAATGTACAGTACCGGGATCAGTCTTCGTTTTAGCATGGCAGTGTCTCGAAATTACGGAACAAGTTCAGTCCGACTTTTTGACTCTTTTCGGGATGAAACTGACAGCCGAACACATTGTCTTTTTCTACGACTGAGTCAAAGCGTATACCGTATTCCGTGGTTCCGGCGACTACGTCCGTTGATTCTGCCTGACAATAGAAACTGTGCACAAAATAAAAATCGGAATCATCTGCTATAGTGCTCAACAGTTTTGATCCATTCTGTTTTTTTACGGAGTTCCAGCCCACATGCGGTATAACGAGGTCTTTTACCTGGTCTCCGAAATATTTGACGTGACCGCGGATAAAGCCGAGACCCTGATGGTTCCCGTGTTCATCACTGCTTTCATATAATAACTGCATGCCCAAGCAGATCCCTAATAACAAGCCTTGTTTATTCTGCACATATTCTGTAAGGGTTTGTTTCATGCCTGTTCGTTCAAGGTTCTTCATGGCCTGTGGAAACGCACCAACTCCAGGGAAGATGATTTTTTTAAAACCAATCACTTCTTCTGGCAGTATGATCACTTTATTCTTTATATTGAGGAAATCCAGGGCATTGACCACGGATTGCAGATTACCCATATTATTATCAATGATACCGATCATATGTTTTGTATCCTTTGTTCCTTTGAATATTCATATTTCAATCAATGCCCTGTATTTCAGTAGTTCCTTGAGCAGTTCAAAATATACATGCTTTACGGTTCAAAGCTTATAGTTTTTCTACTTCTTCCTTAATAAAAACCAAGTAATGTCATCTTGGGAAGAATGAGTATCCTTGTGATATTTAAAACCATAATCAACCAGCTCTAGATCACTATATGTATTCAGCAATTCTCCGGCAAAATCTCTTTTGAAAAGTTTATCCTTTTCCCCTCGATAATCTATAGCTGTAGGTGTTGTATTGTAGTATTCTGCGACACAAATATATTTCTTGGATAATTTGTACATGGATTCGTAAACTTTCTTTAATGCAGCTGGATCAATATGTATTAGAACACCTTTTGTAAAAACAAAATCATATTGTTCTTTAAGATTAGTCTCTATATCCAGGATCGATAGCAAATGGGCTTCCCCGGTACAAACATTCTTTAACTGTTCATGCGCTTTTGCATTTATTTCGACCGCTGACGTCCTGGACTGTGGTAAAAGATTATTTATAGCCATTATATTCATACCTATGTTTGCACCAAGCTCCAGTATCGTTTCAATGGTATTTGTTCTGTTGAATATTTCAGCAAACAGACAAAGATTCCCTGCAAGTAATTGTTTGCTGTTATTTCTGGCGATGTAATCCTCGCCGAACTGACCGGCCCAAAATGCTTCCTGCTCGGTTTTGTATTTTATCATAATGATGAACCTCCTTGATTGTTTTTCATGAATGTATATTTCAATTCTGCTAGGATCCAGTCTTGTTCTGTATCTATATCTTGTACTTCCTGCTCGGGCAGCTCAATAGCGCCGGTATTGTCGGTCAACAGTTTTCCTGCTTTTTTGAACTGAGAGGCATCGAGCCAATACCATTGCCCTGCATCATGATATGCAGGGGGCAGGTCTTGGGAGCGCGTCGCGAAGTGTTCTGGCCACAGCATACTGATCTTCCCATTTTCAAATTTCAGGCTGCGCATGATCGGATAACTGAATTGAACGATCGGATACACGGAACTGAATTTTTTTTCAATAAGGAGTGCATGGCCTGCCTTGAGGCGTTCTAGTGTAATGAACGGGGCCGTTGGCAGGATGCAGCAGGCTTGTGTAACAGTTGTGCCGCGTTTTTCATATTCGGCGATGACCTCAAGAACAACTTCGCTAAGGCCTGCATGGTCCGTGGCGGTCGTGGGATCTCTCATAAATGGGACCGTAGCACCTGCAGCCCTTGCATATTTGGAGATCTCAGCATCATCAGTTGAGACCATGACCTCTGTGAATAAACCTGAACGTAGCGCCGCTTCGATCGAGTACGCAATAATAGGTTTCCCAAGAAAACTCTTTATGTTCTTTCTGGGTATCCGTTTACTGCCGCCGCGCGCGGGAATGATCGCTATAGTTTTCGGCATGTGGCTCCTTTATGCGTTGTCCTTCAGGCTCAGAACTTCTTTTACGCTTTTGACGATATGATCGATGTCTGAATCATTCAATCGCGGATAGAGAGGCAAGGACAGCGCTTGTTCATAATAGTGTTCTGCGTGCGGATACATTCCCTGACGATACGCGAAACGCTGCTGATAGTATGGCTGTGTATGGACCGGGATATAATGTACTTGAGTGAAGATGCCGTGTTCTGTCAGTTCTTTCATGACCTGTGTTCTGGTCTTGTTTAAGGCTTTAAAATCGATCTTCAGCACATACAGATGGGATGTTGAACGCACTCCGGACCGTTCAAAAGGAATGGTTGCCAGTTCTATATCTTTAAATGCTTCATTGTATCTCTCTACGATATGACGTCTTTGTGTCGAGAACTTGTCCAGTCGTTTCAGTTGGCTGATCCCGAGCGCTGCCTGGATATCGGTGAGCCGGTAATTGAAGCCAATGTCCTGCATTTCATGGTACCAGGGACCTTTTTCAATGGCAGGTCCAGCGATGAATCGGTCGGCTTCTCTGACCATTCCGTGCGAGCGGAGCAGCAGGAGTTTCTCATAGAGTTCTTTGCTGTTGGTGGTGATTGCTCCGCCCTCGCCTGTCGTTATGGTCTTGACCGGGTGAAATGAAAAGATGGTCATATCTGAGTATTCGCAATTACCGACCGCGGCGCCGTTCTCATACCGTGAACCGATGGCGTGAGCCGCGTCCTCGATCACATACAGATCTTTTTCGCGGGCGATCGCTGAGATCGCCGCCATGTCCGCGGGTTGGCCGGCAAAATGTACCGGAATGATCACTTTGGTGTGCTCGGTGATCATTTTCTTTATTTCTGTAGGGTCGATATTGTATGTGCGAGGGTCGATGTCGGCGAAAACGGGTGAAACAGAATTGTATAAAAGGCAGTTGGCTGAGGCAGCGAATGTGATCGGAGTGGTGATGCCTTCGCTGTCTTTTGGCAGTTCAAGGGCCGCGACCGCCAGATGAAGTGCTGCCGTACCGTTGGCGAGAGCCACGGCATACTGAGCTCCGGTCGTGTGGCATAGTGCGGTCTCAAATTCAGTGACCTTTGGTCCCTGGGTGAGCCAGGGCGATATCAGAGTGCGAACGACGGCAAAGATATCTCCGAGAGAGATGCTTTGTTTTCCATAGGAATAGTTCTTTTTTCTATTCGAGTTCATTGATGAGTTTTTGCATCTGCGCGACAGTGAGCCATTCGGAGTTATTACCGCTGTGATATTCAAAATCTTCAGCGACCGGTTTTGCTTCTTTATGCAGTTGCTTTGGCTCCCACCATTCAAAATCCGGCTGGACAATATAGTATTTGTCGAACTCGATCGTATGTCGCGCGTCATCCTTTGAGATCATCATTTCGTGTATCTTTTCGCCGGGGCGTATACCGATCTCTTTGATCGGCAGCTGCGGGGCCATGGCCTTGGCAAGGTCCGGCATGATCATGGACGGGATCTTGCGGACAAAGAGCTCTCCGCCGATCATTGTCTCAAGCGAGGTGAGCACCATCTCGACGGCTTCTTCCAGCTTCAGCCAGAAGCGGGTCATACGAACATCGGTGATGGGGATCTCTTTAACACCGGAAGCGATCAGTTTTTTAAAGAACGGGATGACGGACCCGCGGCTCCCTGCGACGTTTCCGTAGCGTACGACGGCAAAGCGTGTCTCGTGAGAGCCGACGTATGCATTGCCCGCGATGAATAATTTATCCGAACACAGTTTTGTTGCACCGTAGAGGTTGATGGGCGAGCAGGCTTTATCAGTTGATAAGGCCACGACTTTTTTGACATTGCGGTCGATAGCGGCGTTGATGATGTTCTCTGCGCCGAGAATATTGGTCTTTACCGCTTCGAACGGATTATATTCGCAGGCCGGGACCTGTTTTAAGGCGGCGGCATGGATGACGATATCGACCCCGTCAAAAGCGCGGGTCAGTCTTTCTTTATCGCGGACGTCGCCGATGAAATAACGGAGGCGCGGGTCGTTGAACGGAGCTTTCTGTTGCATCTCGAACTGTTTGAACTCGTCACGGCTGTATATGATGATCTTTTTCGGGTCATAGTTTTTCAATACGATCTCGATGAACTTTTTGCCGAAAGAACCGCTGCCCCCGGTAATGAGTATAGTTTTTCCGTTTATCGCATTTTTGTTCATATTGTTTGCTCCCTTATTTAGATCAAGTTTAAGCGATTTTCGTTAACTAAGTATACTAACTAGGTAATAAAAGCGTCAATATATGTCAATATATGTCAATTCGTCTGCTTTTAGCTTTTATGCCAGACCGTACGGTTAATGTATCCTATATAGCTCAAAATGATGCGTACGACCTTTTTGGATACATTGTCTACATTATAATCCTCAATGATGCGTGTCACATGCGGGTCATGAGCGGTCTGTCCGGTGACCGTATCGATCGCGGTACGTACCGTATCGAACGTAAGTCCCGACATGATGACCGTGCCTTCATCCATACCTTCCGGGCGTTCATGTGCTTCCCGTATCGTTATCGCCGGAAAATTGAGCAGTGAAGATTCCTCCGTAATGGTCCCGCTGTCGGAGACGACACAGAAGGCGTTCTTTTGCAGCGTGATATAGTCGAAGAAGCCGAACGGTCTGTTGACGATGACCTGCGGATCGAGCTTTTTCTGCGGATTGGCTTCGAGTTTTTTCATGGTACGCGGATGCGTGGAGACTATTACGGGTTTTTTATACTGTTTGACCAGGGCATTGACCGTATCGATCAGGGCGTTGAAGTTACGCTCGCTGTCGATGTTCTCTTCCCGATGCGCGCTGAGCACAAAATAGCCGCGAGGCTGCAGGTCCATTTTTTTCATGATCGCGGACGCGTTGATCTGCGGCGCGTAATGCTCGAGCACTTCTTTCATGGAGGAACCGGTCTTGATGATCGTTTCAGGGCGTATGCCTTCGCTGATCAGATATCGCCTTGCATGTTCGGTGAGTGTCATATTGATATCGCTCAGGTGATCGATGATCTTGCGGTTGAGCTCTTCCGGGACCCGTTGATCGAAGCATCTGTTCCCTGCTTCCATATGGAACACCGGTATCTTTCTGCGTTTGGCCGGGATGACCGCAAGGCAGCTGTTCGTATCGCCATAGAGCAGGATCGCGTCCGGTTTTTCTGTTGCCATGAGCGCGTCCGCCTTAGCGATGACCGCACCTATTGTTTCAGCCGGGGTCGGCATTGCGGCGTTCAGGAAATGGTCCGGTTTTTTGATCCCCAGTTCTTTGAAAAATATCTCATTGAGCTCATAGTCATAATTCTGCCCGGTATGCACCAGGATATGTTGCGTATACAGCTCAAGCTCGGCAAGTACCCGGCTGAGCTTGATGATCTCCGGACGTGTTCCGACAATGGTCATTATTTTTACCATGAGCCGTTCCTTCTTTTTCTGTTAGTTTTTTACTGCACTCAATGTTTTTGTATGATCAGCATGTATGTGGTCATCGTACATTTTTGCAACGAGTTCAGGCCAAGATGGCGGCCGATACCCTGTCATGCTCTTGAATCGTTCAGAATTGAGAGACCGTTCGCAAAAGAACGCAGGGTACGGTGCAATAATGATATCTTTTTTATAGACCTGTGCCACTATCTTGAGCAGGTCAAATTTTGAGGTCGGGTCTGAGGACACATGGTAGACCCCGCAGAGCTCCGGATGAGGAATGACGTATCGTTCAATGATATGAGCCATCTCAATGGTCGGGAACCCCGAATAGATCGCTCGGGTATACCCATGCACGGAACCATGCTGAGACAAGAACCACTCGATGAGTGAGTGGCTGCTGGCCAGTTCATGACCGATGATGGAAGTGCGGATCGTAATTGTATTTGGGCCTGTCACTTCACCCAGGGCTTTAGTTTGTCCATAAAGATCATGTGTATGAGGATAATCAGTTTCAGTATAATTCCCCTTTTTTCCATCAAAGATGCAGTCGGTACTGAAATGAATGAGCCGGGTATTGATCGTCTGACACAGTGCCGCAAGACGATGCGGGAGCAGTGCATTGATGGCTATAGATGCAAGATGGTCATGGGCCTTTGGTAGTTGTTTGATGATACCGATGCAATTAATGACAATATCCGGTTTTTCTTTGTGGATCAGTGTTTCGATAGTGCTGAATTGCTCTGCATCAATATCTGTTGTGATATTGGTCCTGATCTTTTCAGGAAAGAACGCTTCATATCCTTTAAGTGATCGTACAGTACCAATGACCGTGAACTGTGCGTTAAGCGATAAGGTCATGAATAATTTATGACCGAGCATGCCGGTAATTCCAAGGATCATGATCTTTTTCATCGAATAGGGCTCCCGTAATGTCTTATAACGCTGTTATCAATTATGAGCATTTAAAGTTGGTTAGGCAATATGTATTATGTTCGACGGATGATCTTTTTTATCATTTTTTTTGCCAGGCATGTGAGTGCGTACGGCAATTCTATCGGCAGTATGCACATGAAAAAGTTATAGATCGGATGCTGCATGAACGTCCCCCTCTTTTGATGGCGTGCATGATCGAGCGCGGACATGATGTCATGTCTTTTGTAGAAGTGTTCCATGCCTGTATAGAAGACATATTCGGTCTTTTCACAGGAAAGCATCTGTTCTTGTGTGGTATGCGAGATCATATAGAGCGCTGTGGTATCGCGTTCTCTGTGATCTATGACCTGATTGCTTCCCTGTTCTCCATGACTTCGGGATCGGATCAGTCTTTGAGTTGTGTGAAAAAAAATATGCGTGCGTGAGAACTTGAACCATTGATAGCTGTCCTGCGCCGTACGTAAGGATTCATTGAACGGACCATGTGTGGTAAAGCATTCTTTTGGGATAAGCAGCGAACATCCGTGAATATATCCGTGCATTACACTATAGAACGGTTTTTTTATGACCAGTTCATGCGGGATACGGTTCGCGCCGATAACGGCATCCTGACCGTCGATCACGTCGTAATTACTGTACGGAATGATCTTCTGTCCGGGGTGTTGCTGGAGTTGTGCGATCTGTGTTGAGATTTTATGAGGGTAGTACATGTCGTCATGGCTCAGCCATGAAAAATACTCCCCTTTCATTTCACGTATGCCGAGGTTGAGCGCGGTCGAAACTCCTCCATTCTCTTTATGGAACGCTCTGATCTTATTTCCGTATCCGGACATGATCTCTGCGGTCTTTCCGTTGTCGTTTGAACCGTCATTGACCACCAGCACTTCGATATGCGGATAGGTCTGAGCGAGCGCGCTGTCGATGGCTTTTGCGAGAAAATTACGGCCGTTATAGACGGGGATGATGATCGATACGAGCGGCTGTTCTGTGGTGGATAGCATCGTTATTTGTCTTTTGCCGCTGCTTGTGAACGTATGGTCCGATACATAGCGAGGGCCTGGGCCCGAACATGTTCGTAGACGAGTTTTTCCTTCACGGTCGCATCATTGATGTCTACTGCGGCATCGACCAGGGCATCATTGGTCAACGCTTCTCTGACCGCTGCGGCAACATTCTGCGGGTCTTCCGGATCGACGAGCAGGCCTGTTTTTTTATCGGTCACCCATTCGTCGGCACACGCTGTCCATGATTGTATGGGGAACGAACCCATGGCCAACGCTTCTAAAAATGACGTGCTGATGGCATCACTGATGCTGAGCCCTATCGATATCCGTGCATTGCCTTGGTGTTTCAATATCTCAGTATGCGGTGTGTTCTCGGGGATAATGATGACGGGAATACCGGTGTTGTTGGAGAAAAGTTCTGCACTGATATGGACGTCGGCTGAAGCTGAATACAGATATACGGTATACCCCGTAAGCGCATCTTTGCACAGCTCAAGTGCTCGCAATGCGACCAATGCTCTTCCTGCCCAGCCCTGATATCCTTTGAGCATGATCGTTCTGCGTGCGGATGTTTTGCCGACTGAGCGCAAGCCGCCGAGCTTCTCCAGTTCAAAACCTCCCGTGTTCGGAAAAACAGGCAGGGATTTTCCTGTGTATCCGAATTTTCTGGCAAGAACAAGATCGCGATGACATTCACAGGAATAAAAGTCGCAGCTGGTCAGGACATCACGTATCCTTTGTTCGTGTTCTTTCAAACGGCCGAACAGATAAATATCGCTCCCCCAGTTCGTATGCAGCCATATTGGGAATTGTTTTTTGTATATCATCTTTGTGCTGTGAACAAGATAGCCCGCACGTTGTGTTTCCATGGAATGAACAATATCGGGACGTATACGTTCGATCAGGTGCGCAAGTATCGTGCTGTACAGCAGTTGTGAGTCAGGAGCTGTTCGGCGCATGTTCTGTATGGTCCCTGTTATCTTCCTAAAGAGGATCATCGGATGTCTGGTGTGAAAGACGGTGACAGGCATTTTTTTCAGGTCCGGGTGTATATCGGATATGTGACAGGGAATGGACGGGAACACCTGGATCTCAAAACCTTGACCCGTTAATTGCTGTATCCATCGTGAGGTATGGATACTTTCAGCCATAGCTACTATTAAAAGTCTCATAGGGCTACAGGTCCTCAGGAAGATCAGCCAGACGATACAACGCCAGGCTTTTGTCCGTGCATGAATTATTGGCCTCAGAGCAATGTTCATTAATGATACGGAGAGGTTCCGGCAGATCAAATGGCGCGATCTGCAGATTGAGCGGCTCCCAGAACGCTCCTCCGGGGTCTTTATTGACCGTGCGGCCCGGGAATGTGGTGGTCAGCAGATAGGTGGAACCACTTTTTTTAAAATTACGCAATGCTTGCTTGGCCTGTTTGAAGCTTAAGTGGACCAGGCAATCCCTGCAGAATACCAGGTCGACCGTGGGGAGCTCAGACGTTGCGATATTCAGTACGGTAAATGTTCGGTCAGTCGTTCCATGTTGCTCAGTGTTGCGGGTAATGAGTTCGGGGACGATATCTCCTCCGGTATACTTCACTTTGCCAAGGTCCACTTTGCTCATCCAGAACCAGTCCCCACAGGGGGCATCCAGCATGGTCTTGATCCGCAGCTCTTGCAGTAATTGCGGGAGTACTTTGCGGATCTCGGCAGTTTGATCGAGCCCCGAGCCTTCACCTGAATGAGATTCTTTGCCAAAGAACAGATTGTTCTTGTACACCGTGCTGAAATCTTTTTGAGTGCGAGCATGTGCAGATCTATTTGTATCTATCATGCTAAGGATGTGGCGTGTCACTGCGGCGGGGCCCATGAGCAGTGTTCGAATACCTTTTTTTAAAGGAGTGAAGCTTGCATGAACAAAATGTCTTGACCGTAGATTGCGGGCGAGTTTGAAATAGAAGAGGAATGAAGGCATGTTCGAATATGTCGATATGTCCGCGGAGGTGAGCTCGTTTACCGCACGGATAAAGAATTCAGTACATTCACGGTAGTGAATGGCCGACATTGTTTGCGTCCCCTGCTCTGCATGGGTGCGAGACTTGATGAGCACCTCTGGTTGATAGGTGAAGTGATATCTGGCCGCGATCCGGAACCAATAATCATAGTCCTGTGTGGTGCGTAATTGCTCGTTGAACAGGCCGCAGATCACAAAACATGACCGGGGGATCAGTGTGGAGCAGCCGTGTAGGAAGCTTTCAAAAAGGATAGAGCTCCTGAACTTTTGAGGTGTAACGTTCGGCATGGTGACCGTTGAGAGATAGTGTGAATCCTTATCGATGAATTCAAAATCGGAATAGAGAATGGTGTACGGTCTGACCGATGACGGCAATGTGTTTAAATAGTGTATTTGTTTTTCGATCTTTTCCGGATAATACACATCGTCGTGGCTGAGCCAGGAGAAATACTCCCCTTTCATTTCCTTGATACCGAGGTTGAGCGCGCTTGCGACGCCGCCGTTCGGTTTTGAGAGATAGCGTATCTTCTCCCCGTATGTGCGGGCCAGCGCGTCCGTTGCCCCATTATCTGTGGAACCGTCATTGATAACGAGTATTTCTATAGGGCTATATGTTTGCGCTAAGGCGCTTTCGATAGCTTCGCGAAGGTATGGTATCCCGTTGTATACCGGTATGATGATCGAGACCAATGGAGTTGATGTGACCGGCGTCATTGTTCCTTCTTCCTTCGGTATCGTAAGGCCCGAGCTTTGTACATCAATATCGACCAAGATGATCGATACATTTTTTGATCCATTTTCTGATCGGATTGTACGATGCCAGAATGTCTGTCGGAATATTGTTCAATGACTGCGGCCGTATATTGGACCACGAACTTTTGATATATGATGAAAATGATTGTATTAATGAAATCCGTTTGTAATCGGATAACGTATTCTTTTCAGTAAAGATCGAATCGAACGGGTATTGAAAAGGCTTGTCCATCGTTTTTCGCAGTACGACATAGAACATGATATCCCGATCATCGTATGCTTTATAATTTTGTAAATCATATGCATACAGTACCGGCTTGTAATCCACAGTGAAGAGAAAGTCGATGATCTCATAGGCATTTGCATCGACAATATCTGCTATCAGTCTTGGTTGTATCGTATAGTAACCATGATTGGTATTACAGTTCGATGGTAATACGTGGATCATGGTCCCTCCAACTGCACACAGGTCATGAGCGTTCTCGAAAGCTGTAGCGATATTGAATACATGTTCGAACGTTCCGATATCTGTGACCAGGTCATATGTTTCTTTAAAACCATAATGTTCACGAAGGTTTTTGTTCAGATCAAAAACAAGTGCTTTATGCTCTGCGGTAGCATCGATGCATGTGTAGGTGCTGTAATTGAACACACTGTATAGCATCGCTGCTGAATCAATGCTGGGAAAGGCATGGTTTATCCCACATCTTTTTAATTGTGCTGCGAGTGCGACCGGGTCTGCACTTATATCTTGGGCTCCGAATTCGCAGCATGTTCCCCCGAGGGTGATGTTGTTTTGAGCTTTAAGGCGAGCCAGTAATGTCGCATATTCAAGATTGATACCCATTGAGCTTCCTTGCCTTCTAAGACCTTATTATTTGCTGCAGAGAGTATGTTTTATGTACATATACGTATTAGTGTTATAGAAATTGTACTGGCAATTATGGGTGCTGTAAATGACAAGAACCTGTTCTCTAAAAAAATGTATTTGAAAAATACAAGATTCTCTCTGTGCTTAGGCTTCAGGGCCGTTCCGTATATGCTACTGAATTGTAATAGTTGAATACTTTTTCGGCGATCGTTCTTCTGTCCGCGATCGTAGTGATGAGTTTCTTGTTGTTGACCGAGGCAGTGTCGACGAGTTCATCATTATTCATGGCAGTGATCAGTGCATCTGCGATCTCCTGAGGATATAAATTGCGAGCGAACAGTACGTTCTCCACCTCGGCAAAAAGCGTGCCGAATGTTTCTAAGGGAGAAATGATCGGAAATGTGCCGCAGGCCATTGCTTCATAAACCGTATTAGGGATACCGTCGGAGAGCGATGGTGCAAGCATGATACGTGCACTGGCAAGATGTGCGAGCAGTTCTTTGCGAGGGATACGGTCATAGAGGATACAGCTGTCCTGGAGTTCTTGAGGTAATGTCCTGAACCAGAGCAATGTTTCAGGGACCAGTGCTGTCAGAATGATCTTACATGGGCGAATCTGTTCCCAGGCGATCCTGAACGCTTCAAAAACAGGTAAGGCTTTGGATGCCGGACATTCATACGCCTTGGGATATACAATGATGCGGGATCGTGATGGCTGTTCTTTTCTGAGCGCGGAGAGAGCTTCGATATCGACACCTCCGGTGCCGGGTACGATACCGAGGGACGATGTTTTTTCTTTGGCTAACCCTAGTGATATCGCAAGAGAATAATTGACATGATTGTCGGCAATAAATCGATCGCATGATCGTAATACTTCCAGAAGGCGTGGTCTGTATTCATTGAGCAGGTGGTTCAAGGTCAATTCCGGCCCTCCGCGTGATGTGTGTATCCATGTATAGTGCTGTTCTTTTTTCATTTCAATATGGAGCTTGGCGAAGAGAAATCCTGCAGGGGCGAATCCCAGCGTATGGATGATGTCCGGCTTCCACTGTGTGATCACGTGTGCGAGACTCGCCAATTCGTTCTGTTCGGTCAGTTTTCTGTTCTTTCTCAAGAGCTTGGCTGCGATCTTTTGAAGGATAGGCTGGACGGCGACGTGTTTTTGGTAGTTAACGACCGGGAAAGTAAAATGTTCCGGTGCCTCAGTGTTGGAAACCCCGAACACCTGTACCTGGCAGTTCTTGTTCTTGAGCAGGTCGACCCAGGCATGTGTATGCGTGCTCTGTGCGAACGCTATGAACAGTATCTTAAAGGGGCCGGTGTTGTGTGATATCTCTGTCATGCGAGCACTTGTTCCTTCCATAGTTCTATTATCATCAATAACCATGGATAAATCCAGCTTCCGTTACCCTCCAGCAGATCTTTCTTGAGCTGCTGGACTTCTATATCATTGAATAGACCGGACCGCTTAATATTCGTACTGGAAAGTGTTTCTTCCATTATCGCCCGCAGGTCGCCGGTGAGCCATGAGGTATACGGAAGGTTGAAACCTTGTTTTGGTTGTTTATCAAAATCGCGAGGCAGATAATCCTTCGCAATTGAAAAAAGTATTTTTTTTGCCCCGGTCGTTCTGTAGGACAGTATTGAGTCTTTCGTATCAATTGGCCCCAGTTTTGCATCATCCGGTAAGGAGAGTGCGATGTCGGCAAGACGCGGATCGAGGAATGGAACGCGAACTTCCAAGGAATGCCCCATTGAGGTCGCATCAATATCTCGCAGTAATTGGTTCTGGGTATAGCCTCGCAAACAAAGGCCGGACACCCTGTTCAGCGGACCGGCGTTGGGCAGCACATCGGCAATGCCGATATCATATGAAGGCTCTCTCCCTGCACGGCATTGTTCTTTTAATGCTGAGGATAATACTCGAGCAGTATTATATGGTCCGAATATCTGGTGTTCGCGTGCATATTCACTGAGCAGGTTCATGCTTTTGCGAGTACGTTCAAGTCTGTTCTCAAAACGGGTCCCGCTCAGCTTATCGAATACGGGCAATGCACTTAACGATTTTACATATCCCTGAATTCGTACTCCCGTTCTCCTGTAATGCGCGGCTTTATCTCTGATATTCCTGGACCAGGGGTATCCGGCGAACAGTTCATCGCCCCCCGTGCCTGAGATAGCGACAGTTACCGATCTCTTTGTTGCTTTTGATACAAAATAGCTATTGAGACCGTCGATCGAAGGCTGGTCGAGTGATCTGACGAAATGCGAAAGATCATCCCGAACATCTTTTGCAGAGATCTCTACGCGCGTGTGGTCCGTGCCGATATGCCGGGCGATACGCTGTGCTGCTGCTGTCTCATCGACATGCACGGTGTCAGAGGTAAAGCCGACCGAGAATGTCCGCACTTTTGTGTTCTGGAGACGGGCCATCATTGCTACAAGCAAGGACGAGTCGATTCCCCCGCTCAAAAACGCACCAAGCGGTACGTCGCTGATCATCTGTAACCCGACCGAATCGAGCAGTGCCTGTTCCACATAAGCGGTCTGTTCTGCATAGGAAAGCTTTCCGAGTTCCGGAATCCGGTCCGTTCCGAGTTCCCAGTACTGCTTCATGGTCACTGTGTTCTTTTCATATACAAGATAATGCCCCGGCAGGAGCATGTGGACATTTTTCAGCATCGTGCGAGGCTGTATGACCGAGCCGAACGTGAGTACCTGGCGCAGCGCTTCGGGGTCCATCTCTTTGGGAATATGTCCGCTCGCAAGCACTGCTTTTAATTCTGACGCGAACACAAGGGCTTTTCCTTGTCGCGAGAACAGGAGCGGTTTTATGCCGAGATGGTCCCGTGCCAGTATCAGTTTTTCTTTTTCCGGTCCATTCCGCTTATCAATGATCGCGAGTGCGAACATACCGCGCATGCGCTTTAAGAATGCAATGCCATATTCGAGATACATGGTGAGGACGACTTCAGTGTCTGAGTGAGAACTGAACTGATATCCTTTATGTACCAGGATATCTTTTTCTGTTTTGAAATTATATGTTTCCCCGTTATAGACGATCCACACCTGTTTGTCGGTGGAGGACATGGGCTGGTGGCCATGGTGCGTCGTATCAATGATCGCAAGGCGGGTCATGCCGATGGCGTTCTTGCCTTGCTGATATACGCCCGAGTCGTCGGGGCCGCGATGGTTCATTGCGGCAAGCATGCCTTGTACGGCAGCTGTGTTATTGGAATTGATCAGGCCGCAGATCCCGCACATAGGTGGTCAGCTCCCTTTTTTCTGGAGCACGACGTACATGGCTTGGCCTTTCAGGAACGGTATGCCGGTGTGGGCCGAAGCCGGGAATATGGAAAAGAGAACCTTGAACAATCTATTCATTATTCTTCGAACGCGATGGTTCAATCTTGAAGTTATAGGTCCTGAGCCCGGCAGGAAATGGTCAATCATGTGCACGGTGTAGTAATACGTATCTCTTTTGATCAATGGTTCGAAATAGATGTTCTTTATTTTTAATCCAAGATCTTGTGCGATGATCTTGAACGTTCTTTCGGTGAAATGCAGCGCGTGATGCGGTGGCATATTGTGTGCTGAGTTCTTGATATATTTGATCGGTCCGCTCTGGTTCGGAAGGGATATCCCGATAGTTCCTCCCGGCCGAACATAGCGGAGCATGGTGTTGATAAAGTTTAATGGGGCCGGGACATGTTCGAGAACGTGGAAGGATAAAGCGCTGTCGCACGTGCCTTCCAGGGCCTTTGCTCGGACATCGGTCGTCGAGTAGACGGTCAGCCCTTTCGAACGTGCGGCAGCGATGGCCTGTTCATTGTATTCGATACCATATACTTCAGGGATATGGCCTTTTGCCAGAGATAAAAAATTCCCCGGCCCGCATCCGATTTCAATGATCTTCTTTTCTCCTGATATTGTTCCAAGGGCCTGGTGAAAGTCCCATTTATCGTTCTCATAATATGGCAGAGCGTCGTCCTGCTGGATCGCTTCGTAGAATTCAGGTGTCCCGATGATCTGCGGATAATAGCTTTCAAGCGCACAATGCGGGCATGTATACAGCTGTGTACTTTCTGCCTGCTGTCGTAATGACCGTTTCACTGTGTCGGGGAATGAGATCGGCCCCCATAAGGCAAGGAGCTGGTCCAGCGTGTATCGCGGGCCAGTCGGCCGTAGTTCTGTCTGGCAGATGGGGCATGATACCGGCGTACGTGTCATGAGTTTACTATCGCTGTGAACACCATGCCGTTCCAGCCAAAGGAGAACAATTCTGCCAGTTTTATTTGCGGATTCCTTTGCAGCCATTCGCGACATGCTTTTTGTTCTCCAAGATCAGGATCATTCCGATAGCAACGCCAGTCATCGAAAACGATCACGGAGCCTGTAGTAAGGTATGGTGTGATGAAATCAAGAACAGGCACCGTTGATTCATAAAGATCGCAATCGATCCATGCGATAGAGATTTTTTTTAGCGGGTATGAGGCAGCTTTATCCTTTGTTAAGGTCGTATCGAACCAGCCTTTTATTGTGGAGACATGAGCTGTATCCACCTTCGCGTTATGTAGATTATTTTTAAAATCTTCCAGGGAACATAAAAATTCATTTTTCTTGAAATTACTCGTGTAGCCCTGTACGTTGTCTATCCCCTTGGGTTCAGGAAGGCCTTCAAAAGAATCAAAAGCATAGAATTGCATGTTCTTGAAATGAGGGGATAGCCATTTGTATGCGTGAGCAAATGTATCCCCTTTATATACTCCGAATTCGCAATAGTCGCCGATGACCTGTGCGCCGACCATGTAGTCGGCGATCTGTTCGATCGCATAAAAACGACGATTGAATGATCGATATTCTATCTGGTTCAGTTGGGCATAGACCTTTTCGTGCAGGACTTCATCGATGAAATCGTTCGATAGTATCGCGGACGCACCTTTTTTAATGACTTTCTTCAGGAATGACAACATATCATGTACTCCTTTATGTGTGTTCGATCTCAAAATCACAGGCATAGACCCCCGGGAACGGAGTGGTATACCTGATGTCTTGCTGTCGCGGTTCGATTTTAAACGATGTTGCGTAGCGTACTCCATCGATATCTTCCTGGTTAATGATCCCCAGCCATAAGCCTGCAGTATAGATGCCCGGTTTTAATAATACATTTTTTAATGTGAATGAGATCTGAATGTGTTGGTCCTTTGCTGCGGTTATCTGATCTCCCTTAATGAGCGTGTTCGCATCAATGAGCCGGTTTCCTAGGTCATCATAGATAGTCAGGGCTGCGGTGGTGTTTTGAATTGCGGTCTGTGCGTGTAATTTGGTCTCAAATGTAAGCATACATCCTGTATGCGGGAATGGGAGTTCAGTGAGGTCGTTGCCGAACTGTTTGAGGTCGATCGATGTGAAGACTGCTTTTTGGTTGCCGTAATGCTCTGTCTGCGCGAGATCTTTTCTGCCAAGACTTTGTGCGCTCATGTTGCCCTGGTATGCGGTAACTATCGATAACGGGGAGCCCTGATCAACAAGTTTTCCTTCGTTCAGCCAGAGACATCGTGTACTTAACGCGAGGATGGAGGACATGACGTGGCTTACCAGAAGTACCGTTCTTCCTTCGTTCTTGCTGATCTCCTGCATCTTATCAAGGCATTTCTTTTGGAATTGTACATCGCCTACGGCCAGTACCTCGTCAAGGATCAGTATCTCTGCATCCAGATGGGACGCTATCGCGAACGCTAAGCGAACGTACATGCCGGAGGAATATCGTTTGACCGGCGTATCGATGAATTTTTCAAGTTCAGCGAAGGCAATGATCGCATCCATTTTTCGGGCGATCTCGCCTCGTCGCATCCCCAGGATCGCCCCATTGAGATATACATTTTCACGTCCGGTCAGTTCAGGATGGAATCCAGTGCCGACTTCGAGCAGCGATGCGATACGGCCCTTGATCCGGATAGCTCCACTCGATGGACTGGTGATCCGAGAAAGAAGCTTGAGCAATGTCGACTTCCCTGCTCCATTGCGGCCAATGATCCCGACCACGTCGCCTTGTTTTACTTCAAAGGAGACTTGGTTCAATGCGAGAAAATGTTGTTTGAGTTCAGAGTTCTGCTTATTGTTCGCCGAATGCTGCGTTTGCTGGTGAGCAGTGAGCAGAGAGTTAGGGTCTTCCTGTCCGCGCAGTCGCGCCCACAAGGATTGCAGGTCGTGTACCAGTACGCCGTGATTGATCACGCCAAGCCGATATTCTTTTGATAGTTTTTCTACTTTAATGACCGTATCAGACATTCTTTTTCCTTCTCTTTTTTTGCGGATGCCACGAGTATTCTCGAGGATTACACTGTGTCCATGAACGATCTTTCAACCTTATTGAATATGAGGATGCCTGTGGCAAGCAATACTACGGTCACTCCGAGACTGATGAGGTAATGCATGGGCTGGAGCGAGCTTGTCCCCAAAAAGAACAAGCGGAACAACTCAACAATAGAGACCATTGGGTTCAGGACGTATAGTCCACGCCATGCTTCTGGGATCTGAGAGAGCGGATACACGATAGGAGTGGCGTACATCCACAGCTGAACGCCGAATTCGAAAAGGAACGTCAGGTCACGGTATTTTGTCGTGAGGGAGGATATAATCATGCCGACACCCAGGCCAAGCGCCGCCATATGCAGGATAAGGAGTGGGGTCAGCAGTATGCCGATATTCGGGTGAATGGCGCTTCCCTTCATGAAAAAGAACAGGAAAAATCCGAGGAAAAGTAAGAATTGGATAGCGAACTGTATCATGTTGCTGATAACGACCGAGACAGGGACGACGAGGCGCGGGAAATATACTTTCCCGAACAGGCTGGCATTTGCAACGAATGTATTGGACGTGCTGTTCAGGCAGGTCGAGAAATAATTCCACAGGATAGTGCCGGACATATAGAACAGCATCGGGGGGATCTGGTCTGTTGGTATCTTTGCGATATTATTGAAAACAAGAGTGAATACCAGTGTTGTAAAAAGAGGTTTAATGAGGAACCACAGAGGACCTAGAATGGTTTGTTTATAATATACAACAAAGTCACGGTATACGAAGATTTTGATGAGGTCTCTATAGTGCCAAAGTTCTTGAAGATCGATATCGAACCATCCGGTACGAGGCCTTATAATCGTGGTCCAATCGCTATTGTTGACGAGTTTTTGCTTAATTTTGCTTAATATCATTAATTAAAATATATCAATACGCGTCAATACATGTCAATGTTTTCTTTATTTGCTATAAAACGCTTCCCAATACTCATACGTCCGCAGGTCATCGGGCGTTCCCCAGCCAATATACGTATCAATTTCAAATACGACCGCGTTCAGGCCCAGATCTTTTAGCTCATTGAACACAGTATCAACATAAAATTCATCATTGATACGGATATTTTTTGCGATCATTTGCTCCGCGGCGCGAACGAAGTCGCTCCCCCGCCTGAACCAGAACGTGCCGATAATTGCATGATCCTGTAGCGGCTTGTCCGATATCGGCACCTTGCACGAGACCTGCTCCACCCTGTTCTGTGCGTTCACTTTGACCCAGCCGTAGGCCTTGGGGTTCCGGGTGACCGTCGGATTGTTCCTGAACGTCCATATGACAGCATCAATGGTCGTATCACTGATGAGCTTTTGCCATGCCTCATGGTCCCAGCGCATGCCGTTATCGCATGGACCGATCAAAAGCGGCACGTCATTATCGAGCAGGTCTTTCGCGAGCAGGCAGGTCGCGGCCTGTCCTGCGGTGGTCTTTTTGACGGTAATGAACGAGGCCTGCGGTACTTCTTTTTTCAGGACGGTATCGATGTGGTCATTTTCAAGATGTTCGCTGCGACAGACGAAAACGTACTTTTCACCGCGAGGTAAGGCTTCAACGGCTTTAACGATCATCGGCTTCCCTGAAACGGGGATCAGCGGTTTGGGAACGGAGTATCCTGCAGCTTTGAACCGGTTCCCCGTCCCGGCCATGGGGATGAGGACGATTCCTCCCCCTGATCCCTCTCCCGCTAGTCCCGAGCTTGTCGAGGGATGGGGATGGGGGGTGGGGTGAAAGATGTCATACCAATACTCGAACTCCAGCAGGTCGCGGGGTGTGCCCCACTGACAGAAGAACGGGACTTCAGGTACGTGTATGTGCAGTCCGTCGCGCAGCATCAGCGGATAGACCATGCTGACGTAGTATTCGCCGTTATATGTGTTCCCTGAATCGAGCAGTTCCCTGAAATATTTTTTTACGTAGGCCCCGTTCTTGAAGAAATACATGCCTGCGGACTGGCAGGTGTCCATTTTATCCGGAGTGAACGAATGTTTTTCCTGTATCTCCAGGAGCCTGTTGTGTTCATCCGTTCTGCAGCCGGCATACAGGTCAGTGCCGAGCAGATGCGGGTGAAAGCCTTTATAGCACGGTATCGCGCCGTCATATCCGTTCCGTTCCATGTCCTTTTTGAAGCGGGGATAGTCCCAGCGCATGAAGTAATCGCAGTATGAGATGAGCACGGGTTCAGTGTCATCGAGCGTGTCCGCGATCTGTGCCACACTGTACACGGGACCAAGCTTATGTCCGGCGATAGCGATGAGCTTCGCGGACGGAGCGATACGCCGCAATTCTTCCCTGAGCGGCGTGGTGTCCAGGTGTTCCTGTCGGCAGATGAACGTGATCTTCGTCTCTCCGGGGAACAGGGAGACGACATGTTCGATGACGGGTTTTCCCATGACGCGGATGAGCGGTTTGATGTCCGTGTAGCCCGCATCCGTAAAACGCTGTCCTGTTCCCGAAAGAGGGATGATGACCTGCATCAGTTGTTCGTGTCCTTTCCCATGACCTGGATCCGGTAGCGCATGTCGTCCCGGGCTCTGAGCGCTGAAAGTGCTCTTGGATCTATGAGTGAAAGCATGCCGTATTTTTTTACGGAAGCATGGACGATGCGTGCGAACACGCCCTGCTCTTCATCACCGCCGCACAGCCCCTGCTCGGCGGTCAGGATGATGTTCGCGGGCGCGGGCCTGCCGGGATCGATCCGCGGATAGCGGTCCGTAATGGTCTTGATGACCTCGTCATGCGTGCGCAGGGCCGTTCGGGCGTCGGCGGCGGATACAACGATGCCGTGGTTCTGCAGGAAAATGACAAGGGTGTCCGTGTTCGGGTCGCACTTCTGTTCCGAGAGAAGCGTGCGGAGCGCCTGTTCGAGTTCTTCACCGGGTGAGACATACCGATCAAGGTACAGCACGGTGTACGGGCGTGCGCCTTTGAACAGTTCTCCGGCCTTTTCTTTCCCGAACACGTCGCAGAAGATGATCCCCGCCGCTATCGCATGGGTGTGCAGGACGCAGCGTCCGAGCAGAAAATGCATAGGGGCTTCCACGGACGGACGTGCTTGGCTCTGTCCGCGCTGCGTGCGGTCCTTGAGCGAGAGCGTCACGAAGCCGGACGTCTCGGTCATGTCCGCAAGCCGGAGACCGGATGCCTTGATGTATATCAGTCCCTGTTCGCGGTCCTTGACGGACACGTTCCCGGCGGCCCCCTGTACGAGATCAGGGGAGCGACCGGCGTATCGTGCGAGCTGCAGAAGTTCGGCGAGCGGTGTGTCCATCAGCGTTCCCGGTCCCCTTTCATCTTTTCACTGATGACGAGCAGGATGAAGAACTGTACGAGACCGCGTAACCCGTTCTGCCAGCGGACCTCTCCGTTGATCAGTTCGTCGAGGTTCGGGACATGCCGTTCGGCCATCAGCGAGAGCACGTCCGCTGACGGCGCGTTCTCGAAGGTCACGTGCTGGGTCAGGAGGTCGCTGCTGAGGTCATGGACGAACGCGGTCCCCGTTCCGGAGAGCGAGCCGAGCACGGCGTCCAGATCGATATTGGAATCAAGGATCAGCTCTGCGGAGAGCGTACCGCTCTTCCGGGACCGGAACGCGTACCGTACGACCAGGTCCGCATATTCCTTCTGCGGCCGTACGTACTTCAGCGCATCCGTCCGCCGCCGTGAGAGCTGTTCTTTCGCTTTTGCGCGGGCATATCCGCGTTCGTTCCTGTCCCTCAGCAGTTTCCACTGCGTACGCACCGCTTCGTCCGTATCCAGGAATATCTTGAGGTCGACGAGCTTGCGCTGTTTGGGCAGATAGAACGGGTGCAGTCCTGCCAGGATGATGTAATCGTTCGGCGAGACCTGCTGCGGAGCGGTGAACCTGCCGCGGGTATGGTCATAATCGATGCGGTCGATGCGATGTCCGGACCGGAGCGCCGCGATATGTGCCGCCTGCCGGTGCAGATAGTTCATGCGCGGATCAAGATGCGTTGAGCGCTCCCAGTGCACATCGCTGCGCTCCCATTTATGGTCCGCGTCCCCTTCGAGCATGACCGTGTGCGGGGTCCCGAGCAGCGCGGAGAGGTCATGGCTCAGGACGGTCTTCCCCGCCCCGCTGTCGCCGGCGATGCCTATCAGGAAGGCTTTAGCAGGGCGTTTATAAATGGTATTGCTGCGTATCCCGTAGGAATACAGCGCAAAGATGGTGAAAAACAATGTGCCTTCGAGCAATGTGAACGATACGTTCCGCAAGAACGGGTCAGCGAGCTTCAGGGCGAGCGGTGTCCCCAGCACGGAAAGCGATACGAGCGGAGTGACCTGGAAGAAAAGAAAATAGGTCAGATAGGTGCCCGAGAGGAGCAGGTACAGCCAGAGCATCTCCCGGTCGGTCCGGTACGTGCTGATGAAAAAACAGCACAGGAACGGCATCGTCCATACGTACCATCCGGGCATGGGAGGGACGAGCGAGATAAAGACGGCGAAAAGCAGGCCGAGCGTGCTGTTGAGCAGATCGGCATTGATCTTTTTGTACAGGGAGAAATGCATATAGATGCACAGGAGCGCGAGCGGGGCGAGATATATCCTGAGCGGTTCGATCATGAAGAAGAGATCGAACATCTGCCCCTGTTCCTTGTTCTGCAGGACGAGCGTGATGAACCCGGCCGACGTCAGGTACGGCCAGAGCATCAGGAGCGTGATCGCTGCCGGCACGACGCACAGGAGCGCGGCGTCCCTCTTCCTCCCGTTCTTGAGCAGGTAGATGAGCAGGAGCGGCAGCGCGGCGATGACATGGAATTTGATGGCGAGCGCCGCGCCGAACATTGTCGCTCCGAAGAACGGTCTTTTTTTCTGGAGAAGGAATATCGCTCCCAGGAGGGCCGCGGTCGGGACCAGGTCGAGCTGGGCGTGCATATAGCTCGCATAGAGGATGATCGGCGACGCGAAATAAAAGAACATGACCTCGCGGGACCGTCCCGGGAACATGCGGACGAGCATCAGGAATATCGCGATATCGGCGATGAACGTCGGCAGCTTGAAGCACAGGTGGTACAGCCCCGCGGGGATGGCTCCGTGGAACAGCGCATGGAGCGGCAGTACGGACAGCGACTGCAGGTAGAGCATGAGCGGGGGATACGGGAACTTATTATATTCCCCGAGCTGATAGAAGAAGTTCCACGGGTTCCCTCCGTGAGAGATGAAGCGTTCAATGAACGGGATGAACAGGGTGTCCTGATAGCCGGAGCTGAAGATCAGGGCGCACGCTGTTTTGACGGCGATGAGCGCAAGGAACAAGAGCCCCGGGAGGGGCATGAGTTTTGACAGCAGGGAACGCGCTTGTTCTTTCATGCGAACACTTCTTTCCATTGAGGGATCACGTTCGTTCTGCAACAGATCGCGTCGGGAAGGATGTTCTCCTGCTTCATGAAGTCCCGGTATTCGGCGAGCTTTTCCGGCCGCCCCTGCAGTTCCGGAGAGACGATACATATCCTGTACCCGCAGCGTTTGAGCTCCGCATAGGTCTTCTGGTCGAGCGGGAACCGGGAGAAGCAATCGATCCACGTCCAGCGTACCCTGCCCTGCATGGCGCGGAGCGTGTCCAGGCCTTCGAATTCGGAAAAACGCAGTGCGATGTTCTTTTCGCCCTGTGCGGAGAGCAGATATATCATGGGGAACGAACTGTCGAGGAAGAAGTAATCCGTGATCGAACAGGTCTTGAGCAGTTCCCGGACGCGGAACTCTATCCGTTCGCTCTTTATATTGAGTATCAGGGTCTTGTGCCGATATTCGCGCAGGAAGTCCTCAAAACGTTCCCCTGTTCCGAACGGGTCGTGACCAAGGATGATATCATTGTCCTTGTCTCTCAGGTCCAGTTCGATACCGCAGTGTTCGGGGACGGAACGAAGTTCCGTGACAGTGTTGATGCGGTGGGCGATGAACAGCGGGGCCGTGTTCGACATGCCACGATTTTAATATACGGTCGGTCTTTTGTCGTCAGGGATTCATGAAGGTATCAAAGAGACTGAAATGTATGACGTTCTTCTTACGATATCCGTATGTGCGGAGATACAGGTCTTTTTGTATCCTTGTGCACGGGAAGGAGCCTGTCCGTATGGAAAAAAAGATGATCTCGTCCGTACCCCGGAAAAAATTCATCAACATCGAGCGTCTTAAGGAATCCCTGAGCTATCGGTCCGATCAGGTCCGTATCTCTCTTTCACAGCATGATAACGCCAAGACCGTCGAGCACTATGAACGTATGGTGCGGCTGATCAGGGAGGCGCGTGAGTGCGGTATCGATATCGAGAGTGAGCTTCATGTCGATGAACGGTCATTACTGGCGGAAATAGAGAGATTGAAGGGGCTCTGAGCCTTCGCTCAGTCGTTCCCTCGCCGCTTTTTCAACGTCCTGCTGAAGGCAAGGGTCCGAACGATGAACTTCCATTTTGCGGCTGCGCTCGTGTTCCAGTGCGATGTTCCGTGCGTGCGCGGCGGGAACCGTACCGGGAAGCGCAGTACCGTGAGCCGTTGCTTCCGGGCCATATAGAACGCGTACAGATCGAGCGCGAAATCCTGCGGCGGTGTTTCCCAGGTCATATATGAACTGCGATGGAAGATGGTCGGCTGGGCGTTGATGTCCCATAACCGGGCCCTCAGGTACAGCGACTCGAAGATGCTCATACCGAGGGTGAAGAGCGTATCAACAAGCGGCCGCCCCGTACGATGCCCTTTGATGAACACCGCTTCCGGGAAGTTCTTTTGTTCGAGCAGTGCATACGCTTTGAGCACGTCAGCCGGGTCCGTTTGCAGGTCCGCATGCATCCAGCCGAGATATTCTCCCTGTGCGGCTTTCAGTCCGCTCAGTATGCCGGCCCCGTACCCCTGATTCTTCGTGACGGTCACTGTGTGCACGAACGGATAGCGGGGGAGCAGTTCGGTCAGTACCGCTGCGGTATCGTCGGTCGAACCGTTATTGACGAGGATGAGCTCGATGTCCGTACGTTCTTGCAGTGCGGAGGCGAACCGTTCGAGGAGCTGTGGGATGTCCCGGGCTTCGTTGTAACAGGGGATGATGACGGACAGGCGCATGAACGGGTTCAGCCGAACCGTTCCAGGAAGTCCGCGTAGGCTATCTTCAGACCGTCCTCAAGGGATGTTGTATACTTCCATCCGATTGAATTAATTTTTGAGACGTCGAGAAGTTTACGAGGCGTACCGTCAGGTTTTGAACTATCCCAGATAATTAGTCCGGTATAGCCAACAGTACGGGCTATGGTTTCTGCAAGTTTCTTAATAGTTATGTCCTTTCCTGTTCCAATATTTATATGCGAATGTTCAGAGTAGTTCTGCATAAGAAATAGCAAGGCTTCAGCACAGTCATCAGAGAGCATGAATTCCCTATATACAGTCCCTGTTCCCCAGCATATGACTTCAGGAAGTCTGTTGATTTTTGCTTCATGGAATCGACGTATGAGTCCGGGGACGACATGGGAGTGATTTGGGTGATAGTTGTCGTTGAGCCCGAACATATTGCATGGCATTACACTAATGAAATCACAACCGTATTGTTTGCGGTAACTTTGACTGGTGATAATGCCTGTAATCTTTGCCATGGCATAGGGTTTGTTGGTATCTTCGAGCGGGCCTGTGAGTAGATACTCTTCTTTTATCGGTTGCGGACATTCCCGAGGATAGATACATGAACTGCCGAGTAATAGAAGTTTTTTGACTTTATGGA
This sequence comes from uncultured bacterium, assembly GCA_964653455.1. Lineage (GTDB taxonomy): Bacteria > Margulisbacteria > Termititenacia > CAZZFK01 > CAZZFK01 > CAZZFK01. The sequence continues at coordinate 125,389 of CAZZFK010000005.1, forward strand.
TATAGGATTGGTGGATAATATTTGTTTCTATCATAAGGTTGATATAAATAAAATCTGCAGGGAGTGTATTGTTAGCTATAATGCCACCGACCTTTGCGGCGGCAACGAATACATATTCCGGCTTTTCTTGAGTGAAAAAATGGGCCACCGCACTCTGGTCAGTGAGATCGAGCTCTTTGCTTGAGCGGAGTAGTAAGTTAGTATATCCCTGCTCTCGGAGCTTTCTGATGATTGCGGAGCCGACCATACCATTATGTCCGGCGACGAAGATCTTACTGGTTTTTAACATGCTATATTCCTTATATTTGTTTGGAACGGGTACTTGTTTAATATTATGTTTGTATCTAGTATCCCTTTTGCTTTGTAAGTGAAAGGTCGGCGTCGACCATGATCTTAATTAGTTCTTCAAATTTAACTTTTGGTTGCCAGTTAAGTTTTTCTTTGGCTTTTGTTGGATCTCCGATCAATAAGTCCACTTCCGTTGGTCGAAAATACTTTGGGTCAACCTTGAGCAAAATCTTTCCTGTTTGAGAATTGATGCCGATCTCATCCACGCCGTGTCCTTTCCATTCGATTGGCATGCCAACAAGTCCAAACGCTTTTTCAATGAATTCACGCACGGTGTGTGTCTCTCCGGTAGCGATGACATAATCGTCCGGTGTCTTTTGCTGTAACATGAGCCACATGGCCTCAATAAATTCAGGAGCGTATCCCCAATCACGTTTTGAATCAAGATTTCCAATATAGAGAGAATCTTGAAGGCCGAGCTTCATACGTGCAGCAGCACGCGTGATCTTGCGGGTGACGAACGTCTCTCCCCGTCGGGGTGATTCGTGATTGAACAGAATACCGTTGCTTGCGTGCAGACCGTAGGCTTCTCGATAGTTCACGACGACCCAATAGGCGTAGAGTTTCGCGACCGCGTACGGCGAGCGCGGGTAGAACGGTGTTGTTTCTTTTTGCGGAACTTCTTGGACTTTGCCATAGAGTTCTGAGGTGGATGCTTGATAGAAGCGGGTTTGATCTTTCAGCCCCACTTCTTTTATTGCATCAAGAAAGCGTAATGTTCCGATACCATCAACATCTGCAGTATATTCTGGTACTTCAAATGATACTTGTACATGCGATTGAGCTGCAAGATTATAAATTTCGGAAGGTGCTATTTTTTCTAGTAATCGATTGAGATTACTGCTGTCTGTTAAATCACCGTAATGCAGAAACATTTTAACGTTCTTGTTGTGAGGATCTTTATAAATATGATCTATACGCTTTGTATTGAAAGAACTGGCTCTACGAATGATACCGTGTACCTCATAGCCTTTATTTAACAATAGTTCGGCGAGATAGGAGCCGTCCTGGCCAGTGATGCCGGTGATCAGAGCTTTTTTCATTATGAATATCCTCCCCGCGTTAATTGTCAGGTGTCCCCGTTCAATAGTCAACGGTCAATAGCTGAGACCTGCCGGAATACTATTTTTCATCCTCGGCGAAATCTTTGACCTTATCTTTGATCTCATGAAGCGCATCAATGACCGGCTCCGGGCATACGATACGCAAAAGTTCTTTCCCGAGAATGCGGTATTGCCCGCCGATCTTGCCGGCTTTCAGCACGCCTTTTTTGATCAAGCGTAAAAAAGTACTTTGGCTTATTTTCAGGATATTTTTAACTTCATCGGACGTATAAACTTCGTTCTCTTTGATCTCCATATGTCTAAATTGTATTAAAACATATCAACGTGTGTCAATGAGCGTGTCCTTATGTTCAGTGCCAAAAGCTTTAGAACAATGTGTAAATGAACGGGGCTACGGCAGAGTTGGATGTGGTGAATACCAATACTCCGACAAGTACGATAATGATGATGACCGGCAGAACGATCAATAACTTTCGCTCCCACAGGAATTCGCCGAATTCTTTTAAAAACTGGAGCATGAGTGTTTCTCCTTATTAGCTGCTGGCTACTAGGTACTAGCTTCTAGCAGAAAAGATCATAGTGCAGAGCAATATCGCCATGGTTACAAAATAATGCTTGCTAGTAACTAGAAACTAGTAGCGAGCATCTGTCCTTAGTCCAACGCGTACTTTTTTAGCCGGTCCGTATCATCAGTATTTAACTTTCTTTGTGCGGTCTTGTCCAGGATGAAATTCTCGAGAACGAGATGGTCCATGTCCGTACGCATGAAACAACGGAACGCATCCTCCGGGGTGCGTACGATCGGTTCTCCTCGAACATTGAACGAAGTATTGATCAGAACGGAACTTCCGGTCAGGGCTTTGAACGCCTCCAGCAGCGCATGCAGGTCCGGGTTCGTGTCCGCGTGGACGGTCTGCACTCGTGCCGAGGTATCGACATGTGTGACCGCAGGGATATCGGAACGCGGGACAGCGAGCATATCGAGCCCGCGCAGTCCCTGTTCTGCGGGGGTCAGTGCCGTCAGCCGTTCTTTTTTCACCGGTGCGGTCAGCAGCATGTACGGGCTGTCGGTCCCGAGCTCGAAATACTTCGCTCTGTCCTCCGCGAGCACGGCCGGGGCGAACGGCCGGAACGATTCCCGATATTTGATCTTCAGGTTCATGGTCTTTTGCATGCGCGGAGAACGTGCATCGCCGAGGATACTGCGGGTGCCGAGCGCTCGGGGACCGAACTCCATACGGCCGTTGAAAAGACCGACGACCTTTTCTTGCGCCAGGAGCGCTGCCACCTCTTTCCATAGCGCGGTACGGTCCGTGAACGTTCTGTACGGGATGTCGTTCTTCTTCAACAGGTCCTCTATTTCCCGGGAGGAAAAGTGAGGCCCGAGATATGATCCTTTTTGTGCGTCGTGCATGCCGTCCGGGTCCCGCGGGGACTTCAGGGCCTGATACCACACGGCGAGCGCGGCTCCCAGCGCTCCGCCGGCATCCCCGGCCGCGGGCTGTATCCAGATGTTCTTGAACGGTCCTTCTTTCAGTATCCGTCCGTTACCGACGCAGTTGAGGGCCACGCCGCCGGCAAGGCACAGATTCTCGCTGCCCGTGAGCGCGTGGGCCGTGCGGGCCATGCGCAGCATGATCTCTTCGGTCACCTCCTGTATGGAGCGTGCCAGGTCCAGATGTCTCCGGGTGAGCGTGCTTTCCGGTCTTCGCGGACGTCCTCCGAAGAGCTTGTTGAACCGGCGGTTGGTCATCGTGAGCCCGCCGATGAAATTGAAATAGTCCATATTGAGCGTGAAGGACCCGTCCGCTTTGAGATCGATAAGGTGCTCGTATATCTGTTCCGTGTACGTCGGTTCGCCGTACGGGGCAAGGCCCATGACCTTATATTCCCCGGAGTTCACGCGGAACCCCGTGTAATACGTGAACGCGGAGTATAACAATCCCAACGAGTTCGGAAAGCGCAGTTCTTTTTGTATGGTCACGGTGTTGTTCTTTCCGTGCGCGATACTGCTGGTCGCCCATTCCCCGACCCCGTCGAGCGTGAGCACCGCGGCCTCCTTGAACGGGGACGGGAAGAACGCCGATGCGGCATGTGCTTCATGGTGTTCCGTGAATAAAAGCCTGATATCTTTTTCACTCCGCAGTTCTTTTTTAATGATCTGTTTGAGCCAGAGCTTTTTCTTGAGCCAGAGCGGGACCGCTTTTGCGAAGGACGGGAACGAGAACGGCACGGTCTCGAGGTACGACAACAGCAGCCGCTCGAACTTCAGGAACGGTTTCTCGTAAAAGACGACATGTTCGACATCGTCGATCGATATCCCCGCTTCGGCGAGGCAGTACTGTACGGAACGTATCGGGAAGGAACTGTCGTGTTTCTTTCTGGTGAAGCGTTCCTCCTGGGCCGCAGCGATGATCTCTCCGTCACGGATGAGGGCGGCGGCACTGTCATGATAAAAAGCGGAGATACCGAGCAGGTACATGTCAGAACTGCCTTTCATAGCGTGCCAGTCCCTCGCGCGATATGTTGAGCGGACCCCGGTCTTCCCATACGGACGCGGTATCTTTTGTATAGCGCTTCAGGAAGCGTACTCCGCACAGGCGGAGCAGCAGGATGTAGGGGGTGATGAACACAAAATAAACGATGAACAATATGGCCGCCGTTATGATGCTGTTGACGATGTCCGCTGCTCTTTCCCAGGGGCCTTGAACGATGGCGATCAGTCCCGGACGGATGAGCGTGATCGTATAGATGAGCACGGCGGACCGGAAGAACGTTACTGCAAGTGCAGGATGTGCCTTGACCAGGGAGAAGATACTGACGAGCGAAAGAAAGATAGTGAGCAGTGAGCCGAAAGACCTGCTGTCCTGTTGGGGTATGTCCCGCATCAGGCTTGTTCGTTCACGCGGTCGTTCTGCAGGACGTAACTTTTTTTGCATTTTGCGGTACAGGTAGATCGCCCGTTCTTGTCGAAGGTGAGCTTATGTCCGCACTCGCAGACCCAGCCGTGGATACGTGCAGGATTCCCGTACACGAGCGCATGGTCCGGAACATCTTTGGTCACGACCGCTCCGGCGCCGATGAAAGCGTTCTTCCCGATGGTTATCCCGCAGACGATGGTCGCGTTCGCACCGATGGACGCACCTTCTTTGACGAGCGTGCGCAGATATTTGTCCGGCGTATCCTGCGGATATTTGCAGCGCGGGTTATGGACGTTGGTGAAGGTCATCGAGGGACCGCAGAATACGTAGTCCTCGAGCTCCACGCCGCCATAGATGGAGACATTGTTCTGTACTTTGCAGAAGTTGCCCATTTTGACGGAAGGCCCGATGACGACGTTCTGGGCTATCTTGCAGTTCTCCCCTATCCTGCTCCCTTTGATGACATGGCAGAAGTGCCAGATCTTGGTGCCGTTGCCGATCTGCACATCATCGTCGATATATGATGACTCGTGTACGAACGCTTTTTCGGTCATAGAAATATCCTTTTTAGAGCTCTGAATGGATTATAAATAAAAATCAGCCATGTTTTACGTAAAAGATTAATACTGCCGACTCTATACCAATGAAGGAAGTCTTTGATAGATCGATCATCTCCGACGTATTCTTCTTTTCCAGAAAGTGAAGAAGTATAAATTGCATTTAAGAGACGTAAAGAACGTAATCCCTCATCTCCGTCAGGAGTATTTTCAAGCGCGTATGGAGTCGCTTTGTTGTCGAGTATGTCGAGCACATTCGCGATATACCCAAGATGCCCGAACCCGTACACCGACGGCGGTTCGGTGGATGCGCTCTGGACCTCGGCGTCCATGGGGTCGCCTTCCGCGAACTGCCAGTTCTCGACCTTATTGAGCGAGGTGCCGCCGATCTTCACGGAGCCCTTCTCTCCGAGTATTGTGATCGAGCCCTCGAGGTTCTTCGGATATGCACACATTGTCACTTCGATAGTGCCCAGGGTCTTGGACGTACCTAATATCTTGCTCGGTTCAAAATTGAGGATAGCGATACCGGAGTCTTCAAGGTCGCGGTCATCGAGGAACGTTCTGTTCTCGGGACGATTGCCCGGAAGGTTCCTGGCCATCGCTTCAGTGCGGGCAAGCACGGATTTCACCGGGCCGAGCAGCCATTGGACCGCGTCCACGTAATGACTGGCCTGGTTCATGAACGCGCCGCCGTCCATATCGCGCGTCCCTCGCCACGAGGCCTGATCGTAATAATCCTGCGGGCGTTGCCAGTGCACGGTCGTATTGAACATATATATCTTTCCGAAACGGCCTTTTTCGATGGCCTGCTTGAGCAGCATGACGGCCGGGTTGAGCCGGTTCTGTTTGACGACGAACAATTTCACTTTGTTCTTATTACAGACACGGATGAAGTCCTTGGCCAGGTTCACGTCCACGGACATCGGTTTTTCGGAGATGACGGCCTTCATGCCCGGGGTACGGGCACAATCCATGCCGATCGTCGGATGCAGCCCGGACGGCGTGCAGATATCGACGATATCGATCTTTTCTTTTTTCAGCATGTCTTTGTGAGAAAGATAGTACGGGACCTTGTACTTGTCGGCGTACGCTTTGGCATTTGCTTCCACGATGTCGCACACGGCGACGAGCTGTACCCGGTCAGAGAGCTTTTCGAACGCCTCAAAATGGTTCTTGGATATCCTGCCGCAGCCGATGAGGGCGAGCCTGTACTTTGTCATATATGTGAAAATAGTAGAGCGAATGCGGGGGTGCGGTCAATGGCCATATCTCTTACGATATATGTATAGAGCGTATCGTCCATGGGTATGAATGAGGTATGGTGTTCCAGATGTACCAGAAGCTTGTGTCCGAGAGATCGATGTTCACCTTTAGTTCAGGGCGCTATGCCGCTCGGTCCGTTGAACACGCCCAGGTCAGTGATCTGTTCCATGATCTTTTTCTGACCCCGCTGCAAGGCACGATATCGGTCAAGAGAAATGACATACGGCAATTCGCCCATGGTCTGATCTCGTACGTTCTCGGTGAAGGGGCGATCTTGTGTCATTGCGCTTCGAACGGGTTGTATGTGCAGGGCATCATCGGTTCTTTTATCTCGACAGCGGCACTGGCCCTGTTCCTTGTCCATGCGTATCATAACGCTGCATCATACATCCCTGAAAAACGGACCATTGTGCTGCATTATTCAGATGCGAAGTACGCAGGTTCTCTGGTCCATGAAAGTGTTCATTATTTCGCTGATACCGAAGTCATGCGTATGAATGCCGATAAATATCTGGCCCGGGCCCTTCAATTATATTATGTCCGTTTTCGTGAAAATAAAGAGGTGCGTACGAAAGGTTTCGATTATCCGCATTACCCGTATATGTGCGGTAAACGGCATGTGCTGTCTGTCATAGCGAACGGACGTGCGTATGAAAAAAGCAGAAAATATATCGAACAGGTGAACTACTTGAATGCGTCCGAGGAGAAGCAGGTGCCGGAGGATTCCAGGACCGGGATGTTCGTGTTCGGTGTCGTTGAGCAATTGATCGATTCCGGGTACGGCCATCGGCCCGTGCTTTTGTTCCTGAACGAACTTTCCCAGGGATCGACGTTCGAAGACGCCCTGCAAAAAGTGTTGGGGTGAAAAAAGAAAAAGGCGGCATCTATAGATGCCGCCTTTACCTGTGAACCGTTCTTTGTGCGTTACTTCTTTGTTCTGACGAGAGCGAACTCTTTGATCCCCGCCACGACCATATCCATCTGTTCTTCCGTGATCTCCGGGAAGAACGGGAGGGACATGACCTCCTGTGCTGCTCTTTCGCTGACCGGCAGTGCTCCCGGCTTGTATCCGAGATATTTGAACGCAGGCTGTATATCGAGCGGCTTCGGATAATGTACTGCGGTCGGGATGCCGTTGTCGTTCAGGTATTTCTGGAGCGCTTCACGGTCCGTGGCCCGGATGGTGAACTGTCCGTACGTGTGCTTATAACCTTTGCGGCAGACCGGCGGTGTGACGCCCGGGATACCTTCCAGCTTCTTCGCGTAGATAGCACCTTTGGTCGAGCGGTCATCCACCCACTTCTTGATATACCGCATTTTCACGAGCAGCACGGCCGCTTGTATCGTATCCAGGCGTCCGTTGATGCCGATGACCTCGTGTTCATATCGTTTTTCGGACCCGTGCAGTGAGACCAAGCGCAGTTTCCTGGCCAGCGCATCATCATTGGTCACGACCATACCGCCGTCGCCGTAGCAGCCGAGGTTCTTGCTCGGGAAGAAGCTGTAGCAGCCGATATCACCGATGGTGCCCGAGAGCTTTCCGTTGTACTCGGAGCCGAACGACTGACAGGCATCTTCAATGACCTTAAGACCATGCTTCTTTGCGATGGCCATGATCGCGTCCATATCTGCGGATTGACCGTAGAGGTTGACCGGGATGATGGCTTTTGTCTTCGGGGTGATGGCAGCCTCGATCTTTTTCGGGTCGAGGTTGAACGTATCCGCTTCGATATCAACGAAGACCGGTTTTGCGCCGATGAGCGCGATGACCTCAGAGGTAGCGATGAACGTGAACGGTGTCGTGATGATCTCGTCCCCGGCCTTGATATCCAGGGCCATGAGCGCTATGAGCAGTGCGTCGGTACCGGAAGAACAGGCGATCGCATGTTTAACGTTGTTGAACTTCGCGACCTGTTGTTCTATCTCGGTCACTGCCTTGCCCATGATGTACTGACCGCTGTCGAGGACCTTATTGATCTCGATGAGCACTTCGTCCTTGATGAGCTTATATTGTCCCGGCAGGTCGATGAAATTTATCTTCATGAATGGCTCCTTTGATACATAACGTATGGGGTTAATAATAAGCATAAGCGGGGGGATTGTAAACTACCCTCATGAACCATGAATGACGGCAGATTGTCATGTCCGTTAATATGGTCTACTATTTACCGACATCTTATGAGAACACTATCCATCGTCATTCCCACGTATAATGAATCCAAGAACATCGGACCGCTGGCCGAGCGCCTGCAGGCGGTCTTGTCCGGGCATTTTGAGTATGAGGTCATTATTGTTGACGATAATTCTCCCGATGATACCGCAGGTGTGGTCAATGCCTTATCTCCGGACCTTTGTTTTTCCGTCATCAAGAGGGTAACGGAACGCGGGCTTTCCTCTGCGGTGCTTGCGGGTATCGCGAAGGCGCAGTATCCGTACGTGCAGGTCATGGACGCCGATCTCAGCCATCCTCCGGAAGCTATCCCTGCCCTCTATGAGGCCGCGGAACGGGAACAGGCCGATATCGTCGTCGGCAGCCGCTATGTGAAAGGCGGCAGTACCGATGACGCCTGGACGTTCTTCCGTCGCCTGAATTCCTGGGGTGCGACCGTGCTCGCCCTGCCCCTCGTCAACATCAAAGATCCGATGGCCGGGTTCTTTTTGTTCAGGAAGTCCATTCTCGAGGGATCACGGCTCGATCCGATCGGCTACAAGATACTGCTGGAGATCATCGTGAAATCAGGGACAAAGAAGGTCTCAGAGGTCCCTATCCATTTTTCTCAGCGGTTATACGGGAAGAGCAAGCTTTCGCTCAAAGAACAGCTCAATTATTTCCGGCATGTCCTGAAGCTGTATCGCTTCAAGTTAACCTCTCTTTTTGCTCCTGCGCGCGGGTAACGCGTTCCGGGCGATGTTCTTCGCGAAAAGATAGGCGTAGTTCACTGCTATCATATATATGAACGGATTGATCGGATATCTCATCCGGATGGAGCCGTAGGTCGCGAACATGATCAGGTGGAAATAGCCGATCACGGTCCAGATGACGAGCATGTCCTTTCTTTTCAGGTCGCGCAGTCCCCAGATAAAGAACGGGATGAAGATGCCGAACGAAAGCAGTCCCAGCAATGTCCCGGGGACGGTCGCTTCTCCTTCCGCCAGGCTCGGGATGAAGTTCCAGAAATATTTCAGTTTATTGAGCTCATGCAACGGCATTTTGTACCAATAGGTCCTGATATGGCCTATGGCGCGGGCGGTCATGGCCTTATCCTCAAGGAATTCATTCCGGGTGTACTGGGCAACAGGTGTCCGCGGACCGTAGTACCAGGTCCCGCTCCGGCGGGCATCGGTGAACACGTCCGGATTGTGCGAGCCCAAAAGGACAAGGCCGGTACCGACACCGCCGGGTATCGGCTTTTTGAACTCGATGAGGTTCCGAACGATCCAGGGAGAGAAACAGAGCGAGAAGAACATCAGGAACAGCAGGCTTTTAGCGATACGCTGTGTCAGGTCTTTCTGTTGCAGGAAAATGACGATGGCCAGAAATACCGGCAGGTACAGTGAGGTCGGTCTGGTGAGCGTGGCCAGGGCCAGCAGCGCACCGCTCATGAACAGCGATCGTGGTCGAAGCTCGTTCCGCGCGATGTACAGGACGTATGTCCCTGCCAGCAGGAAGAGCGTGAACGGGACCTCGCTGGAGAGCTGCAGGCATTCACCGAACGCGAACGGCGAGAACGCGTACACAAGACCGGCGGTGAACGCCGGACCGGCACTGTATATCTTTCGGCCGAGCAGATAGATGAGGACCGCAGTGACGCTGTCCATGCAGGAGAGCACGAAGCGGACCAATACCTCATGCTGTCCTGCGATGCCGTATATCCAGGAGATCACTATCGGCAGGAACGGCAGACGTCCGGCGGTGGCCCCTCCGATATGTGCCTGTGAAAAACCGTGCCCGGTGAGCAGGTTGATGCCGAGCTCTTCATAGCCTGCGGCGTCACAGGTCGGCGGTACGGACCAGCCTTTCAGTACGATGTTCAGAACGATGCGGACGGTGCAGGCGATAAAGAATATCGCGAACGCATGTATGAACGGAGCGGTGAACAGGCGTTCCCATGCAGAAGCGGTGGTCTTCTTCATTTATAGACGTCCATATCGAGGACCGTATCGCAGCGGGTATAGTTCTTCAGGCAGTCGGTCATGCCGGGGATATCTTTGAGCCGCTCTCCTGCGATGATGAGCGCGAAGCGTCTGTTCCTGCAATCGGCGAGCAGTCGGGACTGGTCCCACATCCCTCCCTGGGCGAGCTTTGCGAAATAGAACGGATCTTCCAGCAGGACGGTCTTTTTGTTCATCGTCAGATAACCGATATCTTCGGAGAGGACCTCTCCGTGCGCGTTCCGGACATAAGCGGAGAGCCGTTCCTGTTCGGTGTAGTTCGGGTGCAGTGCATTGGAAAGGACCGAGAAATAATGACGCGGATTCTCCATAAGGCTCACGGCCTGAAAGAGCAGGAGCAGGAGCCCCAGCGCGACGGACCGTTCGTTCTTTAATAGTGCTTCATGCAGCATGCAGCCGCCGAAGAGGAGCACGGAGAGCAGCGGTTCGATGAAATAGTTCGCGGCGGCCCCGTCCTTCCCTGCCGTGACCAGCAGGAGGGCGTTCAGTGCGAAATAGATGCCGAGGATATCCTTCTTTTTCGTGAGCAGGCCATAGACCGCGAAAGCGGTCATGATGCCCAGGGGCCGGAAGAACCGGACATATTTAGTGGCGACGTTCTCCCAGATGATCCCGACCAACTTATTATAGTAGATGAGGTGCAGGTAAGCCTGGCCGTGCGTCAGGACGGAGAGGAGCGCCATGAGCCCGACGTTCGCCGCGGCGTATACGCCGATGAATTGAACGGCCCTCCGTGTTTCTTTGCGGTTCAAGAGCAGATCAAGGAACACCGCGAGCGGGGCGGCCACGACAGATTGCCTGGTGAAGAACGTGAGGATGAACAGCAGGGTCGGCCAGAGCAGTTTCTTCGGGTCTTTGAGGTACAGGAACAGACCGAGCGTCGAAAGAAAGATCGCCATCATGTCCACACCCCGGCCGCTGGCGGCCCATTCGAACATGTAAAAAGGAGCGAAATACAGGCCGGCGCAGGTCCAGGAAAGCACCGTGTTCTGTGTCCGCAGGCGGATGATGCGGAACACCAGAAAGGCGGTGAGCAGGGAGAACAGGAACGACAAGGCCCGTACGATGAAAAAACTCGAGCCGAACAGTTTGAACAACGCTCCGGCGAGGATAAAAAATACCGGCGGATACGGCGAGTATATGTACGGATACTGTGTGATGTCCAGGAAGTACGTCCCCCGTGCCACGAACGTATCGATAAAGGTCGCGATCAGTCCGTCGCCGTAGCTGTCCGGGTACGGGTTCCGCAGCAACGAGAACACATTAAGGAAGCAGAACGCCGCGAGCGCGGCCGTTGTGACAAGAACGGTCCAGGACAGTACTTTCAGCAGTGCGGAGGGTTCAGCGTTTCTCTGCGGCATATTGTTTTTCGTAATACGAGAGATATGCCCCGCTCTTGATCTTTTGCCACCATTCTTTATTGTTCAGGTACCAGTCAATGGTCTCCTTGATGCCTTTCTCGAACGTATATGCCGGCCTCCAGCCAAGCTCTTTTTCGATCTTGGTCGGGTCGATCGCGTACCTGCGGTCGTGTCCGAGCCTGTCCGTTACGTATTCAATGAGGCTTTCCGGTTTCCCGAGCTCCTTGAGTATGAGCTTCACGATATCTATGTTCATCCATTCGTTCTTGCCGCCGATATTATAGACCTCGCCGACGGTCCCGCGATGCAGGACGGTATCGATGGCGCTGCAGTGATCGCTGACCTGGAGCCAGTCGCGGACGTTCTTGCCGTCACCGTAGACCGGGAGCTTCTTTCCTTCCAGCGCGTTCGTGATCATGAGCGGGATGAGCTTTTCGGGGAAATGGTACGGACCGTAATTGTTGGAACAACGTGTGATCGTGACCGGGAGCTTGAACGTCTCGTGATAGGCGCGGCAGAGCATATCGGCGCCGGCCTTGCTCGCGGAATACGGGCTGTTCGGCGCGAGCGGCGTGGTCTCCGTGAAGAGACCTGTAGGGCCGAGCGAACCGTAGACCTCGTCCGTCGAGACCTGATGGAAACGGGAGATACCGTATTTTTTCGCCATATCGAGCAGGACCTGGGTACCCCCGACGTTCGTGGTGATGAAGGCCGCGGCATCATGGATACTGCGGTCGACATGTGATTCTGCCGCGAAATTGACGATCCAGTCGACCTTATTATTTTTAAAAATATTCTCCATCGCGTGCTTGTCGGCGATATCCGCTTTGACGAACGTGTACCGCGGATCGTTCTCGACCGCTTTCAGGTTCTCAAGGTTCCCCGCGTAGGTCAGCAGGTCCACATTGATGAGCTTGTACGCCGGATGGGTCTTTAGCATGTAGTGGATGAAGTTGGAGCCGATGAACCCTGCTCCACCCGTTATCAAAATAGTTTTGCTGTTCGTCATGTGTTCGACCTTCTTATCCGTCTTTTCTCGCCCAATCGTACGGGATATCATTCTTGTGCGGGTCGACGCGGTGTTCGTCCGGGTTCTTGTAGTCATAGACCTTGTCCGGGATGTTCACGATGTACGCGGTGTCCTCGCTCACACATTTCCAGCCGTGATAGACGCCTTTCGGTATCTGTACGAGCTTCGCGGACTGTTCGCCGATGAAGAACTGGTTGACCGTGCCTTTGGTCGAAGAATTCGGCCTGCTGTCGAAGAGCACGAGTTTGATCATGCCCTTGATGCAGACGACATTGTCCGTCTGTTCGGCGTGATAGTGCCAGCCTTTGACGACGCCGGGATAGGTGGTGGTCATATAGACCTGGCCGAACCCTTTATAGAGCGCTTCGTCGTTGCGCATGATCTCCTGCAGGAACCCGCGTTCGTCCGGGATGACCTTGAGCTCTTTCACGACGACATCTTTGATCAGTTCCATGCTCATGCTCCTTGTTCAACGAGTTTCGTAGCGTGGGTCAATGAATCAAAAGTACCCGCGTCCGTCCACCAGCCCTTGAGGATATCGAAGGTCAGGGTCTTTTCTTTGATGAAATGGTTGTTCACGTCGGTGATCTCCAGTTCGCCGCGACCGGACGGTTTCAGGGTACGGATGCAGTTATAGACGGTCCCGTCGTACATATATATACCGGTGACGGCGTACGAGGACTTCGGTGCTTTCGGTTTTTCCTCGATGCTCACGATATGTTCGCCTTTGAGCTCGGCGACGCCATAGCGCTGCGGGTCGTGCACTTCCTTAAGCAGGATCTTGGCGCCCTTCCCTTGTTTCTCGAAGTTCTTCACATACGGGGTGATATCGTCCTGTATGATATTGTCGCCCAGGATGACCGTGACCGCATCTCCGCCGGCGAAATTCTCGGCAAGAGCGAGCGCTTGAGCGATGCCACCGGCCTCATCCTGTACTTTATACGTGAAACGGCATTTGAAATCCTTGCCGCTGCCGAGCAGAGAGACGACATCGCCCATATGTTCGGTCCCGGTCACGATGAGGACCTCGGTGATGCCGGCCTTGAGCAGTGCTTCGATCGGATAATAGATCATCGGTTTTTTACCGACAGGCAATAAATGCTTGTTCGTGACCTTGGTCAACGGGAATAAACGTGAACCGGTACCACCGGCAAGAACGACACCTTTCATATATATGGCTCCTATATTCCTTGTAATTGCGGGGAAAAGTGTATCACGGGGCTATAAAAAGTAAAACAGATGTTATGCCCGGCACAGTGTCAGTGCACGCACGTTCGCGGCACCCTGTGAGCGCAAGGCCGAGGTACAGGCTGTGAGCGTGGCGCCGGTCGTTATGATGTCATCGAACAGGAGCACCGACTTTCCCTGTACGGCCTCGGGGATGGCGCAATGCATGACGTGTTCCATGGTCTGTTTGCGTTGACCTTTGTCCAGGGTGTACAGTGCATGGGTCTCGGCGGTCCGGACGAGCACGTCGTTGCGGAGCGGGATATCGAACCGGTCGCTACTTTCTCGTATGAATTCTTCCGCTTGATTGAAGCCCCGTTCGCGCAAGCGCTGGGCATGTATCGGGACGGGGATGATGACGGTGCTATCCTTTAATTCTTGCGGGAAATGGTCCGCGATGAGCCGAGCGAGCAGCGGGACCAAGGCTTTTCGGTTCCTGAACTTACAGGACCAGATGAGGTGTTTGATCGGGTCGGCATATGGCAGCAAAGAGATGACCGGAAGCGGTTCTTTGGTCTTGGAATGTTGGATGGTTCGGGAGATAGAGGCCAGGCAGGAGCTGCATACGATCTCACCGATCGATCCGCAGACCAGGCAGGCCGGCGGGAACAACAGGTCGCATAAGGTTGAGAAATATTTGGCAAGGGCGGTCATGTTCATTCATATATATAGACGTATGTAACGGCTGTTTTGTTCTCGGAGCGGTGTGGTCGAGCCCCCACATCCGCCTCGCATAATGCTCGGCACCTTCTCCCCATCTGCATGGGGAGAAGAGAATCTTTGGTACTCTTCCCTTGCCCCGCGAAGGCGGGGAAAGGTGACCGAAGGGCGGATAGGGGGATCGTTACGGATAAATGTTTCAATTTTAAGAAATGGGATGATATACTTCATGCAAAGGTGA
>CAZZFK010000006.1:0-132906 GCA_964653455.1 uncultured bacterium
CGATCTGGGCCGAAAGTGCGGGCCGCTCTGTCACAATAGCGACGATGACCGGTGCTTCCGGGACGAATCTATTGATCGGCATGAGCGGCGATGTCGTGCAGGCGGCTATATCATTCTTGAGTTTTGTATCCGTCACCGCAATGAAACGCCACGGCTGCGAATTGCAGGCGGAAGGCGCAAGGCGTGCGGCTTCGAGTGCTCTTTGCAGCTTTTCCCGTTCTACCGATCTCGGAAGATAGCTACGGTCGCTTTGTCTTTTTTTAACGAGGTCCAGGAATGTCATACTGATGTCATCATAGCATGTCGCAGGTCCTCATGACTGGAGAGGGCAGGGGGGGCGTCTTCGGTATTTCTAATGTTTTTGATGATAGGTATGTCACTATCGGGCCATGCTCTCCGATGAATAGCTCGGTATAATATTCCTGAAATAAGGGTATATACTTTTAAGAAGAGTGAACGCACGAAAATGCGGAGGAGTTCATGACGTCGATCAACAGACCGAACATGTCCCATCGGGTCCATGCCCAGGGGGATAAAAAACAGACCAGGGAGGCGGCTCCCTTGACCCTGTCCGACCGCCTTATACGGCTGACGAACGGACCTGCGTTCAGTGTGACCGCGTGTCGAGAGCTTGAAAAAGCCGTGGATGCGGAACTGAAGCACTTTGATGCGAACATCATTGAGCTGGGGCGGTTCTTCAGCGATCTGTATGGTGCGATCGACTGGCGTGTCCTTCGGCTCTCCGCTATCCTTGAAAAGAACAATCCGGACGGGAAGAACAAGGCGATCAATAAAGCCTTGATCTATCTGGCCGACCATAAAGAAGAGATAAATGAGGGAAAGGACAAGGCTCATCTGGACGCTATCCTTGCGATGACGGACCCTGCGCTCCATGCTGACCTCAAAAAGGCCTGGAATGAAAGTTCTCCGGCCAATGATCAGCTGCAGGCGCTCTATCGTTCCAGTATGTCCAAGGTCCGCAATATCATTAAAGAAAAGATCGCGCACACCTCCATACGTATCAAACCGGATATGACCTATTTCTCCGAGGCGGAGAGAGCGGCGGTACAAAAGGATGACCCCCGGCTCATTGACGGCACGTATACGAAAAAAGACCTGGACTTGTTCCAGCGGACCGTTAAATATCTGTCGGGACAAAAGGACCCCGAGCAGGCGTTATACCTCGTTTCGTTATATGTCCGCTCTACTATCGCGTATTCTTTCAATCGGGATGATATCCCTTCTGCAAAGATGGTCGCTCTCGGGAAAAGCGATTGTTCGGAGATGAACATGTTCATCTACCGGGTCCTGAAGACCGTAGGCAGGAACGATGCGAGACTGTATATCTCTGTGAGCAAGGAGAACCCGCTGCAGCATTTGTTCGGCGCAACATATTTGCACGGAAAGTATTATGTGTATGACCAGAACATGGTCGTGGACGAAAAAGGTTTCGGTACGGCGGTCAAGGAGCTCCATCACAAGAACGGCGTGACATACTACATAGACATATGTGATCCTGCCCATATGTATGAAGATCAGGACCGGACCTATGTTGAACCGTATGACGGAATGATGGACATGCCCCCGCTGCCGTACTATACGCCTGTTGAGTGACCTCAAAGCCCGATATGTCTTCCCGGAAAGTGACCCGAAGTGAACGGTCCGATGTTATCTCGTGAGATATGGCATGGCCATGCAGGCACTGCTGTGCATGGCGCGGAGCTCTTTTTCAGAAGAGCGGTATCGCTATATCATTGCGCAGGGTATTCTTTTTTGACCTCGTCGCTCTCATATGCTTTTTTGAAGGCGACCGTATTTTCACCGCGTTTATATTCGTTCGCGCCTGTCGCAAGGAACCTGTCTATGACCCGGCCGGCAGAAGTGTGTTTCGAAGGCAGGTTTGACTTTACCGCCTCCATGAACTCTTGTGCTACATCATAGATCTTGCTTTCTTCTGCTGTTGCCCCGTCATGGAGTATGACCTTCTGCCCGTTCTTTTCCAGCGTCAGATTGAACTCGCCGTTCGAGCCCTCCTTGGCGATCACTTTGTATGAATTGCCGCTCGGGTCCGTGAAGTTCGCTTCTACCTGATAATTCCCCTGATCATCTATGCCGAGCGTGAATTTTCCTTTCAGGTTGCTCACGGTCTTTATCTCTTCATCCCCCAGAGTGTATACCCCTTTTAGTTTCAGCTGCTCATCGCTCTTGTGGACGACCCCGACGGTCCATCCGTCGCCGGTCCCCTTCATATCGTAGAAGTCGCTCGGTTTTGAGCCCGGATGATCTTTTACGAGCTGGTCCACTTCTTTCTTTTTGTTCTCAGGCAAGGCTTTGTACACATCATCATAGTTCAAGACCTTGTTCTTTTCGCCTGTCTCCGGGTCCACTCCTTTTTTTACGTTGACCCTTCCGGTGCGTGCATCATAACTGTATTCATTCCCGGTGCTTGTTCCGTCGAGCTTGCCTCCCCCGGAAAGCTTGATCTCTCCGTTCTCAACGCTCACTTTATAATAACTGTTCTTTGTTCCGGGGACCTTTACGTATACGGTCTTCCCTTCCGCTATCGCTTTTTTGATATCGTCGATCGAGGTCTTTGAGTTGACCTGTTTGACCTCGTCAGCGGATACTTTGCCTGCTCCTGGACCGGGTTTATCCTGTACCATTTCCTTGTACGTATTCCTGAATTCATTCATGTTCATTTTGATCTCCATATAGATCGCTCCTTTTTAATTATATTTCAGGGCCTTGTGCTCAAACGAAATTCACAAGGTTCCTGTAGTTGAAATTGTCATTGTCCTCATGTCTGTTCTCGCTGCTCCCGGTATGTTCTGTTCTTTGCATAGCGTGCAGGCTTTCCGGTTTGTACAGTTCATTGCCCTGCGCCAGTTCATATATGAACTTTGCCAGGATATCGCGCTCTTGTTCGTTCGTTACCGTGTATGATCCCTTATCGATGATAGTTGCGTTCGCCGGTATCATGGCTTATCTCCTAAAAAGCTTTGGTGTTCTTTTATTCCCACAATCCACGGTTTTTATACATGCTTTTTTCTTATGCCGTACGTATCGGCGATGAGGTCCGAACATGGTGGAACGATATGTTCCGGTCTGTTTTTAGCCGGACCTGAGCGGTATACTTTCCCCATGCTTCTTGATGCCCATGCGCATGTCGTCCATGGCCCATATGTCCAACGTTCGTACCGGACGTTCCTGAACGCGACCACCGTTCGTGAGTTCGCTACCGTCGCGCTCATCGCGGCGCGGGATAATACCGTGTTCCCGTTCTTTGGCGTGCATCCCTGGCATGTACACACCGTTCCCGATGATTGGCGGGAAAAACTGCGGACCTATGTCTCTCATATGGATTGCGGTGTCGGCGAGATCGGGCTGGACAGTATTTATCCGCAAAAACACAGCTATGCCGCAGATCTCGAGAGACAGGTCGTCCTGTTCCGCGAACAGCTTGCGTTGGCCCTTGAACATGACAAGCCCGTCGCGATCCATTGTGTGAAGGCCTGGGACCGGCTCTTTGAAGAGCTGGAACATGCGCGCACGGATAAAAAGATGAGCGCGTTCCGCGGTCTCGTTCATTATTTTTCCGGATCATATGAAGTGGCCAAACGCCTTATCTCCTACGGCTTCTATATCTCATTCCGCCCCGTCGAACATCCCGCGCAAGAAGAGCTCGTGCGTTCGATACCGCTCGAGCATCTGCTCCTGGAGTCCGACGAGCCGGGGGGATTTACAGAAGAGCAGCTTCTGGCGCATTATACGAACGTCGCCCGCATACGCGGCATGGACGTCACAGAGTTCACGGAGGTCATCGCGCACAATGGACAGGTTCTTACGCATCGAGCGCCTGCTCGGTAAGGAAAAGGTCGCCAAATTGAAAAAAGCAAAGGTCACGGTCATCGGCCTCGGCGCGGTCGGCAGCTATGCCGTGGAAGGTCTGGCGCGTGCCGGCGTCGGGAATTTCCTGCTCATCGATTGCGACGTCATCCAGCCTTCGAACATCAATCGTCAGCTCTTCGCGCTCGAATCCACGCTCGGCCGCGAGAAGTCCGCTGCAGCCGTTGCACGCGTGAAGGATATCAACCCGAAATGCAATGCCGCCGGCCGGACCTTGTTCGTTCATACAGATACACTGCCGGACGTGTTCGCCGAAGTCCCGGACCTGGTCATCGACGCCATCGATTCGCTCGCGCCCAAGGTCGAGCTGCTCACCTATTGTTACCGGCACAAGATACCGGTCATCTCTTCCATGGGGGCTGCGGTCCGTACCGACCCGTCACATGTCAAAGTCGCAGATATCATGGACGCCACGTCCTGTCCGCTGCTCAAGTACGTTAAAAAACATCTCCGGAAGAACGGCGTCGGTCACGGGCTCACCTGCGTTTATTCCACAGAAAAGACGACGTACACGTTCTCGGAAAAAGACCTCGAGGCCACGGAAGAGATCGGCTATGTGCAGGGGCGCCCGCGTAAAGCGCTCGGTAGTCTGCCGACTTTGACCGGCATCTTCGGGCTCACCATTGCTAATACGGCCATTCAGCAGCTGACGGCATAACTATTGTCTCTGTTCATTAAAATTTAACCTGTGTGCTATATGGACATTTTTGTGAAATTCCCAGCGCGTGCTTTCGAGATACTATCATTGCGACGATCGACCTAAAAAAAGAATATCATCAGGAGGCCATATATGTACAAGAAGCTGCTCGCTGTTCGGGATATCATCACCGAGAACCACGGGAATACCGCCTGGTTCGTGCTCGACGGGCTCGGAACAGACCCTCAAAAAGAAGAAGAGATCATCGACGAGGTATGGAAGAGATTATCGATCGAGGTCAAAGAGGCCTTGATCTATACCGTGAAAGGCCTCCACACGGAAGAAACGCTGTTCAGTACACTTGATATGACCAAGTCCGCACTATCGAACACGCTCATATCGACCCTGCAATTCAAGAACACCTCTATTCCCGTAAAAGATTTCAATATTCTTAAACAGGCCTATATCGAAGTGCGCAAGCTCTCTGAGTGGCAGCACATCGCCAGGATAATGGAACAGGTCGCCGACGAACATCTGTACGCCCCGTGGGCCGTGCAGATGCCCACTATCTGGAAGATGTGGGACGAGGCCCCCGGACAGTTCCTGGTGGACCCGGCAGGGGTCTCCGCCGGCATGCCCGAGATGAAGATCAAGGCGCAGGGTGATTCAAATAAAGGGCATGAAGGCATGTTGAACCTGGTCGTAGCCCAGCAGCTTGCCACCAAGATCTATAACGCCATCGAGGACGGGTCGTTCTTTGAGAATGCGGAGCTCAATAACGCATTGCTCGATACCGTGGCCAGGCCGAACGGCAAGATCGTGATCAAGACCCTGCTCTCCGGCGAGTTCGGGGATGACGGGTTCATCCATAGCGCCTTTAAACATCTGGAAGGGGTCGCCGAACTGGTGTTCGGAAGACTGGGCATCTCCCCTGACAAGGTCCTCTTCGAATTCCTGCTGGACGGACGTGACTCTCCGGTACGTTCATCATTGGAGACCGACGTTGTCGATGGTGTAGAGCGCTACGGCTTTCTCTCTAAGGCGGTCAAACTCTTGGAAAAGTATGATGCGGTCGATTCTCTGGGCTGGATCATTGGGCGAGAGTCGAACGACAGGGATTTCAAAGGCGGTAATATCAAACAAGAATACGAAATGCTGACCGATAACGTAGGGTATGCCGTTGCGAACGTCCGGGAAGCTGAGTCGTTCATCCGTGAACAGCATGCCAAAGGCATCAATGATGACAAGGTCCCGGCGATCGTCATCGGCGAACATGGCGTCGTTGATAAGAACACGCTGTTCTTCAATTGTATCTTCCGTGCAGACCGGCAACAGCCGATCACGGCGCTCCTGTTCGGTGATCTGGATTTTATCCATAACAAGATAGACGCTATGGATGCGAAGCCCGAGATAAAAGAGGAGCGACATGCGGGCTGGGATGCTATCACGGTCAAAGACCTTTCCGGTCTGCAGCACTGGTCGATCGCCAGCTATAACACCGTACTTGAAAAGAACAACGGCGGCAGGACCATATTCCCGGACCAGCCGCAGGCGCATAACTCCCTGGTGCTCCTGAACGAGCTGGCGCAAAAGAACGGTTTCCCGTTCCGTTTTGCCACGTTCGCCGAAGGGACCAAGGCCAATCATGTGCAGAATTTCCTGAGAGGGACCCGTTCCAAACCGATACTGCCGGCAGAACGGCCCTCGGTCATTGAAGCTTCTCACGGAAAAGAGTCCGGGGTCAGCGGAGACGGCGATTTTTATAAGACCCCTCAGATGAAACATTCTCAGGTCATCGCGAACATGGTCAAAGCTATGCGAGAGCACAGAATGGATACTCATTTATTCCTGTGCAATCTTTCCGGGCCGGACATGATCGGACATCTGATCAAAGATCATTATGAGCAGGTCAAAGAGACTCTGCGCAATGTCGATCAGGTGCTCGCGCAGGGTATCGCTGCGGCGGAAGAGCTCGGGCTCAATATCGTCGTGTTCGCTGATCATGGTAATGCCGAGAATAATAGTCCGGACCATGGTGCGAACCCGATCGTGTTCTCCGTGAAACCGAACAGCCGTCTTTTGCTCGAGAAAGCCCCGGACGTTTCACTTACCGACATTAATAAACTGACCGATGCGGCCTGGGTATTGATGGAGCTTTTTGGTCTTTCCGATATGATGCAAGAGAACCTTCAGAACGGCGTTCTGCCCCCGATCCCGCAGGATGTGGTCGACAAGGGTTTTGTCGGCAGGTCGATGGTCAGGGTGGCCGAACGTATCGGCTAAGCTCGTTCGCAGATCAGTGTGCGAGCGGTCCGACAGGCATCGCCGCGATAGGCTCCTCGTGTTTGCCCAGGCGTAGTGCTTTTTTTGTGCCGGGGACGTTCACTGACATGACATAGCGTGTCCCCAACTTCAGTGCCGCGGCCGCAAGATAGATGTTCTGTCCGACGAACCCAGCGGATGCCTGGGATGCGAGCATCCAGTCGTTCTTTTTCCCGGGGACCGGCGGATATTTCGAGAGGTCCGTGGTCAGGACCAGGATACCCGGCGCTTTCCCGACAAAACCCTGTTTCCCGACCTGAGCGCGTACATCCTCGGTCGAGACGGTCAGTAACGAGTGCCCTGCGGCGTCGTAACGATAGGCCCCATCACCGCATACGTAGTAGATAGTGATGCACTGCGTGTTCATCGCGGAGGGTGCGGTCCTTTTTCCGTCCGGCCTGTTCACCCCGTTGGCCGCCCAGAGCAGGGTAGAGAGCTGCTTTGTATCGGGAGCGCCGGCCGCGAACGTATTGGTGGAGCGCCGCAGCGCAAGCGCTGAAAAAAGGTCCATATGTATCTTTGCAGGAGGCTTTGGCAGAAGTATCGTGCCTTCCGCGTATGCCATACCTGCCAGGCATATCATCAGTACCGTCAGTCCCCACGTCATTTTTCGCCAACGTCGTTCCATATTGAACACCCCCGTGATCTGTTGCCTTGCTGTGACGATCGTATCATGATCGTCGCCTCGCTTACAGCGAGAGATATTTCCCGATCTTTAGATCTTCAAGCTCTTTTTTTGCGTAGTAGATGAGAATAAGGTCCTTCACTTTCTCGTTGTAACTGTCGATCGCGGAGAGGAACAGCTCCTGTACGTTCTCGTCGCCCCAGTTCCCGGCGTGGACGACCAGGTTCTTGCAATAGGTCGAAACAGTGACCGCTTTCAGATCGTCTTTCAGCATGAAAGGATACCTGCGGCAGGTGAGCGGACGCGCGCCGTAGATCGTGCATTTGTTGTCCTTCCCCAGCTTAGGGCAGATATCGTTCACCCGGCGCAGTACCGGGAATTTCCTCCAGGTATCACTCTGTATGTTCGCGGCGATGCCGGGATGTTTTCGCAATATCTCTTTTTCGATATGCACCCGGTTATTCAGGTCGATCATGTCGGCAAGCCCGGCGTCCAGGAGCCGTGCGATATCGATCAGGCGCAGTGAGACCGTGTTCTCAACACCATGACAGCAGTTGTGTATGCAGGTCGTGCAGTCAGGCACCTTGAGCGGAGCCATGGTGTTCTTTACCTTGACGGGATCGACCAGCTGCAGGCTGTATTTATTGAACACATAGAGGTTGGTCAGAAAATAGCGCGGCTTAAAGAGCCTGTTCGTTCTCACTTCATCCCATAATGCGTGCAGTTCACCGCTGATGGACATGCGTACATCGTACCATGGAGATATCAGATTTTTGAAATCATAGGCCTGTTGCTGTCGATATATTGATAGAAGCGGTCTTATAGGCCAGAACAGTATCACCAGAACAGAGCTCATCCCCGGTAGCGTTCAGTCCCGTATCAAAGAGGTGCTGCAATGTATACCAAGATCTTGAGCGTGGCCGGAGCATATACGGCGGATGCGTCCCCGGACCTGCGATATTTTTTACCCCAATTTGAATGGATGTACGGGCCCGAGAACGATACCGTACAGGTCGCCCTGCGGACGGCATATCTGAAGAGCGGGTACGCCGAACTTGCCTCCCGGATCGCGGACGGTCTCTCGGAGCCTCTCCGCGAAGCCCGCGTGCGTACGGTCATTGAACGGACGGTGCGGGAGCTGCAGGCTTCCGGTATGACCTCGTCGGAGATCACCAACAGCGGATACGACGGATTCCTGGACAGGCTCATGCTGCGCTACCGCCACAACGGATTGTTGGCCGTCATGACCGCGCATGCGCTGGCCGGACAGGGGTATTCCGCCGAAGGTATCCTGAAATTCTTTGCGCTGCTCGAACGGTACGCGCCGTCCGCGATCGCCGCCATGTGGCCGCATCTGATCATGATCGTGCAGCTGCCCGTCGACCCGTTCTCGATCTTCAATGAACAGCACGGCGGGGTGTTCGATTCGATCCTTGCCCGGTATCAGACCGATCTGAAGACCAGAAAGTTCGGTTGGTCCTATCAGCTGCTGCGGTACGGGGTCCCTGCGGAGCGTATTTATAACCGGGTCGGTGACGGTGTCCTGGACCAGGTGTCCTCCCGCTACGCGAACGGTGTCGCGCAGAAGGTCGTCACCAGTTTGATCGGTATCGCGCGGGGAAGCGGTCGTACGGTCGGTGTGGACGGGACGTTCTCCGGCGGAGCTGTGCCTGACGTCTTCTACACGTTCCCGAAAGGATACGCCGTCAATGATCTGCCCCGCCTCGAAGTACAGCTGGAGAACGAACGGATACGCGCGCGGAGCGTGCGCTCTGTCAACGTACGGGAAATTGCGGGAGTTGAGCAGAGCTCTGAAAAATTGCCGGACCTTACTGCGACGATCTCCTGGACAGAAGCCGTTCGACCCACGGTGCTTCACTGATCTGTCTGCTCTCCGTGAGCATATATGACCGCCTGCCGAGATGCTCCGTTACTTCCGCAAGGCGCAGGTTCTTCTGCGGCTGCGGATAGAACACCAGTGTGCGGGTCACGACATACGTTCCTTTCACCTGTTTGATCGCAGGGGGCTTTACTCCGACCATCTGTGCCCGGTCCGGATGTATCAATCCCCAGCCGTAATTGTCGTCGATCAGTTCGGTCATGGTCTTCTGATCGGCGATGAACACTTCCAGCGCTCCCGGGGCCATGAACAGGCCGTGCGTGTTGCCGTCCGTGAACAGTCTGACAAAAGAGAGGACCTCCTGTTTGGAACGTAAGACCGGTATGATCTGCAGCAGGTCGTTCGGGCGCAATATCTTTACCTCTTTTTTTCCGTGAACGGCGAACAATCTGGGTATCCGGTTCTCTTTGTAAGGATTTTTTACGTCATTTTTTATCTTCAAAATATAAGGTGTTGTTCTAAAATTGACGTACAGTCTTTGAGGCACTTTTTTGCAGGCAGGATACGTAAAATATGCGTATGCCGATATCGCGGACAGAAGGATAATGACCGCCGCGAGCAGCGTTCGTTTCATGTACGGGTGTTATTAATGAACGCCGGTTTGACCAGCGTACCGCGGTACGTGTTCTGGCGCACCTGAACCAGCACTTCGTCGCCTATGTTCTTATCCTTTACCAGGGCCAGCGCGATGGGCCGTTCGAGCGAAGGAGAGAACGTGCCGCTCGTCACTTCTCCGATGACACTGTTGGTCGCGGGGTCGAGCACGGGATAGCCCTGCCGGGGGATGGCCTTGTCCTGCATGAGTATGCCTGTTATCGAATTGCTCTGTTCATTGGTCCACTCGTCCTTCATCTCGTGCCCGTAGAGCGGCATGCCTGCTTCGATGCGCAGCGTATCGCGCGCGCCGAGCCCGCACGGAGGGATACCGTCCTTTAAAAGGGCGTTCCAGATGTACGTGTTGTCCCCGGCCGGGGCCATGATCTCGAACCCTTTCTCGCCGGTGTACCCGGTGCGCGACCAGATGACACATCTGCCGTCGAACGTTCCGTACGCGAAATTGTAGTATTTGACCGCGGCAAGATCGATATCGGCGTGTCCTTGCAGTATCTTTTCCGCTCCCGGCCCCTGAACGGCGATGATGTGATAATCAAGGAGCTTTGTCGTAATGCCTTTGCTGTTCAGGAAGGTCATGTCTTTTTGCACGTTCGAGGCGTTGAACACGCAGAAATAACAATGCTGGTTCCGATACACGAGGATGTCATCGACCAGGCCTTTCGCATCGTTCACCAGGCGGTTGTACCGCACCTGTCCGTTCTTCATCTCGCGGATGTCCCGGGTGATGAGTCCCTTCTCGTACGCCGCGGGCCATTTATCGTTGATCATTTCCACGACACCCATGTGTCCGGCATCGAACATGCCGGCGCGTGCGCGCACCGCCCGATGTTCCTCGATGAGATTGGTATAGAGCACGGGCATTTCCCAGCCGCCGAACTCGACGAGCTTGGCCTTGAGCTTCTGATGTTCCGCGAAGAGCGGGGTCCTTTGTAGGGTCATGCGTGTTTACCTAGCGCTTTCTTTAAGGATTCGATACAACGTTTGTTCTGCCACGGGGTCCCGACGGTTATCCTGATGGCATTGGGCCTTCCGAACGAATCGAGCGGACGGACGATGACCCCGTTCTCCATCATCTTTTTGAAGATGTCCTGTGCCGGACGCGGGACATCGATATAGATGAAATTGGCCTCGGTCCGTTCGAACGCAAGCCCGAGCTTTTTAAGCTGTTCATACAGGTACGCCTTGCCGTCGTCGTTGGTGTCGAGCGATTGCAGCAGGAAACTGCGGTCATCGAGCGCGGCCAAGGCCGCGATCTGCGCGAGACGGTTCACATTGAAGGGCGCGCGGGCCTTCTCCAGTTCCGCGATGATCTCTTTTGCCGCGATGCCGTAGCCGAGGCGCAAGCCCGCCAGCCCGTAGATCTTGGAGAACGTCCTCAGGACGATCAGGTTGGTATAGGCCTCCAGGAGCGCGATCGAATCCGGATATTCGGGATCTTCCACGTATTCATTATAGGCTTCATCAAGAACGACGAGCGTGGTCGCCGGAACGGCCTTCATGAACTCGCGCAGTTCTTTGGCCGTGAAGATGGTGCCGGTCGGATTGTTGGGGTTGCACAGATAGATTATCTTCGGCTTGCGGCGCAGGACCTTGCGGAAGCCTGCGAGATCGAAACGGTTGTCCTTAAGGGGGATGTACACGGGTTCGGCCCCGAACAACCGTGAGGAGGATTCATATTCGGAAAAGGTCACGCGGGAGATAGCGACGCGGTCCCCGGGATCGATATAGGCCGCAGCGATGAGCTGCAGTACTTCGTCCGAGCCGTTCCCGAAAATGAAACGGTCCTTAGGCAGCCGATAGAGCTTGGCGATGGCCGTACGCAGCCGCTGGTTCGCCCCGTCAGGATAGAGCTGCATGCCGACGGAGGCCTTCGTGACCGCCTGCATCGCTTTAGGTGATGGCCCGAGCGGGTTCTCGTTAGATGCGAGTTTTATGCAGCCCTCCTTGAATTGGCCGGGGCTGTAGGGTTTGATGTTCTTTAATGCTTTTCTGGGTTTCAACACGGTGCACCTCAGGGATCCCGCTTATTCTAGTACAAGGTCCCGGAAAAAACAAAAAGAGACCGCAGTCCGTTCCCGGGGTTCTCTCTGTGTGCACCTTTTACGCCGACTGGGGTATAATATCCCGGTCGATATTATCTTAAGGAGGAACTCATGGAAACAAATGTACAGCCCGAAGTTCAAGCTCAGCCCGCAGCCGCTCCCGCGCCTGCACCGAAGAAAAAGGTGAACGTGTTCCTGATCGTCGCAGGGGTGCTGCTCGTCATGATCGCCAGCTGGATGTACGCTGTCGGTTATTTCTCGACGGTCACGGTGACAGAGGAAAAGATCGGCCCCTTCACGCTCGTGTATCAGGACATGAAAGGTGATTATGCCAAGACCGGCGCGGTCATGGACAAGCTCTATGCATCCCTTGCGGGAGATAAGGTGTTCCCGACCAAAGGGTTCGGCATCTATTACGATAACCCGAAGATGGTCAAAAAGGACGACCTGCGCAGCAAGGTCGGCTGCATCATTGAAGGTAAAGATGTGGCAGCGGTGAAGAAGCTGAAGAAGAAATACACGACCATGAAGCTGGACAAGAAGGATGCAATGGTCGTCCGTTTCCCGATCAAGAACAAGGCGTCTTTCATCATCGGCATCATGAAAGCGTATCCTGCGCTCACGGCGTACGCGAAGGATAAAGGCTACGGTTTCGTGGAGAGCATGGAGATCTACGACATGACCAACAAGGTCACGCTGTACACGATGAACATCGTGAAGCAAAAAAAGGCCGTTCAAGAGAAGGCCGCACCTGCTGCCAAAACGGTGACCGCGAGCGCTCCGGTCAAGAAATAAAAGCGGACGCAGCATAGTGAACACAAAGCCCTCCGGTGACGGAGGGCTTTTTTGTGCTCGTGCGGAAAGGTCCCGTACCGGTACTTAGAACTGTCCCGAGAGGTATTTTTTGAGCATTATCCCGTTGACGTTGATCACGTTCTCGGCGAACGCTCTGTCGTCCGCATGTTTCCCCCGCAAAAATAACGCCTTGAGCCTGGTATTGACGGAGCGCGAGGAAGCGACGAACTTGTTCCGCGGGATGGTGACGTCCTCGATGATGGCGGAATATTTAATGAACACGCCGTCCTCGATCCGGGACCTGAACACGATCGACTTGAACCCGACGAAACAATCGCTCCCGATCGAACAGGGGCCGTGCACGAGACATCCGTGCGAGAGCGAGGTCCGGGGGCCGATGGTCACGCTGCTGTCGCGCAAGGCATGTACGATAACGCCGTCCTGGATATTACAGTGGTCCCCGATACGGATGGAGCTCCCCGGCTCGTCCGCGCGCAGCGTCGCATGCGGGCCGACGAACACGTGCTCTCCGATATGCACATCGCCGATAACGGCGGCCGTCGGATGCACATAAGAGGTCGAAGGTATCGGCTGTTCTTTCATACGGCTCCTTAGAACGTCATCGGTGTCAGGTCCATATAGTCGCGTAAGGACCCGTTATTCAGACAGCATTCTATGATCTTCTTCCCCAGGGGGCTCAGCTCCGGCTGCAGATAGTTCTTGAGCTCTGCCTTGAAGAACTTCGTCAGCTGTTTCACGCCCGCGTCGTAGGCTTCTGTCCCGACCTCGGGCTGTTTGTCGACCTGGAAGAAATATTCGGGGATGAGCGTCCCTTCGATACGCATGTTGGCCGGCACGTACCCGAGCAGCGGGCAGCGGGCAGCGATCAATTGTTCCGGGCGGAACTTCGCGGCGCCGCGGCGGGCCAGGAACTCGCGCGAGAGCCATTGCGGCATGAAGCTCACTTCCCAGGAACCGATATGCTGATTGGCCAGGAGCACATGACGGGTCTGCGTGGTCTCGATGATCTGCTGGAGCAGCAGGTTCGCCTGATTGGTGAGCTTGCCCGTGGCGAACGGCCAGAACGAACCGACGCCTTCGCTGACCAGGCCGCCTGAATCCGTGATGCTCGGGTTCTTGTCCCCGCGCGGGGCGACCAGGCGCCACAGCCAGGCAAGGGCCGGCGGCAGGATATGCAGCATACCGAACACGCCGTAGGTGGGCGCGTCCTTGGTGCAGAGCGGGGCGCGGATACCGAAACTACGGAAATCCACCTCGACAGGGTTGTTCACGACGTCCTGTATGAAACGGCGCGGCAGGATGACGCGCGGGTTCGGACAGCGTTTTCCGGGCGCGTCCTCGGTGTGTTCCCAGATGAGCGCGGTGGAACCGGGAGTGCCTTCGATGTTCAGGAAAATGAGCGGTTCCTGTGCGTGGATGCACATGTTCTCGATCTGCGGGTCGGTACCGTAATGCTGGATATGGTCGAGGCGGATGAACCAGGATTCTTCCGCGTCATAGACCATGAGCTTGTTCTCTTCGCTGGTGTAATGTTTGAGCGAAAGCGCCATGTCGTCGGTGACCGGTTTCAGGTCGCAGGATTGCGTGAGACCGAGACGGAACTTTTCACCGGAGACCTTGTTCTTGCCGAGCAGGAGGCGGCCGTCGTGTTCGCGGTGCGGGTATTCGAGCATCTCGCTCTTTCCGCCGCCGCTGGCGCCTTCATGGATGATGGTCGTGATATTGTCGTACGGGGTCACGACCTGGACGGTGGACCCGTGCAGTGTCAGCCAGTTCTCGTTCTCTCCGATCTGGAGCAATACACCGTAGATACCTTTTTTGGCGCTGGGACCCGGATAGAGGTTATAGGAAAATATCTCATGCAGACCCTGCAGACGGTTATGGACGACGATCTGTTTTCCCTTGAAATGCGTGTGGCGGAACGGCGGGATCAGATAGACGATCGCTTCCGGTTTGAAGTTCGCGGGGATGAGCTGCGGTTCCACCATGCCCTGCAGGTCGGCAAGGCCGCCGATGAAGAAACCGGCGTTGGCAGGCGCGATCAGGAGACCGAAGTACCCGGTCTCTTTTCCGCCGATGCGTATCGCGATGACGGCGAGGGCTTGTTTTTTGAGCCACCCGAACGATTCTTCGCGTACGGCATCGAACGGCCTGCCGTAGAGGTCCTTGAAGCGGGGCTTGTCCGTATCCAAAGAATCCCCGATGACCAGGCTGTCCGGGTCGCGGCGGCGCATATAGTTCTCGGGATAATTGACGACGAGCCCGTTCTTGCAGCGGGCGACGGTCGCTTCCGTGCCCAGTCCTTTGCCTTCGACCTGATAGGTGACGTCGAACCGGTCGTTGTCGCCGCCGACAGCCATCGATACGATCTCAGCGCGGGTCTTCGGCATGATAACGCTCGACGCTTTATCGAGTATATCTTTGATCTCTTTGGCTATATCCCAGTTCTTCCATGCATTTCCCATACAACAGTCTCCTTCAGGACATGTAATGACAAAAAAAGCCAATATCGCTCCCCTATCCGCCCGGGTTCGATATTGGCTTACTTGACAACGGTCATGTCTGACCTTTGCTATAGTCTTCCAATGCCTATTTACTGCTCGTTACTTTATAGTTTGAGCATGGAATAGTCAATATCCCGTCATAGTCGAGTGTACCACAGGGTTCTTTACTCTGTGGTACGTACGGGTACATAATCCGGGCATGAAAAAAAAGCGGGCACATGGTGAGGTAGCGGGCAACATCTTCAAGATGTATCTCTTCCGTTTTTTTCGGGATTTCTGGCTTATCATTCCCATCATCATCCCATTCTATCGATCCCATGCGCTCACCGGAACGGAGATATTCCTGGTACAGTCGGTCTTTTCACTTTCGCTTTTGTTCTGGGAGATCCCCTCCGGGTATTTTTCAGATATTCTAGGGCGTAAGCCGACGCTGGTCATCGGGGCGGCCTGTTTACCGATAGGTCTGACCATATACGCAGTGTCGTCCACATTTGCTGCGTTCGCTATTGCGGAAAGTATCCTCGGTCTGGGGTTCGCGATGTGCTCCGGTACGGAATCCGCGCTCATCTATGACACCCTGCTGCAGACCAAAAAGAAAAGGGCATATCATCATATCGAAAGCGTCGCAGAGTTCATCACGCGGATGGGGTCGATGGTGGCGGCGGTCCTTGGAGGGATCTGCGCGATGTCCTTTCTGCTCCTGCCGTTCTACATCAATATCGTTACAGGCCTTCTGATGGTGCTGACAGCGGCCATGTTCATTGAGCCGGTGCGCGCGCGGAGAAGCCGTACGAACATCGTGCGCGGCATCATTTCCGTCGTCGGGTACAGTTTCCGGCATCCGGGTATCTTGTCCCTTATCATTCTGTACGCTGCGGTGCTGACCACCGGGCTGGTCGGTGTTTGGACCTATCTGATAGCGCTGCAGGGCGTCGGCGCGCCGCTCTTCCTGAACGGCCTGGTGTTCGCCTTATTCCAGGCCTGTTCGGCGTTCGGGGCTCTGTTCTCTCATGCGCTCAGCCGCACGCTCGGAGTACGTTCGTCGTTCAGAGTGTTGCTGTTCATTCCCGTATTCCTGCTGTTGTGCGGTATCGGGGTGCGCCCTTGGGCATTAACGTTCGCGTTCCTGCACGCGTTCTTGTGGGGATTTTCCATGCCGTTCTTTCTTGAACGTATCAATTCCTTGATAACGTCGGACGTTCGTGCAACAGTGTTGTCGACCGGCAGTATGACGGGCCGGCTGTTGTTCGTTCTTGTCGCTCCGATGATCGGTCTCTGTACCGATATGTTCGGGGTACGTCTTGCCTGTGTGTCGCTCGCGTTCTTGTTCCTGCTGCTGTTCGCGGCAGCCATGTTCGCCGGAAGAAAGGAGTCCGTATGGCAAAACTGAAGCTGGACCTGCATGATATTTTCAATAAGGGCGTCCAGATCGAGGCCGCTCTTAACGGCATCGTTCGCGAAGCCTGTGCGAAAAGAATAGAACTGGTCGAGATCATCCCCGGCAAAGGGTCCGGACAACTTAAAAAGGCGGTACTACGGTTCCTGAACCGTCCGGATATCAGGGCCCTCTATCATCGCGTTGAAAAAGATGATAAGAATTTCGGACGGATATTCGTACATTTCAGGTTCTGATGTTTCTGCTTGGGCTGTTGTTCAATGAAAAATGATATACTCTGGCGGATGTTGTAACTTGGTATAGTGAGCTTGCCCGGCGAAGCCAGAGCATAGCGACGGGCGTAGACGGGCCGAAGTGGCGCCCGCCTCTGCGCAAGGCGCTTCAGCGGACCGCGAAGTATGACGGTAAATAGCAAGTTAGTTCGATTCGCAGATATTGGACCTTGGCATACTTAGCCGAAGTGGCGGAATTGGCAGACGCACATGACTTAGGATCATGCGCCTTACGGCATGAGGGTTCGACCCCCTCCTTCGGCACCATCCTTAGCGATCTCAATACAATACACGAGGGTTCTGCGCCAAAGGCGCATCCGCCTCTGGCGGAGACCCCCGGAGCGAACCGGATATATTCCTTGCGGTTCGCGCAGTGCAGGAACCAAAAGGGTTCCTGCCTCCTTCGGCACCATCCAGGATCATTGCCCCAAGCAGTATTCCCTGATGTATAACAGAGGATAGATATTCGATGGACTCGTTAATGAACTTGTCCGAAAGTCATTTGCCGTACTTTTTTTTCAGCTCTTTAAGTCGAGCATCGTTCTCGTTCAGTTTGTAGTTGATCACTTTACTGATGCTTTCCTGTTCGTCCCTGTTCTTGATCTTTGAACTGACTTCACTTGATCTTATGGTCATTGAGTAGATCGTCCGTTCTTTGCCGTTCTTGTTTTGTTTTTTTACGACCAGGAATGAATCCTCCGCCAATTTTGTCACGGATATGGAAAATCCGTTTTTGCTCCGGACGAGCTCTGTCCTGCCGATAGAGAGCGCCTGGTCCCTCATCTCTTTGGTCCCCAGTTCAGGTCTTCGTATGAACAGATCGAGCACGGCGTTCTCGCTCAAAGAGTTTCGCCATTGTATCGAATACATAAGGTCATATTCTGTAAATATTTTGTCTTCGCTCGGGGGGGTACAGCACCAGGATAAAGAGTCTTGCAGCTCTTTTGTGGATATCTGCAGCGCAGCGCAGCCCAGAGAATACTGTGCAAAAGGATCGTGTCCGTTCTTTGTGAACACTTTTCCGGAAAAGACCTTGTCCCTCATATAACACCACATGAGCAGCCCGAACTTTTTCTGGTCCGGGTCCGTGCAGTTCCTGATCTTTTCCGCAAAAGCGTCCCCCATTGTTCGATATACGGTACAACTGGAAGCGAAGAGTTCGGTTTCATTCTCGAACGGTCTGCCCATAGCAGGGTTCTCGTCCAGATATTCGGACTCATCAACGATATCGTGCCGTGCATGGCTTGAACCGAAGATAAAGATGTTCTGAAAAAGAATATCAGAGCTCCATTCGTCACTATAGTTCTTGTCCGCAAGGCGGGCCGCGAACAGCGCATGTCCCATTTCATGGGTGCCGGTCCCCGGTTCATATAATCCGTTCTGGCCGAGCATGACAATGTTCAGCGCAGAGTTGTATTCTCCGTATGCGGAGGCCCCGCTGTCCAATTGCTTATAGAGCGACCTATGGAATGCCCTTTCATCCTTGGGTCTGTCTTGCACTTCCCTATCATCACTATATGCGACCCAAGCACCAGTATCTTCTTTTTTGTACCAATTATAATCGTCTTTTTTAATATCCCTTACCAGCTTATACTCAACGCCGTTGTACGTGCCGTACGCTTCTTTTTGTCGGGGGCCTTTGTTCTCAAAAGACAGGATAACGACCTGTTGGATCCGCTTTTCTTCCGGCATCATTGCATTGAACTCCTCGATAATGCCAAGCACATATTCCAATTCCTTGCGATGGTCTTGAAGCTCAATAGCAGGGTCCTCCTTTGCCAGCTCCTGCTTTTTGATCGGCGCACAGCTGTCCATGAATTTCATCATTTTCTGGGCCGGATCAAAAATGAACTGCACCCCGCGTATGCGTACGGAGGGCCCGTTCGTTGCCAGGTCCTGTAATGTCTGGTATTTACGGAGAGCATTCTTTGCCAGGGACGTATCACCATGGAATATTTTGAGCATTCTATCGTAATACGATCTTTCTTCTTGAGAGCGCATGGCGGGTGAATCTTCACCGCTCAGATCGACCCCGTCGAACAGGTGTTGATATTTGTTCAGTGAGTTCTGTATCTCATTCCCCATGGTCCATGCCTCCTGTTGGTCACAGTGTTCCCGGTCTTTTTATGCCCACAGTCCATCATAGATATACCTCGTTTTTCAGGCGGCACTTCCGTTGATACGCACTGTTAATCTTTTCTATACGCGATCTCTCGAAAGATGGATTTCGTCTTGTAAAGGCATATACTGTTGCTGATAGGTCTTTGATCGGGTTATGAAGAATGACGAGTGGGTTCATGCACATGTTGATCAAAGACCATCACACTACTCCTCTTCAGTGCCGGGGAGCATGAATGAAAGAAAGACCGGCATATCCATGAAGAGCGAGCAAGGGGCCCAAATATTGGGCCCCGTTCTTTTATCTGCAGTCCATTATTAAAGGAGGCTGTCATGAAAAAATTAAAAAAGTACGTTCCGGTCCTGTTAGGGGTAGTTGCCTGTCTGCTCGCTGGTGTTATCGGCTCATATTTTACAATGCCCGCGATACCTGCCTGGTATCAAGGTCTGAAAAAAGCGCCCTTTAATCCCCCGGCGTATGTGTTCGGTCCGGCTTGGACGACGTTATATACGCTCATGGGTATCGCCGTCGGGCTCATCTGGCAAAAAGGCCTTAAGAATAAAAAAGTAAAACCTGCTCTATATGTTTTTGCGGTCCAGCTTGCGCTCAACATTCTGTGGTCGATCGCGTTCTTCGGTATGCGTTCGCCGTTAGCGGGTGTTGTTGTTATTGTATGTTTGTGGTTCGCGATCATTGAGACCATACGCCGGTTCTATCCGCTCAATAAAGCGGCGGCCTGGCTGCTTGCTCCCTATATCTGCTGGGTCAGTTTTGCCGCGGTCCTGAATGCGGCCGTGTGGATATTGAACCGCTGAGAGCAATATACTCGATGCACGGGCTCTGTCCACTTTTTATTCCCAGGGATACGTATGCCTGAAGGCTTTATGTTGGTCCTTCTTTGACAGGGCGCCCCCTGTTCTGTGACGTGTCCGCAAAAGGATACCCGGGAAAATGAAATAGTTGATACCTCACTTCGATATCAAAGAGAGGCTGCTCGAACTCTGCGGTTTGAAAAGGACGACACATGTTAAGAAAAATGATCAGCGCACCTGGGATGTCTCAGGGACAATATGATTGGGCTCTTTATACCGTTACGACACAGCTCTTTCCCGAGCTCAAAGAGCACGTGGATCGGCTCGCCATACGGTTCAAAGACCCCGGGCTCTTGACCGGAGAAGAGCTGCACCTTATTTCCCGATTGCAGGGCTTCCGAACGGAAGAGCTTGTATATCGCGGACAACCCGTGACGCTCATTGGCGGGGCCCATAACGATCCATATCAGGAAGTGAAGCGGCTTTTGGGCGGGAAAGCCGACCAGGGAACGATATATGTTTTTTTAGAAGGGTTCATCCATCAGCCCGGACTGCATACGCATACGGTAGGGCTCGAAGACCCGTATCTCTTTACTATGGCAAGTCTCGGCAGGATCCTTGCGCTGTTCGCGGATAATTATGGATATCCGGCGGAGAAATTCCTGGAATACGACAGGCAATATACCCAGTTCATTGAGCTGTTGAAAATGGAGAACGGACCGCTTCGTTCCTATTGGAGATCAGCAGGATATACGCTGCCGGACCGTTCATTCCTGAGCTACAGGATGCAGGTGGCAGAATTCACGGACATGTTGAAAGAATTGATGAGGGCCATGCTGGTCGAGTCCGTTCTTGATGAAGATGCTGATGCAGCGACACGGGAGCTCATCAAGACCCCGTATATACGTCCTGTTCTTGACGCGTTCATTGATATCGTGGTCGGCAAGGCCAGGGACGCATATATGGTCAAGAAGATCCGTGCGTTCCTGGAACATCCGGCGACGGACAGGACAGTCCCTGCGGTCATCTTGGTCGGTTCGGCACATCTTGACCCATTGTTCAAGGGCTTAACGACCTCGCAATGAAGTCCGGCCGAACAGGGGCGGCGTATGTTCGTTACCGGGCTTGTTCCTGTTCCTGATATCCCGTACGATATTCCCCTATGGCACACCTCACGCACAGGTCCGGCTACCAACAGCTCGTCGATCGGTTGAACCGTTTCCCTCAAGGTGCCCCGACCTCAGGGACCCTTTTTAAGATCCTGAGCGTCCTTTTCTCGGAACGGGAAGCTGAATTGGTCTCGCTCATGCCGATCAAGCCGTTCAAGCTCAAAGATATTTCCAGGACCTGGCAAATGACCGAGGTCGAGGCAGGGAACATACTCGATGCACTTGCGCATCGTGGGATGATCGTCGATATGACCGAAGCGGACGGCACGCAGGTGTTCGTCCTGCCGCCGCCTATGGCGGGCTTTATAGAGTTCACGCTCATGCGCGTGCGCGATGACATGGACCAAAAGGTCCTTGCTGAACTGTACCATCAATATCTCAATATTGAAGAGGATTTTATCCGTTCCCTTTTTTTGGACGGGCCCACACGTCCCGCGCGGGTGTTCGTCAATGAATCCGCCCTGCAGCCTGTCGATCAGTATTCCATGGAGGTCATGGACTACGAACGCGCCAGTCATATCATCAAGAGCGCGCATCATATGGCGGTCGGCATGTGCTACTGCCGGCACAAGATGCAGCATCTGGGAAAAGCCTGTGACGCCGAGATGGATATCTGTATGACGTTCAACGGGGCCGCGCAATCGCTCATCAAGCACGGTATCGCTCGTCAGGTGGACGTCCGTGAAGGCATGGACCTTCTGCAAAAAGCGTATGAGCAGGACCTCGTTCAGTTCGGGGATAATATCCGTGAAAATGTCAGTTTTATCTGTAATTGCTGCGGCTGTTGTTGTGAAGGTCTTCTCGCGGCAAAACGCTTTGCGGTCCTGAACCCGATAAATACCACGAACTTTCTGCCGTCGATCGACGAGCAAAAATGCACTGGCTGCGGAAAATGTGTCGAAGTGTGCCCGGTCGAAGCTCTTGGTCTTGTTTCTGCCGGTGACCCGAAGAACAAAAAGAAACGAAAAGCGAAGCTCGATGAAAAGATCTGTCTTGGCTGCGCGGTCTGTGTGCGTAATTGTCCTGTCCCGTGCATGACCCTGGGCCAGCGCAAAGAGCGGGTCATTACACCGGTCAATTCAGCGCATAAGGCAGTGGTCATGGCGATCGAGCGCGGGAAATTACAGCATCTTATTTTCGATAATCAGGCGCTATGGAACCATCGGGCGATGGCCGCGATCTTTGGGGTCATCCTGAAGCTGCCGCCTATCAAACAGCTCATGGCGAGCACGCAGATGAAGTCGCGGTATCTTGACCGACTGTTGGCGAAGGTCACGGTCTGAGCGTCTTGCGCAGCGGTTTTCTGATATAATCAGCGCATGCGCTTATGGTCCCTTCATCCAAAGTATCTTGATGCGCGTGGTCTTGTCGCTCTCTGGCGTGAAGCGCTGCTCGCTCAAAAAGTCCTCAACGGTAAGACGAAAGGCTATACGAAGCATCCTCAGCTGGAACGTTTTGCCGGGTCTGCGGCACCTAAAGCACTGATAAATTATTATCTGGCCGAAGTCTTCAAAGAAGCATACCGCCGTGATTATGAGTTCGACCGCAATAAGATCGCCATGACGGACATGCCGGGGAAGCTCACGGTGACGCGGGGGCAGCTGCAGTACGAATGGGAACATCTGCTCAAGAAAGTAAAAAAGCGTGCGCCGAAGGTCTATGCCTTGCTCAAGGACATCAAACGGGTCGAACCGCACCCGCTCTTTAAGAAAGTCCCCGGTCCGGTCGCGGCCTGGGAGAAGCGTCCTTCAAGATAGTGCATCCAGTATGTTCGGCGGCAGCCCTCTGCCGTGCACGCCGTCGAACCTTTTGCTGATCTTGCCGTTCCGGAAAAGCAGCACGGTCGGAGAGACCTCGATATCGTACTCGTCCCAGAGCGGGCCGTTCAGGTCGTCGAGATGAACGACAAGGGCATGAGAGCTCTTCCCCGTTCTTTTACAGTACGCGTCAAAATGAGGTCTGAACCGGGCCATGAACGGACAATAGCTCATGCCGAAGAGCACCAGGGTCGCATCGTGCCCTTTGATATGTTCGGTGATAGAGCTTGGATCTTTGAGCGTTCTCATCCCGTCAGTATACCACCGCTTTTTCTTTTAAAAAAAATAGTTATAATGGGAGCGTTATGAGCCATGTCCTTTCATTTAAGAACGCTCCCGAGAGGTGCGTCCCTCAGCCCGGGTCACTGTACGACCTGGCCATCGTTGAGGCACAACGTGACGGGGCTTCTGACCTTTTTTTCCCCCGATTTTTTGAACCGTGCCGTGAGGACGGGAACAGACCGGAAGGCGTATTGCTGATCCACGGGTACTGCGCAAGCCCGCTGCAAGGCATCGAGCTTGCCAAGATGTTCTATGCCAAAGGCTATGCCGTCTATATGCCGCGGCTCAAGGGCCACGGGACGACACCGGACGATCTGCGCACGCGTAAATGGGCGGAATGGCACCGTGATGTGGAATTGGCCTATCAGTTCATCAGTTCAAAATGCAGCCGCGTGCACATCCTTGGCTTAAGCCTTGGCGGGACCTTGGGGTATCTTCTGGCGAGCGAATACCCGGAGGTCGCCAGTATCACGACCAACGGGGCGATATTTAAAGTGGCGCATCGCGGCGCAAAGGCACTGCGTGTTGTGGAAGCGGTGCTCGAGCATGTGTTCCGGACGGACCTTGGCATTGTGCATGAGTCTTTCGGCATGCCCAAGGTCAGGATACCTGCGGAAGAACTTCATTATTCGTACGATATTTATCCGCTGCGTGCGACCTATCAGATCCTGGAGCTGGCCGATCATGTCCGGTCCCGGCTCTCGCTGATCCGCTGCCCCGCGCTCATCATCCAGTCCGAAAAAGATACTGTTGTTCATCGCGACAGTGCCTGCATCATCCGTGACGGGATATCTTCAACAAAAAAAGAAGTGCTCTGGTACGGGGAAAAACATATTTCGCTCGTTCATCCCGCGGCGGATATTTCGGAACGCATCCAGGCGTTCATTGCGGGGCGATGACCGCCTCGGTCCTGCTCGTTACCCGATCGATATTCCCGGTATACACGTATTTGCTCGCATGAACATCATCGGTATGGAACGCGATGTGCGAGGTCGGCAGTGTCCCCTGGAATAAGCCCCAGGTAGGGTCCATGGCCGTCCAGGAGCCGTTGATGTGTACGAGCGCCCAGGCGTGTTCCTGCCAGCCCTGTTCCGTATCATATGCGTACCCGGATATCTTGATCGCCGGGATACCTGCGGCCCTGCAAAGGGCGACATAGAGCTGGGCATACTGTTCGCATACCCCGCGGCGTTGTTCAATGATATCAAGAGAACCGACGGTCTTCCCGGTATACGAACGGTCATAGGTCATGTATGTGAATATGAATTGACCGATGCGCCGGGCGGCTTCCGCTCCGTTCGCAGGGGTACTTTCAAGTACCCGTTGTGCAAAATTCGTAAGGGTACGCGCTTCATGCGAGGGTATGGTCAGGTATTCTTTCGGCTCTTTGGGCGGTGCGACGACAGGCTCTCCTGTTCTTACCGTTGCCGTGATGGCGGTGGACACTTTGTTCGTGCCTGCATGTGCGAAGGACATATAGTGGTACGGCGGTCGTTCGGAAAGCAGATCTGCGCGAGGGGTTTGAGCGAGCTCGTATGCTTGCACGGATTGTCCTCCGATAGT
Source organism: uncultured bacterium (assembly GCA_964653455.1). GTDB lineage: Bacteria > Margulisbacteria > Termititenacia > CAZZFK01 > CAZZFK01 > CAZZFK01. The sequence goes on from CAZZFK010000006.1 coordinate 24,798, forward strand.
GAAGTATTTCGGATACCAGACCTCCAGTCCGTCAAAAGCAGCGGAGGCCAGCAGCGTGTTCTTGACGACGACTTTCCAGGTGGTCGTGGGTACGGTCGTCCTGAAAGACCATTGTTGCCCGGTCTTTGGGACCGGCCCTTCCCAGTGATACAGCGGCCCTTTTTTTGTGAACTCGACCGGAAAGGCGCACACAGGCATCGAGTCCGGCACAATGACGGTCATGCTGCCTTTCGCTCCTGCGGCGAACGGCGGGATATGCATCCAGGCCTGACGGAACCAAGGAGAGAGAGCTTTATGCCGTTCGTAATATATGAACGATATCTTTGCGACATCGTTGTTCTGCAACTGGCCGAGATCAAAGGTCAGTTCATTATTGAAAAAAGACTTGGAAGGTCTTCCGTTGACCTGCGCCTGCAGCAGCTCGACAGGCTCGTTCTTAGAGAAAAGATATTTCCACTCTGTTTGCTGATATTTTTCAGGGAGCTTGATGCGGGCCAGGGCCGTGACCTCGACTTTCTGTCCTTGCTCGGTCAGGGTCACGGTCTCTTCCCATGATTCAAACACCATATCGGCGTATGCGCAAAAAGTGAGCAGGGTCAAGAGAATGAAAGTTGACGTAAGCCATATCTTTAAGTTCATAGGATATAGTATACCATGTGGATATGTGTGTATTTTGCTTTAGCTGTAATTAAAACGGGTGCCAGACACCACAATGAACTTTTTCATTGCCTGATACGTCTATATAGATATGAAGAGACCCCGCGGCTTTACTCTGTTTGACCTTCTTATTTCATGCACTATCAGCATGACGATACTTTTCGCCATATACAGCGTTATGCTGAAGGCGGCCGACCATTATGCGGCGGCACGGAGCGTAGAACTGGAACGACAGGAGCTGTCCTTTGCCGCAGCCAGTATCCGGGACGCGCTATGGAACGGAGTGCGCGAGCCCGCCTCTGACGAGGAGATGTGTATCGTCAAAGACACTACCGGACGAACGGCCTCCTTTTATCTGAAGGATAAAAAAATATATATGTACAAGAACGCAGGGTTCTATCTGACGACAGGGGTGTTCTCCGTGAAGAACATGATGTTCGCGTACGGTCCTGATGTCGTTCGGTTCGAACTTGAGAACGGGCGCGCATATCATTTCCATCTATGAGCCCGCGCAACGGTTTTATCCTGCTCCCGGTCCTGATGCTTGCTCTTGTGCTCATGACCCTTTTGATCGGTCTTACCGCTTGTCAGCAGCGGGCATATCAGGAGTACGCTCTTGCCCGGCACTATACCGTCCTGCGCTATAATGCCGAGGCCGGCCTGTCATATGCCCGGGTCTTATCGGAAGCTCCGGAATGGTGTACGGATGCGGCCTTGCCTTCTCAGGAGCATCTTAAGGATTGGCTCGTAGGGCAAAGCGATGAAGGAACAAGTATCGGTCATGTTCTCCAGCTTTCCGGAGCAGGCGGGTTCAAGATCGTAAAAATCGCTGGACACCCGGAGCTCTATTCTATAGGATTTATCGGGAAAGACCTGCGGTCCGCGCGATATAAGACGGTAATAAAAGAAATATCAGGGAAAAGATCCATCTTATGAGGACGAACCCATTAATTTTGACGGTACGCATGTTCATCGTATGGATCGTGTGGTGTGCGTTCTGTATGTCGAGCACGGTCCAGGCGGCCGGCGGCGCGTATGTACCCGGCCAGTTGATCGTTAAATTCAAGTCAGAAAAAGCATCGTCCGGTATCACGGCACTCTCACAAACGCCTGCAACGTTCAAAGAGGTCTCTTCGTTCCTGGGGGCTCGGAGCATTACCCCGGTGTTCAATAACGTAACGACCGTTCGCTCCGGGGGCGGAGCCTATGTGCAGACCGAGGCGGCCCTTCGCAAGGAGGCGCTGCGCAAAAAGATCATCAGAGAGAGCGGACTGGAGAACGTGTATGCGATCTCTTTCGATGTGTCCGCAGACATCCTGTCCATTGCCCGACAGCTGCAGAACGACGATGCTGTTGAATATGCCGAGCCCAACTACAAAGCACATATGTTCAAAACACCGAACGACCCTCGCTATAGTGACGGGACAGAATGGCATATTGATGCCATCTCATGTCCGGGAGGATGGGATGTGACCACGGGCAGCAGCAGTATCGTCGTTGCGGTGATCGATACGGGTATCAATATCGCTCATGCTGAATTCGCCGGGCGATTGAAGCCCGGATATAACTTCATCAATCCTGTGGCGGTCCCGGAGGATGACGAAGGGCATGGGACGTTCGTTTCCGGGATCATCGGGGCCAAAGGAGATAACGGGGTCGGGATCGCCGGGATCGACTGGAACGTCTGGCTCATGCCGCTCAAGGCGCTGGATTCGAGCGGGGAAGGGACATACACCGATATCACGGCCGCGATCTATTATGCCATTAATAATGGTGCGGACGTGATCAATATGAGCCTGGGCGGGTCAAGCTCGAGCACCGGTCTTGAACAGGCCATTGCCGCCGCCTCGAGGGCACAGATCGTATGTGTCGCGGCCATGGGCAATGACGGGGATGATACCGTGTATTATCCTGCCGGCTACGGCAGTGTTATCCGGGTCGGAGCGCTGTCCCAAAATGATGACCGGGCGAGCTTTTCGACCTATGGATCGGCCCCGTATATCACGGAGATAAGTGCTCCGGGCACAGATATCGTCTCCACAGTTCCCGGAGGATATGGTGTCGGTGACGGGACAAGCTTTTCCGCCCCGATGGTCTCAGGGTTGTGCTCTCTGGTCTTATCCGTGCAGCCGACCATCAGTGTGTCCGAGCTGCGTATCCTTTTGCATACTACCGCGGATGATGTCGGGAAGTCCGGGCCGGACAAGTACTGCGGGTTCGGCCGTATCAACGTCAATAACGCACTGAAAGGCATCACGACCCAGGATAAAGGCGAGGAAATAACGCAGCTCATGAATTTCCCGAACCCGGCCGATGATGACGGGACGAACTTCAGTTTTTTTCTTGATGATCCTGCCGCTGAGATAACGATCAAGGTGTTCTCCACGCACGGCGAACTGATCAAGACCATCGACGGCGGGTCCTCTGCCACGGCGTACCGCAAGGTCCATTGGGATTGTTGCGATGAACGCGGGGACATGCTCCCGAACGGAGGATACATCTATGTTGTGATCGCCGAGAACGGGGCGCACAGCAAGATATTCAAGAAAGGGAAAATGGCGATACTGCGCTGAGCGGGAACGGCTATCCCCGCTTTTTAGTGCGTTTGCTTTCTTCCCATAAGGCATCCAGTTCTTTAAGCGAACAATCAGAGAGCTTCTTCTTGCGTGCTGTAACGGCGCGGTCGATGTGCTCGAACCGGCGCGTGAATTTATCCGTGGTCATGCGGAGGGCATCTTCCGCATCGATGTGCATCTTGCGGGCGACGTTCACGAGAGAAAAGAGGATATCCCCCAGTTCTTCTGCGAGCCGGGCCTTGTTCAGCTTCTTGGCGCGGGATACTTCCTGGAACTCGCGTATCTCCTCGCGCACTTTTTTCCAGGCGCCTTCCGCGTGCTCCCAGTCAAAACCAACGCGGGCCGCTTTTTTCTGCACTTTCTCCGCACGGTAGAGGGCCGGGAGCGCACGGGGGACGCCGTCAAAAAAGGACTTCTGTACGTTGTTCTTTTCTTGGCGTTTGATGTGTTCCCAGTTCCTGAGCACGTCCTTGACCCCGCGGACCTGGTCTTTGGCAAAAACATGAGGATGACGCCGCACCATCTTTTCGGACAGCACCTCGATCACGTCCTGCATCGTGAACCTTTTCTTTTCACTGGCGAGCTGTGCATGGAGCACTACTTGCAGGAGCAGGTCCCCGAGCTCTTCTTTCAGCAGGTCCATATCCCCTTTGTCTATCGCGGTCACGACCTCATAGGCCTCTTCGATCACATAGGGTTTAAGGCTCTTGTGTGTCTGTTTTTTATCCCACGGGCAGCCGTTCTTCCCGCGAAGGGCCGCGATGATAGAGAGCAGTTTTGAATATTTTCTTTCGTTCACTGACAAGGGAGGGGCCTTTAGGAGAGCGGTGTTCTGCTCGGAGGAGCATGTTCTTCGGACGCCTTGGGAGTGAGAGGGACCTTAGTATCAGGTTTTTGTTCAAGGGGCTTTTCGCGGGACTGCGGAGAAGCATCCTGGAGGAACAGCTCAGGATTGATGTCAATGGACGCCTTATCCTTCAAGTGTTCGAACCAGCGCTCGTACACGGCGCGCTTTTTCTCCTGTATCAGGAAATCTTTGATCTGTTCCCGGGACCCGGAAATATCGTTATCCTTGCGTTCCAGCACTTCCCCGCAACTGATGATATAGATGCCCTCCTCGGCCTTGAGCGGGGCACTGATATACCCTGTTCTCAGTTCGTTCGCTATCGGTGCGACATACGCGGGCAGTTGTACTTCTTCTATAAATCCGACCTCTCCGCCCTCATTGCGGGTCAGTTGGTCAAGGGAATATTTTTTTGCCATATCCTTGAATGATGCGCCTTTCTTGAGCTTTTCCAGGACTTCTTGTGCATCATTCTCGTTCGCCACCAGTATCTGGAAGAGCTGTACACGTTTTGGTTGTGCGAACAGTTCCTTGTTCTTGACGAAGAAGTTCTCTATCTCGCTCTCGCTGATGCGTATGGACCCTCCGAGCTTGTCCGCGATCTTCTCGATCATGATCTCCTGGTGGATACCGTGGCGCAGGTCTTCGGGCGTGATGTTATCCTCGGAAAGCGCCTGGGAGAACACGGATTTCGAGGGGAATTCTTTTTGCACCTTTTTGATGCGTTCTTCAACTTCTTGTGCGGAGGCGGTCACTCCAAGTTGTGCTGCGCCTTGCTCCAGGAGCACTCCGTCGATGATCTCGTCCAACAGGGACCTGCGGGTGGCAGCAAGCAGGGTCTGCCCTTCTTGTGAGGAAAAATCGATACGTTCTCGTTCGGACAGCTGTTTTTTTGCGGCACTGAAAAGCGTATCGAGCTGTTCAACGGATATGACCGTATTGTTGACCTTGGCCGCGTAATTCGGCGCGGCATAGGCGGTCCCGGAGTAAAGGATAATGGAGAGGAGCAGGGATGTGATATATTTCTTCATGACAGGGAAGAATTCTAGCATGCGGGGCTTTTGTCAGCCAGCAGTATCCTGGGGCGATGATCTCGCGCGAGGGTTTCGTCCCGGCGGATGGTTGCTTGTCATAATTAAATCTTCCCGCTATAGTAAGCGTCTTGTTTTTGTGGTCGGTCCGGCGGATCGACGGCAATGCAATGGAAAAATGCGTGGGCCAGTAGCTCAGTTGGTAGAGCAGCTGACTCTTAATCAGCGGGTCGTGGGTTCAACTCCCTCCTGGCTCACCATTTTTCGTACAAACGATGATGAAGTTCCGTACGTGGGGCCAGAATATCTTCATCTCCGTGATAGAGTCGTTAGTTCTTTACGTTCATTGACGTGCGCCCGTCCGCCTGAGGCGGACCGCGAACGAAGTATCTGTTGGCTCAAAGCACATGACGCAGATATTGTAACTTGTAATATGTTGACGTGCGCCCGTAGCTCAGCTGGATAGAGTAGCTGCCTACGAAGCAGTTGGTCGGCTGTTCGAATCAGCCCGGGCGCACCAGTCTACGCTTTCGCTACGCTCATAGCTTCACCTGGCTGCGCCGGGATAATCCTGAAACAAGTTTCAATAATCTTTTATACTTTATTTGGCATGTTAATTGCAGTGTCTATATTTATGGAAGACGCAAGCTATGCTCAAAAGTATCATGTATATATTCTGCGAAGTGTTGTGGCCCCAGATAAATATTATGTGGGGTATACAGTAGATATTTCAAGGAGGCTTGCTGAGCATAATGCAAAAAGCCAAGTGTATTCAAAGAGATATGCACCATGGGCGCTTATTACGTATATGGTTTTTACCGACAATGAACGAGCAAGAAATTTTGAGGGATATTTAAAAAGCCATTCAGGCAGAGAGTTCCTTAACAAGCACTTGATCTAGGTCGTTCGAATTTTAACCGGCGTAGTCACGAGCCGTAGGCGAGGACGAAGTCGGTCAGCCCGGGCGCGCTACTTAAAACCACCTCATTACGACCAATATCTTGATCATAAAACATGCCTCAAGGCTGATCCGGATAAATGTTATAATTTTCATGTGAAACTTGGGAAAACCATTTATTTAACCAGCAGAAAAGCATGGCGAGCTTGGCTTGCCATGCACCATAGAAGAGAAACTGAGGTCTGGTTGATATATTACCGTAAAGAGACTGGGAAACAGCGCATTTCCTATAATGCCGCGGTCGAAGAAGCACTGTGCTATGGATGGATAGATAGCATCATAAAGCATCTCGATAAAGATCGATTTGCTCAACGCTTTTCCGTTCGGAAAAGTACGAGCAGTCTTTCGCAAATGAACAAAGAGAGAATTCGTGATCTTATAGCTAAAAAGAAGATGACTAAAGCAGGGCTGGCCGCAATTGCGCATGTGTACGATCCTAAAAAAGAGCAGCCCTTTGTTATTCCTTCTGAAATTTTAAAAGAACTTAGGGCTAATAAGCAGGCTTGGAAAAATTTCCGATCGCTTCCTGGATACTACATGAGGATCAGAGTTGCTTATTATTGAAAGTCGTAAACGCCATAGCAAAGAACTGTACCAGAAAGCGCTTCGGCATTTTGTCGAAATGACCGCTCAGGGTAAACGATTTGGTTTTGTTAAAGAACTGAACTAGCACAACCATCCTTTTTTAACATTAATGCATTTCTGTTAAATACTAAGTCCGAACGTACTTCGACAGGCTCAGTACAAGTATTCGGTCGTGGCGCGCCACAGCACTTCCCTATCTTACTTATCCATGTCTTCGCGCTGAGCAAGAGAAAAAGCCTCTTTTTCCGCAATGGTCAGGGCATTCCATATCTCTTGAGGGGTTTGTGTGATTTCTTTTTTGATCACATTATCTTCGAACGTTTCTTTATAAAAAAACCATTCTTTCGGTTCACCGATAAGTTGCCAGTCTTTATTTTTAATAAGTGCTTTTAAAAGAAGTACCCTGGTCGCTTTCAGGTATTTTTCGCCGGGGTCGATCTTTTTATTGCTCAGGGGAGATCTTTCAAGATGCCCGCATATTTTTGTGAACGGGATGTCATACTTTCTCATTAGCTGCACGGTAAGTTCTATTAAAGTACTTGTTTGAGCTTGCATAGGCAATTTTTCGTCAAAACCGACCCCGGTAGTTTCTATTTGGATGCCGCCTAAGCTCTCTGCTTTGTGTACATCCTGGATATTGTGGTCGCCAGAAAGCCGCCCCTGCACAATATACTTATCGCTTAATGGTAGCATTTGAAGCACACTATGAGGCCCCACCGAAAAGTGTGTAGCTACGGGGTCCTTATGTTTGGTTCTTTGTACGAGCGTATCCCAGGTCTCTATCGCCCTTTTCAGGCCTTTCTGCGGATCTTCTGTTTTGGGGGTTTCTCCCCCATCCCAATGCCAACAGATGGACTCCGGGATGACCCGGAATATTTTTCCAGCATATAGGTGGCTTGTCTCCGGCAAATACTTTATTTTATATACAATATTGTTCGGCAATCCTTTTTTGAAGTCTATTCGTTCGCTCTTATCTATATTGCCAGGTATGAGATCATTTGCGCTTTGGTAATTGTTTTGTCCTGGGCTTTTACGCACAGTTTTATTGAAATAATTCGGGGGATATTGTTCGCCAGTTTTTATCACATCCATAACGCATCCTCTCTCGAGCCATACTTCTGTATGTAAGATAAGTATACCCATTTTGACCAATACTATACCTCGATATAAAAAATCTTGAAGTTTAATGCAGCGAGGAAGACACAGGAGTGCTCAACGTCTGCGGCAGGTATGATTATACTGAGTTGACACTGAGCGAGCGTAGCGAGTCGAAGTGGTCGTCCCCTTCGTGCTGTAGCAGTACGGGGACTTCCAGCGCCAGCTTTCTGGCGCTGGTCGGGGAAACAGGGCTCGAACCTGCGACCCCCTGTTCCCAAAACAGGTGCTCTAGCCATCTGAGCTATTCCCCGACTATGTGGTGCAATATACTATATCAGCGGACTCTGCCAATATATGACAATATCTTTATCCGCAGTACTGCTTATATCTTAAAATATAATAAAAGCAGTGCTATTCCCCGACAAAAAAGACACAAGAGACAAGTGGCAAGAAGCAAGGGAGGTGATAGACCCTTCTTCAGCCGACATTATTTCAATATCGTTACTTTGTCCGCGGCGTACTCGATCTTCAGTCCTTCACAGCCGACGAGCGCGACCGGGATATCTGTTGTGTTCGATATCTCATTGTTCGCTGAGTCTATCTGGATGAGTTTCTCGCCCTTTTCAAGCCCCGGAATGATCTCTTTGGACCGCTGTGCGAGAGCTTTCGGACAAATGAACAATCCGTTGTTCGTACTGACCGCGAGCATCTCATGAAGACCGCCTATATGCAATATATGTTCGGTACGGTAATTCAGCGCGAACACGTCGGTCGCACCGGCGAACTCGACCTTATTGAACGCACGGTTCTTGGCGGCGTCCTCTTTGCAATATTGCTCGAGCGCGATCCAGCCGCCGACATCGTTCCAGTTGAGCTTTGTTTCGGCAGGCAGCAAGAGGATGTTCTTCGCTTCTTTTTCCATGACCGCGTAATCGATGGAGATGTTCTGCTTGGCATCCTTGATGGACTGATATTCTCTGCGAATGGCGTCCATTTCCTGCGGGGTACCCAAGCTGGTCCGGATGTTCTGTACCGCATTGAATATCACCGGGGCATGTGTTTCCAACGCGCGGAGTATCGTTCTGACGGAGAAAGCGAACATCCCTGAGTTCCAAAAATATGTACCTGCTTCGCAATATTTCTTGGCCACATCAAGTGACGGTTTTTCAACGAATTCAATGACCTCATAGAGCGCTTGTGTTCCGAAGAAATTCTGCAGTTTTTTATTGGCATTGATGTAGCCGTAGCCTGTCTCCGGGCGACTTGGTGTGATCCCGATGGTCACGATCTTGCCTTTCGCGGCGGCGGCAACGGCAGGGGTTACGTATTTTCTGAACAGGCGTGTATCCATATAGTGGTCCGCAGGGAGCACGAACAGGACAGTATCTTCATCATACCCTTTTTGCAGGGCATACACGGCGGCGAGCCCGATGGCGGCGGCGGTATTACAGCCGAAGGGTTCGGCAATGATCGCGCATGTGTTCTCGGTCTGCAGTGCCGTCACTTCCTTATACTTTTCTTCCGGCACGATGAGAACATCCGTTCCTTCCGGGATACGGTTCACTGCTTCCTGGATCATGGTCCTCTTTTTTGCCAAGGCCAAAAATTGTTTGGGAAGGTTGTTCCCGAACGTCAGGCTGAGCGGGGCGAGCCGTGTTCCGCTGCCCCCCGCCAATATGACCGCAAGTGATGTGAGCTTCTTTGCCATGACCGCCTCCTTGAATTATTGCAGGGCGGGACCATTATACATTATCCGTTCTTTTTGTCAGAACCCCATGTTTACAATAGCTGCCTCTGTTCTATATAATCGAACTCCGGCGGTTCTCGCAACACGGATGTTGCGGCAAGCTGGGGACGATGTTTGACATGTTTGCTCATTGATCAGTGCGCCCGTAGCTCAGCTGGATAGAGTAGCTGCCTTCGAAGCAGTTGGTCGCACGTTCGAATCGTGTCGGGCGCACCAGTCTTCGCACAAGATGCTTCGGCTGGTACACCTGGCATGGATACGCCGGCCGCGGATGTAGAAGATTGAAATAGTATGGTATTACATGTAGATAATATGTAGTGCTGGTCTTTGGATACGAAGAGCGTCCGCCTGAGGTGGGATGCATAGTTAAGCTTTTGATATACATCGATCTGTCCGTAGATGTTGGACCGTAAGGTGCTTTGGATATGGTGAGCGTAGCTCAGCTAGGTAGAGCTCCAGATTGTGGTTCTGGCTGTCGCGGGTTCGATCCCCGTCGCTCACCCCAAAGCCGCCTGCTATTTTCCTTGCAGGCGGCGGCGTACTTGCGGCGACAGGCCGCAAGTGCAAAGTAAGTATAAGCAGTCCTTGCAGGCGGCGGCGTACTTGCGGCGACAGGCCGCAAGTGCAAGGCGGACAAGAGCACGCTGTCGTTGCGTCAACACAGAGATGCTGTTTGAAAATATATGTTCTTTGGTCAGTGCGCCCGTAGCTCAGTTGGATAGAGCATCTGCCTTCTAAGCAGAGGGTCGCCTGTTCGACTCAGGCCGGGCGCGCCATTGTATTGCTCGAGCTTTGTGCGAGTTCTTTATGACATCGAGAAGTCCTCGGCATTATGCATAGAATATGTACTTTTCGATGTGCGAACTATTATGTATAATCCACCCGAATAGTGGTGTTTAAATTTTGGTATTCCCCGGTAGCTCAGTCGGTAGAGCAGGTGGCTGTTAACCACCCTGTCGTAGGTTCAAGTCCTGCCCGGGGAGCCAGAATTTCATGAAGGATTTCGAAACACGAGAGGTCCGTTACAGTCTTTTCCCGCTCTTTCTTTTGGTACGCATTTTTCTGAAAAACTCAGAGAGGATCTCCCCGCATTCTTTTGCCAGTATCCCTTCAATGACCTGTACGTGATGACTGATCTTTTTATCCTGTAATACCTGGAGGGCAGAGCCGTCCGCCCCGGCTTTGGGGTCCCTTGCGCCATAATATACTTTTGACACACGGCTCAGGAGTATGGTGCCTGCGCACATCGCACAGGGTTCAAGCGTTACGTACAGTTCAGCTTCCTGTAACTTCCAGCGACCGAGCTTCTTTGCGGCATGTTCGAGCGCGATATGTTCCGCGTGTTCAAGGAAGCTGTTCTTTTCTTCCGAGCGATTATGTGCTTTTGCGATGAGCGTGTCGTGCAGGACGACGACCGCTCCGACAGGGATCTCCCCTCGTTTCGATCCGCGAGCCGCTTCCTTGAGCGCTGCTGCCATCCACTGTTCAGGTGTTCTGGGGTGAGGGGCTGGACGTGTTCTGCGTTTTAATAACATGGGCGGCATGTGCCGCAAGGGACAGGATCTGCCCCCTGCGGCGTTGAGCGATTATTTCTTGGGCAGTGAAACATATATCGAATATATGCCGCTATTCACAAAGACGACAACGGCCGAGATGAGCCAAAGGACCAGTGCGGCGAACCCGACCCCGGAGAGCAGGGCAAAGATGAACAACGGGAGATCTGCGAACCCGCCGCTGAAAAAGGCCTGCTGCAGGACAAGTCGGTCGACCATCACGACGGACATGAACGAGCCGTATAGGAGACCGGAAAGCAAAGCGAGCATAGGGATGAGTGCGGTGATCAAAAGTCCTATATTGAGCATGATCGAAGACATATTCTTATAGGTGCGCAGGACCAGGGTCTTGGCCGCATCGACGATGTTCCCTTTTTCACAGACCAGATATGCCGGGAGCAGTTTTGTGCCGACCGCCAGGATAAAGATGGCGACCAGATTGAAGGCGAGCAGGAACGGGGTCGCGATACCGAGCAGGATAGGTCCGAAGAACATGTTCGCACCGACAAGGTACAGACCGTACTCGATGGTCATGATGATGGCCGCCCCGAGCGCGAACAACAAAGCTGTCCCGAGGAACGGAAGGAACTTCTCTTTGGCCATAGAGAACATGCGTGTCTTTGTCTTTTTTGCCGAGAACCCGGCATGGACCTCCGCCGTGATCCCCAATATCGTCATGATAGATACCAGCCCGAACGCTATGGAGCCGATGAGGTCAACGATACTTGCGGCGACGCCGGTAAGCCCGAGACCGAAGACAAGCCCTTTGCCCAGGTACAGACAGGCCAGCGCTATCGCTCCGCCGAAGAACCCGAAGCGGACCTTTTTCATGTCCATTACCGAAGCCTGCAGTATCTGTGATGCCGTGTATTTTCCGATATTCATGAGAGCCTCCTTGTGGATCGTATGATGCTGCGCATTATACTCCGAGGGCAGGCAATTTATAAGTTGCTATTTTCCCGTTCACTCGGTATGCTAAAATCCAACACAAGGAGCACGTCATGGGTGATATCAGCGAACATTTCAGTAAGAGGGATTTCGTTTGCCGCTGCGGTAAATGTCAGAACGAGCTCAAGGTCAGCATGACGCTGGTCGGGATCCTTGAACTTATCAGGATGCATTTCAATAAGCGCTTGGACATCATGGTCGGACATCATTGCGAAGAAGAGAACGCCCGTATCGGCGGGGTGAAGAAGAGCTATCATGTGCTCGGCAAAGCGGCGCGCATCACGGTCGCGGACACGCCTGTTGAAGAAGTGTTCAAGTTCGCGGAGCGTATCCCCCAAGTGCAGGGGCTTGCGCTCGATCCCGCAAAAAAACAGGTCTATATCGATGTACGGGATAAGGCGCCGCTCAAGTGGGTCATCGAAGGCAGCTATGATGTGGAGGTCACTCCCGATGTGCGTGCAAAGTACAATCTGGGAGAGCCGCAAGAGATGCTTCCTGCGTTCTGAGCCCTGATGGATGCTCAGCATATAGGGGATTTTCTTGAACATTTAAAGGTCGAAAAGAACTATTCCGAACACACGCTCGAAGCGTACCGACAGGACCTCACGGAACTGCTTGCGTTCATCAGGGAAAAACAGATCGTGGACCCGTGGCGGACCATGACGTACACACAATGCCAGCTCTATCTGCTCTACCTTGACCAGCACCATGCTTCACGGCGGACCATAGCCCGGCGCATCGCCTGCTGCCGGACGTTCTGGAAATATCTTTTAAGGAACAATATCGCCAGCGCTGATCCGTGGGACATGCTCTCCACCCCCAAACTGCGCCGGACTTTGCCTGGATATCTGACCAACGCGGAGATGAAGGATCTCCTTGCAGTGCCGGATGTGTCCGTCCCGCGCGGCTTGCGCGACAAAGCGCTCCTGGAGCTCCTGTATGCAACAGGAATGCGCGTCTCCGAGACCGTCGGGCTTGGGCTTTCCGACCTCGACATTTCGCGTGGCGAGATCATGGTGCACGGGAAAGGGAATAAGGAACGTATCGTACTGCTCGGTTCTTTTGCCCAGAAAGCCATGAAGGACTATCTGAACAGCGGAAGGCCGGCGCTCGTCGAAGCACGACCTGCGACCAAGGCAGTGTTCGTCAATAAGCACGGGACACGCTTAACACAACGCAGCGTACAGCGCATGCTCATCCAATATGCGCTCAAGGCCGGCATTGAAAAAGAGGTGACCCCTCACGTATTGAGGCACAGTTTTGCGACACATCTGCTTGAAGGCGGTGCGGACCTGCGTTCCGTACAGGAATTACTGGGGCATGAAAGCCTTTCCACGACACAGATATACACGCATGTGAGCAAGGAACGTATCAAGAAAGTGTTCGATGCGGCCCATCCGCGAGCGACCTGAACGTTGTGTGCAGGTTCAGGGGTTTTTGAACTCGAGATGGTCGATAGAGGCCCCGTCCTCGCTGTAGTGTGCGGCCTGCAGCGGGTATTTTTTGTCTCCCACTTCAACACCGTTGACCTTAAGGATATGGATGAAATTCGCATTATTACTATTGAAGCTCTGGAGCAGCGCGATATCCTGAGCATCGAGCGTACAGCTCGTTCGCCCTTTTTCCGTTCTGCACAGTTCATTGGTCTCCGCCGTGTCGTTCCCGTTCAGGTCGTGCTTCCAGGTATAACGCACCCCGTTCATCGAGATGCTCGTGCCTGCGGTATAAAATGGCCAACGTACGGTCACTGATGTCGTATCCATGTTCTTCCTCCGGTCAATATGTATGGTATTGCTTCCTGCTATATGTTCGTAAGTCCATTCGAATAATTTCAGCCGCTGATACATAGGGGCGGCTAACGGACGGGGAACTTTTTTTCTTGATCGTTGTACAACGGATGTCATGCCTTGTCATATAGATGAAAGCGCTCGGAAAGGATAAAGAACTTAGTATCATGATCATGTTGATGCAAAAGGAGACTCTCATGAAAATATCACGTATACAGTTCTGGTCGGCCTTGATACTGGGCTGTACGCTCATGGCTTTGGCCTCAGCGTGTTTTGCCCAGCCGCAAGCGCCTCGCGAAATGACCGCAGATACGATGCTCTCTCGATTGCAGAAGGACCTGACACTTACTGACGCACAGTCGGAAAAGATCAAGTCGATCCTTGAAGAGGACATCTCTAAACATAAAGCGTTACTGGAGAGCTCCAGGTCCTCCGGGGATAGGGGGGCGGTACGTTCTGAAATGGATGCTCTGAAAAAAGATACGGACGCACAGATAGCCGCGTGTTTGACCGACGAGCAAAAGGTCATTTTTGAAAAGCTCAGGACCGAACAGGAAAAGAACATCAAGGAAGGGCGTCCCAGCGGCAATGCCGAGCGGCCGGCCGACCCGCCTCCCCATAGATGACCTTAGTAAAGCATCTTTTACGATCGGAATAGTTGAATGAACGTGCTGTCCGCTTTCGGTTAGGTCCGACAGGGATGCCGGTTCGAACAGGCCGGTTTCCCTAGAACTGAATGGAGAACTGGCCTGATATGATGTGGTCGACCAGCAGATCAAGTTCTTGCGGGTCGTTATAGAGTTGATACTCCGAGTTGCGGCCGAGGATGGTCAATGCGACGGACGATGAAATATACCATCCGCCTTCGAATTGTGCCGTATTTTCCTGGTACAGATGCATCGCGTCCCGGTCATTGAGCATACAGGTGGCAACGCTGTTCTGCGCGCTCAGGAACAAGGTGCGTCCCAGAAAATACTGGGTGACACTGCCTCCCGCGACCTCGAATGACGGAAGGATGCGGCGACCCATGATATCGGTCGCGGCGACCTCGTCGGCAACATTGTCGCTATAGAACCCCTGGGAGATACGGTCGACCTGTCCGCGGAACAACGTGTCCGTACGCTCGAGCACGTACGTGAAGCCGCTCTCGGAAAAATACTCGAATTCTTCTGTAGCGCGGGCGTACATCCAGGCGCCTTTGCCGTACACGGTGAGCGCCGGGAACGGGGTGAAGCGCGCTTCCGCGAGCGATCTGCGGCTGTTGGTCGGGCATTCGGCGTCCGCGATGGAATACGATTCACCGCCCATGGCCAGAGAGAACGTCCCCAGGTTCCATGCCCCAAGGTCCATGGTGTAGCCCAGCATCCCGGTAGCCCTGTCGACATTCCCTGCACGTTTTTCGTAGCGCTCGGATATCTCGATATCAAAGAATTTCCAGGACGCTTTCACCGCGTTGCCGGGGCGGTATACGATCGTTCCGCAACGGGTCACGACGCCGTTCGCCGGATAATCATTGAGTTCTATATCTCCCGGGCCTCCTGATGCATCCACGCGCAGGGTCCCTTCCCAAAAAGTACCGGTCTGGGCCCAGGCTTCGACCGCGAGCATGGTCGAGGTGACGTTCGCGGCAAGTCCCTGGTAGGAGGGATTAACGTAGCCGGTATCAAGCTCGAACAAGGCCCCGGCGTCAGGCCCGATCTTCCCGATGGTCAGCCGTGCGCGTTGTGAGATGTAGTCGGTCGTGATCTCATCCCCGGAAACACGATAACTGTTGGCCCGGAACGTATAATCCCCGGTCACCAGCCATTGTCCCCACATGATGCCGGAGTTCTTTTCTGCACGGCGTCCTGTCACGGTAACGCCTTGCGCTTGCTGATACTCGATGAGGCTCGCACGAAGGCTGTCCACTTCGGCCTTCAGTTCCTCAACGACCCTGTTGAGCGTGGCCCCTGTGCCGCTGTCCTCGCTGCCCGGGGCGTTCGCCATTTTTTCATCCATCATCTTTTCCATGGCGATCTCGAGATTGCTCATGTACACCATGAGCTGATACCGGGATATCTTCTCGTCGCCGCGGAACGTCCCGTCAGGATATCCTCGCGTTACGCCGAGGCGCACCATGTTATAGACGGAACGCGACGCCCAATGGTCGTCAGGGATATCCTTGAACTTTGTCGCGGAGAACGAAGGAATGCCTGCGAGCAGAACGATAAGGGAAACATACAAACAGGTACTAACGGAAGATCTCATACTGCCCCCATGAACACGAGTGGCAGGTGGCGAGTGGCATGAGAAAATCATGTGCCACCCGCCACTCGTCACTTCCTGCTTTCTTTACCGGTTCCTGATGAACGCCGGAATGTCGAACTCCTCGACGATCTGGTTCACTTTCGCCATGCGCAGAGGATAGGCCTCTTTTTCGACAGGCGATACGACACGGACCTCTTTTCGCTCATCGATCTCTACCGGGATGGACGGGCGGGCCACTTCGCGTGTCGGCTGTTTCAATGTGAATTGCTGAGCCTGCGGCTTGAACCCTGTGGCGATGACCGTGATCGAGACCTCGCCGAGCATCTCTTCATTGATCGCGTTACCGAAGATGATCTGCGCGTTCGGGTCGACGGCATTATAGATATAATCCGCGGCTTCCTGCACTTCCTGCATGGTCAGGTCCGGACCGCCGGTAATATTGAAAATGACCCCGGTCGCTCCGGTGATCGTTTCTTCGAGCAACGGGCTTGAGATCGCTGCCTCCGCCGCGATGACGGCCCTGTTCTCGCCTTTTCCGCGGCCCATGCCCATCATGGCAGAACCGGCGTTGGTCATGATCGTCTTGATGTCGGCGAAATCGAGATTGATATATCCGGGCACCGTGATGAGGTCTGCGATACCTTGTACACCCTGGCGCAATACATCATCGGCGACCTTGAAGGCATCGACCATGGTCGTGTTCTTGTCCACGACCTGGAGCAGTCTGTCGTTCGGGATGACGATGAGCGCATCGAGTTTTTGACGGAGGGCGTCCAAACCTTCCTCGGCATGCGCCATACGGACCGGACCTTCGAAACGGAAAGGACGTGTGACCACACCGATGACCAAAGCTCCTTGAGATTTAGCGATATCCGCCACGACCGATGATGCCCCGGTTCCTGTTCCTCCGCCCATACCGGCGGTGACGAACACCATGTCCGCACCTTTGAGCGCACCGGCAATGGATTCTTTGCTTTCTTCAGCAGCCTGTTTCCCTTTTTGAGGGTCTGCCCCGGAGCCAAGTCCCTTGGTGAGCTTTTCCCCGATCTGCATCGTGTTCTCGGCAAGGCTGACGTCAAGCGCCTGCTTGTCGGTGTTGACCGCCCAGAACTCGACGTTCTTGAGCCCGGCACTGATCATACGGTTAACGGAGTTAACGCCACCGCCGCCGACACCGATGACTTTAATGTTCGCGCCTTCCGGTCTTTTTTCAGCCATAATTAACACCTCTCGCAGGATATTCTACGGAAAAATTATAGCATATTGTGAAGTGAAAACAAGCAAAAAACACTAGGTGTAGTGTTTTTATCAGGTATTTACCGACATGAACACCTGTTCAAAGATGAGCAGTTTTTGTCTGGCCGGACGGACAATATGAATTCTGGAAAGAACAACTATGGATATGCCGTTCTGATACTGTGGCGGCGGACCCTTGGGTCGTAGTGGTCGTCAGGATGTGTGCCTTTTGAGGATGGCTTTGGCCAGTCTTGGGTTCTTGGGTCATTCTCAGTGAGTACACAGGCTCTCACCTCCTTACAACGCCCCCAACCCCCAACAGCCTTTTCGAACAAGGACATTATAGCAATTTTGACAGGGGCATCTCAAGTTTTTTGAAGAAGTGGCAAGATACAAGTGGCGAGAAACAAGGGACAAGACCCCGGCCCGGATGCCTTGATCATGTTTCTTGTGTCTTGTTTCTCGTTTCTCGACATACATTTGAATTAAAATAATAACTTTGTAATACTACTCCCATGAAAGCCCTCTTCGAATGTATCCCCTGTATCCTCAGACAATCGCTCGATATCGCCCGCATGCGCGGTCTTTCGGACAAGAAAAAGACAGCACTTGTTCGGGAGGTCATGCAGGTCTTCGGGGCAGTGACGGACCTGAGAACAATGACACCACCGGAGTTGACCGGCATGGTCCATAAAAGGATAAAGCAGCTCATCGGTACGAACGACCTGTACGCTGCTGCGAAGAAAAAAGAGAACGCACTGGCCATAAGGCTCTTGCCCTGGGCTCGGAAAGAGATCGCACGGGGCAAAGACCCGCTCTTGACCGCCGTGAAACTGGCGATCGCGGGGAATATCATCGACTATGGTACCGCGTCGTTCTTTGACCTGGAAGGTGCGTTGCGGGCCCTGGAGCATCAGCGGATATCCATCGATCATTACGCTCCTTTCAAGAAGGTACTGCGGTCCCCGCGGCGGATACTCTACATCACGGACAATGCCGGCGAGATCGCGTTCGATACGCTCCTGGTCAATGAGCTCTTGAGGCAGGGGCATACGGTGACATGTGCCGTAAAAAGTGATTTTGCGCTCAATGACGCAACGCTCAAGGATGCGAAGGTCTGCGGTATGACCGCGCTTGTCCCCGTGATCGAGAGCGGATCGACCACGGCCGGGACCGTCTTGCGGGAGGGGACCCCACAATTCCTGAAGCTTTTTATGGATGCCGATGTGATCATCGCCAAAGGACAGGGAAATTTCGAGACCCTGCCGGCGGATGACCCGAGGATATTCTTTTTGCTCAAAATGAAATGTGTGTATCTTGGGAAAATGCTGGGGTTGAACCTGGGGGATATCTTGCTGGTCCGGGGGAGTAAGAAGTTACAGCGTATATTACAGTGACAGGGACGCTGTGATGAGCGACGGATATGTTCTCATCGCTTTTGGCACAGAACTTGCCGCCAAAAGTGAAGGACCCCGGCTGAGGATTCCGGGGTCTGGTCGAGGATAAGGCGGGGTAGAACGAGGTTATTTAGAAGATATATTTTATTGTTATGATGTCCGTGTTCTCGATCTCGTTGATCTTCGCGTTGGTGTACATGGTCAGGTCCGTCGAGGAAATGACCCGGTGATAGCAGACATGTGAAAGTTCCACGGACCACCCATCTTCGAAGTTCACACCGGCCATCAGTTTATAATCCGTTCTGTCAGGAAGAAAACCGACCGTTCTGTCATCAGAGTTCATGACCGCTTTGCGGATGACCGTTCTTACATCGCCGCCGATGAAGAAACTGTCGAACTCGGTCTTGGCGTCCACCCCTGCCATGAACTGACTGTCAAGCTCGCCGACGTATAATCTGGAAATACTTGCTTCTGCGCTGGAAACGGAGAGCATTACCATTACGCTGACCGCAACACTAATTATGATTTTCTTGAAAGTCCCCATTGTCATCGCCCCCCCTGCCTTCTTCTCTTATCTCTCATTCTTTTCTCTGTACACTTAGATATCGGAACTTCAAAAAAATGCTCCCACTTTGAGGCGCAGAAGGCAGAAAAAAGGCACAAAAACAGGTCTCTGTGCGCATTATTTTGTTGCAAATAAGCCTTTTTTTTGAGGTATAAATAAATTGTTATCATTGATTTTCAGACGCGCTTTTTGCTAGGATATCAATATACACATGACAGGGGGCGCATATGCATACAAAAGTAATTGCGGGCATCCCGGTATATCAAAAACTCAAATTCAAACAAAGCAAATATGACGCCGGTATCTATGTTGAGAGGGCATTGAATTCTTCCTGGAACATATATGACAAGGCGGCACAGGGCGCCGAAGAAAAGTATATAGGGCGTATATTGACAGAAGATCGTCGCGTCAAAGGAAGTTTTGTCGTTCGTGAAGGGGCGGTCGTCGGTTTTACGGATGATGAGGGCTACTATTCAGGGCCGGCCATCCCGGTGCTCACGAGCGATATGATGATACATGCAGATCCGACCAAGCTGCTGCCGTCACTGTTGAAGATCTCGTATTATCAATATGCCGGTAAATTGTATTATTTTAATGGTGATAAGGTCTTGTGTTTGGCGAATGCCAGGTATGATATCAATAAGCAGAACACCGTCCTGTATGATTCGATCAAGAACAAAGCCGTTGCGTTGTGGGTCGGTTGAGCCGCCTGAAAACACTTTTGCCAATATAAAACCGCATATGGTATGATGACCTCCCTTTTTAAAGGCATTGTTAAGTAATGATGACCAAGCAGAATACTATAGGAAAGCTTTTTGTTATTTCGGGGCCATCCGGTGTCGGAAAAGGGACCGTTGCCAAGCAATTATTGCAGCGTAATGCTGATTTTGTCTGGTCAGTATCCTGTACGACCCGCTCTCCGCGTCCGGGAGAAGTTGAAGGAAAAGATTATTTTTTCCTCAGCCGGGAGGACTTTGACAAGAACGTCAAGGACGGACAGTTCCTGGAATGGGCGAACGTTCACGGGAATTTGTACGGGACCTTGCGCAGGCATCTCGATGAGCTGCTGGGACAAGGGCGGACCGTGATACTTGAGATCGATGTGCAGGGCGCACAGAACATCAAGAAAAGCGGATTTCCCTGTGTGACGATATTCCTGCTGCCGCCATCGGAAGAGGAATTGATCGCCCGCCTGCAGGGACGGAATTCCGAAAGCCCGGAGACCATGGCGATACGGCTCGCTACCGCACGCCGGGAATTGGGAGAAAAAGACCGTTACGATCATGCGATAGTGAACCATACGGTGCTCGGCACGGTGGAAGCGATCGAAAAGATAATTAAGAGGTAATCTACAAGGAGGACGATCATGAGAGAGTTAGTATTGGAAGAGCTTTTGGATAAAGTAAAGAACAGGTTCCTGCTCACTGTTGCAGCGGCCCGTCGTGCACGGCAGTTGAAGGAAGGGGCTAAGCCGCTCATAGATATGGCAGAGAACGAGCCGCCTGTCATCGTGGCGCTCGACGAGATCCTTGAGGACAAGATCCGCATCGAGATTGGCGATTCGCAGCAGACCGCGCTCCAGGAAGTTGACCTGAAAAAACTCATCATCAAAGAGCCTGAGGTCATCAAGCCGAAGGAAGAGGCGAAGAAAGCCGAGAAAGAAAAAGCAGAAAAGAAACCTGCCAAAAAGACCGCGTCGACCGCAAAGAAGACCAAGTCCACGGGTAAGAAGAAAAAAAGCCGTTCAATGGCGGCGTAAAAAAGTGACAAGAGACACGTGGCGAGTGGCGAGGTTCACGACCTGTCACCTGCCACACGTCACTTGCCACCAGGCAAGTAAACATGCTCCAGCATAAAAAAATACTAATTGGCATCACCGGCGGTATCGCAGCCTATAAGGCAGCGGACTTGGTGAGCGCCCTGCGCAAGGCCGGGGCCGACGTCTGGGTCATCATGTCCGAGAACGCCAAAAAGTTCGTTTCTCCGATGACGTTCCGTTCGCTCTCCCACAATCCGGTCATTACCGGTATGTTCGATAAAGGCAATAAAAAATTCCCGCATCTTTCTCTCGCGGACGGCGCTAGTGCCTATGTGCTCGTTCCGGCGACGGCGAACGTCATCGCCAAGGCCGCGCACGGCATCGCGGACGATATCGTGTCCACGACGTTCATCTCAGTACAATGCCCGATCATCATCGCACCGGCCATGAACACGGCCATGTACTGCAACAAGCTCGTACAGGGCAATATGAAGACCCTGAAAAAAGCGGGGGTCGTGTTCGTTGAACCTAAAAAAGGCGAGCTCGCCTGCGGTCAAAAAGGCGTCGGCAAACTTGCGGACGTCGAGACCATCCTCACCGCCGTACAAAAAACGGTCAAAGCACGCCCCATGAAGCTGCCGCTCAAAGGCAAGAAGATCGTCATCACCGGCGGCGGGACCAAAGAGTATATCGACCCGGTGCGGTATATCACCAATGCTTCCTCCGGGAAAATGGGTAAGGCCCTGGCGGAGGCCGCAAAAAGGCTTGGGGCGGATGTGACCTATATCGATGCCGGCACGACAGTCGACAAGCTGCGGACACAGGTCCTGAAAGCATATCCTGCCGCGCACAGCGTGATCATGGCCGCAGCCGTTTCAGACTATCGACCTAAAAAGATGGCGCCGGGAAAGATAAAATCCGGCACGGCAAAAATGACCATTGAACTGGAAAAGACCCCGGACATACTCGCCGAGCTCGGCAAAAAGAAAAAGAAGCAATACCTAGTCGGGTTCTGCCTCGAGACCTCGAACTTGGTCAAGAACGCCAAAGGCAAGCTGCAGAAAAAGAACCTGGACCTCATTGTTGCGAACTCTCCGGCAGCCATCGGCTCCACGGACAACAAGGCCACGCTCATCCGCCGCAATGGTACAATAACCAAGCTGAACAAGATGCCGAAAGAAAAATTAGCGGAGCATATCCTTGCCGAAGTACGCCGAAATATTAGTAAATAAGTCCCGCACCTATACCTACCGCATCCCGGACGGCAAAGATACCGGACTGCAGATCGGCAGCGCCGTGAAGGTCCCGTTGCGCAATGCGCTGACCGTCGGATATATCACTTCTTTTGTTCCCTGTCCTGAGTTCCCGACAAAAGATATCGCGGAGCTCGCCCGGGATATCCCTGTGTTCGACGAGAACCTGCTCAAGACCGCGCTCTGGATGGCGGACCATTATCGCTGCGGGCTCCCGGCCGCGCTCAAGACCATACTGCCCAAACAATGAACACGCTCATCCTCACCCCTGCACAAGAAAAAGCGCTCGAGATCGCACGGAAGAGCCGCGTTACTCTGCTCCACGGCATCACTGCCTCCGGGAAGACTGAGGTCTATCTTCGTCGTGTGGAGGATATCGTCAAAGAAGGGAAACAGGCCATCGTTCTTGTCCCGGAAATAGCCCTGACCCCGCAGACCATTGAGCGTTTCTCTTCCCGGTTCACGACCACGGTACTGCACAGCCGGCTGACACCGAAAGAACGCCGCGAGTCCTGGAACAGGATGATCTCCGGAGAGGTGCAGGTCGCGGTCGGCGCACGGTCCGCCGTTTTTGCCCCGTTCCCGAAGCTCGGGCTCATTGTCATCGATGAAGAGCATGAGCAGTCCTACAAACAGGAACAACAGCCCCGGTATCACGCGCGTGATATCGCCTTAAAGCGAAGTGAGCTCGGCAATATCCCCGTCATCCTGGGTTCGGCGACACCGTCCATTGAAACGTTCCATATGTTCAAAGAAAGCCGGGAAGGGTTCGCGTACGTGGCGATGAACGAACGCATCGATGATCTGCCGCTCCCGCCGGTCGAGCTGGTCGATATGCGTGAAGAGCTCAAAGAAGGCAATCGTACGGTCCTCTCCAAGGCCTTGCGACAGCGCTTACAGCAGTGTCTAGATAAAGGAGAGCAGGCGATCATACTGCTCAATCGCCGGGGATATTCCTCGTTCCTGATGTGCCGCGAATGCGGGGCGACGCTCATGTGCCCGCATTGCCAGGTCACGCTCACGTACCACAATGACGCATTGCTTAAATGTCACTACTGCGGACATGAACAGTCGGGAAAAAGCATTTGCCCGAAGTGCAGCAGTATCTATTTCAAACAGGTCGGGTCCGGCACGCAAAAGGCCGAAGCTGAACTGCTTTCCTCGTTCAGGGGCCTGAAATTATTGCGTATGGATAAAGATACGACACAAAAGCGCGGGGCTCATGCGAAGCTGCTCGAACAATTCCGCAAGGGAGAAATGAACGTCCTTCTCGGGACACAGATGATAGCCAAAGGCCTGGATTTTCCGAACATCACGCTCGTCGGCGTGCTCAATGCGGATATCGCCCTGCATCTTCCGGATTTCCGGGCGTCCGAGCGCACGTTCCAGCTGATGACACAGGTGGCCGGCCGCAGCGGCAGAGGATTAAAAGGCGGCAGTGTCGTGGTCCAAACATATAATCCCGAACACTATGCCCTGCAGTCCGCAAAGGAACATGACTATGTCCGCTTCTATACTGAGGAGATCGAGTTCCGCAAAGCCCTCAAGTACCCGCCGTTCTCAAAACTGGTCAATCTGGTCATCAGTTCTGCCGATCAGGAGAAAGCATTGAAACATGCGGACAAGGTCGCATCGGAACTGACCTCCGGTGATGTCCTGGGGCCGGTCCCGGCTCCGATACCGAGGTTGCGCGGGAAATATCGTTTTCAGATATTGGTCAAAGGCGGGCATATACCCGACGAAGTACTGCAGGTTCCGGCAGGTATCAAGATAGATATCGATGTGGATCCCTTGAATTTATTGTAATTATGAAAAAAACTGACATAATCTGGTCATGAACATACGAAGTTCCATTGTCACGGGCGTGTTCGTTATGCTTGCCTTCATCGCCGTGCCGGTGCAGGCAAATGATCAGATGTCCGTATCTCTCGGTTTGGCGAGCTTTAAGGCTATCATCCATGAGGATGTGATCACGACCGGGAAGTCCATCTGTATCGATTATCGGCTGAACGAAAGGGCATCTTCGGAGAACAGTGCCGAGAACCATCTGGAATTCACGATGGTCCTTGATGATTATGTACCGCAATTGTTCTCCTCCCAAACTGTCCAGACCATCGCAGCGGTCAATTTTGTGCGACACTATCGGCTTGCCGAAGGGCCGTTCTCGTTCCTGGTCGGCACAGGGCTGTACGGGATAAACATGTACAAGAAGCTGAACAATGATAATGAATTCGCCTATCAGTCCGCCTCCACGGCAGCGGACATCAGCGCCGGTATCCGGTATGCGCTCGGAGACATGTTCTTTCTCGATCTGAGGACGTTCATGCTGATACACAGTGCTCTGGGTATCTCTACCCAGGTACCTGCCTGTTTTTCCGCCGGATGTTCATTTTGAGCATTTCCTGATAAGGTCCGTCAGGGAAAAAGACCGGCCTCCCGCTCATCTTTCAAAAAACACCCTGCTGTACTAAAATGAGCATCCCAAGGAGCTCATATATGGGAATGACAATAACCGAAAAAATACTGGCACGTGCCGCAGGGAAAGCGAAAGTTACCCCGGGAGATGTCGTCAACGCCAAGATCGATATTGCGCTCGCGCACGATGTGACCTCCGACCTGGCCATCGATATTCTGCATAAGGACCTGGGCGGCAAGGTCTGGGATAAGGACCGTATCATCGTTCTGCCCGATCACGGCGTCCCGAACAAGGATATCCAGACCGCCACGCTCGTCAAAAAACTCATTGATTTCGCCAAAGAACAGAAGATCACGCATGTGTATTCCATTGAAACCGGCGATTACGGCGTCTGCCACACGATGCTCCCCGAAGAAGGTCATGTGCGCCCGGGTGAGGTCATCGTTGGTGCGGATTCACACACCTGTGCCCATGGTCACCTTGGCGCATTTGCGACAGGCATCGGTTCTACCGAACTTGGTAACGTCTTCGGCACCGGCAAGCTCTGGTTCCGGGTGCCTGAAAGTGTGAAGATCATTGTTAAAGGAAAGTTCAAAAAAGGCGTCATGGCCAAAGACCTTATTTTGAAGGTCATCGGGGACGTCGGCGTGGACGGTTGCCTCTATCAGGCCATGGAATGGACGGGTCCCGCTATTGAAGATATGAGCATTGATGAACGTGCGACGCTCACCAATATGGCCATCGAATGCGGCGCAAAATCCGGCATTATCGCTCCGGATAAAAAGACCATCGAGTATGTGAAGAAGCGCACCAAGCTCCCGTTCGAGCCGGTATACAGCGACGCGGATGCGCACTATGCCCGCGTCCTTGAGTACGACCTCGCGGAACTTGAGCCGATGGTCGCCAAACCCTATCTCCCTTCGAACGTCGCACCTGCCAAGGACTGCACGGACGTAAAGATCGACCAGGCTTATATCGGGTCCTGTACCGGAGGGAAGATCGAGGATTTCGAAGCGGCCGCGCACGAGCTCAAAGGCAAGAAGAAAGCTCCCTGGGTGCGCCTGCTCATCGTCCCGGCGACGGTCAAGATCCAGCGCGAGATCATCAAGCGCGGCTGGTACGATATTTTCATGGACGCGGGCGGGGTCATGGTGTCCCCGGGATGCAATGCCTGTCTCGGCTATCACGGCGGTGTGCTCGCTGCGGGCGAAGTAGCGGTCGCAACTACCAATAGGAATTTCAGAGGGCGTATGGGACATCCGGACTCAAAAGTGTATCTGGCGTCACCGATCATCGCGGCGCGTTCAGCTGTCGCAGGTCATATAACGGCATAACGAGGTAACGAACATGAGCAATACAATAAAAGGAAAAGCATTCGTGGTCCTGGACGATATCGATACGGACCAGATCATCCCGGCCCGGTACATGACGACCATGGACCCGGCGACGCTCGCCAAGAACGCCATGGCCGATCTGGACCCTACATATCAGCCGCGTTTTTTGAACGAGAACGGGACCTGTGAGTATTCCGTGATCATTGCCCGCAAGAACTTCGGCTGCGGTTCTTCCCGTGAACATGCGCCCATCGCGCTTTCGGCGGCCGGGATAAAAGCAGTTGTCGCGAACACGTTCGCACGTATCTATTACCGCAATTCCGTGAACGGCGGCCGCAAGATCTATCCGCTCGAGACCAAAGCATTGATCGCAGAGGAAACAAAAACGGGAGATGAGGTCGAGATCGACCTGGAAAAGCTTTCGATCAAGAACCTGCGCACGAATAAGACCTACACCCTGCAGGATTTCGGTCCGATCAAGGACATCATCGAAGCTGGCGGTCTCACGGCGTACAATAAACAGCAGCTCAAAAAAGCCTAGTGGAACAGGGACAGAACCCACCTCAGGACCTCCCGCAAACCGAGCAGTCGATCGGCACCAGGACAGAACCGAACAATATCCCGCATCTGCCGCCGTACATTACAAAACGTAACATCGTTCTTGCTCTCTGTGCAGCCATTATCCTCGTGCCTATACTGTACAGTTTTATCCTTGTACCTCGCATGGGGCACTTCAAACATCATCAGCCGGAGCTCACCAATTTCATGAAGTATCGGATGCAGCAAGCGAAAAAAAGAGGGAACGGGTTTACGGCGACCTATACTTTTATCCCGCTGCGCGAGATCTCCCCTTCGCTCATACGTGCGGTCATCTACGCCGAGGATAGTAAGTTCTATCAGCATCGTGGTGTGGACTGGGGCTCGATACTGACGAGCTTCACTCAGAACATCAAACGTCATCGTGTGGTATGGGGCGGGTCCACTATAACGATGCAGCTCTGCAAGAACATGTTCCTGTACCCTAAAAAGACCCTGTGGCGAAAATATCTCGAGCTCATACTTACCTGGAGGATAGAACACACGCTTTCCAAGCCGCGCATCCTTGAGCTGTATCTGAACGTCATCGAGTGGGGGCCGGGCATCTTCGGAGCCGAGAACGCCGCACAGTATTACTTCAACAAAAGCGCTTGTTTTCTGGACGATGAAGAGGCCTCATTGCTTGCAGCGATCATCATGGCCCCGCGTTCATATAAAAAAGAAAAGCCGAACCCGTTCTTCGAAGCGCGTCAGCAATGGGTCTATTCGTTCATGACCACCGGAGAGGTGACGGAACCGACCGCGGACATCTTTTTTGATTTCACGATCGACCCTGAGCTGCCGCTTGGCGTGGAAGTTCCGACCGGAGCATGGACCCTCCAGCCCACGGAAGATATACAAGCGACGACACAGAACGAGGGGGTCGGTCTTCCCGCGGTAACAAGCAATGAAGTGTCGGTATCCGGCGATGAATTTATACAGGATACCGTACGTGAGCTATTTCGGAGATCAAAGAGGTCAGCGCCGACGGAAAATCCGGATCGGCCACAGTGAAGATCTTTAATAGTTCTTTCAGGTCCTGTTCCCCGTCCAGTATCTTATCAGCCTTGCTCCTGAGCGCTTTATGTTCATCGATCGGGATATCGAGGCGTCGGATGGTGTTGCTTCCCTGGGTAAGCAGCACGACCCCGGCATGGTCACGGTAGCGTTCCTTCAGTTTATTCTCAAGGGAAAAAGAAAGTTCGAACAATTCTCCGTTATTCCGCAGCAGAACAAGGAAGTGTCGGATCGGGCGTGGTATCTCTCTTGAGACGGGGAAAAGACGATCGCCGCCCTGCGCGTTCACTTCCCTGGAAAGGAGCTCGAAGAGCTCACGTCGGGCATCCATACGTTCATTGAGCTTCCCTTTACCGCATAACCCCGCGAACCACGCGCAGAGCTCATAGAGGACCTCGGATTCTTCGTCATCGAGCACACGGTCCTTTTGTTCACGAAGACTTTGTGCCATGTTCGTACCGAAAACCTCCACATCTTCACTGTTCGGCTCGAACGAAAAGGGGAACCGCAAGCTGCGGGCCGCAAGAAGCTCCAGCAGGTCATGGTATTCCTGAGAGCCTGGGAACGTGTTCCCGGGATCAAGACGACCAGCGGCCTGAAATCGGGCGTTCGGGAACATCATGTCCAGATAATATTGGACAGGTCTTGAGGAAAAACAGATCCGTGTCCTGACCTGCGGCTGTACAGATAATAGGTACAGGAACCAGCGTAAAGAATCCTTGGAGAGATACCCTGCATCAACGGCCGCACATATCTCGTGACCGATCTTGCGGACGGTCTTCCCCCTCAGATATTTGGACAGGAAACGGCGGACCGTACCGGTATTGAGCACTGAGGTGTCTTCGACAAATAGGGATGTGCTCGTATTCTGAGCATACGTTCCGCGATAGTGACGGGAGCGGGACCATGCAATGAGCTTCTTGTTCACAATGATCATGTGTACTTTTTTATGATCAATGCGGAATTATTCCCGCCGAGCCCGAAGGAATTGATGAGCACATGGTCAAGGTTCGTCTTGCGCGGCTTTCCGGGTACATAATCCAGGTCGCACAGCGGATCGGGGGTTACAAGGTTCATTGTAGGCGGAACGGTGCCGTTCTCGATGGCAAGTGATGCTGCGATCGTCTGGAAACCTCCCGATGCGCCGAAGGACATGCCTATCACCGATTTAATGGAACTGACAGGGACTTTGTACGCATATTCCTTGAATACTGCTTTGATGGCGTTCGTTTCTTTAAGGTCACCCTCTTTGGAAGAGCTCGCGTGGGCACAGATGTAGTTGATGTCGTCCGGGGAAAGTTCCGCATCACGGAGCGCCAGACGTATGGCTTCCGCAGCGCCCTTACCTTCAGGGTCCAATCCATAGGACTTGTACGCGTCCGCCATGACGCCGTACCCGGCGACCTCGGCGTAGATGTATGCCCCGCGTTTGAGCGCGTGGTCAAGCTCTTCCATGATGAGGACTCCGGCACCTTCAGAGAGCACGAACCCGTCGCGGTTCACATCAAAAGGCGATGACGCCTGTTTGGGAATATCGTTGCGTACGGAAAGCTGGCGGGACACATCAAAGGTCGCGAAGGTCACCGGGACCAGAGGTGTCTCGGACCCGCCGGTGATGATGATGTCGGCCCTGTCCATGCGCAACATGTCATAGGCCAGGCCTATCGCATTGAGCCCGGAAGAACAGCCGGTCGAAACGGTGAGATTGACGCCTTTCAGTCCGAGCAGTACGGATATTTCGGAAGCAGCGGCTGAAGGGACGGTGGCATTGGCGGCGAAAGGATTGAGCTTCCCCGGTCCTTTTTCTTTCAGATCTATCGCCTGTTGGGCTGCGACCTCGAGCCCGCCGATACCGGTGCCCATGATGACCCCAAAACGATGGGACGCTTCCGTATCGATCTTTACGTGCGCGTCCGCGACGGCTTTCATTGCGCCGACGATGGCCATTTGGGTAAAGCGGCTGAAACGCCGTATCTCTTTAGCCGTTATGAACGGTTCTGCCGTGAACCCTTCGATCTCGCCTCCGATATGCGTACGATACCCGGGATCCGGACCTGCGAATTGCGGGAGTGACTTTATGACCGAGTGTCCGGTGATGAGCGATGTCCAAAAAGTCTCACGGTCCGAACCGTTCGGAGAGACAAGCCCCAATCCTGTTATGACCACACGTCGTGCCATGACCTACCTCACGAACAACTATATACGACACGCACCCTGAACACCATGGCGTGCCTGTATGAGGGTATCGTCATCAGAACGATAAAGTTGCAGCGGTATATGTACCCAGACATGACGTTCAATAAATATGGTTGATTTTCGTTTTTTCCGCTGTAAACTACTATATATAGCGTGTTTATCGAGAATACCGCGGTCGTGAGGTATCCGATGCTTGCAAAAAAAGTCCTGTCCTGGAACAACGATACAGCTGATGTCCCGTTCAAAAAATCCACACTGGTCGTTTTTACTGAACATGGCGTCGAAGTCCTTTACAAAAAACAGCACTATAAGATCGTCATAGAAAATTTCAAGGGACTGCAACCCTCTGCTAAAGAAGCTATCAAAAAATATCTACCCGATATCATCGATTGTGCGTATTATCTGGAGCATGGGGTCTTCCCCAGTACGCTTACAAGTGCGGTCAGTACTGCCCGAGTGATCGTCCGGGAAGTTAAGCTCAATGAACTGCTCATGAATGTATTGACCGTTATCGCTATTGAGCTTGATCCTGATATCTATTTCAAGCTCAAAGAGCTTCTTAAGGATGACGAGGTCGATGCTTTTGCTATAACGGGAATTATTGCAGATGAATTGAGGGAACGCGCGAGGACCGTTGAAAATGAGATCGCAGCAGCTCATGCGGTAAATCAGGAAAGAATACTTCAGAATATGGCCATAGCCGATGAAAAAAAAGCGTACCACCCAAAGACCGTGTTCAGTTCTTTTAAAATTGGCAGAACGCAGGCGGTCTAATATTCCCGTCTGTAATCCAGAAAAACCCCATAAAATTTAAAAAACTATCACTATATATTAAAAACTATACTTAATATCAAAAAAAGATGTGTTATTTGCATAATATATGCTGTTTATGTTAAAAAGTATTGAATATCTAGTAAAAATTAAGAATTTATACTAAAAATCAAGATATATTGGTTAAAAGTATTAGAATATATGAACTTGCTTATATTGATGACCCTTATTATTTTCTCAAAAAACAATGGTCAGAACAATGATTGTTTGATATACTCAAAAAGTAAATAACGTCGCGGCGATATGCCAATGCATATCGCACTCCGGTCGCCGAAAAGAAAACGGCGACCTGCGGGGTGGAGCTCCCTCTTCGCACTTCGGAAGCCTTCGTGCTTCGGGGGACTGCGGAGATTGAATATTGTAGTATATAGTTGATGACGCCGAAATTAGATATTGTTATATAACGTCGCGGGGTGGAGCAGCCTGGTAGCTCGTCGGGCTCATAACCCGAAGGTCGTAGGTTCAAATCCTACCCCCGCAACCAAAATATTTCCCTATGCTGCATAGCAAAGTAATTCACAGTGATACGAAAATCCATGGTGTCGGAGTCCGGCAAAGCGTAGCGGCGCCGGGCTACCCCCGCCACGAAGTGGCCGCTTTGCGGCAACCAACCTTCTCCAAAGTGCTTCGGCTGGCACGCCAATCAGTTTTTCTGATCTTTTATATCTTCAAGTCCGCCGCAATCACTTCAATTTGGAACATTGCTCCTCGCTCAGGACAGGACATAACACATCCCAGTGTTCTCCTCAGGTATTTGAAATATTATCAGTTCCGTAACGATATCTTATTGAAATGACAAGACATGCTTAATGAGGGAATAAAACTATGAACACTAAGATCATTCCTGAAGGAAGAATAATTACGTTATTTTCAAAAGAGCTGGTCCTCGGGAAATTGACCGACACCTGTTCAAAAGATCTCTCTGCCGGCAAAACAATGCACACCCAGAGAAATAATCTGTTCCACCCCGAGGGCGCCTGCGGGCCGACCAGCGGAGCGAACGCGCTCGTCAGTGCCGAAACAGTTTTCGAATACGATAAAAAATACCAGCTGGAAGATGCCATTATGAAACTGCTCATGTCAAAAGAAGCATATGTCTATCTGCAATCTATCGATCCGGGAGCCAAATATAATCCATGGAACGCAAGTGCCTGTATCGTGTGGGCCGTTAATAAGATCGCCGGCAGAACGGTCTGCGAATTGCAGGAGGTCACCCTGGCGATGATCATGTACTACCTCGTCAAGAACGATCCTGTCGTCATGGGAGGAAAATTCACACCTAGTCGCCATTTCGTTACGACCGTAGGGTTCCATACCAAACAAACGGACATCGCGGCCATCACCGGTCCCGATGATGTGGACGTGAAAGCTATCATCTCTATGATCATTGATGACAGCTGGGGCAACTATCTGACCAAATACCGGAGCGCGGACGGCAACAGTAATATTTTACCGATCAAGACCTATACGAAGATCGCAATGGACGGCAAACGGATAAAAACGGCGCAGGTCTATTATTATCAAGGGATAAAGAACTTCATCTGACCAACATACCAACAATAGCTCTGCATCAGCAGCTGAATATTCTGGGGACAGCTGCGCACTGTCTGTTGCCGTGTTGACCAAGGTCAAAGCAATTACCCGGTCCAATAAGTAGTATAGTGAGCATCTTAAAGATCGAGGAGGGCTATTATGGAAAAATTCATGAACAAAGCATTGGCCCTGGTGAACGAGGTCGATTATTCGGAAGATTCCGTGGTGAGCAAGATCATCTATAAGAATCCGCACGTTATTCTCACTCTTTTTGCCTTGGCCGAAGGGCAATCCATTGCCGAGCATCTCACCCCCTTCGACGCGATGGTCCAGGTCATTGAAGGCGAAGCGGAACTTGTGATCGGAGGAGAGACGAAGGTCGTCAGAGCAGGGGAGAGCCTGATCATGCCCGCCAATGTCCCGCATGCGCTGTTCGCCAAACACGCATACAAGATGCTGCTTGTCATGATGAAATAGCGGCAAGATGGTACACTGATACCATGACACTACAGCAGCCACGGAACCCGCTTCACGGATTGACCCTTGAGACGATACTGAAGACGCTCATCGAGCGTTACGGCTTTGAGGAATTGGCGAGACTGATCCCTGTGCGCTGCTTCAAGCACGACCCGAGCCTTAAATCCAGTTTGACCTTTTTACGTAAGACGGGATGGGCGAGAGAAAAAGTTGAATTATTGTATATATACGGACCACCGAGAAAGTTATGCTGAATAATAGTAGCACTGTCCTGGCCGATGTATGAACTGGTAACAGGCGAGGAGCGATCAGCCTCGTACCGAAAAATTGTTGAATGTTGGAAGCCTGTTCCCGTCCTGGTCTTTCCGTATTTTATCCAGGTTGAACGGCAGTCTGCCGGTTTGTGTCGGGCGGTTCTGGTCCGACAATAGTTCCCGCAGCGTGACGCCGTTAGCGGGGCCATTGATCTTGATCGTGAATTGTTGTTCCCTGTTCCCGTCGATCGTATAGTCGACCGTGAGAAATTCGTTCGACCTGAGGCTGATACGCCTATCCAGGCTTAAACTCTCCAGCGTTACTGAAGAACCGACGGTCATCAGGTTCGTCAGTTTGAATTGATGGCCGTTGAAAGAGATCACCTTAGAATCATCTGAGGCAGGCCTGTTCGCGGTCTCGGGAGTTCTTTGGGCGGACCTGCTCCCCACAGGACCGATATTTGCACGAGCAACATTGCCATAATCTCCGTTGATAGGCATGATAGTCCCTCCCCTTGATGTGTCTGTTCATGAATAGTATCGGCAAAAAAGAGCTGATCGATGTATCGATTTTTTCTGGTCTTTTTTCGACAGGGGCAGATAGAATGGATGGAGTGCCGTAACGGCGCAGAGAGCTTAGCTTTTCCCGAATATCACGTTCAAGTAATAGAGCGCGAGCCCGCATATGAGCAGGTACAGGGCCTTCATCCCAAAGGTGAGGAAGGCGAAGATGAACATGAGCGAAAAAAGAACATAGGGCATTGCGGTACGTCAGCTCCTTCCCGGACGTCAGGCCACTATAGGCCGGTCAAGGGTGAAAACAATGATGCGCTCCCCTGTTTTGGTACTGATATCCGTATGCAGGCTTTTGAGCGTGCAGCCGGTTATTTCCGTGATGATGGCCTCGAGCAGTGAGCGCGCGCTTTCAAGCAGCTTCACGCGGGTCATCTTGATCAGGTCCGCCCCCTCTTTGCTGGTGGCGAGGTGGTCTTCCGCAGGAGTGAGCACGCCTTTCAGCCGGACAAGAACAAGGTCGCCGATGATGTACGTTCTGGTCTCCACCGGACCGCGGCCCATGTATTCTTTTTCGAACTTAATGATCGCAGTGCTGATCTCCGATTCGAGCTGACCTTTGGTCTTTTTTTCTGGCAGTGTCATGTGTATCCTCCGCAGTCCCGATCTGCATCACTGTAATAAAGAACAGGGTAAAAAGCAATAAAAACAGCGTTCAGAGCATTATTGCTTTTGTGACGTCTCCGGCATACAGGAACAAGATGGTCACGGCCCCCGCTGTCCGTGTCGCGGGCTCTATCAGAAAGGTATCGAGGTCGGACCTGCCGAACGCTTCTCGTCCGGACGCAAAGTCCGCATGTGCGTTCAATGCCTGTACATGCATTTCTTTTGAGTAGCGGCGTTCATACCAGTCCGGAAAATGACCGTGTTTGCCGAGCAGCATGAAGTCATAGCGCAGAAGCTCTGTGGCAGTACCGTCCTCCCGCACGAATCCGTGCAGGAACGCGAAATGATCGTCGCGGGTGTGAGGGGCCGTGAAATAACCATGTTCGCGATAATAGCTTGCAAGCTCCTTGAAGAAGGCGAACGCAGAAGTCCGGGAAAGCATGTATGTGAGCGAGGACGCAAAAGCCCCGGAGTTATAAAAGATCTCGACCAGTTCGGCGATATCCTTCAGCAGCGAGAGATCGCTGAACGACATGGCGGGTGTCTGAAAGACCTCGTACGGCGGCACGTCCAGACGGAGGTATCCGGCCTGTTGTGCGATGGTCTCCATGGCTGTCCCGGGGAGGACCTTTAAAAAGCCAAGCTGCAGAACGTTCGGGAAAAGACCAATAGCGGTATCGAACGAGGCTGCGAACGTGTCCAGGTCCTCTTCGGGCAGCCCTGCGATCAGGTCGATATGGACAGGGATGTTGCGGTTCAGTCGCTTGAGAACCCGGACCAGCCTGCCGATATCTGTTCGGCGCCGTATCTTCTCCAGCGTTCGCGAGTTTGTGCTCTGTATCCCCACTTCGAACTGGAACATGTTCTTTGGAGCTGCGCTGAGGAGTTCGAGTGTTTCATCGGTCAGCAGGTCGCCGGCTATCTCAAAATGGAAACAGGTCCTGCCGTTATGGGTCTCCATGATGTATCTCCATATAGCGAGCGCGCGTGCCGGATCGGCATTGAACGTCCTATCCACGAATTTTACGAGAGGGACGTTATGAACAAGGAAGAACTTTATGTCGTTCTTAACGCGTTCAAGGCCGAACGTACGCACGCCGGGAGAGATCGACGAGGTACAGTACGCACAGGAGAACGGACATCCGCGGGAGGTTTCATAATAAACGATACGGTCCGTCAGTCCGCTCATGTCGCTCTCCGTGTACGGGAACGGGATACTGTCGAGGTCCTCAATAAAGGGTCGTTCCCCGCCAAAAACGATCCGGTCCTGTTCTCGATAGTAGAGCCCGGGAACACCATGAGGGCCATTGCGGATAAGGTCGTGTGCCGTTCCTTCCCCCTCTCCTTTGATGATGCAGTCGATCTCAGGATGCTCTTGCATCAGCGAATTCGCCGCGTACGATACTTCCGGACCTCCGAGAACGAGCACGACATTCGGCAGCAGCTTTTTAAGTGCTTTTGTCATATGTACGGTGTTCTCCCGGTTCCAGAGATACACCGAAAAAAAGACCATGTCCGGACGCAGTTCGTGCAGTGACCTGACCATACTGAGGATATTCTCTTTGCCGTGCCATTCCGTGAGCAGGTACTTGTGCTCCGGGGAGCGGGAGGTAAGGTAGCCTTTGAGCGTTCTGAGCGCGAGGTTGGTGTGGATGTATCGTGCATTGATACTGCATAGGACGATACGCATCACGGCAGCTCCTCTTCGAGGCCGCGACCACTTTTATGTTTTCTAGCGAAGCGTTGCATATAGCCGCAGTGTTCACATAGTTTTTCAGTGAGCGTTCCCTGTGCGAAGCCCTGGGCCATTTTTTTTGCCCGATCCGACATGAGCACGCGGAGAAGCGGGGTCTCCCGGATATTGCCGAGAGGGACAGCACCTTCGCTGTCCAGACAGCAAGGGACGACGGTGCCGTCGACCAGGATCCCGATATGGGTCCGGAGGCCATAGCAGAACCCTTTTTTTTGCAGAACAGGGAGGCGCATGTCCGGCCATGCGAAACGGGAATCAAGATGGAGATAGGTGCGGCCGGAGAGCCGGCAGCTTTTCTTGTCCTTGAACCCGGAAAGTTCTTTCGGCAGGACGATGTTCGTGTGGAACAACGCATTGAGCTGCTCCATGGTCCATGTATTATCATCGGATAACATGTTCCAAAGCCGGAGATTGATATAGCCTTCAGGCCGGTGCTTTTGGGCGAGGCGCGTGAAATTGAAAATATCTTTGAGGTACTTTTCTTTATCCGGGACCGAGCTCAGGCAATGGAGCGAAATGTTCATTTGTCTGATATTTTTTTCGGCAAGCGTTGCTGCGAGGTCTCCGGTAAGCAATGTCCCGTTCGTGGTGATCATCACACTGAGACCCTGGGCGCACGCATGGTCGATGAAATATATAAGGTCCTGGTGGAGCAGCGGTTCTCCGAGCACATGGAAGACCACCTCTTTGGTATACGGTGCGGTCTCACGGATGATCTTTTCGAACAAGGGCCGGTCCATGCGGGCGGGGGCGCGCATTGTCCGCGGGCAGAACATGCAGGAGAGATTACAGATATTGGTTATCTCGATGAACACACGTTTGAAGCTGAACATACAGGTCATTGTACTTGCTTCACGGACGCGCGTATATGTTGTTCGTTATCCTGAAAAATGCTGCAATATCCGGCGGCTTGTGACGATATATCTGTACAGCAAGACGCAGGGAGCGAGACAATGTACACAAAAATGATCGATCTGCCCGGTGTTCGGAACAAGGACCTTGTCGGTTTTTTGATCGCATACTTTCATCCCTTGGTGGGCGCTTTCAGTGAAGCATCTCTTGCGGAGAACGGGTTCTATGGGCTTGCTTTTTCCCGGGGGCTGCTCCGGGTGCATAACGGGCATGCGATGTTGACGGACGAGGGGAAGCGGATCGCTTTCGGAGAGCAGGGGTTTTTATATCAGTTCCTGACCGCCTCGGAAGTATATATCAGATATTCCGAGCTGAAGCGTCATCCGTATTATGATAAGGCATTGGCCGAAGGCTTGATCGAACAGTCCGGAAAAAAGGTCATATTGACAGAACGCGGGGGAGAAAAGAAAGAATATTTCTTTGGTCCTTCCGCAGAAAAAACAGTTGATCGTTCTTCACGGTCCCCGACAGTACTTCAAAAGCGACGGTGCGTTGTCATTCCCCGGTCCTTGCTCAAAGGGAGATATGTCCAAAAGGATTGAAATAACGGGGGACAGGCTACGATACCTTAATATGGAAGGACACATTCAAAGATATCTGTTCCGTAAGCTCATCGCCGGGACATACAGACTTCAGTACTACCCCGGGATGTTGTTAACATTAAAGAACGGCTCTCAGGTCGTTTCGGAGGTCCTTGTTGCTGTCATGATCATGGTTCGGCAGCTTGCTGAAAAAGACCTGAACGAGCTCTATGAGCTGGCTGCACGGTGCCATGAAGGTGTATGTACAGGAGCGTTCCCGCGAGTGATACTGTACGGCTCTCCTCTCGTGCGAAATGACGGTTCAATGGACCAAGATGTCCTGAACATCATTCAGTCCGCGACAGTCTATGATCCGGAAGAACTGTCCGTCGGTCTTGTCAGTCCGCTCGCCCTTGATGTCCATGATAGCCAAGCGCTTCTGAATGAATTGATCAGAACCAGCGAATTCGGTCTTGATGAGGCCAAAAGAGAATTATTTTCCCTTCTTCGGCGCTGATCTCCTGCTCGTTCTTCATTGACAATGTCTCCGCCGTCTCACTAAAATGGTCAGCATCACGTGACGGAGGGGAACAGATGAATACGGACACACAGAATGTTTTTGCGGACGAGCTCATCCCGTATTATGAGAAGGTCCATGGCGCAGTCGAGCTTCTTTCAGAACTTCATGCCGTGCCCGTCCCGACAGCTTTTGAGCACGGAAATGCGGTCGGCGGTCACGCTGTTTCAAAAAGGATACGGCTTTTGACCGGGGTGCGTATCGATACGTTCACCCCGAACGTTCAGCGCGGCGCGGCCCCTTCAATGCTCCTTGCAAAGGGACAAGGAACGGATATCATCGACCCTGTGATCAGTATGAGCCTCTTTTTGAAGAATGCGTAGGCATACAGAGGCCCGCTGTGCGACGTCCGACACAGGACTTTGCTGCCATTCTCTCTATATTTGTATAACGGAGGAATAATATGTTCTTAAAGATCATTTCCGGGCTCGCCCTTGTCAGCCCGCACACTATTGAAGAATGGCTCCCTTATTTTGAAAAGGTCAATGCTATTGCCGATCTTATTGTTGAGACCGGGAACAGCTATGAAAATTCCAAAATAGAGGACTTGAGAATATGTAAAGATGCGGATACGTATCCCCTGGTCGATCTCCATCATGTTATTGAACCGAACGGCGGTATGGGGCTTGAGGTCATTCGCCCCAATGCGCGTTTTGCCGGTTCGCGGCCGCAGCAGCTGGCAGATGTCATTGCTCCTTTCGCCATCATGACCCCGTTCGGGTCGCTGCAGTTCATACAGAGCATCGGTATAGCCGAGCGGCACCAGTACGCGTTCACGAACGAACTTATCTCACGGTTAGGGCTTATTGCTGTGCCTGCAGGGGTCGATCGAGGCAGTTACTGGGGAACAGAGCTTTTTTCCATCACACGTGATCGTGACGGGGCGGTCCTTCCTGAGGTCATGCTCTCGCGTTCGGAACGGCCCTTGTTCGATATGGCCACCGTCCATGAGCTATGGGAAAAAGTGAACGCTTTCGGATAACGGTCTTGTATCTACAGCGATGAAGCATGTTCTTTGAGCAGTGAGCACAAGTTCGTCCCCAGTTCTTTCAGAGAAATAATAGCTGAACATGGCGGCATCCCCTGTTTTTGAGTTCAGGTCCTCCGGCACTATATAATAAATGACCATTTTGAAAGGAGGCCGGCCATGGAAAACAAACAAGAACGAGACCTGGTCTGTGGAAAGTATCTGGAGGACCTTCGTCAAACGTCGATACACGACAAAAAGACCTATTATTTTTGTTCAAATGCCTGCAAAAAAGAGTTCGAGAAAGATCCAAGAAAATACATACATCAAGAGTGTTGATAATCCTCTTGCCATATGTCGGCGCATGGACGCGGATGTATTTTTTATTGTAACTATAATAAAAACGATGTTTGACCGGGGATGCCTGCGCTGTAAGGTTATTTTCTGTTTTTTTCATTCAGCAATGGCTCAAAATGCGATATAATCCGCTCTATGCAGTACCGTAAGGCCGAGCGCAACATCAAGAGACATTCTTTTACCTTTGTATGTGTCCCGGCAGGGCATTCTCATCCGGTCTGGAACCTGGAGATCGAGCATTGGAAGCTCCAGGCCGGTATCATTTCCCTCGTTGTTATCATGCTCTTTTCTTTTCTTATTAACAGGTACTCACCGCAGTTCATTACAACGCTCAGCTCCTATCGGGTCGCGACACTTGAACAGCAGGAATATAAACAAAAGCTCGAGAACTCGATAGCCACCAGCCTTGTGCTCAAAGATCGGTTGCGCGACCTGCGGGCCCGGGAGATGAACCTGCGTGACCTCTTGAGCCTTTCTCCCCGTTCACGGTTGAGCGTAAAAAAAGAGGAATATACCGAGCTGCCTGTCGTTACAACGCAACGCATCATCTCCGAGCGAGGGGAGTTCGGGAAAGTGCTCATTGATGATAAACCCATACTGGAATTCGTTGATAAGGCGGATCCTGCGCAGGCCATGCGCAGGGCCACCCTCGCTGCCGATAGGCTGAAAAGCCTGGTCTTGACCACGCCGGCGATAAAAAAGATGAAGCTCATTCCTTCGGCACAGAACATGGAGAATATCAGCGTTGAATATAATGCCGAAGAGCTTTTTACGGTGACCAAGGCCGATGCCGCGCAGTTCGGCACTACCCCGTACCTTTTGGCGCAAAAATGGCGCGACGACCTGAGCGATGCGCTCGATATCGGGAAAAAGGACCGCCTGTCGACCAGGATCCTTGCTTCTGTGCAGGAGTTCATGAACAGGCGAAAAGAAAAACAGTACACCAAGCTCGAGGCCTTTTTCTCAGAGATCGATTACCCTGCGCAGACCGTTTCGGGCATCTGGCAGGTGAACGACCCGCGCATGCAGAAAGTGAACCATATGATCAATTTTATCAAGCGGGAATCCGGTACGCGGCAAGGGTCCTATAATGATCTCGCGAACACGGTGTTCACGTATAAAGCCCGGTATGCCGTTACGCCGTCGCAATCGCCGGTCCCCTACAGCTTTGTGCTTTCAAGCTACGGCTGGCGCAAGCATCCTATAACCGGGAAGCTCGCCTTTCATGCAGGTGTGGACCTTCCGACGTTCTGGGAGGCGCCGATCTATGCTGCCGGGGCCGGGAAAGTATCGAGACAAGGGTGGTTCGGCGGGTACGGCTGGACGGTCGAGATCGATCACGGCTATGGCATCAAGACATTATACGGGCACAATGCCTCATTGCTCACCTATGCGGGGCAGTACGTAAAAAAAGGACAGATCATAGCTCGTGCCGGCCGTTCCGGCCTTGCGACCGGCGTACATTCTCATTATGAGGTCCGTATCGAGGACAGACCGGTGAACCCGATGCGCTTCATCAATCTCGATATCTTCACTGCCTGTAAGACCTGGTGAGCATGAACTTTATCCGTCACATGTCATATCTGTTCATTGCCAGCCTTGTGCTGATGACCGCTGTCGTCGGGTATGCCGATGAAACACAGCCAAAGGTCAGGGAGCTCTATCGCATTAAAATAGAGAACGTCGCGCACGGCAATATATATGCCAGCGCGGACCAGGGTGTGAGCTGGATATTCATCGGACAGGTCACAAAGCCGGTGACCGACACAAATCCCAAAGGGTTTTCCGCCAGTCGTTTTGGCGAGATCGGAAAGGTCATTGCGACCGCGGTCAATGCCGTGCATATAAAAACAGGACAGAGCCTTTCAGAGAACGCAGGGACCGTATTCTCTCTTCTTCCCGAGAACGTCGATGTAAAAGGCCGCTCGTACTTTGATGAACCATCATCTCTTTTTACGGACATCGCGCCGCAGAGCGGATTGTTCGGCGGTCCGTACACGCCATTAGTGGGAAGTCCGGTATATCTGGAGAACCCTGACGGCACGATCAAAAGCATCCCGCCCCAATACAAGCCGAAGATGAAAGATACGCTCGTTATCCTGGTGCTGCTGCCTGATCCGTATCCGGAAGAGATCTTTTTTGAGAACCGCTTCGGCGGAAGGATCGTCTTGATATACCCTGATCGCACGGCACGTACAGTGGGAAAGGTGCTGAAACCGGTACAGGGGGTAGGCCGGTTCATCGGCACTCAGTACAGCGGGCTTTCCCGTGTTCGGGCCAATCACAGCGGGGTCATTGATATATCGACCAGTATCGGGGACGGGCGTGTCGGCGGATTTCAGATCATCCCTGCAGAACATGCGATGGACCCGGAGATGGAAAAGGCCCGTACGTCGACACAGTGGATGGTGGTGGGACCTCTTGAAGAGGATGCCCCGGGGCTCGACGGGATGGCCCCGCTTTTTGCCTATTTCATCATGCCCTCATACAGCGGGACCGACCTTAAGGACCTCAGCTGGAAGGATAAACTTCTGACCAGAACGCTTGTGCAGGTGAAAATGAAAAAAGAGCGTGTCTGGAAGACACTACCCTCTTTTAATTATGATCCTGACGCGCCCCTGCCCGAGGAGGCGAACATGGCCTTAAAGGATGTGACGGCCATCCGTATCCTGCTCCCGAAATTATAGGTGCCGGCGGGAACAAAAAGGCACTTTCATACGTCATATATATTGGAAAGAGGTTAATAAAACGTTACACTTGCGAGGGGCGGTCAGTACGCTGCTCCGCAGGACAAAAAAGGAGCATGCATGAACTTCGGCCTTAACCTTTATCAGTCCCCACAGCTGTACCAGACCATGCAGCTTTTTTTGAGCCCCAGAATGCTGGCGCTCTTAAAGACACTGCAATTACCCTATGCTGAACTTATCGCGTCCATCAATAAAGAAGCCGAGAGCAATCCGTTGCTGGAGGTCACGCGTCCCGACGAGCTGCTTGAATACGCAAAAAGCCTTCGGCAGGGCATATCCGCGAAAAAAGAGGCCGATTACGATCCTCTCGACCAGGAAAAAGATGTAAGGGCCTCGGAACTGAGCCTTGAAGACCACCTGCTCATGCAGTTGCGGCTGGAAAGTATCGATGAGCTCGATTACAAGATAGGCGAGGTATTGATACGGAGCCTTGATGAAAAGGGGTATCTCACGGATTATCCTGCGTGCCGCGACGGGATCATGCGGATGCTTTCCGTAAAGCGCTGTAATGTCGATAAGGTCCTTTCTCTTATCCAGACGTTCGAACCGGAAGGCATCGCCGCAAGGAACGTCAAGGAATGTCTGGTGCTGCAGATCGAGGGATATGCTTTTGAGAGCGATGTTTTGCGCGATATCCTGCTCAAGACGGTCAAAGGTCATCTCGATGACCTCGCCAAAAAGAACTACGCCGGCATAGCAAAAG
Organism: uncultured bacterium; assembly: GCA_964653455.1. GTDB lineage: Bacteria > Margulisbacteria > Termititenacia > CAZZFK01 > CAZZFK01 > CAZZFK01. The sequence continues at coordinate 67,389 of CAZZFK010000006.1, forward strand.
CGCTGGACCTGACCGAAGAAGGCGTCGTTCAATTAGCACGGTTCATAGAAAAGAACCTTACCGCTACGCCCGCCTCGGGGTATCGGACCGCACATACTGCGGAACATGTCATTCCTTCGTTCCAGGTGACAGCGAACACGGACGGGACCTATGCGATCGCTAATCTTGAGGAAGAAAAAGGCCCCTCTCTTGCGTTCAATCAGCACTATGTGGCCCTGCTCGAGGACCCGAAGACCGACCCGGAAACAAAGGCCTTCCTTCAGGAAAAATTCGAGGCGGCCAAACAGTTCATGGAGAACATACGGTCCCGTCATCAGACCGTACAGAAGATCATTGATATCATCTCCAAGACCCAGGCTGATTTTTTCAAGGATGGCGTGTTCATGATGAGACCGCTCATGCAAAAGGAACTCGCGGCAAAGCTCGGCGTGCACCGTTCAACGATCAGTCGCGCCGTTTCCACGAAATATATCTATACCCCCCAGGGCGTTTTTCCTCTTAAGTTCCTCTGCCCGCGGGACCGTTCGGGATACAGCCCCAATCAGATAAAGGGGCTCATTAAGACCTTGATCAGAGGGGCCGCCGATATCAGCGACCAGAAGGTCTGTGACATACTGCAGTCCCGCGGTATCGATATCAAAAGGCGTACCGTCACCAAGTACCGGCATGAGCTCAATATCGGTCCTTCCTTCAAACGCTGAACCCGTCATTCCCCCGCTCCTGTACCGTATGGACTTTTCGGGATGATCCATAAAAATAGCTGAAATATTCGGGAACTGCCTACGATAAATAGACAGAAAGAAGAAAGGGCATACTATGCTTAAGTCTTTTCATACGAAGGTCATTAAGTTCGGCAACGATACCGTCGATGCCGGCGACCTTTTTGATATGAAGAAAAGGACAGCCCAGGAATTCAAGAAAATATTAAGGGCATCTTCAGGACCGGTACGTATATCGGAGCCGAACGCGGGTATCACCGATAAGGCCGAAAAACCGGCCGCATAGAACTTCCTTACGACAGTTTCATGAAAAGATTTATGGTCTCCTTCAGGTCGTGCTGAAGAGGGGAACGTTCCCCGTTCATTTGGATGGACAGCTCTCTTTTCAGGTCGTTGGCTATGATGGAAAATCCGACCTTGTCCAGGGCGGCTCTGGCCGCAGCAAGTTGTGTGATGATCGACTTTGATGATTTTCGGGACTCAAGCATGTCCTGAATGCCGCGCATCTGTCCTTCGATACGTTTCAAGCGGATGACGAGGTCTTTAATGGTGTGTTCGTCCATGCATGATATTATAGCTTATCAAGGAAAGAAACGAGATACGAGAAACAAGAAACAAGATACAAGAACTTGGGAAGACGACTTGTCTCTACCCTTATGTTCCTGAAAAACATCAAGCATACCTTGACACACGAATTACCATCCTGTATTCTTTTGAGCATATGGAAATTGGCGCGCAAAAAAGTGTATTGGACGAGTTTTCCTATCTTTATCTTTCTTCAGAAAAGGAACAGGAAAGCAAGAAAGTCCAACGTCGCATTGAGGTCCCGGAAACAGGGTCCATCTCCTTTTTAGACTTTTTCTCCCTCAAAGAGAACCCGTTCGGAGATAGTGTCAATACCGGCTATTTTTTCAAGACCACACGGCATTATAATGTCTTTCAGAAGATGAAGATGTGCGCGGAACAGAACATCTCCCTTGGACTTGTGTCTGGGCAAAGCGGCGTGGGCAAGACCATGATCACCCAGATGCTGCTCACCTATCTTGATCAGCAAAAATATAAGACCGTGCTCATTTTGGTCAGTCCGGGGATGACCAAGACCTCTCTGATCAAAGATATACTGCTCGAACTGGGCGTATCAGAAGAACCTATCAAGCATATGCAGGCTTACGACCTCCTGCGCGTCCTTCATAATAAGGTCATTGAACTGTACCAGACCGGAAGACGACTGGTCATTATCATCGACGAAGGGCACTTCCTGGAATCCAGCTCGCTGCATATGTTGCGTACGATCAGTAATATAGAGGTCCCGGAGATGAAATTAACGACTTGCCTGATATTCGCAGAGGCAGTGTTCCAGAGACGATTGAAGCATGAAAGCTATAATTCGTTGCGCAGCCGTATGTACGTCAAAGAGGACCTGGCGCCGTTCTCTCTCGCCGAGACCACCTCATATATCAAACATCGCTTAAGTGTTGCCGGCAGTACCGCGGATGTCTTCACTCCGGACACGTTCGAAGTGATACAGACAGCTACCGGCGGTATCGCTCGGGAGGTCAACAACCTCGCTTACAATGGCATGGTAGAGGCCTATCTTGCTAAAGAAAAGATCGTCGACAATAAGGTCCTGCTCAACTGCCTGTAGTGGTCCTTTTCTTGTCCCTTGCCACTTGTTTCTTTCTTAAAGGACTTGCCACCCGCCGCACGTCACTTATAATAGGAGCATGGTCCACCTCAGCAGAACAGAACTACGAAAAGGCAAGCTCACCAAAGAAGAGATAAAGAAGATCATCAAAGAGGACAGGAAGCCCAAGCAACTGGACCTTTTTCCGCATGCCCCGTTACAAGAGAAGAAAAGGACCTGATCAGTGTGCCCGTCGCAATAAGGACCTGATGCGGGCTTTCAGTTCGTTGATGTTAAAAGGTTTGGTAAGATAATCGTCCGCACCTGCCTCGAACCCTGCGCTTTTGTTGAACTCATCCCCCATCGCGGTCAATATCAGTATCGGCGTGTTCTTGGTGGCAGCGTTCGCTCGTACGCCTCGGCAGACATCGAACCCGTTCTTTTCCGGCATGATGAGGTCCGTGATCACGATGTCCGGTGTTTCGGCCTTGGCTTTTTCAATACCGATCTTTCCGTTCGGGGCCTGGATGATCTGATAGCCTTCTTTTTCGAGCATCACGCTCGTGAGCCGCATGATGTTCGGTTCGTCCTCGACCAGTAATATCCGTATCTTTTTATCCATGTGCTGCCCTCTCTATCTTTACCGGCCCTTGTCTTAATACCTTCCAGGGGACAGTGCTCACATCCACGACCGTCGAAGGGATGCCGCCCTGAAGTGCGGTATCATCGTTGACGATACCGTCGAGCTCTTTTCCGAAAAGGATATCGACTTCTTTTGCCGAAAGCAATTCTTTTTCACCGGAGCGGTTGGCGCTGGTGACCGCCAGAGGGAACGGAAGGGAGGACAGCAGCGTCAGCAATGCCGTATTCCCGGGGATACGGATGCCGACCCTATCGCCGCCTGCCATGACAGCGTCCGGCACGGTCCGTTCGTTACGGGGAAGTATGAGCGTGAGCGCACCAGGCCAATAGCGCTGTGCGATATCCAGAACGTCCGAGCCCCATGGACCGGTCAGGGTTTGGGCAGCGGCGAGGTCCGCGCACATGAGCACGAGCGGTTTTTTAAAATCCCTGCCTTTTAAGGCATATATTTTTTTAACGGCTTGTTCTGATGATGGCGAGCATGCGAGCCCATAGACGGTATCTGTTGGGAAGGCAATGACCCCACCGTTCTTGAGGAGAGTAGCAGCGGATTCCCAGGATATCGAGGTCATTGGCAGGAGAACTAGTCGTCCAGTCCTACGCGAATGACACTGTCCACTTTCTTGACGGTGTTGAGTTTCTCGATCTTTTTCATCGCGGCCATGAACGCTTTTTCCTGGACCTTGTGCGTGACGATGACAAGTTCCGCAGCACCTTTCACCGCGTCCTGCTGGCTCACGGTCTTGATGCTGACATTGAACTTACCGAACGCGGAGCTGATCGCGGCGAGGACGCCGGAGCGGTCGAGCACGGAAAGCCGGATAAAGAACTGAGAGACAGCATCGCCCGCCGGCAATACTTTTTTCCTGCCGTAATCCAGCAGCATCGGTTCGGCCGACGATTCTTCGGCGTGCATCGCCAGGTCCACGATATCACCGACGACCGCGGATGCTGTCGGAAGCTCTCCGGCCCCGCGGCCATAGAACATCGTCTCCCCAACGGCATCACCCACGACAAATATCGCATTGAACGCGTTCTGTACGGAGGCGAGCGGATGGTCGACAGGGATCATCATCGGGGATACTTTCAGCTCCAGCGTGCCATCGTTCTGTCTGCCCATCGCGATGAGCTTGATGACATACCCGAATTGCCGGGCAAGCTCGATATCCCGCGCGGAGATCTTGCGGATACCTTCAAAGGCGATCTGCTGGTACGGGATGTACTGATGAAAGGCAGTATAGGCTAGGATCGATAATTTATACGCCGCGTCATAACCGTCCACATCAGCGGTCGGGTCCGCTTCTGCATAGCCGAGCTTCTGGGCTTCCGCGAGCACGTCCTGGAAATCACGGCCCTCTGTCGACATCTTGGTCAGGATATAGTTCGTCGTCCCATTGACGATACCGTAGATCTCTTTGATCTCGTTCGCGGAAAGACATTTTTTGAGGGCATGGATGATCGGGATGCCTCCGCCGACAGATGCCTCGTAGAACAGATTGACATTGTTCTCCTGTGCGACCCTGAAGAACTCAGGCCCGTGCTTGGCGATGACCTCTTTGTTCGACGTGACCACATGTTTCCCGTTTCTCAATGCGCCGAGAATGAAGTCTTTGGCCGGCTTCACGCCGCCGATGACTTCGACCACCACATCGATCTCCGGGTCATTGATCAGTCCGAAGGCGTCCGAGGTACGCAAGGCGGCAGGGATGGAGAATCCGTCAATGGTATGGAACTTAAGGTCCGCGACCTTTTTCAGGATGATCTTGTGCCCGGCGCGGTCTGAGATCAATTTTTGCTGGCGAAGCAATATTTTTGCGACCCCTCTGCCGACAGTTCCGCAACCGATCAAGCCGACATTAATCGATTTTTTCATAGGTGTTTCCTTTGTTATACAGGACGGGTACGAACGACATCTTTCGATACTTGGTACCCTTGTCCTTTTCGTATCCGTTCTTACTCTGCCGGTGCCGTCGTTTTTTCACCGGACTGTACGATACCTGCTTCCTGGAGCGATTCCATCAGGTTCGCTGCCCGATTATAGCCGATGCCTAATTTTCTCTGCAAATAAGATATCGTCGGTTTGACCCGTGCTATCTGCGCGGCCTGCTCAAAAAGCGGGTCTTTCCCGTCCGCATCCGCACCTGAAATGGCCGCTACCTCTTCGGAGCCGAGAGGCTTGATGTCGAGGACCTCCTGTACATAGTTCGGTTTCTGCTGCTGACGGACAAAACGTACTATCGTGCTGATCTCCTTATCCGTGACATAGACGCCCTGCACCCTTCTCATTTTATGGAAGCCGATGGGCGAATAGAGCATGTCACCTTTGCCGAGCAGTTTCTCGGCACCCATGCTGTCGAGGATGGTGCGGGAATCTATCTGTGACTGCACCGCGAAGGCGATACGCGAAGGGATATTGGCCTTGATGAGCCCGGTAATGACATCGACGGACGGCCTCTGTGTCGCGATGACCAGGTGCATGCCGGTCGCGCGGGCGAGCTGTGCCAGACGGCAGATCGTCATTTCCACTTCGCGCGATGCGACCATCATGAGGTCGGCCAATTCGTCGATGATGATCATGATGTACGGCATTTTATCCAGGACCTGTTCTTCCCCGGTCTTCGGGTCCGTGAGCGTGACAGGGCCTTTTTGTGAATGTTTCTCGATATACTGATTATAGCGGGCGATATCTTTGACCCCGACCTTTGCGAACAGCTCATACCTGCGCTTCATCTCTTTCAGGGCCCAGTATTTCAATATTGCGGCGGCCAGGTCCGGTTCATGGACCACTGGCGACACCAGATGCGGGATGTGGTTATACACGCTGAGCTCGACCCGCTTCGGGTCTATCATCAGGAATTTCACTTCATCCGGACGTGCGCGATAGAGAATGCTCATGATCAGCGAGTTCAAGCACACGCTCTTGCCGGTGCCGGTCGAACCGGCGATCAGCAGATGCGGCATCTGGTTGATGTCCCCAAAGACGGGTTTCCCGCCGATATCAAGGCCCAGCGCTACGGTCAATTTCGCCGGATTGTTCTGGAACTCCGGGGTCTTGAGCAGCTGTGAGAGCATGACCGTGCGCACATAGGCGTTCGGGACCTCGATGCCCACGACCGATTTCCCCGGGACAGGGGCTTCTATGCGTACGCCGGCAACGGCAAGATTGAGCGCGATATCGTCCGCCAGCGCCGATATCCTGTTCACGCGTACGCCAGCGCCCGGCTGCAGTTCATAGCGCGTTATTGTCGGTCCGAAGGAAACGTTCTGTACCTTCGCTTCGATCTTGAAGCTGGCGAGCGTTGCCTCAAGGACCCGAGCATCCTCCTTGCTCTGTTCGACAAGTTTTTGATAATGGGCCTGCGGGATATCGCCGTTCTGGAGCATGGAGATATCAGGCAGTTTATAGTTGCTGGGGGTCCTGTTCTCCTGTGGACGCGGACGAGGGGCAGCCGCCGGTTCAGGCGCCTGGCGCTGCATCTGCGGACGGGAGCGGACTATCGGCCGTTCCGTCAATTTCTTCGCATCGGCATGCGGAGCGTTTTCCATGTTCTTGAGCGAATTGAACATGCTGTTCCTGTCCTTGGGCAGTGTTTTTGCCATATGCGGCGACATCGGGCGGAACTGCTGCTGAGGCCGCCGGGGCTTAGGCTGTGACATGGCCAGGTCTTTGATCCGTCGGCGCAAGATATACAACGGGGCATTGAGCATGAGCAGCAGGGAGGCCAGTGTCGATACAATAAGAAAAACATATGTACCTGTCGGGCCGAACACTTTCTGGAGCGAAAAACTCAGAAGATAACCGATGATCCCGCCGCCCTGGGGGTCTGTCGGGAGAACGAAGTCAATGGCCGGTCCGCTGCGGAATATCTCCGCTATTGTAATGAACGTCAGAAAGCCGAGCAGACCGCCGATCTTTCGGGCCAGAGCCTGAAGACTATGCTGGCGGAACACGATCATAAGTCCCCAGAGCGCAATGAATATCGGGAGCAGGAACATGCCTTTCCCTACCAGAGGGAGCAGCATCGTGCTGACCACAAAAGACCCGATGAATCCGGTGGATTGCGGGTACAGATTGGTCATTAAAATGAATATGGCCAGAGCTATAAGGAAAAGACCTTTGACATCATCGACAATAGTGTGGACGTTCTCTTTGGACAAGAGCGGCATCGTACTGGGCTGTTGAACGGGTGGTTTTTGACGCAGGGGCAGTGGCTGTACCGCTTCATCTTTCTGCGGTCTGGTCTTTTTTGGGAGCGTCGAACGCATAGGAATTCTCGCCCCCCGAGTTTTCGCCTGTTTTTCTTGAGCCATAAGGACAGGTCATTTTAGCGTATTTAGGGCTCAAAGTGAATTTTTAAAAAGCCCTTCAGGATAGCAGTTGCGAAAGGCGTGGTGAAATTATTGAACAGGGCTTACGATTGTTCTATACGAGCGATGCTCGTTGAGCCCCTGGAGCGTATGCAGGGGAGCGCTGTTGCATAGGGTAACAGGAATAATATCTGTTCGTACGAGGGAACACACATGCAGTTCACCAAGATGATAAGTCTGTCGCCCGGGAAGACCCCCCTTGGCATGACCATGCACGGAACAACGATCGACCTGACCGAAGAACTTACTGTTCGGGCCATATTGTCCTCGCTGCAGGCAAAGCTCGGGATCTCGCTATCAAAAGACCTTGAAAATATAACTGAGATCACAACGTGCCTGTTGCAGGCCGATAGGGGCAGTTTTTGGCTGTTCTCTGACGATCATGGAACACTTGCCTGCCAGGACAGGTACGATAATGTTATACGTACACATACCCATAACGAAGTGATATGTCAAAAAGATTTCCCGGATTATTTCTCTGCGCTCCTGAATAGCAGGACGATAACCTTTGATATGGCTCAATGTGCTGTATATGATCCTGCGCAGTTCGGGTCCCGCATGTCCCCCCCCCAGGTACTGTTCTGTGTTCCGGTCTTTGATGACCAATACAAGGTGATCGGTGTTATTCGATTTGAATGTGATGCTCCGGCCTATCGCTGGGGGCCGACCAGCAGGTTCATCTGTTCAAAAGCTTCACGGCTTGTTTCGGCGGCGTTGTCCGTGGCCAAACGTGTGGACCTTGAAGCCGAGCTCAAAAGGACCAACGAGCAATTGCTCAGAAAGAACACGCTCCTTAAAGAGGCCAATGATGTCATGTCCGCACTGAAAGATAATACGCAATTCGGTATCGCGATGATCCAGAACAATGTCTTTATTCAGGTCAATAAAGCCCTGGAACAGATATGCGGTGTTCCTGAGAACGAACTGCGGGGTGAACGGGTCGATGCGTTCATACACACGGAGGATAAAAAAGCGCTCATGCAGCAGCACCAGGAGCACCCCAAAGAACTGGTCGAGCTGAACTGCCGTATCATCAGGCCTGACGGGGAAGAACGTTTGGCACGGATAGTGACCAGGAGCGTGGAGTTCAAGAGAAAGCCTGCTTTGCTGGTAACGATTGATGACATCACGGAAAGGGAACAGGAACGGATCAAATATCTTGCCTCAGATTTCCAATACCAGGAGATCATAAACAAGACAGGTACCGCCCTCATCATCATCAATAAGGACACGACCATGAGCTTTGCGAATGAGCTCTTCGCCGAAATATCCGGGTATTCCCAAGAGGAGCTGACGAACGGACGGATGCGCTGGACTGATTTCGTACATGAGGACGATATTCCGAGGATGAAGAAATTTCACGACCTTCGCAGAGAAGATCCCGGTAGTGCGCCGCCCAGCTATGTGTTCAGGCTAAAGACCAAGGACGGTAGCTATAAGACCGTCGCCAATACGGTGACCCTGCTCCCCGGCACGCAGAACAGTTCCGCTTCAATGATAGACATCACCGAAGAGGTCGAGGCTAAGGAACAGTATAAAGCTCTGGTAGAGAATTCCATCGATGTGATCATGAGCGTACGTCCGGACCTCACTATCGATTACTGTAATCCCGTGATCAAGGATTACACCGGCGTTTCCGCAAAAAGGCTCATCGGCAAAAGACCGAACGAGCTGCGGTTCCCGAAAGACCTGACAGAGAAATGGACAACAGAGCTCACCAAAGTCTTTAGGACGGGGAAAGCCGTCGATTTCGAAATGCAGTTAGCGAACGGCATCTGGGTGTTCGCCAGGATGATCCCTGTCATGGGCAATGACGGGAATGTCAGCAAGGTCATGATCATTGCGGCGGATATTACGAACAAAAAAAGGAGAGAGGAGGACGAACTGCGTTCAGGCAAGCTGGATGCGCTCTCCGTCCTTGCCGGCGGGATCGGGCATGATTTCAATAATCTTTTGACGGCCATTCTCGGGAATGTCAGTTTGGCACAGATGGATATCCAGGAATTCATACAGGGGCTTCGCACGCTCTTCGAAAGGTCCGGCATGCAGGAACTGTTCGACCAGGAACAACTGGAAGAACAATTGGAGGCGATACTGAAGACCCTTACCACGGCAAAAGAGGCATGTGTGCGAGGAGGGGACCTCACCAGACAATTAACGCTGTTCGCAAAAGAAGGCTCGCTGAGCACAGAGACCGCCTCCATGGTCGAACTGTTGCGCAGGTCAGCGAAATTCTTCATTGAAGGTACAAGTTCTGATATCGAATTCATAGATCTCATAGACAATGAGACCTGGGCTGTGGATATAAACAAAGGTGATATAGAGCGGGTATTCAACAATCTTGTGCTCAACGCTACACAGGCAATGCCTCATGGTGGTAATATCACTATTGTGACAGAAAATGTGATGGTCTCCGGTGCGGGGATGAGCGAATATGCATCACTTGAAAAAGGGCCGTACGTGAAAGTGTCCGTCATTGATCAGGGTGTCGGCATCTCAAAAGAAAATCTTAAGAACCTGTTCGTGCCTTATTTTACGACCAAAGAGAAGGGGCAAGGACATGGTCTTGCGGGGTGCTATGCGATCATTCGCAAGCATAAAGGGACCATTACTGTTTCATCCGAAGAGAACAAAGGAACGACGTTCTCGATCTTGCTGCCGGCGAGCCCGGGCAAAGAGATCATCCCAAAAGAGCAGCCGAATATCAGCTCATTGCGCAATATATTCACAGGCAGGGTCTTGGTGATGGAAGATGACAAAGCCGTCAGTCCTATTGCGATCAAAATGTTGTCGTTCCTCGGGTTCACCCCCGTACTGACAGAGGATGGTGACCAGGCGGTACAGGCATATATAGACGCATTGAACGCGCATGAGCCTTATGCCGCTGTTTTCTTTGACCTTAACGTTCCAGGGGGAAAGGGTGGCCGATATGCCCTGGATATTATAAAGATGTATAAAAAGGACATCATGTCAGTTCTTGCCAGCGGAGATATGAAGGACGAAGGCGGGAATTTCACGGATTTCCTGCACAAGCCCTACACTATCGAAGACATTGCTCAGGTCTTCAAGAAACATCTTCCGTTCAAGGAAGAAGATCCGGGCAATGATGCTGTGGACCTAGAAGCGTAATTCCATATTCCCGACGATCTTATGGTACGCCGTATTGCTCGCAGCGTTCCTATCGCATTGTTGCGTGAGCGCGGCCTTCAGGAACTCCCCGCTGCGATAGCCAAAGCCCGCGAATGACCTGATAAGGGAATCGTCTTCAGCCGCGATGTCCGGGTCGAGCGTGTCCTGCCGACCGATCAGGTCGAAATTGTCGAAGAAATTCCAGACCGTAGCGACGCTCGAGGCTTTACCGGTCGTCTCCCCGTAACTTTTATAGGTCCGTCCGTCGACCATGAAATCGCTGTCGAACCTGTCCGTATTGGCAACGGTATAGCTCAGGACATACGTCTTGGACTTATAATGGATATTGCCGACCCCGTAGCGTGCGGTATAGGAGTAGTAATCAGGGACGCCATAATCCACCGCACGGGAACCGCTGCCTCCGCCGACGGAGAGCTTGACCTCTTTGGTCAGGGCATAGGTCAAGCGTGCTTCCGTGTTGATGATGTTGTCCTTATCGACATCGTAAATACCTTGTCCCCCGACGAACGCGACCGCGTACTCAAGCCCTTCAAAGACGTTCCCTTCGAAGCCGATGCCGCGGTCCTGAGGGTTAGTGATCCCTTGAGAGGAGAGGAGCGAGGACGAGATGACGCGGTAGTTCCAGACCTTGTCCTCCCAGTTCGGCCAGGGGGTCCCGAAAAGGCCGACCTTCATGGAACTTCCGGCACCGAGCACATCTTTCAGCTCCCAGTACAGAAAACTGAAGAACACCCAGGAGGTCTTATAGAACCCGTTACTGTGCTTGTCGAACCCGTACGAATCAAGGGATAACCGCAAGCGGCTGTTCTCGCTGAAATTGACATATCCGGTCACACAGGTGCGCGGCATCCAGGACCGGGTATTATATTTCTGCAGGCTGCCGCCCTGGAGATCATATCCGTCCTCGTAATTGGTGGACTCGGTAAAAAGTTGTGTGCCGCCGTATTCGAAGGTCGGTTTGGTCTCGGCGGAAAGCGGAAGAAGAGCACAGGCCGTGATGATGATGCCGAGCATGATCGTTCCAACGTTTTTCATGAGCGCCTCCGGGAGCATATTTGCCGACCCGGTAATCATAACAAAAGTAAAAAAATACTCCAGGAGTAATTCCGACATCTTTTGGCATACGGAGTGCATCTTTGCTTGACATGCTCGCAAAAGTTCACAGCGGTTCGGTCCAGGGGATAGAGGCGTATCCGGTCATTGTTGAGGTCGATATGGCCTCCGGCATCAACCGCCCGCATATCATTGTGGGATTGCCGGATGCGGCCGTCAAAGAGAGCAAAGAACGCATCGAGTTCGCCGTGCTGAACTCCGGTTTTTCGTTCCCTTCCTTTCAGCGTTTCATCATTAATCTGGCCCCGGCGCACACTAAAAAGGAAGGCCCGCTCTTTGACCTGCCGATAGCGGTCTCGGTGCTCATCTCTGCCGGATATATATCGCAAAAAAGTGTCGAAAACTCGCTGCTTGTCGGAGAACTGTCATTGGACGGGATACTGCGGCCGGTGAAAGGCATACTGCCCATGGCCGTCATGGCCAAACGCATCGGCATCAAGCGCATGATCGTCCCCTACGCGAACGCCGAAGAAGCGGCACTGCTCGAGGAGGTCGAGGTCATTGCCGCCAGGGATTTCTCGGACGTCATGGCGTATCTGAAAGATCCATCCGGTATCGCACGATACATCCCGGTTCCGAAAGAACACCGGTCCTTTACACATCAGGGAGATATGGCAGAGGTCAAAGGACAGCAGTTCGCCAAACGCGCGCTCGAGATCGCGGCCGCGGGTGCGCATAATATCCTTTTGATCGGAAGTCCCGGTTCAGGTAAAACGATGCTGGCGCGGCGTCTGCCCACGATACTGCCTCAGCTCACGCGGGAGGAGGCGCTCGAGGTGACGACCCTGTACAGCGTCGCCGGCCTTCTTCCGTACCAGCAGGGGTTGATCAGTGAACGGCCGTTCCGTTCCCCGCATCATACGATATCGGATGCGGGTATCGTCGGCGGCGGGAGCATCCCGAAACCGGGAGAGATCACGCTCGCTCACCGGGGAACATTGTTCCTGGACGAACTTCTGGAGTTCAGGAAGACCTGTCTCGAGATGCTCCGCCAGCCGCTCGAGGACGGTGAGGTCACCATCTCCCGCGCGAACGCCCGGCTCACCTATCCGGCCGAGTTCATGCTTATCGGCACGACGAACCCCTGCCCCTGCGGTCATTACATGGATACGGACAAGAAGTGTGTCTGTTCTCCTCAGAAGATCAAACAGTACTGGGACCGCCTCTCAGGCCCCATCCTCGACCGCATTGATATGTACGTGGAGGTCCCCAGGCTGAAAAAAGACGAGCTGCTCAACAGACCTTCGGGAGAGACCTCGGACATGATACGTGTACGCGTCATGCAGGCGCGGGTCCTTCAGGGGGAGCGGTTCAATGGCACGGACACGCGCACTAATGCCGAAATGACGCCGGCACAACTGCAGACACACTGCCGGACAACCGCGGAAGCGAAAGATCTGTTGCTCGGAGGTATCGAACGGTTCAATCTGACGGGCCGGAGCTACGACCGTGTCCTGCGTATCTCGCGCACGATAGCGGACCTGGCGGGCTCTAAAGAGATAACCTCCCCGCACATCGCGGAAGCGTTGCAGTACCGGTCACTGGTCTATAAACCGTAATGTTATGTTGAAAAGAAAGAAGGCATCCCTACCCGACATCCCGGACCCGTTCCGTATAGTATATAATGAGACCTGTCCAGGTCTTGGCAATAACTCAGGACATGTGCTCGATCAGCATAAGCTCTTGAGGAATGTGTATAGATGTTAAGGAGGTCCTCGATGCATGTCTGGGCATATACACTGATAAGCGTTTCGTTGGTGAGCCTTCTTTCTCTGGTCGGCATTTTCACCCTCTTTAGTAAACGCAAGATCATGCAGGAATTCGTGCTCGATCTGGTCAGCGTGGCGACAGGCACCTTGCTCGCCAGCGCGTTCATCCACCTCATACCTGAATCATATGAACATCTTCCTGGAAGCAAGCTCGTCCCGTTGCTTATCCTTGGGGGCATGCTTTTCTTTTTCAGTATGGAAAAATTCATCCACTGGCGTCATTGTCACGGCGACCCGTCCTGCAAGGTCCATCGGCAGCACTTGGGTCCGCTCAACATCATCGGGGACAGCATTCATAATTTCATCGACGGCATGGTCATTGCCTCAAGTTTTATCGTAAGCATCCCGACAGGCGTCGCCGCGACCATTGCCATCATGTTCCACGAGATCCCCCAGGAATTAGGGGATTTTGGGATACTGGTCTATAGCGGTTATTCCAGTACGAAGGCTCTTTTAATGAACTTTCTCTCCGCGTTGACCGCGATTGCAGGAGCAGTGCTCACCTTGCTCATTGGCGTATACGTTCAGCACCTTGTGTTCTTCTTGCTGCCTGTAGCTGCCGGCGGGTTCATTTATATAGCGGGGACCGACCTGATGCCTGAACTGCACAATGAAATGCAGGCGTCGCGGTCCGTGCGACAACTGGTATTGATGCTCATCGGCATGGCGATCATTGCCGGTCTTGCCCTGCTGCATGCCCATTAGCAACGGCGCCCCCTCTTCCGGTTCAAACTATGATAAAATCCTGTGCGATCTTCGAAAGGACGTGGAAAAAGAATGATAGAACTTAAAATAAAGAAATTTCCGGGCACCGAGGATATCCCTCTGCCGCAATATATGACGGAACATGCTGCCGGCATGGACGTATACGCTGCCGTGACGGAGGATGTGCTCATGAGAGCGGGAGAAACGAAGCTGATCCCGACCGGCATGTCCATCGAGGTCCCGGTCGGCTATGAGGCGCAGATCCGTCCGCGCAGCGGGCTGGCGCTCAAGCACAGTATAGGTATCTTGAACTCCCCTGGAACTATAGATGCGGATTATCGCGGCGAGGTCGGCATCATTCTGACTAATTTCGGCAAGCAGGATTTCATCGTGAAACGCGGTGAACGTATCGCACAGATGATCATCGCTCCTGTGGCCAAGGTCACGATCACCCTGCAGGAAGAGCTGACCGCCACCGCGCGCGGCGCGGGTGGGTTCGGGCATACCAAAGGCCACAACAAGCTCTGAGCGCTCATGACACATTTCCTTTCGGTCGTTATCCCTACCTATAACAGCGGAGATTCGCTGCGCAACACGCTCAAGAGCTTCTGTCGGCAGACCTTTAAGGAGTTCGAGGTCATCATCGCTGATGACGGCTCCACGGACGATACTGCCGAGTTCATACAGGGGAACCGCTGGTCATTCCCGATGCGCTATCTGCGGCAAGAAAAAAAAGGACGGTCTGCAGCCCGCAATCTTGGCTGGCACGCTGCCCGCGGGGATATCGTCGTGTTCATAGACAGTCACTGTATACTTGAACCGAACTTCCTTGAAGAGCATTATAAAAGCCATCTGCATGCGGCCGGTTCCGATCTTGCGGTCGTCAGAGGCTATGCTCCGACGATCGGAGATATCTCTCATCTCGGCAAAAAACAGTATCTGCCTACCGCAAAAGAGAAAAAGTGGTTCATCAAACATGCGCAAGATCCGTTCCGTACGTTCATGACCGGGAACATCTCCGTGCGTAAGGATGTATTGGAGAAGGTCGGCGGGTTCGACGAGGATTTCATCGAATACGGGTTCGAGGATGCGGAGCTGGGCTGGCGCATCAAGAACGCGGGGTACCGGTATGTATTGAATCTGGGCGCCTGCTTGTACGTTTTTTCCCGCCACCAGACCTTCGCCGGGCGCTGTGACAAAATGAGACAGGCCGGACATAATGCCGTACTGTTCCGGAGGAAGCACCGCTGGCTCGGATTACAGCTCGTGAACCCGATATCAAGAGCGTCATACTATATATATACGGCCTTTAAGCAGGCACTGCTCAAACGGCTCTGTCAAAAGATAAAGAAATGCCCTGAGAGCAAAAAACTCAAGAACGAACTGAGATATTTCTTTCATTCATTGGGGATCGCGGAAGCAAGGGTTAAAAGCGTCCATTTTCCTTCGACCGAAAAATTCATCACGACCATGTTCCCTGGCGGGATCTAGCGCGAAAGCCTGAGGTATGCCGTATCAGCGACCATGAGCAAGCGTTGAGCTGCGGCGGTCTTTTCTTTTTTGTCCTTGATGTGTTCCAGTGAGGCTTTCCCTAGTTTCACGGCCAGATCGACGTCGGTCTTCGTCTCAGCAGCCCCGATCTGCCGGATACATTCGGAAAAGATCTTCAGATGATGGTCCTCGAACAGGCTGGCGATACCATTTGTCATATATGGTCGATTATATCATTTTAAAAAGAACGAAAGAATAAACATATCGTGAAGGCGGGCGAAAGGGCAAGTTATTTTTTTTTGTACTTCTTGACCTCTTCCCTCATGGTCGATTCCTTCCCGCTCATGAAACGGATGATACTGTCCCGGTGATTGATGACCATGACCACGGCCGCCAGTATCGAGAACATGACGATATAAAACCCTTTTCCCTGATAACAGAGAATGAACGGATAGATGAGCGACATGATGACGGTATTGATCGAAGTATATTTCGTGATCAGAACGAGCGCGGCCCAGATGATATAGATGAACAGGAACAAGTTCAGGTCGATCACGGCGTAAACACCGAGCGTTGTCGCGACGCCTTTCCCTCCTGTGAACCCGAGGAACACCGAATTACAATGCCCGGTCATCGCCGCAAGCCCGCAGATCATCAGCCCGAATTCGGAGCCAAGATAGTGCAGGCCTATCCAGGCGGAGACAGTGCCTTTCAGAAGGTCCAGAAGAAGAACAAGTACGCCGGCAGCCTTCCCGGCCACGAGCATGACATTACCGCCGCCGACATTGCCGGTCCCTTGCTTGCGGATATCCCCTTTACGTAATAGTTTTCCGGCCAAAAAAGCGAACGGAACGGACCCTATGAGATAACAGGTAAGGATAAAGAACAAGACCCGGAATGTCTCTATGTAGTTCATTTATGCAGTTCGAAGGCCTCGTGAATTATCTTGACGGCCTGTTTCATGTCCTTTTCGGCGATGATGCAGGATACCTTGATCTCGGAGGTCGATATCATCTCAATATTGATCTTCGCTTTTCCCAGCGCCGAGAACATCCTGGCGGCCACCCCGGGGGTGCTGATCATGCCGATACCGACGATCGAGACCTTAGCTACTGCGGTATCCCCGGCCACTTCGGACCCTTCCCATTCGGCGGCGACCTTTTTGGTGATCTTCATGGCTTGTTCGTACTCGTCCTTTGAGACCGTGAAGGAAATGTCGTTCGTCTTTTTTTCCTTATGGATGCTCTGAACGATGACATCGACGTTGATCTTTGCCTCGGCGAGCGTCGAGAACAGGGTCGCGGCCACTCCGGGGACGTCGGGAACGTGTATAACGCCGATCTTCGCCACATCTTCGTCCGAAGCGACACCGGACACAGTGTTCAGTTTTTCACCGGTGACCTTTATGCGGGTCCCGCTCCCTTCTTTATGGCTATGTTTCACATCGATGCTCATATTGTTGACCTTGGCGGATTCCACGGCACGCGGGTGCATGACGCCGGCCCCGAGGCTTGCCATCTCCAACATCTCCTCATGAGAGATGGATTCAAGGCGTTTTGCTTCAGGCAGGACACGAGGGTCCGTCGTATAGACGCCGTCCACATCGGTATATATCTCGCAGGTCTCCGCATCGATCGCGGCAGCGATGACCACGGCCGAGGTGTCGGAACCGCCGCGGCCGATGGTCGTGATATCGCCTTTAGAATTGATGCCTTGAAAACCGGTGATGACAACGATCTTGCCGTCCTTCAGCTCCTGCTTGATGCGTGATGCATCGACGTTCACGATCTTGCACTTCATGTGCGCATCTTCGGTGCTGACCCCTGCCTGCCAGCCGGTGAGCGACACGGCCTTTTCACCTTGGGCAATGACAGCGGCAGCGAGCAAAGCCGCAGAAACGTTCTCTCCGGTCGAGACAAGCTGGTCATATTCGCGCTGTGAAAAATCCTTGGAGATCTCTTTTAATTTCGCGATAAGATCGTCGGTGGTAGCGCCCATGGCCGAAACAACGACCACGATATCATTGCCGGCTTTTTTGGTCGCAATGACCTTTTTCGCCACGTTCTGTATCTTTTCAACGCTTCCGACGGAGGTCCCACCGTATTTTTGTACGATCAATGCCATATGTCCCTGCTCCTTATTCGTCCTTTTGTACGTACCGAGGCGGATTATACTATGCTTTCTGAAGACTGAAAACAATGCGTCGCTCACTCAATGATGATGTCCAGCGAACGCAGCAGGGCTATGACCCCAGGCATCGAAAATCTCGCTTTTTTGATCTTATTGATGTTCGGGTCGATAGTGTAATTGAGCGCTCCCGTGAAGTCCGCTGTGCGCAGGTCGCAGCCTTCAAAACGTGTGGTCTTAAGGTCCGAGCCTGTGAATATCGCGGCGGTAAGGTCGGTATTGACGAAGTCCGTGCCGTGGAAAGAGCATTCGAGGAATTGGATCTCAGGTATTTCCATACTGATGAACGTGCATGAGCCTATGATACATTTTTTGAACCGTACCCAGAAGACGAACGAAGTATCACAATTTCCCCAAGGGATGCCTACTAGCTTGCAGTTCTCAAAGGTCACGCCGCGTAAACGGGCTTTGTTCAGTTTGACCAGGCTCAGATTACAATTGCTGAAGGTACAGTCACTGAGCTTGCTTTCCTCGAAATTGCTTTGAGTAAAGTCACAGTTCTTGAACGTACACTTTTCAAATGTTCTGCCGCGGATGTCCGTCTCATGGCAAACAAGTCCGGAGAATGAGGCTCCTTCATGCTCATTGTCTATGAATGCTGCTGGTCCCGACATAGCGGCTCCTTATGCTAAGGTATGGGCGCAGGCGATTCTAACACTGTTTCGGGGGTGGAAATATCACTTTTTTGAGTCTCTGGACTTTTACCTACGATATCTTTATGGAAGGTGTCAGATGGTCAAGGGGCTTGGTACTGACATTAATACTGCCGATTTTATCCACAATATTATACACAGCTGTGTGTATAGTAATAATGAACTCTCTTATTATTTTCTTGAAGTGAGCAATAATGATGTTACAGTATCTATACTTCATACGAGCATATGGGGTATATGGGGGGGGTGCTCAAGATGATCTCAAAAATCATAGCTATGTCAAGCAAGGCGGAAGCACGCAAGCGTGAACTGGAAAAGCTGTTTTCTCCGGAGAACAGATATAAGAAACTTGTCACGGAAGAGATCCCCGGAGCGATGGTAGATTGTTACAAAGTATTGCTCAAACTCCCTTTTGCTTCGGATAAAGAGGTCGGTGCCCTGCAGGTCCATTATTCGACATTCGTCGGGGTCTATGTGTCCGCCTTGAACCATGGAGTGGAGGATGTTGATCGGGTACGGATAATGAAAAAAGAAGTGGAGCAGATACGCAATCTGTTGAGCGGTCTGATCAAAGCCCAGAGAGCACAGGGATGTAGGAACTATACGCTCATTCTCAAATATCTGAAAGAAAGCTTCGATCGCTTATTGCAGGAAGGCCCATATATCGGCCAGTATATACGTGCCCGGAACATCGAGGATCTTTTGGTGATAGCGTCTGAGGAGCGGCGGCGAGTATTCATCCCGGTCAGTCCTGAAATACAGTGGACTTCCGGGCGAGTGCCTGCTTGATATGTGCATTGAGATTTCAAAGCAGCCCGTGGTATAATACCCAAGCTCTTTATCGCGGGGATACGGAGCTTTATATATGAACACAAAAGGTGATACATTTTGGCAGAGTTCTCTTTCGACGTTACTTCTGAAGTCGAGCTTCAGACCGTTGATAACGCAATAAATACAACTGTTAAGGAAATATCCAACCGATATGATTTTCGCGGCAGCAACGCGAAAATAGTTCGTGAGGGTACCGTATTGAAACTCAATGCGGAGGATGATTATAAGCTTCGTGCTATTGCTGATATGTTCCGTGCCAAGGCGACCAAACAGGGTATCCAACTCCAATTCTTTGATTTCAATACCAAGGTCGAAGAAGCGCTCGGCGGGACCTTGAAGCAGGAAGTCCCGATCAAGCAGGGTATCGATAAAGAGAAGGCCAAAGATATCAATACGTTCATCAAGGACCTGAAGCTCAAGGCCACTTCCCAGATACAGGACAACAAGATACGCGTCGCGAGCAAGAGCAAGGACGACCTGCAGAAGGTAATGCAGGCCTTGCGCGGGCACGATTTCGGGATCGCCTTGCAGTTCGGGAACTATAGATAACGTGAAGCGGCTCGCGGCGATAAGTCTGGGATGTCCGAAGAACCGGACGGATACGGAAGTGATGCTCGGAAGTCTTTTAAGTAAAGGCTACGAGATAGTGAACGATACGGCACATGCCGATGTTCTTTTGATAAATACCTGTGCGTTCATCGAGAGCGCACGCAGCGAAGCATATGGCACGATCGAGGAATATGCGGAGCGCAAGAAGAAAAAACAGCGCCTGGTCATCGCCGGGTGTCTTCCGGTCTACGACAAGGAAGCGCTTCTTGAACGTTTTCCGCAGATCGATCTGGTCATAGGGCCGGCGGAGATCTACCGCCTGCCGGAGCTGCTGGAGAGCGCAGGTCGGAGCATTCAGGTCGGAAAGCTCACTTACGAGCTCCCGGCTGCAAGCCGCCTGGTGACCACGGGGAGCGCTTCAGCGTATCTCAAGATCGCCGAAGGTTGCGACCATGGCTGTGCATTCTGTACCATACCGCGTCTGCGTGGGCCCTTCCGGAGCAAATCCAGAGAAGCGGTGCTCGCGGAAGCACAAAGCCTTGCTGCGGGCGGGATCAAAGAACTGATACTGGTCGCGCAGGATACAACGCGCTACGGTCTCGACCTCGATGGTACGTTGCAGCTGCCGGGGCTTTTGCGGGAACTGGCGAAGCTCGAAGGTGTGCAGTGGATGCGGATCATGTACGGGCATCCGGCGCATGTCACCGATGAGCTCATCGAGGTGATGGCGACGGAAGCAAAGGTCTGTAAGTATCTGGACCTTCCACTGCAGCATATCGATAACGAGGTCCTGCAGAGCATGGATCGGGGTATTACGGAGGACGAGGTCCGGTCCGTGATACGAAAAATAAAAGAAAGGATACCGGATATCGCGTTGCGCACGACGTTCATCGTCGGATATCCCGGGGAAACAGAAGCGCAGTTCAATAAGCTTTTAGAGTATATCAAGGAGGTCCGGTTCACACAGTTAGGGGTTTTTGTATATTCACCTGAGTCCGGGACGGCAGCGGCAAGGCTCGCGGGGGTCGATGGCGCAGTGGCCCGGAAAAGATATGAAGAATCGATGGAAGTACAGCAAAAGATAGCATTGGAGAACAATAAGATGTTGGTCGGCAAAGATATGACAGTTCTAATGGAGACAGCAGCGTACGGCAGGACTTATCGTGATGCACCTGAGATTGATTGTCTCGTCCATGTGGACGGGGACCATCGTCCTGGTTCTTTCGTGAACGCCCGGATCACGGGCGCATCCGCCTACGACCTCTCCGGAAAGGTAATGCGTTGACGTTAGCTTCCTGGATCACACTGGCACGCTGTGCCGGAGGTCCTTTAATAGCCTATTTTATACAGTTCCCTCAGCACAGGACGCTTTCCGCCGTGTTGTTCGTGATATTTGCGCTCACCGACTGGCTGGACGGGTATGTCGCGCGCAAGACCAAGACCATCACGAACTTCGGGAAGTATATGGACCCGTTCGCGGATAAAGTTCTGGTCATCTCCGTGCTCATTGCCATGACGTTCTATCAAATGGTCTCGCTGTGGGGAGTGCTCATCATCGTTCTGCGGGAATTGTCCATCATGTTGTTCAGGCTCATGGCGGTCGAAAAGAAAAAGAAGGTCATCGCAGCAAGTTGGTCCGCGAAATGTAAGACAGCACTACAAATGGTCGCGATAGTTTTTATTTTAATGGTATGGCCGGGAGGGCAGGCGTTCTTCTGGGGCGCGGTACTGCTCACGGTCTATAGCTTTATAGAATATATAGTGGTGAACAGGAAGATATTCTGACCCCCCACCCTGGCCCTCCCCCCTACCGATTTAAGTTACGATCGGTAGGGGGAGGGTGCCCGGTTACGGGCGGGAGGGGGAGGTAGGAGTTCGATAGTATGGACCAATTCCAGGCGATCCTGGACCAGGTGTCGACGGCGGCGTATGCGAAGCTCGAAGAGAAGGTAGCGAACCTTCTCAAAAAGCATAACCATACGATCGCGGTCGGGGAGTCGCTCACCGGAGGTCTCATCAGCTCTCGGCTGACGAAGCTTCCGGGCAGCTCGGATTTTTTTCTGGGCGGTATCGTGGCCTACCACACGCTGCTCAAGGTCCAGCAATTGGGCGTGGACCCGAAGCTCATCGCGACCCACGGAGTGGTGAGCGAGGCGACGGCCAAGGCCATGGCGGACGGTGTCCGGAAAAGGCTGCATGCCGATGTCGGGCTTTCGGCGACCGGTGTCGCAGGGCCGGACCCGCAAGGCGGTATGCCGGTCGGAACGGTCTGGATCGGTCTGGCGGTCGCGGGTGAGATAAAAGCGAAGAAGTTCGTTTTTGACGGGAACAGGGACGATATCCGTCAGAAAGCATCGCAGGCTGCGCTCGGGATGGTGTGGCTGCATTACGGAGAATTGATCATATGAGCACGATGAAACGGTTGTTCGTAGCGGTGGATATCCCGCTCGAGATAAAAAAAGAGATAGAAACGATAGTTGCGCCGCTCGCCCGTTTGACCGAGAACGTCACCTGGGTGGAACCGAAGAACTATCATTTCACCCTGAAGTTCATCGGTGCTGTCGAAGAACATATGATACCGGCGATCGCGGACAGGCTGCGTTCGGTCGCAGCGGGCACTGACCCGTTCGAACTGTACCTTGGCGCGTTCGATATCTTGCCTGAAGAAGGTGCGGCTCGGATCATCTATTTGCAGGTCGGCGGCGGCGAAGAAGAGATGAATGACACGGAGTATGAGGTCGAAGAAGCGCTCGTCGATATTGGTGTCAATAAAAAAGATAAACAATTCCTGGCACATATGACCATTGGTCGTATACGCAAGGATATCGGATTGGAAGAGATAAAAGATATGATAAAAAAACTGCGCGGGATCTCCCGTGAGTTCGAGGTCCGTGAGTTCGTGCTCTTCGAGAGCGAGCTCACACACGCGGGGCCGACGTACCGGGAGATAGAGCGATTCAGTTTTAAGGCATAAGCGCATCCGCCCAAGCCCCGGCCTACGCTGGGTGCGGCGGCGGGTCGCAGGTCCGCGGGGGACCTGCGATGATTGCAATATGCCACGACGGATAAGCGGGGTATCAACTTTTTGGAGGATACCATTATGACGATAGATAAAGAAAAGATAAAAGCGGTAGAGATAGCTCTGGACCAGATCCAGAAGAATTACGGCAAGGGCTCCATCATGAAGATGGGGGACGCTGCGTCGATGCAGCTTGAAGCGATCCCGACAGGCGCCTTGTCGCTCGACATGTGCCTGGGTATCGGCGGGCTTCCGCGCGGACGCATCATCGAGATCTTCGGGCCGGAATCTTCCGGTAAAACGACGGTCTCATTGCATGTCATCGCTGAGGCCCAGAAGCGCGGAGGTATCGTTGCGTTCATCGACGCGGAGAACGCGCTCGACCCGGTCTATGCAGCGAAGCTCGGTGTCAATATCGATGAACTGCTCATCTCCCAGCCGGATTTCGGTGAGCAGGCGCTCGATATCTGCGAGACGCTGGTGCGCAGCGGCGCGGTGGACGTTGTTGTCGTGGACTCGGTCGCGGCCCTGGTGCCGAAGGCCGAGATCGAAGGCGAGATGGGCGATTCGCACATGGGCCTGCAGGCGCGGCTCATGTCCCAGGCCTTGCGCAAGCTGACGGCCCTGGTGAACAAGTCCAAGACGGTCGTCATCTTCATCAACCAGCTGCGCGAGAAGATCGGCGTGATGTTCGGCAACCCGGAAACGACCCCGGGCGGACGCGCGCTGAAGTTCTATTCGTCGGTGCGTCTCGACGTGCGCCGTATCGAGTCCATCAAGGTGGGCGAAGATACGACAGGCAATCGTGTGCGCATCAAGGTCGTGAAGAACAAGGTCTCGCCGCCGTTCAAACAGACGGAAGTGGAGATCATCTTCGGCGAAGGGATATCGCGTGAAGGTGACCTGCTCGATCTCGGGGTCGAACAAGGTGTCATCGAGAAGAGCGGCACGTGGTACGCCTATGCAGGCAACCGGATCGGACAGGGACGGGACAATACCCGGAAATACCTGAAGGATAATCAGGACGTATGTGCTGATATCGAACGAAAGGTGCGGGAAAAGTTCAGCGGAGCGGCCCAAAAAGGGGCGGCAGTGAACACAGAGGCATTGGAGGTAGAAGTGAAGGAGAGAAAACAGAAAAAAGAAGAGGTCGTTGCATAATTTGAAAGGAGAGTGGCAGTAACATGTGGGCAGGAATAGGGATCGTATTATTGTTAGGAGGGGTCGGCGCCGGGGTCTATAAGTGGATCTCCGCCAATCAGCGTGTACAGGACGCTGAGAAGCGCGCGCACGAATTGATCAACGAAGCGCAGGGGCGGGTCGAGAAGATCATCCGTGACGCTCAATTGCAGGGGAAGGACGAGGTCCTGAAGCTGCGGAAAGAGGTCGATGACGAGAGCCGTGAGCGCCGCGGGGAGCTCAATATGCTCGAGAAGCGCTTGCTGCAGAAAGAAGAAACGCTCGAGGCCTGGCAGAAGAAGAACGACATGAAAGAGGCACAGCTTGACGAGAAGACCCAGCAGGTCGAAAAGACGAGAGCCCGGCTCGATACTATCTATCAGCAGCAGATGCAGGCGTTGGAGAAAGTTGCTCAGCTCACGAAGGAAGAAGCGGGCAAACGTTTGATGGAGAACCTGGAGCGGGAGCTGAAGAGCGATGCGGCGAAGATGATCCGCACGGTCGATGAGCAGACCCAGCAGGTCGCACAGAAGCGCGCGCGTGACATCATCGCGTCCGCCATCCAGCAGGTGAACATGGACCATGTCGTGGAAACGACGACGTCCGTGGTGCAGTTGCCGAGCGACGAGCTCAAGGGGCGTATTATCGGTCGCGAAGGACGCAATATCCGTACGTTCGAAACGATGACCGGCGTCGATCTGGTCATCGACGATACGCCGGACGCGGTCATTCTTTCCTGTTTCGATCCGATACGCCGCGAGATCGCACGCTTGGCCCTTTCCGAGCTCGTGAAGGACGGGCGCATCCATCCGGCACGCGTCGAGGAAACGGTCAATAAGGCCACCAAACAGGTCGCGGAGGTCATCAAGGAAAAGGGCGAACAGGCTGTCCTGTCGCTCAATATCCAGAACGTGCATCCGAAGCTCGCGGAAGTGCTCGGAAAGCTCAATTACCGTACCAGCTACGGACAGAACGTTCTGCAGCATACGCTCGAGGTCGCGCGCCTTGCCGACCTTATGGCGAGGCAGCTGGGCGTCAACAATCAGCTGGCACGCCGCGGCGGGCTCATGCATGATATCGGCAAAGGTCTTGATTTCGAGCAGGAAGGTACGCATATGGAACTTGGCGCCGAGATCGCCAAGAAGTACGGCGAATCCCCTGAGGTCATCAACTGCATCACCTCGCATCATGAAGGCGGAGAGCCGCCGATGACGATCGAAGCAGTGCTCGTGCAGCTGGCCGACGCGATATCCGCGTCACGTCCGGGTGCACGGCGCGAGTCCCTCGAGAACTACGTGAAACGTCTCGAGAAACTTGAGAAGGTCGCAATGAGCTTTGACGGCATCGAAAAGTGTTTCGCGGTACAGGCCGGACGCGAGATACGTGTCATGGTCCGTCCGGACGCCGTTGATGATAATGCATCAGCGAAGCTTGCGCATGATATCGCCAAGAAGATCGAGTCCGAGCTGGAGTACCCGGGACAGATCAAGGTCTTGGTCATTCGCGAGACGAGAGCGCAGGAATTGGCCCGATAGACCACGTACCTTACGTGAAGGTAAGGACGAGAGTCCTTGCCTTTGCGTAAGGTAAGAGGGTATGACCCGAGGAACACACATGACGGACTCAATTAAAATACTTTTCATCGGGGATATCATTGGCCGGCCGGGACGCCTCGCACTTGAAAAAGTGTTGCCCGTGCTGCGCAAAAAGTTCTCCCCGGATCTTGTGGTCGCGAACGCCGAAAATTCCGCGAGCGGGTTCGGGCTCACTGAACGTGTATACGAAGAGCTCACTGAAAAGCTCAAGATCGATGTGCTCACTTCAGGCAATCATATTTGGGATAAAAAAGAGATCATCGACATCATTGAGTCGCTCCCGAAACTCGTTCGTCCATACAATTATCCCGGCGACAAGATACCGGGGAACGGTTTTATTATCGTGAACGTCAAAGGTGTTAAGGTTGCGATCGGCAATCTGCTCGGCTGTGTCTTTATGGGGACCTATGATTCGCCATTCTATGCCGCGGACCGTATGCTCAAGGAGATCCCTGCGGATGTTAAGGTCAAGCTGATCGATATGCATGCGGAAGCAACGTCCGAGAAAAAAGCACTGGGTTGGTACCTGGACGGACGCATCTCCGCGATCTTCGGCACACATACGCATGTACAGACCTCTGACGAGCGTATCCTGCCTCGTGGTACTGCCTATATCACCGATGCCGGTATGACCGCGTGCATCGATTCTGTTATCGGTGTTGAAACGGATAAGATCATTGAGCGCTTCCTAACGCAGATGCCGATACGGTTCGAACCGGCGGAAGGAAGGTCGTGCGTGGAAGGCGTGTTCGTGGAAATTGATACTGCGTCCGGTCGTGCTATACAATGTACGCGGGTTCAGGAATTTACGGAGTGACCCCACCCCCAACCCCTCCCCAAGACGATAATAATTAATAATCGTCTTGGGGAGGGGGGACCGCCTGTGGCGGTGGGAGGGGTCGAAACGGAGAAGTTATGTCCAAACAATACATCACCGATCTCAAGGACGGACAGACGATCAGCAGTATTTTCGTCATTCGCAATAAGCAGGTCAAACAGAAGAAGAACGGGGACCCGTTCCTCGCTTTTGAACTTGTTGATAAGACCGGGTTCATGGCCGCGAACATGTGGGACGGATTCCCACAGGAACTGAAGAACTATGATTTCGTGAAAGTGGCCGGCGTTGTAGGTACTTTTGCCGGGAAGCTACAGGGAACGATACGTGATCTGCAGATCATCGCCCCCGAGCAGGTCGATATCGCGGATTTTCTGCCGAAAACAGAACGCAATATCGATGACATGTACGGTTCCCTTCTGAACACAATATCGACCATTAAGAACGAGAACCTGAAAGAATTGTTGGCGGCGTTCTTCGCGGACGATGGCATTGCTGCGGCGTATAAGAAAGCTCCCGCCGCGGTCGGGATGCATAATGCGTTCATCGGAGGATTGTTAGAACATGTCGTAGATATGCTCGTGCTCGCGGATTTCGTTGCCACCAGATATCCGGCCATAGACCGAGACCTGCTGCTCACGGGCGTCATCCTGCATGATGCGGCGAAGATAAAAGAATACCAGTACGAATATGCGATAGATTATACGGACGAAGGCAGGTTGCTCGGTCATATCACGATGGGCATACAGATGATAGAGGATAAGATACGGACGATACCGGGATTTCCGAACGAATTGCGTATCAGCTTGGAGCATTTGATCTTGAGCCACCATGGTACTGCCGAGTGGGGGTCTCCCAAGCAGCCGATGACGCTGGAAGCGGTCGTCCTGCACTATGTCGATAATATCGAAGCGAAGATCGCAGGGTTCCTGCAGTTCGCGGACAAGAACATCCAGGAAGGAACTCCCTGGACGTCAAAAGCGTTCATGTTCGATAACAGGCATCTGTACGTGCCTCAGAGGAATAACGGGAATTAGTTCGGACGGAGCACGACGATACTTATGGTACAATCTGCCTCGTTCGTTCTCTGCTCATAATTGAAAGGCGGTCCTTCTTGAACATAGTAGTAAGAGAGCCTACTGATGCGGAAAAGAACGCATTGAAACAGGAGCCGATCTGGACCTGTGAAGTGAAGACGTTCCCCTATCATTATGACGAACAAGAGGTCTGTTTGATACTCGAGGGGGAGGTCACCGTGACCGGTAACGAACAAACAGTATCCTTTGGCCCCGGAGATCTTGTTATCTTTCCCCAAGGGCTTGATTGCACCTGGGAAGTGAAAAGGCCGGTCAGAAAACACTATAAGTTCGGGTAAGTATTGATAATTGAATAGTGTATCGTACGGAGAGGTGTCAGAGTGGTCGATCGTACCTGACTCGAAATCAGGTGTACCGCAAGGTACCGTGGGTTCGAATCCCACCCTCTCCGCCACGAGCCGTCAGGCGAGTGGCGATTTGCCGAAGGCGAATGCAGGCGAGCGAAGCGAGGATGCGAGAGGTAAGTCCGCCGAAGGCGGGCACCCTCGAGTTCAAAACACGAGCCGTCAGGCGAGTGGCGATTCGCCGGAGGCGAAAGCAGGCGAGCGAAGCGAGGATGCGAGAGGTAAGTCCGCCGAAGGCGTGCACCCTCGGACTCAAACCACGAGCCGTCAGGCGAGTGGCGATTCGCCGAAGGCGAAAGCAGGCGAGCGAAGCGAGGATGCGAGAGGTAAGTCCGCCGAAGGCGGGCACTCGGAGCATGCTGATATATTCCTTGCGGCGTGCAGAGTGACGCTGCCAAGAAGGCAGCGACCAGAAGCGCATGGTCCGAGCGGCGAATGATGGTCGTATATGATACAGAGGATCTTTTCATGAACATTCAGGCATATCTACGCAAAGAACAAAGTATCGTTGAACGCTATCTGAAGAAGTATGCCGGCCAACGTACTGAACCGAAGGTCCTTGGTGAGGCCATGAGGTACAGTCTATTCGCTCCGGGGAAGCGTCTGCGCCCCATACTGACCATGGCCGTCGCGGACCTTTTGAAATTCCCGTCAAAGTACGTCATGCCGGCCGCTTGTGCGCTCGAAATGATACATGTGTATTCCCTGATACATGACGACCTTCCGGCTATGGATGACGATGATCTGCGTCGCGGTAAGCCGACCAATCACAAGGTTTTCGGTGAAGGAATGGCGATATTGGCCGGCGACACCCTGCAGGCCGAGGCTTTTCGTGTTCTGGTCAAATTTACCGATAGAAAGAAGATATCCGCTGTGCAGGTCCTTTCGGTCATTGAGGAGCTGGGGGAGGCCTGTGGGACTCGTGGGATGGCCGCGGGACAAGCTATTGATTTACAAGCGGAGGGCAAAAAGATACAATTATCAGCCCTGCGACGGTTGCATTATTTAAAGACAGGTATGCTGTTACGGGGTGCCGTTCGTATAGGTGCGGTATTGTCCGGTGCTTCGGAAAAAGAGCTAAGAGCCTTGACCCGATACGCGGAACACGTGGGTGTCGCGTTCCAGATACAGGACGACCTGCTGGATGTCCTGGGAGATACTCAGGTCCTTGGGAAAAAGGTCGGTTCGGACGAAAAAAAACATAAATCGACGTACCCGGCGTTATGCGGAGTAAGAAAAGCGCAGCAATTGCTTGAAAGAGAGATCAAAGCGGCAAAAAGTGCGCTCGATATTTTTGATGAAGGGACCGAAGTATTGCTCTCGATAGTTGACTATATAAAGGAACGAAATAAATAACATGATATATACACGTGCGCTCGTTAATTCGATCTTTGCGAACTATCCTTTCATCAGTGCGATGCTGGGGCTGCTCACTGCACAGTTCCTGAAGATCTTCTATTATTTATATAAAGAAAAGCGTATCAATTTTCGGTATCTTGTTCAGTCCGGAGGCATGCCCAGTTCTCATTCCGCGATGGTCTCCGGCCTCGCCATGGCCGTAGGTCTTCAGGAAGGGTTTGGTACGTCACTTTTCGCTATTTCGGTCGTACTTGCTTCGGTCGTGCTCTATGATGCGGCCGGTGTGCGCAGGGCGGCCGGCAAACAGGCCAAGGTCCTGAACGTTATTATCTCCGATTTCATCGATTCCAAACAATTTCACGGTGAAAAACTGAAGGAGCTCTTAGGGCACACCCCCATGGAAGTATGGGCCGGTGTCGCGCTCGGTGTGCTCATCGCTTTCCTGTTGTACTAAGTAAGGATATCCTATGCGTCTGTTGGACCGATCATCTCTCCCGTCCGACCTTTCTTCCTTCTCACTTCAGGAATTAAAGACCTTGGCACAGGAGATCCGCGACGAGATATTGACCGATGTTTCGAAGAACGGAGGTCATCTCGCGCCGAGCCTTGGTGTCGTTGAGCTTACGCTCGCGCTCCATGCGGTGCTCAAGTCCCCGAAGGACAAGATCATCTGGGATGTCGGACATCAGGCGTATGCCCACAAACTTTTGACCGGGCGCGCCGCACAATTCCATACCCTGCGCCAGAAGGACGGTATTTCCGGGTTCGCCAAACGTTCCGAG
Source organism: uncultured bacterium (assembly GCA_964653455.1). Taxonomy (GTDB): domain Bacteria; phylum Margulisbacteria; class Termititenacia; order CAZZFK01; family CAZZFK01; genus CAZZFK01. The sequence continues at coordinate 97,400 of CAZZFK010000006.1, forward strand.
AGCCCGCACGATATCTTCGGGGTCGGCCATGCGAGCACGTCGATCTCTGCGGCTTTGGGGGTGGCGAAGGCCAGGGATATCAAAGGCGATGATTATTCCGTGTTCGCGGTCATCGGTGACGGGTCCCTTTCCGGCGGTCTTGCCTTTGAGGCCCTTAATAACATCCGCGGCAAGGTGAACAGGAAGTTCTGTGTCATCCTCAATGACAACGATATGTCCATCAATAAACCGGTTGGGACCATCTCCAACATCATCACCAAATTGAGACTGAGCAAAATGTATGTCGGGCTCCGGCAGCAGCTCGAACGGATGCTCAAACATATCCCGCAGATCGGTGAGCCGCTCGCTGACCGCGTGACGCGATTCGTGGAACGTACCCGTGAACTGCTCCTGGCCAAGCCCGAAGAGAAGATGTCCGTGCTCTTTGAGGAGTTCGGGTTCCGTTATCTTGGGCCCATCGATGGGCATAACATTCCGATGCTCATGGGCGCCATCCGGTACGCCAAGGACGCGGACCAGCCGGTCCTCTTGCATGTCCTGACCCAAAAAGGGAAAGGGTATGTGCCGGCCGAAAAAGACCCGACGAAGTTCCATGGTGTTCCGCCCTTCACATACACTGATTACGAGGTCATCATGCCGCAGGGCAAGCTCCCGAGCTATACGGATATCTTCGGCAGGACGCTCGTGAAGATCGCCGAACACGACCAGCGTATCGTCGCCATCACCGCGGCGATGGCGGAAGGGACAGGTCTTTCAGAGTTCTCCAAAAGGTTCCCCGCGCGGTTCTTCGATGTCGGCATCGCTGAGGAACATGCGGTGACGTTCGCGGCGGGTCTTGCGACAGAAGGTATCGTTCCTGTCGTTGCCTTGTACTCTACCTTTCTGCAGCGTTCCTATGATCAGGTCGTGCACGATGTCTGTCTGCAGAAACTGCCGGTCATTCTGGCGCTCGACCGCGGCGGTATCGTCGGAGAAGATGGTGCTACCCATGCCGGTGTGTTCGACTATTCCTTCCTGCGGCATATCCCTGACATCGTGGTCATGGCGCCCAAGGACGAGAATGAACTGCAACATATGCTCTTTACCGCGACAAAACTGAACGGTCCTGTATCGGTCCGTTATCCGCGCGGTACCTGTCAGGGCGTACCGCTCGAACAGCAGCTCCATGAACTGCCTGTCGGTAAAGGAGAGGTCGTCTATCGCTCGCCGTATATCCTTCCCCAGGGAAAGACCGTGCCGAAGAAGGTCTCGCTCATCGCGATCGGGACCCTGGTCCCTGTCGCTGTCGGTGCGGCCAAACTGCTGGAGGGTCACGGGTTCACCGTGACCGTGGTCAACGCGCGTTTCGTAAAGCCGCTCGATCGCGAGCTCATCCTGCAGCAGGCCGATGATCATGACCATATCGTTACCATTGAAGAGAATGTGGTCGCGGGCGGCTTCGGGTCCGCGGTCGCGGAACTATTGCTCGCAGAAAAACGTTCGGTCTCGGTCACGATGATCGGGATCCCGGACGAGTTCATCATCCAGGGGAAACCTGCTGAAGTGCGGACATATTACGGGCTTACGGACAATGGTATAGCTGCTACGGTCTCTGCTGTTTTCGGAGAGCAGATCTCATCCCCCGAGAAGTCCCGGAACACTATCAAGGCCTGAACAGGTCTTTCCATATATCTGCTGAAATCCGTTCATATTATCTGCGATATCCAGGTATAGAGGAGCTATCCGTGTTCATTTGTGCAAAGGTCGTTGCCCAATCATTGTTCCATCTGAGCCTTCAGCAAAGACCACCGGTCCATAAGATACAGCTGCCGGGAGGGGAGATCTTTGAGGCGTCTCCGCTGGAAAAAGCGCTCATCGATAGCCGCTTCCTGGTCCGCCTGGCACAGATAAAACAGCTTGGGCTCGCCTACAAGGTCTTTCCCGGAGGTACCCATACCCGTGCGGAACATTCGATCGGCGCGGCGTATTATGCGACACTCATGTTCGATTCGCTCATGTCAAAATATCAGCTCATCCTGGGGCTTAATGAAGATGAGCTTGCGCATTACCGGAGACAGTTACGTATCGAAATGTTGATGCATGATACCGGGCATGCCCCCGGCTCGCACCTCTTTGAACGGGCGGCACGGTCCAATGGCATTGATTTCGACCATGAACGGCAGACAGACTTGAACCTGCAAGACCCTGAATTCCTGAGGATCATGCTGAAACATGATCACATGTATCTTGCGAAAAAGGACGAGCAGATACTGCGTATCCTTCGGCAACTGAAAGACAGTGTCATCGATGCGGACAAGATCGATTATCTGTACCGGGACGCGCATCACTGCGGGATAGACAGCCGCTTTGACCGCATGCGGCTCATTGACAGGTTGGAGCTTACTGCGGTCAAGGGTGGCACGGGTATCGCTATCGAGGACGGAGGTGCCAACGCCTTTGTGGAGTTCATCAATATGCGTCAGCGCATGTACGATAGTCTGTATTACAATGACCGTGTGTCCATCTATGAATATCACCTGGAGCGGTTCCTGAAGGAACATTTTCCTTGGGAAAAGGTGAAGAGCTTTGACCGCCTGGACGATACCGACCTGCAGATCGCCCTGAGAAAGAACTCCAAGAGCATCGACGGGCAGGCCATTTTGAAGAGCGCTCCGTACGTGTGTATGATGAGGGTCTTTGATGATCCGCAATACGCGCACGATAAGATTTATTACCAGCGGCTCGTGAAAAAGTTCTCAAAGAAGAACGTGATCATGTTCACGACGACGGTCAAGGGGCCTAAGCTCGATACAGAGCCGTTCTATGTGGTCAAAAAAGGCGTGTTGCGGAATATCAATATTCTTGACATGAAGCCGCAGCTTCGGGATATCGGCCCGCTCACGTACAGTCGCATTTACGTCAATCCGGACGTCCAGGATGAGGCACAGCGACTGGTCCTGAGCTTTTCCCGGGATTGAGCGTTATCTATAGAGACACAGATAGGCGACGTCCGCTTTGGCACGCACTTTGAATTTCTTGCCGGTCTCGATCGTGAAGGATGTTCCTGCCGTGAAGCTCTGCCACACCGTTGACCCCGGAAGCTGCGCCTCCAGTGTCCCTGCGGTCACGGACATGATCTCCTTGGTCGAGGTGCCGAACTCGTATTCGCCGGGCTCGATGACGCCGATGGTCGCCGGACCGTCCGCAAGTGCCAAGCCGAGGGATTTTACGCTGCCGTTGAAATATTCGTTCATTTTGATCACGGGTGGTCTCCTTTGTCCACTGATATTGTTGCGGGATGATACTATATTTTTTTAATACTGGATACGGACCCGCGCACATGCTCGGCATGAAAAGCATCTTAAGGTATACTTGTGCGTATGTCCGCGAAAAAAGCGTCCGATCATTATCTCGGCAGGAACGGTGCAGTACGGCTTAATTGTGCGCAATCTGTTGCCGCCGTATTCAGCAGCGACACAGCATTGCTCAATGAACTGGCGTCGTGCGGTGCAGGCCGCGCCCCGAACGGCTGGTGTGGTGCGGCGTACGCTGCGGCGAGGTTGACCGGGAACGGTGCTCTCGTTGAGGAGAGGTACAAAGCACAGGCAGGGTCCGTTCACTGCGGCGAGATCAGAAAGGGTAGAAAATTATCCTGCGTCGGCTGTGTGGAGTTAGGTGCGTCCGTGGTCGCGCAGAACTCCCCGAAGGCATAAGAAAGTAATATAATCACTACCATGAACATCGGTCATCACGTCGGTCTGGTCCTGGAAGGCGGAGCGATGCGCGGTATCTATACCGCGGGGGTGCTCGATGCCTTCCTGAAAGAAGATATCCATTTTCCGTACGTTGTCGGCGTGTCCGCTGGTGTCGCCATGGGTGCGTCCTATGTCTCGCAACAATTCGGCAGGAGCCTGGCCGTCGTCAAAACGTTCATCAATGATCCCCGCTATTTGAGCTTGCGCAATCTTGTTCGCGAAGGGTACGTGTTCTCCCGGAAATTCGCTTATGACGAGATACCGAACAGGCTCATTCCGTTCGACATGAAGACCCTGCGGGAGGTCCCTGTACGTTTTGTTTCCGGGACGACGGATTGCGGAACAGGTAAAGCGGTCTATTATGAGAAAGATACGCCGGACCTTCATTCCGTTATCGCCGCGTCCGCCGGCATGCCGTTCCTGAGCCGTATGATCGAATATGACGGCCGCGAACTGCTGGACGGCGGCATCAGCGATTCGATCCCGATCAGGAAGGCCATCGCGGATGGTTTTGAACGAAATGTCATCATCCTCACCCGCCCGAAAGGTTATCTGAAGAGCACGACCAAAGGTGCCGGATTCATACGGTTCTATTACCGCAAATATCCGAAGCTCGCGGAGGCCATGATCAACAGGGCACAGGCTTACAATGAGACCCTCTCATTGATAGGCACGCTCGCTGGTGAAGGCAAGGTCTTTGTCGTGCAGCCCTCGCAGGCGCTTCCGGTCTCGCGATTGGAACGCAGCAAGGACCGGCTGCAGCGGGTCTACGATATCGGGTTCGAACAGGGCTGTCAGTCCGCGGAAGCGCTGAGAACATTTCTTTCGGTGTCCTGTAAGACCTCCGTACGATGAACGTCCTGAACAGTGATATCCTGGTCCGGCAGCTCGGCGAGTTCGGCGTAGGAGTAGCGATGTTCCTGCAATCGAGCGTCGTGCCTGTTCCCTGGGAGCTCGTCATTTTTTCCGCAACAACGCTCGGCATCTCGCTCATGGCCGTTGCCCTGTTCGGGGGTATCGGTGTGACGCTTGGGGCTTGTCTCGGGTATGCGCTCGGCCGGTACGGCGGCCTGCCGCTCATTGAGCGGTTCGGAAAATATTTCTTCATCTCTCCATCTCAGATCGCGGCGATGGAGCGTTTCGCCGTGCGGTACGGGGCGTTCAGTGTGTTCTTCGCGCGCGTGTTGCCGGTCGTCCCGTTCAAGATATTCTCGGTAGCGGCGGGCATCATCAGGGTCCCGTTCCCCCAGTTCGTCATCTGTACCATGCTCGGTATGGTGCCACGGATCGTCCTGGTCGGTGCGCTCGGGGCGGTCTGCGCGTGCTTTGATCTCCGTATCGTGTTCGGCGCGCTTTTCTTCACTGTTTTTGCATATTATTTATGGATGCGGTCCCGACGTTCCGAAAAAGAGAACGCTTAACTTCAGGGCCAAAAAAACGCTATACTATCACTATGAAAAAACAAATGTTCCTGCTGACCGCCGGCCTGATGATGCTGTGTTCGACACTTGTTTCTGCGGACATGACCTCTGACTATCGGGAAGCAAAAGAGCTCTTTTATAACAAGAAAGATTACGCGTCCTGTTGGCAGTTCGCACGGGCCGCATACCGCTATGGTGAATACCTGGTGACCAGTTCAGAAAAACAGAAGGCCATCTTCACAGAGGCGAAAGACGCCGCGCTCAAGGCGGTGGAGGCTTCACCACAGCGGCCGGAGGCGCATTACTGGCTCGGTGTTTGCTATGGTGCCTGGGCCGAAGCGAACGGGCCGCTCAACAGTCTGCAGTACGCCAAGCCTATCGCAGAAGAGATGACCAAGACGATATCGATAGAACCGAAGTTCAATAGCGGCTCTCCGTACATGGTCCGCGGGCGGGTCTATCATAAGGCCCCCGGGTGGCCGCTCAGTGTCGGTGATGCGGTCAAGGCGGATGAGGACTTCAAGGATGCGCTTTCTGTAGGGCCGAACAATCGCAAAGCGTACCGCTTCTATGCGGATTTTCTTGTCGCGAACGGCCGCAAAAAAGAAGCTGCCGCCGTCATTGAGAAAGGACTGGCGATAGCCTATGACAATAACGACCCCCTTGTAGAGGACAGAGAGATCTCATTGCTGAAGGAGTTGAAAGGAAAAGCGGGGAAATAAGAACGGGTGAGGGAGCTACAGTGCTCCCTCCGGCTTGTTCTTGTGGCACACTCACGCTAATATCATCCTTATGCGTTTAAGCACTACCTATGACCGCGGACGTCCTGTTATCTCTTTCGAGGTGTTCCCTCCGAAGACCGATGAGGGTCTTGAGAACCTGATGGTCGAGCTTGCGAAGCTTAAACAGTTCCATCCGGCCTTTATTTCCGTGACCTACGGTGCCGGTGGTTCCAATCAGGCGCGGAGCATCCAGGTCATTGAGCGCGTACAAAAGCTCGGTCTTATCCCGCTCCCGCATTTCACATGTGTGGGGTCCGACAAGGAGTTCATCCTTGCGTTCACAAAGCAGATCGAAGCCATGGGTATCCATAATATCGTGGCCTTGCGCGGCGACCCTCCGAAGGACCGCACGAACTATCGTCCGGAACACAATGTGTTCGCATACGCCTCCGAGCTTGTCGAATTCCTGCGCAAGAACACGACACTGGAGATCGCGGTCGCGGGGTATCCGGAAGTGCATCCTGCCGCAGAGAGCGCGGGAAAAGACCTTGACGCTCTGGTGAAAAAAGTGAACGCAGGGGCGAGCGTCATTATCACGCAGTTGTTCTATGATAATCAGGTATATTATGAACTGGTACGCAATCTGCGTGACAGAGGGGTCACTGTTCCTGTGGTCCCGGGTGTTCTCCCTCTCATTGCGCAGTCCCAGATAGATCGGGTGCAGGCGCTCTCGGGAACGAAATTCCCCAAGGTCTTCCTGAATGAGCTTGAGGCGTGCGGAACGAACGTCGAGGCGTTCCGCAAAGCGGGTATTCGTTTTGCCATCGCGCAGATCAAGGACCTGCTGGCCAACGGTGCGCCCGGCATACATCTCTACCCGTTCAATCAGGCGGCGGCGGTCACGGAAGTGCTGTCCGCGCTCTCCCTGTGACCTGGTCGGCATAACGATGGTTCTATGGTATACTTTTTGCAAATGGGGAAGGCGTACGCCTTCTTTTCTGCTAGCTAGAGGGTCACGATATGATAAAACCGGCAGTACTGTTATTAGAGGACGGCACGCGCTTTGACGGCATATCTTTCGGTGCTTCGGGGGAGTCTTTCGGCGAGGTCGTGTTCAATACCAGCATGGCGGGGTATCAGGAGATACTGACCGATCCCTCCTATCACGGGCAGATCGTCACGATGACATATCCCATGATCGGAAATTACGGGATCAATGATGAGGATGTCGAGTCCGTCAAACCCTGGGTCAAAGGCTTCGTGGTCCGTGAATACAGCAAGCTGCACTCCAACTGGCGTTCCACCGGCACACTGGATGATTATCTCAAAAAGAACAATATCGTCGGTATCGAAGGCGTGGACACCCGCAAGATCACGCGCCATACCCGGGACAAAGGTGCGATGAGGGGTGTCATTTCTTCAGTGGACCTTGATACGGAAAGTCTGCTCGGGAAGCTCAAACAATATCCCGGTCTGGTCGGTATCGATCTCGTTCAAGAGGTCACCACCAAAGAGAAATACGTGTGGCCAGGTTCTGAAAATGGGCCGTTCAATGTCGTGGCCTATGATTTCGGCATCAAGTACAACATATTACGAGAGCTCGCGTTGCGCGGCTGTAAGCTGACGGTCGTTCCAGCGCAGACCTCTGCAGAGGATGTACTGGCCATGAACCCTGATGGCGTGTTCTTATCCAATGGTCCGGGCGATCCTGCAGCGGTCGTGTACGCTGTCGAGAACATCAAAAAGATATTAGTGACCAATAAGCCGGTGTTCGGTATATGTCTTGGTCATCAGTTGCTGGGTTTAGCGCTCGGCGGCAAGACCTATAAGCTCAAGTTCGGGCATCGCGGCGGTAATCAGCCGGTGAAAGATCTTCTGACCGGGAAAGTGGAGATCACATCACAGAACCACGGGTTCTGTGTGGACATCGATTCGCTCCCCAAAGGCGATATTGATATCAGTCATATCAATCTTAATGATCATACCGTCGAGGGTCTGCGGCATAAACAGAAGCCGATGTTCTGCGTGCAGTACCATCCGGAAGCGTCTCCCGGGCCCAATGACGCCAAGTATCTCTTCGACCGTTTCATCGCTCTGATGAAGAAATGAGCAAGTTCAATAAACAAAAGATAGAGAAGGCCGTGCGTATGATCCTGGAAGGGATCGGGGAAGACCCGAAACGGCCCGGCATCATCGATACGCCGCGTCGCGTGGCGGAGATGTACGAGGAAGTCTTTCAGTATGTGGGGGCTGATGCTTCAAAAGAACTGACGGTCATCCACAATGAGACCCATGAAGAGATGGTCGTGGTCAAGGATATCGTCTTTCATTCCATGTGCGAGCACCATCTGCTGCCGTTCTTCGGGAAAGCGCATGTCATTTATATCCCGAAGAAAGGGCGTATCACGGGGGTCAGCAAGATCTATCGGGTGATCGAAAATATCGCGGGACGTCCGCAGCTGCAGGAACGCATGACCACCGGCATCGCCGAAGCGCTCATGTCCAAGCTCCAGCCGCAGGGCGTCATGGTCGTGCTCGAGGCAGAGCACTTATGCATGAGCATGCGCGGTACAAAAAAACCGGGGCATACGGTCATCACGTCCGCGGTCAGAGGTATCCTTGAAAAGAACCCTGCGACACGTGCTGAGGCCCTTTCTCTGATAAAATCTTCTTAGCCGAAAAGCGGCATTCTCCCCGACCCGTTCTATGCTGTCGCACGGTCCGGGGCCTTTTCAGTCATGTTCTTTCTTTTTGATATTGTGAGATGTTCGCGAGCACGCCTACAGCGAACAGGTTCACGGCGAGCGCGCTTCCCCCGAGACTGATGAACGTGAGCGGGACCCCGGTCATAGGCAACAGGCTTACGACAACAGCGATATTAAGAAAAGCCTGCAGCCCCAGATAGACGGTGATGCCGGACGCGAGAAGTTGTCCGAAACGGTCCGGGGCTTTAAGCGCAATGCGCAGGCCGCGGGCGACGAAGAACACGAACACCATGATCGTGAGCACGGCGATAATGAAGCCGCCTTCCTCGCACAGGATGGCGAAAATGAAGTCCGTGAACTGATTAGGGAGATATGCGAACTTTTGTTTGCTGTGGCCGAGCCCCAGACCGAAGAACCCTCCGGACCCGACCGCCAGGAGCGACTGGATGATATGGAACCCGATGCCCTGGGAATCCTTCCAGGGATCGACGAACGCCAGAAGACGGGCCTGCTGGTAATGCGTGCGGGACGCGAGCCAGGCGACGACGCGGACGCCGAGCAGCGTCACGATGAATAGATGCCAGAACGACACTCCGCCTAAGAAGAGCATGAAGAACACGGTGCCGACCACGACCATGGTCGTACCCAGGTCCGGTTGCAGCAGTATCGGCAGCGCGAGGATGCCGATACCGATCAGGACAGGGAACAATCCCATCACAATATCGGAGGCATTGTCCCGTTTGGCCGTTATGGCCTGTGCGGCGAACAGGATGGCGGAGAGCTTGATCAGTTCTGAAGGCTGGAACGTGAAGGGGCCGAGCTTAAGCCACCGTGCGGCGCCGCCGACGCTGTGCCCGATACCGGGGATCAGCGTGAGAGCGGTCAGAAAAAAGCTGAACAAGAACAGAGGGAACACGATCTTCCGTAAATTATGATAATCGAGGGACATGCCGAACAGGAAAAAGACAATGGCCGCGACCAGAGAAGAGAGATGTTTGCGGATGTAAAAGAAACTGTCATGGTATTGCTGGAACGCGATATAAGGAGTGGCACTGAAGATCATGATGATGCCGATGCTGAGCAGGATGCCGACAGAGAGCAGCATCATAACGTCGGGCCAGGACCGGGAGGCAAGTGGCACGTGGCGAGTGGCAGGTGGCGAATGTGGGTCGTCCGGTGCTGCAGTGTGAGACATGTTCCAGGTGGTGGACATCATTCAGTGAAGCCTTTTTTTGACAAGGTCCTTGAAGATGCGTCCGCGTTCCTCGAAATTCTTGAACATGTCGAACGATGCACAGGCCGGAGAGAGCAGGACTGCGTCCCCCGGGGCGGCTATTTTAAAGGCTATGTCCACGGCTTCGTCGAAGGTCGAAGCACGCGTCTGCGGGAAAGAAGAGAATGCGGCGGCGAACCTGTTCGCGGCCTCGCCGATGAGCACCAAATGTTTCACTTTCCCCTGCATCGAGGCGTTCATCTCCTCGAGCGGGGTGTTCTTGTCGCGGCCGCCGGCGATAAGGATGATCGGGCGGGTGACCTTGTCCAGGGCGACCATCGTCGATTCCGGGTTCGTCGCCTTGGAATCGTTGTACGCGATGACGCCGTCTATCTCGACCACTTCCTCGATGCGATGTTCGACGCCCTTGAATTCTTTCAGTACCTTTTCGATGTACATGTCCGACACCCCGCATAGTTGTGCGGCCTTTGTGGCGGCCATGATGTTCTGCTGCAGCGGACGTTCGGGATAGATGGGGACCAGCGTACAGCGGGCTGCCTCTTCCACCGTACGTTTCACGAGCGGATCATTGGCGTTATAGATGACATAGTCGTTCTCTGTCTGGTTCTTGAAGATACGAGCCTTTGCTTGGGCGTATCCTTCCATATCGCCGTGGCGGTCGAGATGGTCCGGGGTCAGGTTCAGGATAATGGAAATGAACGGCTTGAAGGTCTGTATCGTTTCCAGTTGATAGCTGCTCACTTCAAGAGATACGTGTTTGAGCGCGGGATCTTTGACGGATATGAGCGGGATGCCGATATTGCCCACGGCCGGGCACTGCAGCATGAGCGAGATAAGAGTGGTGGTCGTTGTTTTGCCGTTGGTGCCGGTGATGGCGATGATCTTCACGTTCTTGGGGAGGAGCCGATAGCCGAGCTCTATCTCGCTGATGATCGGAGCTTTGATCGTCGGGAAATTTTTCGGTGGAATGCCTGGGGAGGCGATGACCAGGTCCGCACACGCGGGATCGTCCACGATAGTGTACCCCGGCTCGTTCAAGAGCCGTTCTCGGACCGCGGTGCCTGTGATACCAGAGCCTAAGATCGCGATGTTCATGGTACTCCCCCGTACGTCCGGATCAATATAACAGAACGCCAAGCAATGCGAACAATGTGGACATGGACCAGGCGCTCCAGACGATCGTCTTTTCTGGCCAATTGCAGAGCTCGAAGTGATGATGCAGCGGGCTCATCTTGAAGATACGGCGCTTATAGAGCTTGAAGCTCGTTACCTGCAGGATGACCGATACGGTCTCCAGAACGAACACGCCGCCGATCATGATGAGCAGGAACTCGGTGTGCGTGAAGAGTGACATACCTCCCAAGAGCGCCCCAAGGGAGAGTGAACCGACATCGCCCATGAACATTTTCGCGGGGTTATAATTGAATACAAGGAAGGAACAGAGCGCCGCGAGCGAAACGACAGAGACGGTCATAAGCCCTGCGTTGAGGAGGACGGCGGAGAGCATGAGGTAGGCGAGAAATGAAGGGACGAGCGAGCCCGCGGCCAGGCCGTCAAGGCCGTCGGTGAGGTTAACGGCGTTGGAAGCACTGACAATGATGAGAATGGAAAGCAGTCCGTAGAGGAGCGGGTCGTTGAAATGCAGTTGGCTCAAGGTCACGCCTACATGTTCATGAAAACCGGACTTAATGAGAAAGAACGTGAAAATGCCGGCGACCAGCAGCTGTCCGAATATTTTTTGACGGCCGTACAATCCCTGGTTCTTTCCGCGCAGGACGATGAGGATATCGTCCACAAAGCCGACGATGCCGGTCCCGATGAACAGGAACAAGAGCAGCTTCATGGCGTCCGAGAGCGGCTGTCCGAAAATAAGGATGCCGGAGGTGATCGTTATGATGATGAACAGGCCGCCCATGGTAGGCGTACCGCTCTTCTTTTGGTGTGATTGCGGTCCTTCGGTACGGATCTTTTGACGGAGCTGGAGCTTTTTTAAGGCCTGTAGGCCGGCCCAGTGGATCAGGATGCCGCAGAACAGCGTGATCAGGAAAACAAGACTTATGGGTATGTTCACGATGGCATGTATCCGCCTTCTAGTATGTAGAGTGCCGCAGGGACCGTGCTCACTTCTGCTGCGGAGATAACTTTTTCTGCAGGGCCGCGACGATCTCTTCCATATGCATGCCGCGGGAGCCTTTCACCAAGATAGTATCACCCGGGATTATGAGCTGCAAGATTCGGTCGACCGCCTCAGTATTGTTCGTGCAGTGGAAGGTGACAGGACAGGCGGTGATATTGCGCGACAGCTCACCAACGGTCACGACCGCAGAGCAATGGGCTACAGGGAGTTTTTTGTGCTCGGCCGGACCGTAGTTCCCCAGTTCGAGCATATCGCCCAAGACCGCGACAGTGCGGTGTTGGGCGCTGCGGGACATGATCTCCAGCGCAAAGCGCATAGAGTCAGGGTTGGCATTATAAGAGTCATTGATGAGCAGTATCCCGTCGCGACAGGATATGAACTCCATACGGTTATTGGACGGCGTGAACGCACGTATACCCGCTTCGATCATCCTGTCCTCAAGACCAAGAGCACGGGCCATGGTCCTGACCGCCGCGGCGTTCTGTTCAGTGATCGAATCGGCGAAGAACGGTGTGATGCGGCACTCTTTGGCTTCGGCCTCTTTGCGCAGGAACTCGTAATATTCATCGTTGCCGTTCAGGTAGACCTGTATGCCTTTCATGAACACCTCGGATTTGGCGAGCGCGATACTTTCCCGGGTGTTCAGGATGCCGATATGGGCAAAGCCGATATTGGTGATGACGGCATGGGTCGGCCGGGTGAGGTGCGCCAAATGTTCGATCTCGCCGCGGGCGCGCATGGCCATTTCGATCACCGCGACCTCACAGGTCTCATCGAGCTTTAACAGGGTGAGCGGGACGCCGATCTCATTGTTCTGGTTCTGTTCTGTCTTGAGCACTTTATATTTTTGGGAAAGTACGGAAGCAAGCATATCCTTGACGGTGGTCTTGCCGGAACTGCCGGTCACGGCGATGACGGGGATATTGAATTTTTGGCGGTGACTGGCCGCGAACTCGCCGAGATCAACATCGAGGACCTGCGAAGCACCTTTTTGCAAGGCTTCTTCGATGAACGCGTGGCCGTCGAAATTCTTGCCTTTGACGGGGATGAATATGTCCCCCGGTCGTAGTGTTCTTGTGTCGATAGAATAACCCATGACAGTATCTTAGCATGGCGGAGAATAAGAGGTACAAGAGCACAGCGACAAGAAGTGCTCCGTGCATGGAAAAGGTGCCGCGCTTTGATGTATCCCTGTACGAGATCAGAAGGTGGGGAGCTTGCCACTATGCATGGCCTGCTTTAAACAATGCAGTGCTTCTTTTGTCCCGAACGCGATGATGTCCGCCGCTTTTTTGTACTCAAAGGACCCGTATTTGCTCGTATCCGGATTAAAGAACACATCGGCATCTTCTCCGCTCTTGAGGGCGAGGACATCGTTCGATATCGTTCTGGTCTTCATGTAGATCTCCATAGCATGTTTTGGGTTCTCGCGGGTCTTTTTTCGTTGCGTCGGGTAAGAAGCTATGATCGTGTCTAGCCCTGCTTCTTTCAGGATATCCACCGGGAGCGGGTCCACGGCCGCGCCATCGGAGATGACCTTGTTAGCGAACCGTTCGGATTTGAATACCAGCGGGATGGAAATACTGCATTTGATCGCCTTGAGAAAATTTCCCTTTGAGAACACGATCTTTTTATGGCTGGTCAGGTCCGTGGCCACGACTTTCAGCGGAATATGCAGTTCCTGGAATTGTTTTTTGTTCAGGAACAGTCTGAGCGCCGCGATGAGCGTATGCGTGGAAAAAAAACCGCTCAAAGAGAACGTCGGCCGGATGGTAGAGAACAGAGAGGCATTAGCTTTTTTAACAATGAAATCCCGTATCTCGTCGGCCGTTCTGCCCGCCGCGAACATTGAGCCGTACAAGGCTCCCCCACTGGTGCCGGCGATCATATCAACAGGGATGTTCAGGGTCTCGAGCGCTTTAAATACTCCGATATGTGTGAGCCCGCCGGTCGTACCGCTCCCCAGGGCCAGTCCCACCGTTCGCTTGGCGATACGCCGTGCGATATGACCGACATACCAGGCCCGCTTATGGTCACCGGTCGGCATGGAAAGGTCCATGGTGTTGGTATAGGGGAGCGGGGTGTGGCCGAGATTAAGTATATGGTCAGAATATTTCAGTACGGTCTCGCTCAGCGCATCTTTTGTGGGCGGCAGGTTTATCACGAGATAGTGATAGGGGCGCTTCAGATTGATAATGTCCTGCAAGGTCGGGGATTGAGAGGCAAGATCGAGCAGGAGCACTTTTTTTCTGAACTGTTCCTGCATGGACATGGCGAGTTCCAGCGCGAACCAGGCTTTCGCGCGAGGGTCACCGTTGTTATGTATCACGATGGTCATGTTCTTGCCCCGTTCTTTTGCGAGCTTGGTGTGTGCCTGATGGAGCTTCTGGCATAATCCAAGGCTGAGTTGCAGCGTGATATCCGGCGATCGCTTCACCAGTGTGCGCAGGGCATCGTTCTTTATCTTCAGTATCTTCATGTGCGTGCCTGCTTCTGCGGAATATGTGTAGGGCGACCCTGAGAGGAACGACTCTTCGCCGAACATATGGCCTGTCGTCACGGTATTGACCAGGCTGTTCTGTGAACGGCGCGCGCCTTTATACAGATGTGCGACGCCTTCCCGCACGATGAACAGATGGGTGGATGATGCGTTCTCGCGGCAGAGAAGCTCTCCTTTTTGCGCCGTGGTCTTGGTCATGTGTCGGCACAGATAGGATAGGTCATGCGCTGACAGCGAATTGAAAAGCGGGATGGTACGTAATAGTTTTATGTCACACATAGTATGTATGGGCCTTTCGGTTCAACCAGGATAGACATACCAACGGGAGCGCTGTTTTATACGCGGGGAATAAGCACTATTTCTGCTGTTCTTTTTGGTTTTTCTCTGTTCCCTCGTTCTGCTCTTCTGCGCAGTCTGGGCAGAACGGCTTATAAAGGAATAGTGATCTTTATCCTTGGGGTTATGTGTGCCGGGGATTATAATAGACACCCATGAGGACATATACGGATTATCTTTGGTTCACCACGAAAAAACACAGAGAATATATAAACATCACGGATGAGATCGAGGGGATCGTGCATAAGAGCGGAGTGGAAGAAGGCATGGTGCTTGTTTCCGCGATGCATATCACCGCCGGGGTCTATGTGAACGACGCAGAGGACGGGCTCATTGCCGATATCGACGAGTGGCTGGAAGGTTTGGCGCCGTTCAGGGAGGAGTATCGGCATCATCGCACGGGTGAGACGAACGGGGACAGTCACCTGAAAAGCCTGCTCATTCATCATGAGGTCATTGTTCCGATCACCAAAGGAACGCTGGATCTCGGTCCCTGGCAGCAGCTCTATTATGCCGAGTTCGACGGGCAGCGGAGAAAAAGGCTCGTTGTGAAGGTCCTGGGGGAGTAAGAAGAACAGGCGTACAAGAGCGCGGGGAAAGCGTTCAGACTAGTTCCCGCCTTGGCAGATATCCCACAGATCGCACATGTCCGTGCAGCGATCATTGTTCGGTAGCGGGTCGAACTTCAGTTCCTGTATCTTTTTATAGGCGTCGCGCAGCTCGTCCTTCAACGTGTTCAGGTCCTCGTCCGGTATCTCGAACTCAACTCGTGAATACGTATCGTTCGCGTTGGGTTTGATGAAGTCGATCACACCTTTGACCATCTTGAACTCCGCGTTCTTATCGTTCTCGCAGAGCAGTTTATAAAAGACCAGCTGGCGGTGATAGTCGCGGTCCTGTGTGGCTGTCAGCCCCAGGATGTCGTTCTTTGAGCGCGGTTTGCCGGTCTTATAATCGATGACGTTCGCGATGCCTCCCGGCAGGAGCTCCACCTTGTCCAGCATGCCGGTGATCGGGATGCCTTCGAACTCCACCCCCCGGTCGTGGAAGTCATATTCCGTTAAACACTTGGTGTGGAAGGTGTCCTTATAGTGCTCGTAGTATCCTTTGAGATATCGCAGACCTTCGGACATGATCTCCTCTTTCTCTTTTTCAGGCAGCGCCATGCGTTCTGCTTCACGCAGATAGATACGCTCCCATTCCGCGACGGGAGGGACCGTTCCTGTTCCCGCCGCACTGGAGAACACCTCCTCGAGCGTTCCGTGCACGCAGGTGCCGAGTGCGGAATGTTTATTGAACTCACCCGGGACGCGGTACAGTGTGTTCAGTTTGAAATAGAGCGGGCATTTCAGATAGTTATTGAGCGAGGTGGGGCTGATGATGAGCCTGTGCACGAGCTGTTCCAGCTGTCCTCTGGACGCTTCTTTTTTCCAGCCGAGAGGCGGTTCCGCCAGCTCCAGGAGCATACGTTCCGCTTCCTGCTGTTCGAGCGCCTCGGTATCCTCTTTTTCCCACTGTTCCGGGGCGAGCTCGCTGAGGAACGCGGAGGAAAGCTTTTCGTCGCCGTCCTCATCCCGGGTATGGCAGGTGAGATAGAGCTCTTCTTTGGCGCGTGTCATCGCCACATAGAACAACCTGCGGGAATCCTCCACTTTATCCTCTTTCTCAGGGGCTTCACCCGTGTCCCCGAGCAGGCCTTCCGGTAACTTGAGCTTGTCCGGTACGGTCTTGGCTTCCCATTTTTTTGCGGTGCACTGCAGGATGAACACATAAGGGAACTGCAGGCCTTTGGATTTATGGGCGGTCATCAGGTTCACGCCTTCCTGTGCGGAATACAGTTCCTGGGTGGGGACAATGAGACCTACTTCGTTCATCAGGTCGATATCGGTCAAAAGCTGGTCCAGATCGTAATGCGGGTCATTATCGCTTTGCGCGCGTACCCATTTCACGAACGAATTGACCTGGTTCAGGTCGAACAAGTTATCTTCTTTGAGCGTTAACGCCTTGATGATATTGGATCGGTGCAGGGCGCGCACCACGAGGTCCCCCAGAGGCAGGTCCTGCCGGTCCCTGCGCAGTTCAAGTATGGCCGTACGTGCTGCCGTCAGTTCTTTTTCATTCTTTAAGTCCAGCTCTTTTAAGGCCGCGGCGTCCCCCAAGATGTCAAAAAGGGCGGATTTTTCATGCGCATCTTTCCGTTCATGGGCATATCGGGTGAGCGTATAGATATCCTCGTTATCTGTGGTGAGGATATTGCCGCACAGGTATTTAAAAAAAGAGGCATTCTGTCCGGCGCTGTTCACGGTCCCCAGGAAATACAGAAGTTTCTTCACATAGTGGTTCTGCAACGCGTCGGCGTCTATGGAGACGTTGAAAAGGATATGTTCTTTTTTTAGAAGGTCGGCCAGCCGCTGAGAATCCTTGTTGTCCCGGTAAAAGACGGCGATGTCTTTGAGCGGTACTTTTTTTGCGGCAAGTTCCTTGATCTTTTTCAGTACATAGAAATATTCGGCCTCGATGCTGCTCAGATGGGCTATTTTCACCTTTGTTCCGGCGATACCCTTGCCGGACTCGAACCGCTTATCGATGCCGGGTATCAGGTCCGAGAGCCTTTTTTCGGAATGGCGAATAAGCTCGGTGGAAGCATTGATGATGCTCTGCGTGCTGCGGTAGTTCTTTTTGAGCACGATGACCTTCATCTGCGGGTATTGCGTGTGGAAGGAATGGATGTTCTTCAGTGAGGCGCCCTGGAAGCGGTAAATGGCCTGGTCGTCGTCGCCGACCACGAAGATATTTGGGTTCTTCTCACCTTCGGCGAGCATGGTGACCACCTTGTTCTGCGAGGTGTTCGTATCCTGGTATTCATCGACCAGGAAATATCGGTAGCGTTCACTGTAGCTTTCTCGGAAGGCGGGGTCGTTCTCGAACTTCCGGACCACGAAGAAGATCATGTCCTCGAAATCATAACGGCCTTTTGTCCTGAGCTCTTTCTGATAGTGGGCGTACGCGTCCGCCAGTTCAATGAGCTTTTCCGCGCTCTTGATACGTCGCAGGAACTCCTGCTTGGGCTTGCCTTTGGTCGGGCCGCGGGAGCTCAGTCGTTCTTCGTCGGGCAGCTCATCGAGCGCCTTGCGCTGCGCCAGCACCAGGTCCTTGAATTCCTGCGGGGACCTGTCTTCCTGTTTTAAGGTCTTGAACGCCTTCTCCAGGTCTTTCATATAGAGATACGTATCCCCGAAGGGCTTGAGCTGCGCGCCGTTCGGGAAAGAATCTATGAGCGAGCGCAGGAGCTTCATCTTTTCGATATCGGTGAGCGGCTCCAGTTCTTTATGGAAGGCAAAGGCTTCAGGGTTATCCCGGATGACCTGATTACAGAAGGCGTGGAAGGAAAAGATATTCACCTTATAGGCGTCGGTGCCGATGAGCTCGCGCAGGCGGTCGCGCATGGCCTGCACACCGCTGTCGGTGAAGGTGAGCGCCAGTATCTCTTCGGGGCGGGTCTTGGTCCGCTGCAGGATATTAACGATGCGCAGCGCTAAAAGCTCGGTCTTGCCGGTGCCTGGACCGGCGACGACCATGGCTGGACCTTCGATAGTATCTACGGCGAGCTTTTGCTCGGGGTTGAGGCTGTCGTAGCGTGTTCTGTATTGTATGTGATCGATCATGGCGCCATATTATATCGTAAAGGATGGGATCTGAGGGCTACCGGATATGCGTGAGATCTCTTCTCTTTCTCTGTTGCACTAAATGGTATAATCTTTCCATGAACGAACTTAAGACACTTCCCCAGACCGATATCCGCTACCGCGATTGGCCGCTGCCGGACCCGTCTGCGGTATTGCTCCTGGTCCATGGTCTTGGCGCACATACCGAGCGCTGGGAATTCCTGGCCCGGTTCTTTCTGGAACAGAATATCGCGAGTTTTGCCATAGCCCTCAAGGGGTTCAGTGAGGCAGTGATGCTTGAGGGGCAGATAGATTCGTTCCAAGTCTACTACAAGGACATGCAGCGTTCATCCTCATATCTCCGGGATAAATACCCGAACAAAAAGATATTCATGGTCGGAGAAAGCCTTGGCGGATTGGGAAGTTTTCTGGCGGCCATCTTGGTGCCGCACATCTGTGACGGATTGGTGTGCCTTTCCCCCGCCTTCAAAAGCGCGCTGAAGTATAAGCCTCTCGATTATCTTAAAATGTACTGGTCCCTGATCTTCAATGCGTCACGCGGGTTTGAAACCCCTTTTTCCTCGTCCATGCTCACGCGCGACGCGGAGTATCAACGAAAAATGGAAGCGGACCCGAGAGAACTGCGTACCACGTCCGTGGAGCTGCTGTTCCAGATCGTCTGGGAGCAGGTGCATGCCCGATGGCTGGCCAATCGCCTGCGGATCCCCGTTCTTTTTCAATTGGCAGGGAAAGATACGGTCGTAAGGTCAGAAGAAAGTAAAAAAGTGTTCGCGAAAATAGAGAGCAAAGATAAGCAATTGATCGAATATCCCGAGCTGCATCATGCGTTGTCGATCGAGGTCGGGAAAGAGAAGGTCTTTGAAGATATGGGGAAGTGGATGAAGGCACGGTTGTAAGCGGTACACGCGGATAAAGGATATCTTTGTACCTCTTGTGCGCCTGCACTTTTCAAAGGAGTTATCTTGTGAAATATATTCTCGCTATCGACCAAGGCACCACCGGCAGCCGTGCGATCGTGTATGATAAGAAAGGACAGAAGATCGCCAGTGCGTACGAGGAATTCCCTCAATACTTTCCCAGGCCCGGATGGGTCGAGCATGATGCCGAAGAGATCTGGAAAAGCGTCAACAATTCCATTCAAAAAGTATTAACGAAGATAGACCCTTCATCCATTGTTGCGGTCGGCATCACGAATCAGCGCGAGACCACTGTTGTGTGGGACAGAAAGACCGGCAAGCCCGTTCATCGCGCTATTGTCTGGCAATGCAGAAGAACGGCTTCGCGCTGCGACGTGCTCAAGAAAAATAAAGCGCTCGTGAAGCGTATCGCGGGCACTACAGGTCTTCCTCTGGACGCCTATTTTTCCGCTACAAAGATCGAATGGATACTGAAGAACGTCAAAGGAGTGAAAACCCGTGCGGCGCGCGGGGAGCTCTGCTTCGGCACGACCGATTCCTGGGTGCTGTGGAAGCTTACCGGGGGGAAGGTCCATGCGACGGATTTTACCAATGCTTCCCGTACAATGATCTTTAATATCAAAGACCGCTGTTGGGATAAGGGGCTTACGAAGCTTTTCTCTGTTCCTGAAGCAATGCTTCCTGATGTCAAACCGTCCTCCGGTGTTTTTGGCGAGACGGTCACTGTCGGAAAACTCCCCGCGGGTATCCCTGTTTCCGGCATCGCTGGCGATCAGCAGGCGGCGCTCTTCGGTCAGGCTTGCTTTGAGCCGGGAACGATGAAGAACACGTACGGGACAGGCGCGTTCATGTTGCTCAATACCGGGAAGAAACGTGTCATGTCGCGCTGCGGATTGATCACGACCATTTGCTGTGATGCACAGGGCGGCCCCGCGTATGCGTTGGAGGGCTCGATATTCATAGCCGGAGCCGCCATTCAGTGGCTGCGGGACGGGCTGAAGATCATCGCTACGGCGCCGGATTCAGAGCCGTTGGCGCTTTCGGTCAAAGATACCGCAGGTGTGTATTTTGTCCCGGCGCTGGTCGGGCTTGGTGCACCGTACTGGGACCAGAACGTACGCGGCACGGTCACCGGTATCACCCGCGGGACAACGCGGGCCCATCTGGTACGGGCGGCCATCGAGGCAGCATGTTATCAGACCAAAGATGTACTGGAGGCCATGAAAAAAGATTCAGGGCTTGTTATCCGGTCGCTTAAGGTGGACGGCGGTGCCGTCCGAAGTTCTTTCATGTGCCAGTTCCAGGCGGATATATTGGGCATCGATGTCATTCGGCCTAAGGTCATCGAGACCACGTCGCTTGGTGCCGCGTATCTGGCGGGTCTGGCCGTAGGGTACTGGAAGAACGGTACGGAGATCAGACAATGCTGGGCACAGGATAAGAAGTTCGCATGTCGCATGGCGAAAGCTGAAAGCCAAAAATTGTATGACGGGTGGCTGCGGGCGGTTGCGCAGGCCAGATTAGTTCTTCCATAGCCCGTCTGTTTTGAGCCGGCATATCCGTTCTTGACCGGTTTCTCCCGTTCTCTTTATTGCTGATGAAACATAAAACAGGAATAAGGTCGTGTGAGAAATAAGGCACAGAGGAGACCCCTGCGCTCTGTCAGTGCCCTGCTGACGAAGGTGGTCATGAACTTATATCCGAAGGGTTTTTACTCCGCTTTGAGAAGGTAAGCTTGTGCAGTTTGACCGAGTATGCGCGGGCCATCTCTTTCGTCAATGTTCCCGCGTTCTGAAGCCCTAAAATGAACAGCCTGAAAAAGTACTGCTGTTCTTCTTGGCGCAGGCCGAAGAACGCGCGGCTGTTATGTTCGTCGAAGAAATCCGAGATCCCTCCCCTGATGTTCCCTGCAGTTCTTTTGATCCTGTCGGTCCTGAGGTCCAGCTCCCGTTTGATCTCCAGGAATACATCGCTTTGGTCGCCCAGGTGCGGTGGCAATGTGTCCCAGTATTCTTTTTCAAAGATACCGTCCACGACCGGCCCCTGCAGGATATCTGCGCGCAGCTGTTTCAAGGCTATCCGGGCGGACCTGTCCTTTATCTGCGAGTACATCGCGTCAATGACCGTGAGCAGTATCAGGTCTTTCTGATATTTCTTCTTTTCCAGCAGGGATAATTTTATCTTCAGGGCCTTCAGTGAGTGCGGTGTGACGTAATCGAGACAGAGCGCCCATACGTCGTTCTCTGAGGCGATCGGGCGGGAGAGGTTCTCGATCTGCATGGTCTGTACGAACATCTCATAGCTGATCTGTTTGATGTCGTTCTTCGGGAAAGACTCCTTGGTGAAGATCGTGTTGAAGAACAACATCTGTACGATGGTCCGTGCGTCCTGCGGGATGAACTGTTCCGGGAGCAGCCCGTGTTCCTGCAGTCTCTGTGTGAGCTGGGTCGCGTGCCGTTCCAGGAAGAATTGCAGCGCGAAACGTCTGAACGTTTTTTGGGGCGTCAGCGCGGGCTGGAAGAGCCGGCGCAGTACGGGACGCACCGTTCGGTCGCCCCGGAGCTCGCCACTGTACGAGCGCAGATAGGTATGAAAGGCGTTGAGCGTAGCGCTCCCGCCGGTGAGCGGGCGGTATCTCTTGCGAAAATGGACGAGTTGCCGGCGCAGCTTCTTTTTCTCAAGCCTGCCGTTATCATTGATATATCCGAAGAATTTTTTGATCAGGCGTCTGAAATGTTCCGCATATTCGCTCTGCACGTACTCATTGATGAAGAAGCGCATGTCGCTGGTGTACATGTGCCGATGCAGGTCGAACTTCTCGGGGATCTTCATGTCGCGGGCCCCCGCTTTGATGATCTCCTCGTTCTTTTCCCGTATATCCGTGCGTTTCATCCTCATCAGCAGGAGGATGTTGAGCAGAGCGATCGTGATATTGAGTATCGGGGAATAGACCGTATCGATCGTGGGCGTTGCATAATCGATGCTCTGCAGGAAGGCCAGAAGGTGAGGGACGACCTGTTCGATGTCCCGGAGCTGTGCAAGGAGCGCTGAAAGCTTTGCGGTCGTCAGGTGCCAGAGTGCGGTCGCGCCAGGCATCGCCAGATCAAGTCCACACAGGAACTGCGCGAACGTCTTTACGGTCCAGACGGTGAGCCCGTAGGTAGCCAGGTTGAAACGCGTCGACCATTTGATATGGTTCAGTTTCCTGAGCCCGACATCTTCGAGGAACACCTCCGGGTCCATGGCGCGTTGCTGCCCGTGCGCGCTGATGGCGGTGTGGATGATCTTTCGTATCGGCTTGCCGTGGTCCTGCGCGATGTTCGTGAATATCCCTTTGCCTGAGGTCATGATCATGATGACGCCGGAGATCTCGGTCTTATCGGCGTTGAGCACATATACCGGGATATAATGCTTCCATCCGATGCTCTTCGCGTAGAACGTGAAATAACGGCGGAAGATGGGATTGGCATAACTTAAGCGCCCCTGATGGAGGAACGAGCTGGAGAGGACGTTCTTTTGCCCGGGTTCTGGCGTTTCCCGTTTGTCCTTGAAGGACCGCTTGTTCATGGTGTTGATGATATGCGAACCCTCTGGGTCATCGGAAAGATAATGAAGGACCTTCCCTTCGCGCAGGACGCAGGCGACGACCGCGCGTACCGGGCTGTCCTTTGAGTTCGGGTAGCGATAGGTCCTCAGAAGATCATGGAGCACCTCTTTCACGACGTCCTCGTTCAAGTGGAACCCGTTCGGGAGTCGGATGCTGATGCAGTTCTTCGGTATATTCTCGGCCTTGCCGCTCACGGAGGTCAGATGTCGCAGCGCCAATTCTTTCATCTGTTCCCGATAGGCCGCAAGCTCGTTCATGACGGAGCGTATGCTCGAACGAGCCTTTGCGGGGATGTTCCCCCGATATTCTATGATCTTGTTATACATTGTGGTGCCTTTTATGTCGGAAGTATGGGCAAATAACCATCATTCCTATGTACAGTAATAATAAACACTACAGAGCGTTCTGTCAAATCCGATATTTGATCAATGAAGGGAAAATTACGGCAGTTCGGTCTGTACGGCTTCGGACGGTTTTTTGACCTTATAGAAGAAATTCTGAACTGAGAGCGTGAGCTTGTGCCAGAATTCCGCGCGTTTGGTCAGCCGTTCGGTCCGTTCGCTCAACGGTCTGCCGGAGGTTTCACGCGAGAATATCCTGATGTTCCCTGATACTACCGGATACGCGAACGTGAACGTGGCTTCCAGCGTATCGCTCTGAAGGAGACGCTGAGGGGTGAGCAGGAGCTCTTTTTCGCTGATGCCGCCGGAAATGTTCGCGGAGGGCAGCTTGCCGTTGAACCCTTCCGAATAGACATAGTCGAATCCGATGATAGGCTTATTGAACGAATAGCGGATCACCAGGTCCGTGGCCGCAGCGTTCCCCAGATTGCTGACAGCGGTCTTTACTTGATAACCCTGCAGCGTGCTGACTGGCCGCGGCGCGATATCATAATAGAGCTCGGGGACGTGCATGTTGAGTTTGTATCCTAACAGTCCGGCGACCAATGCGGTCGCGCAGCTGCCGAGGATCGTGAGCATGACCTTTTGCGATATCTTTTCTTTGACGTGTTCGATCTTGTGTTTTCGCGCCATGGCTAGATCATTTGAGGGCGATGATATGTCCTTTAGCGATCAGCCAGAGAACGATGGCCAGGACCAAGGCCAAGGCTTTCAGTCCGATGTTCTCAAGAAAAAAGTTCTTTATATTGCGCAGTGCCATTATTCTTTGCCTTTTGCTTTCTCTTCTTTTTCTTTCTTTTTCTCTTCTTCCTTGTTCTTGATATCACACATTATACATAATTTGACGGGGTCTTCACCTTTTTTCTTGCGTTCGACCATGAAGGCGCCGCAGGTGGGGCATTTCTCGCCTTCCAGCGGTCTGTCCCAGGAAGCGAAGTTACAGGCGGGATAATTGCCGCAGCCAAAGAACAGTTTTTTACGGCCGGTCATCTTTTCGACGATATCGCCGCCGCAGACAGGGCATACCGCGCCTGCGACGATCTTTTTGATCGACCGGGTGTTCTTGCAATCCGGGAAACCGGTACAGGCCATGAACTTGCCGAACCGTCCGGTCTTGATGGCCATGTTCTTCCCGCATTTATCGCATTTTTCTTCTGTGATCACGTCCGGTTCCTTTATGTTCTCCATCTCTACTTCGGCTTTTTTGACGGTCAGTTCGAACGGTTCATAGAATTCTTTAAGGACGCTGGTCCATTCGATGGAGCCTTCCGTTATTTTATCAAGTTCATCCTCGATATGGGCGGTGAAGTCCACGTCCACGATGCCCGGGAAATGCTTGTTCATCTGCATGTTCACTTTGAAGCCGAGCTCGGTCGGATTCAGGGCCTTCCCCTGTTTTAGCACATATCCGCGGTGTTGTATCGTGGATAAGATAGGAGCATACGTCGAAGGTCTGCCGATGCCTTTTTCCTCGAGCGTTTTGACGAGCGAGGCCTCGGTGAAGCGTGCCGGCGGCTGCGTGAAGTGCTGCTCGGGCAGCAGGTCCTGCAGGGTCAGTGTATCCCCTTCGGTAAGCTCGGGCAGCAGGATGTCCTCGGGCTTCCCTTGCTTGTTCACGTGCAGGGCGCTCTCTTCCTCTTCGCTGCCTTTCTCGGGGGCCGCTTCCTCATCGTGTCCTTCAAGGTAGACGGACATGAACCCCGGTGTTTTGACGATGGAACCGCTGGCGCGCAGTATATAGTCGCCGGAGGTGATGTCCACGGAGGTGACGTCCAGTACTGCGGAGTTCATCTGACAGGAGACGAACCGCTTCCAGATGATGCTGTAGAGCTTGTACTGGTCATTGCTCAGGATCTCACGGATGGCCGCAGGTTCTTTGGTCACGTAGGTCGGACGGATCGCTTCGTGCGCGTCCTGGGCCGACTTTTTGGTCTTATATACGCGCGGTTCCGCGGGAAGGGCCGAGGCCCCGAACTTCGTGCCGATGAAATCGCGCACCGCTGCCAGCGCCTCGTCCGCGATGCGCACCGAGTCCGTTCTCATGTACGTGATGAGACCGACGGTCTCGCCGTCGATGCTGACGCCCTCGTAGAGCTGCTGAGCGATCATCATGGTCTTGTAGGCGCTGTAGCCGAGCTTGCGGGCCGCTTCCTGCTGCAGGGTGCTCGTCGTGAACGGAGGGGTCGGGTTCTTGGCGCGTTCTTTTTTGCGCACGGCACTGACCGTGAACGGGCCGTTCTTGATGGCCGCGGTTATCACATCAGCTTCGGCCTTGTTCCTGATGTCGAGCTTTTTATTGTCATCCTTCTTCGAGAAGACCTGTGCCTGTACCGGCTCCTCGTCCGCGGTCTGCAGTACCGTGTCTATCGTCCAGTATTCCTCGGGTTCGAAGGCCTGTATCTCTTTTTCGCGGTCGCAGATGATGCGCAGTGCAACGGACTGTACGCGGCCGGCGCTTGATCCCCGCAGTACGTTCTTCCATAAGAGCGGGCTGATACGGTAGCCGACGAGGCGGTCCAGGATGCGTCTGGTCTGTTGGGCGTACACGCGTTGCATATCGATATCGCGCGGGTTCTGCAGTGCGTCCTGTACCGCGTGTTTTGTGATCTCATTGAACTCAATGCGCTTTAAAAGCTCCGGTGCTTTGCCGAGCACTTGCGCGAGATGCCAGGCGATCGCTTCTCCTTCGCGGTCAGGGTCGGGGGCGAGATAGACCTTTTCACATTGCTGTGCGGCGCCTTTCAGCTCTTTGATCAGTTTTGCCTTGCCTTTGATGACCATATAGTGCGGCGCGTACCCGTTATCGATGTCCACTGCCATGCGGCTTTTCGGCAGGTCGCGGATATGGCCCATGGAGGCGCGTACCCCGTAATCCTTGCCGAGGAATTTTTCTATGGTCTTGGCTTTGGCGGGAGACTCAACGATGACAAGGAATTTCTTACGGAACGTGCTTGTGGCGGCTTTTTTCTTTTTCTTTGGTTTTTCGATGTTCTCCGCGCCTGCTTCTGCGTTCACGTGTATGTTCTCCTTGTTGTGGGGCTGCACGTACGATATGGCGGGTATTATTGTCCATGGGCAGGGCAATGTCAAACCTTTATGGAAGAGGAACGAGAAACAGGAAACAAGAGACAAGGGAAACCACGCTCTTTCCCCCTGTTTCTTGTCTCTCGTTTCTTGTTTCTCTTAAAAGGTTTGCCCCAAACTGAAATGCAGTATGTTCCGCGGCATGCGGGCGCTCGTGTGTTCGTTCCCGAAAATATCGGTATAGTCATCACCGAATGCCCAATCGAAGCGTAAGGGGCCCAGCGGCGTACCGAAGCGGACACCGATGCCGCGGCCGGACATGAAATCCGCTGTGTAGATCGGGCCCAGGTTGAACGCGTTCCCCCAATCGTAGAAGAACACGAGCTGGAACCATTCGTTGAACGCCAGCCGGTATTCGGTGTTCAGGATGATGCGTCTTGTACCGACCGCGAAAGGATAGATGTCCAGATACCCGCGTACGGTCGTGGACCCGCCGGCAGTATACTGCTCGCCTTCGAGTATCGTTTCTTCGCCGTCCACATTGTATATCCCCGACTCAAAATGCACGGCCGCGATATGAGAGGGGTAGAGCGTGAGAAAGCGACTGTACATCAGTTCGTATCGGCCGAACGTCCGGCCGCCCAGATCGATCTCGCTTCCCAGGAGGTTCCCGAGCAGTCCTCCGCTCTCGAGCCGGAGCTTACCGTATTCGCCTTCTGACTCATTGTTGAACTTATCGCGCTTCACGGTATTGTAGATGTTCACGAGCGCGATACTTTTTTTACTGTACGCGATGTCGGGGGCGGCCTGGGTCTCGCTCACATATTCCTCATAATATTCCGTTGAGATATAGATGGGGTCCTCTTCGAGGAGCCCGAGTTCGGCACCCCAACCGTCGCGGGATATCTCGAGCGTGTCCGTGACCAACCCGTTCTGTACCAGGTTCTCCGAACGGATCTTGAGGTATCGTTCGTACGCAAAGGACCGTCGCTGTTCGAAGATCCAGGGCGTATAGAACCTGAAAAAATAGGTCTGTTTCTCCAGGCCGAGCTCGTAGCCGTTCTGGACGCGCAAGGTCATGGTCTCGCCCCATTCGAAGAAGTTGAGCAATGTCAGTTTCACGAAGCTGAACTGTTCGCGGGAACTGATACCGTACCCGAAGTTGAGCTGATTGGTCTTGCGTTCGGTCACATCAAAATGGACCAGTACTTCTCCGGGCGTCGGGCTGGCCGAGAGTCGCGGCGAGGAAACGTTCCCGAGCAGTCCTGTCCGCAGGAGCCGTTCACGGTCTTTCCGGAGCAGGGTGCTGTTGAACACGGACCCCGGCGTCGTTGTTATCTCGCGTTCGAGCAGTTTCGGCCGGACCCGGTCATATCCTGAAAGCGAGATATGACCGACGCACGGTTCTGATATCCTGATGAAGATGAGCCCCCGGTCCTTATCGAAGAACATATCGCTGACGCGCGACAGTTCATAGCCTGCGGACCTGTAGAGACGGTCGATGCGTTCGATGTCCTGTTCGATGTATCGATAGTTCAATGGATATCCGACCTTGGTCTTCAGACTGCGTGCCAGATAGTCCGCCGTGAAGGAGATGTTCCCGCTGATGACGATACCGGCGACCTTCGGGTTCTCGCTCACCAGATACTCGATGATGACCCCGGCCCCTTTGTTCATGATATTGACGCTGACGCTTTGGAAAAAACCGGTCCCGTAGATGCTTTTCAGGTCCTCTTCAAGTCCCGGTATCGTAACGAATTGGCCGGGAACGATGTTCAGGGTCACCAGTTTTTCGATATCGGACCGGGACAGCACCTCCGCCCCCCGGACAGTGACATCGGAAACGGCGCGCGTGAGGATATCTTCCTGTGCGGCAGCCGGCAGGCAGAGCGAGATAATGAACACGATCACATACAGTATTTTTTTCATCGACATGGTCCCTTTAAAAACTGTGCATAGCTTCGAGCGATAATGTCTCCGTCAGGTCCGGGTCCTCAGTGAACAGGTTCGTGTAGTTCAGCGAGATCTCGTCAAAGACCACCTGTTGCCACAGATACCAGGTCAGTCGATAGGTCGCGAACCGGAAATTCCAGTATTTTCTGGTCAATCCCTGATCAAGACTGCTGTTGAGCGTGAGGTACAGCCTGCCTTGGAGCAGTTCTGCGACCAGGTCCAGTCCTGCGACCTGTTCTTTTTCTTCGGTCGTTGTTTCCTCAGTCTCTTCCCCTTCCAGTGTCGTTTCCTGCCGCTCCAGGCCGGCGGCCTGCGTGAAGTCCTTCCCGAAATCATGCTTGAGCCTGATGTCGTACAGTCCGATGCGCCTGGCGATGTTCTTTTCCAGCGGTCTGAGCATGCTGCGGGCGATGATATTGACCTGACTGCGTGTCATCTCTCTCCAGATGGTCTTGTTGTCGTACGCGTCACCGTAGAGCGAGGACGAATACGCGCTCTTGAACACTTCCGGTGCCAGGTCCAACGTGAGCTCGCGCATGCGTTCTGCGGACAGCGATTCTCCGCTCACCGGGTCCTTCAGTACGTACGCTTCGCCGTCCGGTCGCGGGATGCCGTTCGTCAGCTGATAACGTTCGAAGGTGTAAGAGGAGAGATCGTCAAAAGGACCACTGACAATGGCCAGGTAATCGCGCTCATACCAGCGGGTCACGGTCTGTATGTTCGAGGACGTGCCTGTTTCCGCCGCGAGCGTGACGGAGGTCTGTTCAGGTATCTCTATCGTGGTCTGGGCCACGAGCTCGAAGCGTTGCGTTGCATTGCCGGAGGCGCTGTCATCCAGGGAAAAGATCACCCGGTTGTCCTGCAATCTGCCGACGTTCGCTCCGAAATAGGAACGCTGGGTGTCCTTGTCTATGAGCGTGAACGTTCGCCCGAAGAACGACACCGTGCCTTCCTCAAAATAGACCGTTCCCGTGAACTGTGGGCGGTTCAGGGTCCCGTAGAGTTCCAGTTTTTCGGGGCGTTCCCGGAGGGACATCGAGAAATATGACAGTGCGTTCTGCAGGGACCCAAGGTCTTTCGCGCCGAGCAGGTTCTCACCGCGGACCACCTCGAGATTGCGGCCTATCGAGATGCGGCAGTCGAAGGCGAGCGGGTAGTATTGCGGTGTCGTTTGTGTCCCGGTGATATAGACCGTGCCGTCCTCGGCGCGGATATCGGCAGAGAACGTCGGCCCCAGTTCCTGGAGAACAGGGCGGGCATAGTACTCCGCTTGACGCTCTTTTGAGAGCGGGAAGCGGTAGCTCCCTTTGAGCGAGGCGTTGTTCAGGAACAGGTGTCCCTCATACAGCTTCTCCATCTTTATGGAGAGCTCAGTATCCCGCACCGTGAGGTCGCAGTCCATCTCGAGAAGTTCGGGCCTCAGAAAGCTGAACGTGCGCACCGCGATAGAGCCGGACCCCCCGATGTAGTTGTGCGTGTTGTTCGTCTCGGGGCCGTTCCAGTCCACGAGGATGTCCTTTATCCTGAGCGTATTGTTCTCGAGGGTCGCGTCGAGCTCTTTGATGATCAACGGCGAACGCAGTACGCTCCCGGTCACGAACGTGATCGCCGTATCATGCAGTGCGATGGTCGGGGCGCTGATGTTCGGAGTGATGAGGCTGCCCGTGATATGCAGGACAAGGTCACCGTCATTATGGATAGAGGCGATGTTCCTGTTGAAAAGGCTGAGCAGGTTGATATGGTCATCGGGCAGGCTCACCCGGATATCGAGCGGCAGACCGGTCTTTTGTTCGTCCCAAAAAGCGGAGAGCGGAAGCGACCCATGAATGAAATCCTCGAGCCGGTCCTCGTTCCTGACGAGCTGTGTCCGGGTGAACGAAAGCTGATCCTCGCGGAACGAGGACTCCAGGAGCAGGGAATCGAAGGAACTGTCGAGCAGATGTCCGTTACCTGCCTTGATCGAAGAGACGATCTGTCCGCCCCCGTCCGTATATGCTGAAAATTCCCCGTTCGAGCAGGCGAACGCCCCGATATCTATGCCGCTCACTGCAAGGAGCGCATTGATGCTCGGTCTCTCGTCGTGCAGCGCGATGCTGAGCGTTCCTCGTATCGTCGGAGCTGTGCCCATGCTGAGCAGGTCCGTTCGCTCTTCCGTTCGTCCGCCGGTATGATCGCGATACGGACGGAACGCCGCCAAGAGCGTTCCGTAGGTGCTGAAGTCATTGAACAGGGCCCAATATCTGCTCTCTGTGCCCGGTGCGGAAAGGGCAAGTGCGGTCCCGGCCGTTATCGACCCGGAACTGGTCTCCCCGTTCGTGTAGATGACCGCGGAGCGGAGCTCTTGCTGCGCGTTCATGATGAAGCCGGAGAGCAGGTTAAGGTCCGCTTGTTCGGTGCCGATCGAGAGCGAAAGGTCCAGCGGGATATTGTTCGTTCCGGCCAGAGCAGGGCTGAGGTCGAAATAACCGGAGAGCAGGTAGCGATCCTGTTCAAGGTCAATGGTCAGACCGTCCGAACGTACTATGTTGTTCGAAGCGCGGAGGGCACCCTCTATCTTCTCGAGCGCGAGCGAACCGTAGCGTATGTTCGCTGCAGCGAGCTCGCCCTCGAGCGCACAGACCGTATCCTGTATGGAGAACGTCCCGCGGTAACGGACCGTCCCCTTGAGCTCCCGGGGCAGATGCGAGCGTATCGTCTGCCATTCGGAAAGGTCCGCGAAGGACCCGGCCGATACTCTTACGGCGATATCCCCGTTCACGTTCCACGTCGCGGAGCCTTCGAGCCGTGAGCCTTTCTTGGCCGCAGAGAGGTCGGAGAGCGTGCAGCTCCTTCCGTCCCAGCGGACAGTGCCTTTGATGCGTGCGAACGACTCCGCGAGCAGGGTCGTGTTCTCGAGGTCCCCGTAGAGATCAAGCCGGAGGTCCTTCCAGGTCTCCTGTACATCGCCTGTCGGGCGCACGCGGCCGGCGATATCGCCGCTCACGATGCCGGAAAGCATCAGGTCTCCCCAGAGCGGGATGCGGTTGACGGCGACCTGTTGTTCCGGGACCCTGATGAGGAACGAGCCGTCGATACCGATGCGGCCGGAGAACGTGACCGGCAACTCGTTCATGATCGCGTGCGCTTCCTTGATCTCCAGTGCGTTCGGTACGAGCATGAGGTGTGCCTGTGCGTTCCCCAGAGATTGTTCGTTGAGCATTGCGGTCTTCGCCGTGATAACGGCGTCGAGCGGGTAGCGGTCCAGTGGTCCGTTCGCGGAAACGGAAATATCGATCGAGCCTGTTGCGGGCACCTGAGGCACAAGTTCTGCGAGCAGCAGGTCTTTCCCCTCAAAATTGATCCGGGCGGTGTTCTTCGCGAAATGTACGGTACCGTCAATGGACGCATTGCCGGACGCGAACGATGTGTCAGGGACGTTAAAGGTGAGCACATAGTCGTACGCGCTGAAATTGAACGTGGTCTTTTTGCAGGGGATGTTCCAGATGCTGCCCTGGTCAGCCATGACACTGCCTTTGATCATCGAGCGTTCGATGGGGCCGGTGAACGTCACCGCGATATCTCCCGAGCCGGTGAGGTCGAACGCTTCCAAGGCGGTCATGAGCTCCGCGCCCTTGGAGAGATCTACCTTACTGACGGACGTGATATTGAGCGAGATGACCGCGTTCTCGTACCGCTGGATCCGTCCGTCAAAGGCCATAGGCATGCCGACGGCCGTTCCTTTCATTTTCTTGAAACTGACACCGTACGTATCAAGGATGATCTCCCCGTAGATGTTCTTGAACGGGGCCTTCATCAGGTACGGGAGATGATAGATGCCGTCGCGTATATCGCCTTTCAGGTACAGTTCCACCTGGGATTCACCGCGTTTCCACGGGGTCTTGCGTTGTCCCATACGCAGGTCCAGGTCGGTCTTTCCCCCTAGGAACAACATATAATCCCCGGGGATGATATATGTCAGCCACGTCCCTGCATCGAGCTCCGCTGCTTTCACCCAGAATTCGAACGCGGCATGATTGATATCGACGAATCCGCCGAGCCGGATGGTGTTCTCGAGCGTGATGACCGTGCCGGTGTAGTTCAGTTTTTCATCCTTGCCGAGCGTCGCGGTGAGGTTAAGGTCATGGAACGGTCGGGTGAACGGGACCTTGATCCGTTCGGTCTCATGCCAGCCCCACTTGTCGATGAACTCGCCGTGACCGTTCACCAGGATCAGTTCGAATTTTTTCGGCAGATCTATTTTCGGCATAGGCGCGGCATTGTTCGTCGCTGCGGCCATTTTGTCGAGATCGATCCCGAGCCAGATGTTCTTGCCGGTACGTTCGACGAGCACTGTCGGTTCTATGATCCTGATACGCCGAATATGTGGGATGATGTTCCCCCGGGAGAGCACGGTCTGCAACAGGCTGAATTCGAGCTGTACCTGTTTTGCTTTGAGGAGGGCGCCTCCGGAAAGTTTTTTGTCCTTTGCGATGCGCACATCGTTCAGGTAGATCGTGCGGTAGAGATTACCGCGCAGTTCCCCGACATATATTTCACGGCCCAGTGCCTTTGAGATCTGAGGCACGATGAGTTCGCGCAGTTTATCGCGTGGATATGCGGCGATATCCTTGAGCGAAGCGGCGGATACCGCACCTGCGGTGAGCAGTATTATCAATGAAGATAGTAATAAAAATGTTCGTTTTGACATAAAAATCCATTGAAAATGGCACTATTCCGCCATTTTTTTGGTCATTGTAGCATATGGAGTGGCAAGTGACTGGTGGCAAGTGACGAGGAGCGTGATGCGATCACGAGCGTTCATTAAAATAATGTCTTGCCACCTGCTACCTGCCACTCCATGTGTTACCATGTACATCGTTTGATGTCCGTATCCTGTAATGAGGAGAACATATCAATGAAAGGCACGATGTATACCGACGGCGGAGCGCGCGGGAATCCGGGACCGGCAGGTATCGGCGCGGTCATTAACGGAGAGAAGCCTCTCGATGTTTCCGAGTTCATCGGCCATGCCACGAACAATGTTGCGGAATATACTGCCTTGATACGCGGATTGCAGGAAGCGCATAAGGCCGGATATACAGAATTGGATATCCTCTGCGATAGTCAGTTGATCGTGGAACAGGTCAAAGGGAATTATAAGGTCAAAGAGCCGCATCTGAAGAGCCTGCGGGAGAAAGTTTCAGCGCTCATTCTGGAGTTCCAAAAGGTCTCTATCCGTCATATTCCTCGCGAGCAGAACCGTGAAGCGGATAAGCTCGTGAACCAGGCGATAGATGCGGCGGTCTGATCAGAATTTTGCGGCCACCGGCATATGACGCCCTCGGCCGAACGCTTTGCCGGTCACTTTCAATCCAGGGGCGGCTTGTCTCCGCTTATATTCATTACGGTCCACGGTGCGGGTGACCCAGAGCACGGTGTCCCTGTCGTACTTCTTTTTGATGATCTCTTCGGCGGAAAGCCCTTCTTCAATATATAACTGAAGTATCTGGTCGAGCACCGGATACGGTGGCAGTGTATCCTGATCTCGCTGATCGGGTCGCAGTTCTGCGGAAGGTTCTTTATCGATGGTCGCTTGTGGGATGAGCTCCGTGTCCCGGTTGATATAGCGCGCAAGTTCATAGACCATCGTTTTCGGGACGTCCGAAATGACGGCAAGGCCCCCGCTCATATCGCCGTACAGCGTGCAATAGCCGGTAGAGAGCTCACTTTTATTCCCGGTGGAGAGGGTCAGATAGCCGAACTTGTTCGAGAACGCCATCAGGATGTTCCCGCGGATACGCGCCTGCAGGTTCTCTTCGGTGGTGTCCGCGGGTCTGCCTGAGAACGAAGGCGCAACGGTATTCAGGTACGTTCCATGGATATCCGTGATGGAGATGTTCTTGAAATCAATGCCAAGGTTGCGGGCGAGCGTGCGGGAGTCCTCGATGCTGCCTTGTGATGAGAACGGCGAGGGCATAGTGATGCCGAGCACGTTATCATTGCCGAGCGCGTCCGCGGCAATGGCCGCAACGAGCGCCGAATCGATGCCGCCGGAAAGCCCAACGACGGCCTTTTTAAAACCGCATTTATGCAGATAATCACGGGTACCGAGCACGAGCGCCTGATAGACCGTCTCGATACCAGGCTGAGGCTTGTACGAACATGGTCGTGACTTCTTGATGTCCACCGTCAGACAGTGTTCGACAAAGGCGGGGGCGATGAAGATCGGTCTTCCGGTACCGTTCGATACAAGGGAGCGTCCGTCAAAAACAAGCTCATCATTGCCTCCGACCTGGTTCACATAGATGAACGGGACCCCGTGTTTTTTCGCGTGATCACGGACGAACTTGTACCGAAGTGTTTCCTTGCCGATAGAGAACGGGGATGCGGAGATATTGATAAGTATCGTCGCGCCTTTTTTTACAAGGATGGATATAGGTTCTTCATTATATAGGCGTCTGGTCGGCCACAATCCTTCAATGTTCCATGCGTCCTCGCAAACGGAGATGCCGATGTGCTCCCCCTTGAAGCGTATCGGTTTGATGTAGGGTGACGGGTCAAAATAGCGCGTTTCATTGAAAACATCGTATGTGGGAAGCAGTGTCTTAGGTTGAACGCCAACGAGCTTTCCGTTGTGTATGAACAGGGCGGCATTGAAGAGGCCTTTGCCGGTCTTGAGCCTGGTCGGCCACGGAGCTCCGATGATGATGCCTATCGCAGGATGTTCTTTCGAGCGGCGGACAAGCTCTTTGACCGCTGCCTGGACCTTTGTAATGAACCAGGTCTTTTCGAGCAGGTCGAGCGGCGGGTAGCCCGTTAAAAAAAGCTCTGAAAAAACGACCAGGTCGCTTTTATCCTGGGAGGCGAGAGCCAGGGCGGCAAGGGCTTTCTCCAGATTGCCCTGAACGTCCCCGACGGTGGGGTCGAGCTGTGCGATGGTGATCTTCATGATGCATTAATTATGTATGATTTTCAGGAAAGTGCAATAGAAGTGACAGGTGACACGTGGCACGTGTCAAGAAAGGTCTTCGGTCCATGCATTCTGTCTGCCACTTGTCTCTCGTCTCCTGGCACTTCTTAATGATATAATCCAGGTCCCATTTTAGGGGAGGAGGCAGTACCTTGTTCAAGAAAGTTCTGGTCGCCAATCG
>CAZZFK010000007.1:0-56144 GCA_964653455.1 uncultured bacterium
CGGTGCCACGCAGTGCGGAGTTGAACCCGCTCCCGCGTAAATATTCTCTTGTACGAATGACCACTCTTTTTTTCCTGTAGGGTCCGCCCTCAAGGGTCCTGGTCGTATCAACATTCGCGATGTTATCGGCAATAACGTTCATTTTCACCTTCTGAGCTTTCAAGGCCGAGGTGCTGATCTCGAGAGCATTATCCAGCCCCGGACCGATAGCATATGCCGCCCCGGTGACGAAAAACAGAACGCTCAGTATCGTTAGGTACTTATTCATGAACTATTTCCCCTGATTAATGACTTTTTTCAAGACTTCAAGTTTCATGTTCATCAAACGAACATAGGTAGAATATTTGAACCGATTCTTTGTCATTTTAGCCATTTCATCCTCTTCTTCGACCTTATCGTTGTTCGGATCGAACCCCGGTTGAAGCATCATTTCCTGCATTTCGTCAGAAAAACGTATCGGCTTGTACCCGGGAACATCTTTATTCGTGATATTATGGGCTATAACGGTCTGTCGTTTAACAGAATCTTTCATGCCGTACATCAAGCGCTGCATTGAATCGTCAAAAAGAACATTATCGATCGATTCAGCGCTAACGCCTACCTGCAGCAACACACTGATAATGATGAATATCCCCCAATATCTCACAATGTCCCCCATTACTATCGCTTCTGTTACGCGTTACCCCATTCTTCGTTTTAAACGGGTCCGTAATTTGTTCAGTAATTGCATATGCAACCTGCTCACCTTGCTCTTTGAATATCCCAGGGCCTCGGCGATCTCTTTCTGGTTCTTATCCTCGACATAGAACATGTTCACGAGCATTTTTTCAGGCGCGGACAAATTCTTTATCTCCTCCCAGAGGACCGACCGTTCTCTTGAGAATTCCATATCACTGATCACTTCTTCAGCCGGGTCCTTCGTTCCCTGCACTCCAGAAGCGACCTCCATCTCATCCATTGAAAGCAAATAGACGATCGCCGAATTCGCCACCACATCCTGTACCCCGCCTGAAGACCCCTTTTCCTGCCCCTCACTGACGACCGAATCCCTTGCGAATTCCGTCACCATATCTGACGCACGGGCCTGGAACGATTTATAGGACCCGGGATTACGGTACTTCCATTCCTGCCGGATCTTATCAAGGATCTCTCCGCGGATACGATAGGAGGCATAGACCTTGAATTGCACTCCGCGTGAATTATCAAAACTTTCCCACGCCTTGATCAAACCTTCCGCACCATAACTGATCAGGTCCTTAAAAGCGATGCTCGGCGGTACTTTGCCTCCGGCCGCAACATTTGCCGCTATGGTCTCAACAAGAGGCATATGCGCCTGCAATATCTCCTGCCTGATAGAATCATCTTTTTTTGATACTTTTTTAACTTCAGGCAATTCTCTCGAAAGCATCTCTTTTGCTGGATCGACCAGTTTCGCGTTCGTTATAGTATTTTTCTTGTTCTTTTCAGCCACAATTATTTCCTTCTACAAAAAAAGTGACGTCATTATAGCAAAATCATATCGCCAGTGAAGGCGCATTATCCAATAATTTTTCAAGACCGAACCGCTCATCCGTTGAAAGCTGTTTTATCATCTCCGAGCGGGCGATATCTTTATACATCCCGGAGGCGGCATCTCCCCCAAAAAGATCATCCTCTTCCTTTGCGAACACACCTTCCTCTTCATCTTTCATGAACGACTTCAAGAACACCTGGTCGAGCAACATACCGACGAATTCCTGCTTTATTTCAGCAGGCGTGCTCGGCTTTTTTGCCGTACCAACACCATCGATAAGGGCTTTTCCCATGGATGAGACCGGATTGATCGGTACTATATCAGACATAACGCCCCCCCTCGCATCTTATCTACGATCAGATCACTTCAAGCTCTGCGGCCAGTGCCCCAGACGATTTCAATGCCTGCAATATCGCGACAAGGTCTCTCGGACTGGTACCGACAGAATTAAGCGCTTTAACGAGCGAACTCAGGCTCGTTCCGGCCTGCAACTTCACCAATTTGACCTCTTTTTCCCCTTCTTTTTTAACGTTCTCCGTTACTGCTTCCTCGAACAGCGCCAGTTCATCCTCCGCGGCCACAGCACTCTCTTTTGTTTCGGTCACCTTCACCTCAATATCACCGTGAGATATCGCAACAGGAGAAAGCCTCACGTTCTCTCCGATAACGATAGTCCCCGTACGCTGATTGACCACGACCTTAGCGACAGAATCAGGAATAAGCTGCACATCTTCGACACGAGAGACAAAATCAACTATACGTTCTTTTTCTTCCTCAGGTATCGGTATCTGCACCGTCGCAGCATCAAGCGCCTGAGAACCGACGATACCTGCAGATTCAAGAGCATAGGACAACCGGGCAGCGGTCGTAAAATCAGCGCGTCCGAGCACCAGGGTCAAGAAACCAGTTTTATCAAATTGAGCAGGTACTTCCTTTTCGACCATCGCCCCATCCATGACCCGCCCCACCGTCGGCTGGCTCCGATTGGTAACATCCATACCCTGTGCATTCTGTTGTTCAACGGCAACAACGACCTGTCCCTGACATACTGCATAGATCTTTCCGTCAGCACCTTGCAGCGGGGTCTGTAATAATGTCCCGCCCTTCAAACTGCTCGCATCACCCATCGAAGAAACGACAATATCGATCTTTTGACCGGGCTTCATGAACGGAGGAAGTTCCGCCGTTACCATGACCGCAGCAACATTACGGCTCTTGAACATCTCCGCATTTTGAGCGATGCCGAGCTTTGCCAGAAGATTGGTCAGCGCCCGTTGCGTGAAGACCGACTGCGCCGAATCACCGGTATTACGCAATCCGACGACCAGCCCGAAGCCCATCAATTGGTTCGGACGAGCCTCATACACCCTGGCAACATCCTTGACCCTGACCATCGGAGAGACCGCAAAACTGACAGAACTGAAGACCAACAAAAGAAGAACAGCTATGATATGACGTACATTTCGAGACATCGTATACCTCCCTAGAACAACCATCCGAACAGTTTGCCGAACAACCCGGTATTCTGCGGACTTGAGACCGGTCCGGACCCTCTT
Source organism: uncultured bacterium (assembly GCA_964653455.1). Lineage (GTDB taxonomy): Bacteria > Margulisbacteria > Termititenacia > CAZZFK01 > CAZZFK01 > CAZZFK01. Next base: position 3,070 of record CAZZFK010000007.1, read on the forward strand.
ATGGATATCTTTGCATTAGCGATCTGTGAAGAATAGATCGTGTTCTGAGGGGAGATGTCCGCTTTTCTCACAATGCCCGAGATCTCTATTTTCTGCATTTCACTGTTTATATCGAGTTGACGCTGCCCCATAACAAAAAGATTTCCGTTAGGTTGGACATCGATGACCGTCGCCGTAATGGTGGTTTTGACCGTACTATTGCGCATCGTTTTACCGACACCTCTGTACTTGTTCGAGCCCGTCATATCCAGACCAAGCTTGTCCTCTCCGGAAGTTTCCTTGCCTGAATGGGTGCCGCTGAAAGCGTTCTGAAGATTGAACTGCACGTTCGAATCGCGGTCACTTTGAGTTGATCCGGACTGAAGCGCACTTGTCTGTTCTTCAACGATAATGGTCAGTACATCGCCCGGCTTATGCGCTTTTGTTATGACATATGAAGACTCGGATTTTTCTGTCCAAAGAGAGTCAGAGAGTGCGATCGAAGTAATGCATGAAAATTGTACGATGACCAACAATAATAGTATGTTCTTTTTAAACATATATTCCCCCCCCACACTGTCACAGAGTTTAACAAAGAGAGAACACACTGTCAATAAGAAATGTACTTATACTTTTATTGGTTAACTTTTAATGAACGGATGTTTTTTTATTTTACTTATCGATTAAAACGGTCCTTTCATCAATGACTTTGACCTTAAAACGTTTAGACGAGTTAAGCCTGTAGCACGTGATCTGCTTACCGATATAGCCATCTTCGACCGCGCGCCCCTTCAAACGCAACACGACATCTTCTGCTGCATATATCATATTGACCTCTGCCCCTTTCCGAAATACGGGATGAGGTCCTACCATCCAGGTCCGTAACGGTTCTCCGGCTTTTATAGTCCCTTTGCTTTCATACCCGGCAATAGCGCTCAGGTCTGTGATAAGCCTTGCATTACACGATGCGATATCCAGAGGCACTCGACGGAACATCTCCGGGGACAAGAGTTCCTTGGCTTGAATGTCCCTAACCGCAACATATCGAGGTGCGATCGCCGAGACCATCGCAGTAAAATAAAAAGACCTCTTGTTCCCTTCCCGGTCCTGAAGAATGACCTTCATGATCTGCTTTGTCCCGGGGACATTACTGGAACGACAAGAAATATCTAGCACGATATCACACTGCCCCTGGAACGGTCTCATCTGTTCCAATGAACGTTCAGTGAATATCCCGTTCACCGTCACCACAGCGTCCTGCCATTGAGGATATGCAGCATGGAGCGGCGCCACAGCTTTCTGCTCCAAAAGCGAGCGCAGATCGCCAACAGGTGACACCTGCGCTGTCGAGACACCAACACACAAGAGCATCAGAACGATACTTATGAACAGTGCACGCAACGTACGACGGATCATCATAATGGTATCCCAAGCATGCCGAACAGGGGCATGAACGTCCTTATATACCGCTAGCTCCTGGCGACTTCGATCGCGGAATTCAACATACCTTCTCCGGACTGGATCGCTTTAGAGATAACATCGAACGCACGCTGGGTCATGATCATACGCATCATTTCCTGCACGACATCGACGTTCGAACTTTCGAGCGAGTATTGCGCGATCTTGCCAAAACCGTTCTCCGCCGGGACCCCTTCAATGGCCTCTCCTGAGGCCGGTGTCGGCTGATAGAGATTGCCTCCTGCCGATTTCAAGCCGGCAGGATTAACGAAACGTGCTAACGTAATCTGCCCGACCTGCCGCTGATCCGTCTCGTTGTTCTCCTGGACCAGCACCGTACCATCTGTCGTTATGACCACTCCGGTAGTGTTCTGAGGCAACGTGATCGAAGGTTCAAGCATATTGCCGTTCACATCCGTGATACGTCCCTCATCATCTTTATGCAGATTACCTGCCCTCGAATACGCAATGGACCCATCATTCATACGGAACTGCAGGAAACCCTCACCTTGTATGGCCACATCAAGGGCATTATTCGTGACCTCTACCGTACCTGAGGTAAAATCACGAGGCGTACCGACCACATTGACCCCCGAGCCGAACTCAAGCCGGGGAGTGTTCTTTCCCGCTTCGGACTCCGTGATGGATTCATTGAGTATCTCCGGGAACAAGTTCTCGAACTCCACCCGTGCTTTTTTAAACCCTGTCGTTTTCACATTAGATACGTTATCCGTTATCGTAATGAGGTCTTTTTCCATTGCGGACATACCTGTCGCGGCGACCCTGAACTGTTTGAACATATATATTCCCCCTTTTTTATTTTTTACGTACCCGGTTCACAAGAACACTATACCCTCCTTATCGTGCTTTGTTATGTGCTCATTGGGTCCTGCCCATCTCACGGGCGGTCTGTGATGCTTTCCGTAATATCTGCAAGGCCTTTGAGTTCGCATCATATTTTTTTGTATTCAGCGGCAATTCCACTAATTGCCGGGAAAGATCGACATTGGAAGCCTCGACAAATCCGGGACGTACACGGACCTCGGGGACATCAATAGGGGCAATATCACTGCGCTCAGGAGGGACCCGAAAAAAACTTCCGTTGATACGTTCAAGCTTGCTCATATCATCAAAGGTCACGACCTGAAGGATCCCGAGCACCACCCCGTTCTGAATGATCTCGCCTTTGGCCGAGATCTCTACGATACCGCTCCCGTCAGACCCGAGGCCGGGAATAATGATCGGCCCACCCTGGGAAAAGACACGAAAACCACCAGCCATGGTGACCAGTTCATAATCTTTATTTATCTGGAACCGTCCGTCACGAGTGTACGCAAGGCCTGATGCCGTCTTCACGGTCTCTCTTTTTGAGCCACCATATCCGGCAAGCTGCACAACAAAGAAACCGTCGCCTTCTATCGCGACATCAAGCTTGCCATTGGTCTGTTCAAGCGTACCTTTAGTGAACCGGGTAACATGCTCTGCGGCTATCTGACCTTTTTCCGTGGAGCTCACGACCGTATCGAACGATTTATACCCCGGCGTTTTAAGATTGACCACGTTCTCCATGAGCGCATCATAGGACTTCTCATAGACCTTCATGGCCTGCACAGGCGCTTTGTCCTTGGCCTCTTCCTCAGCACCAAGCGGCATTGCCACCAATAATATGAATAAGAATATCCCCCACTGTTTCACTATATCCCCCATGTTCACGTCGCCTAAATACCCATTTCTTTGGCCTTCTTTTCAAAATACTCGCGCTTACCTGCCATTTGGTCCAATTTAAATATGAAGGCCAATATCTCTGCGACCAATACATACAATTCGGCCGGTACTTCTGTATCGATCTCTATCTTGCTGAGCAGCTGAGCCAGTTTCCTGTCCTCGAACAGCGGGATCTTATTATCTTCCGCGATGCGCAAGATCTCTTCCGCGACCGGACCTTTCCCCGCAGCCAACACAACAGGCGCAGCGTCCTTATCGATGTCATAACGGATCGCAACGGCCGTGCGATCCGAACGCTTTTCGACCTGTTGCAGCTGCTCCGCACGTTTTTTCAGTTTGCGTTCGAGCTCTTTACGCCGCGCACGTCTGCTGTTCTTGTTCGACATTGCCATTATTATGCCTCCGTCTGCACACGCCGAAGATCGTCAAGATCGAGCATCGGAATGATGAATTGACGAACATCAAGGTGCTTACGAACGACCTGAATGCTCTTGGTCTTGTAATTCTGCGCGGCCATACGTTTTTGAAGATCTTCCATATGAGCTTTAATGAAAGAAGTGATCCCGTCCTCAGGGGTATTGAACTTAATATCAAGGGTGTTCTCTTCAACGTTCATTTCCACGCCAAGCTCTCCAAGCTCTTTTGTCTCGGTCTTAAGAACGATCCGGGTCTTGCGAGGATTGATGGGGGCCTTGGGTCTGGTCATGTCGCGCTTTATCAGCAATTCAATGGTCTTAGGCTGTTCTGCAAGGGTATTGGGGATCTGCCAATACGCATACTGATCCTTCACTGATGTATCGGTCTGGTCCGTCGGGCGGGATAATACCGCATGGGTCATCAAACTCTCGGACACGCTCTGCATATCCTTTGATGCCGCCATCAACTGATTGGTAAGGTACGCCCCCTCTTCCGTTGGCGGTTGCTCCGCTATCTGAGAACGAACGCCGTCCAGCAACGCCTTTGAAAGCCGCAACGTCCCCAAGAGTTCGTCACGATTGAACGCCTCCCCTTTCTTCCTCTTCTGAAGAGCGGCCGGAAGCTGAGAGACCATCCCGTCCAACTGAGCAAGAACGCCGGACAATTGAGCAAGGGCTGTCGAGGAAAGCAAATTCCTGCCTGAGGCGATCGCCGTCTGTAATGCGGACATGCTCGATAACATGGTCCGCAACTGTTGTGCAAGCTGCGGATTCTCCCGTAAGAAGCTCGCCAGTGCCTTCAGGGCTACCGGAGAATCATCAAGACCTTTCTTTAGGACAAGTATCGCCGCTTCCTGCATAAAGGAATCGCTGGGATGACCTTTGAGCACATTGAATAATTTATTGAAGTTCTCTTTACTGAGCTCAACACCCATGAGCAGCATTTTGACGGCAAGACTGCGGTTATCGTCCGAAGCCTCTATACCGTACTGAAAGAGCTGGTTCACGATATCATGCATGCTCATTTTGCGCGCAATGGTCTTGAACGGTGTTGTGACTACCGCTTGTTGTTGAGCGACCTTACTCGCATCTGTTACTTGCTGTGTCAGGGGACGCTGGACCGCGATACCATCGCGTACTTGACCGGTCTGAGCCGAACCATCCGGACGCTTGACCGGAATATTCGACTGATACGGCTGCGCCCCCGGGCCAGTTTGAATGGGCCCCGTAGCCATAAATACCTCCTCACTCATTGCTGAGCAAGATCAGCCTTTCCACGCCATAAAGCTGACTATTGAGTAAATAATAACCTCCCCCAAGCCACTTGTCAAATCCAGATTAACATTCAGGAAGAAAATTCAAAATACGCAAATACCAAAATGATCTCATTACCGTTACCAGGTATCATGGTTTTTGAAATTTGCGTATTTGGAATTTGGTATTTTTCGCGTTATTCCTTGACATCCCCACACCCCTTACTTATACTAACCCAGTGATATTTTGAAATTCCGACCGTACTTGTGATGCCTGAGATAATGCGGCTGAACCAACACTTTTACTTTCGGGAACTGTTCTGCGCTCTATAGCTAGTCTATGTTCGCACGGTTAATAATTCTATACTGTCTTGTACGGTCATAGAAACCCAATCTGAACCTATGGTTCGGATCGTCCTCAGCGCACACGGTACGGTGGGTCTGTTCCAGGGCCGAACAACAATGACCTTGACCTCACCGCTGCATATGCGGTTTTTTTATGGCCATACGCCATGAAAGGAAGAAATAGCATGAGCATAGATGTTATCGTAGGGACGCAATGGGGCGATGAAGGTAAAGGCAAGATCACGGATCTTCTTGCCGAGAAAAAAGATCTCGTCATCCGATACCAAGGTGGCAACAATGCCGGTCATACGGTGGTCGTCGGCGAGGACGTATTCAAGCTCCATCTCATCCCCTCGGGGATCCTGTTCCCAAAGACCGTGTGTGTTATCGGTAACGGTGTGGTCGTTGATCCCGAAGTCCTGCTTGAAGAAATCTCATCTCTCCAGGCACGGGGCATCAAAGTAACTCCGGAGAACCTCAAGATCAGCAGTGCGGCACATATCATTCTGCCTGAGCATAAAGAACGGGACAAACAACAGGAACAAAGCCGCGCGGAAGGACAAAAGATCGGTACGACCGGCCGTGGCATCGGGCCTGCTTATGTGGACAAGATCAACCGTTCCGGGGTCCGTATGGAAGCCTTCCTGCGTCCGGAAGCGTTCAAGGACCGTTTGGGTGCCCTTGCCGCTCTTGCACCGAAGATCGCCCCATACGTCATCGATTCCGTAGCCTATATCAGTACGGCGGTCAAACAAAGGAAAAAGATACTGCTTGAGGGTGCACAGGGGACAATGCTGGACGTAGATCATGGGACCTATCCGTTCGTGACGTCGTCCAATCCGACCGCCGGTGGTGCCTGTACCGGGTCCGGGATCGGACCGACGAAGATAGACCGGGTGCTCGGTGTCGTAAAAGCCTATACGACCCGCGTCGGCGAAGGCCCCTTCCCTACCGAACTGCATGATGCGACCGGAGAATTACTGCGTAGCGAAGGTAAAGAATATGGAACGACCACCGGCCGGCCGCGCCGCTGCGGATGGTTCGATGCGGTCGTTGTCCGTCACTCGGTCATTGTCAGCGGTATAACCGACCTTGTGATCACAAAACTGGACGTTCTTGATAAACTACCGACCATTAAAATGTGTACCGCATATACGCTCGACGGTCAGAACATAGAACATCTGCCGAGCGATCTCGAGCTGCTTAAAAAGTGTATCCCTGTATATGAAGAAATGCCGGGTTGGACCTCATCAACAGCAGGTATCAAGAACTTCAAAGACCTGCCTGTTAAAGCAAAGAAATACCTGCAGCGGCTGGAAAAAGAGGTCGGAGTAAAGATATCGTTCGTATCGACCGGCGCACGACGGTCTGAAACGATAAGAGTCCGCTAAGATACGCTCTTGTCAGCAACGTACAAGTTTTGTATAGTAAGACCGTAAACAGAGCGGTCACGCTCTTTTTTGTTTTTTGATATCATTGCGTTCAATTATTTGGATGGGCCAGTAGCTCAGTTGGTAGAGCATTACACTTTTAATGTAGTGGTCGAGAGTTCGAATCTCTCCTGGCTCACCAAATTCGAACGCAGTGAGAATTTGGCCCTGATGCGCATGCGTCAGGGCTTTTTTGTTCGAGCTCTGCGAGAACAAAAAAGAGAGACAGGATGCCGAAGCGCAGCTGAGCCCTGCGAAGCAAGTCTTCGGCGCCTGGCACGGACTATCATCCCTAATATACATCAGGACCTTTTGTTCGAGCTCTGCGAGAACAAAAAAGAGAGGCAGGATGCCGAAGCGCAGCTGAGCCCTGCGAAGCAAGTCTTCGGCGCCTGGCACGGACTATCATCCCTAATATACATCAGGACCTTTTGTTCGAGCTCTGCGAGAACAAAAAAGAGAGGCAGGATGCCGAAGCGCAGCTGAGCCCTGCGAAGCAAGGCTTCGGCGCCTGGCTCAATAGACGTTGCCTAATGTATGAAGGATATCAAAACAGCCCCCGCTGATAGGCCTCTAAAAAATACCTGTACGCAGCCCACAACCCAAGCTCTGCAGATGTGGTCTTCTGGATATCTACAGCAAGCCGAACTCTGTCCATATGGGGCACATCCTCATATGCTTTGCATAAATGTATATATCTAGAGAAATAGTGTTCCTCTCTTAAAAGGACATTTCCCAGGTTTACATACTTTTTTCTTTGTATATATCTCTCACCCCAATTAATGACCGTTAGATTGTTCCTCATCGTTTCTAGGGACCAGGGGAAATATTCCCGCATTATGGTATTATGTCTTTCGACGGCACGGGGCTCCAGATCATCGATGATCTTCTGGTCGATACACACTGTGCTCTCACGAAGCTTAAAGTATTCTTCATCAACGTTCATGAGGTCCACCGCGAACATATCAAGGGTCTTTCTCAACTGAGCAAGGACATCATGTTCCTTCAGTAATCCCCCTACGCCCTGGAACATCTCCCGCTCCCAAACGATGATCTGTCCCAGTTCGTGATCGGACAAGCCTTTAATGTCCGGTCTGATCTCCAGAGTGGCATATATTTCGAGCAGCGGATCGTGCACATCAAAAACTATGACCTTATTCAGCATACCGGCCCTCAGTGCCCTTCTTTCATGGTGATCATCATTTTATTGAGAACATTGAAGCGCTGGAACATCCTGATATGACTTGCTATATCAGCACTGATACTCGCATAGAAATAGGGGTTTTCTCTGTCGATACTGCGGGGGAACACACTGTTGTTGTCGGCACTCCCCAGGGCGATCAATCCGATAGAATCTATTTCCCGCGAATATTTCAATATCCGCATACGTTCCTGGTCCTGCGGGAATTTCCAGAACACAACAGAACCGTTCTCGATATCTTCCATCTCTGAGACCAGGCTCAGCTCACCTGCAAAAGAGCGGACATCCTTGATACACACCCCGATCACCTGGGTCTGCGGTTCATCAAAGAACACGAACACATTGCCGTTACTCCCTTTAAGAAAACCGCCGTTCTCGATCTTTGAGCGAAGGGTCTCTACCGTATCAAGGAACAGCGGCGTAGCATGTGCGAGCAAGACCTTATCGATATTGGTCAGTTTTTTGTTCCTGCGGATATGCGACAATGGAGCACGCAGGATCTTATTGATGTACGTCTCACTGGTAAAGTACTCCGTGTACTCCTCAGGCCCCTTATACTTCTGAACAACGTTCTTGGCCCGTGCATCTTTTCGTCGAAAGCTCGTTTTATATTGAGGCAATCCAAACCCCTCTTCTGGGTCGAGCAGAAAAGAATCCACCTCCGAATACCGCCACAACAGTGCAGGAAAGACAAGGACCATATCATCTTCATCGAAAGTATCGACATAATTATTGAGCAGGTCTTCATTGACATAGGAGACCATTTTACGGAAGCGCTCCAGGATGATATTGTCGTGGTTCAATTTTGAGGAAAGATCCGTCAATTTTTTATTCATCTCTATCTGTGTTGCGACCAGGCTCTGTTCCTTACGGGTCTGTTCTTTAGCCTGCAGCAGCATATCAAGGACTTGCTTCGCATAATTCTCTTTCATCTCCGTATGAAGGGGAGGAACGAGCGTATTCTGTATCTGGGCAGGGGTCATATCAGAAGATATCAGTCCGAACAGCTGTTCTCGCCAATTCTTGACATTGACCTCATACATGACACTTTGTTTCAGATAGTAGTAATTACTGATCGTAACCGCGAATTTCTGCAACCCCAGTCCGATCAAGACCGGTAACCTGTCCTTATGAGAAGCTGCCTGTCCGCAATAGGAAAATCTGATGGTCTTCAAGCCTTGCAGAAAACCTATAACATCCGCCAAGGTTTGAATATGCGTATGGTCAAAGAAATCCTGGTCCGTGACAGAATCGCGGGCCTTCCCCAAGACACTGCAGAGCAGATCGTTCCCTCCTATCTTCACACAGGATATCCAGTCCAGTTCGATGATCTTTTTAAGCTCGCAAAAACTATCCTTCACAAGTTCCATCGTTTCCAACATGATGCCGAACGAGATGTTCCCGGGTATCTGGACCAGCCCTGCGTGTTCAGCCGCAAGTTCTTGAACGGCCTGATCGACCAGACCTTTAGTCTGTACCACCTGATCTGCCATCTCTATCTGCGGAAAAATGACATTGATGCTCTTCTCCGGTACCAGCAGCGCACAGTGCAGTATCGCCTTGATCTGGTTCTTGAGGTTCTCCGGATGTGCCAGATCATAGGCGATACCGCTCAAGCCTTGCGAAGATATGCCCCTGTACGATTTTTTATCGGTATCATTGAGGTCAAGAGTACGTATATCTATCCTTTCCGATACCGCGGATACGGCCTTCATATAGAACATGAAGTACTCTTCCATGGTCGGCAGCGCATGTGTTTCCCCGTAATCCGTCAGCAATTCAGTACGCAAAAGCCCGATATTCGCACCTTTACCTTTGTTCAGCTCGATCGTATCGTTAATATCTTTATAACTATTAGCAATGACCGACATCTCGACACGTTGTCCGTCCAGAGAATAGGTCCGTTTGCCGACAGCAAAACTTTTAGCCTCATTATTGATCTCCACCTCGCGCTGATATCTTTTTTTATCTTCGTAAAAAGAGGCCAGCTGCTCCGGGCTCGGCTCGATGATGATCTCCCCCTTCAACGGATTGATCAGGACCAGATCGCCTTCAGAAACGAGCAGCTGCGTTTGTATCGTACGGTTCACGACATATGCAATGTCGCTCCCTTTTGCCATGATAGCGGTGTGAGAGATGGTATTCCCTCTCGCGCACACGATACCCCGGGTGCTCATGGATAAAGAAGCATACTCGACCGGAGAAAGGTCCGTAGCGAATATTATCGCGGCATCGCCGGAAGGAGCTGTATGCGAAACATGACGATGATCGACAACGTTCGCTACGAACTGGGCCACGTTCTCGATCTCATCCGCAAAATTGAACCGCCGACATATGCTCTCGATCGCCCGAGGATTATTCTGGAACACCGTTCTACCCGTAAAAGCACTGCAGGATTGCAATCTTCGGCATTCGCGCGCAAGCACTTCACCGACTTCTTTTATCAGAAGAGGAAGTGTCCTATTATCCTTCAGTATCCCGTCAATATCCGGATAAAAGTCCTTGGCCCAGGCGAACGTCGTTTTTTTCTTGAGCAATACCTCACAGAACTCCTCTATCATGGGCACGAACAGTATCGGTCCATAGAATTCTGAGATCTTTTCCACATTATTCCGGTAAGAAGCGATGACCGACTCCAGGGCCGCCGGTATCATTTTTTCATACAATTCCATGCTCATCTTGCGGATGAGCGGCCAGGCATTCTGGACGCGTTTATCCGTCAATAGACGAGAGAACGACTCTTTCCCTTCTGCAACAGGGAATAAAAAAGCATCCTTTTTAAGGAGCTGAAGGACCTGTGCATTGTCCTGCAGGATATCCAGTTCCTCCGGAGAAAGGTTGTCCATATATTCCTTACAGATATGGCCATCGAGCACCCGGGATATTTCCCGTTTTATACTGTCCGCCACGTTCAGAAGACGTTCAAAAGCGGAAGAACTTATACTGCCTTTTGATGCACGTAGGGTCTCATCTATGAAGGCGAACGTTCTGTCGGGATCGGTAGTGGGGATATCGTGCACGAGCTCTTCTATCGCCGAGATCCCTTCAGAGAATTCCTTGGCGGCGGTCATGATCTTTTCATAGTTCGATTGCAAGAGCTTGTATTTCGCCTCCAAAGATGCGTTCGTCCCTATATCGGCATGGTCATGTTGTTGATAGAACATCGCTCTGCCCATGGCAAATCGTTCATTGATAGGGTCGTACGAATAGACGTTCGAACTGTACCGTTCGATATGGACCGGGACAGAGATAACTTTTGTAGAACCGCAGAACATCGAACACTCCTTATTACCAGAACACTCTCATCCTGTTGAGGACAGGACGGGACAAACATACCCCATGCAGAAAGATATCGTAATTTAATAAATTATATTTCACTTTTCAGACCTGTTGCACGAATGATATACTGTAAAAACTAACGCAAGGAGGTACTGACATGAAAAAAACGGCTATAGGTGCCTTGCTCATCGTATTATGCATGAGCGTTCTTGTCCATGCAAAAGGGACCGGCTTGGATCTCTCCCGTTTTTCAGACATAAAGGCCATCTCCTTCGTAAAGGATGATACTGTCAGCTTTTTTGAGGCCGAGAACTGGTGGCTGAAGAAATATCCGGATATCGCTCCGAACAGCGCATATTTTTATACTCCGCTCAACGATAACAAGTTTTTTTCAGGCGTATATGTCCGATTTGAAAAAAATGCTCTTGTTATGCTCGATTATGTGGCCAAAGAGAAGGTCTCAAAAACTGCGCTCAATGAACTGTTCGTTTCTCTCGGGAAATCCGTTAAGAACAAGGGCCTGGGGGTCCGAACTATAACAAAAAAGAACGGGACCATGTACCTTATCATTGCAGAACAGAGACCCTACAGGTTGCTCGCCGTTTCCGCAGCTTCTGAGCATACCGGGTTATTAAAGGCCCATCTGGGCAGCAAAAAAGAACAGACAAAAAGATGATCGGAGCGCTCTTGCGCATACGGTCAGTAGTACCCGAACACCGGCATTATTTTTTTGAGACGAAAAAGCATCTGTCATTGCCTGCAAGGTCCTTAATGACCTTGATCTCGGTATCCGAGATCTTTTGAGCTACCATATCCTTAAGCTCTGTCACTTGATCGATGCCGAGCTCAAATAATCCATACCAGGTTCCGGTCACTGAGGCTAATTGGTCAAGTAATCTGCCATAATGCTCAAGTCCTCCCCTTCCGGAAACAAGTGCCTGCTTCGGTTCATAATCCTTGACCTCAGGAGCTAGCCCCCCCCACTCCGACTCACGTACATACGGCAGGTTCGCGACCACAAGTAATGGTCCGGACAAAGCAAGGACATCGGCCCACGGCCCGAGAAGATCACCTTCCCTGAAGATGATCCGATCAAAAACATTGAGCATATGTGCATTTTTTTCAGCTACGGCTAAAGCTTCAGCAGAAAGATCAGAGGCGCAAACACGAAGCGAGGTGACGAAATGGGCCATGCTGATCGCAAGGGCTCCGCTGCCTGTCCCTACATCTATAACCCGAGAAATATTATGTTGGCCTATGAGCTCAATGGCCTTTTCCGCCAGGATCTCCGTATCGAATCGAGGTATTAAAACTGCACTGCTAACGAAAAATTTCAGCCCCATAAAGTACGTGAAACCGGTTATGTATTGGACCGGCTCATGTGCTATACGCCGCCTTATCATCACCTTAAGTCCTGCTCGCTCTTTATCCGTGAGCGGACGATCGTACTGTAAATATAACTGCAGTCTTTCAAGGCCTAATACACAGGATAAAAGCAATTCAGCGGAAAGTCTGGGATCCTCTATTGCATGTTCCTCAAAATAGGCCGTGGTCCAGTTCAAGATATCGATGACAGTCCACACATCAGGCACTTTGGGTCTCATTCTTGAGCTTGGCCACTCGATCGGCCGTGATCAACGCATCAATGATCTCATCAATATCACCGTTCAAGACCTGGTCAAGCTTATACAAGGTAAGCCCGATACGATGGTCCGTGATCCGTGACTGAGGAAAGTTATACGTTCTGATCTTCTCGCTGCGGTCACCTGTTCCTACTTGAATGCGCCGGGCTTCACGTTCTTTACTGGAGCGGGCTTCTTCTCGTTGTTCGTATAATTTCAGCTTGAGCATTTTCATGGCCGTATCCCTGTTCTGTAATTGCGATCTGCGGTTCTGAGAAGCGACCACAATACCGCTCGGCAGATGCGTGATACGGACGGCACTATCGGTCTTATTGATATGCTGACCGCCGGCCCCTGAAGCACGATACGTATCAACACGCAGATCACCAGGATTGATCTCTATATCGACATCATCATCAAGCTCCGGCAATATCGCGACCGTAGCCGCTGACGTATGGATACGACCGCTGGCCTCCGTCGCAGGCACGCGCTGTACACGATGCGTGCCGGACTCATATTTCATGCGTCCGTACGCGCCTGACCCCTGAAATATCATGACGACCTCTTTGAGCCCGCCAAGGTCCCCTGCACTTTCATCGACAAGTTCAATGGTCCATCCCTTTTTCTGAGCATAGCGCGTATACATTTCATACAGGTCCGTCGCGAACAAAGCGGCCTCATCCCCGCCGGTGCCGGCCCTGATCTCAACGATCGCGTTCCGGGAATCGTTAGGGTCCTTAGGGACCAGCAACATTTTCAGGTCTTCTTCGATCGCCGAAATTTTCTGCTTGGCTTCCGCAGCTTCTGCATAGGCCATCTCATATAGTTCCTTATCGGCGTTCTTGTCTGCCATGATATGTTCGGCCTCATCCAGGGTCTTTTTCAGCGACTTATAGTTCCGATATGTCGCTATCGTATCCTGCAGATCGGCATGCTTTTTGGAAAGGTCCCTGAACTTGCGCGGATCGGCCATAACGGACGGATCGGAGAGCTGATGCTCAATATCCAGGAAATTGCGTTCAACATCGTTCAATTTTTCGAACATACTATCCTTTGACCGCCGCTTTCAACGCCCGTATCGCCACTTCTATCTGATCGTTCGACGGCGTGCGGGTCGTAAAGAACTGTACGAGCATTCCCGGCCAGGTCAGCACCTTCAAAAATCCGCCCTTCCAGCGATCTGTCAGACGAATGACCTCATATGAGATACCTGAGATCAAAGGAAGCAACGATAATTTATAGACGATACGATGCAGAAGATCAGGACGTCCCAAGAACGTGAACACCACGATACTGACCACCATGACCACGAGCAGAAAACTGGTCCCACACCGCGGGTGTCTGACAGAGTATTTTCTGGCGTTCTTCACGGTCAATGGCTCCCTGCGTTCATACATATTCACCACCATATGTTCGGCCCCATGGTATTCAAACACCCTGCGCATATCGCTCATGAGCGATATAACGGCCAGGAACATGATGAATATGCTCAACCGAACAAAACCTTCACAAATATTGAGCATAATGACGTCATGAACAGAGCTTCTCAGAATTGTGAACACATACGCGGGAATAACGATGAACAAGACCACGGACAAACCGAAGCCGAGTATATAGGACAAGGGCATTTCCCAACCCTTCATCTGTTTTTTTTCTTCTTCCGGAAGCGAGACCTCTGCGGAACGCATCAGGATCTTGCTGCCTACGATCAGCATTTCGATCATTGTGACAAAACCACGGATTATCACCACACCTAATATCGGGAAACGCTTCGTCCAGGGGATACAGGGATATGCCTCAACGATGATCTTCTTGTCGGGAGCTCTCATGGCGACCGCTACGGTCTTTTTCCCGCGCATCATTACGCCTTCAATGACCGCCTGTCCGCCGATCGGATCGATCTTCTTTTCTCCTGCCATCGACACACCCCTTTTTGAGCTATCAGGCATAAAAAAAGAGGTTCAGCTGTAAGGCCGCTTAACGCAGCAGAACAACTGAACCTCTTATATATGGAACTGTATCTCTAAGACTTTTTCTTTGCAGCAGCTTTAACACCCACATTGGCATACCGTTTCTTGAAACGGTCAACACGGCCTTCTGTATCGAGCAGCTTCTGCTGGCCGGTGAACAGCGGATGACAATGGGAGCAGATATCGACACGAAGTTCTTCTTCTGTAGAACCTGTATCGAACGTTGCACCGCACGCACAGCTGGCGACCAGGGTGTGGTATTCCGGATGGATCTTCTCTTTCATGACCAAAAAACTCCTTTCAAAAATGCCTGCGCATAATACCTTAATAGCCTGTTTTTGACAACCGCATTAGTAACTAGCTACAGTCGCTAGTTACCAGCACCCCATGACTGCTAGCAGCTAGGAACTAGTGACCAGGAACTGTCTTTAAACGTCGAATATACCCGAGTTCAAGAACTCATGGTTCGTCTTGGTCTGCTTCAGAAGTTTGACCAGCTCTTCTGTTGAGCTCTCATTATCGATGCTCTTACGCAGGATAACGATCTTCCGCAGGTCCTCCCCGTCGAGCAGAAGCTCTTCTTTACGGGTACCAGAAGAAACGATATCGATGGCCGGATAGATACGCCGATTAGCCAATTTTCTGTCCAGATGCAATTCCATATTACCCGTACCCTTGAACTCTTCATAAATGACGTCATCCATACGGCTGCCGGTATCGACGAGAGCCGTCGCGATGATGGTCAAAGAACCTCCATCCTCGATATTACGGGCACCGCCGAAAAAACGCTTGGGTTTATGCAAGGAACTCGGATCAAGGCCGCCCGACAAGGTACGACCGCTCGGGGCCACGACCAGGTTATAGGCACGGGCCAAACGGGTGATACTGTCGAGAAGGATCACGACGTCCCTCCCCTGTTCGACCATACGTTTTGCGCTTTCCAGTACGAGCTCAGAGACCTTAACATGCTGTTCCGGCGGTTCATCGAACGTGGACTTTATGACCTCACCGCGGATGGACCGTTCCATATCAGTGACCTCTTCTGGACGTTCATCGATCAAAAGTACTTTTATCATGACGTCCGGATGGTTCTTGGAGATACTATTGGCAATATCCTTCAAAATGGTCGTTTTACCGGCTTTAGGCGGGGATACGATCAAGGCACGCTGCCCTTTACCGATAGGAGCGATCATGTCGATAAGTCTGGTAGTGATATTCCCTGCATCCGCCTCCAAACTGAACTTCTCGTTCGGATAAATAGGTGTCAGATTGCTGAAGAACGTACGCGAACGGACCGATTCCGGAGGAAGATCATTGATCGCTTCTACCCGAAGAAGCGAAAAATAGCGTTCTCCTTCTTTCGGCGGACGGACCTGTCCAGATATCGTATCTCCGGTCATAAGCCCAAAACGTCTGATCTGGGTCGCAGAAACATAGATATCTTCCGAGCTCGGCAGATAGTTATTGGTACGCAGGAACCCGAACGCATCAGGAAGTATCTCGAGGACACCACGTGCGAATATGAGCCCGCTCTGTTCGGTCTTGGTCTGCATGATCTTGTAGATCAGCTGATGCCGCTCCATATTGCTGTAGTTCTCGACATTAAGGTCTTTAGCGACCTTAAGGAGGTCCTTGATGTTCATGTTCTGAAGCTCAACGATGTTCAGCTTGACCGTGGTATCGTCCGGCTGACTGCGATCGTTGTTAGGTACGAATTTAATGGTCTCAACATCCTTCTTTTCGGTTGCTGCTTCGGCCGGAGCTTTCTGTTCCTCTGCTTTATTCTCCTCGTGTGCCGGTTTTCTGCCTCGTCGTTCTGCCATATAGTCAGGCTCCTTTCAGATGGGAATTACTAAGCTGCGGAAATAGTTTGAATATAATTAGAACTCGCCGCCAACTTGTGATGTTCCTGGAATTTGTTCAAGGTTTAGTTCACAATTACAGAGGATTTATACCATGGGTTCACTAGGTATGCAAGTACATTTTTAGGGCTCTTCCGCTCTGAACCGGCCACTACTTTTTTTTCTAACAAGCCCGTATAATACCGACCCATGAACATAAAAGAACAATTATTATCAGGGGATGAAGCATTGGCTCGCGGCGCCTATGAAGCGGGGCTCATGACCTCTGCCGCATATCCGGGCACTCCCTCGACCGAGATCACCGAATATCTGGCCCAATTCAAGGAAGTTAAAAGCGAATGGTCGGTCAATGAAAAAGTAGCCTATGAAGTAGCACTGGGTTCTGCCGTAGCGGGTGCCCGTTCCTTGTACGCATCGAAACATGTCGGTATAAATGTCGCCATGGATCCGCTCATGACCTCCGTGTATATGGGCGTGAACGGTGGTTTCGTGGTCGTCACTTGCGATGACCCGGGGCTCCATTCCTCCCAGAACGAACAGGATAACCGCCTTGTCGCTCCGTTCGCCAAGATGCCGCTCATCGAGCCTTCCTCACCACAGGAAGCGAAAGACTTCATCAAGACCGCCTTTGACCTGAGCGAACAGTTCGACACCCCCGTCCTGTTCCGAATGACGACCCGTATCGCCCACACCAAAGAGAACGTCACTATCGGTGAGCGAAAAGAGGTCGGCAAGAAACCCTATACAACGAACATTGAAAAGAACGTCATGGTCCCTGCGAACGCGTTCAAAAAGCATGTCATCCTCGAAAAACGGCTCAAAGACCTGCAGGAATATGCCGAAAAGACATCCATGAACACGGTCGAATATAACGATAAAAAGTTCGGGTTCATCACGAGCGGCGTCTCATATCTATATGCAAAAGAGAAGTTCCCGACCGCGTCCTTCCTGAAGCTTGGCATGCCCTATCCTTTCCCGGAAAAGTTGGCCCGTGAATTCGCCAAGAACGTGGACGAAGTATTCGTACTGGAAGAACAGGAGCCGTTCATTGAGAACATGGCCCGTCTGACTGGTATCGCCTGCCGCGGCAAACACCCGTCATTTTTGGTCGGTGAATTGCGCCCGGAATTCATCGTTGACCTTGTCTCCGGCAAAGAAAAACAAGATACACCGACCCCGGTACGCAAACCGGTGCTCTGCCCCGGCTGCCCTCATCGGGCCGTTTTCACGACACTTAAAAAGCTGAAAGTGAACGTCAACGGAGATATCGGCTGTTATACTCTTGGGGCCATGCCGCCGCTCTCGGCGTTGCACACCTGCGTCTGTATGGGCGCTTCGGTGACCTTCCTGCAGGGCTTCAAGAAAGCCGGGGAAACGAACTCTGTCGCGGTCATCGGCGATTCCACGTTCGTACATTCCGGTATCACCGGTTTGATCAACCAGACTTATAACAAGGTGCCGGGAGTGCTCATCATCCTTGATAACGGAACGACCGCCATGACCGGTTCCCAGCCGCATCCGGCGACCGGCAAGACCTTGGCCGGGGAAGACACGCCCCAGCTCGACCTGGAAAAACTGTGCGCTTCCTGCGGAGCAGATACCGTGGACATCATCGATCCGTTCAAGATAAAGGACCTTGAGAAGCTCGTGAAAGAACGTATGGCCGAAGGCAAGATATCTGTCATTATCGCCCGTTCACCATGCCGGCTCATTGAAAAACGGAAGAAACCGATGCCAAAGCTCGACGCCAAGAAATGCGTCAAATGTTATAAATGCCTGGAGATAAACTGCCCTGCTCTCACCAAAAATGAGGATGGATCCATCAAACATGATACCTCGTTGTGCGTCGGTTGCTCGCTCTGCAGCAATGTCTGCGCACCAAAGGCGTTGCACTATGAATAAGATAACGAACATCTTTTTTTGCGGGACCGGAGGTCAAGGGATACTCAAGGCGGCAGAGATATGCGCGGTCGCTGCGCTCCACGAAGGCTTCCATGCCAAGAAGTCGGAAGTACACGGCATGGCCCAGCGCGGCGGGTCGGTCGAGTCTCATGTACGCTTCGGTGATGAGGTCTATTCCCCTCTTATCCCAAAAGGCGAAGCGGACTTCCTGGTATCGTTCTATCCCGAAGAGTCAGTACGTTGGGCACCGTTCCTGAAAAAGGACGGTATGGACTTGACCAAGTACCTTGAAGAAGGAAAGACATGCATCACGCACGCCCATTATATGAACACGTTCTTGCTCGGTGTCCTATCCAAGTATCTGCCGATCAAAGAAGAGAACTGGTTCAAAGCGATCGAAGAGGTGTTCGCAGGTAAAAACATCTCTGAGAATAAGGATATATTCAGCAAAGGAAGGACTTGCTCGTAACATTTCTGTTCAGGTTTTACCTTGATATTCTGATATAATCGTCCCCGGAGGTAGTCTTGTATGATCTGGAACGAAAAAGCCGAATGCGCGTCCCGAGAGGACCTGAAGAACCTGCAGTCCGAACGCCTCAAAAAACTCATCCCCTACATCTACAACAATTGTCCTACTTATAAAAAGAAACTCGATGACCACGGCGTCTCCGTAGCGGAGATCAAGACCATCGACGATATCGTCAAACTGCCGTTCACGACCAAAGAGGATATGCGTGATAGCTACCCTTTCGGGCTGTTCTGTATGCCGAAAGAAAAACTGGCCGAGGTCCATGTCTCGAGCGGCACCACCGGTAACCCGACCGTCGTCGGCTATTCCAAGGCCGATATTGAGCTCTGGGGCGAGGTGATGGCCCGCTCCTTCGCCTGCGCCGGCGCAGAACCGGGCAACATGATACAAGTCGCCTACGGCTACGGCCTTTTTACCGGAGGCCTCGGCGCTCATTATGGCGCTCTCACCATGGGGCTCACGGTCATTCCTGCCTCCTCAGGACAGACCAAACGCCAGCTTAAACTGATGAACGATTTCAAGCCGCAAATATTGGCCTGCACGCCGAGTTATGCCCTGTACATGGTCGAAGAAGCTCGTGAACTCGGCATGGACCCGCGCGAGAGCAGCTGGAAATTCGGGGTGTTCGGCGCCGAACCATGGAGCGAAGCTATGCGCAAAGAGATAGAAAAGTGCTGGAATATGACCGCGACCGATGTGTACGGGCTTTCCGAGATCATCGGACCCGGCGTCGCACAGGAATGTACCCATAAGACCGGGCTGCATGTGCAGTGGGACGTATTCTATCCCGAGGTCATCGACCCGAAGACCAATAAGCCCGTCAAAGAAGGCGAGGAAGGAGAGCTCACCATCACCACGCTCACCAAGGAAGGCATCCCGCTCATCCGCTACCGGACCCGGGACCTGGTCACGCTCAGCTATGACCGCTGCGTCTGCGGCCGCACCACCCCGCGCATCAGCAAGATCAAGGGCCGCACCGACGACATGATCATCGTCCGCGGCATCAATGTCTTCCCGTCTCAGATCGAGCACGTCCTGCTCGGTATCGAGGGTGTTCAGCCGCATTACCAGCTCATCGTCGATAGAAAGCTCGGCGGTCTCGATGAGCTCGAAGTGCTCGTCGAGGTCGAAGAAGCCATATTCTCCGACGAGATGAAAAAGCTCACTATGCTCGAAGAGAAGATCACTCGTGAGATCGCCTCGACCCTCGGGGTCAGCGCGAAGGTCCGTCTCGTCGAGCCGAAAACGATAGCCCGCAGTGAAGGGAAGGCCAAGCGTATCGTTGATAAACGTAGCCTTTAGCCACTAGTTTCTAGCTACTAGCAGACAGGTATTTCTAGAAACTAGAAGCTAGTAACTAGGAACTATACAGGAGGAAATAATGAAACTTACTCAACTTTCTATATTCCTGGATAATACCAAAGGACGCCTGTATGAGGTCTGCAACCTCCTCGGAAAGAACAAGATAAATATCCGGGCGCTCACGATAGCGGAGAGCAAGGATTTCGGCGTTCTGCGCATGGTCGTGAACGATCCGGAAAAAGCCCTGACCGTCCTAAAGAAGGATAATTTTGTCGCCACAATGACCGATGTCATCGCCGTCGAGGTCTCCGATCAGCCGGGCGGGCTCGCGGCCACGCTCAAAGTGCTCAATGATAATGATATCAATGTGGAATACATGTACGGGTTCGTCGAGAAGTTCTCCGAAAAAGCGCTGATGGTCTTCCGCTTTGAGGATACGGACAAGGCCCTCTCAATACTCAAAGACAACAAGATCACCATCGTCCCCAAAGATTCCATCATCAAACTGTAACGCCATGGAAAGTCATTGGTGGAACAAAGAAGTTGAGACCCTGGACCGCACGACGCTCCAGGAATTACAACTAAAAAGGCTCAAAGAGACCATATCTTCCGCGTTCAAGACGCCGCACTATAAAAAAGTACTGAAAGAGGCCGGGATCAAAGGTCCTGAGGATATCAGAACACTTGCAGACCTTCGGAAGATACCGTTCACCTCCAAGAACGATCTGCGCGACGGTTATCCGTTCGGCTTTTTGGCCGTTCCGCTCGATGAAGTGGTCCGTTTGCATAGTTCAAGCGGCACAACAGGGAAACCTACCGTCATTTATCAGACCAAAGAAGACCTGGAAAACTGGACCGATCTTGTGGCCCGAAGTATCACGGCGACCGGAGCAACTAAAAAAGATATCTTTCAGAACATGATGGGCTATGGACTATTTACGGGAGGCCTGGGTCTCCACTACGGCGCCGAACGGGTAGGCATGATGGTCATACCGGTCTCCTCCGGCAACACACTGCGCCAATTACAGTTCATGAAGGACTTCAAGACGACCATCGTCCACGCGACACCCAGCTACTTATTGCATATACACAGCAAACTCGAAGAGTACGGGGTCAAGCCTGCGGACCTCTTTCTGAAAAAAGCATATATCGGAGCAGAACCGCATTCCGAGAATACCCGCAAAAAGATCGAAGAATTGTACGGTATAGACGCCTACAATTCTTACGGTCTGAGCGAGATGAACGGTCCCGGGGTCGCGTTCGAATGCACCCATAAGTGTGGCATGCACATCTGGGAGGACAGCTATATCGTCGAGGTCATCGATCCGGAGACCGGCGAACCGCGCGGGCCGGAGGAAGAAGGCGAGATCGTTTTTACGATCATTAAGCGAAATGCCACTCCCCTGCTCCGCTACCGTACCCGAGATCTGGCCCGCATCTATGAAAGTCCCTGTGCCTGCGGCAGAACGCACCGGAGACTGTCCCGTATCACCGGCCGCAGCGACGATATGCTCATCATCAACGGTGTGAACGTCTTCCCGTCCCAGATCGAGGAAGTGCTCATGAAGATCACGGACGTCGGCACGAACTATCAGATCTATCTGAACACAGACGGTGTGCTCGACCGACTCACCGTGAAGGTCGAGATCAAGCCTCAGCTCTTTAAAGGTGATATACATCAGCTCGATATGCTCAAAGGAACGATACAGGAAAAGATACGTGCTCTGATCACACTCAATCCGGTGATCGAACTGCACGAGCCGGGAGCACTGCCGGTGTTCGAGGGAAAAGCAAAACGCGTGGTGGATGAGAGGACCAGAATATAAAGAGAAACAAGACACAGGAAACAAGAGACAAGATTTATTGCATGTCATGATTTATCTATTGAACCTTGTTTCTCGTTTCTTGTTTCTATGAGCAAAGGAGTAACATATGGCAAAACAACTAACGGTACTACTGGACAACAAACCGGGACGACTGAACGCGGTCACGAAGGTATTGAGCGAGAACAAGATCAATATTCGCGCCATCGCGATTCAGGACCGGAAGGATTTCGGCGTCATGAAAGTACTAGTGAACGATCCGATAAAGGCCGAGAAGTCCCTCTCGGAAAAAGGGTTCGCCTGCGCGGTGAAGGATATCGTCGCGGTCGCCATGAACGACCAGCCGGGCGGTCTTTATGAGCTCACGCAGGCCTTAGCCGCGAACAACATCAATATCAGTGATGCCTATGGTTTCGTTATTGAATCCAGTAAGAAAGCGGTACTGTGCATTGAATCCATCAATGTTGAAGAGACCGGGAAGACGATCACGAACGCAGGGTTCTCCCTGATATCGGACAAGGAACTTTACGAACTGTAACTATCAATAAATGATCGACTTAAGCTGCTGCCTTTTCAGAAGGGAATCTCATTGCGACATACTTAGCATCTTTTCCCCACTCCTCAGGAGTGGGATTTTTTTCTCCTCTTTTTTTACAGTCCATACAATAGTTATCATACCGCTTTTTGTTGATGTCTTTTGCTATTTGAGTCATTCTTTCTGTATTGACGGAAAGGCTGCCCTTTGTGCCATACCAAGAATTATCTTCTATGCTATCTTTTCTTGACACTTCGCCAGGAGTAAGCCAGCTCTTACCCTTAATACCCTTAAGGAATTTCTCATCAGCAGCAACCTTATCTTGCAATGCAGTATATTCCTTTTCCATTTTAGCAATTTCTGGGTCATTCTCTTTCGCTATCTCGGGTATTCTTTTACGGGCCGTTTCCGCAACATTACCGGCGTCACCCGCGACGAATTTTCCATCCTGACCAACAACAGATGATACTTCAGTATCATAATACGCCTTACTGACACTGGAGTTCTTTCTGAATATCCGGGCATTGCCGTCCGCATCGGCCGATCTTCCGATAAGATATTTTTCGCCTGCGGACTCGAACATGATCCATGCCTTTCCGCTTTTCTTGTTCGAAACGGTCTTAAATGTCATGTCAGGATTATTCTGCATGAATTCTGCGGCGGCAGCTTTAGCGTCTGAATCGTCCTTGCCATATACTTTATCCAAGAGTTCTTGTTGCTGCGTTGTCAGCTCCTGTTTTTGCTCATCCGTATTTTCTGCTTTCTTTTCGCCGTCCACTTCTGTCTTTGTACCTTCTTTCTGTGTGACCATATTTTTCAATTTATTGAGCTCATCTTGTTTTTCTTTCTTGGCCGTACCCTCCATATTATCAATATCTGCCTGCCTGCTCTCAAGTAATGCCGCTATAACATCCTTGCCGCCAGGACTGGTCGTGAGAAATTTTTCAACTTCCCCCGGATCGACCGTACCGCTCTTATCGATATCGAACAGTTCGTTATCCTCCAGAAGACCATTCTGATCAAGATCAACACCTTTATTCGCCTCTTTGAAAATGGACAAAGCAGCACCTTCGAGCTCCCCTTTTGTCGGATTTTTTCCCAGTTTCTTGACCGACTCCGGCCAATCAGCCTCAGGAGTGATGGCCTTATATGCATCAATGAGTTTTTTATCGTTGCCTTCTTTTGTCGGATTCGTTTTATACTCGGCCAATCTCTCATTATAATTATTGACACGTTCTGCCACAACATCATCCGACATCTTCGGGTCTTTCTTTTTAGCCTGATTTATGAACACACGCCCATTTTGTATAAATGCGTTATCCTGTATTTCCATAAATATGCACCTTCCTTATAAGGATCTGCTGTTATAGATACTATGCCCAGCCTTTGAAGAAAAATACATGGATACTATATGTTCTTTTTTAACACATAGCTCTTCATATAGGTGGATCGTGCTCACACATGACCTGTGAACTGATAAATAGTGCCAGGTTTCAGACCCGTTCAAGAAATTAAGATGCTCAGAAAAGCTTGTTCTTATTTTATCAGGACGCCGAACTCACGTTCCATGAATTCCGTCAGGACTTCCTGGTCCGGCAGCAGGAGCATATCCTTCGCAAGAGGCTTGAAAGGGAGCTGTATGTTTATAGGAAGTTGTACGATACTGTAATTAGTACGCCCGGTATTCCAATCCACCAGGACCATCCCATCTTTACACGCCTCATCATAGGGAAGACAGACAAAATAATCCATGCGGTAGGTCCCCAGCACTCTGCAAGCCTGTTCCGAGGGCATCGGCATGGTACGCATATGAACGACACGCAAATCCGTATCACCCGAGGCATTGCGCATATAGATCCTCTTGAGCGGCAGTTCATTCCTGTCGTGCGTGAACGCCGTTATCAAAAGGACCGCATTGCCGGCCAATGCATTGAACTCAAGACCGTTCGCAGGAAGAGCGATATCGAACAAAGAACCGCGAGGGACAAAGAGAACATCAGCCGTACTTGTATCGCCGCCTACTTCGCCGGCGGCAGCATCGAACTCGTACGCGGCCCGCTCCAAAGGTCCCTGCATAACGTCCACGACGGAGACATCGCACGTAACTGCCAGAACAGAGCATTCATTGCATGACGGGGTGTTATCATCGGCAAAAAGGGCTCCGGCACAACTGACCATGACCATACAGAGGACGATCAGCTCTTTCACGAAGACTCCTTGCCTTCCAGCGTTGGTCATCCCAGATATTCTTTGAGCTTTTTATTGCGTGACGGATGACGGAGCTTACGCAACGCCTTGGCCTCTATCTGGCGGATGCGTTCACGGGTCACGTCATAGACCTTCCCCACCTCTTCCAGGGTACGCGGACGGCCGTCATCAAGCCCGAAACGCAGACGCAGCACCATATGCTCACGCTCGGTGAGCGAAGCGAGCATTTCCTTGAGGTCTTCCCGCAGCAGGTCCTGTTCAACATGGTCTTCTGGGACTTCCGAACCATGATCGGCAACAAAATCGCTCAAACGGCTCGAATCATCATCACCGACCGGGGTCTCAAGAGATACCGGAAGGAGCGCGACACGGACGATCTCTCTCACCTTATCGATCGGGATACCGGACTTCTGGGAGATCTCTTCGTCTGTCGGATTACGACCGCTTTTCTGCAGGAGGGCACGCGTCACTTTACGTAATTTATTTATCGTCTCGACCATATGCACAGGGATACGGATCGTTCTGGCCTGATCGGCTATCGCGCGCGTAATGGCCTGCCGGATCCACCAGGTGGCATAGGTCGAAAATTTATATCCTTTGGTATGGTCGAATTTCTCAGTAGCACGGATAAGGCCGAGATTGCCTTCCTGGATAAGATCAAGGAATTGCATACCGCGCCCGGTGTACTTCTTGGCGATACTGACGACCAGACGAAGATTAGCGTTCACCAGTTCATCTTTTGCGGTCAGATCACCTTTGAGGATACGCTTGGCAAGGGATTGTTCCTCGGCAAAGGTCAGCAGGTCTACCTGCCCTATTTCGCGAAGGTACATGCGGACGGGATCATCGACCCCGGCCTCAAGACTGAGCGAAGGACGGACCTTGACGGTCCTTTCATCCAGGCGTGTCAGGGCGAGCCCCGGGTCCTCTGCTTTTACATCAATACCTTTTTTAAGCAGCTCTTCCGTGACCGCCATCGCCACATCAGGTTCGGAAAAAAGTTTCAGAACATCTTCAGGAGTGATGAACCCTGCCTTGGCGGCCTGCTTTTCCAGTAAAGCTTTTTTTGCCGCATATTCGGCATCGACAACTTGTGCGTTCCCCGCGGCCTTACCCGCAGTGATGACCTTCGGAGCAGCGGAGCGTGCTGTTTTCTTCTTCGTTACATCAAGTGAACTTTCCTTCGTCCTTTTCATCACTCTTATCTCACCTTTACTTCATTTATTTTTATGCGATATATCCTACAACAAGTACCGCTCATCATCAATCTATCGTAAGGTAAAAAAAAATATTTCACTCGAACATAGCACTGTGCTTACTTGGCCTGATCCTTTGAATGCTTTGCAACGAATTCCTTGATCTCTTCATACGCTTCAAGTATCTTTCTGGCCTTCGAAAGCCCGAAAGAGAACGGGAACCGATCGTTCTCGTCGTTCTTGAGCACGAGCATGGGATTGCCTTTAAATTCAGACTGTTCAATGAGCATATCTTCCTCCTGTTATTATGGACATACCGCCCATGAGGCTTGTATCATGCAAACAAGCTCCCCCGGAACGGTCAGAAACTGTTGAACAGTATCCCAAGGATAATGACCTGAGGCACCGCGATGAGCGGCATCAGGAGCGCTGTTCTTCTCCCGATATTGGACCACAAAATACCTATTTCTGTATAGTCCGTCACGACTCCTGCCATCAGGAACACAAAGACATTTCCGAACGCGCCGGTCTGACGATAGATCTCGAAGGCGAGCGGAGCTGTGCCTTCCGAACAGATCTCCATGATCGTCGCGATAAAGAGCGTGATGCACAGACCAAGCAGAGATGCGCCCATATACTGATGCATGAAATGTTCAGGGATGAACGCACCTGCAAGACTGGAAAGCAATGCGCCGAGCAGTATCCACCACAGGACCATGTTCGCAAGAGAGATCGTCCCTCCCCACACCGTACGCCATGCGGCCATAACGGACGTACTGGACAGGACGATCCTTTTCCTGCGTGCCCGGATGTCCGCAAGAATTGAGAAACGCTTAGCTATCCTGACCGTATGAGGATTATGTTCGACCATATCCTGCCGCTCAAAGAACTGAAAGAGATATCCCGTCAGAACAGCAACGAACAACGCCCCGACAATGATGTACAACGCTTTTAGACCAAAGAAACCGAACATCAGTATCGTTATCGGGAGATTGGCCCACGGACTTGCAAGCAGGAACGCCACAACAGACGAGGTTGAAGCCCCCTTTTTATACAACTGCATCGACAATGCAAGTATCCCGTGACTGCATGCGCTCATCAGAAAGCCTGCCAATACGCTATACAGAATGGTCCGTTTTTTCTTGCCTGCCAGGATATGCGAGATATATTCCCTTGGCACCAGCCATTCGATCACACCGCCAAGGAACAGACCCAGCAGTACCGGTATAGCGATCTTCCCGAGGTACATACTGAGCACGTTATGAAGCTTGCCAAGACCCGATATCATACCGCTGGCAACATAGGTCGCTATCGTCGCGGATGCCAACAGAAAGACCTTATTCTTAAAGAACGGCTCGCCCGGAGCACAATGAACACAGGCATTTACGGCATGTGGGATATTATTCTCTTTTTTATACTTATCAAGACAATGAGCACTACAAAAATAGACCTTTTCCCCCTTATGTTCAAGGGAGATACCGGTCTTTTCATTCACATACATACCGCAGATGGGGTCCGTCGCCATAATTACCCCTGTTCAAGTGACGAGAGTCCGGTGACAAGTGGCACGTTTCTTGCTTGCCACCTGCCACAAACCACTCTCCTACTTCTTAAAGAAATTCGTCTTTATCCAGCCAAAGTTCAGCCACAGATGCGCCACGAGCGCGATAAAGAGGAATATACCTAAATTCTCGTGGACCTCGAAAATGAAGTGGTTCGGGGCAAAGCGGAGCGTCATACCGGTACCCATCTGGACTACGATCAAGAGGAACAGTATCGGATTCACGATCTTCAGCCATTTTGCGTTCATAGCTACCTCCTTGTTGATGATATTCATTTTATCACGATAAAACTTCAAAACCTAACGTCACTGACCTGGCATCAGCAACATGATATACTTATGAACGTTCATATCATCTAACAGGGGTCAGCCATGTTCAGGCTCTTCAGAAAAAAAAGAAAGATAGGTCTTGCGCTCAGCGGCGGGGCGGTACGCGGGATCGCGCATGTCGGCGTGCTCAAAGTACTGATAAAACATGACATCCCTATCGACTATATCGCCGGGACCAGTGCCGGAGCCATCGTAGGATCGCTCTACGCCTCGGGGATGTCCATCGAAGCGATCGAACAAGCCGTCATGGACATGGATTGGAAAAAGGTCATCACACCATCATTGAGCCTCAAAGGTATCTTCACGAGCCAAAAGATCAAGACCCTCATGGAAAAACTGCTCCCTGTCAGGACCTTCGGCGAAACGATCCTTCCGCTCTCAATAGTCGCTACAGACCTGCTCAACGCGAATGAGTTCATATTCCATAAAAAAGATGAAGATATCGCCACCGCCATACAAGCCAGCTGCACGATCCCGGGAGTGTTCGATCCTGTTCATTATAAGGGACATGTGCTGGTGGACGGATGTATCGCCAACAATATGCCTGTTTCGGTGGTCAAAGAAATGGGGGCTGACCGCGTCATCGGCGTGAACCTGATAACTGCGAACCTGAAAAAAGAGCCGGACAATATCTTTAAAATGCTCTCTCGGATAAACGATGCGTATGAGATCGCCAATCTAAAGAAATATGAAAAAGATACGGACCTGATCATTACCCCGCTCGATGAGGCGATAGATCATTTCACCTCGTCACGCCCGCTCTATCAGAAACTCATCAAACTGGGAGAACAGGAAGCAGAACGTCATCTGGGGAAGGTCAAAAAACTCCTGTAGCCGACCTTCAAAAGCCGAGCAATTTTCCGCCCTGATAGACCAGGAACGAGCAGATATACGCCGTCCCGATCGTGAAAAAGATATAGAAAACGGTCCATTTCGTGTTCCCGACCTCTTTATGGAATACCGCAGTTGCCGCCATACATGGTACATACAACAGGACAAATATCATGAGCGACAATGCTATCAACGGAGAAAAAGAGGGGCTCCCCGCCAATGCCTTTTGCAGCTCCGCAGTTGACGAACTCGAGAGCGAATAAATGACGCTCAGTGTGGAGACAACGACCTCTTTAGCCGCGAACCCGGCGATAAGAGCGACCCCGATCTGCCAGTTGAACCCCAGCGGCTTTATCAATGGCTCGATCAATTTCCCTGCTCTCCCTGCATAACTGTACGCCAATTGTTCGGCCGCTCTTTCTCGTTCCAGCATACTGACCTCATATGTTCTTTTCCGTTCTTCGAACGATTGGTTGAGCTGTACAAGCCGTATCTGACTTTCATATTTCTGGGTAATGGCCGTGTTCGAAGGGAAATTGCTCAGGAACCAGATCAATATCGCAAAACCAAGCAATATCGTTCCCGCTTTGTGCAGATACATCACTGCTTTCTCCCATACATGGACCAGGATACTGTATACGGACGGCATACGATACGGCGGCAGCTCCATGACGAACGGCTCAGAGAGACCTTTGAACATCGTTGATTTCAGCACTTTCGCCATAAGAACAGCAACGAACACACCGAACATATAGATGCCGAACAGCATATTCCCGGCCAGCGCTTTCGAAAAGAACGCGCCGATGAGCAATACATAGACAGGCAGTTTTGCTCCGCAGCTGATGAACGGAATGATGAGCATGGTCGTAAGCCTGTCCCCCCTATTCTTCAATGTCCGGCAGGCCATGAAGGCAGGGACCGAGCATCCGAACCCCAGTATCATCGGAATGAACGACCTCCCGTGCAGCCCGATCGCATGCATGGCCTTATCAACAACGAACGCAGCACGCGCCATATAGCCCGTGGTCTCAAGCAGGGAGATCAACAAAAAGAGTATAAGAATGTTCGGCAAGAACACCAGAACACCTCCGACACCGGCAATAACACCATCGACCAGGACAGAGCGAAAAATCCCGGCAGGAAGGACCGCGCTCACCGTATGGCTCAATACATGAAATAGCGCTTCCAGCCAGCGCATAGGCGCCTCTCCGAGCGTGAACGTCAACTGGAACATGAGCCACATCAAAAAGAAAAAAATAGGCAGACCAAGGACACGGTTCAATACGACATCATCGACGATATCGGTCACTGTCCTCTGCCGTCTTTTTGCGAACACCACACTTTCCTTCAGGGCACCATTAATAAAAGAATATCTGGACTCGACCAACGTAGTCACAATATCCTGCTCAAAATGCTTCTCGAGATAAGCGATCGAACGTTTTAAGCAGGGTTCCAGCTCAAGCCACAAAGGCCTGTCGTGAAGCAATTTATATACATAGGTATCCTTTTCCAGCGCTTTAACCGCCAGCCAGTCGACAGGAAAGCGTTCTACCAAGTCCCTGTCCTTCTGTAATATCGAGAAAAGACAGTGGGCTTGTTGTTCGATCTCCGCGTAATACTCTAACTTATATGAAAGAGATGTTCGCGCTTTTCTTTGTGTCACTGCATCCAAAAGGACTTTCAAACCTTTGTTCTTCTTTGCCGATACAGGTATGACGGGGACCCCGAACAGTTTGGACAGAGAAGCAACATCAACACAGATCCCGGCAGCCGTGACCTCATCGAACATATTGATCGCAATGACCATAGGGATACGCATTTCCATGAGCTGGGTCGTCAGGTACAGATTACGCGACAGGTTCGTACCGTCCAATACATTGATAACGATATCGGGATGTTCCTCGAGGAGAAAGTTGCGCGCAATGACCTCTTCTTGAGAATAAGGCGTCAAACTGTACGTCCCGGGAAGATCGACGATCCTGAGCTTTTGACCGTTATAGGACATCTGTCCTTCAACTCGCTCGACCGTGACCCCTGCCCAATTGGCCACTTTTTGACGTGCACCGACCAGCTGATTGAAGATGCTGGTCTTCCCGGAATTTGGGTTCCCGGCAAGCGCTATGGTGAGCACTTTTTTCTCAGGCTTTTTTACCTTTACCATGACCCCTGCCTTTTCGCATCCGTGACCGCAACCCTGGCCCGATACGTGTGTTTCGCTCAAACACCTGTACTACAACAAATGCTGCTTCTTCTTTGCGTAAGCTTAATTGAAATCCATGAACAAGCACCACAAGGGGATCCCCCAAAGGAGCTACACGAATAAGGGAGACGTGAGTACCTTTTACCAGCCCCATCTCAAGTAATCTGTTACGGACCTCTCCTCGCCCATCAAGCCTTACTATCTGCGCTGTATCACCTTTGAGCAGGTCACTGAGCTTCTTATAGAGCTGATCATCTTTGGCCATGGCAAGATTATAGCAAGGAGCATCGTTTTTTTCTTTGATGTGCATCAACTGCATCATTTTTAACCATACATGGAGAGGGGAGCGGTGATCAACAGCGAACGGACAGGCACATAATTACTTGAAATCCATCGAATGGATCATCGATAGATAACAGATGAAGAACAATAATAGCCCTTTTTTCTTTTACCATAAAGTCATCGCGTTCAATACAGGACTTCAGGACACTGATACGAACGAAGACTTCTATGGCGGGCTACCCTCCCCGGATACGCTATCTTTCAAAGAAGCAATGACGTTCATCCGTGAAATGGAGAGCCGGGTCAAACAGCCGAACAAGCGGTTCAAAGTAACGGACCCGTCATATACCGATATCCAACTCCTGGCCCTGTCCGAACAATATGATGTTCTGTCAGAATATGACCATCGTTTCCTGGCCTTCCTGGCAAAAGAACGCGCCACATCGAAGGCCGGGGAAGCGGCCCTTGAGCTCCTGACAAAAGTGTTCCTGAGAACGATCATTAGTATATTCAAAAAGGCAAAAGTAAAGAATGGAAAGCTATTTTCAGAACTGATCCATGAGGGCTGCATCGGACTGATCAAGGCAGTTGACGAGTATGATCCATGGGGAAAAGGCTCAGTGAACAAGGCTGAACGGTCGTTCATCGGAAAAGCACTGCTGATGATCAGGAACGAAATGACACATTATGATCCGTATTATGCAGGTATGTTCTTTAAGGCCGGCTACCGAGCGAGCAGGAACATGCTCAAAGCGAAGAACCATGCAGCCTTTAAGCGTGCACATCCAAAGCTAGAACATATCCCCCTCCCCAAATATGAAGATAAACATGAGGAATACGATACTTACTATAGAAGGACCTCAAATGTCTTCTCGATCAACGCCGTGAACGACGCCATCCTTTGTATGTTCGGAGCTATCGACAATGAACACCCGAACAATAATGACGCGCTACTGCTCAAACTGGACATTCAACGAGCTATCGACACCCCCGACCTTTCAGACAGACATCGCTATATGATCGACAAGGAGTTCGGTCTCTCTGAAGGAAAAGGACGGTCTGGAGCGGACATCGGAAGAACTATCAATATTTCCAAAATGCGGATCTCACAAGAGAAAGAGTATATAGAGCGATTCTTCCATAACGACCCTATTGTTCAATCGCTCAAGGTTTATTTGGGAGAAGCGAGCTGACAGAGACACATCCGCGTCCTCACTGCAGATCATTGCGTTATCCGTTTTTTTCATTCCATTTACGTTCTATGGTGACAGAAAAGACGTCTTGAGACGACGGATACCGAGCTTGTCGAGGCATGGTGCCGGTGGTCGGGGTCGAACCGACACGGAGTAAACTCCACTGGATTTTGAGTCCAGCGCGTCTGCCAATTCCACCACACCGGCACGGTACTACATCAATACTATACCGCATTAACCTTTTACCGTCGACGCGGTCGGTTGCTTCTCAACAGGGGTCATTGCTTCGACCTGCTGACCGTTCATTTCGGCCAGCGCAGCCCACGTGCTACGGTAATCACTTGCAGCATTCCATACAAAATATCCTGCAGCACCCGCATCATCAACAGCTTTTAATTGAGCGATGATGTATTGTTTCAGGTTCATTTTTGCATAGCTCAGGTTCATCGCAAATCCCTGAATATATGGTATCAACCGTACCGGACGACCGTTTATCTGACGCTTAGCCATCGTACATCCCTCGAGCATCGTCTCGTACGGCTCGCTCATGCGTTTGGTATCCTTGAAAAAATGTGACGGATACAGCATCGGAGATACCGCATCAATGGTGTCGGACATGCTCCCCAGGTCCTGGCCAATGACACGATGCGGTTGATAGGCGACCGAACCAAAGATATCGATGCCCATCGGCACAGATAATGCGGCTTTTGCATCCTTCAGGAACTTTTCGACGATCTGCTTTTTCTTCGGGTCCGCATATCCGGCGTCCTCAAAACGTATATAGTCGTACTGGATCTCGTCATACCCGAGCCTTTCCGCTTCTCTACCCCAGGCTATTTTTTTATTCCAGTTCTCCGGATCTTCCGCGGTCTTTACCGTAGCCCCGACACCTTCCTCGAACACACAGATACGTGCGATCGTATACATACCTTGTTTCTTGGCATAATGGAACGATTCCAGGGTATTCTTCCCCGCACCCTTGAAATCACACACCACGGTATTGATACCGTATTTTTTCCCTTCATCAACGATACGTTTCACTTTTGCCGGTGTATACATCGCCCAGATGCTGATATAGACGCCTTTGATCTTATCAGGACGGGCCTGGACAGACACAGTATTCCCGAACATGATGACACAGACAAGAATGACAAGCAGTGATACAAGAGAACGTTTCAGTGGGAAGCGGCACGCGGCATGTGCAATGTTCCCTTTATGCTCAAATGACATATATTACTCCTTCAATTTATTTACGACCTCTTCAGGTATGGCGGTCATTTTACCCTGAGTATCGACCGCCGCCAATGTGGTCGATGCCACGGCGATCAATCTTCGGGTCTCTTTGTTATAGACCTTGTATTCGAACACGACAGATATTTTCTTTATTTCGACAAGAGAAGTCTCTATCTCGATCCGGTCATCGAACTCAAGAGGAGCTTTAAAGGTACAATCCGTCTTCGCGACCACAAAGAACAAGCCGGTATCTTCCAAATATCTATATGAAACACCGCGCTCACGAAGATATTCCGTACGGGCCATATCGAACCATACGAAATAATTCGCATGATAGACCCGCCCCATCTTATCCGTCTCTTTATATCGGACACGTTCTGTCAGGACACTTTTCATAGAAGATCAAGCGCTCTTATATACACCTATTTTGCGGAACTTATTATAACGCTCATCTGAAAGCTGTGCCGGGCTTGCCCCGGAAAGCTGCTTCAAATATCGCAGTATATATTCCTTCATGTTCTTGGCCGCATGTTCATAATCATTATGCGCGCCTCCCAGCGGTTCGGGGATAATATCATCGATAATACCCAGTTCCTTCAACTGAGGAGCTGTGATACGCAGATTCTCGGCAGCCTCCAAGGACATCGCAGCATCTCTCCATAATATTGAAGCACACCCCTCAGGTGATATGACAGAATATACGGCATACTGCAGCATCATCACGATATTACCCATGGCAACGCCGAGAGCACCGCCGCTCCCGCCCTCTCCTATCACGATGGAGATCAGAGGGACCGTAAGCCCTGTCATTTCCTGAAGATTACGCGCGATAGCTTCCGCCTGCCCGCGCTCTTCAGCACCGATACCGCAATACGCTCCGGGGGTATCCGCCAACGTAATGATGGGACGATTGAACTTCTCGGCGAACTTCATGATACGAAGCGCCTTGCGATAGCCTTCCGGGTTCGGCATGCCGAAGTTACGGAAAAGATTATCCTTCGTATCCTTACCTTTCTGTATACCTATGAACACGACAGGCTTCCCGTCCAGGAACGCAGGTCCGCCGACGATCGCATTATCGTTCGCAAAAAGCCTGTCACCTTTCATTTCCATAAAATCGGTGGAAATAAGACGGATATAATCAAGTGCCGTCGGGCGCTCCTGATGACGAGCTATCTGCAATATTTGCGTCGGGGTCAGGTCCGTGAAGATCTGTTCACGCAATGTATGGGACCGCTTTTCCATGAGCTCGATCTCGGCGGAAAGATCGATATTACTGTCCATCGTAAGGCGCTTAAGTTCATCGATCTTCTCATAGAGCTCATACAGCGGTTTTTCAAATTCCATTATCCAGCGACGTTTTTTCACTTCAGCCATGATAGGTATCTCCTGTTATTTCTGTTGCGCAAAAAGGATGAGCTTAGCGAGCGTATCACGCATATGTTTACGCTCAACGATCATATCGACATAGCCGTGTTCGACCAGGTATTCAGAGCGCTGAAAACCTTTTGGCAGCTTCTGGCGTATCGTTTGCTCAATAACACGCGCGCCCGCAAAACCGATAAGGGCTGAAGGTTCCGCGATATGGACATCCCCAAGCATGGCAAAGCTTGCCGAGACACCGGCCATCGTAGGGTCGGTATGTACGACAAGATACAGGACCTTCTTTTCCTGAAGTCTTTTCAAGGCTGCACTGGTCTTGGCCATTTGCATCAGGGACGTAATGCCCTCCTGCATACGCGCACCGCCGGAAGCAGTGAACAGGACAACAGGGACATTCTTTTCAATCCCTCGTTCTATGACCCGGGTCACCTTTTCTCCGACGACAGAGCCCATACTGCCGCCCATGAAACCGAAGTCCATTACACCGAGAGAAATCTCCTGCCCCTGGACCGTACCCATCCCCGTGATAATAGCGTCCTTTTTACCGGTCTTTTTCTGTACCTGGGCCAAGCGTTCGGTATAGGACATCGTGTCCTTAAAATGCAAAAAATCAACGGGGATAAGGTCGGCATCGGTCTCAACAAATGTGCCTTTATCGACGGTAATAGCTATACGTTCTTCAGCTGTTAAACGGAAATGATGCCCGCATTTTGGGCAGACCTTCATATTGCTTTCCAGGTCTTTGTTGTAGAGGATCTCGCTGCATTTAAAGCACTTGATCCAAAGGTCCCCCGGTATATCCAGACGTTCCTTTTCATCCCCCACGTTCTCTTTTTGTCTTTCAGCCAGCCAATCCAATATAGACACGCATACACTCCTCTAATACGAATTACCTTCCACGAAGACACTCGGACACATTTCAATACTAGCCCGTGTCTTAGTGCCTTTGTGGTGAATAATAGGTATCACGAACGGCCGCACTGTTGTCTTACTTTAAAAGCCATGATATTATAACCGCCGCTCATATAACTGACAACACTTTTTGTCGAGCTAAAGGAGAACAGGGCAATGGCTAACATTAAATCATCAAAAAAACGTATCCTTATCATCCAAAGGAACACGGAACGCAATCGTAAAGTAAAGAACGACGTAAAAACGGTCATAAAAGAACTCGGCATGAAAAAAGCAAAGAACGAACCGATCGTTGATACGCTGAAAAAGGCATTGAAAGAGATAGATACTGCTGTTTCAAAAGGTGTCCTTCATTGGAAGACCGCCGCCAGAAAAAAATCACGTTTAACGAAAAAATTCACTAAGACCGCAGCATAATTCACGGTCTTCCAAAAAGATAAAAGCCCGCCAGTTCATGGCGG
Organism: uncultured bacterium; assembly: GCA_964653455.1. Lineage (GTDB taxonomy): Bacteria > Margulisbacteria > Termititenacia > CAZZFK01 > CAZZFK01 > CAZZFK01. The sequence goes on from CAZZFK010000007.1 coordinate 39,491, forward strand.
GCTTTCTTATGCCGTGGGCTAAAACATCTACACTCCGAACTCTCTCTTTAGCACCTCTGCCTTTTCTTTGACCACGACTACGTTCATAAGCAGTCTGGCAAGCATCGCCCGTGTGAGAGGTGCATCCGGAGGGAGCTTTGTGTCCATACCTAGAGCTTCCGGCCATGGCCGGACCGGCTGACCAAAATTCCGCTCCAATGACATGATCGCACGTTCAAGCGTCACTACATCTTTTTCTCCTGCACGGGAGAATTTGACCGCATGAGGTGCATCCTGCACTGCCTGATTGACCGCTTGAGAGAACTCTTCCGCAGAAACGGCATTGTCCGGCAGGAACAGACCGCCTTCATCCTCATAAGGTCCCAGGACCTTGAGCAGGCACATATACCGTATCACAGCCGCATCAGGGCTCTTCGCCGACACATCGGGAAGTGTTCTGTCTAAAAGTACTTTTTTCTTGGTAATGCGTCGTTTGCCGTCCGGGAGCACAGTAATAAGATACAGATCATTACGCCCCTGCTCAAGATGAACGAGCTGCCTTTTCTTGCCTTCGACCACAAAGAACACTCTGTCCTCGGAAAAGACATCATCACCCTTGAACTCAGAGATGGTCAGATCTTCGATCGTGACTATCTTCCGCTCAGCAGGAAAATCCGCCGACAGGACCTCTTGAGGCAAGATCACTGTATCATCCATGACCTTTTCGATCTGCGGGGACGGGAGCATTTTCACAGGAGGCACTGCCGGCTTTTCAGCAAAGCCGGACACGAACAAGACAGCAATAACTATGATCCAAGATATATGATAGAGCCTATTATGTCCGATCATGCGGGTTATTTTAACATACCATCAACGACATAACGCATCAGATCAATCCTCTTCGACACCTGTCAGATACAGCTCATACGGTGCCAGGTCATATTCGCGAGCGAGCAACGACAGTCGTTCTTTCGCTTGCGAGGTCTTTATCAACAGTTGTGCCATCTCAAGTCTCGTTACATATCCGCCGTCACTGCCTTCCATGATCTCGTTCTGAGCCTGTTTCGGGAATACCGCAGCATACTGTTCAAGGTCACCGCCAAAACGACTTATCAGCATGAACACCGCGTCCCTGCGGCTAATCGGCACTCCCTTATATTCGATATTCGACGCCGTACGATACCCGCCCTGCTGCAAGAGCTCTACGACCTTCATGAACTCACCCTGATCGGCAGCACGGTCCGGGGCATAATGGCCGTTCCCATGATATCCAGCCAAAAGACCGCCGCTCGTCATGGCACGTACTTCCGCATACCCCTGCGCACGCTCAGGCATATCCGCATAATCCTTCATGAGCATGATCTTCTTCAAATATTCCTTACCGTTGACGGAATAGACGAACCAGTTCTCTCCGGGATTCAAACGAACTTGAGAAGAACGTTCCCCCTGCTCGGATTCAAAGGAAATCGTGCGAGCCCCCGCTTTCACAGCACCCAGGACATCACTGACCGTAATGACGTTCTTGCGTACGATCTTGATACTGACCTCCGCGCCTCCGTAATAAGGACGACTCACCATGACCTGTTTGATAACAACAGGCCCTTTGTCGCCCTGGACAACAGGCTCTTCGTTATGTTCAGTATCCGGGAGGAGATCATCTTGCCGCTCCTGATCACGCTGAGGCTCAACGGTCTCATTTTCCGCAATGGTCAGCTGTTCATCCGGCAGCTGATACGCGATGGACAGATAGAACTTCTGCCCTTTATCACCGAGGTCCATCGCTCCCGGCACGTACGTATAATCGACCTCGAACCCCCACAGATTAAGACCTATGCCGACGGACGGATCGATCAAGCTCACGACCTTGCCGGAGACATGAGCTTCACGAGTACTTGCACCAAGCCGAGCAGCGAACACATCAGCGATCCATAGTTCCGTACCCAGGTGATAGGTGGCAACGTGATATGCTTGAGCGACCGGAACATCCACATCGAGCATCACGCCGACCCTGTTGATATCAAACCAGTTCGGTGCCTGGCGATACTGATAGGCAATACCTGCTTTCACATGACTTTCTATCATTTCCGTGAACTCATTGCCCCAGGAAAGGGTCTGTGTCGTTACTGCGTTCTGATAGACCACCCCGAAAGACCAGTTCGAACGAAGTTTATACAGGATGCCAAGGTCCGTATTTATCCCTTGCGCGGAAGCATCCTGTACACCCAGATTAGCGAATTGCTGGCCGAACTTCTTGACGGACAGCCCGACGGAGAGGTCCGTTCTCAAAGCTTTGGCATAGGACATCAGGAACACATTATTGGCATATGATGCTTTACCGGTCACGACCGGAGCACCGTTCTGCCATTCTGCAAGATAGATATCCTCTATGTTCGTCTCTACATATCCGAAACCGAACGTACCGAAAGATGTCGGCCAGGCCAACGCATAGGTCGAATAATATACGTCCTGCTGCGGCTGAGAACGTATACTGAGCGCTTTAGGTGAGGTAAAAAAGCCAAGCCCTGCCGGATTCATCAGAACGGCATTGCCGTCATCAGCCACCGCTGTATATGCGCCACCCAAAGCAAGAGGACGTGCTCCGATACCGGTACGGCTGATATCTACAGCTGCAGCGTCATCGGCATACACGGTGCCCGTCAGGAGCATGCTCCAGATGAACAGTACTATAAGTATGATCTTATCCCCACAACGTACCATACGTTCCCCCACGTACCGCTACATTAACGACCTTTCAAAACAACAACTTTCCCCCGTCCGATGATCTGCGTCTTATCCGAACGAGAACGATCGATCACATAGAACATATACACACCATTACTTATGAACACATCCGACTCAAGACACGCCTGCCATTCAATTCGATTAAGGCCTTCACGCCCGCCCGTTTCTCCCGCAGCGAACGTTTCCTGCCAGACCACGGCACCAGCAATATCATAGATACGCAGTTCGATGTCATTGTCCTGCGTCAGTGTATAAATGATCTCTGTCGGCCCGTTCTTCGGGTCGAACACGGTCGGTATAGCCACCGGTTGACCTACCACATCGACACCTTCACCGCTTTCTGTCCAGAACGAATACGTATACGAGGCAAGGTTGTTCGGCGAAGCTGCCAGGTCACATACGGACACCATGACGTCGATCTGCTTATACGGAGGCAGATCAGCGTTCGGATACACAGAAACGATATAGCCGCCCATACCGTCCGGAACGACCGAACCGGAAAAATCAGGATGCACAACGCCATTCCGTACCGCAGGCCGTGCGCGCACGTTCACGAACAAGGATGATAGTGACACTCCGGAACCCGTATCGGACACATGGAACGAGATCACGGCATCCCGGGCAACATGTGTACTGTTGGGAGACGGGTCCTGCGCATAGATATAAGGCGGTTCGGTATCTATACCGCTCGGGATCAGCCACCCGTAGCCTGATGCCGTCACACGATAATGATAGACCGGCACCGAGAGATCCTGCGCATACCAGCTCGCTGATACCGTTCCAAGCAGGACATCCGGACTGGAAGACAATTGCTCGGACGATGTGAAATCTATCTGGACCAACTCGTTCACTCGAATAGGATCAGGGACAGTGAGTATCGTGAAACGGGGCGCGCCGACATCTATATTCGCCACGATATGGCCATCAATACCCTCATTACCCGCAGGTAATGCCCTGTCGCGGACCTGTATAATGACCTGTCCTGTCGGAGCTTCCACACCGGTTATAGTACGTTGATACACATACGGTCCTGAACCGCTGCCGGAAACCCTGGTCATGGCCGCGCCGCCAATGGTCACTACAGGTGCCGCGCTCACGGGTTCAGAAACCGTAAAGACAACAGAGAACTGACCACCAAGTCCTACCAATGAACTTGTATATGAAGATACCGAGATCGTCGGAGGCTGCATATCGATCACATATGCTGACTGGCTTGAAATATAGCTGTAATTATGCGGACGCCCCTGGGCCCTGTCTTCGGCATAATAATTGAGCGTAAGCCCGGTGACCTGGCCGACAATACCGGGGATAGGCATAAGCGCTCCTTCACTTGAGGTCACCTGTGTCGTCCAGTTATTCGTCGTAATATAAATGATACAACCGTCCCCGGTCTCATCCGTCGAGAAACGGACGTTCTGCGGTTCCATATAGGTCCCTGCAGGTACCGACAAGGAGGTCTGCGGTGCGACAGTATCAAGACCGATATTGTATGTGGCAGGGACCACCTGACTTAAAATATCCGTATGCGAAACGCCTTCCATCACATGACACAAGGTATCCGTGAACCCGATGACCGTATCTCCGGTCACAGCGTCAGGCTTCACGAACAACGAGAACCGAAGCAGTGTATGGTCCGTACCGGATACCATCTGCCAATTCGAACCTGCTGTATTCAGTTTCACAAAATGAATAGTGCGCTTCGTTCCGTGCGTGGCATAGTTCAGGTCCAACGCTCTGGTCTCCCAGCCAAGGAAGCCTTCCGCAAGGTCCGTAACATCCGCGGACGTTAGTTCCTCGAACACATCAAGATCGTACTGTATGTACAGATCACCGAGCGCCTCTATCTCGGCCGCGGCGTCAGCACGCAGGACCACGTCGGCCGTATAATGACCGTTCCTGCTGTTGCGCTCGAAAGAGGCCGTCGTGGGTGTGACAGATATCACGACAGCCCCCTGGGCGCAACACGAAAAGGCCATACCGACCAGCAGTATCGCTATCGACCTTTTAATCATGTTGTAACCGTCCATAATGCACATAAGACCACCTTCCAAGAACTCGTTTTTTTTATAAGTGTTTTCACACTATAAAAAAGACAAACTCCGGTCAGTAGTTTTTATTTCTTTCGTTCACGATCCGGTCATACCAGGTCATCCCCCAGACATGACCGTTAACATCCTACAAAAGCAACACAACCCCTTTCCAAGAACCCGTTTTTTTTATAGCCGTTATGCACGGTCTATAATCGAACAAGTTCCGGTAAAGAGGTTGTATTTCATCACCGCTCTGAACCAGATGTTACGCCTGGATCCCCCATGCGTAACTATTGACCACAAATAAAACACCAACTCGCCCCAAGAACCTTTTTTTTTTATAGCCGGTCGACCGTGTTGATCGATGCAGCTGTAAAAAATGATTCCGGACGAGTTGTTCTGTATATATTCTTAATCTATTCTCACGACCTGCCAATAAAACCGATACAGTTCATGCACATACACGAACTGCTATCGGTAATTACATACGCGCCAATACGTCACACCCGTACATACCATTGTCACACCTTCATCTTTGTGAACGTATATCCGTCTTTATTATTCCCCCTGGTCAGATAAAATATACATGCTTTTTATCTGTTCTTTTGACCACAGGGACGTTCACATATGTTCTATACCCACATAAAAAAGATTTTATACCTGTTTTTTCAATTGCCGTCGAACATCCCTTCACGGATATATGATATTCACGGACACACGCGTTTCTCCGGCATTATTGAAAATATCATGGCCATGTACCGTCACAACGTTCCAGCCTTCAGTATTTTGACCATAGTTCCCCCCCAGGTCATATCCGTCTACACGGACCAGGCGTGATCCTTCCGTACCGGAGCGTGCATATTGATAACGATAGGTCAGACCATTGGCAGAAACGAATGTCGCCATATTGCCAGAAACAGAGACCACTGTACGAGTCAGATCGAGCACTTCCGATGCGTTGAACAGAATATGGTACACTGAGCCGGCTTGAGCGGAAATATGCGGGTCCGTATAGTACGGAGGTGTGAAATCAACGTATACCGCACGACCGTTATTGACGACCGTATTGCCGAGCGTATCTTTCAAGACGATTTCGATATTCTTTGTACCCTCTGCATCAGTTGTTCTGACATCATAATAATAAACGTACTCAGGCCAGATATTGTCTGAGACGGTCATCGCAGTACCTCCAAGGGACACGGAAACAGGGATACCTCCGTCCAGAGGCTTACTGACCGTGAACTGTACCGTAATACGCTGCCCCTTGCCGCACACACTGGGTGATACGCTGTACGCCGAGAGTGCAGGCAAAGACGTATCGACCGCATACACACGCTGAACCAGCGGTCCTGCATTACCATACTGGTCTACGCCGTAGAACATGACATATCGAGTTGTGTTCGCAGGGACGAATAAGGGCTGACCATAGACCGCCGAGAACGCGTTCGGGGTCACACCCGGGCGATCGGTCAACGTATACCGGATCTCTTTCAGGTCCCCGGCCCGGTCTGACGGATCACCGCTCACAACAACGGAGATGGCCGCATTATAGGTTCCCGAGGCATGAGAAGCGACGGTCAAAGGACCTGCCGTATCTGCAGTGATACCCACCAAAGCTTTATTGTAAGTAGAGACCAGTGACTCTGAATACCCTTGTGCGGTGATATTGATAAAACCGTTTTGAAATATCAAAGAAGTCGTTACCAGCGACGCATCGCTTCTCACCTTGAATTCCATTACACCCAGTATCTTGGGTACATGTGCACTGACCGGGAACAGTTCTCCTGCCGCGTTCCCGCCTTTTTGCAGAACGGTCCGACCTGCAGATACCGTATTCTCAAGAGAGACCATCCAGCCCCCTATATTACTGTGGATGACCGGAGGTTCAAAGACCGCCGCGTTATAGCTTACATTCGCATCCATACCGTCCAGCTGTATGTCCTCATTAGAAGAGACCAGTATACTGACCAGAACATGTCCATTGCGCTCTACCGTCTGTATCGCCGGAGAAAAGGACACGACCACGTTCGGGGTCGCGTACACGTTACCGCACCAGACCATCATGGTCAGGAATAGTGCCGCAATGCTCTTACCAATGATCCTCATCTTATCTCCTTTACTCTCATTCTCTCTGTTCTTACCCCTTGGCATATGCAACGTATCTCTGTATCACCGATCCACGGGATACATGCTTTGATCATTATAGTTCCAGATCGCAAAATCAAGTGTATCAACGACACCGTCCGCATTGAGGTCGGCAATGCTCCCCTGCCCTGCATAGGCCTGCCACTCATTGCGCCACACTGCAAAATCCACGATATTAACAGCACCATGGACATCGAACGACGCATTACCCGAACGCATTGAACGCTTGCCGTTGCTTTCTGTAAAGAACGGGTCCAGTGTTGTCCCCGGATAGGCGGAAGCTTCAGCACTGATATATGGCGCATAATAATACAGGTTCGGTCTGGTCCGAAGGTCCAATAGCACCGGGAACGTCCCCGTGAACGGCAGCGGATCATTGATCAATACCGGTATATGATTAGCCCCCGGAACACGTCCAGGCAATTCATGATAAATGGCAAGATAATAATTCTCGGCCGGCAGTCCAAGGAACCTGACGACCCCGGACTCACCGCTACTATTGAGCGGTACACTGTATGTCCGAAGTGCTGCGCCGAACTTTGAAAGCCGTAATTGAACGTTTATGGTCGCCGCTCTCTGCTGATCCCTGACCGGATCATAATACCCTTGCAGATAGACCTTGATAGAAAGCTGAGGAATAATACTGGGGTCAGACTCGGTACGGAACACATACCGCAACGTGCTCTTGTTCTGCTGTATCAGCGCATTATCCTTTACGGATATATCCACGGTAGAACTGGTCCAATATGAGAACTTCGCGTTCGGCGTAATGGTGATGATATAGGACGTATCTCCGGAAGCAGCAAGAGCAAGGACACCATACCCCGCAGAAACAATACTCCCTGACACGATCTGTTTGCCGTCAATGGTGACATATATAGAAGCGGTAGCAATGCCTGTTTCCGCATCAGAAAGAACAATGACCAACGGTGCATCCGTCGGGACAAAGACCTGGTCTGCGGTCGGGCTCATGGGCACTATGACCGGAGCATACGTGTCGTTCTCGATCGTGAACTGATATAACAGCGATCGAAGGTTCAGCGCATTATCCTCCGCCTGAACGGAAACGGATACAAGCCGCCCGTACGGAAGATGCTTTTGCGGTGCGACCGAAAGCACATACCCGGAAACGGTCGGGACCAGGAAGACAGCATATTGTCCGGGAGTGACCTGTTCCCCGGCCGCCATGACCTGCACTCCGTTGACCGTCACATGTACGGACCCTGTCACAACGATGCTGAAGTCGGTAACAGAAAGAACAATGGTACCGTTCGCCGAAACACCGGTCGTATTCACGGTCGGGAACAGCGGTGTGATCAGAGGAGCGGTCACATCTTCTGTCTTGAACGTATAGGACATATCGCTCTTATTGCCGACATTGTCATTCACAAGGACCTGTACGGTCACTTCCGTTTCCGGCAAAAGATCACTGACCGGATCGATCATGACCCGAACACCGTCGGTAACGGACATAAAGGAGACCACATACTGCACAGGATCGGCGGCCACGCCTTCCGAAACGGCCAACACCCCGTTCACGGACACATATAAAGAACTGGTCACCATCCCGCCGATATCAACGACATCGAACACGACCGAAGAGTTCGTCGGCACAAGTGTCGCAGCGGCCGTCGGCGAGACCGGCACTACTTCGGGAGCATAGGTATCCGCTTCTATCGTAAAAGCATAGTCTTTGGTCGTACTGTTATTCTGCCAGTCGCTCACGCAGACCTGCAGGGCAACATATTGATCGTATCGGAACCGCACTTTCGGCGATACGCTCACCGTATATCCCCCCGCGGAAGGCGCGATAGACACATCATACGTGGTCGCATCGGTCTGCATACCTCCGGAGATGATCCGGTAGCCATCAATGGAAAGCTGCAGAGAGGCCGTTGTCACAATAACATTGTCGGTGACACAGAGCACTATCTCAGAGGTCGTGATCGGCACACCAAGCGAACCTTCCAGAGGGGATATCGGCGTGACCGAAGGGCTCACGGTATCCGAAGAAGCACCGCTTTCAAGCCATGGGACGATCTCCGTCCAGCCGTTCCCGGTAACATCGAACGTATACACATATGAAAGCCCGGACTGTGATACATAGTTCGCACTCGTATTCGGAGCAATGAACACATCAGGTGTCGCGATCAGGGTCTCCGAAGCAGTGACATTGACCGTCACCGTACAAGGGAACTGCGCGGGGTTCGGGGTCGCAGATATCGAGAATGTCGGACCGGAAAAATCAAGAGCAATGGCGTTCGTTCTGGTCCAGGTCGAAGTATTACCTGCACGGTCCCTGGTCTGTATGCTGATATCCGCATAGTGCGTTCCATTATCGTCATTGCTCGCCAGGACCTTACTAAAGACATACTGTCCCATGCCATTACCGGTCACTTTTGTCGCGCCATGAGATGTGATGTTCACCAAAGGATACGAGGTATTATACAGCAGACCGGATGTATCACTGATATTGAACGTCACATAGATGGTCCCTCCGATACCTATCGGGCCCGGCGTATATTGGACCGAATTGATCGTAGGATATTCGGTATCGATATAATAGACCTGGCTCTTATAGGGTGTTTCCACATTAGAAGGCGCGTTCTGTGCCCAATCCTGTGCGTAATAATTCAATGTCGTAACGCGAATGCCATTACTGGTCGCCGGCACAGGGATACCGGAAACGGTCCCTGACGCACGAACAACGCTGCCGCTGATCATCGGATCGGTCCCATCAACGGTATAATTGATCGTTGCTTCATTATTAAGCTCTGTCGTGCCCAGGTTGACCGACTGAGCAGCTTGATACCACCCTCCAACGATACCGTTCGATACCGAGGTCGTAGGTGCGGTACTGTCGAGTACGATACTGTACACACTGTTCCGTAATGTACCCGTGATATTTCCCGTCACATCGTCCTGCACCTTGGCAAAGTTCTGATCGAACAGTATGTTGATATTCCCCGTCGGAGCATTGTTCTTCACACGGAACGTCAGGGTATACAATAGCGGTGCCACACCCGCAGCAACGCTCCAGTAATCTCCGTTCGTGCTCGCTTTCAGGTATTTCACGGTCGTGACCGAACCGCTCGTCGCGTAACTGGCGTTCGCCTCACTGGTTTCCCAGATCGCCCCCGAGGATGAATTGATCTGATCGGACAAGGAAACGTTCGTAAAGGCGGTATTATTATAGGTAACGTTCGCTTCTAAGGCCGAGATATGTGCCGCGGCTTTTACGTCCAAAAACACTTTCACGGTATATGTGCCGTTCTGCGAGTTACGCTGGTACACACCATAACCGCTGTTGGGACTATTAACGATATCAATGACCGCATATGTCGGCAGAGCTATGCCTGCGAACAATATTGCCGCCCATAATGCACTTAAGAGAACACGACGCAGAGTTACGCTCATTTAAGGTCCCTCATTAAAGTCCAGCTGCACATTGGAAGTACTTGACCCAGCATTGTTATAGAGGTCCCGTCCGGTCACGGTGATACCGCCCCAGCTGTCATTACTGTTCGACGCATTACCGGCCTGGTCCACCCCATGCACGACGATAAGGCTTGTCCTCTCAGCACCGGTGATGATCGGGGACATGTACGTATACTGATACGTTCCGTTAACGCTCACGACCTCATCGGTACGTGACGCCGAGACCCCCATGATGCTGACCGTGGTCGCCTCGCTCAAGCGTTCAGAGGACAGGAACACCATGGAGACCGGAAGACCTACGACCGCAGGCCGAGGGGTCATGAGGACCGGAGAATATGTCGGGCTCTTGAAATCGATACAGATCTTCCTTGAGACATTCGTCGTGGTATTACCCGCCAGGTCCGTCATTGATATCGAGATATTCTGCGTCCCTTGGCTCTCGCTCCCCGTCAGGGTATAACGATAGACATAGTCCGGATGAACGGACGATACCGCGGTCGCCACATACCCGGCCACATACACCTGCGGTGCGGACTGCAGCCGTTCGCTGACCGAAAGGTCAACGGTGACGACCGTCCCGGCCTTGGCCATGGATGGGGTTGAAGTAAGCGCGGTAAAGCTCGGATAGATCGTATCCACCGTGTACGTTTCAAGGGATGTCGAGGAATCATTGTCATCATTATCACGCCCATAGAACCGCAAGGTCGTGAACGCGTTCTGAGGTATGGTTATCGCCGACGTATACGTCAGACCTCCGGCACCCTTCGGATCACTGCCATCGATGGTATAGCGGATATATTGCAGGTCACCGGACTGGTCCAGAGAACTGACCTGCAGCGCTATCGTCGTATATGTAGAGATGTTCATTGTCCGCGAAGTCGGGCTGGCCACGATGATCGGCGGCGTGGTATCAGGAATGACCGTAAAGGCACCGTTCGCGAGCGTCCCGCGGACGCTTGCCCCGGCACGATTGGTCACATCATCAACGGAAGTATCGAAACCGAACGACATCGCACCTTCTTGAACATCCTGCGAGGTCACCCGGAACCGTAACGTAAAAGCGGTCAACGGTGTCCCCGGAGCGACCCTGATGTAGGCCGGAGAACCGAGAGCGTTCATCGCTTTGCGATAGGTGACCCTGTTAGCAGAGGACACATCCACATCGTTAACGAACAGGTTACTGTTGATATTATCGGCAATGACCGCAGGGACCGACTTGAACTTGTTAATATCATAGTTAAAATGCAGTTCCACACCCGCGACGCTCACTGCCTCATCGGTCGCCGTAAGAACAACGCTCACGGTCACGATACTATTTCGCTGCCAATTAGCGGTGCTCGTCACAAAAGAAACGTTGATGTTCTGAGCGGCAAAAGAGGTCCCTGCGAACAACAATGTTGCCGCCAGACCGATAATGATGTTCTTTATCCACTTATTCATGACCATTCTCCAGATAGTCTTGTCTCTCGCCGCTCAAGTTCAATCCTCCTCAGGCAACGGCACGCTCTGACCTTTGTTCTTGTTCCAAACACTGAAATCATCCGTGTTCATGTACGGATCACCGTCAAAATTAGGATCTTCCGACCACGCTGACTTACCCCGCGTATCTGCATTGGCATTGGTCGCAGCATTGTTCCATCGGATGATATCCGTGACATTGATGACACGTTCACCGGTCGCCTCACCGCCCTTGATCAACAACATCCCGTTCTCAAGCAGTAATGGACTATACCCGCTGCGCGGTATGAACGGCCGGGCATAATAGGCACTGTTCGCGGTCGCAAGATTTATCGTTGTGACCTGTTCGGACAAAATACTGATGCTTTCAGACGACACATACGCAACATGGTTAACGCCGAGCACTGCACCGCTCAGAACTTGCCTGATGACCAGATAATACGCACCGGCCGGCGTATTGATCCCGACAACACCGGTATTGCCGCTCGCACTCAAGTCCGCATTAATGCTCGGACCGGAATCAATATTGCGCGTAGGACGAAGCTGGATATTTATCGTGGCCGACCGATGTACACGGGTCGCGGTGTTCATATAACCATGAAGATATGCGGTCAGAAATAGTGCCGTAGATTGCGCCTTGGTCTTGAAGGCATAGGTCACATAGCGTTCATTACCAATACTATCGCCGATCCGGACCTCAACATTTATCGTGGTCGCATACGGAAGATCCGCAGGGTCGACCGAGACCCTGTACCCGTTCGTTATAGCGCTCATAGCGGTCGGAGCATATGAGCTCCCGTTAACGGTGACCCTCAACGTATTAAGGCTTATCCCGCTCTCAAGATCGATAACATCAAAAGCCACAAAACTATCGATAGGCACCTGCTGAGCCCCTGCGGTCGGAGAAAGAGGTGTCACGACAGGAAGCACTGTATCCGTAAGTTGAGCGTTCTCTGTGACACTTTGCAATGCAGGTGCTCCGTACACGACATTATTGAACCCGGTATACACACCCGCCGGCGTACCGCTCGTAGACACGGCAAAACGTACCGTACCGGGCGTGATATATGTAGCGGGTGCTGTTAGAGCGACAAAAACCGACGCTGTTGCTTCCGGGCCCATTCTGATGGGGGAAGTGACCGTGATAAGTTCTCCGGCCTCATGGACGCCGTTATTATTGCTATCCTGGTACAATACCGCTGCCCATCCGGCTGTCAGACCACTGAGCACATATGTCATATTATCTGTCGTATTACCTGCATTCCCGACGACTTGCTGGAAGTAGACGGTCTCTCCCATGGCCAGAGAGGCAGTGACCTGTGTCATAGGCGTGACGATCGCACCATATATAGGCAGAACCTCTGTCGTCATGCCGATAGTTGTACTTGTATTGACCGAAATGGCCGCACCATCAGAATACTGCATGGCAAGTGTCGCAGGTCGAATGAGAGTACCTGCGTTCGTCGCTGCGTCAGCTAACGAAAAGAACACCCCGGACAGGACCAATAGCAGGCTGCCCAGAAGCGTTATATAGGACCTTTTGATCTCTCTAAAGCACATAAAAACCCTTTCCAAGAACTCGTTTTTTTTTATCAGGACAGTGTCTGCCCGATAAAAAATAACATTCCGGTCAAGAGTTCGCGATGATCTTTTTCATCGCATTGCCCGGACCTTACAGGCCCGCGCATATATAAAGAGACAGCACACAACACATACACAAACACAACAAGTGCTGCAAGAACAAGCATCTTCTTTTCAAGAATACGTTCCCTATGAATTATGCCCACCTGTAGAAATAATATACATGCTTTTTTTCTGTTATTTTAGATGAACTCGAAAAAAAAGAGCGGCGTTAAACAACACCGCTCTTGATCCTATTGCGCGTATATCGCGAACCCGGCTCAGTCGATCGTGACCGTATAATTCAAGGTGACCCGTCCGCCGATCTTCAGAGCATTGGAAACAAAGTTATTCTGGGTCCAGATCAATTTACTGTTCGCAGAGGAAACATCGAACGCAACACCGTTATCTGCTACATAGCTCATCGGGGCCGGCATATAATATGTCGTATTGTTCGGCAATGTCTGTTCAAAGACAAGATAGGTCGCGGCCGCAGTGGACGTCGGCGCCTTGTTCTCCAATACGATCGTATACAGGATCTTGGAGCCAGGGACCGCGCCTGCCCCGCTCTTGCCCTCGGTCAGGGTCGCATTATTGGTGATGACCTCGATATAGGGAGTCCCCGCGACCAAGAACACTGCGTTCTTTGTTACGACCGGATAACCGCCGTAGTTCTCACCGTTAAAGCCGTCATAGATCCCTGCAGGGGTAGAAAGGGTGTTCGCCGACACAATGATATTCCACGTTGTCCCGTTCACCGCACCTGCCGGAACGACGACACTGATAGTGACCACCAGATCGTCACCTTCCAGATACGGTCCCACGGGCGCACTTAAGCCCGTTTTTGAAAGCCATAACGCTGCCGACGTATCATCGCCCCCTGCCTGCTGCAGAAGATAGTTCCCTGTCGCAAAATGGATCTGAGCATCAGTGGTGTTACCGTAATTCTCAATGACCATGACACGAGACAAGGTCGAACCGATACCGCCGGATATCGGCAGATTGATGTTCCCGCCAAGCTGCCCGCCGACATCAACGAACCGGATACCAAAGATGTTCTGAACTTCTGTGATCGTATCTGTGACCGTTTCCTTATTGAGCACATTGCTCGTGGTCTCCGCACCATCTGAATATTCGGCATTGAAACTCGCAATGAGCGCTTTGATCGCCGTTCCTGCAGTGGTCCCCGGCTTATCCTCTGCAAAGGACCGCCCTGCGATACTGAACATAACGCATACCAGGACCGCACTTATAAGAATTCCACGTCTCATGGACACACCCCTCGTGAACATTATCTTAGTATATCATTCGAGATCCGTCATGCCCTTATTAATTGACCGTCACACTGAACGTTGTGGTCCGTTCCTCGAACGGCAGTATCCTGTCGTTCATCTGCCACTGAGCCTCTTCAAGGTCCACTGTAATGTTCGCCGTTGCATCAGCCTCAGCCGAAGTATCAACATAGGTCGTATGGTCCGGTATCGCATCTCTGAACGTGACATTGTTCGCCGGCGAATACCCGTTATTGATGAATCTGGTCACATAGGTAAGCTTGGCGCCAGGCACCATATCTGTGGCATTACCGTCATATCCACCGGCGGTCGGCGCAGCGATCGTCATATTACGCGTCACGACCGAGATGTACGGAGCGCCGGCATAATTGGAGTACACACTCTCGTTCAGATAGATATCCTCGGCGGTAACATAGAAGTAGTAGCTGTTCCCGGTCACGACCGTCGTATCACTATAGGCGAGCGTTGACCCGTTAGTGGTCGCGATCAACGTCCCGGCACCTATTGCCTCGGTCGAGAGCACGCGATAGACCTTGAAGAGCTGTACATCTTCCTGATGCTCGTGAGCCCAGGTCAGATCGACCCTCGTGTTCGGCACCGCAACAGCACGAACAGTGATCGGAGCTGACGGAGCAGTACTATCGTTAATGATACGGAACTCGTAGCTCAGGACCGAAGTATTATTGTTCAGGTCCTTGACCAGCACATTGACCGTTACATATTCACCGATGGCAAAGCGTATATCATGGTCCAAGCTGATACGGTATCCGCCGCTGATCGACGCAATATTGACCGCATAACCAGACTGAGCAACACCTTGCGCTATCGCGAGCTGATCGCCCAAAGATCTGTTCAGTGTGACCATAATGGTACCTGTTACGACCTGTACATCATCCGTAACATCGAACACGACTGTCGCCCACGGCATGATACCGATCGCATCGGCCGTCGGAACTACGACCAGGATCGCCGGGTCGGTATTATCGAGATAGATCGTATCTGAGACCGTCCCGGTCGTATTCAAGGCATGATCCCTGAACTGGACCGTGACCGTCTTTGTTCCCGTACCGGAGATCAGTGTAACATCCGTCTGGGCCGCATAGCTGATCCACGTATTAACATTACTACCTTCCACATCACCGCTGATATACATCTGATATACGCCGATCGGATCAACAGCATTAATGTTCAGGCTGACCTCGCGAGGTACGGTATACAGATCACCATTATTGATCGTAACAGCAAGGCTTGTCGGAAGTGCAGTATCCAGCGTGATCGTATCCTGTGCAACGCCGCTCTCGTTCAAGCTCTGGTCACGGTACTTCACGCTTATCGTCTTCAGCCCGTCGCCGGTCGTCAATTCGATCGTCGGCGCCGCAGTGTACGCTACCCAGGCCTTCACGCCAGTACCCGTCACATCCCCGTCGATATACATCTCGTACACTCCGGTCGCATCCGTCGCGTACAGGCTCAAGCCCACGCTCGTTGTCGGTGTATATTCTATCGTTGCTCCCGTACCGTTCGCCGTGATGGCTTCGTTCGCAGGACCGGTCGTATCCAGCAGTACGCTATCCTGTGCGGAACCGCTCTCGTTATTCGCATTATCCCTGAACTTGATCGTCACGTTCTTCGTCCCGTCACCAGTGGTCAATTCCACCGCCGCATTGGCTGCGTACGCAACCCAGGCCTTCACGCCGGCACCAGTCACATCCCCGTCGATCCACATCTCATACAGGTTAAGGTCCGTTGCGCTGATCGCCACATTGATGTTCACCGTCGGTGTATGCCACTTGTCTGCGCCGCTCGTGCTGATCGTCACACCTTGATTGACCGGCAGTGTGGTATCAAGTTCTACCTTATCGCTCGCCGTCCCGGACTCGTTCAACGCCATATCACGGAACTTGATCGTGATGTTCTTCGTCGCATCCCCGCTCGTCACTTCAATCGCCG
>CAZZFK010000007.1:56244-117357 GCA_964653455.1 uncultured bacterium
CGTACAGGCTCAAGCCCACGCTCGTTGTCGGTGTATATTCTATCGTTGCTCCCGTCCCGTTCGCCGTGATGGCTTCGTTCGCAGGACCCGTTGCATCCAGCAAGACCACATCCTGCGCTGTCCCGGTCTCGTTCAACGCCATATCACGGAACTTGATCGTCACTGTCTTTGTTGCATCACCGCTCGTCAGGTCTATGGTCGCGCTGGATGCATACGCCACCCAGGCCTTCACGCCCGCACCAGTCACATCGCCGTCGATCCACATCTCATACAGGTTCGTATCAGTTGCCGCGATCGAGATATTGATGTTCGTCGTCGGTGTATGCCACTTATCCGCACCCGTCGTATTGATGGTCACACCGCTGTTCACAGGGGTCGTTGTATCCAGCGTGATCGTATCCTGTATCGTTGCTGATTCATTATTCGCCAGGTCCCTGAACTTAGCCGACACGGTCTTCAGGCCATCACCGCTCGTCAGCTCTACGGTCATCGAAGTCGTATAGGCGACCCACGTATTAACATTATTACCGGTGACATCTCCGGACAACCAGACATCTTTCATCCCAGACAACGCGTCCGTCGCGTACAGGCTCACAGACACGCTCACCGTCGGCGTATATTCGATCGTTGCTCCCGTCCCGTTCAGCGTAATTGCTGTATTTTCCGGAGCATCACTGTCATATAAGACGCTATCGGTCGCCACATCGCTTTCATTATTGGCAAGATCCCTGAACTTAATGGACACCTCAGGAGAACCATTGCCAACAGTAAGATCTATGTTCAAATTCTCAGCATATGTTATCCATGTATTCACGTTATTGCCGGTCACATCTCCAAATATATACATTTCATATAAATTCCTGTCGGAAGCGGACATTGAGATATTTACATTTAACGACGCCACGTTACCGTTCACAGAAGCTATCATGACCCCATTATTGACCGGGTTTACAGTATCCAATTCAACGATATCCGTTGCAGTTCCCGTCTCGTTCAACGCCATATCGCGGAACTTGATCGTGATGTTCTTCGTCGCATCCCCGCTCGTCACTTCAATCGCCGCATTTGCCGAGTATGCGACCCATGTCTTCACGCCGGCACCAGTCACATCCCCGTCGATATACATCTCATACAGGTTCGTATCAGTTGATTCGATGGCCAGGCTGATCGCGACCGTCGGCGTGTATTCATTCGTGATACCCGTCGTACTGATCGTCACACCCTTATTCTCAGGGGTCGTTGTATCCAGCGTGATCGTATCCTGTGCAACGCCGCTCTCGTTCAAGCTCTGGTCACGGTACTTCACGCTTATCGTCTTCAGCCCGTCGCCGGTCGTCAATTCGATCGTCGGCGCCGCAGTGTACGCTACCCAGGCCTTCACGCCAGTACCCGTCACATCCCCGTCGATATACATCTCGTACACTCCGGTCGCATCCGTCGCGTACAGGCTCAAGCCCACGCTCGTTGTCGGTGTATATTCTATCGTTGCTCCCGTCCCGTTCGCCGTGATGGCTTCGTTCGCAGGACCCGTTGCATCCAGCAAGACCACATCCTGCGCTGTCCCGGTCTCGTTCAACGCCATATCACGGAACTTGATCGTCACTGTCTTTGTTGCATCACCGCTCGTCAGGTCTATGGTCGCGCTGGATGCATACGCCACCCAGGCCTTCACGCCTGCACCAGTCACATCGCCGTCTATCCACATCTCATACAGGTTCGTATCTGTCGCGGAGATGCTCAAATTAATATTCGTCGTCGGCGTATGCCACTTATCCGCACCTGTCGTATTAATAGTTACCCCACCGTTCACAGGCATCGTTGTATCCAGAGTGATCGTATCCTGTGCAACACCGCTCTCGTTCAAGCTCTGGTCACGGTACTTCACGCTTATCGTCTTCAGCCCGTCGCCGGTCGTCAATTCGATCGTCGGCGCCGCAGTGTACGCTACCCAGGCCTTCACGCCTACACCCGTCACATCGCCGTCGATATACATCTCGTATACTCCGACCGCATCCGTCGCGTACAGGCTCAGGTCTACGCTCGTTGTCGGCGTGTATTCGATCGTATAGCCCGTCCCGTTCACCGTAATAGCCTCATCTGCAGGCCCTGCCGTATCGAGCAGTACACTGTCGGTCACAATATCGGACTCGTTCAACGCCATATCACGGAACTTGATCGTCACGTTCTTTGTCCCGTCGCTGCTCGTCAACTCTACTGCCGCAGTATCCGCATAAGCCACCCAGGTCTTCACGCCCGTACCCGTCACATCGCCGTCGATATACATCTGGTACAAGTTCGTATCAATTGCATTGATAGACACGACAATATCCACTGTCGACGTATGCCATTTATCCGCACCCGTCGTATTGATCGTCACACCGCCGTTCACCGGCATCGTTGTATCCAGAGTGATCGTATCCTGTGCAACGCCGCTCTCGTTCAAGCTCTGGTCACGGTACTTCACGCTTATCGTCTTCAGCCCGTCGCCGGTCGTCAATTCGATCGTCGGCGCCGCAGTGTACGCTACCCAGGCCTTCACGCCTACACCCGTCACATCGCCGTCGATATACATCTCGTATACTCCGACCGCATCCGTCGCGTACAGGCTCAGGTCTACGCTCGTTGTCGGCGTGTATTCGATCGTATAGCCCGTCCCGTTCACCGTAATAGCCTCATCTGCAGGCCCTGCCGTATCGAGCAGTACACTGTCGGTCACAATATCGGACTCGTTCAACGCCATATCTCTGAACTTGATCGTCACGTTCTTCGTCCCGTCGCCCGAGGTCAATTCCACCGCCGCAGTATCCGCATAAGCCACCCAGGTCTTCGCTCCCGTACCCGTCACATCACCGCCGATATACATCTGGTACAGGTAAAGGTCGGTCGCATTAACAGACACGATAATATCCACCGTCGGCGTATGCCATTTATCCGCACCCGTCGTATTGATCGTCACACCGCCGTTCACCGGAGCCACCCTGTCTAAGGTCACAGAATCATATACAATTGGATGACTGTAATTACCGGCCGGATCCGCAAGAACAATACCGATCGTCACCAAACCATCCTGAACATCTCCAGATACAAAGAAACTGACCGTAGGCTTGTACTCCCACCATTCTTCGGACACCGCACCCATATCAGGGAAATATATCGCTGCGATACCGTTAATATCATGACCGGACAGATCAACAGACGTTGTGACACCCGACCAGAAATCAATTGTCGCGCCGTCTCCATTGATAGTAACAGATACACTGTCCGGAGTAACGGTATCAAGAACGATAGCTGCCTCGGTAACGGCTGATTCAAGCAAGGCCATATCACGGAATTTAATGGTCACATTTTTCGTGCCATCACCATCCGTCAAAAAGATCGCTTCTGTTTCAGAATAAGGCACCCACTCTTTCACCCCATTGCCTGACACATCACCATCGATCCACATCTGATACGGGTTAACTTCTGTCGCATTGGTTGAGGTATACACTGATGTGGCCGCAGTATAGCCTTCATAAAAAGCTATGCCCAAATCCAAGAGCGCCAAACCGTTATTCACGGGCTCGGTCGTATCATAAATGATCGAATCCCATGTAACACCAGACTGATTCAATGACTGATCCCTGAACACTACACTGATATTCTTGGTACCATCGCCCGCTGTCAGATCGACCGTTATCGTCGTATTATACGAGACCCACTCTTTAGTTCCAGGCCCGGTCACATCCCCGCTCACATTCATTTCGTATACCCCGACCACATCGAACGCATACAGACTCACGCTCACGCTCTGTGTCGGCGAATACTCAATCGTTGCACCCGTACCGTTCACGGTAATAGATCCGTTCGCCGGCCCCGCAGTATCAAGCACGGTCACATCTTGAGCAAGAACGGACTCATTCTTCGCCATGTCACGGAATTTGATCGTCACCGTCTTGCTCTCATCGCCGCTGGTCAGATCCACCGTCACCTGCTCCGCATACGGCACCCACGTCTGCATACCCGCGCCATCAACATCTCCGTCAATGAACATCTCCACAAGGTTCAGGTCTGAAGCGCTCACTGCAATAGTGATACTCACGGTAGGAGTATGCCATTTATCCACACCGACCGTACTGATCGTCACACCCTGATTGATCGGTAATACCGTATCAAGTTCCACTTTATCACTGGCAGTACCAGACTCATTAAACGCCATATCCCTGAATTTCACCGTGATATTCTTTGTCCCATCTCCAGAAAGCATCTCAATTGTCGGATGGGTTTGATATGCCACCCAAGACTGTACTCCATTGCCCGTAACATCCCCGTCGATCCACATCTGGTATAGATTTACATCTGTCGCTTCAATGGTCAGACTGATGGCATCCGTCGGCGTATATTCATCTGTTATCCCGGTCGTACTGATCGTTACACCCTTATTCTCCGGGGTCGTCGTATCCAGTGTTATAGTATCCTGCGCAACGCCGCTCTCATTCATTGAACGGTCACGGAACTTCACGGTCACCGTCTTTAATCCGTCTCCGCCCGTCAGCTGCACTGTCGGTGTTCCATTGTAGGCGATCCAGGTCTTCACTCCGTCCCCTGTCACATCACCGCTCACATACATCTCATACACCCCGACCGCATCGGTAGCATACACGCTCAACTGAACAGAATCTGTCGGAGTATATTCGATCGTTGCACCGGCACCATTGACGGTAACAGCCTGATCCACCGGACCGGTAGTATCGAGCATGACTCCTCGGGTCACAGAAGCCGAATTCAACGCATGGTCCCTGAACAGCATTTCAATGACCTTATTGCCGTCCCCTGCGGTCAGAGAAATATTCTGAGTATCTGTACTATAGGAGACCCATGTCCTCGTCCCGTTCCCGGTCACATCCCCGGAGACATACATCTGATACATACCTATGGCATCTGCAGCAGATATACCGACCAACTGGATACTGACCGTCGGTGTGAACGCATTGTCCTCAACGGTCGTTTCGATCGAGAAATCCATCGTGTTCGGCACTTCAGTATCCAGCACCACACCGCGGGTCACCTCAGCAGACTCATTGAGCGCCTTATCACGGACCTTCATGCGAACGGTCTTCACCCCGTCACCGGAGATCAAACTGATCGAGCGGTTCTCCGTGGTATACGCGACCCATTCACCGATACCATTACCGGTCACATCGCCATAGATCATCATCTGGTCGACCTCAAAGTTATCATTTGCGGTCACGCTCTCCAGCACGATCGCCGTGGTCGGCGTATAGGCCGCATCACCGATCGAGGTCTGTATCGCATACGTCAATGCACTGGGAGTAACATCATCGAAACGCGTCACAGCGGATACTTGAACGCTCATATTGCCTTCCGCATCACGGAAAATGGCCGTAATATTCTTTGTTCCATTGATGCTTGTCAGCACCACAGGAAGCGTCGTGTTGTAGGACACCCACTGCTTGGTATTGTCATCATCAAAAACATCACCATTGATCAACATATCAAGAACACCGCGAGCATCCGATGCGCTCAAGGTCAGTGTCACATTGAGCGTGGCCGAATACGGTGACTTATCGATACTGATCGAACAGGCCGTAGGCGCGATCGTATCAAGATAGTTAACATTATCCGTTGCGGTGCTCGAGTCAGCATCCCCGTAATATCCGCTATTATATTCACTGGTATATCCGGCACCATCACTGCCGTTCGCCTGGACCTGCAGCAAGGCCTGTGCAGTAAGCGGCAAGGCGAGAGGATCGGACGGAGCGGACACGGCAACGAACACATTGCGCGGTACATTATGGGAGACCGTCATGGTCGAGCCCAGCGATATCTCAGTGGTCTCCCCGGCATCCCAGAAACCGTTATTATTGGTATCATCGATCAGTTTGACGCTCCATGTCGGCGCAGCGTTGATGTTCAGCGTGATCGGGAACGCTCCTTCGGCATTACCCCGGTTCGTGATGCGATGCGGGATATAGACCGTATTATTTGCCGTGATCGTGAAAGCATCCGCATACTTCGGATCAATGGTCACACCGTATATATGTCCGACCGTCACATTTGCGCTGATGTTCGAATACTCTATCGGGAAATCCTCGACATAATCGATATCCGTCATGCCAGCGCTGATGATCGTCCCATAGAGCGTTGCCGTACGCAGAGAGATCCCTTTTGAAGTGGAGGCCGTGCTGCCGAGCAATGCCTTATTCGCATCATACCACCGCACTTGATAGGCAACGGTCTGATCATCATAGATACCGGAGAGCAGTACGTTCGAGGACGCAACGGACATGAAGTCAGAATCACGGCCGAGCCCGGAAGTCCTGATCGCGCGCCAGTATATCGCTCCGGCAACAGGGGCCGGACGTGTGACCTGCAGGAACTGATGATCTTCACTACCAAACCCTTCATCGGTCCATACAAGTTCCGGCTCACCGGAAGCAGCGCCCGCCTCATATATGGATATCGCACAATCAGGAGAGCTCAATACACGATCAGATTCGGCACGGATAACGGATATCCCTGCCACGGACGGAGCACTGAACAGGACCTTCACTTCACCGGACACGTCCGTCCGAGCATTTGTCGTTGAAAGAGCCCCGTTCCCGGCGTACACACTGACGGTCACCGGCGCGTTCGCGACCAGGTCCCCGTTCGTATCACGCACGGTAATGGTCAAGGTGACCGAGGCGTCACAGGTGACGGACAACGCTGACTGAACAAAGTTAACACTGGAAACGACCGCCGCTCCGTATTCAGAGAACTTCAGGAACGTGATCTTGGCGATACCGTTGGCCGCATCATATGAATAGGACCCGGGTTTGATGCGTCCCTGATACGCTTCCGCAAGATCGGTCCGCAGTGCACCGGTATAATCGGTCAACGGAACGGGATTTTCTCCGTCGATATAGGTGATGACCGGAGGCTTGGTCAGATTCCTGAACACGATCTGGACCTCTGACCCCGGATTATCATCGATGAGTTTACCGAAAGAAAGAGCCCCTGTCGTATCAACTTTAACGCGAGGCATCCCGTTCACGTCGGTATCGATCTCGATACCCTGAAAATCGATCACATTATAATCAAAGGTCGCCGTGATCGTGGTCGGATCGATATTGACCCGTGCGATCTCTTCGTCGTTCACCATGCGCAGGAGTACCATCTTGGTCCCGACATTGATCGTCGGCAAGATCTCTGCCGTATCCGAGAAATCACTGACCGCCTGCATCTCGTAACCAAGCCCTGCTTCCTCGGCCAAGCTGGAAACGACCGTACGGAGCTCGATCGTATCAAGGATAGAAGGACAGATATTGCCCGCATTGTCACGTAATTGCATCGAAACGGACTTCATTCCGTCCCCGGTCAGCAGTGTCACGTACGATACGGTCTCAATATCACGCCAGGTACGGATACCTGCCCCGTCAACGATATCACCATCAATGCGCATCTGGGTCGGTGCACCGCTGTAGTCCGTGATGCGCAGGAACGTCGATACGGCACCGACACGCGAAGCTCCGTTCGCGACCAACATCACGCCGGAAGGAGGGGTATTATCTGCAAGAGCGGCACTGTACGCGGTCGACGCACCTTCAAAATTCCGGGCAGCGACCTTGTACCAGTACTTTTTCTGTTGCCCAACGATATGTTCAACGATATTCGACGTCGTCCATTCCTGTACGACGGTCGTAAAACTTCCCGTAGGAGATTGATCACAGATCGTCCGATATACCGTACCATCGGCATTGCCGTTCACATCATAGGTAATAAGGTCAAGACTTCCGATAGAAGCAACGACAGATGTCACGGAAGGGATGGCCGCCAAGGTATATCGCTGAACTGCAGAGGACCAGGCAGAGCAATTACCTGCACGGTCCCAGGTACGCACATCAAAACTGTGCTGCGTATTAGGATTGAGCCCGGTGAACGTATACGAGGTCGCAGCGGAATTCACGGTCGTTCCGCCGTCTATACGGTATTCATAATGATCGACCCCCGAAAAACTATCCGTCCCCACAGTGCTCTGCACAACATGAATACTGGATGTTGAAAGCGCTACGGTGGTGATGACCGGAGGTTCAGGAGCTATCGTATCATACAGAACACCCATGCTCGTATCGGACCAGGTCCCATTGCTCGTGCTCGAATTCATCGCATACACACGGCAATAATAGGTCTGATTAGGAGCGATCGATGACACATTAATGGTAGTACTATCATTGAACAGATACCCGTCATAGATATCCGAACCGCCGGAAGTGGTGCCGACATTAACGATATAGGCATGTATCCCGCTCTGCGCGTCACTGGCCGCGGTCCAATTCCAGGTGATCGATGCCTGATTCGTATACATCACTGCACTGGTCGGTGTTCCGGCGGCTGACGGTGCCGAGGTATCAATATTATTAGAGACCAAAATGCGTCCATACGCACCCCAAGAACTTGCCGCATCCTGACCATAGGATTGCCAAAGCATCAAGTATTTATCGATCACATCAAATGAACTTGCGCCTGACGGCATATCCTGGATATTGGCCACTGTCTGATTGATATTTACATACGTTTCCAGCGTCGTTGTACTGGCATTAGCGATACGTCTGGCACGGACTTCTATCAAATTCGTAGCATCATTCAGTGTGTTATCATATATATAGGAAAGCAGGTAATATCCGTTCAAGGCCGTAATATGAGGGTAGGAATAATCCGCACCTTCAGAACCGGACATAATGACGGTCGGAGCACCCACAGCACCCGCGGAAGTTCCTACTGCAACACAGATACCGGAATAATACGCCTCCATGGTCACATAATTTACGGCGCTCTGCCTTGTATATGCGATGACAAAACCGCCATCGCTTGTCCTGCCGACCTCCGGATTATAATCCGCTCCGCCGCCGGACAAGGTACCGTTATTGATCGCGACCCCGGCGGACGTATAGGTCCGCCATTTAATATATCCGCCCTCCTCATCGACCATAACGAACTTATCGCTCTCTGCACCATATGCAGCTACTCTCGGCATTTTTGCGGTCGTAACACCCGATATTTGGACCCATCCGCCGAAAGAAGTGCCATCATAAATGTTGTACCACAGGGTGCTGCCTGCCCCCCCGCTCCCGTTCCCTCCGGAACAAACCGCTACGCACTTCTCTCCATTAAGCGCCGCAATATCTATCACTCCATCGGTCTCTGTCCCAGAGGAAAAATCCGTCTCTCCGGAACCGGTATTTGTATACCGTTTAAGACAGACCGAACCGGCGTTCAAATAGGCGACCATAAAATACCCGTTGCTCAACCCTGCCACCCGGGGCAAGCGTCCGGCACCGATCGTAAATTCATTGATATAGGTATCACCCCACGGGAACAGGACCTTCGCCTTCACAGAACCCGCGTCCTCATACACCACAACGAAATTACCGTTACTCAGTACCGCCACCTCAGGAGCACCCTGCTGTCCGGCAACAGTATCATTAAGACGAAACTCAGATTTGAGATCCGTTGCAGCGAACACAGTGTTCCCTGCCATCGTAATACCGAGGAACACAAGACCTACTATAATTATTTTTTTCAACGACGCGTTCATATATGTTCCTTATCCCTCAACGGATACCAACGCCATAGCTCAACACTGCTGTATCTCCGGCCGCCAGATCGAACGTCCATTCCAAAGAACTGACGTCAGGGGTCACTCCCGTCCCGCCGTCAGCGATGCGTGTCGTCCCAACGACATACTCAAGGGTACCGCCCTTATCATTGCTCATCGTACCCAGGAGATAATCAACAGGGCCATTGATATGTTCTATTATCTTGAGCCCGTTCGCCGCACCGGCACCGGTATTCTGGACCGTGACCGTATATACAAGCCGTGCACCCGGA
Source organism: uncultured bacterium (assembly GCA_964653455.1). Classification (GTDB taxonomy): domain Bacteria; phylum Margulisbacteria; class Termititenacia; order CAZZFK01; family CAZZFK01; genus CAZZFK01. The sequence continues at coordinate 66,112 of CAZZFK010000007.1, forward strand.
ACAGGGTCGGAAGAACTCCCCGCATATCCGGCAGGCTGAGTGACCGCGACCGTACGGGCGGATACTGTGACGGTCGGACCGACTATCGTGGTCACGACCTGATCATCCGCAGCAAGAACACCGCCATAACTGTTCCCATTGAAGCCGGTGTACGCACCGGTCGTCCACCCGTTGTTCACCGCACCCGCAGAACGTACGTTCACGGTGACCGTACCTGTTGAGGCATTGCGCGCGTTGACAGGAGTAGTGACCTGGAACTGTACGGCAATATCACCGGCGTTCGGCAGCTCAGGATCGCTCGGGCTCCACGCATCAGCGGTCCACGTCCCTCCTGCTGTACCTGCTTTTACGACATCACCTTTGGCGAGCAGCAGTGAATCGGCATAATTTCCCATGTTCTCATAACGGAAGATATACGTGACCGCGCCGCCGGCAAGAGAATTTTGATCTGAAGGAAGGACCGTTTGCTGGATACCGGCAATATGGGCCACGGTGATCTGTGCGTTCGGAACACCGTTCACCGAGACCATAAGCCCCATACCATCCTGGTAATTAAAGGAAATGCCCGAAGCGGTGATCACCGTGTTCGCGGTCGTACCGAACACATCGGCAAAGCACACCGCACTCGTGCATAAAAAACAGAAGATCAAACTAATGACCAGCTTCTTCATGAGAGCCCCTCTTTTAACATCTGCATCACTCTTGTACCCAAGACCGACTAAAAATATACATCTATTTTTTCTGATGTTTTATATGCACAGCTCCTCAACAGCTCATGCACATACTCAAACCCATAACGATATCGATCACAGTAAATATAGAAACAGCCCCCGCGAAAAAAGAAAACGAACAGCCGCAATAACGGCTAGAATTAATCTATCGTAACGGTAAAGTTGAGCGTGACACGACTGCCGACAAGCAATGCTTTCACCGCAGAATTATCCTGAGCCCATACAAGGGTCCCGGAAACATTTGATGTTGCGAACGTCACGCCGTCATCAGCAGTGAAGCTCATCGGGGCTGCAGCATAATAGGACGTATGTACGGGGACATGATCATTAAAGACGATATCTTTCGCAGCAGTAGATGACGTCGGAGCTGTGTTCTGAATGACTATCGTATATTTCAAGCGTGCCCCGGGAACGGCATCGTTCGCTCCGCCGGTATACTGCATCCCCGCGGTCGGGGCCACCACTTCAACGGTACGTGTCACTACTTCAAGATACGGCGAACCGTACACTTCAAAGGTAGCGCTTTTGGTGATGCTCTCATATCCGCCATATTCGGTCGTATTAAAGCCCTGATACTTTCGTACCGGCGTTGATGACGTATTCGCCGAAACAAGGATGTTCCAGGAGGTACCGTTCACGACACCCGCAGGGACCGTCACCCCGACGGTCACAAGCGCATCTGCATCTTCACCGAGCGAAGTTGCCGACCACCATAACTGGGTCGCAGCGAGCCATTCTTCTTCCGTGGACATATCACCTGCAGCTTTATGCAGGACGTAATTCCCGGTCGCATAGCTCAGATTGGCATCGAGGGTATTCGCATGGTTCTGAACGACCATTCGCCTGGTGAGCAGCGTCCCTACTCCTCCGGTAACGGCCTGATCTATATCAGAGATCCCGCTAGTACCGCTGGAAAGGAATAAAAGACCGAACACCGTAAGGACCTGCGTGCTCGCATCGGAAAGCTCGGTCTTATCAAGGGCCTGAGTAAGACCGGAAATACCGTCATCATAGGTAGCGTTCAAACTGGAAGCACGGGCAATGACAGAATCACCTGCGGTCGTCCCCGCGGCGAACCCTGTCTGTGCAAGGCACAGAACAAAAAGTACAAGAATAAATGTTCTCTTTAACATGCAGCCCACTCCCACTTTGTTGAGTCCGTGATTCTTATACCCATTCATCTGGTTTTTATACATTGATTGTTTCTGTTACATTTCTCATTCTATACGAACACAGAAGGACAGCAGTTCACGAATTAGAATACTTTCACCTCATACATCTGCACATATTCCCAGTTCGTATGCTTATGATAGAAATCACTTTCCTTGGCCAGCACGATCTTGATGTATCTCACCGGCCGCTGGCTGAACTTTGTCTCAACGACATTGATAGGACTGCCGCCCATAGCCCCCTTGGTACGCCCTAAAAGGCCCTGCGCAGCATCAATATTCTTGGCACATAGGTCCCACTTAGAACCATCCTCACTGCTCAATACGGAATAATCCCTGCTGTACGCAAGACGGCTCCAATATACGATAACTGAGGAGGCCTGTTTAACCGTACCGAGATCTATGAGCATCTCCTGTTCAGACTCATAGATACTGCCTGACTGCACCGGCTGATGATCAAGCTGTCCGTCGACCAACGAATTCACGGACACACCAATGAACGTACCTGAGACCGGGGCACGAAAGGCCAAGCTTTGAGGTCTCGTAGTGAATACATCTTTTGCGCCCTCGATAACGTTCGCATTGAAATCCTGCGTCTGAACAAAATAATCGTACCGTGTGTCCGGCTTCAGCCCTGTAACGCACGCAGCTTCACGCAGACGTCCATACCCTCCGACAGCATAGGACTGCGTACTACCTTCCTCACGATAACGAAGGAACACGGAGGTCTGTATATTGGTCTGCGGGTATACAAAAGCTTCTTCATCAGTGAACAAGGACGTCACCCCGGAGATCGCAGCGCGTTCCTCCATTTGAGGATAGATCTGGAGCTCCTGTACGATAGCCGGACCTTTTTTCGGGTTATCTTTACGATCCCCCTGGATCGCAAGGCGCAGGGCATTGACCAACGCACCCGGCAATGTGTACGTATGTACGACAGACTTTGCGGTCACTTCCTCCGTGCGCTCATCTGCACCGGCCTCCCATAAATTGATACCGTCATCGGATATCTGCAATGTATAGTTACTATAATAGGAAGCTTTATCCCAATAGATCTTTATCTGCCGCACATAGTACGGTTTCGGCAACACGACATATGCTTCCTGGATCTTTTTATAGAAATCCCCCGACTTCGCGGAGAACTGAGGATCGCTGCTGATGACCCCGTCGAACATACCACCGGTATTCACGAACGTCGTCCTCACGGAACGATGGATATCGAGCGCTATATTGGTCTCGTTGGTCGGCGCCGCGAAGACCGCCTGACACAGACATATAAGCATCACTACCGTCATTATTTTTCTCATACATGTCCTCCCCTGGTCAATTATTGAACACAACCGTGAACATCATTAAATATAATTAATGAGCACCGAATAACGTACCGTCCCGCTCAAGCCGCCGAGCGTCTTCACGGGCGATACCGGGTTCTTAAGCACCCATTTGACCCTGGTCACGGTCGTTGTTTTCTTCGGTTCTTTATCGGTCCAGCCCCCGGCCCCGTCATTCAATGAGGTCACCCAGAAATAAAGGGTTGCGGGAACAGAACAATCCGAACTGTGATACACATAGGTCGTGTTTTCCGGGATATAATCCTCGAACACGATATTATGGGCATCCGTATATCCTTCATTCGCGAAATCTATCTTATAGGCGATCGTTGCCCCCGGGACCGGGGTATCACCGTCATCCCAGTCATGAGATATCTTTTGAGCACGATCCAGTATGCGCAACAGCGGAACACCGACCTGTTTTGATATTTCGCTCGTATTACCAGCGGTATCGACCGCTTTTATCGCATACATATACTGCACGCCGCGCTTCACGGTCTTATCAAGAAAAGAGGTCTCACTTTTAGTGATCAGGTCTTTATTGAGCTTGACCTGTTCTTCTTTGCCGGTCTTACCCATAGTGCTCCTGTACACGTTATACCCGGCAAGGTCCTCTTCCGTACCTGCGGTCCAGCGGACCAGAACAGCGTTCTCGGAAGGAGTGATCAAGGCCCGCTCAATGGCGACCTTTGCGGGAGGTACCGCATCCTTACCCGCAACGACCGGGGGCGCATCTTCAGCGAACACCGCTCCCGTCATACCGCACAGAAGTATTCCGACCATCACCGCATACCATCGACTCATAATATCCTCCTTAACGTAAGTTCCTTGCTCAAGACCGTCCGTGCTTACTTCCCTTTCGTCGTGAACAATATAAAATCCGACTGGATCACATTGTTCAAATGATCGGTCGCCCGGACCTGAAAACGATACGAGGTCTGTGGCTTCAGGTCTGTTATTACCACCGAATGGTCTTTTGTATACGCGAAATCCATGATCGTCTGTTTCAATTGTTTTTCATACAGATAATCATAATTCGTACCATAAATGACCTGTGCCGAGGCTTCTCGGGTCGTTCTAAAGGAAAGTATCGCCTTGGTATCCATGGCCTCAACGGAAATATCCTGAAGATCGTACGTGTAATTACTGGAAGCATATACCTCGATCTCGTTCAGCGTGATCGTCTTACCGGCCGAACAGCGGACCAGGATATACCGGGCAGCAGAAGCTTCACACAAGAACGTATCCGCCCGCATATCACCGCTCACTTGCTTGCTCACTATATTATAGGTAGAGATCGTATGCCAATTCAGGATATCCGTACTGATACCGACCCTGCTGTCCGGGGGCGCAACGCCTACCTGAAGATCACGTTCACCCGTTGCCGGAGAAGAATAGACCGTTATGGTATCAAGATATACCGGACCGCCAAGGTCTACGACGATCTTGCGCTGCATAGCAGAAACAGGAAGTACCGCCGAAGTAGAAAGATCACCGTCAACGATCGATACAGGTGAAGTGAACTCCCCGGGGAAAATGACCCTTTTCTGCTGAGCGATATTACCTTCTGCGGCCAGGACCACCGGCACGCACAGCCCGAACAACACCAGCATGGCTGCCAATGAGACCGTATTATTTCTTGATCGCACTATATCCCCCGTTCATTCAATGAAATTATAAAAAACCATTATATCATACTGCATTTTACGACATCATGGAACGACCACCGAGAAGGTCACCCGTCCCTCTTCGTACGGTCCGACCGGCTGCCTCAATTGCCATCTGATCTGAACGACCTCGTTCTGGTCCTCATCGAAATCACCGCCGAAAGCGTGCTGATAGTTCGTGGTCGAGGCCCAGCTGCACAGCGCGGAGCCTGACACATAGACCGTCCCTTCCGGTATCGCATCCATGAACATAAGATTGTTCGCTGATGAAAAACCGGAATTCTCAAAGATAGTGACATATGTGACATATGAACCGGGGACAAGATCAAAGGCATCTCCGTTATATCCGCCGGTAACAGGCGCTTCAACTATCCAGTTCCTGCTGACCACGCGCATCAGCGGAGCCCCGATCCATGAGGTACGCCCGCTCTCGTTCCCCGCAGCATCTTTAGCACTGACATAATAATAGTAACTGTTCGGCGTACTGACCGACGTATCGATGTACGTCAATACAGAGCCGCTCACCAGTGCTATCACGCTCCCTGAACCGGTCGGGACGGCCGCACGATAAATGACAAAGACATCCACGTCAGCGGTGACGCGGTGCTCCCAGAAAAGGGCAACATGTGTGTTCGGGGATGCCTGTGCCGTGAGCTCGTATGGTGCCGACGGGGCGATATCATCACCTAAAATATAGATCGACGCCGTCGATGAAAGGACCGGTGAACAGAAGGCCTGAATAGAATTCGTCGCGCTCCAGGAGAACAAGACATCTACGGTCAATAAGCCGTCAATATCCGTGCTCCTGCCGTTCGGATAATGGACCGCACCTGCCCCACCCAGGAGGTTCACTGTTATAGGGGCCGCTTCGACCATATTACTGCTCGTATCGATGACCCTGACAGTGATACTGTACGTTACGTACGGATCGCCGGTCACCGGAAGCTCCAGGATATCAACAGTCGAGACCTGTACCGCACCGTATGTCGAGAATTCGTTCACCATGAACGAGACATACCCGGATACAGGATCAAAGGTATATCCGCTTATCCGGGAGGCTTCCGCACGCGAAGAGAGCTGGCCCTCGTACCCTGTTATCGGCACGAACCCGTTACCCGTAGAGACCGTGATGATCGGAGCCTGCGTAAAGACCCCGAACTGGATCGGGATATCCACAGTACTGCCCGCAGTATGCGCGGCATTGACCGTGAGAGCAAGAGGATCGCCGGACGGAACGGTGATATACGGCCAGCCTGCAGCATTGCGGGAAATAATGATATCGGTCAGATCATCTTCATATAGATCAAGACCAAGAGCCTGGGCATTTATAGTGACATGACCGCATTCCACACCGTCGATCACTCTTACGAGCCGAACGGTCGCTGTCGAAGCAAGGTCCTCCGTCACCCCGTCGGGACCGATGAATACATAACTGTCAGACACCGCTAAATAGGCCTTTATGATCGAGAATTGATACGTATACTGACCGATATTGCCCGCACTGTCCCCGGCGGAAACAGAGACGCTCACTGTTTCATTGAACCTGAAAGCCCCCTGTGACGAGATCGAGACCGTCACAGAAGTATCTGCTGTTACGAGCGCGACCGTATAGGCATCCGTTACTGAACTGCCGTTCAGATAGACCAGAACATCGTTAACTGAAACAGAAAGGTCCGGCATGGAGAGTACTATCTCATCATCGACCAAGAAGCTGATGCGCGTATCCCGAGGGATATTTTGCCCGCCGCTGACAGGCAGCAACGCGGTAATGGCCGGCGCTATACGATGCAACAGTATCTGGTCCGAGGAGATATCCGAAGTATTGTTCGCACTGTCCAGGAACCGGGCATATACGGTCCGGACCCCGTCCTCCGGGCTCAGTACCCATTGGGCAGTAACTGCCAAAGACTGCCACTCGCTCCAGGATACACCGTCATTACTGAATTGCATCATGGCGACCCCGACCCCGTCATTATCGGTGGCCGTAAGCGACAATGACACCGTCACGCTCTTACTGTATTCCGCCCCCTCTTCGATCAGAACGGTCCCTGTGGGAGGCATACTGTCCTGGGCAGTATGCCACTGATACTGCTCGTTAACGGTCACCCCGGAACAGACCGCCTGCACAGAAGCATCGATCGTTGAATCCCACGGAAGAAGTCCGACCTGCCACTGCAGGTACATATCGGTCGTTGTCGTACTGTTATCGGAAACGATCACATAGTTCGATAGTGCGCTCCCGTTGACCGTTATCAAGGCCGTAATATCCGTGCTCGGGTGCAATACATCCCTCATCCTGATAGTGACCGGTGTGTATTGAGCTACCGTTAACGCGCCTTTTTCCGGAGAATGGTCGCTCAGATACAGCTCCTCATACTCATAAGCACCCATATCATATGCGCCATAGATACCGCGAGGTGTACCGACAATATCGGACGTAATTATACCGTTCATAGTACCCGTATTAACGGCCAAAGAGGTCGGAGATAAACGCAGGAACCGGGCATCGGTGGAAACCGCGCTCAGGAATAAAGGATCACCGAACGATACATTTTCGGTCGTCACCCCTGACGTAGCATCTGTGAACTGGGCATTAGTGAACATACAATTGTCATACTCCTGCACAAGGAAAGCACTGTTCACATCGTTCCCGGTGACGCCTGCCGCCGTATTGGACCAGAATATTGTATTTTGGACCGTGATCGTGGACTGAATGGCAGCATATATCGCACTGCCCGACGAGAGAGCGCACAGATCATGAACGAACGTACTGTTATAGATCTTCAGGTCGCACACATTCGCACCTATCGCACCGCCGTTCTTTGATGCATAGTTCTCGGCGAACACAGAATTCACGATCAGCGCGGAGCCGGCATATATTGCACCGCCATAGGATGCACTATTGCTGATGAAATAACTGCCGGTGACATTCACTATATTCGAAGCGAGCACTCCGCCGTTGACAGAGCAGCTGTTATTAACGAACGAACATCCGACAATATCCCATACACCGTTCGTGATCGCACCGCCATTGCCCTCCGAGTGATTACCGAAGAACGAGCAGGCGTCGAGCGTCGCATACATACCGTCAGTACTTCCCGCGATCGCGCCCCCGCCCTCTCCGGAAGAATACCCCCGTGCAGTATTCCCAGAAACAATAAGGGCGGTCATATTGAGCGTAGCATTGGCAGAAACATATATCGCACCGCCACTGCCGGTCACAAGACCTCCGGACAAGGTGAAACCATGTAATGTCATAACGACAGAAGACGTCACGATAAAGATGCGGTGTGTGCCTCCGCCTGAAATGATCACGTTCGCACTGGTAGTACCTGCCGCTCCGCGCAAAGTAAGACCTGCGGTGTTCGGCCACGCTATCGTCCTCCCCTGATCATAGGTCCCGGTATCGAGCTCGATGACCTGCCCTGCCTCCGCATCGTTCAGGGCTTCTTGTACGGTGACATAATGGCGGGTCGGGGCATAGCTGACATTATGGATATTGGCGCTGCCCGTTTCAAAACTGAACAATGACCGTCCGATATTTCCGGCAAAATCTTCAACGGAAACATTCAGCTCGATCAACGAGTTCGGAGGAAGATAGCGCACAGCATCAAGAGAGACCGCATATCCCCCGGTGACCGCTCGCCAGGACACCCGGTACATATCTGCCGAGACTGACTCACCACCGGATACGAGCAGCTCACCATTCACAGAAACGTACATGGAAGCGGTTACAATACCGGAATTATCCGTTACAAGGAACACCGTTCCGGAATTGAACGATACATTGACCGCATCATTGGTCGGGACCATAAGCGATATATTCGGTGTCGTCAGATCAAAGAACTCGATACCGTCACTGCTCTGGGTCCAGTTAGTGCTCAAACCCACACTGTTATAAGCGCTCACCCGGCAAAAATACGTGCCAAGGGACTGAACAGCATAGGACAGAGAAGGCACAGCATTGAACACATACCCGTCATACACGTCTGACGCGTCAGGTGTCGTACCGAGCTGAACATGATACGCATGAATAGCGCTGCCGGTGTCACTTGACTGGGACCATGTCCAAAGCAACGGATATATGTCCGTTGAAACACCCGCGTCCTGCGGGATGCCCGGCATGCTCGGAACGGTCTCATCAAGCGTGGCTACCGTATATGTCTTGCCATAGATACCCCACGTACCTGCAGCATCCTGACCAAAACTCTGCCACAAGACCATCACCTTATCCATACTGCCATTATACGAACGGGCCAGCGCCGGCATATTCTGTATATCAGGTACCGTCGTGTTCAGCGGGTTCAGGACCTCCTGAAGGCTTCCCGCGTTCGTGAAACGTTTGGATACGATGTTCGCTGATGCGGCCAGGGCTGTATCATCCATATACACCGCAGCGACCATGTATTCACCTTCCAGACCGGAAACCACCGGATAAGCGTTCGTATACAGTTCACTGCTCGTGAATACGGCCGTCAGTGCACCGAACACGGCATCTTTATCCGATTTGATCGCATAGATCGACGCCCAGGATGCATTACGCGGACCATAGGGGGCTGCGGTCGCATCAACGACCTCTCTGGAGAACGCAAGAACAAAACCGCCGTCACTGGTACGATCGACCTCCGGATCGAAATCCTGTCCTCCCCCGGGAACAACACCCGCAGAAACGACCGTACCGGAAGAGGTATACATCTGATAAGCGATCGTCCCCGCATTGTTAACGAGTGTTACAAAGCGATCATTGGAATTCCCATAGACTGAAACACGCGGCTGCTTCGCTGCCGCATACGGGTTCAGCCACGCACCATACGCCGTACCGTCATATATGATCTGCCAAACCGCGCCGCCGCTCTGCCCGGACGCATTACCCCCGGAAGCGATCAATACGAACTTACCGTTATCAAGTGCCACGACATCGAGCACACAATCCGTTATCTCTTTTGCAGGATCGAGCAGCACGACATCGGAACCGTCCGCCGCATATTTCTTTACCTGCACGGCATTATCCGATACGTACGCAATGACGAACGAACCATCGCTCAAGCCTGCGACACGAGGAAGTCTTCCGTTCCCGACAAGGAACTCCCCACCAACTTGATCTCCCCACGGCATCAGAACGGCAGCCTTTACGGTCGCAGCATCCTCATAGGCGAAGATAAAGTTACCGTTGGCAAGCTGTGCGATGGCCGGAGCACCCTGATCACCTGCGCGAGGAACGGTCATACATCGTTCGCCGCGCAACAAGAAGCTCTTGTTCGTGGTCGCCGTATTGAAACCATAACTGACATCCATGAGATATCCGTTATTATCTGTGACCCTGACATTGACCGTGATACGGCTTGAAGGCCACATCCCCTGGAGCGTATTGATGGACACCTGATACCCTGCCGTGATCGGCACAACAGCTATTTGATATGAAGCAGGATCAACTGTCGTTCCGCCGGACATGACCGTCACTCCGTTCAACACGACCGTCATGGAGGAAGAGACCACCGCAATATTATCGGTCACCCTGAAGACCACATTGACAGTAACGATCACACCCTGAGCATCAGCAAGCGGGGAGACAGGAGAAAGTTTCGGAGGGGTATCTGTCGTGAACCAGAACTGATCCTGGGTCGTTCCGGTAACAGTACCTGTATTGAGGGTAACGTCATATCGGGTATCGTAATTGAACGAGGGAGTGAACATGCAATACAGGTCAGCTGTGACCGTTCCGATATCCTGGGGAACACTGTACGATACATAGTTGACCGCATTGACCGTGATCGCTACGGAGATATCAGAACTCGGACGATAGTAATTACGCACCCTGAACGATATCGGCGAGCCAATGAGGTTGGCAGTGGAGGAGCGCGCAGGTACGATCTCATTGATATACGTATCAATATACTCATACACGCCCATATCGATACGGTCGTATATCGTCCTGGATTCTCCATCGAGGTCGACCGAGACAAGAACATTCGTCGTACCGGAATCGATACAACCGGAACGCTGCGTGAGATGATAATCATTGGATGCAGCATTAACGAACTGAGGATCACGGGTCGTATTGGTCGCATTGACCACAAAGATCAGTCCGGAACACCCTGCATCGCCTGAAGGCATACAGGAATAGGAAAGTGTTGCAGTTGCAGAACTTCCCGCATACACCTGAGTCCCTGTGCCCGCTTTATTATTAAAGAAGATGGAATTAATACCGGCAAATGAGGCACTGTTATACACAGAGACCGCACCGCCGTACGATGTGGCGGTATTATTGATAAAATCATTGTTCCAGCCCACGAACGTACTGCCTGCCGTATCAAGATGCACGGCACCGCCGTAGGCGCCTGACGTATTGTTCATGAACATACAGCTGTTCGCCGTGAACTTTGAATTCGCGGGGTAGAACATCGCGGCACCGCCGGAACTGACCGCTGTATTCCTTACGAAATAAGAATTATACGCTTCGAACGCCCCGGAATACGCATATACGGCACCGCCGTAACGACCGGAATAATTCCCGCTGAAATAACAGAAGTTCGCCGTAGCCTGTTGACCTGAAGCTATATATAGGAAGCCGCCGTCCACTGTGCCGCTCGCCGTACTGTTCAATGCTTGTACCCTGTTCATATATAATCTTCCGGCATTGACGATGATCGCACCGCCGGACAAACTTGAGCCGAAGCCGTTCTGTACTGTCAGGGAATCAAGTGTCACCTGAATGTTCGCACTATTGATATTGAAAATACGGTGCGTACCGCCGCCGGACAGAACGACGCTCGATGAAACCCCGGACATCGAGGTGAAGGTCAGGCTCTTGGTCACTACGAACTCGAAGAGCTCATCGTAATTTCCCGTAGCGAGCTGCAGGACATCGCCCGGCCCCGCATGATCGATAGCACCCCTGATCGTCTGATGCCAGGTCCCTTTGGTCTGGTTAAGGACGGTCGGTGCTGCCGTCGCCGCTTCATAGGCGCCCATATCGACATAATCACCATTGATGCGCTGCGCACCGTCCAGATCAGATGACCAGACGATCCCGGTATTGGTCCCCTTATCAATGCACGGCGAGGATGCGCCAAGATGGAAGTCGCCTGCGGCATAGTTCACGAACTGAGGTTCGAGCGCGATATTACCCGTCACACCGATAAAGGTGAAATTACAACCGGCATTACCGGAAGGCATACAGGAATAGACCATGGCCAGTGTACCTGCATTGTAGAACTGCGTATATGAAGGCGCATAGTTATTATAGAAAATATTGTTGGTGGCGGCATATGTGGCAGTACCATAGATATCGAAACCGCCTCCACGGAAGGCATTATTATTACTGACGAACACTTCGTTCATGGACCGATAGACCGCACTATCACCGAGCATCGCGCCGCCGCCGCCATAGGTCGCCGTGTTCGCTCCACGGTTATTGTAAAAAATATTCCCGCGTCCTTCATACTTAGCGCTCGTCCAGATACAGAGCGCTCCTCCGGAACCGGCCGCATAGTTGCCGTACAACCGACAATTCTCGAGAGTGACCTTTGCCGTTGCGTTATTCGCTCTGATAGCACCGCCATATGAACCGGTCCTATTGTTCCGGAACGTACTGAACGTACAATTCGCAGTACCCGCGTATACGAACATCGCACCGCCGCCCTGACTGCTCGCCGGAGAATAGTTATTATCGAAAAGGCACCGATTTGCCGTCAACCAGGAAGAGGTGCTCGCAAGATAGAGGAACCCGCCGTCGCCGCCGGCATTAACGGTGCACTCCGTGCCTATAACATCCTGCAGGAACAGCCGGCCGGCGTTCAGGATGATGCCGCCGCCGGATACACCGGTCACATACCCGTTCTTGATGGTCAGGCCGTTGATCGTGACCTGAATATTTGCACTATTGATATTAAAGACACGGTGCGTACCGCCGCCCGAGATGACAACATCCGTGGATACCCCGGACATGGAGGACAGTGTCAGATTTTTAGTGATCACGAACTCAAAGAGCTCATCATAATTGCCGCTCACTATCTGCAGAACATCGTTCGGAGAAGCGAACTCTATCGCACCTCTGATCGTCTGATACCAGATCTCTTTGGTCCGGTTATAGACGATCGGGTCTCTGGTCGGGGATTCATAAAGCCCTATATCGACATAATCACCGTTGATACGCTGCATTCCGTCCAGATCAGCAGGCCAATTCACACCAACGTTATACCCTTTATCGATGCAGAGGGATGAGGGCACAAGATGATAATCCCCTGCGTTATAATTGACGAACTGCGGATCGACAGTGATATTCCCTGTGATCCCGACAAAGGTATAGGCGCCGCACCCCGCATTACCGGAGGGCATGCAGCAATAGTTCATCACGACCGTTCCGGCTGACAGATACATCTGCGTACCATTCGCCGAATGATTACTGAAGAAGATACTGTTATATTCATTATAGACGGATGTGTTATAAATGCCGATCGCACCGCCATAAGATGTGCCAGTATTCCTGATATATATATTGTTATATCCGATATATGTACTTGTAGTATCGACCTGCACCGCACCGCCGTATACTGATGTATTACTGAAGAACAAAGAGTTATTGATATACCCTTTTGAACCGGCAGGATATATCATGACGGCACCGCCATTGCTTACTCCATAGTTATTCAAGAAGAAACAATGATTGGCATAGAAATACGCACTGTAATCATCAACAGCTCCGCCATAGCGCCCGGCGTAATTACCCTTGAACACACAACGGTTCGCGGTGACCGACTGTCCGGACGCTATATACAGGAAACCGCCGTCCGCAGTGCCGTTCGCGGTACTGGTGAAGGCCTGGATATTTTCAAGGTACAACTTACCGCTGAACACGGCTATAGCGCCGCCGGACGAACCGGAGGTATAGCCGTTCTGTATAGTGAGCGCACTGATCGTTACCTGGATATTGGCACTGTTGACGGCAAAGACACGATGCGTACCGCCGCCGGAAAGCACCACATCAGAGGAGACCCCGGACATTGAAGTTATGGTGATATTCCTCGTGAGCACGAACTCAAAGAGCTCATCATAATTGCCGCTCACTATCTGCAGAACATCGTTCGGAGAGGCAAGCTCGATCGCGTATTTTATCGTCCCGTACCACATACCTTTGGTCTGGTTGTAGACGATCGGATCTTTTGTAGCAGCCTCAAAGGCACCGATATCGACATAATCTCCGTTGATACGCTGGGCCTTACTGAAATCATATTGACTACGGACAGCATTATTATCGCCTTTATCTATGAGCGGCGAACTAGACAACAATGTAAAGTCCATATTGGCCGTATTCGTGAACTGAGGGAGCAGATTGATGTTCCCCGACCCTGCATAGCCGCCCTGCACATCAGAATACGTCAGTGCCGTGATCGTGCCTGCAAGAGTGCTGTCCCAGAAGATACAATTCCTGACCGCAGATATCGCCGTTGATCCGTACAAGCCCCCGCCGCCGGATACCGCCTTATTATTAAAGAACGTACAATTCATGACCTCGGATAACGTGCCATAATTACCGATCGCTCCACCGTAAGTATTGGCGCTATTGGAAACGAACACACAGTTATCGATAGTGACCGTGGTCGCCCCAGTGTTATTCAATAAAGCACCGGATCCTTGAGTGCCGGCAATATTATTCTTGAATATACTTCGCTGTATCAGACGTATGATACCGCCTGAAGAATAGTGATCTATCGCACCGCCATATTCATAAGCATAATTGCTATCGAATGTACAATCCCTGACCCAGTCAATGATCGCACTTCTGAGGGCCGAAGTACTGATGGCTCCACCCCGAAACGCTGTGGCTCGGTTCCCCTGGAACAAGCAGTTATCCGCACGCAATAACGCGGTTTCTGTAAGCTCTATCGCACCACCGCCATACGGAGACGCCCCTGCGGCCACATTACCTCTGAAGAACGAACTTTGAACATTAAGTGTCGCCCCCGAGATATGCATCGCACCACCGCCGTAGTTGGCCGTGCTGTTAAGGAAATTACAATTAACAACAGTAAGGTTCATAGAGGTACCAGCATGTACCGCGCCGCCGTTGCCGTTCACAAAACCGCTCTGGAGAGTAATGCCGTTCAGGGTGACCGTCACAGAGCTCGAAGGCGATGAGGCCCCCATATTATCCTCACTGTTCACACCGACGAACACTTCGCGGAAAGAAGACCCTACGGTATTCAAGGAACAATCCACCATTAACGGATAGACCACGGGCACAAGACTCGTGTATTTCAATACGCCGTTCATGTAATAGCGCACGACACCGTTTTTCACTTCGATGCGGAAAAGAGTATCTGCGGTATATGAACCGAAGGAACCCATGTTCGTGCCGTTCTGATGAACGTATGCAACAGCGTCACTGGCCGGATACCAGGCATAATCAAAGGACGTATAGGAATAATCGGGATCATAATTAGTGAATGCGAGCATTTTAGATGTGCTTGTTTCCCCTGCCCTGAACTCAACGAACACATCACCACGAGTGAAGGTCTGGACTGAACGTGCACCCGTGTTCCAGGCCGCCGTTGCCGCTGAACGGTAGATCCGGTCGCCATAGAGCGTGACACCGCTGGCATTGGTCCATACGACAGGAGTCTTTCCGATGGTCAGGATGCGATGGTCGCTACTGCCGCTCAATACCGTATCAGTTGAAACACCGGTGGTCGAGGTCAGGGTCAAAGATCGAGGGATGTTCAATTCCCATATCTCATTATGTGTCCCCGGGATGATCTGCACGACATCACCTGAGCTGGCCGCATTGACCGCTCCGCGTATCGTGTTGTACCAAACGTTCCGGGAAGGATTAAAGGCGATATAGACGCTGCTCGTCGCACATTCATACGCACCGATATCCACCGCATCACCGTTGATGCGCTGTACCCCGTCCATATCGACGTCACCCATCGCCTCAAAACTGTCACCGCGGTCTATCAGAAGCGACTCCGGCTGCAGACGGAAATTCAGAGAAGCGACATTGACGAACTTCGGATCAAAGCTCGCCACCCGGCCCCCGAGAACATAGCCGCCCTGAGCAGCACAGTTCTCGAACGAAGTGATCATGCCGTAGAGGGGGGCCGTACCGTTCGCCCAGAATATGGAGTTCGCGACCAGGACCTGACCTGCCGTTTCTCCGTATACGGCAGACCCCTGCGATTGATTGGCCGTATTGGCATAGAACACGCAATTCCTGATATCCAGATATCCGCTATTGGACCAACCATTATAAATGGCACCGCCATAACCGGCCTGGTTATAGGCAAAGATACAATTATTGAAGGTTACCGCGGTAGCTGCCTGCCCGCCTATCATGATCGCGCCGCCATCTTGATCCGTGGCCGTTCTGTTCCCGATGAACATGGTCCGCTCGACCACGGTACGCACGCCGGTATTGTTCCCTCCGAACTCCGCCATGATCGCACCGCCGCGATAGACGGCATAATTTCCTGTGACGACAGAATCATAGATGTACGTACGTGCCGCGGTATCGTTGTATATGGCACCGCCGGAGCGTGCCGAATAGTTACCGTCGAACAGGCTGTTCCTGACGTTCACGGTACCGCTCAATTGATAAATGGCGCCGCCGCCCCAGGTATCCGTTGCGGTATTCGCAGTGTTCGCAAAGAACGTTGAATTCAGCACCGCCAGGTTCGAGGTCGGAGCCATATAGATACCGCCGCCTGAACCCGCATAGTTCTGACTGACAAGACACAAGTCCATTGTTACCGCGTTCCCATGAGCGACATACAAGAATCCGCCGACATAACCGGTGTTCGTAGTACAGTTCAAAGCACGCACATTGGAAAGGACCAGGTTACCTGACGTGAGCAGGATCCCGCCGCCGTTCCCCAGCGTAGATCCGTCACGCATGGTCAGGTTACTGATGTTCACCTGAATATTCGGGCTATTGATCACGAAGATGCGGTGGAAGGAACCGCCCGAGATGACGACATCGGTCGAAACATTGGTCGTACAGGTCAAAGTCAGGCTCTTGGTGATCATGAACTCCGAATTCTCATCATAGGTGTCCGGAGATATCTGCAGGACGTCACCCGGCGATGCCATATCGATGGCACCGCGTATGGCCGCATGCCAGGTCCCTTTGGTCGCATTGAAGACCGCATCATTCTTGGTCGGCGCTTCATACGCCCCCATATCCACAATGTCACCTTTGATACGAGCAGTACCGTCAAGGTCCAGGGCGCCCTGATAATACCGGTTGGACCCCTTATCGATGAGCAGTGACGTAGGCGCAAGATGATAATCACCGCTGACCTTGCTGACAAATTGAGGGTCCGCGCTGACATTACCTGTCCCCACCCATCCGCCTGCGACATCGGAATACTGCACATCAGTTATCGTTCCATAGAGCTGCGCGACATTTCCGCTGACAAATATCGAGTTATAGATATACAGCAGCCCGCTGGCCTCACCGTAAATGGCCGCGCCGGACGTTCCGGCCGCATTATTGTAGAACGTAGAATTGAGCACGGTCAGCCGCGCACCGTTGCTCCAGCCGTTATAAATAGTACCGCCGCTCGCATACGCATAATTACCGGCAAAAACACACGAATTGATCGTGACTTCCGTGGCCAACTGTCCTCCGACATAGAGGGCACCACCGTAGGACACTCTGTTCCCGATAAAGCGAGTCCGTTCTATTAACACCTTCACCCCGCTGTTATTCCCTCCGTACTCGAACATACAAGCCCCCGCCCAGGTCAGAGCAGTGTTCCCTGTGACCAACGAATCATATATATACACTCGCGCTCCGGTATCGGAGAACAACATGCCGCCTTCTTTGCCCGCATAGTTACGGTCGAACACGCTGAAGCGAACATTAAGAGTGCCCCCTAGCTGGAATAGCGCACCGCCGCCATAACCGTCCGTTGCATAGTTAGACGTGTTCGCGAAGAACGTGGAACCGGACACCGAAAGCAC
Source organism: uncultured bacterium (assembly GCA_964653455.1). GTDB lineage: Bacteria > Margulisbacteria > Termititenacia > CAZZFK01 > CAZZFK01 > CAZZFK01. The sequence goes on from CAZZFK010000007.1 coordinate 83,973, forward strand.
GGCACCTGTGTTCATATATATACCGCCGCCGCTGCCGCCCGCATAGTTCTGGCTCACCAGACAATTATCAAGCGTGACCGAGGTCGCCGTACTGATGTACATAAAACCGCCGAGGTCAGTCACGGCACTGACACTGCAGCCCAGGGCCCGGACATCGGAGAGATACACATTACCGGTCGTCACATAGATACCGCCGCCATACATCCCGCTGCGATACCCTTCACGAAGCGTCACCGAATCAATCGTGACCTGGCGATTGGGACTTATCAGGCTAATGTTGAACAACCGGTACAACCCCTCGCCGGAGAGAACCACATCCGACGAAACACCGGTCGTCGACATGAGCGTGATGCTCTTGGTAATGAGCAGTTCGCGGGATGAAGAGTACACCCCGGGGGTCACCGCTATGACATCTCCCGGATCGGCCTGCAGATATGCCGCTACTACTGTGTAATGGTCTGTTCCCTTGGTCTGATTGAACACCCTCGATACGCTCGGTACATATTCATAGCAACCCATGTCGGGCACATCGATGGAACGAGTGACGCCGTCCAGGTCCTTTTCCCATACAACAACGTTCGGCGAAGCTGCATCAATGAGCGGTGAATCATATCTCAGGTGATAATCCCCGGTATTAAAGCTTACGAACCGAGGATCTGTCTTCGTGTTCGTTATCTCTGATTCCGGCGTATAGTTCGTACAACCGGCGTTGCCGCTCGTAATACAGGAATAGGACATAATGATCGTACCGTCTGATGCATATTTCCATATCTGGGAATTTGCGGCTGTTGTTGAGTAGTTATTATAGAAAATATTGTTCATGCCGGTGACCGTACCTTTATATACCGCAAGCCCGCCGCCGCCGTACGCTGAACCAGTGAACCTATTGTTCACGAAGGTATTGTTATACAAAAGAGCGATATTCGGCACGCCCTGCGTGTTCACCCATAGACCACCGCCACCATCGCCGGATGCATTATTGACAAAGAGATTATTGTAAAATAGATAATAAGCACCACATGCACCGACAGCACCATATCGACTGGTATTATTCCTGAACACAGAATTCATGACCGACATCGTGATGGCCGCACCGCTCGTGCCGATCGCGCCTCCAAAGTTATTCGCATAATTATCCGCAAAGTAACAATTATTGATCGTCGCCGAGGTCCCGACAGCAAGGTTCAGGAAACCGCCGTAATCAGAAGACGTATTGGCCGTACTCGCCAAACACTGCACGTTATCCATGAACAATTTTCCCGCTGCCACAATGATTGCGCCGCCATGTGCACCTGAGATATAACCGTTCTTGATGGTCAAAGCGCTTATGGTCACCTGAATATTCGCGCTGTTGATATTGAAGATCCGGTGCGTTCCTCCGCCGGAAAGAACGACATCCGAAGAAACTCCCGATAAGGACGTAATGGTCATGGTCTTGGTCACCACGAACTCGAACAGTTCATCGTAATTTCCGCTCACGATCTTGAGGACATCACCGGAGGCGGCCATTTCGATAGCGCCTTTTATGGTCTGATACCATGCATCTTTGTTCTGGTTATACACGACCGGAGCGGCAGTAGGGGCTTCATATGCACCCATATCCACATAATCACCGTTGATGCGCTGGGTCTTGGCGATATCCTGCGTCCCGCGCACATAGATATTAAGACCTTTATCAATGCACGGAGAACCCGGCTGCAGGGTGAAGTCCATGTTCGCGGTATCTGTGAACTGCGGATACACATTGATATTTCCAACGCCTGTATAACCGCCCTGCACATCGGAATTCGTGATCAAAGAAATGGTGCCGGCCAGCGTGCTGTCCCAGAAAATACTGTTCCGTACTGCCGTGACCGCGGTATAACCATAAAGTCCTCCGCCGCCGGACGGACCTTTATTATTAAAGAACGTACAGTTCACGACCTCGCCCAACGTAGCCCAGTTGCCGACGGCCCCGGCGTACGTAGAAGCACTGTTCGATACGAAAAGACAACTATCTATGGTCACAAGTGAGCAGCTACTATTGATAACAATCGCTCCGCCCGCTGAAGTAGCACTGATGTTATTGCGGAACAACGACCGCTGTATCAGACGAGCCGTACCTCCGGAAGACCAATGATCGATACCGCCCGAAGCTTCATATGCATAGTTGCCGTCAAATGTACAATCAACGATCCGGTCAATGATAGCGGCCCTGTCCGCCATGGTCTTGATCGCACCGCCGCGATACCCCGTGGCCCGATTCCCCTGGAATACCGTATCATAGGCCTGCAGGGCGCTTGTCTCCGTGAGCATGATCGCGCCGCCGCCGTACGGTGACGCACCTAGGGCGACATTACCGTTCATGTACGAATTACGGATATTGAGAGTGGAACCTGACATATGTATGGCGCCGCCGCCGTAGCTGGCCGTACTTGTCAGGATATTACAATTCAGAACGGACAGGTTCATTGACGTGCCGGCATGGATAGCACCGCCATGCCCTCCGACGAACCCGTCACGGACCGTCAGTGAATCAAGAGTAACGGTCACGGAACTGGAGACCGCGGAAGCACCCATATTGTTCTCATCATTGACGCCGACGAATATCTCCCTGAACGTGGCACCGGAAGAATACAGTGAACAATCTACGAACAATGGATATTGGATAGTGGCCGCAACGCTTCGTTTAAGAACTCCGTCCATATAATAGTAAACAACACCGTTCCTGACCTCTATACGGAACAAGGTATTGACCGTATAGGCGCCATACTCACCTATATATGTGCCGTTCTCATATATCTGCGCCAGATTGCCGGCATGCGGATACCAGCAAAAATCTATCGATGTGTGATTATAATCGATCTCATCATAGTTCAAACCGAGCATCTTGTACGTCCCGAGCTCCCCTGCCCTGAACTCGACAAAGACATTACCGTGGGTGAACGACTGTCGAGAACGCGCGCCGTACGCCCACGCTGCGGCCCCGGCGGACTGATATATCTTATCCCCATAGGCGACCGTACCGTACATATTCGTCCAGACGACCGGAGTTTTTCCCACGGTCATGATGCGATGGTCGCTGCTGCCGCTCAGTACCACATCCGTTGAAACACCCGTCGTAGAGGTCAGTGTCATGGAACGAGGGATGTTCATTTCCCAGATCTCATTATACGTTCCCGGCACCAGCTGCACGACATCGCCGGAGCTCGCCGCATTCACCGCACCGCGGACCGTGTTATACCATTTATCTTTTGCGGGATTATATGCGATATACATATCACTGGTCGCATGTTCATACGCACCGATATCGACATGATCCCCGTTAATGCGCTGGTTGCCGTCCATATCAACAGAACCCATGACCTCGTAATTATCACCAAGGTCCCTGAGCGGTGAATCGGGCTGGAGTTGAAAATTGAGACTTGCGATATTAACGAACTTCGGGTCAACGCTCACATTGTACGCGCCGATGAAATACCCTGTCTGCAGATCGCAATTCTCCACACGTCTTATCAGTCCGTACAACGGGCTCGCACTGTTCGCCCAGAATATGGAGTTCGCTATGACGACATGCCCCAGCGCTTCGCCCTGCACTGCGGATCCCTGGGTCTGATTGCTGGTATTTGCATAGAACACGGAATTCCTGATATCCAGATACCCGCCGTTGCCCCAGCCGTTATAGAGCGCCCCGCCGTAGCCGGCCTGATTATAGGCAAAAATACAATTATTGATCGTGGTCAGCGTCGCGGCCTGACCTCCGTTCATGATAGCGCCGCCATTCTGGTCCGCCGCAGCCTGATTACCGAAGAACCTCGAACGCTCAATGACCGTCCGTACCCCGGTATTGTTCCCTCCGAACTCGACCATGATGGCGCCGCCCCGATAGAGCGTCCGGTTCCCGGTGATCAGTGAATCATATATAAAGGTACGTGCAGCCGTATCGTTATAGAGCATACCTCCCGCCCGTGCCGCATAATTGCGGTCGAATATGCTGTTCATGATATTGAGCGTACCGCCAAGCTGATAGATGGCACCGCCGCCGTACCCGTCCGTCGCGTAATTCGATGTATTCGCGAAGAACACGGATCCGGTCACTGAAAGCACGGCCCCAGAGTTCATATAGATACCTCCGCCGCTGCCTCCCAAGTTCTGACTGACCAGACAATTATCCAGGGTGACCGCTGTCCCAGTGCTGATATACATGAAGCCGCCAAGGTCCGTTGCCGCCGCGACCGAACAACTGACCGCCTGAACATTGGAGAGATACAGATTTCCCGTCGTCACATAGATACCCCCGCCGGAGAGACCGCTGCGATAGCCGTCACGCAGGGTCATATTGCTTATCGTGACCTGCCGGTTCGGGCTGATGAGACTGATAGTAAAGAGCCTGTACAGGTTCTGACCGGTCAGAACGACATCCGAGGAAACACCCGTCGTGGAAGTGATCGTAATGTTCCTGGTTATGAGCAATTCACGCGATGCAGCATATATCCCGGGTGTTACCGCCAATACATCATTGGGGCTGGCCTGCATGTAGGCACCTGCCAGAGTGAAGTAGCTCGTCCCCTGCGTGAGATTGAACACATTGGACCCTGTCGGCACGAACTCATACGCGCCGATATCGACCACATCAATGGAACGGGTCACGCCGTCCAGGTCCGTGGTCCACACAACGACGTTCGGGGTACCCGCATCAATGAGCGGAGAATCCGGCCTGAGATGATAGTTGCCGGCGTTGTAATTGACAAAGCAAGGATCGGCTTTCGTGTTCGTTATGTCCGATTCCGGGGTTAAATTCGTGCCGGCATTGCCCGAAGGTATACAGGAGTAGCTGATGGCTGCCGTCCCGGACTGCAGGTACACCTGAGAACCGTTGGTCGCCCGATTATTATAGAAAATATCATTGCGGGCAGTGAACACCGCGCTACCGTAGATCGAAACGGCACCTCCGTACAGAGCGCTGTTGCTGACCATTGTTTCGTTATAGCTATAATACACACTGCCGGATTGATCCACATGGACAGCGCCGCCCCATGCCGGTGTTGCATTGTTCACATACAGATTATTCCAGCCGGTATATATCGAACTGGCCGGATAGGCCATGACGGCACCGCCGTCACTGGGAGCATAGTTATTGCGAAAGATGCTGTTCATTGCGGCAAATCTGCCGGAATAATTATTGACCGCACCGCCGTAGCGCCCGCAATAGTTCCCCAGGAACAAACAGCGGTCGGCCGTCGCATTCTGTCCGCTGTTGACCTGCAGAAAACCGCCGTCCGCCGTACCGTTCGCAGAACTGTACAAAGCTTGCACATCCTGCATATACAGCTTGCCGGCCGCAAGCAATATCGCGCCGCCGGAAGACCCGGATGTATATCCGTCTCGTACGGTCATTGCGCTGATGGTCACCTGAATGTTCGCACTGTTAACGGTAAAAAGCCGGTGCGTCCCGCCGCCGGAAAGCACGACATCCGATGAAACTCCCGAAAAGGAAGTGATGGTCATGGTCTTGGTCACCACGAACTCAAAGAATTCATCATACGTGCCGTTCACTATCTTTAGTACATCAGCGGAGGCGGCCGATTCTATCGCACCTCGTATGGTCTGATACCATTTGCCGGTGGTCTGGTTATAGACCTTCGCATCGGCTGTCGCCGCTTCAAAGGCGCCCATATCCACATAATCGCCGTTGATACGCTGCGCTTTATCCAGATCATAGTTATTCAACACACGGAGATTGGACCCTTTATCGACGAGTGGCGATGCCGAAAGCAGCCTGAAGTCGAAATTCGCGGCACTTACGAACTGCGGATCGATATTGATATTTCCAGATCCCGTATAATTACCTGTCACGTCACAATACTGGACTTCGGTGAACGTTCCTGCGAGCGGTACCGGATTCCCGCCCCAGAAGATCGAGTTATGAACGTACAATAACCCGCTTGCTTCTCCATGAATGGCATGCCCGCCCGTACCGGCAGTATTATTGAAGAACGTGCTGTTCAATACGACCAATCGGGCCCCGTTGCTCCAGCCGTTATATATCGCACCACCGCTGCGTGCGGCATAGTTGCCGACGAACAGACAATTGTTCACTGTCGTTTCCGTCGCAAGCTGCCCGCCGTTCTGTATCGCACCGCCGTCATAGGTCAGTGTCCGATTATTGAAGAACCGGGTACGTTCAATGATGGTCTTGCATCCGGTATTGTTCCCCGCCCATTCGATCTGTATCGCACCGCCCTCATAGGAATTCGAATTACCCGTTATCAATGAATCATATATGAACAACCGTGCACCTGAATCAGAGAAGAGCATCCCGCCACCTCTGGCTGAATAGTTCCGGTCAAAGATACTGTTCATGATATTGAGCGTACCGCCCAATTGATAGACCGCACCGCCGCCGTACGTGTCCGTCGAAGAATTTGCTGTATTCGCAAAGAACTGCGTATTCAGCAATGAAAGCTGTGCGTTCGTATTCTGGAATATACCGCCGCCGCTCCCCCCCGCATAGTTCTGGCTCACCAGACAATTATCCAGAGTGACCGCTTGACCGGTACTGATGTACATAAAACCGCCAAGGTCCGTTGCGGCCATGACACTATTGCTCACCGCCCGGACATTGGAAAGATATAGATTGCCGGTCGTCACATAGATACCGCCGCCATAGACCCCGCTGCGATAGCCGTCACGCAAGGTCATATTACTGAGCGTGACCTGACGGCTCGGACTGACCAGATTGAAATTGAACAACCGGTACAAGTTCTCACCACTGATGACCACGTCCGATGAAACGCCGGTCGTTGAGGTCAATGTAAGGCTCTTGGTGATGAGCACTTCACGCGAGGATATATATACACCAGGCGTAACGGCAATTACATCGTTCATTGTGGCTAAGGCACATGCCCCCATCAGCGTATAGTGCCCCGTCCCTTTGGTCTGATTGACCACACGTGATACTGTCGGTACGAACTCATAGCAACCCATGTCCGGCACATCGATCGAACGGGTCACACCGTTCAGATCTTTTGCCCATATGATCACGTTCGGGGAGGCGGCATCGATCAAAGGAGAATCATATCTGAGACGATAATCCCCGGCATTGAAGCTTACGAACCTCGGGTCGGACTTTGTGTTCGTGATCTCTGATTCCGGCGTGTAGTTCGTACACCCGTTATTCCCGCTCGTGATGCAGGAGTAGGACATACCTATCGTGCCGCCGGACGCATATTTCCAGATCTGGGTACCTGTTGAAGCATAATTATTATAGAAAATATTACCGATGCCGTTCAGTGTCCCGCCGTATACCGCGACCGCTCCTCCGCCATATGTGGTACCACTGACCCTGTTATTGACGAACGTATTATTGTAAAGTTCTGTCATGCTCGGTGCTACCTGCGGGTTCGACCACATAACACCACCGCCATTGATCCCGGAATTACCCACGAACAATGTATTACAGATCTTATGATACGAACCATGACAGCTGACCGCACCGCCGACATCCGCACCACTATTATTTGAAGCAATTATGGAATTATAGATATTGATCGTAGCTGCACCGTACACCTCGACCGCACCGCTGCGCTGTCCGGCATAATTACCATAGAAATAGCAATTATTTATCGTAGCACTTGTACCGGCCGGCATATAGAGTGCACCGCCATAAGCACTCCCATTCGCGGTATTTGCCAGCATCTGAACCGTGTCCATCGCAAGTCTGCCGGCGGTCATATAAATACCGGCTCCGTTAGCTCCGGACGTATATCCGTTCTTGATGGTCAGCGCACTGATCGTCACCTGAATATTGGCACTATTGATATTAAAGATACGATGTGTTCCGCCGCCGGAAAGTACAACATCGGAAGAAACTCCGGTCGCGGAAATAATGGTCAGGCTCTTGGTAATAACGATCTCTGCCGATTCATCATATGTTCCGGGAACAACAAGCAGGACATCGTTCTCACTCGCCTCTGCGACCGCCTTGGTCAATGTCGGATAATTGATCGTGACCGCATGACTGATGTTCATCACCCGCAGAAGCTCGGTCTTGAACGCATAGACATCCGCGTTCATGGGCACAGCGTTCACATTACTGGCATTGATCGTCACATTGAACGTTGTATCATTCGCCAGAGGGACCGCCGGCTGATAGCTGACCTTCCATCCCGCTTGACCATATATCCTCGCATCAGATTGCAGCGTTCCGGCATTCCCGTTCCCTGAACCATCTTCGGCGCCCGTATCGAACGACCAATACCCCGCGAGTCGATCTGACATGTTCGAAGCAAGATGCTGAACGCCCCGGTCGTAATTCAACTGAACTTCCGCAGCATTTAACGCTCGTGAATAAATACGTACTTCATCGATACAACCCTGAAAGTATCCCTGTCCACCGACCTGATAACGTCCGATCTTTAATACATTGCTGGAATGTGAAAGAAGTGGCGGCTGACCGCTTGCCGAGGCAAACACCTTTCCATTCTTATATAATGTGACCGTGCCTTCTGTATACGCAACAACGACATGCTGCCACGTATTTAATGTATAGAAATTATCGATATTTAAGCCTTGCCAGCCTCCGTTATAATATTGAAAATATAACCGCGGCGTAGTCGTTCCGGCACTGATTAATATCGCATAATTCTCGATCTGGGTGCCTTCCTGCGCCATATCAACGACCGCCGACAGTACATTGTTCTTTGGATACACCCAGGCTTCTATCGTCAGATTTCCTGTAATATCCAGACTACTATCACTACCGGCATCAATATAGTCATTACTGCCATCCAGAGAGACCGCAGAACCGACCATCGCCCATCCATTGGTCGTCAATGCTATAGAAGCGCTAGGGGACACGTCCACATTATTGAACCAAAGCCGTATTGAATCCGTGCTCACATCGGATTGCGGGTCGTACACATAGAAACTGATCGCGGAATTGACCCCGACATTTTGAGCCGAACGCGTCGGGACATGTGCCGCGGTGCTCGGAGCAGTACTGTCCTCCGCGATCCGGAATGTATAGGTGGAACGGGAAGTATTGAAAAGCAGATCGGCAACTGAGATAGATACCGTTACTCTGGCCCCATATCCGAACGGCAGCACATCGCAAGTGATACGATACCCGTTCGATATCCCGCTCATCGTCACGTTATACGTGTTGGTATCAACAGATAATCCTCCTGAAACGACACACACTCCGTTGATGGTCACATACAAGGACGCGGTATCCACCAACGCATCATCGGTCACGGAAAATACCACGAACGTATCACCGGGAACACCGGTCGCGTCCGCTGTAGGGAAAAGAGGAGCAATGGCCGGTCCTGCCGTATCCGATAGTATGATACCGATATCAGAGGTCGCAGAAGCGACAGCATCACATACCGCAGTGATACCGTTCGTCCCCGCCACAGAAAAAGAGATATCAACGGCAAGGATACCGCTGGCGTTCGTGGTTATCCCGTCAGGATAGAACACCGACGCAGAACCTGAAACGATATTAATGGTGACCGGCGCAGCTTCAACAGTATTGCCACTGGTATCAAGCACTTCGACCGAAATATTGTAGGTAGTGTTCAGATCACCTGTGACGGGCAATCCGGCAATAATGACCGTACTGATCACTGCCGAACCATACGTAGAGAACTCATTCGCAAGGAAAGAAACATATCCGGACGCCTGATCATATGAGTATCCGGAGATACGACCAGACTCAGGATTCGAAGCAGCCGTGCCGTTATAGCCCGTGATCGGAACGAACGCATTCCCTGTCGAAACGGTTATGATCGGCGCCATTGAGAAAGGCCCAAGACGTACAGGGACCTGGACCGGAGCCGCGGCATTCTTTGCGGCATTGACCGTGACCGCCAGCGGACTTGATGCAGGTACCGAGATATAGCTGAGGCCATGAGCATCACGAGAGATACTGATACCGGTCAGGTCGTCCTGATAAAGATCAAGGCCGAGGGCTGCAGCATTGATGGTGATACTGCCGTATTCGACCTCATCGACCTTTTTCACTATGCGGACCGTCGCGGTCGGTGAGATATTGAGCGTCGCGCCCGTGGCCGTCTCGATCACCGTGTTAACAGCGGCCGCGAACTGCGGCACAGCGCAGGAAATATCGGACAAAAGAGCGAAAGAACGGTATGCCCCACCCTGCTGATCGCCCAAGACCCCGCCTGCCTGAGCTCCAAGAACAACGCTATTTCCGGTAACGATACTTTCTTCTGAGGCAGTAAAAACACCCACAGCCTGATCATAGGCCGCAAGGGCAAGCACCTGCAGGAACACTGCGGTGACGATAAGGACACTTATAGATATTAAGGTCTTTTTAAATCGTAACATAACCCCACGCCTTATTATACGTTGCCTCGCGATAATAAAACACACATCACCCCATGGACAAACACGGCTCCCACAGTGATCGCCCATTTCACGCAATAACAACAATATCCTCTTCAAAAAAGAAGCACACCACGGCTTTTCCGCGGATTTACCCTAAAAATACCCATAATTATGCGAATTTATACATTGATTATTGCTGGTATGTTTTAAATGAAAATCAATATATACACCTATACAATAGTAAATGAATACCGGACAAGACGGAAAACATCAAAAAGAAGGTAAAACGTGCTTTCAAGTGCGGCGCATAAGAAGCGTACGAAGCTGACCCTTACTTGACCGTTGGCTCTCTTGACCCAAGAGTATCAACTTCATAATGAATATCAAAACTTATCAATGCCGCATCAGCACCATAGGTATCAGCTGTATCACCAGGGTCTCTATACAATCGGCACACCAATATGCTCGAAATGTTCTTTCCCTCCCCTGAAATATCCGGGAAAGCCGCTAGTTGATGCTGCCAAGCAGTACCAGCAGCCGCATCTGTTACTGATATGGTCACAGGAACTCCATAGGCTCCGTTCATATTCTGCCAGCTATATTCTAATACCCATTTCACATTCCCTGCATTTGCATTCACCGGGGCCCAATGTATATGGGGTTTAATGGTCGATCCTGTCTTCCAGGCATGCGGCATCTGTATCTCGAAATAAACCTCTTCCGTAGTTGAACCGCCGTCAAATGAATTGGCCATGAGTCCGCCGCTGGGACCAAAGGCTATTAGATCCGGAGCTGACGCACCGCCCCTGGTCGACATTCCAGGGACCCTCAGATCTTCCCAGGTCGTAGCGGAACCCGTTGCGACCAACGTCCCGTCCGCCTCAAATTGACTGTAATTGGTCGTGTGATCACCGAACCTGGCGATACCGGACACGTCCAAAGAAACCGCAGGAGCTTTTGTACCAATGCCGACATTCACTGTGGATTGACCTAAGGCCACAGCCACAGAATTCCCAGCCGCTGTATTGGCCGTGATCGTCTCCGCCTGCCCGGCAATGAACGAATACGAAGACGAGGATAAAAGGATATCCGGGGATAATTGGGTCCCTTCCACATATACACGAAGATATAATGTCTCCCCTTTATCAAGGTCCGCGGCCGAGAGCGCGCTCATATTTGAAAGTGCGGTATCCCCAAGCCCGACCGTATACACACCATTCGTGACCGTAACAGACACCCCGTTCGAGGCATGGCTTTGCCAGTACACCGTGCCGGACCCGTTCACTATCTCGAAACGCATGCTTTTGGTGCCAGACACCGAATAGCCGTGCTCTTTCAATTGCCCCTGGAATGTGATGATCTGCGGGGTGGAGGCAGAGAACAGTATCGACATACCGCCGATACTGAGGATGATCCCCATAAAAAGACATGCCAGGATTTTTTTCATAGACAGGTCAACTCCTTTTACTTCTCGGACAAAAAATCATACCACACCACAGACTCACATCTCTAGAGAGATCCTTTATTCATTTTCAATATGGATGTGCATACTGTATGCCGTAATGGTCAGGGAAATATACATTGATAGATACCGTTCCGTTAACCGCACGGTTAGTCACACTGAAAGAACGAACTCCTCTATCACCAGCCAGGGTTCCATTTCGCCGGTCTTCATGCCCTGGTCCATACGCTGCAGCTGATAGAACAGCTCTTTTAATTTTTTGGCCGAAAAAACACGCAGATCCTCCGCCAATTTCTTAAGGTAGAACGGATGTTTCCCTAACTTCGGACCGAGCGCTTCCATGGGCTGTCCCGCCTCCATCGCCTGCCGCACCTGCAGGAACAACCGGAACTGGGAGACCAAAAGCCCGTGCAGCATGATCGGCTCTTCTTCCTTGCTCAGCTTCTGAAGCATGACCAGAGCCTTCGCGGTCTCACGACGGCGCAGCAGATCAACGAACGCAAGCGAACTTAACTCTCCGGAACTTGCCACCGCTTCGACATCAGAACGCGTAACGGTCTTATCCGCACCTTTATAGGTGATGATCTTCCGCACTTCCTGTTCCAGGAGACGCAACTGCGTGCCGGACATCTCCACTAAAAGGCCGACCGCAGCCGGCTGTGCTTTGTACCCGTACGCCCTGAACCGGTCCTGTACCCACATCTCCACCTTTTCTTCTTCCCACGGCTTGAAGCCTTTGAACTCCTCAAGACGCGCGTTCGCTTTGAGCCACTTGCCGAACTTCTTGCGCATATCCACGCTCTCACCGTAAAAAACGACGGTCACCGTATCGGGACATTGTTCAAGGACGCTCAGCAGCATCTCAAGTGAACGGTCCGCGGGCGTTACCGCAGGGCTTTCATCTTCAGAGACTTCCGTATCTTTCTTTTTTTTCTTGGCAAAAAGTTCGTCCGCAGGGACCACTATCATCTTTTGGGGAGAGAACAGATCGACCGTTGAAATAGCATTGACCAGTTGATCGACAGAAAGTTCAGCCCCTGAAAGGGACTGATAACTGACCGCCGTACCGTCGCCGACAACGCTTTTCTTGATGGAGCGCACGCGCTCGTCGATCAGATAATCCTCGTCACCATAAAACAAATAGATGTTCTTTTTCATGTTCAGGATATCCCGTGCAGTTCTTTCTCGCGACCGATCGTCGATGAAGGACCGTGTCCCGGATATATGACAAGACCATCAGGCAATGCCATGATCTTTCGCAAAGATGCCGCTATCGCACGTTCTGAACCTCCGGGAAGGTCCGTGCGGCCGAGATACCCGTCGGCAAAGACCGTATCTCCGGTAATAACGAACGTATCGGCAACAAGACAGATCCCTCCGGGACTATGACCGGGAGCGTGGAGCACCCGTAACCCCTCCCCTTCTCCCCTCCCCAGATTCGGGGAGGGGAAGGGGGCGGGGTCCCCGTCCTTAAGCCAACGATCGACATCGAACCGTTCCACGCCGAATTCAGTGAAGGTCCATTCCAGCACTTCGCGGTCGGCCTCATGGAGCAAGACAGGGACGGTATACTCCTTTTTCAACCGCGCAACGGCGCCGATATGGTCATAGTGAGCGTGGGTGCAAATGATCAAAGTGACCCGTGACGAGTGGCGGGAAACAAGAGATATGATACGTTCTACATCCGCCCCCGGATCGACCAAAAAACAGCTATCCTCATTACCGACAAGATAACAATTGGTCCCTAATTCACCGACAGCACATTGATCGATAAGAACGAACTGCGATGGATCCTTCTTGCCACTTGCCACTTGTCACCTGCCACTTACTTTATAATAGCGATACTGAGAAATATGTCTGTAACAGCTTGGTGCGGAAGATCAGGCTCACCTGCCAGTGATGCAAACGCATATCGAGCGAAATATCCTCATTACGCACTTCCTGCTCATTGACGGCATAATCCATGCGATAACCGAGCCGATGCATATCATTGAACCAAAGACCGAGCCCCACACTGACCTCGTCCTTCGTAGAAAGATTGAACTTATCGAACACAAAAGGAGAGAACCCGCCTTCATCAAAGATATGACTGTAGCCCAGCGAGTAGTCCCAGAACGAGATACGACGTCCGACATTCCAGGTGGTATAGAGCCGGTACCAGAATCCGTTCAGGTACGCACCGTCATAATAACCGGATTTATCGTACGCGAATTCACCGGAGAGCGCCCCCAAAGGCATGACATCATACGTGGACATGGTACGGATCAGCCAGCGCTGACGCCTGAACCGCTGCTCATACCCTGCAGGATAGTCCTCGTCATCGATAGATTCTTCCCTGGCCAACTCTTCCAGTATATCCGCCACGGATAAGGAGGTATCCCATCCCCAGGAGGTCTGCAGTAACGGGTATTGAGGCGAGTTCAAGGACAGCATCGGCAAATAGCTCACGAACTGATCGCCCAATATCTCTCTGCGGGAGAGATCGAACACCATTTCCGGATATTCGTCATTGGACGGAGGCATGATGCCCGAGAAAAAATCCTCGATACGCTGTTCGGAACGTTTTGATGCCACCCCCAAAAGGGTCCGATGCGTCAACCCGCCGGTGAACCAGTCCTTCTCCCCGATGTAGTGCAGGCGGATATTGCCGACAGAAACATCGTCCCAGACATAACGGTTCGTAATACCCACGCGATACCATAATTTCTCTAGATACTGGATATCATAGGTCCCCTGTATCTTCTCGTTCTCAAAATAGCCGATCTTGGCCTTAACGTATCTGCCTTCCGTCCTGTTCTCACCGAACTCAGGGATGACATCGGAATACTGCCGTGAATTCCTGTCGATGATATAGATCGGGACGTACATGACCGGGACCCTGCCGGCATAGAACCAGGCATCACGCGCGACCATCTGGTTCCATTCAGGATAGATGGTGAGCTTCCGTGCCTGAAAATGATAGCACGGGTCCTCCAGCTCGCACCGGGTGAACCCCGCATCATCGATCAGTATCTTCTCTTTGCCTATCTCGATCTTCTTGCCTTTGACGTACGCTCCGCCAAAGCTCATGGAAATATCGCGGGCTTCACCCCTGTCCTGGGCAAGATCATAGTCGAGGTATTTCCCCTCGAACCGTTGTTCGTTGCGCTGCATGACGAACCCCTGCCGTACCTTCAGCTGATTACTGGCGATATCCACTTCGGTCTGATCGGCAGACACCCGATAGGCCCGATAGACCACGACCACATTGCCGGTGGCCTCAACGAACTTGTTCGTTTCAAGATAGGAGACCGTGTCCGCTTCCAGCGTCAGAGCATTGTTCGTTGTATATGCGGCATCCATGCTCGGGGATCGCACATCCTCCGTACCCGGTATGGTCACGACCGTTGCAGTGACCTTCAGCCCGGTCACCACGTATGATGAAGAAGCGGGAACGGTATTCCCCGTGACCTGGATGTTCTGCAGCTGGACGTCCGCAGCCCAGGCCCCGCTCATCCCCGTGAACAACACCATACAGAGGAGAACGGACCATCTGCCGAAGGACCAGACAAGGGGAGATAGGTATCGCGCGATATCTCTATTCAAATCGGCCGTTCGGCGCGCGTTATGCATCATTTACAAGGCCTCAACTTCGACCTTTTCACGATTGCCGAACTTGGTGATCTCTTTGCGGAACGTGAGCTCCACGGTACCAGTGGGACCATTACGCTGTTTGGCAACGATGATCTGGGCAAGATTGCCGTTCTCGGAGGCCCGGTCGTAATAGGATTCGCGATGAATGAACAGCACGAGGTCCGCGACCTGTTCGATCTCGCCTGATTCACGCAGGTCCGAGAGACGCGGCACCTGGTCCTGTCGCTGTTCAACGGCACGGCTGAGCTGAGAGAGCGCAAGGATGGGGACATTGACCTCACGGGCAACTGCCTTGAGCGCACGGGAGATATCGGAGACCTCCTGGGTCCGGTTCTCGTAGGACCGCCTGCTGCCCCGCATGAGCTGCATGAAATCGATGATGATCATCCCGACATTGTATTCGACCTTCAGCTTCTGGGCTTTCGCACGCAGCTCAAGCGGGCTCAGTGACGGACTATCATCGATATATATCGGGGCTTCGGACAAACGGCCGAGGGCCCGCCCGAGCTTTTTCCACTCATGATCATGAAGGTTCTTGGACTTCAAATGCCCTGAATCTATCTCGGCTTCGGAACATAACAGACGCTGCGTCAGCGATTCTTTGGACATTTCCAGACTGAAGATAGCGACCGACGTATTATGCTTGATGGCCGCGTTCTGCGCCATGTTCAAGGCCAGTGCCGTTTTACCCATGGACGGACGGGCGGCAATGACGGTCAATTCCGCAGGCTGGAACCCGCCGGTCATTTCATCAAGGTCGACGAACCCGGACGGGACGCCGGTGATATGAGAGCCCTGATCGTACGTTTCTTCGATCTTCTTCATGACCGAATCGAGCAGGTCTTTGATCTTGACGAACCCTTTTCTGATCTTGCGTTGCGCGAGCTCAAAGATGGTCTTTTGCGCACCGTCCAGAACATCATCGACATCAACGTCTTCCTTGAACGCTTCTGTGGCGAGCGTACTTCCCTGGCTGATCAGCTGACGCAGGATCGATTTGTCCTCAACGATACGACCATAGTATTCAACGTTGGCGGAGGTCGGGACACTATTGATGATGTCCGCCACATAGATGCGACCGCCCACCGCTTCGAGCTTGCCCATGCGGGAGAGCTCATCGGTCACGGTCACCAGGTCCACCGGCTCATTTTTATTGAAAAGGTTCAGGATAGCCTCATACAGCCACTGATGAGCTTCGCGATAAAAGCTTTCAGGGTGCAGGAATTCAACGACCTTGGAGATGGCTTCCCGATCTATGAGCAAAGCGCCCAATACCGACTGCTCGGCTTCAAGGTTCTGCGGAGGTAATTTTGCTCCCGATTCGGACATGAATGCTCCTTAGTTACTAGCTGCTAGTTCCTAGTTACTAGCAACCTGATAGCTCTATACAAAGAACAACCTTACGTGATCTGACGTCATACTAGCAACTAGTAACAAGAAGCTAGGGCCTTGATTTTAACACGTTCCTCAAGAATTTCCCCGTATATGATCGGGGATGTGCCGCGACCTCTTCAGGGGTCCCTTCGACCAGTATCTCGCCCCCCCTATCGCCGCCTTCCGGCCCCAGATCGATGATATGGTCCGAGGTCTTGATCACGTCCAGATTATGCTCGATGACGATGACCGTGTTCCCTTTATCGACCAGCCGGTTCAGCACGTCGAGCAGCGCCCGGATATCCGCGAAATGCAGCCCGGTCGTCGGTTCGTCCAGCAGGTACAGTGTCCGCCCGGTGCTCCGCTTGGAGAGCTCCGTCGCCAGTTTGACACGCTGCGCTTCACCACCAGAGAGCGTCGTTGCGCTCTGTCCAAGATGGATATAATTAAGCCCGACATCGTAGAGCGTCTGCAGCTTGCCTTTGATCGCCGGGATGTTCTCGAAGAATTTCAAGGCCTCCTCGACGGTCATATCCAGCACATCATAGATGTTCTTCCCTTTATACATGACCTCCAGTGTCTCCCGGTTATAACGTTTTCCCTTACAGACCTCGCACGGCACGTACACATCCGGCAGGAAATGCATCTCGATCTGGATGATACCGTCGCCCTGACAGGCCTCGCATCTGCCACCTTTGACATTGAAACTGAACCTCCCGGGACCGAACCCACGCAGTTTCGCGTCCGGGGTCATGGAGAACAGCTCGCGTATCGGCGTGAACAGCCCGGTGTACGTTGCGGGATTGGAGCGCGGTGTACGCCCGATCGGTGACTGGTCGATCACGATGACCTTATCGATGTGTTCAAGCCCGGTGATCTTCTTGTGCACGCCGGGCTTATCGGATGCGCCGTACAGTTCTTTGGCGATGGCCTTGTACAAAATGTCGTTCAACAGCGTGCTCTTGCCGGAACCGGAAACACCGGTGACGGAAATGAACTGTCCGAGCGGAAAGCTCACTCCGATGTTCTTCAGATTATGCTCGGTCGCGCCTTCGATACGAATGACCGCAAGCTTTTCTTCATTACCGACCCGCACCTTCTTTGGCGGCCTGCGGACAGCAGGGACCTCGATCTTCTTCCTGCCGGACATATACTCACCTGTCAGCGAACGCTCGTTCTTCAGGATATCGTCGAGCGTACCGTTCACAATGATCTCTCCGCCGTGAATACCCGCACCGGGACCGATATCGACGATATGGTCCGCAGTGCGGATCGTATCCTCATCGTGCTCGACCACGATGAGCGTATTGCCCAGGTCCCTAAGACGCTTGAGCGTCTCGATCAGCCGCTGATTATCACGCTGATGCAGCCCGATGCTCGGCTCGTCCAGGATGTACAGGACACCGACCAGCCCAGAACCGATCTGCGTGGCGAGCCGTATGCGCTGGGATTCCCCGCCGGAAAGCGTGGCCGAACGACGTTCAAGAGATAAATAGTCGAGACCAACGTTCACCAGGAACGTGAGCCGTTCCTTTATTTCCTTTATGACCACTCGCGCGATCATCTCGTCACGTTCGGAGAGCTGCAGCGTAGAGAAGAACTGCAGGTTCTGTTTGACGGACATCCGCGTGAGCGCCGGGAGCGTGATATCCTGGAACGTGACCGCGCGCGCGAACTCATTGAGCTTCTCTCCCTTACAGGAAGGACAATCGGTCACGGTCATGTACTGTTCCATGTCCTCCTTGCGGTCCTCGGAATCGGTCTGTCGGTAGGTACGCTCCAGATTGGGAATGACACCTTCAAAACGGCCTTCGTACTTGTACTCTGAATCACTGGATTGATAATGGTACCGGATACGCCGGTCCGTCCCGTAGAGCACGATCTCCTGATGCTGCTTGGAAAGCTTCCTGAAAGGAACGTCCAGAGAAAAACCGATCTGACGCGCGACCGACTCGACCTGCTGCCCGCGCCAGCCGTCCATCTGCGTGCGCCAGGGGTGTATCGCCCCCTCGTTCAGGGTCAGGCTCGTGTCCGGAACGATCTTGGCAGGATCGAACTCCTGTTTGAACCCGAGACCTTTGCATTCAGGGCACGCGCCGAACGGATTATTGAAGGAGAACACGCGCGGCGTCATTTCAGGTACGCTGATACCGCACTCCTCGCAGGCATAACTCTCGCTGTACATGACCTCTGATGATATGGGGTCACCGGCTTTCTTATTGCTGACCGCTTCTTTGACCACCAGCACGACACCATGTGCATGTTTGAGGGCGGTCTCCACCGAATCCGCAAGACGTTTGCGCACGGACGGCTTCACGACCAAACGGTCTATCACGATCTCTATCGTATGTTTCTTTTTCTTGTCGAGCGGTATCTTCTCGCTCAGTTCGTACATCGTCCCATCAACACGCACGCGCACGAACCCGTCACGAGCGAAATCCTGGAGCAGTTTCACGTACTCACCCTTGCGTCCGCGGACAATGGGCGAGAGGACCTGTATCTTAGTGCCTTCAGGCAACTGCAGTATCTGATCAACGATCTCCTGCGCGGTCTGTCGTTTGATGGCCTTGCCGCAGCGGGGACAGTGCGGCACACCGACGTTCGCGTAGAGCAGACGCAGGTAGTCGTATATCTCCGTGACGGTCCCGACCGTCGATCGCGGATTCTTGGAGGTCGTCTTCTGGTCTATGGATATCGCCGGAGAGAGCCCTTCGATATGGTCCACGTCGGGTTTGTCCATCTGCCCCAAAAACTGTCGGGCATAAGCGGAAAGGGACTCCACATACCGGCGCTGCCCTTCGGCATAGATCGTATCGAAGGCGAGCGAGGATTTCCCGGAACCCGAGATACCGGTAAAAACGATGAGCTTATTGCGCGGAAGCTCGAGGTCCACGTTCTTGAGATTATGGACACGCGCCCCTTTGATGATTATAGATTCCTGCATGGATGTTCTCCGCATATGCCGATGAAAGAGGACGACCGAAGTCTCCGACCTCACGGCGCACATTATACACTAAAACTTCAGGCGTTTTTCCTTTAAATATGCTTCCATCGTATCTTTTGAAAAATTAATGATCTGCTCTTTTGAGATACCGACCTCTTGCGCAGCTTTCCAGGCCGCGGACACCTCTCCGATAAGCTGTCCGATATGTGCATCACTGTTGATAACGGTCCGCATGTTCTGCGCCTTGAGCTCCCGCATGATCTCGATACAGGTCTCATAGCTCCCCCTGCGGGCAATGGTGAACGATGCGTTATTGATCTCAATGAGCTTGCCGGCCTCCTTGGCAGCTCCCACGACCTCTTTGACGTTGACCGGAAACCCCGGGTTCTCCAGATGGCCTATGATATCGACATAGGGTTTGTGCAGGACATTGAGCATCATTTTCGTGTTCTCAGCAACGTCCATATTCTCCGGGGACACGATCTCGTGACAACTGGCGATCACGATATCCAGTGTACGGATATACGCATCATCCAGATCAAGGTTGCCGTTCATATCGATGATATTGGCCTCAACACCTTTGAGCAGGCGAACACCATGGAGCTGTTCAGGAAGTATCTTCATATTATAGAAATAGTATTCGTGCGGTCCGCCTGGCATCTGGGGCCCATGATCTGTTATAGCGAGATATTTGACGCCACGGCGCTTCGCATAGTGCGCAAGCTCTTCAACCGTATTGAACGCATGGCCGCTGGCCAGGGAATGGACATGGAGATCGGCGATGGGTCTCATGCACTTACATTACTCTGAGCGAGCGCATTCCGCAAGACCTCCCGCTCAGGACCATCCGTAAAATCCCAGTGGAGCGGGGTCACCGAGGCCTTTCCGGAAAGCACGCACGCGACATCCGTATCCTGAGCGTTCAGATGTTCATCAACGATATCACCCATCATCCAGAAATACTCACGTCCGCCAGGGTCGGTGCGCTTTTCGAGCAGACTTTCGTACTTGCGTTCGCCTAATCGGGTGACACAAAAAGTATCCGGGGTGAACGTCCGGACCAAAGGCGGTACATTGATGTTCAGCAGCATACGTTCGTTACGATAGTCGCCCTGAAGGGGACCGATAAGTCCGGCAATGAACGCCGCTGCGCCGGTATAGTCTACGCCGGGCTTTTTTTCCGTCAGGGACACCGCGACAGCGGGGACACCTTCCAATACGGCTTCCCGTGCCGCAGAGACCGTCCCCGAATAGACGACATCGGTACCCAAGTTCGGCCCGTCATTGATGCCCGAGATCACCAGGTCCGGACGTTCCGGACATAATTCCCGCAGCGCTATCTTCACACAATCAGCAGGCATGCCATTAACAGCATATGCCGGGACAACGCCCCCGAAAAGGTCCGAACGACGCTGTACGCGGAGCGGTTTATGCAGGGTCAGACTGTGGCTGACCGTGGAACGTTGACGGTCCGGGGCCACGACCATCACGGTATGCTGACAGGATAGATGAACAGCCAGAGCTGCGATCCCGGGGCTGTCGATGCCGTCATCGTTCGTTAACAGGATATACATACGGCTCCCTTCATTTTCTGCCGACGATCTTGTACAGGACAAGACGCGCAGTATCACCGGTGATCACATCCGTAAAAATGCTCATGTTATTCCTGGATATGACCGTATCAAGCACAGGGACCATCACGAACATGCTCAGCATCTTTTTACTCAAAGGCTGTATAAAATCATTTGGAACAGCATTTGCCGACGTTCGCTGCTGCTCAAGGATGTCGATCGGTATAGAGACCTTATAACAAGGCGCACCTAATAAAAAATAAGTATCACCCCGCAGGACCTCTTCGGACGCTCCAAGGTACTCACTGATCCCCATAAAAGTGCGTCCACTACGTCCGCCCAGTAACGCTATCTGATAATCCTTGTTTCCAGTAGTGTTCGGATCATCCGTACGAGAAAAATAGACGAGCCGTGCATGCTTCGGCAGTACCGTGTCCACGTTCTCAAGAAAAGCATACTCTTGCTGTACGGAATAAATGGTCAACAGGAAACCGCGATAAGAGACAAGAACGACCGTAAAGGTACAGATCATGAGCCCCGCACATAACATCGGAGCCGCACGTACGTTTCGCAGAAGCTTCAACAGATGATCAACTCCCGCAGCCATGATGATCATGAACATGAACTGTGTCATGAGCCCTGTTCGCAGAAAGGTCGAGATCCCGTCCCAATAGGGCAGATAAAAAAAAGAGAACAGAATGATATTGACCAACAGAAAAGACAGGAGCTTCGGATACGTCCAGACAAGGACGAACAGCCCGACAACAAAGAACAGTACATATGTGGCCGGCGTGTACGTACTGACAAAGAACACGTTGAATTTGGCCCGCACGGCAGGCTCGAAGGCAATATCCCTGAGCCATACCATACTGAGCATTAGTTGGCGCATCAATTCTCCGGACCGATGATCGGGAGAGTACAGCATACAGAATATGCGGGGAACGAACAGAATGCCAAAGAACAGCATTACGGCCAATATCCGCTTGTCAGAACGCAATACCTGCATCTGCTCTTTAGTGAACAGGAGAAATGAGGATGCGATACTGAGGGGAGCCAAGAGCATCAGTTCTTGCCGGGTCTGCATCATTAAGAACGCCCATGGCAACATGCAAAGGAACCAACGGGGTCGGGAGGTCCGGATGAACAGAAAAATAAAAAACAACATGAGCAGATAATACAACTCCACAGGGATATAGGTGCATTCCGTGGCCGCAAGCCGCAGATGAACGGGAAGGAACGCTAAAAACAATGCGGATAACAGAGCGACACGCTCATCATTGATGAGCACATATACAACAAAGAACAGCACGATGACAGACAGTACGGACAGAAGATAATTGATCGAAAAAACAGAAAGCCGTTCCATAAAAACAACATGGTACAGATCTTTCATTAAGACATCATACCCATGCCCGTGGATCGAACTGAGCCCGCCCGCCCTAATGGTTTCCGGACCGTTACGGATTTCCGCAACGATACTGATCCCGTGCGAATTCGAATGCCATACTGAATGAGGGATATAATGACCTGCGAGCAACAATATCATAACACAGGCGAACAATATGCCCCATATTCTGCGAGATACCTTTGGGATCTGCCTCCTGATCACCTGTACCTGAAGGACACATATGCCAACCGCCCCCCACAGCACGAACCGCACGATAATCACGGAAAGAGATGAAAAAAGAAAGGAAATATCCCGATGGAGAACTTGTACCACATAGTGATGAACCGATGTGAACAGACCGTGCAGGAGCAGTACCGCAAGTACACAATAGAACAGTATGGATAATCCCCCCTGGAACCGATCAGAGAACAGTTCGTTCAGGGAGCGCTGTGCACGACCGCGTCGTCGAGATGACCCTTGGTGCTCAGTCAATGGCTGAAGCAACAGCATCGCTCATGTCATAATTGGCATAAACGTTCTGCACATCGTCGATCTCTTCCAGCTTTTCGATCAGTCCAAGCACTTTTTTGGCAATGTCCACCTCAGTGACCTCTACGGTGTTCTTAGGGACCATATCCAACTTTGCTGAAGCCATTGAGAGCCCCGCTTTTTCAATAGCTTCTCTTACTGCCATGAACGCATCCGGAGGGGTCAATACTTCAACGGAACCGTCATCATTAGTGATGATATCTTCCGCACCCGCATCAAGTGCAACTTCCATCAATTTTTCTTCGGTAGCCTTCCCCGGCTCGAACACAATGACACCTTTTTGTTCGAAGATCCATGAAACCGCGCCGGAAGCCCCCAGATTGCCCCCGTTCTTTTCCAGGGTACTTCTGACCTGAGAAGCGGCACGATTACGATTATCCGTCGTCACTTGTATGAGCATCGCAACTCCTGCCGGGGCATAGCCCTCATACGTGATCTCGTCGATAGTGACCCCGTCCCCGCCGCCAGCAGCTTTATCAATGGCCCTCTTGATATTATCATTAGGCATATTGACGTCTTTTGCTTCCTGTATCGCCATACGCAACCGCGCATTATGTTCCGGATCGCCTGATCCGCCTGCTCGCACTGCGGCCATTATCGACATCGCCGCTTTTGTAAAGGCACGGCCCCGTACTGCGTCCGTCTTCCCTTTAGTATGTTTGATCTTGCTCCATTTATTATGTCCGGACATTGAACACCTCGATATATGTCGTATCTTTTAAATTATTCTACAAAAAAATCAAAAAAACAACCATTATATATTGTGTATAAGAGGTGCGGAACTGATGGACAGAAGTATACCTTATGAACATACTTCTTGTAGTAGTATCTCATACAACACAAGAACAACTCTGTCTGTTTAAAAAAACAGTCCGCGCAGTATGACCCTCGCATAGCGGAACGCATCCCGCCAGATCACGATATTTGAGACACCATATTTTCTTCTCAATTCGATGCTCGGTATCTCCATGATCCGCAGTCCTTTTTTCATGCACTGCATGCACATCTCTGTCTCTACTTCTGTATGGTCCGCACGGAGCTGCAGTGAGCCAAGGGTCCGGACATGCATAGCACGAAAGCCGTTCTGAGTCTCCTGGATCCTGCTCCGAAAGCGGGCATTGATCAGCCACGCAATACACCTCGACCCATAGGCTCTGATGAAATTCTCCAGAGGATGACCATCAATACTGTCCAGGGAACCGCCTGTTACCCGTGATGCGATGACCATGTCCGCATCACCGGACAATACCGGGCCGACCAACTTCGGGATATCCTCCGGTATATGGGACCCGTCCGCATCGATGAACACAACAATACCTTCAGAAAGAGCTTGCAGTGCCGTTCTGATAGCATCCCCCTTACCCTTTCCCCGGTCGACCATTACCGTTGCACCTGATGCGTGCGCACGAGAACATGTCTCATCTCGCGACCGTAATGCGGCTACGACCACGACCTCGTCACAGAAAGGCCTGCATCGGGTAATGACCTCCTCTATCGTTCCCTGTTCATTATTGGCGGGGATCACGACCGTTATTTTTTCACGTATCATTTTTTCATCCTTAAATCATGATTGTACCGAAAGCTGCGTGTACGTACCGCAGCTTATTTCTTGCGTGAGATGACCTGATACAGTCCCAACGTAATGCGATCGGAGAGCGTGCTGTCCGATTCAGGATCATATACTTCTGACGGGAATGAACGTTCAAGAACAGGCTTCAATACATACCTGCGCAATAAGGCAGAATACTCGTCTCGCCTGGACCGAGAAGTATGCTTGAACGTATCTCCCGGATGCTGATAGTAACAACTCAACGGGACCAGAACAAGCGGACGGCCACCTTTGGACACCGCAGTATCAAGAAGGTGTATGATCTCAACATCGTTCTTCTCCGGAACCTGGGGTACCCCTTCATGAAAAGCACCCGGATAAACATGATTGATCAACGCTATCTGAGGACGTGCCGGATCAAGACAAAAGCCGATAAGCCCTGTTATCCCCCCAAAAGAAAAGATCGGCACCGCTATCGGCACTCTTTCAATGACCATACTGATAAAGAAAAAATTCCTTTGATAATTATATTTCTTACCTATGAACGAACGGTACACATATGGCTGTATAGCTATCAACAGACAGAGCAGTACGGCCACCGCTCGTACTGCCTGTTCATGCCGCATCCTCAAAGTAAGCGAGACACCGCCGTACGCGGCCAGAACAAGGTACAGGAACATCGTATACTCCTGTTTGACGATATTAGTATTCACCCAGATGTTGGGCCAAACAGCCTCACGAAATGAACCGAACATGGCGACCTGAGGTAACGGAACAGATAGAAGGAAAATCCCGCCACATAACGCAAGCAACAATCTTTTTTCCTTTCGGCACATCTCCCACAGACCGGCAACAAAAAAGAACATGTACAGGAGCGGCGTGTACGCATGGTCAAAAAATATGTTCGTCGGATGGAACAAATAGAACAAGGTGTTCGCGACCAGATCAAAGAAAGAGGGATATGCGAACCAATTCGTACTATGGATATGTATATAATCAATATAATATACGGGCACAAGCAACAAAAAAAAGAACAACCCCACTAGAATATAAGGAAGCGTACTGGCCTTTTTAAAAACATCGCCCCCGGCGACGGGAATGAACAACATCGCCAGGAAGAAAGGAAAGAGCAGAAATGAAACATGGACGAGCAACGTACAATACACTGTACATAAGAAAACAAAAAAAGAACGTACGTCCTTGCGTCCCACAAAGATAAGGAATGAAACACAGCTCAAGAGCAACAGCATCATTCCGAAACCATAGACACTATCTCCGCAGGAGAGGCGGAGACTTATCGGAAAACATGCGTACAGGAACGACGCAACAAGACCCATGTCCTCACGCTTGAACAGCAGATACATAAAAAAGAACAATAACAGGACCTTCACTCCCGCAAACAGCCCGTTCCACATGAACACATCATGTATCGAATGACACAATCCTGCAGCACGCAACAACCGGATACAGTCCGGATACCCGATACACCCCGCATAATATTCAGAACCACTGAGAACTTCCTGGACCGTTGTTCCCGCATTAAAGGAAGAGAATTTCAATCCGGAGTATATTTGAGAAAGGCTGTGATAATTCGTATCGAACAAGGTCCGTGGTGAAACGACCGAACGAAGACCAAGGGCAAAGGTCGTGATGAGCAACAACAAGAGCAACGTTCTCGGGGAAACACAACGAGCAACACGGATACAATACCAGGTGGTCCCCAAAACCCCCATTATGAACAAGCATTGCCATAAAGATACCCCGCACAGCACCACATAATAGGTCCGTACACAATACTGCTGGAATAGATCAAAAAGAACAGATATCACGGGGCCCTCTCCTGAACTATACTTGAGAAATACGGAAAAATCAGAGAAAATATATCATACTTATCATGAATACACATCGGTACATGTCATTCCTTGCAGTATGCATATCTCTCCTGCTGCTTGAACTCTCGCTCCAGATGCTCTGCCATATATACAAAGCACAACATTCGGGCTATACGTTCATGCAAAGCCAACGTGAGTTCACCTTCATTCCGTACGTCGACTACATGCAAGCCATCCAGCCTTTCTGTATACGCAACACATCAGGAACAACAAACGACCACGCCGCGGAAGTCTGGTTCTTTGGTGGATCGGTCATGCAGGGGCAGACCGACGATGAACATACTATCCCTGCCTATTATTCGAACATGGCCGCAAAAAAACAAGGCGCGGTCAAAGCGCTGAATTTCGGCACAACAGGATACGTCATCAATCAGGAACGGATATTGTTCTTTGAACTGCTCAGGAACAAAAGTCCGCGAAAGGTCATCTTTTTTGACGGCATCAATGAGATCTGGGCGAATACCATCGGATATTCGGTCGTCCATAATTCTCTACAGAATATCTTCGATCTATCTCCAAATAATTGGCTTTCGGATCTACTGAACACACCATGCAAGACGACATACCTATTGAACGTCGCAGTACAATCATTGTTCTATAGAAGAACTGAAAGCTGTACCTTGTACAATCCATTCTCGCTCTCGACCAATACCGGGGATGAACGCTCCGCTCAGGCCATCGTCGATAACTATGTATTCAATATAGAACTGATCGAGACCATCGCACGACACTATGGCATCAGTGCCTACTTCTTCTGGCAACCGACACTGCACCAAAAGGCCCATATGACCTCCGAAGAAAAAAAAGGCCTTATGCGCCTTGATTTTGATAAAAAACTGATCTCCCGCGTCTACGCGCTGATACGTACGGACCCTCGATTAAAGAACAAGAAGAACTTCTTCTGTCTTGATACTGCCTTTGAACGGACTCCAAAGGATCTCGCGGTCTTCACGGATGTCTGTCATCTGAACACCAACGGGAATCGGATCATTGCCCGGATCATATATGAAAAAACAGCGCACTAGCGCGCGGCATCCGTACGTTCTCCTGCTCAATGCTCCCACAGAAAAGAAGGCATTGAACATCGAAGGAAGGTGCGTACAGACAGCATCTTTTTTCATGTCCAAATACCCGCCGTATACCTTGGCCCAGCTCGCCGCCTGCATCCTTGAAGCAGGCGGTAGCACACGGATCATGGATTGTCCGGCCCAGGGAATCACTATCACTCATCTTGTCGAACAGCTCCGCTCGCAGGCTCCCGACCACATAGTAATCAACTGTTCGAACATGTCCTTTATGCAGGATATCCGTACTGCACGCGCGTGTAAAAAGGTCGTTCCCCGCACCAAGGTTACATTACTCGGAACATTCCCGACAACACAGAACAAAGAGATCCTCTCCCGATTCCCGGATATCGACCATATCATCATCGGCGAACCAGAACCCGCACTCCCGCTGTTCTTTAAGAACACTCCTACAGATACGCCGAACGTTGTGTATCGACATAGTACTACCATCATCCAGTGCCGTACCACATATATACAGGACCTCAATACGCTCCCCTATCCCGCATGGCATCTTGTGGACCTTAATGCTTACCGATTACCTTTCTCAGGAAACAAATATCTGATCGTACTGCCGAGCAGAGGATGCCCATACCAATGCACCTACTGTGCAAGCGCGCTCTATTACGGAAAAAAACTGCGCACACGCAGTGCCGCACATGTCGTCTCGGAGATCGAACACTGTAAAAAAAAATTCGGGATCGATCACTTCTTTTTCTGGTCGGACACCTTCACCTGCGACACAGCACATACAAAAGAGCTGTGCGAACTGATGATAAAAAAAAAGGTATATGTTCGTTTTATGGCCAACAGCCGTGTCGATACCATCTCCCGAGACCTGATACGCACCATGAGCGCTGCAGGTCTGTTTATGATAAGTCTTGGCATCGAAAGCGGTGACCGGCACATACTACGCGGGATCAATAAAGGAACTACCCTTGCACAGGTACGCCAGGCCGTCCAGGCCACTTCAGCTGAACGGGTCATCTCTATCGGACACTGTATGCTCGGATTCCCGCAAGAAAACACCCGATCACTGATCAGAACAAAAGAGCTGCTCGCCGCCATTCCCCTCGACTTCATTTCCCTCTATTTCGTCACACCCATCCCGGGAACGCCGTTGTTCAAGGAACTGTATCCTCACACCCCCCCGCTCCAAACCTTGCTCGATCTTGCGCAGGACCGGGTCAATTTCAAACCTGCGCACCTTTCATGTCGTGCATTACGTCAAACATATTGGGAGATACTGTTCAGGTTCTATTGCAGACCTATTCAGATAGCAAGGATCATCAGGGCTATCGTCATTATACTCAAAAGAAAAAAGAACATACGTGCCAGCACGGAAATACCGAACAGCACAACGCGAACCGAGACACCAACAGACTCAGGTTAGGTCCCGTACGACACAGATCTCATCACATTTCTCGTATTTTTTACAAAGGATACATTCTTTCCAGATCTTTTCCGGCAATTGTTCTTTATCAACGCGCGTAAATCCGAGCTTTTCGAACAGTCCGGGCGCATAGGTTAATGCGAATATTTTCGGTATGCCGAGATTAACGGCCTCATCGATACACTTTTCTACCAGTTTTTTTCCCCAGCCTTGTTTTTGCATCGACGCATCAACGGCGAGCGCTTTTATCTCTGCAAGTTTTTCACTGTACAGATGCAGTGAGACACATCCGACGATCTTTTTATCGAGGTCGACAACGAAATAGTCTCGGATGCTTTTTGCGATATGACTTTGCCGCCGATAGAGCATCAGGCCTGCGCCGGCGAACCCATTGTTCAGTTCTGCTATCGCTTTTGCATCCTTGAGCCTGGCTTTACGTATCATTTATTTCCCTACCATCTTTATGAATTCAGCTTCTGTTATGATCGGCACACCCAACTGTACCGCAGTATCATATTTAGAGCCAGCATTCTCTCCCGCCAGAACATAATCGGTCTTTTTGCTCACGGAACCGGCCGATGTGCCGCCCTGTTCCTTGATCAGGGCTTTTGCCTCATCCCGACTCATTGAAGCAAGAGTCCCGGTCACTACGATATTCTTTCCTTCGAGCATCCTGCGCCCCGCTGAGCGTACGGCAGCCTTCATATTCACGCCTGCGGACGATAAGGTACGGATGCGCTCCCGGAACGCAGTATCTTGTAGCGTCTGATAGAGACTTTCTGCAATCTTCTCGCCGACACCATCTATCGCGTTCAACTCGGCACATGACGCATGCATGAGCTCGTCCATGGAAGAAAAACGGGCAGCGAGCAGCTCAGCCACATGCTGACCAACATGCCTGATGCCGAGAGCGAAGATCACCCTATGTAGAGGCTGTGACTTACTATGTTCTATTGCAGTGAGCAGATTATCCGCAGACTTCTCCCCAAAACGTTCAAGGCCGAGCAATTGTGTCTTTTGTATATTGTAAATATCAGCAACATTCCTGATCAGCCCCGCGTTCAACAATTGTTCAACTATGGCCACGCCCATACCATCGATATCCATCGCGTTCCTGGAAACAAAATGTTCTATCTGTGCTGTCCTTTGTGCGACACATTCTTTCCCGATACAGCGTGAGACCGCTTCTCCTTCCGGACGGACCACTCTGGCGCCACAGACCGGACAATTGGACGGGAACACAAAGGGCGCACTGCGGTGCTGTCTAGTGGAAGCACCTGCGGCAAGGCCAACGACCTCGGGAATGACCTCTCCAGCCCGCTGGATAATGACCTCGTCACCGACACGCACATCTTTTTTCTGTATCTCGCTTTCATTATGGAGCGTCGCATTGGACACAACGACCCCTGAGAGCTCGACAGGCTTGAGCCTGGCCACCGGGGTGAGCGCTCCGGTACGACCGACCTGTATATCGATCTTTTCCACGGTCGTTACCGCTTGTTCCGGCGCATATTTATACGCGATCGCCCAGCGCGGGCTCTTTGCCGTTGCTCCAAGCTGCCGCTGCAACTCGAAGGAATCGACCTTTATAACGATCCCGTCCATATCATAGGGCGCATGTTTCCTCTTTTCTTCCCACTCCGCACAGAAAGCGATAACGGCATCGATACCGCGGCATACTTTCGTATGTTCGTTGACCCGAAAACCAAGTTCTTTCATGTATCGCATCGCTCCGCTGTGTGTATCAGGACGATTTTCCGCGGCTGAAAGCGAATTGACCACGAGCGCATAGGTGAACATCTCCAGATTACGAGAGGCTGCGATCTTCGGGTCGAGCTGCCGGATGGACCCTGCGGCCGCATTGCGGGGATTCGCGAAATCGGCCAACTTCGCGAATTCTTTATGGCTCATATACACCTCACCGCGGACCTCGACATCGACAGCCCGTGCCAGCACAAGAGGTATGGACCGTACGGTCTTAAGGTTCTCGCTGACATCCTCTCCGGTCTTGCCGTCGCCGCGCGTCGCACCGTAACTGAACCGTCCTTTTTCATAATGCAACGAGATCGCCAGCCCGTCGAACTTGATCTCACAGACATACTCGACCGGAGCGTCCGTTCCAAGTCCTTTCCGGACCCGGCCGTCGAAATCCCGCAGGTCCTGCTCTGAGAATGCGTTCCCGAGGCTCAACATCGGTTCTGTATGTTTAACGGACTTGAATGCATCCAGCGGCTGCCCGCCGACACGTTGGGTAGGTGAATCAGGTGTCATCAATTCAGGATGCGCCGCCTCAAGCGCGAGCAGGCGGTTCATCAACGCATCATAGGCAGCATCGGATATTTCAGGAGCGTCCTTTACATAATACAGATGCTCATGCCGCCTGATCTCGTCACGTAAAGACTTGATCTCTTGTATGGGTTCTGTCATAGGCGTTCAGCTGTCTCCAGGACCATTATAGCGTACGGGCAAGCCAGGCGGTCACGGCCATGATGTAGTGCGTCGCAGCAATGAACAATAATTGAGAAACAATGAGCGTACCCAGGACACGCCCCATCACCAGAGAGAACACCATGGTCTTGGCATCTTCTTCCTTACGCTTGCCATGCACCACCTGATCAACGATATAGGCCCCTGTCGGGTCGACAAAAATGACCAGTATGATCGTAGCAAGACCATTGACGATGCCGGACAACTGCACCGCGGTGGCCCGATAATCGGGCATCTGTGCCCCGGCATACAGTGATGCTAGAACGCCGATCGCATAGACCGCGACCATGAACAGGTTCAGATAGATGAACCCGTGGGGGATGGTCTTCCAGGACATGCCTTTAAGCTGAGAGAACGCCGGCAGCCGGAAACAACGCACGATACGCATCACGGTACAAGGCAGAAGGAGCTTCAACAACAGTTTCGGTATGGACCCCGTACGTTCAAAAGAACGGATACCGATCTCAAAAACAGAGACCATGGTCGGGATAAAGAAAGCACCCAGAAGGTTCCCGACAAAGGCCGCAAAAATGATCCATCTGAAATACTGTCCCAACAGGTCCACAGATCCACATCGCACCGCAGTATCGACCATCACCCCGAGCAAAGGTGCCTGGAGCATGTTGGACATGCGAGAGACCAGGAAGGACATGTTCACGAACGAGATCGAGGTCGCGACCTGCCGTGTCCTGACCCCCGAAAGGCGCATGGCGAGCGCAAGTGTTTCCGAGAAATGGATGATCATAGTGAAGACACAGACAATGACGATAGTAGTGCTCATGCCTTTACATGCCTCCCGTGGGGAACAAAAAACCTATCAGGTTCAGACCAAAGGAAACCTCGAGCCCTTTGAACAGCGCAATGCCGAGCGGCAGGAAAGGAGAGCCCTGGAACAACAGCGTAAGGATACCGCCCAGAAAGATGAAAGGAGCGAACGGGAAGGTCTTATATATCTCCACGGTCTTGATGCCTTCTTTTTTGAACCAGCTCTTTACAGGAGCCACTTGCTCCGGCAGCAATCCGTCCGGATACAACCGTCCGACATGTTCATCACAATATGCTTTATCGCGCTTCAGAACGAACTCCGAACGGGCGGCCAGGAGCATATGGTCCGACAGTTCGTCTATCGGCAGCACGCGGACCTCTCTGTCCTCAACATATGAGTTAAACAGTGCGTTCACCAACGAAATAACGATGAACAGCGAGATCGAGAGCGTCATGGAGCTCAGGAACAATTCAAGGGCCCTGTTCGGTTCATAGAACAAACCGAAAGACAGCAACAGTACAAAAACAACGACAAAAGGGACCTGCACGGCCTTGAAAGAGAATATTTTCTGGAACACATTCCGACCGAGAAGGAACAAGACAAAAAAGAAGGCCTGGAGCGGGATAAACGGCCGCAATACACCCTGCAACAGGTCCTGTAACAATCCCAAGAACCAGAAGAACGAAAGGACACCGAAGATCAAAGCAAGATGCTCACGCCATCGAGCTCCCCATAGCGCTTTCAGCTGAGCAAAGCCCTTCACGACGTTCCCGTTCACGACCGTGCCGCACCAGGAGATACCCCGCCCTATGATGTGCAGCATGAACATGAAGAACACGTACAAGAACACGGGAATGAAGGTGTTCACAAGGAATATGAACGAAGGAACATACTTGATATATGCACCGGAATAGAACGGGAGGGGTATCAAGAACGCGCACAAGATAAAAAGTTTTGCATCCCCTGCGGCCCATATCCCCAG
>CAZZFK010000008.1:0-88779 GCA_964653455.1 uncultured bacterium
GCGTCCCGTGAACTGCTCGTGAGATATATCACGGAAGTGAACGACCAGGTCATGGCCGATATCGCAACAGCACGGAACTTGCCCACGGAAACGGTCACCGAACTGCGCACCGGCAAGTTCATGATCGCGAAACGGGCAAAGGACCTGAAGCTCATCGATGAGATAGGGCACTATGAGCAGGCCAAGGATATGGTCAAAGAAGTGGCAGGGAACAATAGGGAGCCGGATATCATCAAAGCGGATGTTCTGCGTCCGATGTCCAGTAGTTCCTATTTCTCTCTGTGGCCGAAAAAGGTCGCGATAATAGATATAGATGGTGTCATAGTTCTGGGGCATGGGGTGCGTGATGTTCTGTTCGGTTCCAAGACCGTTGCTGCGGATGACATATGTGAAGAGCTCGATAAGGTCGCGGAAGATGACCGGATCAAGGTCATTATCCTTCGTATCAATAGCCCGGGAGGCGCTGCGATCGCCGCTGACCAGATATATGAAAAGGTCCTGCAGATCAAAGAGAAGAGCAAGAAGATCGTCATCGCTTCCTGCGGGAATATCGCAGCGTCCGGAGGCTATTATATCGCGTGTGCGGCGGACAAGATCATCGCCAATCCTGCAACGATCCTGGGGTCTATCGGCGTCTACCAGGAGTTCCCGTTGTATTACGGTCTTTTGCAGAAACTTGATATACGTACCGAAACGCTTAAGACCGGAGAGTCCGCGGACATGTTGAGCGGTCTGCGGCCCCTTTCAGAAACAGAAAAAGCCTTGCTGCAGGGATCGGTCGATGCGATACACGAGCAGTTCATGATGGTCGTAGCGCGGGGTCGCCGGATCGACCTGGAAAAGGTCCGGCCGCTTGCCCAGGGGCAGATCTTTACCGGCGTGCAAGCTAAGAGCAATGGGTTGATCGACTCTCTCGGGAATTTCACGAAAGCGCTCGATCTGGCCAAAGAAATGGCAGACATCAAAGGGGATGTTGAGCTGGTCCGCTATGTCCGCAATGAGAGTTTTTGGGACCAGGTCGGGTACCGTGTAGGTACGTTCCTGGGATTCGATAAGCAGATCGCCATGTACATGCGTAGGCCGCTCACTCAATATAGACTTTACTGACCTTCCGGCGCTACAATGCGTGATACCTTCTAGAACAGAAAGGCAAGGGCCATGATAGGTTCACACACTAAGGTCAACGAACAAACGGTCCTCTTTGAGGCGGTACTTTCTTTATGTTTTCAGCGCAATGAGGTCCTGTGGGAACGGACGTCCTCTGAGCGGCGGGTATTGGAGAAGCTCAAACGCGGGGAGCTGCTGATCTCGTCGGCGAGCGATGTTCCTGCGGCAGTGTACACCTTTTTTGCCGGATTGTTGGTCGGCGCCTTTTCGGTGTTCCCCAGTATCTCGGGTACGGTGCTGAGGTACGAGACGTTGACCTTGGAACATCTGGTCCTGGGACTTGAGGGAGGACGCCGGTTAAAAATACCGCTCGGCATATGGTCTGAGGACCTTGCCATGCTCGTTGTGTACTACAAACAAAAGATCCTGGGGTATGACAAAGCGGACCCGTCCTTCGCACGGAACGATTGGCAGAGCTTGCGGGCCATCTTTACATATTCCCAGGAGCGGCTTTCAGGTGAACGGACCTTCCTGAAAGGCCTGCTCGATTCACCGAAAAAGATCGTGACGTTCCTGCAGGATACCCGTGTGCGCATGGATTCGCTGCTGGTCATTTTATCAGCATTGCCTTCCGAACAGCTCAATATGTTCTTTCTCGAGATAGCGTCCCATATCCCGGAACACATGATCGGGGCGACGCCGGACGGGCTGCCCATGGCCGTTCATCATCATTTCTCGCGGTCCTCGGTGAACATGTCCGATCTGTTCGGCAAGGTCCGGATGCTGCTCATGTTGTACGCAAGACATGAGATCGTTATGGATTATGTGCTCGAAGGCGTCACACGCGAACTGTTGTTGAAATATCTTTCTAACGATGCGGTACGGGGCAAGACCCTTGAGCAGATAGAGAAGACCATGTATGGGCAATATCAGCCGCGTATCGATTTTGCGAAAGCTTTCGCGAAGGTCCTGTCCTGATGCATGCTCCTTCCTTCGATGTCGTTGTGGTAGGTGGGGGACCGGGCGGGTATACTGCCGCCGTTCGCGCCGCTAAAAAAGGCCTGCGTGTCGCCCTCGTTGAAGAGCGGTCCCTGGGAGGGACCTGTCTCAATGTCGGTTGTATACCTACCAAAGCGCTGCTTGCTTCGGCAAAATTGCTTCAGGCGATCACCTCCCGTTCATCTCAGCTCGGTCTTGTCGTACCGGAAGCACGAATGGATTTTGCCAAGGTCATGGCCCGCAAGGACCGTGTGGTCATGCGTCTGGTCCGGGGATTGCAGCTGTTGTTCTCGAAATATAACATCACGGTGATCTCGGGTCGGGCGGTATATGCCGGCGGACGCACGATATCCGTTCATGATACCGTACTGTCCTTCTCGAAGTTGATCTGGGCCTCCGGCTCGGTGCCGCGTTCGTTGCCCGGCATTTCTTTTGGCGGGCGCGTTCTTTCTTCGACGGAAGCATTGTCCCTTTCTGCGTGTCCGGCATCTCTGGCGGTCATCGGCGGCGGCGTGGTGGGTATCGAACTGGCGACGTTCTATGCGATAGCGGGCACACAGATAACGGTCATAGAGATGCAATCGGAGATACTGCCGGGGATCGATCCGGAGGCCGCTCGCCTTGTGCGTGCGGGGCTTGAGCGTATGGGCGTCACGTTCTTGCTCGGTGCAACGGTCACCTCTGTACAGGATACCGGGACGGAGGTATGTCTCCGTTGTTCGAATGGTGAGCAGCGGTCCGTTGCATATGTATTGAACGCCGTCGGTCGACAGCTCGATCTGTCCGCTATAAAAGAAAGCGGCATCGCCCTGACGGCAAAGGGCGCCATCCAGGTCAATGAGCGCTGTCGAACGTCCGTTCCTGATGTGTATGCCGTAGGTGATGTCACGGGCATGACCTGGCTCGCTCATGGTGCGGCCTATCAGGGAGAGATAGCTGCCGAGAACGCAACGGGCGGCGACATGGTCGCTCACTATCATGCGGTCCCTGCCTGTATCTTTTCGGTCCCGGAGATCGCGTCTGTTGGCATCACGGTACCTGATCTCAGTGTGCATACCCTGACCAAGGTCCCGCTCTCAGTGCTCGGTAAGATGCAGGCCGATGCCGAGACGGAGGGGTTCATTAAGATCGTTTCAGAGACCGTATCGGGTGTGGTGCGGGGGGT
The DNA here is from genome assembly GCA_964653455.1 of uncultured bacterium. GTDB lineage: Bacteria > Margulisbacteria > Termititenacia > CAZZFK01 > CAZZFK01 > CAZZFK01. Next base: position 3,272 of record CAZZFK010000008.1, read on the forward strand.
GACGGTCGTTGGCCCGCATGCTTCAGAACTTCTTGCGGAAGGGACGCTCTCCGTCTCGCTCGGGCTTGCCGAACATGATATCTCACATATCATCCGTCCTCATCCGACCCTGAGCGAGATCTATACTGAATCCTATCTGCAGGTCCATTCATGACACACCTTCCTCCGTGGCTCTTAAAGAAGACCCCGAAACATTTTTTTCAGAAACAGATCCGTGATCTGCTCCAGGATAATGCACTGAACAGCGTATGTGAGTCCGCATTTTGCCCCAACCGGGGAGAATGTTTTCAGAAAAAAGTGATGACGCTCATGATACTCGGTGATTCCTGTACCCGGCATTGTAAATTTTGTGCCGTTCTAAAAAAGAAATATGCTGCGCCTGACCCGTCCGAACCAGGCAGGATAGCGGAAGCGGTGGCGAAGCTCGGGCTTCAGCATGTGGTCATTACTTCCGTGACGCGGGATGATCTTTCGGACGGCGGAGCAGGTCATTTTGTCGAGACCATTGCCGCGGTGCATCAGCGGGTGCCTCAGGTCTCTGTTGAAGTGCTGACCCCTGATTTTTCAGGCAAGGAAGAATTATGGGAAAAGCTGTTGCACAGTCCGTTGGCGGTGTTCAACCATAATGTTGAGACCGTACCACGGCTGTATGCGCACATCAGGCCGCAGGCTGAATACGGCAGGTCGCTCCGTATGCTCCGGTTCTTTAAGGACCGTTCGCCTTTCGCGATCAAATCCGGGATCATGGTAGGGCTTGGTGAGACCCGGGATGAGGTCCAGGAGGTCCTGCACGACCTGAAAGACCATGGCTGTTCTATCGTTACGATCGGGCAGTATATCCGTCCTTCAAAGCAGCAGCTCGAGGTCGTTGAATACGTCGAACCCCGGGTGTTCGAGGAATACCGCTCGTACGGTACGGCATTGGGGCTTACGGTCTTTGCGGGTCCATGGGTCCGCAGTTCATATTGTGCGGGAGAGCTTTTGCAGGAACTTAATCGTTCTCGATCTGTGATGCCGTAAGGATATTCAGGTTAAGGAAGGCCACCGGGTTCACCGGATTGTTCCATTGCCGTACTTCATAATGCAGATGAGCCCCGTTCGCCAGCCCTGTCGCACCGGAGAGCGAAACGACCTGACCCTTATTGACCCAGCTCCCGCTCCGGACCAGGAGACGTGAATTGTGTCCGTACAATGTTGATGTCCCGCGTCCATGCTGGATGATGACCGTATAGCCGTACCCGTTATGCCATCCCGCATAACTGACCCTTCCGCTCGCGGCCGCGTGCACTTGTGTCCCCGGCCATGCCCAGAAATCAAGGCCCGAATGGAATTTCATACTGCGTGTGACAGGGTGCTGTCGCAGACCGAACGTCGATGTGATCGGACGGTTCACCGGATAACTGGAAGGTGTGTATGCATATTGTAACTGGATCTTGCCGATCTGTTCCGAAAGCACGGCATACGTGTCCTTTTCTGCCAACATTTTCTGGGCCAGGAAATCTATTTCTTTACTGAGACGTGTCGTTGTTCCTGAGAAGGGGAGGTCTATGTAACGTCGCATGGTCAGTCTTTTTTTGTTCTGTTCGATCTGTGTTATCTCCTGGTTGATGTTCTGGGAGAAACGTCTGGCCACTTCTTCCGCGGGCAGGTTCATGAACTTGCTGTCGGTCTCGTCAATGCGGAACATGGTGTGCCGCCCGAGCGTACCGATAAAGGTCTCGTTACCCATGTTCTGTATCGCGACCTTGCCGGGAAGGATGCGGCGGGAGATCAACTGTTTGAGCTGTTTTGCAGCGACCAGGGCCCGGTCTTCAGCGGACATCTCGGTGTTCGTGTTCTTTTCCGTATCCTCATAGAACTCCAAAATGGAGCGGTTCCCGATCAGAACACTGTCCTTTTCGATACGTTCCCCAAGGAACTCTTTTTTGATGCTCACTTTGTTCCGGTCCTCATGCTCATCATTGAGACTTAGGGACGGTTCTATGCTCTGCTCGACCGTGAAGAGGCTGTTCAGATAGGCGCTTTCTTTTTGGAGCGCTAAAAGGTCTTTTTTGATGGTCTCCGTCTCTTGGGCGATCTTCTGTAGTGCGTTCTTTTGTATCTTGTTGACGAGCTTGGTCTGGTTGAGAGGTTGTATAGTTTGTAATCCCCAATCATTATAGCGTTGGTTGAATATGGCGAGCCCCATCAGGAGCCCGAGCAGGAGCACAAGGTAGACGAGCGTGATCATTGAGAATGACGTATGGAGCAATGTCCGTCCGCGCTCATCCTGGAGGACAATGGTCTTATAGTTACGCAGGTGTTGGTGCATTATGTGTCCCTCTCTCCGAAATATGTATGCCCATCTTGAGGACTTTTTATACCTGGACCCTGGGGTCGCGCAGGACCCGTATTCAGGCCTGGGACACGTGCCACGATGCATCTGACAGGGTATAATTCGTTCATGAAAGCGACAGATACCCCCCGTATAGCTATGACCGTAGGAGATATGTGCGGCATAGGACCTGAGATCGTAGGGAAGGTCTTGTCCGATGCGGCACGATGGCAGAACGTCGATATCTCGGTCATAGGGCCTGAGTTCTATGTGAACGGTCTTCCGTCCTATGTTACGGCTGTTCCTGTCGGTGACCTGCGACCGGAGGATGTTACGATGGGTGTTATTTCTCCAAGGGCAGGGCAGGCCGCGGTGGCGTATGTCGAAAAAGCGGCCGATCTGTGCCTGACAGGAAAGATGGATGCCATTGTGACAGCACCGCTCAATAAAGAAGCGATGCATGCGGCGGGACTTATGTATCCCGGTCATACGGAGATATTGGCGAGGCGTTCTGGTACGAAAAAGTATGCGATGGCCTTTTATAGCGCCCCGCTCAAGATCATGCTGGCGACCATCCATATACCGCTCGTACAGGTCCCCGGCGCCCTGTCCCCGGACAGGCTTCTGGATACGATCACACTTGCCCATTCGTTCGTTCGTGAATTGGGTATTGCCCGTCCGCGTATCGCGGTTGCCGGGCTCAATCCGCACGCCGGAGAGCACGGTCTTTTCGGTGATGAGGAGGAGCGCTTTATACTTCCTGCGATCACTGCTGCAAGAGAGCAGGGAATGGATGTATCAGGTCCATATCCCGGTGATACGGTCTTTAAAAAGGCCGTCGACGGTATGTTCGATCTGGTCATTGCGCAATACCATGATCAGGGGCTTATTCCGCTCAAGCTTTTGGCCTTCGATCGTGCGGTCAATGTTACCGTGGGTCTTCCTTTTGTTCGGACCTCGGTCGATCACGGGACGGCCTTCGATATCGCGGGTAAGAACAAGGCGGACCCTTCCAGTTTGCAGGAAGCATTATCATTGGCCATACGTCTTGTACGTACAAGGCGGTCCCATGTCTGAACATAAAAAGCCCCTGCCAGCACTGAAACGTTTTGGGCAGAACTTTCTTCATGATAAGAGCGTCTTGAACTCTATAGCTGATGTTGCGGAGCTCTCCGCAGAGGATGTGGTCCTGGAAATAGGTATGGGCAATGGTGCGCTCACGGAAGTCCTGGCTCAAAAAGCCGGAAAAGTCATTTCCGTTGAGATAGACCATAAGCGTTTTGAAGAGGTCGCGCCCCGGTTGCGGTCACGATTCCCGCACCTTCAATGTGTTGAAGGTGATTTCTTGCAGCTTGCCCCCGGGCTGTGGAAGTCCTTTACGCGGCCGGTCAAGTTGGTCGCGAATATCCCCTATAATGTCACCACTCCTATCATTGAAAGCTGCATAGAACATTGTGATATATTGGAACGAGCGGTACTCATGGTGCAAAAAGAGGTCGCGGAACGTATGCAGGCCGGAGCAGGATCATCCGCGTACGGGTCCCTGTCTTTATATATACAATATCATATGGATGTATCTATTGAAGTTCAGGTCCCGCGTACCTGTTTTCAACCTGTTCCGAACGTTGATTCCGCGGTCATTAAGCTGATACCCAAGCGTACGCCTCCAGTGCACGTGCTTTCCGAAGAGAAATTGTTCAAGGTCATTCGCGGAGCTTTTTGGGGAAAACGTAAGACGCTGCGCAATTGCCTGAAAAAGTCGCCGTACACCCATTATACGAACGCGATGCTTGAGCGTATTGAGAACGTGGCCGGCATCGATCTCAACAGACGCGGAGAGACATTGTCCCTCCAGGAATTCGCGGCCATGACCAATGCGCTCGAAGGAAAAATATGACATAAAAGGCATGTGACAAATCCCAGCTGTTTTTTTATCAGGTATCCTGTGTGCTCAAGAGAGGTGGCCCTCATTTCCCCCTTTATACCTTACCCAAAAAAAGACCCCGGTGTTACCCGGGGTCGATAGACCGTTCCGTGGGGTGAACGATCTATTTTATTCGTAGAAAAGATACAAGCTGTTGCCGCCGCGCAGTGATATTGAGTTATTGTTATAAACCGGAGCTGCTCCGTTCTCAATGAAATGATTAACGAACGTGTTGTGGTCATATCTGATCATTGCGGACTCACTTTTCCCTGCCACGTGGAAGTTGTACATGGTACGTCCTGGAAGGCTCCCGTATTCAACACCGTTTATGACCATACCTTTTTTTGAGAGATAGGTCCTGATCTCACCGCCCAAAGCCCCGTCATTATTGGCCACGGTAGTTTCGATACCGAATATCGCTTGTCCGTTCTCGTCGCCTACATAGAGTTTTGACATACTTGCGGACGCCGGGATCGCTATTACAAGGATTATAAAAACTGCCAGGATCAATCGTTTCATTTTCATCGCCCCCCCATATTCTTTCTCTTACCACTAAGATATCGGAAGGTCCAAAAAATAGTTGCAGATGAGAGAGCTTGGTGGCGTTCCTTGACAGATAAAAACTTGTGATGTGGATAACTATTATTGATAGGTATAGTGATTATTCGATGATGGGCAGTGTATGTGTATTTATGTCCGATGTATCAGTAGTCTTTGCACATGATTAAATAGTAATCCTGAATATGAGGCTAGCCATGGAGATCCGCGCTTCGCGCTTAGTGAGATCTTCATGGTGGAGGTGACGGTCGGAATTGAACCGACGTATAGCGGTTTTGCAGACCGCGGCCTTACCACTTGGCTACGTCACCCCGAACCACAATAAAGTGCCCTGATGGCACACCAGCCGAAACCGCCTTTGGCAGTGAAGGCTGGAGCGGGCTATGAGGTTCGAACTCACGACATTCAGCTTGGGAAGCTGACGCTCTACCAACTGAGCTAAGCCCGCCTATAACACGATCATCTGTCGCGTATTTATCAAATATTCTCAAGAACTACCCTGCGCAGTCCTGCAGGGAAGTTGCTTATACTTTAGCAAATGCTATCGAGCTGAGCCTGGAAATCCTGGAAATCCTGGAAATCCTGACAATCAAGGCTAACTTTTTAACATAAATAAAAGAAATTGGCAAAATATTTCGGACAGGCATGGTATACTGATGGCATATGAAGATGATACGGGCGTATGGCCTAGTGTGTATGCTTCTTTTCATGCTCTTTACTATGGGGCATGCCGCCGATATTACCCCTGCGGAAAAGCAGAAGCTTTTCTCTCTTGAGTCAGATATTTTATCCTTACTTAAGGAACGTCATGCCTTGGCCGGGGATGCGATCGACCTGCGCGTGAAGATATTGGACGCAAAAAAACGTGTTGTTCCGGAGAATGCCGAAGAGATACGTACGGAGCTTTCGATGCTCAATGCAGCGCTGAAAGAAAAGAACGTGCAGATCGAAGCAAAGAACGAGCTCATTCAGGCAAAGACCGCAGAGTTGCGGGCCCTTGCACCCGGTGCGGCCACACGATCTGTGGGTAAAAGCTCTGTAAAGAAAAAGAAACGTTCATCCTCTGTTCACCGGTCCTGAGCATCACATTTTTCTCAATATGCCGGCAGTAGGTCGTATTGTTTGACCTTGGATATGAGCGTGGTCCTCTTTAATCCGAGATATCGGGCCGCTCGTGCAAAATTACCCTCATGTTCCGATAGTGCCGAGTGGAGCATGTCCCGTTCTATGTTCCGGATGATCTCATTAAATGAGGAACCTTTATAGGTACCCTTCCCTGGTGTACATAGTTCAGCAGGGAGGTGCGTGAGCTTGCAAATAGGGCCCTCCTCAAGAGCAACGATACGTTCGACCAGATGTCTCAGTTCGCGTACATTGCCGGGCCAATCATAGTTCTTGAGTTTCTCCACGGCCTTAAGCTCAATGCCGGAAAATCGGTTGTCATACCGTGTGCCGTATTCCATGAAGAAGTTCGTCAGCAGCAGCGGAATATCCTCCCTACGGTCCCGTAATGCCGGGACCTGCAGCGGAACGACATTGAGACGGTGGTAGAGATCTTCCCGGAACGATCCTTTGTGCACTTCTTTTTTTAATTCTGCATTGGTCGCCGCAATGATGCGTACATTGACAGGTATCGTATCGGTACCGCCGATACGTTCGATACAGCGTTCCTGCAGGACACGGAGTAATTTGACCTGCAAGTGTTTCGGCAAAGTTCCTATCTCATCAAGGAACAATGTGCCCCCGTTCGCGAGCTCGAATTTGCCCGGTTTAGTGTCCAAGGCGCTCGTGAAGGCCCCTCGTTCATGTCCGAACAGCTCGCTTTCAAAAAGCTCGGAAGGGATGCTCCCGCAGTTCACGGCGATGAACGGTTTGTTCCTGCGCACGCTGGACCTGTGCAGGGCCTGGGCCGCTATTTCTTTCCCGGACCCGGTCTCTCCTTGTATCAATACCGTTGCATCATTGCGGGACAGTTTTTGTATCGTTTCATACAACCGGCGTATCGCATTGCTGGGACCTGTGATGAACTCCTCCGGACAGGTGGTTGAGAACAGGAGAACAGAACGTTTGCTGGTCATGAGCGCGTTACCTCCTTAGATGATGTCCCCTTCATATAAGACGGATGGAACGGCGAAAAAGTTCCCTGTTTTTTATGTCCATTGGCACGGCTATTCCTTGGAAGTATAATGAAATCATGAAAAGGCATATGTTGCGCAGGACCATAGAAATGAAATATTTTTTATGGGCTTTTTTCTATTTTCACCTGGCTTTGTTCATAACCAGTAATGTTCTTCTCATCGTATCTAATATGATCATCAGTCCCGGACATCTGTGGTTCGTGATCCCTTTGGCCAGTTGGGGGGTATGGGTGTTCGCGCACTTTTTTATCACCTTTTTTATCGTTTCGGACAGTGCCAGGGACTGGCGTTCGGCCCAACTGGAAAAAGCGATCTCTGAAGAAAAAAATGCAGGTATCGCTGTGCAGGAGGCCCAGCGTCGCGCCAGCACGAGGTTTTTTTTCTGGATGCTGTTCTACTTTCATTTGGCCGTGTTTATCGGCGGTAATACCGTCCTGGTCCTGATCAATCTGCTCGTGCACTCATCTACCCTGTGGTGCCTTATCCCGTTGTCCGGTTGGGGGTTGTGGCTGTTGTTCCATTTTTTTCTGACCTTTCTTATGTTAGGTGATCAGGTCCGCCCCTGGAGGGAAAAGACCATTGAACTGCTCACCTTCAGGGACCTTGTACGGGAAAATGAACAGAAAGCATGTCGTGATGCGTCGCTCCGATTCTTTTTCTGGGTACTGCTAGCTCTTCATGTCGGGCTCTATGTGTTCTGTAATATGATGATGTTCGTCATCAATAAATTGAACGATCCTGCACATAGCTGGTTCATTTGGCCGCTGATAGCATGGGGTCTCTTTCTGTTGGCGCATGCAGGATTGACCTATGTGACCTCTTCATCGGTCATGGTGCGTTGGCGGGAAGAACAATTGCGTCGGTTGAGTGATGAGGATATCTGATAGGTGCAGACAGTATCAGGTCACTTATCTTTTCTCGGCGGTATCTTGAGCTTTTCTCCTGAGGTAAGCACGGCATTGCTGCTCAATCCGTTATAGACAAGGATGTCCTTGGCGCGCACGGGGATATACTGTTGTGCGACGGTATCGATAGTATCTTCTGGCCGGACCGTATACACCACAAGATGGTCTGTATACCCCATCTGACTTTCTTCTTTGGACAGGAGCGTGAACGAATCGCGGATATCGGAGAATCGCTCGTTGAGGGACGGGGTCATGTCCTGTGCCGGGACATAGGTCAATGTATAGGCTGTCAGGTTCGAGGTGAGATAGTCCCTGCGTTCCTGAACGGTCTTGGCATCTTTTGTTGCGATATAGAACACCGATATGCCGTGTAGCGGTCCTGTGAATTGTGCGGTGGAGAGGGTCGTGCGGGTGTTCCCGAACCCCGGCTCGAATCGTTCCTGCCATTCTTTTGGTGTCAGAGGTTTTGGAGTATGCATGGCCTGAACATGCGCGATGTCGTGCGTGTCGGGAGCGATGAAGGATACCAGGACGCCGGGAGTATCCCGAGTTATGGTCCAGTTCTTAGGAGCGGTCACGCGAAAGCCGAAATATTTGTTCTTATACTGCCGTCCGTTGACCTCTCCGCTGTGTGGGCCGGGGCCCAGAGGGATGCCGGAAAGCATCTCCTTGTAGCGGTCCGCATTGATGAGCAATGCTCTGTCCGGTCCGCGCTGTAAGAGCCTTTGAGTCTCCTGTTGGAGTCGGGCGATACGTTCCGTGGTCGCAGGGTGCGTGGAGAGCCATTCGGGAGGCTGTTCCCGATACCGATCTTCCTGTTCCAAGGTCCCAAGGAATGAGGCCATGGCCTGTGGAGCATATCCGGCGGCATAGGCGTACCGAATGCCCATGCCATCCGATTCGAGTTCATGTTCCCTGCTGTAGCCCAAAAGGACTATCTGTACCCCGATATCGGCGAGCTGTTTCCATCTGCTGATATTCTGTTGTTGCAGTAGTATCCCGGCACTTATCCAGGCGAGCTGATATCCGTACATTTGTGACATCTGTTGTACGCTATGACGGGCTGCGATATGGGTGATCTCGTGGGCAAGGACATTGGCAAGCTCCGCTTCCGAATTGAGCCGGACCAGGAGGCCTCGGGTGATATATACATAGCCTCCGGGCAGAGCGAACGCGTTCTCTATGGATGAGTCCAATATCGTGAAATAGTAGGGGATATGCGGTCTGTCACTGTGCATGGCGATGTCCTGTCCGATGCGGTCGATGTACCCGGTCAATATCGGATCGTGGTATACGCCGAATTTTTCTTTGATGACCAGGTCCGCTTCCTGGCCGATCTTAAGTTCGTCTTCTTCCGTGATCACCATGAACTGTTGTTGGCTGGTGACGGGGTTGTTCGCACAACCGGGCAGACAGATACAACATAACAGTATGAGCAGTATGAGAACGTGGTTCTTTGTCATTGATGGATATTATAGGAGAAACAATGAACAAGAAACAGGAAAAAGAGGACAAGGTTTGGGCGTAAAAGATATGGGACACAACGGAAGATACCATAAGATGAAACGCGGGAACGATATGCGATGCAGCTTCCGTTCAGTATGTGAGCTGTAGCTGCTTGTTCTTGATATTTTTAGAACCCGTTCTTCTCTCGCCACGCTGCGATGTACGCCGCTTTCAGTTTTTCCAGATCATGAGTGATCGCATAGCCGTATTTACCGCTGATATTATCGATCGGAACACTTGAGCCTATTTTTTGATCATGGAGCAAGTCTATGATCTTGGCAGCGATGTCCGGATATCCTGAATATTCGTTATCGAGCCATTCCTTTACTTGTTCTGTGGGATTCCCACCATCGGAAAGATAAATATTGTTCTTGGACAACATGTTGATGAATTCTTGAGCGTCCAGAGGTATTCCTTTTTTTTCCATGAACAAGCCTCGCTTTCAAGAATAGTATAGTATATCGCTTTTTAAAAAGCCAGTCGTGCTGCCACTTTTTTCGTTAGTGACGCGCAAAAATTGACTTTATGGGGTCAATACTGTATTATAAAGACTTAAGCTCTTGGAAAAGGAGTATATCTTTTGCTGCATAAAGAACAGGATATTTCCGGGAAGAGCGTGGTCGTCAATAAGGAGCGTGTCGCTCGGATCAATGCAGATGCAGTGCGCATGACGTATTCGGGTGCAAAAATGTTGCATGCCGATGCTTTGGAGGCGACAGGTTCTGCGATACAGTCAGTGACCGGCGAAGATGTTTCTATCGACCGCTCTGCGGTCGGTCTTGTCAATGCAGGGACGGCCAATATCGAAAATAGCGGGATTTTTGCCGTGAAAGCCAGCGTTGTTCGATCCCCGGATATCCGTGCGGTGGTCATCAACGCCGGTGAAGTGCAGGGGAATGTGAGCACTGTGTTCAATCGTGAGAGTGCGTTCGCGTTCGGCGCGGGATGTGCGTTGCTGTTAGTTGTGTGGCGTTTGATCCGCGGTCTGTTCGGGAGATAATAATGGGTACGGCGCTGTATCTGTGTTTAAGGGTGTTCGGATTGATCGATACAGGGCATGACCTGGTGAACATATGTTTCCTTGTCTCGCTCGATTGCATCGGCTTGCCGGCATTGATCGCTCTTATCCGCGGAGAAGGGTAAGTTCTCAAATTCTAAGGAGTGAAATGTGGATACTTCAATAATTACCTATTCAAAAGGTATGACCGTAACATTGACCAGGTTGTGCCGGAATGATTGTGCATATTGCGGATTTCGCAATAACGAAGAGCAACTGGCCGTTCCGTACACGACGATCAAACGGTGCAAGCTTGCGCGCAAGAGCAATGCGCGCGAAGTATTGGTCATGGGCGGAGAGCGTCCCGACGGGTCGAATTCCATCCGGTCCAAGTTGGACGTGTGGGGATATGAGTCCTATATCGAATACATCTATTCGATATGTGAGCTGGTCTTTTTAGAAGGTCTGCTCCCGAACCTGAACGTCGGCTATATGACGGAACAGGAAGTGAAGATCGTACGGCGTATCGCTCCGACATTCACGGTGATGCTTGAATCTGGCTCTCAGGAATTCCTGAGTTCCGGACCGCATCGCAATGCTCCTCATAAGACCCTTGAGTCCAGGCTTGAGGTCATTCGTAATGCAGGCCTTGGAAAAGTGCCGGTCACGACAGGGGTGCTGGTCGGTATCGGGGAAAGTAAAAAGAACCTGCGTGATGCGTTCGAGCTCATGAAGGACCTGCATAAAGAGTTCGGACATATACAGAACGTGGTCATACAGAATTTTGTGCCGAAGGCAAATAGTGCGATGGCGGACCATCCGGCACCGACAAAAAAGGAAATGCTTGAGGCTGTAGAGATGGCGCGCAAGGTCCTCCCGCAGGATATCATTTTGACCGTCCCTCTTAATTTGAACCCGGACATCATGCCGTTCATTGAGGCAGGTGTGCGGGACCTTGGTATGATCGATCTGGAGTATGATGTCCTGGCCCCTGACCAGGGGTGGCCTGAACTTTCCAAGATCGAACGGCAGCTCAAGGCGAAAGGGTGGGGGATGCAGCGCAGGCTCCCGATCTTTACCAAGTATGTCCGTGATAATTGGTATTCTCGTAAGCTCAGTCAGTTGCTCGATAAATATAAACTTATGTTCATTCAGGCTGAAGAGAAAGAAAAAGAAGAGGCATTGAAAAAAAAGGTCGTTGCTAAGGCTAAAAAGACCGCACCTGCAAAGCGCAGACCGAAGAAATAGCAGGTTCTCATGTTCGAGGCGGTCGTCTTTTCCGTCCGTATCCCTTCTTGTACCGATGGTGTCCCACTGTATTGGTGTGGTGCTTTATATAAAGCGAGCCGGCTTTATTCGTTCATTCTGCCGCTGAGATCAAAGAAGAACGTGCAACAGGCGCTGGCGCGTGCTGCTTCTGGAGACGATATCCGGTATCGACCCTTTGCGCATAAAGCGTTTCAGGCCAAGGTCCGGGCTTATTTTTCAGGGAAGCAGATATCGTTCACGGAAAAGATCGAGCATGGGGGCGGGTCTGTGTTTTCAGGACGTGTATTGGATGTTGTTCGTGGTATTCCTTACGGACATACAATGTCTTACGCAATGGTCGCACGGCGTGCGGGAGTTCCCAATGCTGCTCGTGCGGTAGGGACGGTCATGGCGCAGAACAAACTGCCTTTGATAATTCCTTGTCATAGAGTGATAAAAAGTAATGGGGAAAGAGGTCGCTTCAGTGCAGGTTTTGGGGAACAGTTGAAAAAAATCATGTTAGATATCGAAAAAAATAAAAGAACATGTTATTGAGCAATGCTCAATGTGTGCAGCTTTGTTGTACATTTTTTGATGTTCATTGATTCATGCTGAATGTTGTGTTAGATTGCTTAACATATTCATGTTTTGTTCACGGGGGATTGGCATGAAAGAAGATATTTCAGTACGTCTTTCCGAAAAATCATACGGTATCGAACCAGATATGAAGCTTCGCTCGTCCGTTGAGCGTACGGACTTGGAACAGGTCACTTCTTTTGAGTCAGAACTGACCAGTGCAAATGATGCGGTAAGTAAAAAAGAACAGAAATTCTACAAGGAACAGCAAAAAGAAGAAGATACACCACTATCGCTCACCATGGTCGGCGATATGATCATGAGCATGTTCAGTGCGAAAAGCACTTTGAGCGAGGTTGAACTTCAAGATATTCGACTGCAGGAACCTGGGGTGAATGGAACGCAAAAGAGCGTTCATGCAAATGAGCAAGTCCCACGCTCTTTACAGGCTTCTGCTGCAGAAGCGAATCAAAAGATCTTTTCTGAGATCACGCCTGAATTCAAGGCTTTATTCTCGGAGCAAGGGAAGAAGTTCGAGCTTTCGTCACTGAAGAACTCTTCTGATTTCCTGGTCCCGCGTATTTCAATGGACGCTCTTTTTTCAGATCTGGTCAAACGGGTCCAGTTCATGAAGGACGGGGATGTTTCTCATGTGAAGCTCGATCTTGAGCCGGAGGACCTTGGGAGGTTGGAGGTCCTGCTCTCCATGCAGGATAAGAAAGTGGTCATTCATATCATGTCCAATACGGGAGCAAAACAGATATTGGATACCAAGCTTGATGCACTTGAACAGGCCCTGAACGCTCAGGGGTTCCTGTTGGAATATGCGGAAGTTGAGGTCTCGTCCGGGTCTGCCGGAGATCAAGGACAGGAGCGTTTTTTTCAAGTAGAGAACGGGAAAAAAGTGAGTTGTCCTGACTATGATATGTTGAAAATCGTGGAACGACCCGATATAATGGGTTCGCTCAATTCATGGCTTGCTGATGTCATGGTCAATTATGTGGCATAAATACTGCGCTGTGTGGGTATATCTGTATTCTCAGCGTGAGAGTATGTACGGCCGCGTAAATGACGCTGATAACAAAGGGGGGGCTTTATGAGCAATGGATTGTTGGATATTATGGTGCGTGCCCGGAACGCGATGGAATCTTATGAGGCCAGTCTGCGTATCCATACCAATAACAGTGCGAACCTTTCCACCTCAGGCTACAAAGCGCTTACGCATTCCTTCAAGACGGTATTTAACGAAGTAGTGAACGGCGGGTATACCTCGGAGAATGGCGGCGGGACCAATCCTACGCAATATGGTTCGGGAGTGACGCTGGCTAATATTCAGGTCGATTTTTCTCAAGGGGAATTGGGTGAAGGCGGAGCCCTTGACTGTGCGGTGGCCGGCCGAGGCTTGTTCGTGGTCGGGGCTGCAGCAGGAGAGGATGCTCAATATCTGTACACACGTAATGGAGAATTTAAAGTAGATTCAACAGGTAAATATATCGTTGATTCTTCCGGACGTAAGCTGATGGGATATGGTGCAGGAGGCTCTGGTGCGATAGCTCCGATGCAGACACAGGGGTATACCGATCTTGGCTGGAAAGATGGTGGCGTCCTCGTCGCCAATTATCAGGCGGAAAAGGACGGTACGGGTACGGCGGTTGAGATCGGAAGGGTCGCCCTTGTTGATTTTGTGAACCCTGAGGGACTTGTTCAGCATGATGGTTCTGCGTTCGAGGAGTCCGTTGCGTCAGGTGCTCCCACGTCATTCGGTCTCCCGAGCACTGGAACGTTCGGTGAGGTCATGGCCCAGCAGCTCGAGAAATCGAACGTGTTCTACATCGGGGAGACCATCGATTCAATAGAGGTGCAGCGCGCGATGTCCGCTGTGCTCACGGCGATCAAGACCGCATCCGATCAGATATCTCAGGTCATCAATAAATTGAGCGGCTAGGCTGCAGAGGGCTCTATTCGTGTATAGAAAGAACGTACGATTGGCATCTGCTATCCCGGACTGGAAAACGCTGGAGCGTATCTCTGCATCTGAAAGAGGGGAACTTCCTCACGCGGACATGTTCAAACGTATCGCTAAAGAACAGGTCGATCAGGGGATCATGCTGGCAAAGGTCTTGGCGGATGACCTGTGTGTTCGCCTGGAACGTCAATTGCAGTTCTCTTGTCAACCTCATCGTTTATATGTCTCCCTTATGTCTTCAGAAGAGTTCGTCCGCCGGTATTCCGCGGATATGCTGGTCCAGGCTGAGCTTGGATTCCCGGAACATGATACGGTGCATTGTCTGTGGGAGTATGCGTTCGCACAGGCATGCATCAATCGCATCACGGGTGGTCCGGGCGAGGCCCAGATAGAGAACGAGGAACTGACCGCGATGGAGAAACTTATCTTTGAAGGTGTTCTGCAGGAGGCCATGCACAGTCATGCCCGGGCCTGGCGGTCCGTTATGCCGCCGATACCTCAACGCCTAGCGCTCACAGCCCCGAAACTGGGGTCAAAGGAATCGTTCCTGCACATACCCGAGCTCATCGTTCTTTCCGTGGAACTGAAACGCGCCGATACCCAGGCGGTGTATACGTTGCGGTGGGTCTATACTGCGGATAGTTTTGCCGCCCTGATCGATCAATGGCGGCTTCGTCAACGGAAAGCGTCTTCCGCGATAGTGCTGACACCGGAAGCGGTGAGCATGGTCGATGTGCCGGTAAAGGCCCAGCTCGGGAAGGCGATCGTGTCTATGGCCGACCTGATGCTTCTGCAGCGCGGTGATGTCATTGTGCTCGATAAATATATCAAAGAACCGGTACTTGTCGATGTCGGTGAAGATGCCCGTTTTACGGCACAGGCCGGGGCCTATGGGGAGCGCCTCGCGGTGCAATTATTGCAGCCGATCGAAGCGGAAAAGACCGAAAGAACAAATGAAGTGACGGAGGGAAAGGCAGTGGCCGCAGCCTCGTCCGCTGTTGAGGACGAGCGGGTGAGCGATACTGCACCGGACCTGTCCGATGATGAAGGGATGCCTGCAACGGACAGTGATGATGTTATTGAAGATAAAAAAATCCCTGAGCATGAAGAAGATGATATTCTGGCGAACATTGAAGAAGATGAGGATGAGGAAGAGGACGAGGAGTTCGTTTGGGACGAGAATGAAAGTACAGACGAGGATTTTTAAGGTATAATTGAACTGTATGAGAGGAGCGTGGCACGGCCTATGACAGAAGAGAACGTGTTCGGGGATGTTACGGAAGAACCGAAGGTCGTTTTTGGCGAGAATATCGCGGATAATCCCGCCGCTCGAGTAGAATACAATCGTTTGAAGTTGCCGCAACTTGAGAACGCCCAGATGGGCGGGGTGTTCAATCAGGAGCTCTTTGGGAGCATTCCGGTCGAAGTGACCGTTGAGCTCGGTAAGTCCCAGTTGACGCTTCAGGAAGTATTGGATTTGAACGAAGGGGCCATCGTTGAATTGCAGCGTGGTGCGGCCGAGCCTCTTGATCTTGTAGTGAATGGACAGTTGATCGCGCAGGGTGAGGTCATCGCTGTCGATGATCGCTACGCGTTAAAGGTCACGAAGATCGTTCAGAACGGCAAGGAGTAACGGATAACGTGCAACAGTACCGTAAGAGTTCCTTTCGATCGTTACTGTGGGGCACGATCATTTTTTTCATTACCGGGGTACCGTTGTTCGCTGCGGACGCTCCCGTAACTTCCGGATTTTCGGCCCAAAGCACCTATTTGGAGAGCGCTGGAGCTCCGATAAAATATCTGTTCACCTCCCTTTTTTACATAGCGCTCATGTTCGGCATTTTTTATATCCTGCGGAAATATTTTTTACCACAGAACATGAGCGTCCCGGGCTACGAACGCTTCAGAGTGGTGCGTAAACTTGCCCTTGAACCGCAGTCGGCCCTGTATCTGGTCCAGTCCGGCGAGAGCGTATTATTGCTCGGGGTCGGCGCAAAACAGATCACGCTCATAAAAGAACTTCCAAAAAAAGAAGCGCATATATTGCTTCGGCCGGTCACCCCGGCGCCTCTCCCGTCACTGGACAGTTTTAAAAAGCATCTCAGTGCTGTTATGGGGAGGAAAAAGTGATGTTCAGAAAATTGATACTGGCAGGTATGGTACTGTTCGCGGCGATGTCCCTCCCGGCCGCAGCTGCGCCCATCCCGCTCAATGTTGACCAGGTCATCGGATCCCCTCAGTTCAGTTCGAACGTATCGTTATTGTTGTCCATCGCGGTCATCGGACTTATCCCGTTCTTTCTGATGACGACGACCTCGTTCCTGCGTATCGTTATCGTGTTCGGGCTTTTGCGCAGCGCCATCGGCACTCAACAGGTCCCTCCGACCTCGATCATCATCTCGCTCGCGATGTTCATGACCATGTTCATCATGAACCCTGTGTGGGAGGATATCAATACGAACGCGCTGCAGCCGTACAACCAGGGGCAGATCAGTCAAAAGGCCGCGATCGAACGGGGACTGCAACCGCTGCAGAAGTTCATGCTCCGTCAGACGCGAGAGAAGGACCTGGCGCTGTTCGTTCAATTCGCGCAGATCCCGCCGATCACCGACCCCGCGAAGATCCCGACGTACATCCTTATCCCGTCGTTCGCGCTCAGCGAGCTCAAGACCGCGTTCCAGATCGGGTTCGTCCTCTTCCTGCCGTTCGTCGTTGTCGATCTGATCGTAGCGAACGTCCTTTTGTCCCTGGGTATGTTCATGCTCTCTCCGGTCCTCGTTTCACTGCCCTTCAAGATACTGCTGTTCGTATTGTCCGACGGATGGTTCTTGATCACCCGCGGGCTCATGCAGAGCTTTCATTACCGCTGAACTGTTCGCGTGACGTTTTAAGGAGCGTTCATGTCCATCGATATCGTATCCAATATGCTCACCCAGGGGATCATTTTGATCCTGTTGCTTTCGGCACCGAGCGTAGGTCTCGGGCTCCTTGTCGGTTTCATCATCAGTTTGTTCCAGGCACTGACACAGATACAGGAACAGACGTTGACCTTTGTTCCGAAGCTTATCGTGGTCATGCTCGTTGTTGCGCTCACCTTTTCTTGGATGACCTCGCAGTTGGTCGATTATTCAAGCGCCCTCTGGTTGCAGATACCGGCGCTCGTCAGGTAGGGGCGGTGCGCTCTGCATGATCATCAGCGTTAATCAGCTCTTTATTTTCATGTTGATCATGGCCCGTATGATCGGGCTGTTCCAGACGGCCCCTTTTTTTAGTCAGAACAACATCAGTCGTACCATCAAGATCGCGCTCATTATTTGGATCTCTGTCGTTATCTGGTTCGTCGTGCCGGTCCCCGGGGCGAACGTTCCGGTACCGCAAAGCGGCATACCCCTGGTCATTGCCCTCATTCAGGAAGTATTGATCGGTGTCATGATCGGTACGGTGGCGGACATCATATTTGCGGGTGTCAAAGCAGCGGGTGAGATAATCGGTATGCAGATGGGGTTGAGCGTTGCGTCCACGTTCGATCCGGCCGAGGGCGGACAGGAAAGCATCGTCACCAAGTTGTTCGCTGAAACGATGCTGCTGCTTTTCCTGGTCATTGACGGACATCACTTATTGCTTGTGGCGGTACGTAAGAGCTTTGATGTACTGCCTCTTTTACAAGGATTTAATTTCGCAATGGCCGGGCGATCGTTGGTCGAGCTCGGAGGCAGCATACTTGCGATCGGCATATCCCTCGCGGCCCCTGTCGCATTGGTCATTTTTCTCCTGGATTTCGGGTTCGGCATGGTCTCTCGTGTCGCACCGCAAGTGAACGTGTTCCAGCTCGGATTCCAGTGTAAACCGCCGCTCGGTGAACTGATACTGATGTTAACGGCACCGTTCCTGGTCGAGCGGATGATATTTTTATTGAGCCAGGTCGTGCAAGAATTGACCAAATTCTTCTATTATATGCGTATGTGAACCATCGTTCGTGTCCTGTCCGTATCTGTGTACATGAGGTGTGCCATTGGGTGAACAATCAGGGGATAAAACAGAGGAACCGACGCCCCATAAGCTGCGCGAAGCGCGCAAAAAAGGTCAAATAGCAAAAAGTAAGGAAATTACAACGGCCCTTGTTTTCCTTGTTTCATACGTGGTCTTGAAGAACACGGCGGTAAGTATGTGGCAGCATATGGTCGATTACGGATCATATATCTTCGGGCTGATAGAGAACAGTTCACAGGTCGTTGAGGTCGGTTTTGACCTGGGGCTTATCCAGATGGGCATGATGACTTTTTTTCGTTCGGTCCTGCCGGTATTCATTGCGACCTTCGTCATTGCGGTGGTCGTGGAAGCTTTCCAGACCCAGTTCAATGTTTCGACAGAGCAACTGACCCCCAAACTCGAGAAACTGAACCCTCTCGAAGGATTGAAACGCATGTTCTCCATCAAAGGCCTGGTACAGATGATACTGTCTTTGGCGAAGATCGTGGTCATATTCTGGATAATTTGGTCCGTTATCCAGGGACAATTACCGGCGATATTGAGCGCTATGTCCCTGCCGCTCTGGGGTGTTATGGGATTGACCGGGGACCTGGTATTCACTATCGCGATGAGGGTCGCCATATTCTATGTTCTGATAGCCATCTTTGATTATTTCTATCAGAAACAGCAGTTCAAAAAGAGCATGATGATGACCAAACAGGAGGTCAAGGAAGAGTATAAGCGGCTTGAAGGTGACCCGATCATCAAGCAGCGGCAGCGTCAGGCTCAGCGAGAGGCCGCTCAGAAACGCATGATGGGCGGGGTCCCCAAGGCGGACGTTGTTGTTACGAATCCTGTTCATTTAGCCGTGGCCTTGCAGTATAATGCGGTGGAGATGAAAGCACCGGTACTGCTCGCCAAAGGACAGCGGCTGGTCGCTCAAGAGATCAAGGATATCGCGGAAGCGCATAATATCCCGGTCGTTGAAAATGAACCGCTGGCCCAGCAGCTCTTTAAGACCACGGAGGTCGGTCAGGAAATACCGGCCGATATGTACCGGGCGGTCGCGGAAGTTCTGGCGTTCGTGTATAAATTAGGTCGCAATAAACGAGGACCCGGCAAGAAAAAAGTGCCGGCACGACCGAGGGTCAAATGATGCCGAGGACGGCTTCAAAAACAGGACCGTCGCGGGTATACTAGTGAGGTAGTACAGGCTGTCAGGGGGGATACATGGCGTCGCCGAAAGTAAGCTGGTTAGAAGTCTTTAAACCGAGCGATCTGGCCGTCGCGGGCGCCCTGGTCCTGATCGTCGGGATGATGCTCGTACCGCTTCCTACGTTCCTTCTGGACATACTCATGACGTTCAGTATCGCGGTCGCCGTTGCGATATTGTTGATCTCCATGTTCGTGACCAAATCGCTGGATTTTCTTTCGTTCCCCTCCGTGCTCCTGGTCCTTACGTTGTTTCGGCTGTCCCTGAACATTTCTTCGACCCGTCTGATCTTAGCGCTGGGACCTCAGTTCGACGGCAAGGTCATTCTGGCGTTCGCGAACTTCGTGACCGGAGGCAATTTCATCGTTGGCGGCGTGTTGTTCGCGATCATCACGCTTGTGAATTTCATTGTTATCACTAAAGGTGCGGAACGTGTCGCTGAGGTCGCTGCCCGTTTTACGTTGGATGCGATGCCCGGAAAACAGATGAGCATCGATGCGGACCTGAACGCGGGGCTCATCGACGGTGATATGGCCCGTAAGCGCCGGGATGATCTCGGCAAGGAATCCACGTTCTTCGGCGCGATGGACGGTGCCAATAAGTTCGTTCGCGGAGATGCCATCGCCGGTATCATCATCGTGTTCATCAATATGATCGGCGGTCTTCTCATCGGCATGTTCCAGCACGGGCAGGAGCTTTCAGAGGCGATGGGCTGGTATTTCAAGATGGCCATCGGCGACGGGCTTTGTTCTCAGCTGCCGGCACTGCTCACTTCGATAGCGACAGGTATGATCGTGACCAAATCCGCCAGTGAATCCCGCTTGAGCTTGGATATCACGGAACAATTATCCAAGCAGCCACGTGCGTTCGCCCTGACATCGGTCATTTTGTTCATGTTCGGTCTCGTGCCGGGATTGCCCAGTGTGCCGTTCTTCATCATGTCCGGCGGTCTGGGAGCCCTGGCATTTGTGCTCCTGCGCAAAGAAGCGGAAGATGAAATGAAAGAACAGGCGGGGCCGGGCGAGGGTGATGCCATGAAGGAAGCGCTCAAAAAACCCGAGAATCTTCTGGGTACGCTGGCGCTCGATCCGATCAGTTTGAAGACAGGACGTAATCTTGTCCCGCTCATCGATCCGAACCAGGACGGTCCATTGCTCGAGCGCATCACGCTGGTCAGATATCACATCGGTCAGGAGCTCGGCTTCGTTATCCCGGGCGTACGTGTTATGGACGACTTAAGTCTGCCGCCGAACGAATACACGGTGGAGATCCGAGGTACCAAGGTCGCGACAGGTACCTGTTTTATGACCCATCATTTCATTGTTATGCGTCCTGAGGAGCTCAAACGCAAGAACATCCTGGGCGAAGAGGCACAGGACCCGGTGTCGATCAATGTCGGGACGTGGGTCTCCGATGATCAGCTCCCGGTCATTCAGGAACAGGGTATCCCGGTACAAACGCCGGTCGATTTCATGGCCAATCATTTTGCGGAGGTCATCAAGCAGCATGCCGACGAGATCATGACCAGGCAGAACGTGCAGTCCCTGCTCGAGCTGGTGAAGAACACGAACGCGGCCATCGTTCGCGAACTGGTCCCCGACATGCTCTCGCTCGGTCAGGTACATAAGGTCCTGCAGCTGCTGGTGCGTGAACGAGTATCCATTCGTGATCTTTCGACCATACTTGAGCGACTTGCGGATTACGCGCATGTGTCGCGTGATACCAATCTGTTGGCCGAATATGTGCGTCAATCGCTCGCGCGTCAGATCTGCAGCAAGTACGCGGACAAGGAAGAGATGCTCACGGTCCTCACCATTGATCCGCGTCTGGAAGAGATGATGATCGGAGCGGTGCATCAGTCCGAGTACGGATCGTTCCTGGCGCTCGATCCGAACATCGGTGAAAAGGTCCTGAACCAGCTCTCCGAACAGTTGCAGAGCTTTAGGCGGATGGACCGTTCGCCCATCGTGCTCTGTTCGCCTCGTCTTCGGCCTCATTTCAAACGTTTTACCGAGCGCAATTTTCCGCAGCTTGCGGTGCTCTCTTACAACGAGATCGTCCCGCAGGTGAAGGTACAGTCCATCGGCATCATCTCGATGGAGGATTAACGGTCGGCCGTGATGTGCGGGAATGCAGAGGAACAGAGCCTTTAAGTTCACCTTAACGCCCTGAAAGAATAATGAAATTTGCGCAGGAATGGCTACGATATATTCGTAGAGAGATGGCGGATCGGGGAGAGGAGTGATGTATATGTTATATCAGGAAGAATTAAGAGAATGGAAAGCGCCTGCTTTTCAGCAAGAAAAATCGACGTGGGAGAAGATATTCGGGGCGATCAGTACTGTCCGTTTGGATGCGGACACGGAAAAACCTGTTGAACGTAGTTTGCAGTTCGAGCAGTACCTTGAAAAGAACCTTGAGGCGAACCTTTCACTTGAGGATATGTCCGTGCGTATGGTGCAATCAGCTCTTGAGGTGGAGTTCGGGTCCAAAGCGCTCTATGACCTGGATTACGCGAAGATGATCGGGGTCATCGCTTCGGCGTTGCGCAATACCCCTGAGATGCGCGAGGTCATGCTCGGCGTGGCCAATCGTATCTTGCGTAGAAAATTGAACCTTACCAAGAGAACGGTTCACTAATTCAATAGAAGGCGATATACTTTCGGTGCCATGAAAGATGTCACCGTTACCATCATCCAGAACAAAGCGGTCAGCAGTTCTTTTTCTCTTTTGACGTTCACCTATCCGTATCCCGTATTGCCCGGGCAGTTCGTGCATGTCCGTCTTAATGACCGTATCGA
Organism: uncultured bacterium; assembly: GCA_964653455.1. Taxonomy (GTDB): domain Bacteria; phylum Margulisbacteria; class Termititenacia; order CAZZFK01; family CAZZFK01; genus CAZZFK01. Next base: position 25,387 of record CAZZFK010000008.1, read on the forward strand.
TCCGTTCCTGCGCCGGCCGTTCAGTATCCATGACTGTGATGCCAAGAAGAAGACAATAACGCTCCTCTATAAGCGGGTGGGAAAAGGGACGAACTATCTGGCGACGCTGCCCAAAGGCACAGCTCTCACGATCCTCGGCCCGCTCGGCAATTCCTTCTCTGTCGAAGGGGTATCCAGAGGGTCAACGGTCGCTTTGATCGGTGGTGGTATCGGATTTGCCCCGCTCCTGTTCCTGGCCAGGAAGCTTTCTGTAAAAGGTGTTGCGGTCCATACGTTCATGGGGTTCAAGACAAAGGCCGAGGTGTTCGTTGATGCGGCGCTCAAACAGTGTTCTGAAAAGGTCCACATTGCGACCGATGACGGGAGTTTTGGCGAGTGCGGTTTTGTGACGGATTGTTTCTCTCGTGCTCTCGAGACGACCGCTTTTGACCAGGTCTTTGTCTGTGGGCCGGACCTGATGATGAAAAGGATACATGCGCTCTGTACGCAAAAGGATATTCCCTTGCAGCTCTCGCTTGAATCGATCATGGCCTGTGGTCTTGGTGCGTGTATGTGCTGTGTTTCGGAGACAAAAGCAGGATATAAAAAAGTATGCAGCGACGGTCCCGTCTTTACGAAAGAGGAGCTGCCATGGTGAAGAAGAAAGTCAAAAGTCCTAAGTCGCCCCTCGCAAAACCTCGGGGGCAGTACGTTAAGAACGCTTCAATACCGACTGCGTTTGTTCTTCCCCCGGTCGATCTATCAGTGAAACTTGCCGGGATACAACTGAAGAACCCGGTATTGGTCGCCTCGGGGACGTTCAATTGCGGGAAAGAATATGACCAGTTGTATGATATCTCTCAATTGGGCGGCATCATCACCAAAGCGGTCACGGCCAATAAGCGGACCGGCAATCCTCCGCCGCGTATGGCCGAGACGCCTTCAGGCATGCTCAATACGGTAGGTCTGCAGAACGAAGGTGTCGATCATTTCCTGCGTGAGCAGCTCCCGTTCCTGCTCAGTAAAGAAGTGCCGGTCATCGCGAATGTCGCAGGGAGCTCGATCGAGGAGTATTCGGTCGTCGTTAAGAAACTGTCCCGTCACGGTGGTATCGATGGTATCGAACTGAACGTCTCCTGTCCGAACGTACATAAAGGCGGTCTGGCCTTTGGTGTGGATGCGAACGCTCTGCGAGAGGTCGTTTCTGTTGTCCGTAAAGACACCAAACTTCCGCTCATCATCAAACTTTCGCCAAATGTCACGGATATCGTGTATCTTGCCCGTGTGGCAATGGAGGCCGGTGCCGATGGACTTTCGCTCATCAATACGCTGCTCGGTATGTCCATTGATATTGAAAAGCAGAGGCCAAGATTATCGATGAAGATGGGCGGTCTTTCAGGACCTGCGGTGAAGCCGGTCGCTGTGCGTATGGTCTATCAGGTCCATAAAGCGCTCAAATGTCCGATCATCGGTATGGGGGGGATCGCTTCGGCCGAGGATGCCGTTGAATTCATGCTGGCCGGTGCCACGGCGGTGGCGGTCGGGACGATGAACTTCGTGGACCCGTTCTGCGCGCCGCAGATGCCTGAAGGGATAGCCCGATATGTGAGCGGTAAAAAGGTCCCGGCGGTGGCGGATATCATCGGTCTTGTTGAATGATCTTTTGAGCACTGTTCGTGCGCAACTAATTTTCAGAACATCCGATATCTATATATGAAACACTTAGCGCACAAGGTGTATGCATTACCTGCCGGACAGAACATCGATTTTTTCCGTGCCGGCACTGTGCTGGACCGGCAACCCTTTTTTCAACTGTCATCACCCGAGGTCCTTGAAAGAGCTTTGGGGTGTATATACACCACTGATCAGATAGTGACATACTTGGGGCGGCCGCAGTTGAGCAAGGTCCTCACGGTCTTTTGCTCATTGCTCGATGATTCACAGACCGTCCTTTTTGAACGTAAAAATAAAGAGATCGAGCGCTTCTCTGGACTGCGTCATGGGTTCGGTATCCGCTTTAGTGAGGACTATAGCACTTCTTTTCGGGCGATGAACGGAGGATCAGTGCTTTTTCCGGAAACATATATGCGACCGTTCCTGACAGGGACCCACGGTGCTCATGCTATGACCGCTAATTGTCTTGAATTCAGTCTTATTCTTTTGAACGCCATGAGAAAAGAGGGAATAGAGTGTTATCTCGGAGTGTATCCGACGATAGGATATCATATGTACATTTTGGCCGTGATGGATGCTGTTCTGTGTGACGTACATGTGACAAATGAAAAGGACCGTCCTTATTTTGTCAGGGAGGTTACTGATAATCCTCTTGTACAGAAGCGTATCCTTGAGCGACGGCTTTCGGATACGGATGCGCACTATTTTGTTGAGCTTTGGCGAGGTCGTATCGCACAGAGCAGAGGCGAGCTGACCTTGGCCTCAGAATACTTTCAAAGCTTGAAAAGTGATGACTGGCGTTTTAAATATCATCTTGAGCATTTGGCAGGACTGGAGACAGGAGAGCGAGAATAACATGATCTTTCCTGTAAAAATATCTTGAATTTCCTTTCGTTCCTTTGATACAATAAGCCTGTTCAAAATTAAACAGCCGTGGGGGTTTTAGATGGCTGACGAAACACTTGAAAAAGTATCCCGTAAATTCATACATGATGTGCGCACGCCGTTATCGGTATTGCAGATGCTGTCCGATCTGTTCGCGTCGTCCGCGCCGTCTCCCGAGGATATCGGTATCATGAAAGAAGAGATCGGCAAGATGACCGATATGATCGCGAAGTATGCGGAGGATGTGAAAGCATTTTATCGATGAATCTTGAAGAGGGTGGATACCCTCTTCAACGTACAATATGGGCCTAAAGGGGGAGCGCATGTCCAATAAAAAGATATTGATCGTGGATGACGAGAAGAATTTTCGGAACATTTTGGGGCGTACCATCAAAGAAAGCGGCATATCCAATATAGAGATATGTGAAGCTGAGAACGCAGGAGAAGCCATGACGCTCGTTGCGCAGGAATCCCCTCATGTTGTTCTGATGGATATCCAGATGCCCGGTACTTCAGGGCTTGAGGCCTTCAAGAAGATGCGTGAGGCTAACCCAAAGCTCATCGTGGTCATGATGACGGGGGCTGGCACGACAGATAATGCGATCGAGTCGATGAAGCTCGGGGCTTTTGATTACATCACGAAACCTTTTGAGCAGAACAAGATAAAAGAGACCATCAATAAAGCCTTTGCCGCAGGTATGCTCATGGAAGAAACGGTCACCTTTTCTGAGGCGGCGGAAACAGGGAAGCTCGCGGCACGCACTATCGTGGGCATGTCCCGTCCCATGCAGGAGATCTATAAGACCATTGGGCAAGTGGCCGGCAGCACCGTTCCGGTGCTCATTACCGGTGAGTCCGGGACAGGTAAAGAGCTCGTTGCGCGTGCGATATACAATTATTCCTCCCGCAAGGACAGACCGTTCCTGGCAATCAATTGTTCGGCGATACCTGAGACCTTGCTTGAAAGTGAATTGTTCGGCTATGAAAAGGGGGCTTTTACTGGTGCGGTGGAACGACGTATCGGTAAGTTCGAGCAATGCCACGGCGGTACGATATTCCTGGATGAGATCGGTGATATGCCGGTCGTGACCCAGGCCAAGATATTGCGAGTCCTGCAGGAGGGCGAGTTCGAAAGGGTCGGCGGTACCGAGACCATCAAGGTCAATGTTCGGGTGATATCCGCTACCAACCGTGATCTTGTGGCCTTTATCCGGGAAGGACGGTTCCGCGAGGACCTGTATTATCGCTTGAACGTCGTGAACATCAAGATCCCGTCCTTACGGGAGCGGCCCGAGGATATCGCGGACATGGTGAAGTATTTTCTCAATCGTTTCAATAACGAGTTCGGGAAAGGCATAACCGATATCCCGCAGCGTACGATGGACCAGCTGATGCATTATTCGTGGCCGGGGAACGTCAGACAGCTTGAGAACACTATTAAGCGTGCAGTGGTCATGACCGTCGGCAACACGCTGCAGGTCGATTCTCTGACCGATGCCTCCGGGACCGCCGTGATCGCGGAGAGCGCTCCTGTACGTGTATCGTTAGCGGACCTCTCGTTCGAGGATGTACTTGTCCGTACGCAGGAAGAACTGCTGGCAAAGGTCCTTGCGCTCCCTGAAAATGACGCGAACAAGGAGAATGTGCTCTCCAGGATAGAAGAGGTCCTTATACGTCGTACGCTTGCTGCCTTTAACGGTAATCAGGTCCGCACCGCACGCCTGCTGGGTATCACGCGTAATACACTGCGTTCACGCATGGCGGAGTTCGGGCTGCGTTGAGGGAATAGATCGTTCGCGGTATGAACTTCTTTCATGGGCTATAATGTTCGTATGGTCGATCACACAGCGGTCGGTCCCCGATACAGCGGTCTTTTCCCTGCCGGTGCCCCTATGGGACGGGCGTGTCGGTATTTTTTCAGTATATGTGTATGTATCCTCATTGCTCTGCCTGTATCCGTTCGTGCTGATATTGTTCTGACCGTTCGTGCCAGGGAAGCGTCGGGAATACCCACCGCGTACGTGTTATACAACGGTCTTACGGAAGTAGCACAGGAGTCGGTCGATGCCAGAGGCACTGTATGGCTTCGAAAAGGTATTGTGCCTGACGGAGCCGTGCATGAGTATGATGTCAGCGGTAATCTACGAACGGAGATCATGTACCTGCACAACGCGCGTAACGGGGTCATGAAAGAGTTCGCTCCTGATGGAACCCTTTTACGGACGGTCGCCTATGTGCGCGACAGATACCATGGCCCTTCAGTGCAGTTCCATGAGAACGGCGTCACGCACAGTATCTCTTTCTATGAGGGTGGTCAGCTCCATGGTTTTTTCTGTACGTTCTATGAGAGCGGCATTACGGAGTCTGTTGTTCAGTACCGGTATGGTAAGCGGCATGGACCTGCGTACACCTGCTTTGGCGGAGGGGAGTTGGAAAGCTCTGAAGAATATGCGGATGGCCTGCCGAACGGGACGTTCGTCCGCTTTCGTGCCGGCCTGGATGGGGTGAGCACTGCTTCGGTATGTTATTTCGTCAAGGGTGTTACTGAGGGAGTGTGCACACGATACCATGATGACGGCTCTATCATGAGCAGGGAAGTATATGTCAGTGGCATCTTGGACGGTCCGGCAGTTTCGTTCTATCCTTCGGGAAATACCAGGAATGAGGAGCAGTACGCTGGGGGAAGGAACTTCGGAGAAAAACGTGCTTTCTATGAGAGCGGCATGCTGCAGCGCGAAGGCACTTTCTGTCTCGGAGAACCAGAGGGAGTGCATCGGGAATACTTCGATACCGGGGCCTTAAAAAAGCAGGAGAGATATGTGTCCGGAGATATCGAAGGAACGGTCCTTAGTTACCATGATAATGGTCAGCCATCTGAAGAGGTGCCCTATGTGAAGGGAATACGGACCGGAGTGAGCAAGACATATGATCCTGCAGGGCGGAAACTTGCGGAAACGACCTATGCGGGGGGTGTGCTCCATGGCACCTCTGTGTTCTATGCTCCGGACGGGAGTGTTCGAGAAAAGATCGTATATCGGCAAGGGATGCGTGTTGTTGGGGATGAGGACCGGGGAAGAGCACAGAATTCCGGTAAGCTCGAGATGTATCTCAATCAACACTACGGACTTCCGATCATGTGTTCGGACGGGCGTTCGATCATACCGTTCGAGAAGATCATCTGTGCTCAGGGTGAGCTGCAGTTCTATGTGTCGGAAGGATTACAGCGAGCGCGTGAACAACACCTGGTGTCGGAGAACTGTCTGGAACTGTTGCTCCGTCCGGTGAAGGAAGATGTGATGGTCGGTTTTTATTATGAGGTAACTCCTGCGGTGGTCGTTCTCTCCGGAACAGAAGTAATACTGCGCATCTAGAGGACGGCACTCGGCCTCTGGTCAACCTTTCAGTACGTTGTATTTGATCTGTTTTTTATAGAGCTTGCCTGTCCGGTCCTTGATATAGAGCAAGGCGTTGTAATCTCCCGGCATAAGGTCCGCGGGCAGTGTGATGGTCCCGGTCCAATGTTCTGTGGTCGAGCCGATATCGCGTATGGACAGCTCGGAACTGGCGGCCGCACCGCTCGATTCTCCGAAGAACAGCAGGACTTTTTTCGCCTGCAGACCGCGCGGTATGTTCGCTTTCACGGTACCGCCGATGCCCGGTATGAGCGGATGCGGATAGAACGTGACCACGGCCTGGTCGATGGGGCTGTTCGATTCCTGTGCTATGACCTGGAACGGGAATTTTGTTTTCAAGAAATGTCCGGTCGCTGTCTTGACGAAAAGCGTCCCGAAATAATTCCCCGGGCGTATGAAGGCAGGCATGGGCGCGGTCGCGGACCACCAGTCCTGGGCGCCGCGTTTGAGCTTGGCGGAGATGAGCTTATCGCCCTGTTTAACGAGCAATATCGCCGCTTCCTGGGCTTTGTATTTCGAGGGTACGTTCACTTTCAGGTGCACCGGAGAACCGGCCCGTACGGGGTTGGGCTGGATGATCACGGAAAAATAAGGCGCATTTACGAACGTTCCTTTGGTCTCATTCGAAAGTTCAGTGGAGTCTTCCTGTACATCGACATCGGGCTGGGGAGCATAGGTGCGCTGTTCCTGTGCTTCAGGTATCGCAGTGCGGGCAGGTATCTGCGGGACGACAGGGACGCGCATATCCCTTTCTGGACGAGCTCCGGTATCATATTGGAGTTGTAGCGGCTGGTAGGTGAGTCGCAGGTCATCGATATAGAAGGTCCCCTTCGCTTTGCTGTCCGGCGTATAGATGATGATGCTGTACTGCAGTACCTGGTCGAGGTCCATGGCGGTATCATCGGGGATCGGGATGAGGATATCCTGCCATTCCGTGCTGCCAAGCGAGAACGTATATTCTGAAGAGGGGAGTTCCTTTATCTCGCGGCTCCAATCACTTGTTCTGGTGCGGAGCCGTACGGCGGCACGGGCCTCTTTCTGTCCGGTCCCTTTTAATTTGAACTGAAGTTTCGGCGTCGGGCCGGAGCAATTCTTGGCGATGAATTCCCGGGAAGAGAAGCCGGCCCAGTTCTGTACGCCGTTCATATCATATTCGATCCTGCACACTCCGGAGCTCCCCGGGAGCTGCAGGTTCTTTTCCTCGGTCGCGTCTATATTGCGTGCTTTTACATGGTTCATCCAGGGGTACACATCACCCGGTATCTCGAAGTCGTCCAGGACCACGGTCGAGGAAGGATTGAAACGCACTTTTTTAGCATCTATCTTTTGGGCGGAATTTCCGGCCTGGTCGGAAAGCGTTCCGATGAGCTGGCATTCACGGTTCCCGGCGCTGGCAGGGACCGAAAAACGAGCCATATATTCCCCGTCGTTCTTTTTGTTATCCCCGCTCACGCCGTCATCATAAAGCGGTATGTCATATGCGATAGGAGGGATATCCGCTTTTGCGAAATTGAACGGTTCCCCTTTTAATTTAATGACCAGTGTGTCTCTGCCGCGTAGCACCGTGTTCGCCGGCTCATGGGTCATTGTGTAGATGACGGGAGCGGAGGTCTTGCGTTTGATGCTGATCGTTACGATATCGCTCGCGTTGCCGATATCGTCCCTGGCCTGGAGCGAAATGACCTGGGTCATGTTGTCCTGCAGGGTGGTCGTATATCGCCAGTTGGTCGTGGATGTGATCTCGACACGAGCGCTTTGGCCGTCCACAAGCACTTCGGTCGTGTCCGGGGACTTGATGCCTTGCAAGATGTTCGTTGAGGTCACGGTCGCGAGCAGTTTCGGCGGGTACGGGGCGATGGTGTCGATAAAGACCATGTCGGTCCCGGGCACGGAAACATTGCCGACATTGTCCACAGCGAAAACATAGAAGGTGTTCTCACCTTCGTTCCCTACCTCGAAATCGCCGCTGCGATGTACGGTATCCTTCCACCATTGCGGGGATGTTCCCATGACATGGTATCGAAGGCCGGCGCCAGTATCCGTACCTTCTGTCCAATACACATATATCTTGTTCTTTTGTGATTTTTTCCCTTTGAACGTATCATGAGCTTCTTTGTCCGGGCTCAAACGTACCCAGGACGGCGGCTGAGGAGGATCGATGTCCTTGATGACCTGGACGCGGGTTTCCGAGATGTTGTTGTTCATGTCGGTCGCGGTGATGATAACTTCTCCGGTCTGGTCCATCGATCGTACGGCGTACTGTACCTCAAAATCCGCTGTTTGCGGTTCAAGGATCGGCGGCGGGCTGTTCGTGCCGAATTTCGAGAAGGTTATCGACTTGATCCCGCTGCTTTTTCCGGTGACGGTGCCGATGATCGTGAAGGTCTTGGGCGTATCAAGACCCGGACCGAAGAAAATGATGTTCGGGGACGGACTGTAGAGATACAGGCTGTTCTCCTCGATCGCTTTGAGCGTGATAACCGGGCCGTTGGCGCTCTGCTGGGGAGCGTTCTTGTAGAGGTACGGTTTTGACCATTCGCTCCACACGCCGTTGCGGTCAGCTGTCCTGACCTGTACATAGAGTTCGCTGTCTTTTACCGGGAAAGCCCGGCTCATATGGAACGGGGTCGTTTCATCGACGATACCGCTGTCGTACAGATAGGGGATCGAGATAGGAGCGCTGTTCCCGATGATCATACGAAAAGATGACTGTTCTGCGGTCGGTTGCCAGTTCACGGCAAAACGACCGCCGGCCTGGGTGAGGCCGGTGATGACCGGGGCCTGTTCCGGCGCCGTAAATGATGTGTTGGAAAAAGCTTTCAGGCTGTAGCCTGTATCCTCGAGCGAAGCTCTCCATGTGTATATCAGGTCGAATCCTTGCCGGGGGACGAGGTCTGTCGAGGACCATGCCGGGCCCATGGCAGGAGATGCCTGAAAACCGTCCTGCAGGGCCATGGGGATGAGCTCAGGCATCTCCCAGGAGGAGCGTTCACCGTTGTATTTTCTGTACGTGATATGGCCTTTTTCGATCCAGGCGCAATAGAGGGAGTTCGCTGCATCGAGGCTTATAACGGGTGCTCCGAACCACTGCATTGCATCGCTCGCTACCAGTGACGGTGCCGGGGACCAGACCTCGTTCACCTTGATGCGGTGTATGAGCTTATTCCCGTTCCCCCACAGGGCATGCACGCGTTCCTTTTTGTCGATAGCGAGTTGGGGGTTCATGTTGGTCTTTCCTTTTAAGCCGTACATGGTCTCCGCTTCCCGGCTGATGATCGATACGGCGCTCCAGGTGTTCGTATCAGCGCTCAGTTCTTTATAGGCGATCTCCCCGTCCTCGTTCCAGAGTATGCCGATGTGGGTACCGTACAGGGAAAGCTGGGGCGTTCTTGATAAGGCGGGCGTATCGCTGACGGAGTATACCGCGGACCAGCCGTTCTCTTTGGCCAGGTACGCGCGATAATAGATCTCACCATTGCTTTCGAAGGTGATATGGATGTTCCCGTCGCGTGAGATAACGGCGGAAGGCATGTCCGCATGATCATAGCGCCCGTTCACTTTATAGATGGGGCTCCATGTTCTTCCGTTGTCGGGTGTCGTTGAATACAGTATCTTTCCCGCATCCGCCCAGAACACGTGGAGTTTCCCGCTCTCATCGGTACTTAAGCATGCGTGAGATGAGCTGTCATAACTCTGGCTGAGCAGAAAAGGCGGGGTCCAGGTTTCGCCGTTATCCAGGGAATGACAGTAGTACAATTTGGATGCGTCACCGGTCTTTACCCAATAGACCAGATGCAGGGTCTTGTCCGCAGTACGGGTACAGGAACGGGGGCCCAGGGCATTGTTCTGGGTCAGTTTTACGGATTGCAGGGTGTTCGCGATCACAGGGGTTGTTATAAGGATACAAAGTAGCGCCCCCGCGACCGTTCTCAGCATATGCTTTGTATTCATATGGTTAGTTAAAATATATCACATTTTAAAGCGAAAAAGTACGTATTTTAAGGCAAGTGACAGGTTAAACGTGGCAGGTGGCAGGGAAAAGAATTGAGACGGGCGGAAAAGACTTCAGTATTTTATCGATTCTTTCTGAAAGCTTGCACTGTGGAAATTGAGCAGACTGACCAGTTGATATCCGGGGCGGATATCGATGATGTTCACGCAGGCATTGTCCTGTTTTATCTTCCAAAAATGCTCCGTGACAGATGAGCCCAGGAAGTGATGTAGCATGATCCGGTTCGGTCCTCCGTGGGCTATGATCGCGATGGTCTCTTCTTCCCCCAGGTCATACATGGCCTTTTCAAGGCCGGAGAGCACGCGTTGACCGAATGCCCCGAACGGTTCCGCGTCCGGTATAGGAACATTGGGGGCCTTGAGCCAATCAGTGTATATGTCCGGATAGCTGAACTTGATCTGAGCTGCGGTCATGTTTTCCCAACGGCCGAAATTCCGCTCGGCAAGTTCAGGGATGATCACAGGAGATCTTTTGTGCGGTGCGGCCACGATCTCGGCGGTCTTTTGAGCTCGTTTCAGTGATGTCGTATAGAAACGATCGAAGGGTATCTGTTGTAATGTGCTGGCCAATTGCTCTGCCTGCGCTAGCCCGGTATCGTTCAGTGGAGTATCGATCTGCCCTTGATATCTTTTTTCAGTATTAGCTTGGGTCTCGCCGTGTCGGATCAGGAATATCCGTGCCATGAATGCCAGCTCCTAGGTTTTAGCTGTGATGTCCAGAGCTTCTCTCAGTTCAATAGTGCCTTCATAGATGGCTTTCCCTACGATGCAGCCTGTAACGTGGGGTATCTTGCTGAGTGCGTGGATGTCCTGTATGGTCGTGACCCCTCCTGAGGCTATGATATGTATGTCCAGGGCTTGTGATAATTTACTATATAAAGGAAGAGAGGGGCCTTGCAGCATGCCGTCCTTAGCGATATCGGTGATAATTGCTGTTGTGATGCCGAGATCACTTAGTTGCTGCAATACGCTCACTGCATCGGTCTTTGTATCCTCCAGCCATCCGGATACCTTGACCTGTCCATGTTCCAGGTCCACCCCTGCTATGATATGTTCTTTAAATGAACGGGCCGCTTCTTTTAGGATCGTCTGGTCCTTGAATATGATGCTTCCCAGTATTGCGTAGCGTATCCCTGCCTCAAGATACTCTTTGATGGTCCCTATGGTCCTGATGCCGCCGCCCACTTCAAGTTCGCATGATGTGTGTTTGGCCATCTCTTTTATGACGCCCATATTCATGGGCTTTCCGGCTTTAGCGCCGTCAAGGTCCACGATATGAATGCGCTTTGCTCCTGCTTTTTCAAAAGAGCGGGCGATATCTATGGGATTGCTGCTGTATACGGTAGAAAGGGCATAATCCCCTTTGGTGAGCCGGACACATTGGCCTTTCAGTATGTCGATAGCGGGAATAACAGTGAACATGTGCACACTGTATCATGGCCGCGAGGGGAATAAAATATGGTACTTATTGCGTATCTGTTCATGCTAGAAAAGATATAGGTATATTCTTTAGTAAAAATAACGCTAGACATCCCTCTTTTTTTTCTATATAATCTTTTAAAAATAAGCTTAAGTCCGTCTGTTAAGTATTAATGTAATTTATGTTTTTCTCTGTGGGGGAGAGAAATGTTCTTATCATGTGGGGGCATGAACCCCTTCATCTTTTTTATTCAATGTTCAGATCCTGGCATGTATCATGCTGGATCAGTTTCGTTATATGCTGTGTGTATCTTCCTTGTGTTCACTGTGTTCTTCCCTGGTCCTTGTTCTTTGTCATTTGCTTCTAAAGGTCCTTCCTTAAATACACCAATATCTTTCGATACATTTTCTGCCCCTCAACCTGTCGATAATAGCTATGTCGAGGAACCACGTCGCCAAAAACTATGTATAAGATCTAAAACAGTGGGGAATACTTTGTCATGATCATGCACACACGTACTTCTGGTTTACTTAAGAACGTACTGATGACCGCAGGCATTATGCTTTGCGTGTTCGGCAGTGCTCCCGCTTTTTCTTTGGAAACTCAAAATTTAGCGTTCACTGTTTCAGGTTCTTTTTCTATTCCTGCCGGTGCTACCAGTGTCAATCTTGCCGTTACCCTTGTCGGTGCCGGCGGTAATGGCGGAGACAGATATTATTCTACCGCGCTCTATTATTCACAAGGCGGCGGCGGCGGGAGCGGATATCTTGCGACCTCAGCGAACCTTATTCCTGCAGCATCAACGTATTATGTGGTCGTCGGCAGTCCTACGAACGTTGCTGCCGGGGATGGTTCTGCGACGCAGTTACGTGCAACTTCGGCCGCAGGTACGCTCCTCCTTTCCGCGACAGGCGGCACAGGCGGTATTACCGGAACAACGGTTAAAGGCGGTAATGGCGGCGGCGGTTACGGCGGCGGTGGCGGCGGCGGTGCATATCGTTCCGGCAATATCATTACCGGCGGGACTGGCGGCGCTGGATCTGCAGGTGCGGGCGGCAGCGGTGGTGCTGCTCTGGCCGGATCTCGCGGCGGCGGCGGCGGCGGCGGTTACGATAGTATCGGTACCCCGGCAAGCGGGGGCACTGCTTCAGGTAATGCAGGAACAGGCGGTTTTGGCGGCGGCAATGGAGGTACGGCAACATCTGTAGGCGGTACGCTGCCTTCCGGCGGATACGGTCCGTATGTGAACGGTGCCTATCGCGGCAGCGGCGGTACAGGTGCGGGTTTTTCAGGTGCATTTTCAGCGGCGAACAATAAAGGTTCTAACGGATATGCGTACATCACGATGACCTATGCGCCGGACGTGACGCCCCCTGTGCTGAACGGTGTTCCGTATTATTCCAAACCATTCTCCTCGGGCACAATGATGTTTAAATGGTATGCGGCAAGTGACGGTACCGGGGCAGGGGTGAGCGACTATTACTATGAAATATATCGGGATGAATGTGTGACAGATAATCTTGTCAGTTCCGGTTGGACAACAGGGCTTTCGTTCACGTATTCCGGAGGAATTCCCGGTGCGACCTATTATTGCCGTGTGAAGGCGCGTGATGCCGCTCCAACGCAGAACGTCAGTACGTTCTCGGATTACAGTCAGGGGCTGTTAGTTACGAACCCTGCAATAGTGGCAAAACAGCTGACCATACTGACAATAAAACCTTCCGGTTCCCAGGCTAAAAAAGATGCCCACGGATATTATTTCAACGGCAGTTCGGCGACGGCAGGTGACGGGTATGAACTTCGTGTAAATGATACAACGTCCGGTGAGCAGGCACATCCGTCACTAGCTGCTTTAAAGAACCGTAATTTTGTTGCGGTATGGTCGAACGCCGGTAATATTTACGGTAAGATCATATCTCCTACCGGTGATATCGTTAAGGCTGAGTTCAAAATTAATGCATATTCTCAATATGATGCGCTGAGCTGTTATCCTCGTGTGGCAGGGCTTTCCAATGGGATGTTCGTGGTCGTGTGGGAGGTCTATAACAGCAGCGGCAAGCGTGATATTTATATTCGCCGGTTCGCGGCCGATGGAACTCCGTATAGTTCAACAGCCTCCGGGTCCGGCTCGACGACAGAAGTTCAGGTGGGAAATAATGTGCCTACGCTTGATAAGCGCCAGCCTGATATCGCGGCTTTGGGCAACGGCCGGTTCGTTGTCGTATTTGATATGACCTCGGCTTCGACAGGGAAAAGCGTCATTAACAAAGCAGTATATTATGATACAGGTTCATTGTCTTCTCCGATCCAGCTTGTGGCGATAGCTCCCATCGATGCGGCACAGGACTGTGTATATCCGAGGGTCGCTTCGTTCGGCCCGACGAGAAATGAGTACGCAGTGGTGTGGGGGACCGAATACAGCATCTCGAATCCGCCCAATCCGCCGAATCCTGCAGGGGGCGATATCTGCATGATATCGTACGATAATGCGAATTTTGCGACCGCAAGCGCACGGCTTGTCAATCAAACAACTTCTTTGAAACAGTTCAACCCGGTCATTACGGGCTATGCGACCGGTTTTGCCGTGGCCTGGGCCAGCGAATCGGGGTCTGATATCGGGAATGACGGGTATTATTTTTATTATCGTAACTGGGGTATTTCCGGTTATCAAGCCAATGATACCTGGTCCAATGTCTTTTTCAGGCAATACGATGTGTATGGGGTTTCAACAAATGCTCAACAGATCGTTGAGCAGGGATCCAGGCTCACCAGTTATCTCGATCCGGCGATCAATGCTATTGAATCGACCGCTTCTATTAACGGTATGATCGCTTTGTGTTATCTGAAAACTCAGGATTCAGAGGCTCTTCTGTACCAAACGACATATACGATACCTGCGCATACTTCTGAAGTGTTCGCCAGATTCTACAGTCTGGAAGGTTCCTCCTTGTCGGATACCAGCACGACCATCAATACCTATACCGCAGGCATACAGGATGGTATTGCGCTGGCCTCTATGGGGGCAGTGGACAAGAGTTATTTAATGACTGCCTGGAACAGTGCCGGACAGGACGGGTCAGGTCTTGGAGTATTTGCGCGCCAATATGTCATCGGACCTCGGGTATTGAATCTTACCCGCGGGAAATCGTATGCGACCATACAAGCGGCATTGGACGACGCGGAGAATAATGATCAGATAGTGCTGATAGAAGGTGTCTTTAATTTAGATGAACCCTTGATCTTCAAGCCGGGGCTTAAAGTGACCTTGCGTGCTTATACTGAACAAGGTGTGAGCCGGGCTAATACTATTATCTCCGGGCAGTATGTGTCGCGGCTCATGGAGTTCGGTGCAGGGGTGAGCGTCAGTATCGAGAATCTGACCTTGGTGCAGGGGGCTGTAGAAGAAACTAACGGGTACTTTGGTGCGGTTGTTTCCTGTAATTCCAGCGCAAAGTCTGAGCTCTTTTTCCGTAATGTTTTGTTCAAAGATAATTATGCAGCACAGGGCGGGGGTGTGATGTTCCTTCAGGGCGCAACAAGGGCCAAGGCTCCGGTGGTTCTCCTGGAAACATGCGAATTCAGCAATAATTACGCGGCAGACCTGGGCGGCAGTGCGATATATGCGGTCAATGCGAGCGTTACGGTCGACAGATGCTTGTTCAACGGAAATAATTCCACCGCTGCCGGCGGTGCTATCTATTCGCTGGGGTCGTATATATACGCGTTCAATTCGACCTTCCTTTCCAATAAAGCGTCCACCTATGGCGGCGTGTATTATGGAGGAGAGGACCCGACCTCCGGTCAGGACGGTGAACTTCTCGCGGAGCGTTGCACGTTCGCCCGCAACAGTGTGGCCAGCACGGGACGCGGCGATGTTCTTTATTTGGCGAACAATACCGCGTTCACGGCCCGCAATTGTCTGTTCCATCATAATTACTTGTCCACTGCGCAGACGTATGCCATGGTGATCAATACGAGCAGCAGGGCATATTTCTATAATTCCACGTTCTCTGCGCACAGAGGGGTCGCTCTGTGGACCGCAGGGGCTAACTCTATTTTTCAAGCGTATAATACGTTGTTCACGGATTGCGGGCCGGCCACATCAATGTTCGCAGGGACAGCACTGGATGCCATCGTAGAACACTGCAGCGTTGATGAGGCGTTGCCTTCAAAGATCGGGACGACCGGGACCATAGTCGGCGATCCCAAGATAGCGTTCTCTTCCTATCCATTCCTGGTCAAGGGTTCGCCCTGTGTGGATTCAGGTATCTATCTAGCGGATGTCACTGTCGATATCGAGGCAGTCGCTCGTCCTCAGGGAGTATCTTATGATATCGGTGCCTATGAAGGGGCACGACTTTTTGTATCCGATCTGTACCCGGGAAATTCCTTCGCCGCTCCGCAAGATCTGCAGATACAGGCAGTGCTCTGGATGGTCTCCTGTAATGCGCAGTATCCTCTGACGGTGACAATAAATGATCTTAACGGTGCTACCAAGGACGCGACGCTGGTCTTCTTGTCCACGGAAACGTTATATCAGACCGATAAATATCAAGGGATCATAGTCCGGGTCGACGACACGCATTCGAGGCTCCTGGTATATGCCAAGGACAGTTCGTTCCTGGAGAACGGCGATCATTTCAGTGTGCAGATCAATTCCGTCCATACACCGCCCCGCGGAGAGCTCTATCGGACCGATGATCCGGAACCTTTCTTTAATGATGAGCAGATGGAATTCTTTGTGGCAGGTGTCCCGTTCCTGAGCGAATGGTATGCGGGAGGGCTTACGCGGAACAATACGGTCTCCTATAACAGTTCAGTCGGCAATGGTGCGGATATCGATCAGGACGGGTATCCGGACCTGATCGTCGGTGACGCAGGCTTTAACGGCGAGACCGGTCAGGCGTTCTTGTATTATGGCGGTCCTGAACAGGAACGCGATGTGAAAGCGGTCTTTACGGGTGTGACCCCTAACTCACGGTTCGGGGCTATGGTCGGTATGGCCTATATCAATAAGGACGGGTATGGGGATGTGCTCATCGGGGCTCCTGGCGAGAAAAAGATCTACCTGTATTACGGAACAAAGGCTTTGGCAGGAGCGTCCGCGCTGGATACGGAGCACCCGTCCTTTGTCATCACGGCGCCGGATGACAGTGCGTATGGGTTCGGCGAGAAGTTCGATGTCGGCGATGTGAACGGTGACGGCTACGATGATATCGTGGTCGCGGTCCCTTCATATAATTCCGACGCGGGTGCGGTGTTCGTGTATAACGGCAGGAGCCTGCTGGCCGGCGGAAAGAGTTCCGCAGCGACCTACAGAACTCTTTCAGGCAGCGGGCAGGGTTTTGCCCAGGCGGCGATAGTCGGCGGTGATCTTGATCTGGACGGTGTCGAAGATATCGTTGTCGGTCTTCCGGACGGCGGTACGGATAAAGCAGGTCTGGCATACGTCTACTTTGGTGCGGCGGGTACCCCTGATTTCTTTACGGCAGGGTCTCTGATGACCAAAACCCTGCAGGCGCAGGTGCCGGCAGCAAATGATCATTTCGGGTATTCACTGGCGAAAGGGAAAGATATCAACCATGATAATTTTGCGGATATCCTGGTCGGCAAGTACACGGAACCGGGAGATTCGGGGTGCGCCTGGGTCGTATATGGCGGGGTACGCAGTGATATCGGCAGTTCCGTCAAGGTACGGACCATCGTTCAGCCGCGGGATATTGAGCGTGATAATGAGAATGTTTCTGCGAACAGCAGTGCTCAGCAGTTCGGTATCACGGTCGCCTCCGCAGGAGACCTTGACGGTGACGGCTATGATGATTTCATGGTCGGTGCACCGTATGCCGGCAGTACCGGGATGGGCATGATCTTCGTATATATGGGGGGTAAGCTCATCGATGAAAGTTTTGATGCGTACAATTTCAACGGTTATGTGATAGCCGGTCATGATGCCGGAGCGCACACCGGGGCCTCGCTCTTGAACATCCAGGATTATAACGCTGACGGATATGATGAAGTGGCGTTCAATGACCGCTTTGCAGGCAAGAACACGGTGCATGTCATGTATAACGCGGCTGCGACCGATATTGCCGCGCCGGTCATCACCTATGCGATGCCTCGGACCGGGATGGCGGGTGTTCCGGAAAATCCGACATTTAATATCACTATCTATGACAGAGGGAAGAGCGGCTTGAACCTGGCCTCGATCGAAGTTCGTTTGTATCCTCGCGGCATGGGAGAGGCGGATTCTCTTGAAGCCTATCTTCAGAGGAAGATCATCAACAGTGCGGGACTTGATACTGCCGGCAGTACCGGGTTCAATTCAGCGCAGGTCAAAGATGCATATATGGTCCTGACCCTTGCTTCCGGCGTGACGGTACCTATTGCCGCTGGTATTCCGGTCGATGACTATAATGATGCTCTGGGGATGGTAAAGGCGATCAGCATATATTTCACCTTGAACGACGTTTTGGAGAGTTCGGAAGGCTATGAGCTTGAGGTCAAAGCTCAGGATTGGGGTGCGGTGCTCCCTGCGTATCAGTATACCGGGCAATACTTTTCCGGTCTTGCGCTGACCCCGAACATTATTTCCTTCTCGACGAACCAGAAACTTTTTGTGTCCGGGAATACCGGCACGAACGTCAAGTCCATCGGTGATTTCAACGGGGACGGTCTTGATGATGTTGCGGTCTTTACTCCGGGCGCGACCTACGGTGAGATATATAATACGACCAATGCGTCGTGGTTCGTCGGTATCCCGGCGCCGGGGACCAATGCCAATAAAGGCTATGTATTGCTCTATTTCGGCGGGCCGGACATCAAGTTCGATACACCGAACGTGATCCTGGTCGGCGGTGATACGTCCGGTACTTTTGCGACGGATGTGTTCGGTATCCCGCAAGTGACCCTGACGCATGCAGATTCCGGGGATGTGTACCATGATGTGGTCGTTCTCGAAGGGAAGGCCGTGAACGATTCAGGATATTCCCGTGTGCATGTGTTCAGCGGACAGGCCATGGATAAGACCGATACTCCGGTCATAATGTCCAACGGTGTACCGAGCCAGGTCTCGAAGAACGTGTATATCGACAGGGGTATACCGTTGTATGACATCAATGGCGATGATTATCCGGATATTGCCGTTTCAGACGGCGGTACTTCCAATGCCGTGTACGTGCTCTACGGCAGCGGTACGGGTTTCCAGACGAACAAGAGCGTGATCAGCGGTCCTGCGGGGTCGGCTTTCGGGTCCGCGCTGGCCGAGTGCGGACGTACGCTGGTGATCGGGGCTCCGAACGCTTCGTACGGTGATTTTGAATATCGCGGGGCCGTCGGTGTGGTCGCGAACAATACCGACGAAACGCTGCTCCCGGATAAGATCGTGGCTGTCGGAGAGATGTGGCTCGGGGCCCGTGCCGGCGCTCATTTCGGCGCGTCCCTGGCGAGCGGGTATTTCAACGACACATATACCAGTCCGAACACGGTGGCGACCGGCGCCTACCCGGATATCGCGATCGGTGCGCCCAATGATGATCAGTTCGCAGAGAACGCCGGCAGTGTCACCATCTTCTTTGGCAAGAGCGCTCTGTTCACGCCTTTACCGGTAGCGACTCCCGATGTCGTTCTGCTTCCGGAGAGCATTGATTCCGAGTTCGGGACCCGGCTTGCCGCGGCTAAATATCTGAGCACACCCGCTCATTATAAGCGGTGGGCGCTGGGGTATGACCGGTACAATAAGGATTATTTTGATAATTATGATGACCTCATTGTCTCGGCCCGTACGTATGATAATGCGATGGCCTCAACGACCGGTAACGGCAAGATATATATCTATGCGGGCGGAACGACGCTTTCTCAGACGGCGGACGCGGGGTACTTGGGAGGAGCACGTGAGGAGCTCTCACTCATCACGAACGGCGGAGATGTGCTCGGTATGAACAGTGATTCACTGTTCGTGATCAAAGCCTCGGAAGGTGCAGGCCAGTTCTATCTTCTGCAGAACCGTGATATTCCTGATACGGTGTATCCGACCTTCGTTCGTGTCTATCCGCCGAACGATTCGTACGATGTTTCTGTCGATTCCGATATCATATTCGAGGTGTCCGATGCTTCCGGTATCTTGAAGGAGAGCCTGATCGTGTACCGGTACCGCAAGGATTACACGGATACGAGCAGGGAGATCGTCAAGGCCGGCGTGGTCGCCGATAAGTCCCAGACCAATCCGATCAAGGAATATGAACTTGTCTCTGCCGATATCGGCAGCAGCGGCACGACGGTACGGTTCACGTTGAGCCCTCATCCGCAGAATTATGAACCGCTGCCCGGTGAATATCCGGCGGGGCAATGGACCGAGAGCGAACCGGTCAATGTGGACCTGTATATCGGCGATAAACGTACGGTGTGGGTCAGCGATACTAAGAAGAACATCCAGTCGCTTATGACGAAGTTGAACTATGGCTTTATGACCAAGTTCAAGGCCAATGAGGCGCAAAAGATACAGCTGTTGGGTGAAGAGGATATGCCGAACACCTATTTTGGTTCTTCGATCGCTTCCGTGGGTGATGTGAACGCGGACGGATATACTGATTTTGTCATCGGTGAATACGGGAATAATCAATACGGGCCGTACTCAGGGAAAGCATATCTGTACCTTGGCAGCGGAGATTTCTATGAACTGGCCCGTGCCGACCTGACCCTGACCTTGGGGTCGGGGACAGCCTCTTCCCGTTTTGGGTATAAAGTGGCGCCTGCCGGTGATATGAACAATGACGGGTATGATGATGTTGCGGTAACGGCCCTTAATTCCGGGTCTACGGGCGCGGAAGTGTTCGTTCTGTTCGGTGGTCCGGGCGTTATTTCCGGGCTGAACAGCGCACGCTGGGACCTTACGTTCCTGAACACGTATGCGACGGTCGTGCAGGGGGCGTACCCTCAGGACGGCTTCGGAACGGCGGTCTATGGTAACGGCGATATCAACGGTGACGGCTATGACGACCTGCTCATCGGTGCGCCGTACACGGATATAGACAGTAAAGAAGAGGCCGGCCGTGTCTATGTTATCCTGGGGCGCAAATATGAATCATCCTATGGTCAAACGGGAGCCCGTCATTTAAATCCGGATAATGAAGGCGGGGCCCGAGGTCCGATACGGGCCACAGAGCTCGCGGAGCTCTCCGCGGACACGCTCTCCTCTTTCGATCCGTCGGATACGAACGGGACGCTGCGCGGTTTTTGTATCAGCGGTACGACGGCCTATGAACGGTTCGGCTCTGCGGTCATGAGCGGTGTGAACATCAACGGCGATACGGCGGTCGTTGCCGTTAATAATGCCGCGAACGTCAATGCGACCAAGAACACCGAGGTCTCTGAACTGCTTATCGGTGCGCCGGGTACGTCACATGCCAAAGGTGCGGTACATGTCTATTCGTTCAATACCGGCACAAAGGTCCTCTCCCGCGCGACGCTGCTCACCGGGGAAGCGGAGGGTGATCAGTTCGGTTCCTCGCTTACCTCTATGGGTGATATGACCAATGACCTTGAACTGCTCGGAACTGAATACGAGGAATTTGCCGTCGGTGCTCCCTACAATAACGCGAACGGTACGGATGCGGGTTCTGCCTACCTGTATCTGGGCAAGAGCGATTGTGCTTCCGTGACCAGCGCGTATCTTGCCTTCTACGGGCAGAACGCCGGCGATGCGTTCGGGTATGCGCTCGCGAATGTCGGCAATGTGGATAACGATCAATACGGGAATAATGATCTTGCTATATCTGCACCGTTCAATGCCCGCGGCGGGAAGAACGCCGGCCGCGTGTATATTTTTGGTTCAGCCCTTTCAAGTGAAAAACCCCATACCCTGGTCATGGATAAAATGGCGGATTATGCCAACGAAGGTGAGGCCGGATATGTGTTCGGTTATGATGTCTCGGGGTTGGGCGACCTTGACGGTGATTTTGTGCCGGAATATCTCATCGGTGCACCGTCCTACGCTTCTAATAATATCGAGAACCGGGGACGGGTGTTCTTGTATACGAACCCGGATGATTTCGGTCCCACACTCAATCTTGCCTGGCTGAACCCTCAGGATGGTTCGACGGGCAATAAGAAAGTTCATTCCTATTTCGACGAGACCCTATCGGCGACCGTCAATATACCTTTGACAATACGGCTTTATGCCAAAGATAATCGTATCGTCTATATCAACGGGTCCAGTGTTGAACTGCGCGGTGAGGACGAGAACAAAGCATATACCTACCGTTTCAGTAATCCTGTGACCGGTGTGAATTATTACACGATCCATAATCGTAAAATCGTCGAGTTCTTTGTCGTCCATCCGTACTATCGTTACGGTGAAATGGTCGATGTTACGGCCAATATCATCGATGTGTGCGGCAATAAGCTGGGGGCGAACATGGCGCTTACGCCGAACTATATGGGCGCGCCGTATACGTTCCGTTTCCAGGTAGAGGAGAATCCGTATGATGGACCCTCCAAACTGGTCGCCAAGGTCAATCCCGTCCCGGACACAAACGGTGCCGGTCTGTACGGAGATTCCAAGCTGTACACGGATAATCCGAATATCTCCGTGGCCCTTGCTGCGCGCGATATGAAAGGCGGGGTCTGCTATGTGAATTTCGGTATGGGCAGCCTGGATATCATGCAGGTCGTCGATAATATACCGGTCAGCCAGCTGTCCGGTCTTGCGGGCGCCGTGACGGCTGATATGTTCGATGATGACGGCTCCACCGCTATCACGTTCAATATTAATGTGAGCGCCAATAATTTCAAGGTCTATAATCCATATTCGTCCTTTGGCCGTGCGACCTTGTCCTCGGGCGACGGCGTGAAGACCTTCGCGTTCCAGGCCTGGGATATGAGCCTGAACCCGAGCGAAGTGGTCACGGTCAGTATCATATTGGATACTCTTCCTCCGACGATATCTGAACGCTGCCCGACACCGGGAAGCACAGGTGTCGCGAACCAGGTGAGCGTGTCGTTCACGGCGAGCGACGCAGGTTCCGGCATCAATCTCGAGAATCTTTCGGTCGTGGTGGCGCGTGGTGCTGACAGATATCAATATTTTGTCCCATACGGCCTGCAGTCAGTGGTCTTTGCTCCGTTCACCGAGAATTGTTCGACGAACACTTCTGTGGCGGATTATTTTGCTCAGATCAATAACGGTTCGCTGCAGGATGGTATCGGTTGCATCAGTACAGAAGGTATCGCCGATCTTTCGGCGGGGACCATGCTGCGCAGCGGATCCTCCGTGTATAACGATGGGGTGATCTCTCTGACCCTTTCCGGTTTTGATTATACGCAGGATGCTCTTGAACTCGCCTTCCGGTCGGATATAACGGTCGAAGGTATCGTTGAACAAGGATATGCACTGAGCCTGGAACGGGTCTCAGGTCAGACCTACAGCAGGTTGAGCCTGAAAAAAGTCCTGCCGAAGTCCACTGTGGTCCTGGCGACCAGAAACCTGACCACGGTCGATTCCTCACAGACCGCGCCGCGCCTGCAAGTGGTCATGAACGGATCGTATCTGAAAGTGTTCTGGAATAATGAGCTCAAGATCGAAATGCAGGATAATACATATATCACCGGGCGTGTCGGTATAGCGGCCCCGGCAGGTAAGCACATCGCTTTGGACCAGATAGACATTGTGCGGCTGCCGGCGATAACGATCACTGCCGGAGATGACGCGGATACCCAGCTGGTGCATCAGAACAATTTTGAGAACGACACTGCCGAGTTCACGAACGGGACCGATGTCGCTGCGGGGCGCGTGGATGATCCGGATACGGACGGCATAGAGCCGATCAATCAAGTGCTGCGGCTCACATCCTCTCCGACAACGATCAGCTTCTATACGGATGCTTCGAGCATACCCGGGCTTGCGTCAGACCATGTGATCAACTTTAAATATCTTGTTTCCAATGCGGGCTCCGCCGGTACGGTGTTCTTCCGTGTACAGGACCAGAACAACGGTTATATCCTGAGCCTGGAAGGCAGTACGGTGCGGTGGGGCAAGCTGGTCAATGGGACATATTACGACAGTGAATCGGGCTGGTGCGCCACTTCCGATATCACGCTGGCTTCGCGGACCAATGCGGTGAACGAGTGGAGCTCCTATACCTTGAAGGTCAACGGTACCAAGTTCACCCTGCTGCAGGATGCCGTAGTATTGAGCAGTGTGACGGACGTGGATGCCGCTCATCCGGCGTTCATCAGCGGCGGGTTCGGCTTTGCGGCGATCGGGGGCAATATCATCTATCTCGATGACCTGTCCGCATCGAATATACTGAAGAACAAACTGTATGCGACCATATCGCTCCCGTATTTTAACTACGAGGACGAGATCTCGATATCCATCAATATTGAAGATATGACCGCGGCGGATTATCCCACACATCGTATCGTCGACCACTTCTCTTTCACGGTATCTCCGGACTATCGGGCTCCGTACGATCCGTCCGTTGTTATCGATGACGGGGCCGAATATTCTCGCCTGATGGTCTTTGTTTCCGCGAACGCCGTTGATGATATGGGCGTCGTGGATATCTTTATTTCCGGTGATGTGACGAACAATGGCCTTACAGAAGGCATGACAACGGTGGATGCCTGGGTCTCGGCGAACGCAGAGGACTATGCGATCTATCTTGATCCGTACCTTTCAGAAGGGTATCGCAATCTTGAACCGTCTGACGGTAAACGTATCGTGTCGGTCAAGTTCCGCGATGCTCAAGGCAATGTCAGCGCGATAGCGACGGATGATATCCTCTTGTCCTATTTCTCGACGGAAGGACGTCCGGTCATCAGCAAGTTCTTCATCAATGGTGCTACCAGGGCGGCCGCCGAGAAGGCCAAATTCACATCAAGCAATACGGTAGCGCTCTATATCGACGGGTTCGATGTGGAAGGTGTTACTCCGACCACGGAGGGCAAGATCGTTGCCTATAGGCTTATGGGGCATATCACTGCCAATACCCAGGTGGAACCGGGTAAATGGTATCCTTATCCTGCGACCAAGATCATTCCTGCCGTCGCGCTCGCGACCAGTGAGGGTATCCGTACCATCGCCATGCAGTTCCTTGATCGTGATTATATTACCGCCAATGCGACTGACAGCGATGTCGTTGTTCAATTAGCGGCCATCAATGATCAGACGGCATCTATCAATAGTCTTGGACGCACAAGTTCCTGGAACTATGCCTCGATCACTTTTGACCGGACCCCGCCGTTCTTCAATTTCTGGCTCAATAATCCGGTGAATATGTATCGTTCTTCATACTTTTGCCGTTCTGAAGGGAAATTGAGCGGTTCATGGAAAGCTTCGGACACATATTCAGGTATAGCCCGGTATGATTATTGTATCTATGAGGTCTCTCAGAACACAGGCTGGGTGACGGCAAGCCTTTCATATGAGACCTCGACGAACTATACGCTGATCCAGGCCTGGAAGACCGTGCCGGCAGCGCAGATAATCAATGACCTGGCAACGGTCACATCGAACCTTGCGCTTGAGTCAGGTAAGGACGGTTATTGTTTTGTGGTCAACGCTATCGACGGTGCAGGCAATGTGGCCCAGGTCACGACCAATCTGTTGGCCGTTGATATAACCAAGCCGTATGCGACGGTGTACTATGATTCCAGTGCGCTATTATCCCGCCCCGTATTCGATATCGATTTTGCGGATGACAGAGCGGGCTTGTACCAGGTGTCCGTCGCGTTGAACAATAAATTCGGTGCACAGCGCATCATTACGAACATCAATGAAGATGAGGTCGGCATACCGAGCAAGAACGGTGCGTACCGTACCCTGTACAGCAAGAACTGGCGGCTGGATGATGATATCTGGGCCGATCTGGCTGAAGGCGAGAATACGCTCTATTTCAAGATAACCGATGCGGCAGGCAATGTGGTCTATCCGTCCGACAGCGACTCGACTGGAGAAACAAGCTATACGTTCATTAAAGACACGCTGGCGCCTACAGGTACGGCCCGTTTTAACGGCGGAGCGCTGTATACGAAGAACCTGGTTACGACGGTGAACGTTGATTTCTCCAGTGAAGGCTATTTCGGTATGGTATATATGACCAGGTATCCCGTGTCAGAGGATATGTTCCTTGAGGACCACAGCTTTGAGGATGCCGGTGATCTTGGGGTCCTCCCGAGCTGGAACATGGTCATGAACGGGCTTTCCTCCTCGCAGGTATCGATGAGCGTGAAATTGTTCGGTTCCACCGCCACGACCAAGAATACCGCCTGTTCCATAAAGGACGGTCTGTACGGTCTGGTCGTCAGCTTCAATGTCTCCACGCAGGGGAATGAGTCCGCGAAGCTCGGCGGGTGGGCTTTACAGAAACAGGTGAACATTGCCACCGCGAACGTTACCTACAATTTCCACGGGTTCGTGAACGTGGCCAATATCTCGGGTATCGCCACCGGGTCGGAATGGATCGTGGCGGACGTGAGCTATTATGATTCAACGCTCGGTCAGACGGTCCGGGTGGTCTGTCCCGATACCATATGGAACGGCGAAGCGGACAGCAAGAGCGGCTGGAACATGTTCCAGGGGAATATATTCATCCCGAACAACAGCGAGGTCACGCTCCGGTTCACGTTCGGCGCGAAAACCTGGCAGAATACGAACGGCTATATCGTACTCGATGATATCAACTTTATACCGGGTGGCGACCTGGTCGTGACCGAGAACAAGAGCATCTCGTTCCTGTATAACTTGGAATCGGGAGATGACGGGTATCGCAAGATCTATGTTGCTGCCCGCGATCAGGCCGGCAACTGGAAGAACAGCGAAAAGTCCATTTTCTATGACACCACACCGCCTTCCTTTAATGCGCCGAACTGCGGTGTACAGTTGTATACCATCTCGGGCAACGGTACATATCAAAAAAATAATACCAAACTGATGTGCGGGTATCGTGCCGACGACGGGCTCGGATCAGGTGTATCATTCTATACCTATACGATCGATGTCAGTATGATGGTCACTGCGGACGCGGACGGTGACCTGGTAGAGCCGGTCTGGACAGAGTACAAGAGCGTATCCGGGAAAACGGCAGTGCTGACCACCGATGATATTCCGACCAGACGCAATACGTCATACCGCTATCGTGTCCGTGCGGTGGATGCTCTGGGCAATACCAGTAATTATACGACGAGCAATGTCGTCATCGTCGATGTGGATGCGCCGCAAAGCTTTGTGACGGTCTCGGCATCTCTGCCGGACGGTATCAATCCGCAGGGGTCCGGCTGGTACAAGGATGGTCCGATCCTTGTGACGATATCCGCCGTTGACCATTCACGGGTCTTCAATACACTGTACGATCTGCCGACGCGCAATGGCTGCGGAGTCTCGACAATTAATTATGTGAAAGGGTATGTACGTGACGGGGTGGCCGTTCTTGAACCGACCGTGAGCGTGACGATAGTATCCCCCACACAGGAAGTGACGGTCGCGATTGATCATGCAGGGCAGAACCTGTTCGGGTATTGGGCATCGGACGCGCTGGGGTGGACAGAAACGCCGAACTGGGTCAATTCCGAGAATCTCCATATTGATAAGGACGCGCCGGTCGTCACGAGCAACCTGCATATATACAGCTATCCGAACGCGAAGCGTTGGTTCAGTGCCGATAATCTTCCGGTGGAATATACCCTGGACGATCAGTTACGCGCCCATGTCGTGAGCGGGAACCTGCTGCATCGGGCCGATCGTCTCGGTGACGGTACATCCAGACTGTATTACAAGGTCGATGATAATCCGACCGGCAATCTGTACGCTGATCGGCGCGAATTAGGGTCCATCTTCCCGTTCGCGGTCCTGCCGACATTGAACGGCGAGATCACCGGCTGGGATAAGACCGCGGCCGCCGGCCTCAGTCCGTACGTGGAGCCGTTCACGCTGCGCAGTGCCGACGGCGTACTGCCTCCGCTCGACGGTGAAGGCGTGCATATCGTGTATTATTGGGCGGAAGATAAGTATGAACATGTTTCAACGGTGAATTTTGTCGATGATATACGCATCGATAACGGCAAGCCTGAGCTCAGTCTTAATATGGGCGGCAGCTTCCAGACCGTATGGTGCACGGACCCTGCCGGCATTCAGGCCATTATCGAGGTCAGGGATTTCTATGAAACGCCGGTCTCTTATAATTCCGCATGGTATCGCGGTCAAATGCCTCCTTCAGGCTGGATGATCGATGAAGGGGAGAAGACCATAATCCCGGGTTCGGGTATCAAGAGCTTCTGGTACCAGCTGAACTCAGAAATACCGACCGAGGTCACGTTCCCCGGGGAAGAAGATCCGCTCATCGATTATCTCGAGTATCGTTTCACGAAGACCTTCGTGGTACCGATCATGACCAACGGGTATAACGTACTGAGATATATCATTACGGATAATGCCTATAATGTGGCGGACATACATTCCGGGCATCTGGAGTGGCATTCGGACCTTCGTTCCTGGATATCGGACTCCGATACGGGCATGATCAGGTACATACGTCTGGACAATGAACCGCCGACGGCAGCTGCAGTGCTCCTGAACCGGTATAAGGCCGCCCCGTTATATACGAACAACCGGTTGGTCTCCTGTAACCTGCAAGCTCAGGATTTCGGTATCGGCGTGAAATACGCGATGATCTACGGCTATGATGATTCCATACCCGATGCGGAGAATAATCCGTACGCCTGGACGGCACTTGAGCCGACGATCAATGTTCTGTACCAGTTCTTTACGACCAATACCTGGAACATGATCGCGGATACGGATGCGGACCGGTATTGGGATTTCGATAACAATCGCAGCCCGCGTGCGATCGTTGATATGCATAAGTACATATATCTCGAGGATAGGGACGGAACAAAGAACGTGCAGGCGGTCTTCGCCGATGATTTCGGCATGCCGTATGAGAGCGTGTCTGCCGATGAAGAATGCGCGTACGTGACATATCAGTCCTGGAGGGATAATGTGTCCGCGAACGGACAATATCCCGTGTTCACCACGGCGGAGAAAGCACGTCTTGATGCGATCCCGTTCGAGAAGTGGCCGACACGGGCGGTGTACATCGCGCGCATGCCTGCGATAGAGAACCATGCCAGCGTGACCGCGAGCACGCTCATCATCCTCGATCGTCAGATCGTGGCGGGCAGTGTCACGTCCAGTACCGTATTACAGACCAAATATGGCCCGTATGTGACCACCCGGAACGTTAAGCTGTCCATCTCGCATGATGATCCCTCAGAGCTGAGCGGCATCGACGCCGTGATGATCTATGGCGACCTTGCGGAGAACGGGAAGAACAATGTATGGCTGCCGTACACCTCCGGCAGCAGCCAGGATATCACGGTGCTCATCCCTCAGGCGGAGTACGATTCTGTCACTATCGACCTGTACGTGGTCTGGCGCGATCGTGCGGGCAATATCAGCACGCCGGTCACGATGAGCTTCCAATATGAAACACCTATGCAGGCGGATAATCCGCAGTATCGTATCAATTTCCCGACCGCGGGATGGTATATGACCACACGTAATGTCTCGGTGCTCCTGAATTTCCCGGGAGCGAACTATGTACACTTTGTCGGCGATGTGGATAGCACGTTCAGTACCTTGAATTACAGAACGAACGTTTCCTGCATGCTGTCCGAAGGTGATGGCCTGAAGGCCATGGGTATCTGGCTCGAGGACCGGCTGATCTCGACCATCACCATGACCCAGAACTTCCTGCTCGACCGCTCTGCACCGTCCGGTACGGACAATGTGAACACCGGTATCATCTATGAGGACCAGAACGGTGCGACCTTCACGCTTTCCTTCTCTGATGTACCGACACCCGGCATCCAGGTCTCCGGCATCAAGAAGATCTATTATCAGATCAATAGTGAGGCCGTGGTCACCGTGGAAGTGCGTGATGCTTCCGGCTATTATTCGGCGCCGACCGCGAACAAGATCACGGTCACTATCCGCAATAAGAGCGCGCATAATCAGTTGAAGTATTGGGCGGAAGATATGGCCGGGAATATATCCGCGGTCACTGCGATAAGCGGTATCAAGGTAAATACGCTGCCGATAGCGGTACCGCAGCTCAGTCCGGTCACGGTCAATCGGTACACGGATGTGCTCCCCGGAGAGGACGTGTATTACGTGAACAGCAGGACCGTGACCTTCAATTTCTCCGCGGTGAATGCGGACCGCATGTGGCTCTATGGCGATATCGTTGAGGACGGAACGGGACCTGTGGTCATCACGGTCGGCGGCGTCACCAAGCGTTCCGTTCAATTGACCGGCGCCGAGAATGTCGTACAGCATGTACGTGTCGTCTATGGCGATGATTTCTCGAGCATCGGAGGTAAGACCATCTCGACCACGCTCAATATCATCCTTGATACGGTAGCTCCGGCCAGCCCGTCCCTTGTGTCCCTGTCGGCGCAGGTCAGCGCGTCAATATACTGTACCTCCATCACACCGTTGCGCTTCCGAGTCCATGGTAACGGTTCGGATGTGGGCAGCCAGTCGATCGCCATCAAGAAGAACGGCGTCGATGCGGTACGGTCCAGCGAGGATGTGACCCTGGTGAGCAAGCTCGCTGTGGATTTCGCGAAGCCCGGAGAGCAGAGCGTGTTCTCCGTCGTTGCCCGCGACCGCGCCGGCAATGAAAGCGTACCGGTGACGTTCAATGCCCTGTTCAATCCCAACGGCGGTGTGCGTCTCCTCTCCGGCGATCTGCCTGACGATGTTGATGTGACCGTCGAGGTCGTGGACCCGAACGATGAACGGATGCAGCAGGCCAATAAGAAATTGAAAGGAGTTATTGCGAACACCCCGCTTGAAGGTACCGTACGCGATTTCACGGCGAGCGGAGATGTTTTCAACGGCACCGAACTTGAAATGGTCATGCCGTTCCCGACCGCGCTCGGCAGCATCAACCCGTATGACCTGAGGATATATACCTATGATCCTCTGACCGCCAAGTGGGTACAGGTCCAGGGTGAACATGTTGTCGATCTCGAGGCCCGGGTGATCCGTGTACGCGTCACGCACTTCTCGATCTATCGCGTGTTCGCGGTCAGACCGTTCGCGAGCAGTCTTTCCAGTGTTCGCGTATACCCGAACCCGTTCAAGCCGGATTCAGGCGACCGCAGCCTGGGCGGTGCGGAGGATACGTCATATATCACGATCGATAATATCACGCAGACCGCGAAGATACGTATCTACACGATCTCCGGAGAGCTGGTCCGTATCATCGAGGCTGACGAGGGCGTATCGCAGCTGGAATGGGATGCGACCAACACCGAAGGGGAGCAGGTCGCCAGCGGTGTATACATTTACCTGATCACCGATAAGGACGGACATAAGAAGATGGGCCGCATAACGATCATACGCGGAGAGGTAGAGTAGGTCTTTTCCCGGATAAAGGATATACGGATGATGGACAGGGGCCGCATTATGCGGCCCCTGTCTTTTATGTATAGGGCCGTATTTCTTTTGCTAAGCCCCTTTTTTAGTAAATCCCAGGTATAAAAAGTCGTTCAGGTGGGCATACCTACAGAGGATAGGCGAACATGAAAATGGACCAGATAAAAGGCATACATTTTTTTAGTGTTCAATGACGATAGTATGGGTGTACAGCACCATACATGCATTTCTTTTGTGGGGGAAGAAATGAAAAAAGATATCAGGACGGTAATCATTTCTTTATTGATCATGTGCGTTTGCGTAGCCTCGGCACAGGCCGGCGGCGTAGGGACTTCAGGCGCGAACTACCTCAAGATCGATGCGGGCGCACGTTCTGCGGCCCTTGGCAGTGCGTATGTGGGTCTAGCCAATGATATCAACGCGTTGTACTTCAATCCTGCAGGTCTTGTTGCTATTCCGCATGCGGCCGTTGATACGATGCAGCTCAATTGGCTGGCGGATATCACGCAGCAGCAGATCGCAGGCGTTATTCCGGTCGAGGGCTGGGGCGTGTTCGGAGGTTATTATTCCAGTCTTGCCACACCGTATGATAAAGAGACCAAGTATGATTCGGCGTACGGATATGCGTCCACGGGGGATCAATTCAACAGCGAAGTGAAGGTCATTGATGTCGCCTATGCCTTTTCCATCAATAAAGAACTGAGCGCCGGTCTGGGCGTGAAGACCATCGAAGAACGTCTGGCCGATGTCAAAAAGACCGGCATGGCGGCGGATGTCGGTCTGCTGTATCGGGGCTTCTTTTTCAAGGAACTGTCGGTCGGTGCGGTCGTTCAGAACATCTCGGTATCTCCTCTTCGAACGGACGAGCCGCTCCCGCAGACGATCGTTATCGGGATGGCGTATACGATGAGCTTGTTCGAGACGCAGCGCCTGACCTTCCTTTCGGACGTCGGGATCCCCAATGACGGTGTAACCGCGCTGGGTGTCGGGGTTGAATATGCACTGAACCGCTATATCGCTTTCCGCGTGGGATATAAGGATAAGGTCGGGTTCACATTGGGCGGCGGACTTTCGTTCGGCAACCTTAATCTGAACTATGCATATGTGCCGTATGGGGAGCTGGGCAATTCGTATCGTATCGCCGTCGGCTATGATTTTGATACTGTCGATACTGAAGGAACGGTCGAAACGCCTGTCGAGCCGGTGAAAGAAATGACCAAAGAAGAGCTGTTCAAGGAAGAAAAGAAGGCCGCTCCGGCAGTGAAACCGGCCGCTACAGCGGTCGAGAAAAAGATAGAAACGCCGGCTGCCGATAATAAGTCCTTGTTCGAAGAAGCGAAGCCTGTTGAGACGGAAAAGAAGGTCGAAACTCCTGCCCCAAAAGCGGTAGAAGCGGTCCCGACGGTAAGTGCGGGATTCGACGGTCTCTTCGATCAATAACGAATACCGGGCAGTGAATAACTAACGACGGTCCGTTATCTACTGAGCGCTGTTCGTTATTTTTTTGTATGTTCGATGAAGTTCTTCAGTATCATCAATCCCCACGGGCTGCTTTTTTCCGGATGGAACTGGGTCGCGAAAACAGTGCCGTGTTCAATGGCTGCCGTGAACGGGATGCCGTACGAGCTTTGTCCGCTGACGATACTTGTGTCATCCGGTCTTGCGTAGTACGAGTGCACGAAATAAAAGAACGCGTTATCGGGTATCCCTTTGAACAGGACCCCCGGTCTTTTTTGTTCGACCTGGTTCCAGCCCATGTGGGGTATCGGTAGGCGTTCCGTGGCAGTATCGCCGAAGCAGAACAGGGGGACAGTCCCTTTTATAAGCCCGAGCCCCGCCGTATCCGGAGACTCGTCCCCGCGCTCAAAAAGGACCTGCAGCCCGAGGCATATGCCCAAGAACGGTGTTCCCTGCGCGACCTTTTCTTTGATGATCGATATCAGGCCGTACTCCTTGAGGTTCTTCATGGCCGCACCGAAGGCCCCGACGCCCGGCAGGATCAGTGCGTCAGCGCTTTCTATGTCCTTGGGACTGGATGAGATGAGCGCGGAATATCCGAGCTTTTCAATGCTTTTTTGCACGCTGCGGAGATTACCCATGCCGTAGTCGATTATCGTCAACATGATGCGATATTCCTTTGTTCAAGTGATGAGTGGCATGTGGCATGTGCCGTGGAGCGTATTTCCTGCCACTTGTTTCTCGTCACTTTTTTTGCATGATCAGAGCTGCGGCGCCAAACAACCCGACATGTTTTTTCAGTTTTGCCGGGAGGAGCATGATCTTTTTGTTCGGGGTCATCAGTTCAAAATGGGTCAATCCTTTTTTGATCGCATCAAAGAAAGGTCTGCCGTTATGTGCGACGCCTCCGCCGATAATGATGGCTTCCGGGTCGAGTATATTGACCAGGCTGACGATGCCCGCGGCAAGATGCATGCCCTGTTCGGTGATGAGCGCCTGTGCGATCCGATCGTTCTTTTTCGCGGCCTGATAGATGCGCGCGGCCGTTATCTGTTCAGGGTCATTATTGCAGATCCGGGCCAGGGGCGATGCGGTATCGAAGAGCTCTTTTGCTTTTGCCGCGAGACCTGTGCCGGAGGCCAGGGTCTCCAGTTTTCCCATGTTCTTCAGGCGTACGCCATGGGTCGCTTCTATGATGGCATGGCCCACTTCTCCTGCGGTCAGATGACTTCCATAATAGAGCTTTTTATCCAGGATGATCCCGCCGCCTATCCCGGTACTGACGGTGATATAGATGAAGTTCCGGTATCTCTTCCCTGCGCCAAAGATGCTCTCCGCAAGAGCGGCAGCGTTGGCGTCATTATCGATGATCGAGGGGAGGGGAATATCTTTCTTTAGCCGTTTCACTATGGGGAAACCGTTCCAGATCTTCAGGTTCGGCGCGTTCAGAATTATCCCTTTTTTAATGTCGACAATGCCCGGAAGCCCCAGACCGATACCGGCCACATCGTCGATCGGATAGACGGCTAAAAAATCATTGATGCAGGTGCGTATGCTTTGGTATATGGCCTCGGCGCTGTTGCGGGGAGTGGGAAGGAACACCTCTTGTAAAAGTTTGCCGGTCATTGTGGTGACGCCGGCAGCGATCTTTGTTCCGCCGACATCAATGCCTATGATGTATTTTTTGTTATTCATAAGTTAGTTGTTTTAAGTGACATGTGACAGGCGGCCCCGCTGTACTCAGGTCAGCTTGTGGCATGTATGAACTTTTATTCACACACTGTTCGTTTCTTGCCACTTTTTCTCGTATCTTCAGCAGAGTATAACACAGAATATGCTGGACAAAAATGTTGAAAATGCTACAATAATGCTGAAAAATCAAACAGGGGGGCGTGTTATGTCTCATCCCATATTCGGGAGGAGAAGATTTTTCTTCTTATTACCGTTGTTCCTTTTCCTGTTGTTCTCGACAGCTGTTTTTGCTGCTGAGTATGAATATACATACGATCATATGCAGTCCATGATCCCCGCCACTTCGATCGGTCCTGATTTTGTCAGTGTATCCATGCTGCAATTCCGTATAAAAGCGACGAGCAATAATATAACGATAACATCCCTGACCATCGGCAGTGGGGATGCTTCCACTGCTTCTCCGGGTGTATATGCACCGAATACCACAGATCGGGAGTCATATATCAAACGCATCGAGATATATTGTGATGCTACCGGCAAGGATAATGAAACGTATGACGAAGGAACAGACCCTTTGGTCGGCAGTATGGACCTGGGGATCACTAATTCAAAGTATGAAGCGATCTTGCCGATATCGGGTGTTCCTACGTTGATCTCGGCCAATGTGACAGGCAATACAAAGGCGTTCTATGTGTTCTATTCTACGGGAGCTTCGATGGTCCCGGGGACAGTGGTCAAAGCGCAATTACGTAATGTCGGTATCTCTGAAAGTCCTGCGTTATGTAAAGCGACATTACCGGCAGCGTATGAGTGTTCGTTCGTCCTGGCCACGGTCAATATCTCTTTGTACTCCGTTGCCGCAGCATTACCGGTAGTTCCTACACCGACATTCTTCGCCTTGGGTGGAGAAAGGGATATCCCGGTGCTCACGTTCACCCTTAAGACCACCGAGGTCCTTTCCAATGTTTCAATAAATATAAAGAACGTTAAGAACTCATTCATTAATAGCGGCTGCGGAGTAGATAGGGTCCGTATCAAGCGCAAGGACCCGGATTCAACGGTCACGGTCGTGGGCTACACCTCGGTATTCCAGGGCAGTTCAGTGGCTGTTGTCCCTATCCAGTCCATTCCGTACGATAACGGCGGGGAGTGTGTCTATACGGTCTACTATGATATGTCCCCCGGCTCGCTCGCTAATACAGAGGTCGCGGGGCAGTTGGCCAATATATCCGGTCCGGGGGTCGTTTTCAACTCGGGTACTTTGCCGGCTCCGCTCACGCCGCCCTCTTTTAATGTCGTTCAGGCGCCTATCTCGGCATTGTTCGTAACGACGAACACCCAGCAGGTCAAAGCAGGCGATCAGTTCGTGTGTCAGCTCGTTTTTAAGCATATCGGTACTGAGGTCAGCTATACGAGAGAGTTACAGATAGATGAAGTGCGTCCTGTCTTTTATAACGGGAATATCAATGGTGCCGATATCTCATATGAGTATTCCTACCAGTTCCAGCGATGGGACAGTGATGGCGGGTCATCAACGACAACACAGTCCGCGGTCCTGCAGAACGCACAGCAGATCACGTATAACTTCCTGGTCACGGTCTCGAATCCCAAGACCGTCGGTATGATCAATGTGGATGCGTACATCAATTACCGTGATTTTGGTTTTGTGGCGAACAAACCGCAGCAGATCATCATGTCCAGATATCTCAAGTCCTCGAGTTATATTTCCGCGGCCAAGAATTCTCTGGTGGGTTATTTCATGAACACGGAGTCCGATGCCGACTATGATTTTTCGTACAGATTACCGTCCTATATCGCCAGTATGAACGTACAGCCGTACGGGGTCGGCGCCGTCAAACGGTTCATGAACGGAGATAATGTCGCGAGACAATCGAAACTGTTCGTGACGCTCGTCAATGAGGGGAAATTCTATGATGCCGATACGCTCAAACTGTACCTGAACGGGACCCAGCTGATCATCGTTACGGATTATACGGTCGCGAACGGCATCATCACTGTGAAGAACCTTGGAACGAAGAGCGGCGTGCTCAGTATCTCGTGTGCGTCCGGGCCTTCGCTGCTCGAGACCGCATATATCAAGTATTACATAGAAGAGGAGTTCACGATCAAGGACCTTATGGCAGGGCCCTCGCCCTATAAGGCGGCGGACGGTGACCTGTATTTCAGCTGTCAGCTGCGTGAGGCGGCCACGGTCAAGATCTCCGTGTATGATTCGGCGGGTCAATTGATCTGGAAGTCTGAAACCCTCGAATGGGGCGAAGGGTACAATGAATATGCCTGGAACGGTAAATTGGACGTGGGCGGGGATATCGGTCGCGGGACCTATGTCGCATATGTTGTCGCGAAGTGTACGCGAACGGATTCTGAGAAACGACAAAAGATAAAGTTCTCGGTGTTCTGAGCGGTCGTTCATGGGGGGCATAGTTGAAACGCTATAATTGTTTTTTCGTCGCTGTGCTATTACTGATGTGCTGTTGTGTCGGCGGGGTCGGCGCAGCACGTCGTTCCACTGATCCGATGACGACCATTACGGACGTCCGTGCGCTCGGCATGGGGCGTGCCGGCATGGCGACGCTCGGCGGGAGCAATGCGCTGTTCACGAACCCTGCAGGGTTGGCCAAGGTAAAGACCATGGCGGCAAGTACGTTCTCCACAAAGGTCCTGGAAGATTTCAATTATTTCGGCGTCAACGGGGCGATGAACACTGGATGGGGTGTTGTCGGGCTCGGATACGGCGGCATGAGCGTTGATGAGATCCAAGAGACGTTCCGTTACAAGATGGACGGCGAAGTCCGTAATTACTCTCTCGGGACCTATAGTGCCGGCAGTAAGGTGTTCATGGTGGGGTATGCGACAAAAGTACCGTTCCCGTTCCTGAAAGACCTTTCTCTCGGTATCGGACTTAAGAGCGCTACGGAATACATCGACGCGACCGACGCCACATCCTTTGAGACCTCTTCGATCTCTGGGTTCGGCGGCGATATCGGCGTGCTGTTCCCGTTCCGTATGTTCGGGCACGACTATGAATGCGGTATCGCCAAGATGAACGCGTTCTCGCCCCAGTTCACTGACGATGAAGGCGGTGACCCTTCGGAATATGCGGCGATCAATCGTATCGGTATATCCACCGGTATCGATCTTTTCGGGCAGCATGTGATCGCAGCCCTCGATAATGATAATTTCGGGACGCACCTGGGGACGGAAGTGCAATTGCCGGGCGGGTTCGCGGTACGCGCCGGGACCGACGGGACGGATTATTCCATGGGGCTCGGCCTGACGATCTATTCGGTGACCGGGTTCGACAATAAACCGCACGCCATCGCGATCGATTACGCATGGGTCGCGAACAATGCGCTCCTTGATAATGTCGGTGTGGCGGACAATCTGAACATGATCAGCTTCAGTTATCTGGGGGTCTCTCAGACCGACAAGCCGATCCTGACCTCTCCGTTAACGGGCAGGACGTTCACGGTACCGACGATCACGGTCGAGGGGAAAGCGGAGCAGGACACAGAGGTCACCGTGTATGTGAACAATGTCCCTCAAAAGGTCGTTAAGACCGAAGCGAAAGGTACGTGGAAAGCGGAAGGTATCACCCTTACGCAAGGCCGCAACGAGGTGAAGGCCTTTGCGCAAAAAATGGATTTTGCCGACAGTGAGTTCTGTGCGCCGGTCATCGCCTACGGACAACTTTCCGCTCCGGAACTCTCGACGACGATCGAGAAGCGCGGGAACCGCGTGACGATAAAAGCTTCGAGCCCGGTCGAACTGCGGCAGGTAGCCACAAAGCTGCCGAACGGAGAGACCATTGCTTTGACCTTTGATCCTCAGACCCAGTTGTGGGTCGGGACCTGGCAGGTGCCTTTTGAGTTCATGGATAAACAGGTAGCACTGCAGACGCGCGGTGTGGATACGCAGGGGAATAGGACCGATATCGTTTCTCAGAAGGTGCTCGCCAAGAGCATTATCATGCCTGCGGATAAGACCGTGACGACAAAACAATATCTCGAGGTGAAAGGATATGCGCCTGCACGTGTTGCACATATCACGGTCGCAGGACAGGAGGTCATGCCGAGCACGGACGGATCATATACGGCGATGGTCGATCTCGCGGCTGTCGGTAAACAGAACATCGATGTGGTCATGACCGATGCGGCCGGCCGGACCAAGACCTCTGAAGTGAGGGTCTTGCGTAAAGCTTCCGCTCCTGATGTCGGGACGGATTCCTTCGCGTATGCGGCCATCAATGATCTCTTGACCATGGGAGCGATGCAGCCCGTGTCCGAGAATAATTTTGAACCTAAAAAGCCGATCACACGTGCCGAACTGGCGGTGCTTGTCGCTAGGGCGAAGATGCTCCCTCCGGGGACAGCGACGTTCACTGATGTGCCCGCGAACACGAGCTATGCCGGAGCGGTCAGTGCCGTCGTCGGCGCAGGTCTGCTCGGTGCCTATCCTGACGGAACGTTCAAACCGCAAGGGCTGATCACACGCGGGGAGGCTGCGGTCGTCCTGATAAAGATCTATGGCGTGGAGCTGCCGGAGGGCACACCGGAAGAGGTCTTTACGGACGTGAAGCCGACGCATCCGCTTGCCGGGGCGATATCCGCCGCTGTCGAGAACGGTTTGATCGCTGTCGAGGACGATTCCTTCTATCCGGACCAGATGCTCGATCGTGAAACGGCGGCTTTCTGGTTCTCAAAGACCAGAGAGATGAAACAGCAGTTAAGAGAGCTGCAATCATGGCCGGACCTCAATGTGAACGGGTCGGAGCTCTCGGATATGGAACGCATGGAGGGCCAGCTTGTGGTCGATTTTGCCGATGCGCAATGGACCGCGCAGGAAGCAGCAGCAGGGCTCAAGCTCATGGAGCCGGTGGACCAGAGCATCACCTATGAGCCGTACGCGATCGTTAAAGGGCTGGTCACGCCTGCTGTTGCGGTCTCGGTGAACGGACAAGCGGTCATATTGGAGAGGAACGGTTCATTCGTCGCGGGAGTTCCTCTTGAGCTCGGGATGAACCTTATTCTTGTAGAAACACCGACCGAAAAAAGAAAGGTCAGGGTCTTGAGGGAAGCGGCGTTCACTGATGTGCCCTCCGGCAATGCCGGCGATGATATCCGAAAGCTCGGCTCTCTGGGGTATCTTGAAACGGACCGTTCGTTCTATCCGGAACAGGGCGTGACGCGACGTGAACTGGCTGTGGTGCTCGTACGTTCCAAGGAGGACCAGACCCCCAGTTCCGCTCCGCGGCTTCAGGACGTGGCGGCCGATGATCCCCAGCTGATGTACATACAACGTGCGGTCGATCTCGGCTATTTCACGGTGAGCGCGAACTATTTCATGCCGAACACGGTGGTCTCACGCGGAGAGGCCGCAGCGATCCTTGCCGCGTTCCAGGGGCTCACCGTCCCTCAGGCTGCGCTCACACGGAAGCCGTTCGCTGACGTTCCTGCGGAGCATCCGTACGCCAAAGCGATAGCGACGGCCCTGCAGGCGGGGATCATTCTCCCAGCGGAACAGTATTTCCCTGATGAACCGCTGACCAGACAGGACCTGGTCGATATGCTCATGCGCACGGCGGTGATGCAATCCCGTATGAACCGTTTCATGGATTGGAACGGGTATGACATCAATAAGACTCGAGCACCGGTATTGCCCAGGAAAAAGACCGCAGTGATCGATGTTCCGGGAAGGACCGCTCCCCGGATCGCAGAGGCCGCTGACGAGGAGACATCCGATACCTACCTGCGTTTTGCTCCGCCCATGGAGGCGCAGATGCAGCAGGGCGTCATTTATCCGCGTACGGCCGATTCGGTGGGGGTCGGAACGCCGCTCCTTTCGATCATCTCCCCCAAAGATCTTTTTGTGACGACGCGTGCTGATATTGATGTTGCGGGTGTCGCCACTAACGGAGGCCCGGTACAGGTCAACGGTAATACCGTTGCCCTCAATCAAAAAGGTGCATTTCAGACCAGGACAGGACTGAAGCCGGGAAAGAACGTGATCACGGTAGTTTCCGCAGGGGCGACCGAAAAACGCAGGGTCTTGCGTTTGTTCACGTACAATGATATCAGCGGTATACCCCAGAAAAAGGTCATAGAGTATCTGGCGACCCTCGGCTATTTCGCAGAAGGAACACAGTTCTATCCTTCGAAAGCGGTCGCGCGTGATGAATTGGTCACGATCGCGCTCAAAGCTGGGGGGGTCAGGCCGGGGACCCCGCTCACACAAAGTTATTCTGACGTGCCGTTGAGCTATTGGGCCGCACCTTCAATATACGCAGCAGCGGATGCCGGCATCATCGAAAAAAAAAACACTTTTCAGCCTCAGTCTGACGTGACCCGGGGAGAGGCGGTCGCGATATTGCTCAAGGCCTTAAAGACGGGCATCCCGCAGGGGGCGTTGAAGGCCCCGGTCTTTACGGACGTTCCTATCACACATCCGTATGCTAATGCCATAGCAGTGGCCATGTCCAAAGGTATCGTTGCGCGGACCGATCGTTTTCAACCTGATATGAAGCTGACCCGTGCGGACCTGGCCGTATGGCTCGTCAATACTGCTCCCGTGAAGGAACAGATAGTCCAATTGAGGGATTTTAAGAACACCTGAAGTCTTTTCTGCCGACCTTCCGCCCCGCTCAATGCGTGCTTTTTGTCACCCATTTCGTAAAAACAGTATCTTTCAGCGCAGTGGTAGTTGATGGATGCGCGTTCAGAACGTGTAAGATATCGAAGGAACGGGATCGTGAGGAGGGGGCGGTGCTGAACTGCAAGACAAGAACACGGACTTTCGAAGGTATCCTTGCCTCGCAGGTATGCAGTGCTTAGATCAAGCCAAGATATATCCCTGTTATCGCGAACTTCAAGAGCCAGCTGATCATGCTCAGTAATAATTTTTCATTGAACTCTTTATCTCCCCAGAGCCAACTGTTGAGCAGCAGGTATAGCATCGGGACGAAGAAGATAAAGGCATATGAAAAACTGCCGATCAGGTCCTTGCTGATGATATTGAACGCGAGCAGAAAGTGGAACGTGAACATGAGGATGAGGGCGAAGAACACCTGGATAAAGAGCTCTATCGGGATAATGAACCCGATGCGCGACTTGGCCTTTTGAACGGAACTCTTGCTCATTTTCTTTTTTGTATCGGTCTGGGTCGAGAGGAACACCAGCAGGTCGAACAGGAACAGCAATATACCGAGCAATACGCTTTTTAAGACCAGGTCTTGTGACATATGAGAGCCCCCTTAAAAGAAGTATATGACCGACGCGCATATTATATCCCATAGGTACTGTGAACGCACCTGTTTTTTGAAGGTCCCATCAGTATCTTATTTTTGTTCTGATGAAGTACAGATAAATGCTGAAATATGTGCATAAAGACATGTATAAAATGTGGTGTATGTGGGTATATCTCCAGTGAATGGTAGTTCCAGCTCGTTTGATAAAAGAAAAGAGGTATTGCGATGGGTAGCGGTATTAATAAGCGCATGCTTGTCATCTCGCTGATATTCGGCATTGTCACGTTCATGGGGACAACGTTGTACCTTGGTTCGGTCTCCAAGGACCAGAAATTCAAAGCAGAATTGATCTCTGTCATCACCGCGAAGGCGAACATCCCTCCGCGCACGGTGATCACCAAGGATATGGTCCAGAACAAGTCCATCCCTCGGCAATATGCGCTGCCCGGAGTGTTCGTGCAGCCGCAGGAGGTCATCGGCAAGATCACGAATACGCCGATCATCCTGGGGGAGCAGATCGTGTCCGGGAAGGTCTCGGTACGCGGACAGCAGCTCGGGTTGTCTTTCATCGTTCCGAAGAATAAGCGTGCGGTATCCGTTGAGGTGGATGCCGCGGCCAGTATCGCCGGTCTTATCAAACCGGGGGACATGGTGGATATCCTTTGTACGCTTACCGGCGACTTTAACCGTACGGTCACGGTACTGCAGAACGTGCAGATATTGGCCATCGATCGTGCAATGGACACCAAGGACCAAAAGAATGAAGGCAAGGTGGACCGGTCCGTGATAGCGACCTTTGCTCTCGATCTCCGGGATGCGGAGAAAGTGGTACAGGCTTCGACAGCGGGCCAGTTGCGGCTGGTGTTGCGGGCCACGGATGATCATGATCTGGTCCAGTCCTTTGGTACGACCACCACAGAGCTGTTGCCGTACCGTCGTTCAGCCGGTGGCGGGTCGGCATATTCCATCCGTGTCGTAAAAGGGACGGATGTGAGCAGAAAAACGTTCTGATAAGGAGCAGTATGATGCGGATACGATCGATCATGTATGGACTGATGCTGACGGTGCTCATCGCCGGAGGTCTTGCTGCAGCTCCGACAGTTCCGTCGGTCGGCAGCGAGAATATGATCTATATCACGGCAGGGACCTCAAAGCTCATCAAGCTGGATTATGATGTACG
The DNA here is from genome assembly GCA_964653455.1 of uncultured bacterium. Lineage (GTDB taxonomy): Bacteria > Margulisbacteria > Termititenacia > CAZZFK01 > CAZZFK01 > CAZZFK01. The sequence continues at coordinate 67,801 of CAZZFK010000008.1, forward strand.
CAATATGGCGGTCGGAAATCCGGAAGTATCGGATATCCTGATCATGTCCAAACGGGAGATACTGGTCAACGGAAAAGCGGCCGGTATCACCACGCTCACGCTGTGGGATGAGGCACGGCATCATGATTACAACGTGATCGTCAATAAAAGCTCGGAAGAGCTCGTCTTTAAAAGATATCAACTGTACAACATCCCTCTTATTTTCCCTGAATGGGAGGATGCGAACAATATCTTCAAAGTGAAACAAAAACCTATCGAGGAGAACGTCAATGATATCAAGAACATTCTGTCCGGTTATTTAAAACCGGAGCAATATTCGGTCAATCCCTGGCTGAACGCCGTGTTCGTGGTCGCCTCCGCGGAGGACCATAAACTTATCGAACAGCTCATCACCAATGTCGATGTGAAACAAAAACAGGTACTGCTCAAGGTCGAGGTCTATGAGATAAAACTGAACAATAAGCAGGATTATGGTCTCGAGCTGTTCTATCAAAAGGACCAATCGACGGCGCAGTATAATAAGGGCGGTGACGGGTTCACCTATACCTTTTCCAGTGCTGCCGATCTTGTCGAATCATCGACGCATATTTTCAAGCTGATGCTCTCTGAAGGCAAGGCAAAGCTCCTGGCCACACCGAAGATACTGTCAGTCAATAACCGATATTCCCTGCTCAGTTCCGGCGAAAAATTCCCCCTGGTACAGACCGATAATCAGGGGAACAAGACCGTCGAGTATATCTATACCGGCATCGTCCTTGGCGTCATCCCGAACATCAATGAGAACGGTGATATCGATTGCTGGATATACAGCGACGCCAGTTCGGTCGCGGGATATACGGATGATGATTATCCGATCGTGCGAACACGCAGCACTAAAAGCGAGGTGCGGGTCAAGAACAACGGCATGCTCATCATGGGCGGTCTGATACAGGAGAACGATAATATCACCACGCATAAATTGCCTATCTTAGGCGATCTGCTCGGCTGGGTGCCGGTGCTCGGGAGCATCGTCAAGAATGATGAGATAGAGAAAGTGCGTACGGAGATTGTGGTGACGCTGCGTCCTACGGTCATCTTTGATGATGCGGATGCGACAGCACAACTGAGCGAGGTGCAGTGATGAACATCGCGGTATTTGAATCCGATAAAAGCGTACACACTGCGCTGCTCTCGGCCGCCGGCGAGGATTTTCATATACATACGTTCTTTCAGAGCGAAGATGAGCTGGTGAAGTCCGTTCCGGTGCAAAAGATAGATGTCCTGGTAGTGAACATAGACCTTATCACCGATGCGGTGCGGGCAGGCGTGAAGGACGTCATCCCGTACATCATCGTGCTTGCGGCGGCCTCTTCGATACAAGCTTTCAAAGCGTCCCTGGATATCGGCGCGCGTGATCTGCTGACCGTCCCGTTCGAGCTGGCCGAGATGACGGCGGCGCTGCGCAAAGCCCAGCATTTTCTTTCGGCACAGCGTTCCGCCGCAAAAGCACCGGGGGCCAGGAACGGCAAGATCTCGGTGTTCATGAGCAGTAAGGGCGGGGTCGGCAAATCGATGCTTGCGACCAATACGGCATTGCTCCTGCAGAAAGAGCCCGGGACCAAGGTCCTGCTGCTTGATACGGTCACTCGTTTCGGTTCGACGGATATACTGATCGATCTGAGCGAAAAAAAATCCATGGGTCTCATTCCCGTGACCATCGAGGATTATGACTCCTACTGGCAGGAGGTAGAGGATAATATCATCTCTCACGGGAGCGGCCTGCATCTTTTGATCGCCGGGGACCGGGCGGAAGATCCGTTGACCGTCCAGAAGCTCCGTTCCGTGCTGACCTCAGTGAAGGACCACTATGATCACATCATCATCGATACGGAGAGCTATTTCAATGACCTGAACCTGGCCCTCCTTGAGGTCGCGGACTTTGTGTTCGCGGTGAGCACGTTCGATATCGCGGCGATAAAGAACCTGAACCTGGGGCTTGAGACCGTGCGGTCCCTGTATTTTTCCACGGATAAGATCAAGATCGTCATCAATCAGTTCGATAAGAACAATGAATTGACGGTCGCCGAACTCGAACGCTATATCAAATATAAGGTCACGAGCCTTATTCCCTTCGATCGGGAGACAGTGATCAGGTCCATCAATAATGGCACGCCCTTCGTTATTGAAGCTCCGCAGGCGGAGATCTCCCAGGCCGTGAAGGGCCTGGCGGATTGTATCCTGGGGCGGTCCTGCGCATTGAGCGTCCCGGAGGGCAGTTCTGCTGCGGCATCGCAGAACTGGCTCAAGAGTTTCGTGCATATATTCGGGGAGAAGTGATCCATGTCCTTTCTTGACCGTTTGAACACCAACGAGAACACATCATCTCACGGTCCTGAGGGAGCGAGCAAGGCCAAGCCTGTGCCTTCACCCCAGATGGAGCGTGCGCGCGAACGTACCGCTCAGCTCATCAACGACCTTGAAAAGAACGCACAGCCGCGGCCGGAGAGCGTGGTCCATGACGGGAACGCCCGCAGGGATTTTCTGCTCAAGGTCCTTGATATTCACCGTGCCCTGATCAATGAGTCGGGCCTGGATATCAATAAGTTCAATATCACGACCAAGGATGCCGATGAGTTCAAACAGATACGGACCACGATCGAAAAAGAGGTCCTCAACGTCATCGAGCTCAAGAACCTCAATTATTCCCGAAAAGAAAAAACGGAGATCATCGAAGCGGTGATCAATGAAACGATAGGATTAGGCCCTATCGAGGACCTAGTGAATGACCAGTCGATCAATGAGATCATGGTCAATGGACCGTCCAAGGTCTATGTGGAACGGGACGGCAGGATACAGCTCACTCCGGTCGTTTTTTACGATGAGGACCATGTGCGCCGTATCATTGCCCGCATTGTCAGCAAGATCGGCAGGCGCATCGATGAAGGTATGCCTATGGTGGACGCGCGTCTGAAGGACGGGTCACGCGTGAACGCGATCATTCCGCCCCTTGCCCTGAGCGGGTCAACGCTCACTATCAGGAAATTCTCGGAGAAAACACTGTCCTCCAAGGACCTGATCAAGTTCGGGTCCATCAGTCCTGCGATCGACGAGTTCCTCAAGACCTGCGTGAAAGCCAAGCTCAATATCATCGTTTCCGGGGGTACGGGCTCAGGTAAAACGACATTGCTCAATGTACTTTCTTCGTTCATTCCGAACACCGATCGTATCATAACGATAGAAGATTCCGCCGAGCTCAAGCTCGATCAGGAACATGTCATCACGCTTGAAACGAGACCCCCGAACATCGAGAACACCGGAGAGATCACGATCCGTGACCTGGTGCGCAATTCTCTGCGTATGCGTCCGGACCGTCTGATCGTCGGCGAGGTGCGCGGCGGCGAGGCATTGGATATGCTCCAGGCCATGAACACAGGGCACGACGGGTCCATGACGACCGCCCATGCGAACACGCCGCGCGATATGATCGCCAGGCTCGAGACCATGGTGCTCATGGCAGGTATTGAGCTCCCGGTGAAGGCGATACGTCAGCAGATCTCTTCAGCGTTCAATCTGATCATTCAGCAGAGCCGTTTACAGGACGGGTCGCGTAAGGTCGTGAAGATCACGGAGCTGTGCGGTATGGAACAGGATACGGTCCTGCTCAAGGACCTGTTCGTGTTCAATCAGACAGGCTATAACGATCGTACGAAGAAAGTGGAAGGACTGTTCACACCCACGGGTATGACCCCGGCTTTCATTCCGAGGCTTGAATCCCTCGGGTTTTCGTTCCCGCAGGGGTTGTTCCTTCCGGTCACGGAGTGAGCCGCCATGATAATCCTCATCTATATCCTGTTGTTGGCGTCACTTGCGGCCATAGGTATCACCATCTATAACGTCGGGAGCAGTCAGACCTCGGTCGTGCGTCGCCGGCTCGCCATGCTCCAAAAAAAGAACGCAGGTCCTGCGCATGCTCATTCGACACTGGCGGCCAAGAAACGGGGCGTGTTCGAACAGAAGATCCAGGAGAGCATAGACCTTTTCCATAAATTAGGGATAGAGATATCGGTCCGGGAAGTGATGCTCCTTAACGGCATTTCTTATATCGTGGTCTTTTTAATGATGTTCCTGGTCAGCTCAAATGTGTTCGCTGCTTTTCTGCTCGGGTTCATCGGCGTAGGCGTGCCCTATATGGTCCTTTCCTTCATCGCTCAACAACGTACCAAAGCGTTCGAGAAATTGTTCGGGGACGCCCTGTATCTTATGGCGAACACGTTGAAATCCGGTTTCAGTTTTCGGCAGGCCCTGCAGATCATCGCGACCGAGATGCCCTCGCCGATCTGTGATGAGTTCGAGCTCCTTAATCAGGAGATCAACTGGGGGTTGCCGGTGAACGAAGCCATGAGCAATCTTGCAAAGCGCATGCCCAATGATCATGTGAACCTGTTCGTGACCGCGATCACGATACAGAGCGAGGTCGGCGGGTCTCTTTCCGAGATCCTGGGCAAGATCGCCGAGGCGATCCGGACCAAAGATGAGCTTCGGGGCGAGGTCAAGGTCCTGACCGCTCAAGGGAAGGCATCGGGGCTTATCGTCGGCCTTATGCCGTTCTTGATCTCGATGATGGTATTCTTCGTCAATCCGTCATATATCATGAAATTGTTCACGACGACGATAGGACTTATCATGGTGGGTGTTGCGCTTGTCATGGAAGCCATCGGGGTGTTCGCGATCAAGGTGATGGTGAACATCGAATAACGGGGGGCCGTATGATCGTCTATGCGTTGATAACGATGTTGTGCATCATGGCCGTCATCATGCTCTCGTATTTTCTGTACGAGTCGAGCAAGCACAGTTATTTCATTAAGAAGCGTTTGAGCAAGGTCGTCGCGACCGACGGGTACGTTTCCCCTGCAGTCGCCAACAGGAGCCATCTGACAGAGCTGCTTTCCAAGCGTACGGAAATGCTGATCGCCCGTTTCGTGCCGGCCAATATCGTCAAGAACCTGGAACGTAAGATCCGGACGGCAAGTATCCCGAATTTCACCCTCGCGCAATATGTCCTGCTCAAGGTGATCATCGTAGGGCTCTTGCTGATCTTTGTTCCGCTCTATTCCGTGCTGCTGGGCATGAAGCTGAACCAGGGTATCTTCCTGATACTGTTGTTCGCCGGTGCTTTTTTCCCGGACCTGATGCTCAAGTCGGCGATTGATAAACGCCACAAGACGATCATCAGGGAAATGCCGAACTTCATCGATCTGCTGAGAGTGTGCATCGAGGCGGGCATGGACCTGGAAAGCGGGCTCAATAAGGTCGTTGAAAAATCAAAAGGTCTGCTGCGTGATGAGGCCCGACAGACGACCATCGAGATACGGATGGGCAAACCGCTCGCGGAAGCACTGCAGGACCTCTCGGACCGTATCTATCTTGATGATTTTTCCGCGTTCATCACGCTGGTCATACAGGCCCATCAGATGGGCATCAGTATAGCCAATGTGCTCAAGTCCCAGGCCTATCAGATCAATCTGAAATATGTGCAGACGCTCCGGGCCAAAGCGGCAAAGGTCCCCGTTATGATCATCGTGCCCATGGTCATGTTCATTCTCCCCGCGCTCTTGGTCGTTATCCTTGGTCCCGCTATAATACAGATCATAGATGTCTTTTAATATCTTTTGCGGACCCTCCTGTATCATCCCGAAAGCAGAACGCTGTGAAAGCTTCTGGTCGCGTTTGCGCGGCTATATGTTCCGTTCACGGCCGCTCCCGTACGCGCTGGTATTCCCGAAGTGTACGATGATACATATGTTCTTTGTGTTCCTGCCGCTCGCGGTGATCGTTTGTGATGAGAATAAGAAGGTACTGGACGCATTCCATATCGGTCCGTGGCGCGTGAGCCGGTTTTATCCGCGGGCAGGCTATTTGATAGAAACGGCAGACCTGGGTGTCCTTCGGCAGGTCCGCACGGGGGATATCCTCACATTTTGAACAGGATCGTGCAGAGCATACCGGCAGCAAGTGCGATGCTGTAGGGGAAACGATATCCGCTGCTTTGTACGTTCGTCATGTCAAATTTGAGCTTATGGAGCAGCGCGAGAGTGAGCGAGGTCAGCTGCGCGCCTATCGCACCGCGAACGTTCTTGTTCACGATCATGACATACAAGGATACCAGTCCTCCCGCAATGGCCCCGTACAGCCCGGTCCAGCCGACGAACGGCCAGCCTTGAAAAGCGCCGACCATGGCGAGCAATTTGAGGTCCCCGGCACCAAGTCCTCCGAAAGAGAAAGGGATGAAGAACAGTATCAGGCCCAGGGCGAGCCCCTGGAGGCTGAACAGCAGCCCGCTTTCCAGGTGCGGGCTGGCTTGAAATATCGTGTTCAGGATAAGACCTGCGGTGATACCCGAGAACGTGACCTTATTGAATATCTTGCGTTCTTTCAGGTCCGTATAGATGCAGATGCCGACAAAACAGCACGCGAGGACGGTTCGGATGATGATAAAAATGTTCATTCGACGAGCACCACAAAACCGCTGTCGCTGTCGCTCATGCCTTCGTACCACATCGTCCAGAGAGAAACGTCGGTCTCTCCCGCGTGATATGTGGCGTACCAGGTCCCGCCGGTGTAGCTGTTCGGGATCTGGAAGACATCCTCGGACCAGGCGCTGTTGCTGGAAAGTGTACCGGTCCAGGTCTGGGCGAGCGTATCGCAGGAATAAATGATCGAGGTGCTGCCTATTTCGGTATCGAACTTGTTGATATGCATGTTGGTGCCGGCGCCCTGAGCAGGTACATAGCCGAGCCTCATGACCACGTTCCCTGTCTTATTGAAACGTATCGGGAGCGCCCCGGTCGAAGTGATGCTGGTGCCGTTATTGGCGTTAAAGCTCGGGGTGTTCGGCCCCGCGCGCAGACTGAACCCGTTCGCGTTATAGCCTGAGCCGGACTTTACCTGGATGCGGTATTTGCCTGTGCCGTAGGTCGCCGTATCAATAGTGAAGCCGGAAGGATTGACCCATTTATTGTTCGTCAGACTGCTGCCGCCTACGGTATAGGTCGCGAGACACACATCATCGGTGTAATCCTTTGGTGTACTGTCCGGTCTGTAGAGTTTATAGGTCGTCGTGGTATAGGCGCCGGAGCTGTCGTAATTCCCGTAGCTATCGGGGTCCCAGATCTCCACTTTCATGATACTGGTGCCGTTGGTGCTCGCGTAATCGGAAGGGACGTATACCCAATAATTATAGCCGTCCGGGTTATAGTTCGGATTTTCGTCCCCGTTATCAAGGTCCAGTACGGAGTACGGGTCACCGTGTTCATAGGGAGAATTCTGACCGCGGACGCTCAGTGTGACATTGGGATTGGTGGCGCCGTAAGTGCCTGCCAGGTTGATGCTGATCGGTACGTAGGCGTTGAATTGCGCGGTCGAAAAGACAGTGATGGTCCGTGAGCTGAGGCCGATGAGCTGGCCGAAGAAGAACCGAACGTTGTGCGTTATCGTGACCCGGAACCAGTTGGCGTTGCTCCCTGTCGGATTGACCATCAAAGTTATGGTGGTCCCGTCCACTCCGTCAGTGTACCCGTTCTCGGTGGCGTATATGGCCGCTTGTGTCTGTGCTTCCGCTTCGTCAGGCATTTCCTGTCCTCCCGCGAGCGCTGCAGCATCGGCCGCACGTTTCATGCGGTGTCGTTCGAGGGATATCATACCGATATCGATGACCAGTCCCGAGATTAGGATCGCTGTGGTCAGAAAAAAGACCATAAGCACCAGGATCTGGCCTTTTTTGTGCGTTCTTTTTTCTGTTGAGAGGAGGTTCATGAGCCTACCTTCTTTCATAGCGCATGGTCGCTCTGGTCGTGATGGTATCCGGCATGATGATGTCTAAAAAACCGGTCAGGGTTTCAAAAGGCTGAGCGTTTATTGCTACGGTGATGGATTCGATATTGCTTTGGTCCGGGTTCAGAGAGACGGCCACTCTGCCGGTAATGCCCGAGCGTATGTTCGCAGGCAGCAGTGCTGTCCTGTCCGCGATGATGGTCTGAATGTCGGAGGTCCGGGATTCTGAATTGGTGGACCAGTCGGAATAGGTGACGGCGAAACGCACGGCATCCCGTACGGCGGTATCCATGATCATGGTCGAATAGAGATAGAAGCCCCAGTCGAGCACACCCAGCATTAATGTGATAAAAACGGTGAGGACAAGAGCGAACTCAACGATAGATTGGCCGAATTTTTTTTTATTTTTTTTCATAGATGATAGGTATTAAATAAAAAAGGGGAGCTTTGACGGTGTCGAAAACTCCCCCTTTAACACAGTTTTGTGCTGATGTATGCAGAACTAGGTCCCTGCAGGCAGATTATTCGCTGTGTTGTTGAACAAGGTAGAGATGCGATTGCCAAGCAATGTGATGGCCGCAACTGCTACGACCGCGATCAACGCGATGATCAGTGCGTATTCTACGAGCCCTTGACCGGACTCATCTTTCCATAATTTCTTCAGAACTTCCATAATGTCACCCCCTTTGACGTATAAGTATGATACCAAATCTTATGCCGAAATCAACTTTTTCTTCTCTGTTCCTGTTCTGTTGCTCCTTTCCGGGGCGGAAATCAGTTCATCCTCTTTCTTCGCCTGCGATAGTGATATAGTTCATGGTCGTTGAGCTTTGGTCCTGAGTGTCGGTCACGATCAGGATCACGGAGAATGTTCCACTGAAGTTGTACATATAGGTGACCGTTTGTCCGGTGAGCACCTCGTCGAGTTTGGTCGTGTATCCGTCCTCATTGCGGCTGTAGATCTGCCAGACATAGGAGGCGACAGGTCCTTCGATACCGACCGCGGTGCAGGAGAAGGTCACGGTTTGTGACACGGTGGGCATGCTCGGGGTCCAGGTCACGGATGATATGACCGGAGGTATTTTTACCCCTATGCCTACGCCGCCAACGACCCCCTGGGTGATGGATGCCCCCCATTGATCGGTGACGGTCAATTTAGGATAGTATAATCCCGTTCTGGCATAGGAATGCGCTGTGCCGACGGATTCTGCTCCGTTGGCCGTCGTTCCATCCCCGAAATCCCATAGATATGTAAGGCTCGCTATGTCCGCGGCATCGGGGTCCGTAGCGCTGCCCGTGAACGTGATCGATGTGCCGTGGCTGGCGGTAGGTGGTGTTGCGGTGCAGCTATTGATGATCGGGCGGTCATTGCGTCCGGTGAGGACCACGGGACCGTTCGAGTCCGCCATAAGTGAGGATAAGGCCTGGCCCGATGATGCGCCTTCTTTATCGTAAATGATCAGGGAAAAATCAAATGAGCCGTTCCAGCAATATGTATGCCTGGGGGTCTTTTCATTTGAGGTGGTCCCGTCACCAAAATCCCAGCAATACGTAAGGTTGCTGGTCGGTTCGTTGGGGTCCAGAACGAACGCCTGGAAATCATAGCTTTCCGTTTTAGTGGTTGTTCCTGCTGCTGTGCACCATATCCTTACTATCGATGGCGCTACATTGGAAGAACTGTTCGTCTCAGAGATCTCGCTCGTAGTCCGTCCGCACCCAATAACAATGAGGAGCAGGCATATTACAAGAGAAAGGAGCATGAAAGAACGTATGCGTGCTTCCTTATATATACTCCGTATGCTTTTTATGGGCAACGTACTATCGGATTTCATTGTCATTTCCCTCATACAAGGTCCGGATATGTGCACCAATATTATCGATACCTTTCAACTAAAAAATGCAGGTATTATTAATGGTGTGTTTTTATTCGCAGTATCAGTATACCCATTCACGGTCATTATTATACGAAAATATACATCGATATTATATGATGTATTTATTCTTGTTCTTTCGGTGAGATGCAATTAATTATTGGCGTTCCGCACAAGGATATACTATAATCAACTTCGCATGTAATAAGGAGAAGGAACATATGCCGATAGTCGCTAAAGGTATAGTACTGGGTCTCATTATTTTTACGATAGATATGCTGGTCTACGCGATATGCGCGATGATGTATTTTGATAAGACCGAGCGGGAAGAACTTTCCGCAAAACTGAAATACACGCTTCCGATAGGTCTTTTTATGCAGGTCTTTTTCGCGCTGATATTCCTGTTCACGTTCCGCTTCCTGGCCATATTCAAGGCGCTCGATCAGTCCGTAGGCGGCGGCCTGTATTTTGCATATATCCTCTTTTTGCCGCTGCTCTATATGCAGTTCAATAACTGGTTGTGGTTGGATACCAAGCGGACGACAACGTTCTTGAACATCACTGCATGGGGCATTAAACTTGCCATATGCGGTGTTTTTGTTGCTTTTTTGTAACGAGAACGGTCGTTACTGTTTTCTGAACTTTTTATTATGTTCATATTTGATTAGCACTCTTGACAAACGAGTGCTAGCACTATATATTCTCAAGCGCTAAAACTGAGTGGCAAGTGACGAGTGGCAAGTGGCACATCAGGTCGTTCATAGAACACGCCACCTGTCACATTCCACGAGACACTTCTTTAAAAATTGGAAGGAGGGAAAACAATGGCAAATGCAAAAGGTAAAGTAAAAATTCGGCCGTTGGCGGATCGGGTGGTCATACTTCCGCTGGCAGAGGAGGCGAAGACCAAAAGCGGTATCGTTCTTCCTGATAATGCTAAGGAAAAACCTCAACAAGGGGAGGTCGTCGCTATCGGTGCCGGACGTACGCTTGATAACGGTACGAAGGTAGCTCCTGATGTTAAAGAAGGAGATATCGTTGTGTATTCCAAGTACAGTGGCGATGAGATCAAGATCGATGGTGTGGAATATAAGATAATCGAAGAGAGAAGTATTTTGGCTGTTCTGTAAAACAAACCCCTCCCGCCGCTGCCTCGATTAAACTCGGCATGCTGCGGCTTCCTCCCCTGATCCCTCGGCTCCTCGAAAAACTCGGAGCACGGGGCAAGTCAGGGGAGGGGAAGGGTAGGAATCATATAAGGAGGTTTATGACAATGGCTAAGCAATTATTGTTCGGTGATGAGGCCTGGAAAAAGCTCGAATCGGGCGTCACCAAAGTAGCGAACGCGGTACGTATCACGCTCGGGCCGCGAGGGCATAATGTCGTTCTCGATAAAAAATGGGGGTCCCCCACGATCACTAATGACGGTGTCACTATCGCCAAGGAGATCGAGCTGGAAGATCCCTACGAGAACATGGGCGCACAGCTCTTAAAAGAGGTCGCGTCCAAGACCAATGATATCGCCGGCGACGGGACCACCACTGCCACGATCCTCGGGCATTCTATCTTTAAAGAAGGGCTCAAGAACGTCATTTCCGGTGCTAACCCGATGGGTGTGAAGCGCGGTATCAATCTGGCGATCGAATCGGTCGTTGCTGCCATCAAGAAAATGAGCCAGCCGATCGAGACCAAAGAGGCCATCGCCCAGGTGGCGACGATCTCCGCGAACAATGACCGCGAGATCGGCGACCTCATCGCCGACGCGATGGACAAGGTCGGCAAGGACGGCGTCATCACTGTTGAAGAGTCCAAAGGTATCGAAACGACGCTCGAGATCGTTGAAGGTATGCAGTTCGATAAGGGCTATGTTTCTCCCTACATGATCACCGAACGTGATTCCATGAAGGCCAATCTCGAAAGCCCGTATATCCTCATCACGGACAAGAAGATCTCCGCGATCAAGGACCTGCTGCCTGTTCTCGAGAAGGTCGTTCAGACCGGCAAGCCCCTGCTCATTATCGCGGATGACCTTGAAGGCGAAGCTCTGGCGACACTGGTGGTCAATAAGCTGCGCGGTACGCTCAATGTCGTTGGCGTGAAGGCCCCCGGTTTCGGCGATCGCCGCAAAGCGATGCTCGAGGACCTGGCGATACTCACCGGCGGGGAAGTGATCACTGAGGACCGTGGTATGTCTCTTGAGAACGTAGAGCTCGCTTCTCTTGGTCAGGCGAAACTGGTCAAAGTAGATAAAGAGAATACCACGATAGTGGAAGGTGCCGGCAAGAAAAAGGACATTGATACCCGCATTTCCCAGATCAAGAACGAGATCGAGGCTTCGGATTCTTCCTATGATAAGGAAAAGCTTCAGGAGCGTCTGGCCAAGCTTTCCGGCGGCGTCGCGATCATCCGCGCCGGTGCTGCGACCGAGACCGAGCTGAAGGAAAAGAAGCATCGTATCGAAGATGCCCTGCAGGCGACACGTGCTGCCGTTGAAGAGGGTATCGTCGCCGGCGGTGGTGTTGCGCTCGTTCGTACTATTCCGGTCGTTCAGAAGCTGGAGGATAAGACCGAGGGTGATGAGAAGGTCGGGGTAAGCATCGTCCGCCGTTCATTGCACTATCCGCTGAAGCAGATCGCCGATAACGCAGGCCTTGAAGGTTCTGTGGTCGTTGAGAAGGTCAGTGCCAGCAAAGAGAACATGGGTTTTGATGCTCAGAAGTTCGAATACGTGGATATGGTCAAAGAAGGGATCATTGATCCTGTAAAAGTGACCAGGTCCGCATTGCAGAATGCAGGCAGTATCGCCTCTATGTTGCTGACCACAGGTGTTCTGGTCGCCGATATCCCTGAAAAGGAGAAGGCAGGAGCTGGTATGCCTGGTGCCGGCGGCATGGGTGGCATGGGTGGTATGGGTGGCATGGATATGATGTAGTTGCGGGTTGTCCCGTAATGAACAGGAAGGCCAGGGTATACTCCTGGCCTTCTTTTTTGTTATAGTGTCTATTGGCAGGTGTTGACATATTTTCGAAAAACATGTTAAATTCTCTGCTCACGTTTGAACATGCAATCTTGTCAACCACTTTTTTGTGAAGTGGTACAGGATTGTGTGGTCTTCTTTTTGTGGATGAACGTGAACACTGAAGTTAAAAAGCACGAAGGGTTGGGAGCACATCATGAGAGATCTGGTAACGCTTGAATGTACGGTCTGCAAACGCAGGAACTATACCAGCAGGAAGAACAAGAAAAATACGACGGAACGCATCACGTTGAAAAAATATTGTCCGTGGGACCGCAAACACACGGAGCATAAAGAAACGAAATAAAGTCTGAAAGTCGTAAGTGGTAAGTCGGAAGTCCGATTACAAGACCTGAAGACTTAAGACGTTCGACGTATGACTTACGACCTGGGACCGAAGGTGGGTAGCTCAACTAGGTAGAGCAACGGTCTCCAAAACCGTAGGTTGCAGGTTCGATTCCTGTCCCACCTGCCAGGGTCGGCATGGGCAGCGGTATATAATGAACGGAGCGGCAAGTGACGGAAGTAGTTGAAAAGAAAGGTCTCGTGAATTTCCTGCAGGAGACACGTCAGGAAACGAAAAAAGTGACCTGGCCGACACGTTCGGAGGTGACCAGTTCGCTGGTCGTTGTTTTGGTCATCATGGTCTTTTTTGGTTTTTTGATCGGCGGTATGGACGGGCTGTTCGCGCATATAGTGAAGAGTTTGATACAGGGTCTTTAAAGAATGGCTGCGGGCGGCAGGCCCGCATAAATAATACCAAGGGAAAGAGAACACTATCATATGGAAAATAATGAAGTGATGGAAAATAAAGAGATCGTTGCTGAAGCGGCCCCTGCGGCGGCTCCGGTGTCTTCGGAAGAGGCGAAGTGGTACATCATTCAGACCTATTCCAGTTATGAGAACAAGGTCAAGCTCGGTCTTGAACAACGCATCAAGCAGTTGCAGCTTGAAACGAAGATATTGAAAGTGCTCATCCCTGAGGAAGAGACGGTCGAGATAAAAGATAATAAACGCGTTGAGAAAACAAAGAAAATGTACCCGGGGTATGTTTTCGTTAAGATGGTCATGGACGAGGATGCCTGGTACGCCGTGAGAGCGGTCCCGGGAGTTTCCCGATTCATTGGCAGCAGCTCACGACCTGAGCCTGTCATTGATAAGGAAATGCTTCGAGTCCTTCGTCAGGTCGGAGAAAAGGTGCAGAAGATCGAGGTCGACTTCGAGGTGGATGATACTATCCGCGTCGTGGAAGGTCCGTTCAGAGGCTATACCGGTAATATCTCCGAGATCAATCTGGAGAAAGGCAAGGCAAAGGTCCTTATTTCCATCTTCGGTCGCGAGACCCCGATGGAACTGAGCTTTAACCAGATAGAGAAGAACAGCTGATCCAGGATTTTCAGGATTAGCAGGATTTACAGGATTAAGCATAGAAGAGAGGTCTGAAAAACAATGGCAAAAGAAGTAAAAGCGATAATCAAGTTACAGATAGATGCCGGCAAAGCAAATCCGGCCCCGCCGATCGGGCCTGCGCTCGGTCAGCACGGTGTCAATATCATGGAATTCTGCAAAGCCTACAATGAGAAGACGAAGGATAAGATGGGGCAGGTCATTCCGGTCATCATCACGGCATATAAGGACCGTTCTTTCACGTTCATTCTGAAAACGCCGCCGGTCTCCCGGCTGCTTCTGCAGAAGATCAAGAAGGAAAAGGGGTCCAGTGAGCCGAATAAGACCAAGATCGGTGAAGTGACCAAGGCTCAGATCAAAGAGATCGCCGAGATCAAGATGCCTGATATCAATGCAGGCTCGCTTGATGCCGCTATGCGTATCGTCGAAGGAACGGCGCGCAGCATGGGGATCATCGTTAAATAGATCATCATTTCGGGACCAGGATGTCCCGAGCGTATTAAGGAGAATTCATATGGCCGGTAAGAAATATGCAGAAAAAATCAAATTGATCGAGAAAGGGAAGGTCTATCAGCTTCCTGAAGCTTCTGCGCTCGTTAAGCAGCTGAGCATATCGAAGTTCGACGGTTCCGTCGAGCTCACGATCAACTTAGGTGTCGACCCGAAGCAGAGCGATCAACAGGTCCGCGGCACGGTCAGTCTTCCGCACGGCCTGGGCAAGAAGATCACGGTGGTCGCGATCGTCAAAGGTGAGAACGCCAAGCTCGCTCAGGGGGCCGGTGCTGATGTGGTCGGCGACGATGACCTGATAAAGAAGATAGAAGAGGGCTGGACCGAGTTCGACGTGCTGGTCACGACACCTGATATGATGGCCAAGGTCGGCAAATTGGGTAAAGTGCTCGGTCGTAAGGGCCTTATGCCGTCGCCGAAAGCTGGGACCGTTGTCCAGGACGTTTCCAAGGCCGTGAAAGAGTTCAAGGCCGGGAAGGTCGAGTTCAAGGTCGATAAGCAAGGTATCGTTCATCTGCCGATCGGCAAGATCTCCTTTGAGGCCGCTCAGATCGCGGAGAATTATAAGGCCATATACAATGCCATCATGCGCGCTAAACCCAGTGCGTCAAAAGGTACGTATGTGAAGAGCGTTTTTCTTTCGCCGAGCATGGGGCCCGGCGTGAAGATCGACCATAACGCGGTCAGCGAAGAATAAGCGAGGAGCGAGGAATATCATGCCAAAACCAGTAAAAGTTGATACCGTAAAAGAGATAGAGAAAAAGCTGCAAGAGCGCCCGACAGCGGTCCTGATCAAGAATAAAGGCTTGACGGTCCCTGATGTCACCGATCTGCGCAAAAAATTGCGTGATGCCGGGATAGAGTACAAGGTCTATAAGAACACCTTGTTCCTGCGTGCTGCTACTCAACTGCAGTATACCGGGCTTGAAAGCGCGATGACCGGCCCTACCGCGATCGCGTTCTCTGCCGAGCCGATCACGCCTTCGAAGATCATGACCGCGTTCGCCAAAACGAACCCGGCCATCGAGATCACAGGCGCTTTGTACGAGAAGAAGTTCGTCGGACCTGACATGGTCCAGAGATTCTCGTCGATGCTGGGACGCCAGGAAGTGATCACGCAGATCGCGTGCATGTTGAACCAACCTATATCTTCGTTCGTACGCGTCCTTGATGCAGTTCGCGTGCAGAAAGAAGGAACAAAGTAGAGCGCATACGCTTTGCTTTACGTAGGGTTTGAAATTTTAAGGAGGAGATAGAAATGACAGATACAGCAACATTATCGGAGACCGCACAGGGAGTTATCGCTGCGGTGGAAAAAATGACGGTCCTTGAGCTCAATGACCTTGTCAAAGCGATCGAAGTGAAGTTCGGCGTAACGGCCGCAGCTCCGGTCATGATGGCGGCAGGTGCAGGCGCAGCAGCAGGCGGCGCGGCAGCTGAAGCGACAGATTCCGTGACCGTTGTGCTCGCAAGTTCCGGCGACAAGAAGATCCAGGTATTGAAGGTCATCCGTGAGGTCACCGGTCTCGGCTTGAAAGAAGCGAAAGACCTCGTTGACGGCGCACCGAAGACCATTAAAGAAGGCGTGAAGAAGGCCGAAGCTGACGAGATCAAGAAGAAGATCGAAGCTGAAGGCGGTAAGGTCGAGTTCAAATAACGAATTCGTTCCAGTTACGTTTTGATCCTGTACAGGAGGAATCCATGGCGGTACAAGCTACTGAGCGCGTGAAACTATATCCAGAGATAAAGGAAGAAGCTCTTTCTATCCCGGATCTGGTGAGCATACAGAAAGACTCTTTTGTTAAGTTCCTGAAGGAAGGGCTTAAAGAAGAGCTTGTCGGTGTCTCCCCGATCATCGGTTATGGCGGCCGCTTCGAGCTTGAGTTCATGGAAGGCTATGAGATCGGCGAGCCGGAACATGATCCTGCGGAGTGTTTGATCCGCGAGATCACGTACTGTGCGCCTCTCAAGGTCCCGACCCGTCTTATCGATAAAGAGACGGGCGAAGTGAAGGTACAAGAAGTGTTCATGGGCGATATCCCCATGATGACCGATAATGGCACGTTCATCATCAATGGTGCGGAACGTGTCATTGTCAGTCAGTTCGTCAGGTCCCCGGGCGTCTATTTCAAGGAAAAGCTTTCCGATAAGAAGACCGGCCGCTCGAGCTTCAACGCGACGGTCATACCGAACCGCGGTGCATGGCTTGAGGTCGAGGTGGATATCCACGGTATCATTTATGTGCATGTCAATAAAGTAAAAAAACTCCCGATCACCATATTGCTCGGTGCGGTCGGGTATTCTCCGGAAGAAGTGCAGGCCATCTGCGTCGATAAGGACTTCCTGCGCAAGACCATGGAGAAAGCTCCGATCAGTTCGCCTCGTGAAGCCTTGCTCGAGATCCACCGTCGTCTGCGTCCGGGTGATCCGGTCACGCCGGAGGGCGCCAAGCAGCTCCTGAGCAATCTGTTCTTTGATCATCGTAAATATGACCTCGGTAAGGTCGGTCGTTATAAGATCAATCGCCGGCTGGGGCTCAACGTCCCTGAAACGGTCCTTACGCTGACCAAAGAAGATATCATCGCTACGATGAATTACATCATCGGGCTCACCAAGAACGAAGGTATCACGGACGATATCGACCACTTGGGCAACCGCCGCATCCGTTCGGTCGGCGAGTTATTACAAAAGCAATTCCGCGTCGGTCTTGCCCGTCTGGAGCGTCTCATCAGAGAGCAGATGACGGTCAAAGCCGCAGAAGACATCTATCCGCAGAACCTCATCAATATCAGACCGCTTGTCGCGGTCATGCGCGAGTTCTTCGGAAGTTCACAGCTTTCTCAGTTCATGGACCAGACCAATCCGCTGGCCGAGCTGACGAACAAACGTCGTCTGTCCGCACTTGGTCCCGGCGGTCTCACCAGAGAACGTGCAGGGTTCGAGGTCCGCGATATCCATCCGTCACACTACGGTCGTATCTGCCCGATCGAGACACCGGAAGGTCCGAACGCAGGTCTTATCAGTCCGCTCGGTACGTTCGCCCGCGTGAACGATTTCGGGTTCGTCGAGACCCCGTACCGTAAAGTAGAGAACGGGATCGTGAGCGAGAACGTGGAATACATGACCGCTGACCTTGAAGACAAGTATCGTATCGCTCCGTACGACATCAAGACCGACAATAAGGGCCGTATCCTCCAGGAAAAGGTCCCTGTCCGGTATCGCCGCGAATTCGTTTTCGCCCGTCCGGAAGAAGTGCAATTGATCGGCGTATCGCCCAAGCAGATAGTCGGCGTCAATTCGTCGCTGATACCGTTCCTTGAGCATGACGATGCTAACCGCGCGCTCATGGGTTCGAACATGCAACGGCAGGCAACGCCGCTCCTGTTCCCGGAACGTCCGTACGTCGGTACCGGTATGGAAGAGCATGTCGTGCGTAATTCAAGTTCCCCGGTCATCGCCAAGAACAGCGGTGTCGTTAAAAAAGTCGATGCCAGAGAGATCATCATCGAAAAGAACGATGGCAAAAAGGACGAATACGCTCTTGTGAAATATCAGCGCTCCAATCAGAATACCTGCCGCAATCAGAAACCGATCGTCAATGTCGGCGATAAGGTCAAGGCCGGACAGATCATTGCGGACGGTCCTTCGACCGATGGCGGCGATCTGGCGCTTGGTCGCAATGTTCTCGTTGCGTTCGTGCCGTGGGAAGGGTACAACTACGAAGACGCCATTCTGCTCAGTGAGCGTTTGGTGAAGGAAGATGTGTTCACCTCCATACATGTCAATCGTTTTGAAGTAGAGGTCCGCACCACCAAGCTCGGCGCGGAAGAGATCACCCGTGAAGTTCCGAACGTCGGCGAAGAAGCGCTGAAGAACTTGGATGAGACCGGTATCATCCGTATCGGTGCCGAAGTCGAAGCCGGTGATATTCTGGTCGGCAAGGTCACGCCGAAAGGTGAGACCGAACCTCCGGCAGAAGAAAAGCTCCTTCGCGCGATATTCGGCGATAAAGCCCGTGATATGCGGGATACTTCGCTTCGCGTCTCTTCCGGAGAGAGCGGAAAGGTCATCGACGTCCGTGTCTTCTCGCGCGAAAAGAACGATGAACTGCCTCCGGGAGTGAATACGGTCGTCCGCGTCTATGTCGCGCAGAAACGTAAGATCTCCGTCGGTGATAAGATGGCCGGCCGTCACGGGAACAAAGGTGTCATCTCCCGCATCATGGCGGAAGAAGATATGCCGATGCTGCCTGATGGTACTCCGGTCGATATCGTTTTCAATCCGCTGGGCGTCCCGTCCCGTATGAACGTCGGTCAGATATTCGAGACCATGCTCGGGCTCGCCGGTCATGCGAACGAAAAGCATTATGAGGTCCAACTGTTCGACGAGTTCTATACTGATGAAGCGTCGGCCAAGGCCGTGGAACGTGAGTTAAAAGAAGGGGCGAAGAAAAAAGGGTTCGAATGGATGTCCCCGACAGGTAAGATCGAACTGCGCGACGGCCGTACGGGTCTCCCGTTCGATCAGGCGATCATGTGCGGATATATGTACGTTCTGAAGCTCATCCATCTTGTTGAAGAGAAGATCCATGCCCGTTCTACGGGTCCGTACTCGCTCGTCACGCAGCAGCCGCTCGGTGGTAAAGCACAGTTCGGCGGTCAGCGTTTCGGAGAAATGGAAGTCTGGGCGATCGAAGGCTACGGTGCAGCGCACACTCTGCAGGAATTATTGACGGTCAAGTCCGATGACGTTGCCGGCCGCGCTCGCGCGTACGAAGCGATCATCAAAGGCAAGAACATCCCGCGTCCTGGAACTCCTGAATCGTTCAGGGTCCTTGTGCGTGAGCTGCGGAGCTTAAGTCTGGATGTCCGCATCCTGACCAGAGAAGGCGCGGAAATAGATAACAGATAATTGCTGCGGGCCGGTCCTTTGTGAGCGGCCTGGCATTGATAGTCACGTTTTTGAAGGAGGAAGAATAATCCATGGGTCAACATATGCTAGTCAGTAATCCCAATGAATTCGATCTGATCCGTATCGGGCTCGCCTCGCCGGAACGCATCCGTTTCTGGTCGCACGGTGAAGTACAGAAGCCCGAGACGATCAACTATCGTACCTTCCGTCCAGAACGCAAAGGTCTTTTCTGTGAGAAGATCTTCGGGCCGGTCAAGGATTGGGAATGCGCCTGCGGTAAGTATCGCCGGGTCAGATATCGCGGTATCGTCTGCGAACGCTGCGGTGTTGAGGTCACGCATTCAAAGGTCCGTCGTGAGCGCATGGGTCATATCGAACTGGCAACGCCGGTCGCTCATATCTGGTTCTTAAAGGGTGTCCCGAGCTATATCGGGCTTGTGCTCGATCTTCCGTATAAGACCTTGGAGAAAGTCATTTATTATGATTCATATATTGTCACTGAAGTTGCCGATGGCATCAGTTCCGAGGTTCAGCCTAAGCAGATCCTTTCCGAAGGAGAGTATCTTGAATTAAAAGAAAAGTTCGGTAATCAGTTCAAGGCAGAGATGGGCGCAAAGGCCATTCGTGACCTTTTGCAGCAGATCGACCTGCACACCCTGATCAAGAGCCTTCGTCATGAGATCAAGACCAATACCGGTCATACCAGCCAGGCTTATTTGAAGGCCGTCAAACGTCTTCGTGCTGCGGAAGGGCTGCTCACGTCCGGGAACAAAGCGGAGTGGATGGTCATGGAATGTATCCCGGTCATGCCCCCGGATCTTCGTCCGATGGTCCAGCTGGAAGGCGGCCGTTTTGCTACGTCCGACCTGAACGATCTCTATCGCCGCGTCGTCAACCGCAATAACCGTTTGAAGAGGCTGCTCGATATCGGTGCTCCGAACATGATCATCCGCAATGAGAAGCGTATGCTTCAGGAAGCGGTCGATGTGCTCATTGATAACGGCCGCAGAGGCCGTCCGGTGACCGGTTCCAATGGTCGTCCTTTGCGTTCACTTTCGGATATCATCGAAGGTAAGCAGGGACGTTTCCGTCAGAACCTGCTCGGAAAACGCGTGGACTATTCCGGTCGTTCCGTTATCGTCGTCGGTCCTCATCTTAAACTGCATCAGTGCGGTCTGCCTAAAGAAATGGCGATCGAGCTGTTCAAGCCGTTCATCATCAGAAAACTTGTTGAAAAAGGTCATGTACAGAACGTGAAGAGCGCCAAGCGCAAGATAGAGTCCAAGGATGTCGTTGTGTATGACGTTCTGGATGAAGTGATCAAAGGTCATCCGGTCATGTTGAACCGTGCTCCGACCCTGCATCGTCTCGGTATACAGGCTTTCGAACCGATCCTGGTCGAAGGTAAGGCCATTCAGATCCACCCGCTCGTATGTACCGCGTTCAATGCTGATT
>CAZZFK010000009.1:0-86836 GCA_964653455.1 uncultured bacterium
CGTTCTGGATGGCGGGGATAGGCTCGTTCATTGCGATCGCTGTGGCAAAAGAGGCTTTTGGTGGTCTGGGGTTCAATATCTTCAATCCGGCGCATGTTGGGCGCGCGTTCCTTCTTGCCTCGTATCCGGTCGCGATGACGACCTGGCATCAGCCGTTCACGAATTTGGCCGTGACGACAGCTACACCGCTCGGTATGATGAAAGAGCACGCGGTACAGAACATGCCGATGCTCTATGACCTGCTTGTCGGGAACCGTGCGGGCTCCCTTGGTGAAACCTCCGTATTATTGCTCCTGATCGGAGCTGCATATCTGATGTACAAGAAGATCATCGATTGGCGTATCCCGTTCCCCTATATCGGCACGGTCGCGTTGCTCATGCTGCTGTTCGGGCAGGACCCGCTGGTCCAGATCTGTTCCGGAGGGCTTATCCTTGGTGCGTTCTTTATGGCCACGGACTACGTGACGTCCCCGATGACCACGATCGGTAAGGTCCTCTTCGGTATTGGAGCGGGCATCATCGTGGTGGTGATACGTTTGTGGGGCGGTTACCCGGAAGGCGTTTGCTATTCGATCCTCATCATGAACGCGGTCACGCCGCTCCTGGACAAGGTCCGTATATCACGCTGAGTGCTTTTGGGGCTCGACCGGTGTGATGTCCGCGGTCGCGGTCATCCAGGTCTTGATCTCATCGATCAATGTTCTGATCAGTTCTATTTTTTTGTCCGCTTCAGTGAACAAGCCTTGTGTATAGGTCTCCCGGAATGAACGCACGAATTCCGTGTTGTTCTCGTCGAAGAGCGTATTATTGAACGGAGAGAACGAGAACCGGTTCAGCTCGGTGAGACCGTCCCACAGGAGGTCATCTGACCTGTCCTGCGTTTCAAGCGCTGTCACGTATCGTTCGAGCACGAACATATAGAACTGATCGATGGTCTTGATCTTCATGTCTTTGGGCAGTATCCATTCCAGTTCATCGGTGCGCAGGAGCTGACCATATTTTATCAGCTGTTTAAAGACAGGCAGGAGCGTTGTGCTCAAGGTCACGTTGTTCGAGCCCAGTTCCGAGCTCAAGGTCGAATGTTCCGTGGTCAGGACGGTGAAGAGCACGGTGTTCATGAAGGAATACAGCTTGCCGAGGATGATATATCCGTTATTGTCGCGAACGATCTTCTGCATGTCCGTTGTGAACAATCCCGTACCTGTTTCAGACGATCCCAGTATCTCTTGATAGTGGTCATGTATCTGGGCAAGGGATGTGAGCACGGAATCCTTGAAGATACGGTCAAGGATATCGGCAGGGAACACTTTATCCGGACCTGCGAGCGCGGAAAGCCCTTGTTCTGTGAATACAGAGAGCCCGGGGAACGTTTCTTGTGTGAGCAGTTCGTTCAGATGTGCATTGGTCATGAAGATATCGTTCAAACTGAAGAACCTGGTCTCGGCACCGGTATAGATCAGAGGAAAGATGTCGGCATTGATCGGATATCCCTCTGAGCTCAGGACTTTGCTCATCAGAAGTATCTGCACGATGAGCTTTATCTTGTCATTTTGCATGAGTTGTTGGGGGCCTGTGATGTCCTGTGCATAGATATCGACCACCTGTCTGCTCTTTACTGCGATATATTGCATTGCGCATGCTTGGAACGGGAGGTATTTGAAGTCTTTTGTCCTGGCAAGAGCGAGGAGGAAGTTCATAAGTATCATTACTTTGCCGCGTAGCATGTTCCTGTCGCTCTCATACAATGGTCTGTTCTCGAAAGAACTCTCCGTGGCAATGGAGGTGAACCCCAGCGTGTTCAGGAAGTCGGCGTTATCGGTATCGATGATGATATCGATGACGTTCTGAATGGCCTTTAATACTAGGGTGATGTCGGCTTGGTCATGCACGTACTGTTGTATGGCCGTTCGCAGGGCAGGGTAATCTATCTTGGTATCATCTTTGCTGGATACGATGCTCTTGTTCAGTGCGGTCGATCCCGAAATGATGAATTCACCGGGGTCTTTCTTGAAGAGATCGAGGATGTTCTCGTTCTCAATGCCGATGCGTGCGGATAAGAGCGCGGTCGAGTTCGTCTTGGTCGATTCGACACCTTCTTCGAAGACGGTTTTATGTCCGGAAGATATCTTTTTATTTTCCCGTATTTTTTGGACCAATTTATACATCTGTATGTTCTCCGGCAGTATGAACAGATTCTTGACCGCAGTAGCAAAGAACAGTCCTTTAGACCCGATATAGTCCATGCTGGGCCGGTCAAGTTCGGGCAAGTGGTTCATATAGAACGTTCTGTTGAGCGGCAGAAGGGTCTGATGTGCATAACTGTACAGCCCTGTCGCTTCGCCGTCCGTGTTGAAGATGATGCTGGCACAGCGTTCGATCTTTTTTGCACAAGATGATATCTCGTTGATGCTGGCCTTGAACGTCGGTTCCTCGGACTGCATGCGCAGGGCCAGCCCCAGCCAGTCCTTTGTGTCGGCCTTGACCGATGTGATGTCGGTCTGGACCGGACGCCCATGCCGGTATTCAGTGGATAGCAGGAAGAGCTGTGTCGTGCCTTTTTCCGCAGGGGATATTCTGTTAAGGAATTGAGCGATCTTATGGTATGCCAACCCGTGCAGCAGTTCTTTCCCTGACGGTATGTACGAATGGCCGTCAATGAGCGGGGTGTCCAGAAGAATGGTATGTATGTTCCCGGAATAGTGTTCGATAAGGACTTTGTGCTCGATATCCTGCATCAGTTTTTCAGGGAACCAGTAGTCATTGAAATCATCGATGGCGTGCTTGATCTCGGCGTCCGTCATGTCCAGGGGGAGCACGAACGGCAGCGTGCTGCGGTCCACGGTCGCGGATATGCGCGGCAGTATTTTTTTGAAGAGCTCAATGTCGTTCTTTTTGACCGCAACATCCTTGATCGCGTCCAGCTCGTATCGCAGGTCCTGTGTGGACGCTGAGATATGCTCGGCGAACTCCAATCCCAGGAGCATGCCTTCGATATCTTCATCGGCCATGGCCTTGTCGAACGCAGCGCGTTGAATAGCTTTTACGACCGCAGTAAAACGTTCATCGATCTTGGCCAAAGATTCTTTTGTCAGCAGGGGCGAGAGGTGTTTTCTGAACGGTCTTTGAAAAAGGTCCTGGACCGGCCCCAGGACGGTATGCGCTCTCTTCTGTAACCGTTCTGTGAGCTTCTTGTACTCCTGCAGGCCATAGGCATCTAAAAGGTCAGCGGAGAATGTGTTGCTGTCAAGGAATGCATTGATATCGTCCGTCAGTGTTCCCGTAAAATGTGAAAGAAATGTTCTGTATTCAGTCTCTATTTTTTGGACGCGAAGATCATCGATGCTCGTGATCAGTTCAAAGAGGAGGCAATAGAATATGTTGTTGATGAGCAGGCCCCAGTCACTAGGGACCACGTTCTTATAACTGAGGTCGGCACTGGTTTTCTGTATGGCTTGTAAGCTCTTTTGATGGTCATGTACGGTCTCTTTTGAGATATTGTTCCTGATATCGAGCATGATCTGGGTGATGTTCTTATATACTGTCAGGTCCGTTGCCTTGATTACTTCCGGGTTCTCGTACGCAATGACCACGGCATCAAGGAGAGCATCCAATGCATTGATATAGAGTGCTGCTTCACAATGCTCCTCTGCTTCCTTAATAAAGGCACGAAACTCATTGTGTAAGGAATGTATTTCGGTGGAGGAGAGATTGATTATCTTTTTATTGAGATATCCCATATATACATGTCCTTTCTTATCCGTTCCCCCCGCAATGTGTTAAGATATCGTAGTTTTAGAGAAATAATTTCACTTTTCAGGAAGGGGTCTTCTATGGCATTAAAAGTAACCATCTCGGGCGTACGCGGCATTTACGGGCAGGACTTGGATGAGAAGATAGCTCGTGATTTCGGTCAGGCGTTCGGTCAGTATATCGGTCCCAAAGGCCGTTCAACGGTCGTGGTCGGGACGGATACCCGGCTTTCCAGCCCGTCCTTACGCGAGGCAATGTTCGAAGGGTTGCGCAGTGCCGGTTGTACCCCTGTTGATATCGGAGTATGCCCGACGCCTACGGTGCAGATCATGGTCCGGGAATTGAAGGCCGACGGCGGGGTGATGATAACTGCCAGTCATAATCCCAAACAGTGGAACGGGCTTAAGTTCATTCGCCCGGACGGTATATTCCTGAATTCTCAAGAAGCCGAGCGTTTTATCGATATTTACTATACAAAATTGGGCAAATCGAGCGATATCAAGCATATCGTTATCGAGGAGAACGATACGGCGCTTGATACGCATTTGCAGAAGGTCTTGGCGTATGTTGATGTGGCTGCTATCAAGGACAAGAAGTTCACGGTGGTATTGGATGCTGCGAACGGGGCAGGGTGTGTCATCGGGAAACGACTTCTGGAGGAGCTTGGCTGTACTGTACACATGATCAACGGCGAGCCGAAGGGTGATTTTAATCGTAACCCTGAGCCGATCCCGGAGAACCTGACCGAACTTTCGGCGACCATAAAGAAGGTCAAAGCGGATATCGGGTTCGCCCAGGATGCGGACGCGGACAGGCTCGCCATCGTCAACGAAAAGGGCGATCCGATCGGTGAGGATAATACGCTGGCTCTCACGAGCGATTATATCCTCGAGAAGGTCAATAAAGGCACGGCCGGCGGGGAGAAGATCATCGTCACGAACCTTTCCACGAGCCGGGTCATGGAAGATATCGCTAAAAAACACGGCGGCAAGGTCATTCGTACAAAAATTGGTGAAGTGAACGTTTCTGAAGAGCTGAAACGGCTGAAAGCAGCGGTCGGAGGCGAAGGCAATGGTGGCGTGATGATTCCGCAGATAGGTTTTGGCCGCGATAGCATCGCCGGTATCGCCATCCTGCTGGAATACATGGCGACCAGCGGAAAGACGGTCTCGGCGCTCGTCAAAGCCAATCCCTCCTATGTGATGTACAAGACCAAGATCGATTGTTCGTCCGATGCCGAAGTGAAGACCATGCTCGATAAGGTGCGTCAGAAATATGCTTCAGAAAAAATGGATGAGCTCGACGGCGTGAAGATCATTTTCAAGGACAGTAACTGGCTGCACGTGCGTTCTTCCAATACGGAGCCGATCATCCGCATCATCGCGGAAGCGCCTACGCGGGATGAAGCGATGAAGATAGCGGAAGGGATGAAGTAGCCCGGACCGCTGTTCGATAAAAAGGCCTACCGTGGTATGAGGTAGGCCTTTTTTATTGTCTATATTTTCGGGGAAATAACGAAAACGTCCACGGCGGTGGTCGTTCTGAGCTCAAGAGTCCCTGTATGTGCGGGAATAAGCACGCACGTTCCTTGGGCAAGAGTGAGCGTACCCGTGCTTTTTATCGTTATGGGTCCTTCACAGGGGACCAGCAGATGGAACATGCTTTGATCGAGTGTCAAGCTCCGTTCATTATGTACCGTCGATCGTTCCACTTTAAAGTTCGGCTTATCGAAGAACACGCCGGTCCCCTGGACCTTCTGCGGGCGTGAATCATACTTGAGGACGTTCAAAGCTTTCTCGAGATGGAGGGGACGTTTGGCGTCATTGCGCCCCCAGTCGTAGATACGGAACGTGGTGTTGCAGGGCTGTTGCGGCTCAAGGAGCAGGCCGGAGAGTATCGTATGTATCGTGCCGCTCTCCACGTACAGGGCTTCACCTTTTTTCAGATCGATAAGATTGCAGAACTTGGCGAGGTCGCCGATCGCATGTTCTTTTTCAAAGAACCCCTGTTCGATGAGCGCCTTGAAGTCCTGTTCCCCAAAGCCTTCCTTGAACCCGCAGAGTACCTGGCTATCTGCCAGGGCATACCAGGCTTCGGTCTTGCCGAAGATGCGTTTATTGCCGAGGAACTCGTCCCCCGGGTGCACCTGAAGGGATAGCGGTTCTTTTATGGCCAGTATCTTGAGGAGCAGCGGGAACTCTTCAGTGTTCAAAAAAGCATCGCCGAATATTTCGGTCTTATGTTTTTTATCATTGAAGATATCCCGGATCGTCCTGTTCCCGATCTTGGTACTGCCGCCTTCCTGTTCGGAAAGTCCTGAGGCCAAGAATATCTCTCCGATGGTCTCGGCGTGGTGATGATCTTTGCCGAGGAACGAAACGATGGCATCGTTATTGCCCCAGGTTTTGGGAGCAAAGATAGGGGTGATGAGTTGTATGTTGTTCATAATTATTACCTGACCCCACCCCAACCCCTCCCCAGATCTGGGGAGGGGACGGAGGGGAGGGGTTATTTTTTCCTATATTGTAACCGATATATCGGATTTTTGTGTTTGATATGGAAAAGTTCGATATCCGTCTCAAAACCAGGGAAGTTCTCAGGTGCCCAGCCAGTTTTATCACACAGGTTCTCGAAAGCAGGATGACCGTTCAAGAGCTCCCTCATATCCAAAGATAGTTCATGTTTATCACTGGCCAGATGGACAACGGCGCCTTTTTTCATCACCGAGGCCAGTATGTCCAGAAAAGCCGGTTGAACGACGCGGCGTTTCATATGTCTTGGTTTGTACCAGGGGTCCGGAAAGAATATCGTCACCAAAGAAAGGCTTTCTTTGTCAAAGAGTTCCGGAATGGCAGTATTGGCATTGGCCAATAACACATGCACGTTCGGTAGCTGTTCTTTGGCGATGGTCTGTTTCACCTTTTCTACGAAAGCCTTGCGAACTTCGATACCGACCATATTGATATCCTGATGTGCTTTAGCGAAGGGCAGGAGCCATCGGCCGTTGGAGAAACCGATCTCGACGCCGAGTTCTTTACCCGAAGGAAAGACAGCGTTCCAGTCCGGACGTTCAATTTTCCCATGGATATTGAACGGGTTGAAATGAGGATGGGCCCGCATAGTGCTCGAAGGATGGTGCTAAGCGACGACCTTTAAGGCATCTTCCGCACGTTTGAGGTCGTTAACATCATTGATCCCGTGCACTTCCAGTTCATTTTCCGTTACATAGGCATCAACGCGTTCACCTTTACTTTTCAATATCTCGATGACATCAGTGAGGTAGTATTCTTTCTGGTCGTTCTCAGGTTTGAGCTTATCGATGGCGTCAAAAAGCTCGGAGGTCTTGAAGGCATAGATACCGGAGTTTATCTCGTTCACGGCACGTTCGGCGTCAGTGGCATCGCGGAATTCCACGATCTTTTCCACACTGCCGTCGGCTTTCCGGATGATACGGCCGTAATGTTTCGGGTCGGCGAGCTTGATGGTGAGGATAGTGGCGGACGAGTTATGTTTCGCATGATGATCGAGCAGTTTTTGCACTGTAGATGCTTTGAGCAGGGGAACATCGCCGCAAAGCACCACCGTCGTTCCTTCACGTGTCTTGAGGGCCGGTTTGACCATCATCACCGCATGTCCGGTCCCGAGCTGTTCGGTCTGTTCCACATAGATGACCTTGTGGGCTTTTGTCAGCTCCCGGATCTTATCGGCCTGATGACCGATGATGAGGTAGGTATTGTCCGAACCGAGCTCTTTTGCGGTATCGAGCACGTAATCGATCATGGGGCGGCCGAGCAGGGGATGAGCGACCTTGGCGAGGTCAGATTTCATACGCGTCCCTTTACCGGCGGCGAGAATGACAACTTGTAAAGTCATTGTGAACTCCTTGAAAAGTGATACGCAACTATAGCAACTTATCCCAAGAATGCACAAGCCGGAAGTGGCCAGGGAACAGCAGCGGACCGGGAGAACGTTCAGTTATCCTGGAATTGCGTACCAGCGATGAACGATATCACTAGTTGCCGATATCGATCTTTCGAGGGAAGTAGGCATCAAGCAATGAGAGCATGTAGAGTGAGTTCTCATAATACTTATTGGCCGGGACCTTATTGGTCTTCAGTCTTTGGACGATATCCTGTGCCACCTTTGAGTCCCCGAGGGAAAGCGCAAGGGGGAGGTACATCACTTCATCAAGGGCCGGGACCCCGGTGAATGAGAGGTCCTTTGTTACGCCTGCCTTGAGCGCTTGTACTGCGCAGGAGTATTCTTCTTTTGTTTCAGTTTCCCCGATGATATATGTACTGATCTTCCATGGCGCACGTATCCCGTCAAAATACTGATGGGTATCGTGCTCTCTTTTGACCTGGAGCGCTTTTTGTGTCGCGGAGACACGGATATGTGCGGGGAATTCGCCTGTTTCTGTCAGGGTTTTCTGGTATATGGTCATACTGTCGGAAGCGGCTTTTTGCCAAAAAGCGTCAGCCTTACCGTTCTTTTTTAAGAAGGCTGCGATGTCCATACATGCGGCAGGTGACAGATAATCCGTGAAAAGAAAATCGTTCCAATCTTCGGAAGGTTTCATGACAATGAAGCCTCCCTGCTCGGAGAATAGTGCCTTTTCCGCATGCGGGATGAGCTTTAATGCTAATGCTGCATACCCTCTATCTTCCCATATGCCGGCATCGACGAGCTCCTGCGCATAGATAAGTGAACGGATAAGATCGATATCCGCATCAGCCGCTGAATTAGCCGTCGGACCCCATTGGTCCTTATCAAGCACGATGACAGAGCCTTCTATCTTCACTTTCCATGCCGCGAACTCTCCGCCATTGCCTATCTGTTTGGCGAGCGCGATCATGCTCTGTGTCCCTTTGAGGAGGGCATCAAAATCTCTTTGATAGATCCGGGCTTTGCCAGTGTCGATGCGGGCCATATGGGCGGATATGAGCATCCAGTAGGCCTGGCCTTCAGATACTATCTGATTCCCTTGGGAGGGGTCTTTTATGAAGCACCCCTGAGCGTTCTGGAATGCATACAGATCGAAGAGCTTCGTGTACATCGTCGTGAGCTCTGTTCTGGCGGTCTCAATGATGGATGGATCGCCTGTTATCTCCGTTATCCTTTTTTGATATGCTGCCGTTGTATTGATGCGTGTGGCTTCCATGCCAGGCTCCTTTTTGTTCAGCGTCGTTCAAGTGACACTGTACGTGTTCATATCTGTATCCTGAAATATATCGGAAGTTGTATGGTCTTGTTGCATTTATTTTTATAGGTTCAGGGTTACGTTCAAATAGTCGGCCAAGACTGTTATAATTTGTGCCTATGCTAGATGGGATAAAACAGCAGTTGCAGAAAAGTCTTTCTTCCGAACGATATGAACATTCGTTACGTGTTGCAGCGACCGCAAAGGAACTTGCCGCACGTTTCGGGGTCGATCAGTCCAAGGCATATCTTGCAGGGCTTCTGCATGATTGTGCCCGTGAATTGTCCCCAGAGGAATTGCAGGTCCTTGCGGTCGCGTATGGGCGGCCGGTCGGAGAACATGAAAAAAGAACACCGGCCCTTCTGCATATGTCGGCAGGTGCTGAATTGGCGAAACGTCGGTATGGGGTGACCGATCCGGACATACTCGCGGCCATCGAAAGCCACACTCTGGGTGGCAGTGAATTATCACCGTTGCAAAAGATCATCTACATAGCTGACTTCATCGAACCGGGCAGAGATGACATCGATGTGCGGCAGGTACATGATGCTGTGGACAAAGGGTTGGATGCGGCTGTGTATGAAAAAGCGAAGTTCATGCTAGAGTATTCTCTGAAGATCGGGGAAGATATCCATCCGACGGTGCAGCGCACCCTGTCTTTCTTTGAACGTTATCGTATGTAATGGACCAGGACCGGGGGAAAGAGCATGTTCGAGCAGAATGAACTGTCCACCTTTATAAAACGCCTCATTATTATTTCCGCAGTTGTCGGTATCCTTGGTTTTTTTCTTTCTCTTGGGGTCGTAAAGCTTTCCATGGCCAATATGCTCTTGCGGGTCATGCCGCAGCATCAATTGTTAAGTCAGATGAACGTTCTGGTCCTTGGTATCGATGAGACCGGAGATTCGCAGCGTTCAGACACCATTATGGTCGTGAATATCAATCCGCAGACCCAGCATATCGGGCTTATCTCCATTCCGCGAGATACGAGGGTCTATATTCCGGGGTACGGTATGGACAAGATCAATCATTCATATATGTACGGTGGTATTAAACTTGTTCAGCAGACCGCTGCATCGTTCCTGAAAGTCCCGGTCCCGTATTATGTGGCAATTAACATGGCCGGCCTTTCTAAGATCGTTGATACGGCCGGTGGTGTGGAGATCGATGTCGAAAAAAGAATGTACTATGTTGATAAGGCCGGGGACCTGTACATCGATCTTAAACCGGGCAGGCAGCTGATGTCCGGAGAAAAGGCCATGGGATATGTTCGTTTCCGTCATGACAATGATGCTGATATCGGCCGTACAAAGCGTCAACAAAAGTTCATCCAGGCGCTCGGGCAAAAAATACTGAGCGCAGGGCTCCTGGTCAAAGCCCCGTTCATCCTTAAGAACCTCTCCGATAATATGAAGACAAATCTTTCCCCGATGTACCTGGTGACGTTCGCTTCAAAAATGAAGGACGGGTATCAGCAGGGGAAGATCGATATGGTGACGATACCCGGGAATTCAAAGATCGTGGATGGCTTAAGCTACTGGATCCCGGACCTGAAGCAGACAGAGGTCCTGGTAAATAAGGTCATTAATGATCTTGAGTATATCTCGGAAAAAGAAGCTCAAAAAGCTATCAAACCGGCGGTCGTACCTGCTCCCGAGCCGGTCCATCAGCGCATCAGCGGCGGCAAGGCACCTTCCCGCCTTAAGATCGAGGTCTTGAACGGGACTGAGCGTGCGGGCAGTGCTTTATGGGCGGCACAGTATCTGCAAAGTTATGATTATATGGTCCCCTGGATCGGGGATGCCAAAGAAAAAAAATACAGCCGCTCAGAACTGATCAATTGGAAAGGGAAAAAATACGGGACAGAGGCCCAAGCACTCGCGGATGTCGCGGGTATCGACCGTTCGCATATCATCACCTATGACTATCCTCAAAAAGAGGTCGATTTTACGGTGATCGTCGGAAAGGATTGGAAGAACTGATACGGTACCGGTAGTATGGCCAGTACCATAGAGCATAGGTCCATATCGGTACCTGCTATTCTAAATGCAATATGCTATATTCTATACGCTTATTCCCAAGGAGTTCCTATGCCCAAGAAAAAGACCGACAAGAAAATGACCCCGTTAGATATCATTCTCAAGGCTTTGGAGGATAAAAAAGCCGAGGATATCTCGATATTCAATGTGAAAGGTCTTGTGGATTATACGGACCATTTTGTGTTCTGTTCGGCCACGAGCGCGCCGCATATCGATGCGATCTCTCGAGAAGTGTACACCGCGTTGCGCAGGGAAAAGCATCATGTGAAAGAGAGCGGGGATAAAAAAAGCGGATGGGTCGTGCTCGACTGCGGGGAGATCATCGTTCATTGTTTCGGCAAAGCTGAACGTGCGTTCTATGATCTTGAGCAATTATGGCAGGACGCGGACGTGGTGCATCACCATTACTAGCTAAGGTCCGGTAGTCCGGACGGCATTAAAGAAATTCCAAATACCAAATTCCAAATACGCAAGGGAAGTTCCAAACTTCACATACCAATAAAAAACCAAAGCTCAATATCCAAGCTTCAGGTCAAAGCTTGTGATTTGAAATTTGGCTATTGGGATTTCTTTTGGTATTTGTGTGTTTGGAATTTGGTATTTTCTTGTCTTACTCGTGTTTCACGTTAAGACTACCCTTGATCGCAGCATACATCGCTTTATTGATCTCTTCCTGGGTTGCGAACGTATCCGGATCGATGCGGTCATGTACCGTAATGGAGACCTGTGTCAGTGATAAGAGCCGGGGGAACCACCGGTTGCGCGGGTAGGCATCAAACCCCCCGTTAATGGTCACAGGGATGATCTTCTTCTGCAGGTTCTTGG
This sequence comes from uncultured bacterium, assembly GCA_964653455.1. Lineage (GTDB taxonomy): Bacteria > Margulisbacteria > Termititenacia > CAZZFK01 > CAZZFK01 > CAZZFK01. The sequence goes on from CAZZFK010000009.1 coordinate 11,815, forward strand.
CCAGGAACGCGACACTGTTCTTGAATTCGCCCATGTTCCCGGTAGCTGTCCTGGTCCCTTCAGGGAATATGATGAGCGTTTTTCCCTGGCGGAGCAGGTCCGCGGAAGCTTTGAGCGCCGGAATGAAATTGCCTTTACGTTCCACGGGGATGATACGAGTCCCCGGGAAGAAGAAGTTCATGAAAAGAAGTTCTTTTTTACTGGCGATATATACGTCCTTACGTTTTCTGTAGGGCATAGCGTTCGCTATCCAGGCCGCATCGAAATAGCATTGATGGTTAGCGACAATGATCTCATTATCGATGCTCAGGAGCTTTTCGGAATTGACGATCTTTATCCTCCAAAAGATATGTGAGATGAAGTTCACGATAAGCAGCCCGAGCTCGAGCAGCGGGTTGAAGAACTCGGTCGGTCTGGTCTTTATCTTGCCGTTCAGTATCTGTTCGGAGATGGTATCCCCGTTCTTTTTCGGACAGGACGCAAGGTATTCAGCGAGGGCTTGTATGTTCTCCGCCTTGATGAACGCGTCCGCGTCAATGGAGATCCCGAGCGTGTTCTCAAGGTAGGAGATGAGCTCGACGAGCTGCAGGGAATCGATATCGAAATCCTTGAGCGATTCGTTGACATAGAAGACGTCCGTCTTGATCTTCTTCTTCATGATGACCAGGATCTGTTCCATTTCAGGTGTCGTGGCCTGGACCTCTTTGACGGAGAAGTTCGGGTCGTTCTCGGCGGTCTGATAGATGCCTTGTTTCAGTTTTCGGAGCACTTCACGCAAAATGACCTTTTTGGTCGAGGTGATCGGGAGCGAATCGAACGAGATCGCAAAGTTGGTGATGATCTTGTAGGTGGGCAGTCCGTGATTGAGCCGTTTCATCTCCTTCTTGATATGTGCGTAACTATCCTTGGTCTTGTTCACGGGAACGATGACCGCATACAGCGTCTCTTTTCCCTCGATCTGTTGTCCGAAGACCGTTATCTCCGCTATCTCGTCGGAGCTGGTCTGGTAATAGGCCTCGATATCCTCCGGATAGACGTTCTTCCCGGAATCGAGCACGATGACGTTCTTCTTGCGTCCGGTGATGTACAGGTTGTGATGTTTATCGAGATAGCCGACGTCCCCGGTATTGAACCAGCCGTTCGCGTCGAAGGCCGCCGCGGTCGCTTCGGGGTTCTTGTAGTATCCGGGGAATATGGAGACCCCGCGTGCCCAGATCTCGCCGACGCCGTCCTCGATATTGATATTACGGATATCTATCTCGTTGCCGGGGAGAGCTTTTCCGACAGAACCGGCACGGCGGGATTCCATAGGGGATACACAGAAGACCGCGGTCGTTTCGCTCAAGCCATAGCCCTCAAGGAACGTGAAGCCCATATTATTATAGTAGCGAAAATATTTGCGTTTCAATCGGGCGCCGCCGCTGATCATGAGCCGGACATGACCGCCGAACAGGTCGTGTATCGGCTTGAACACTTTTTTGAGCAGCCAGGAAAGTCCCATGGCCCGCAGCTGCGGGGCGTTGACGATGAAGAACATGAACACGTTGTAGCGCAGCGTGGAATCGGACTTCAGTTTCCCGGCGATACGGTTGAAGATGATCTCCCAGAGCTGAGGTACCGCGGGAACGTACGTTATCTTGTAGGTCTGCATGGTCTTCATGATGTCTGTACCTTTGAGCGAGGTCTGGAAGACGAGCTTGGCCCCGGCCCCATAGGGTGCGATGAAAGCAGCGATCAATCCGTACACATGATAGAGCGGGAGCAGGGCCATGGCCGTATGGCTCGGGTCGAAATGCATCTGTTTTATGGCGCTCTCGGCGGTCAATATGATGTTCGCGTGCGTGAGCCCGACGATCTTCGGGGTGCTGGTCGTTCCGGAGGTGAAGAGCAGCGTACTGACATCCTGCGGCCCGACCGTGGTGTCCACTATGAAAGCGGAGGGCTCGGCACTACTGGTATCCAGGTCCGTTGGAAACCCCTGGACCCCGGGAAAGGCGTGTTCGAATTCTTTTGAATAGAATATCCCTTTTGCGCCGGCTTGCTTGAGCATATCCTCGTACAGGTCATTGGTCAGGTTGGTGTCGAATATGGAAACGATACAGCCGGTCATGGTCACGGCGAGGTATGTTATGACCCATTCGGCAGAATTACGGGAGAGCAGGGCGACCACATCGCCTTTTTCGAACCCTTTCTGTTGCAGAAAGGCCGCCCGGGCCCGGGCGCGGTCATAGGCCTGCTGAAAGGTCATCTGGTCCTGGGGAAATACGATAGTGTTTGAAAAGGCAGTGGTCGTTCTGGTGTAAAAGTCATGCAGGTTCTGGGTGTTCACAGGTAGGTTCTGCTCCTATTCTTCAAATGTACGCCCTTGTTCGATGCCTAAAAAGCGGTTCAGTATCCATTTCATAGGGCGGATGGTATTATAGCAACCCCATGAACGTTACACAAAGCAATACTATTGACGACCGTTCACCGGAAGGAACGGGATCATTGGACGACCAGAAGTTCTTTTTGCTGGTCATTGAGGCGAGGCGCAAAGGCTATTGTACTCCGGATGATATCATGCGGTCCTTTCCTGACGTTGAGCGGTCCGTGGAAATGACGGAGCGTGTGCTCGATCTGGGCATCGAACTGCGTACGGACGATTCCCCCGCGGCCGCACTGCATGCCGTTAAGATAAAGAGCCGTAAACAGCTGGAAGAGGTCCTTGAGCAGGAGCAGATGAACGCGCTTGGACTCTATTTTAAAGAGATGGGGACCGTTGCACTGCTCTCTCCTGAGGATGAATCTGTTCTTGTCTCGAAAATAAAGAAGGGGGATCAAAAGGCGTTTCAGTCCCTGATCGATGCTAATCAACGGTTGGTCGTCAGTATAGCCAAGGACCATATTTCCCAAGGCGCTGCCCTTGCCGATCTTATCCAGGAAGGGAATATGGGATTGATGAAAGCTGCCAAACAGTACGATCCGCACAAGGGCGGTCGTTTTTCCTATTATGCCGCCGGGTTCATTCAAAAGGCGATCAAACAGTTCTTGGGGACGCGTTCTCAGGAGTATTATGTGCCTGCGCATGTCGTTGAATCTCTGATGGTCATCCGTGAAGCTAAAGAAGAACTGCGTAAGGAGCTTCGCCGTGAACCTTCGGTCGAAGAGCTCGCCGTGAGGACCAGGATCCCGGCAGAGCAGCTCCATGAGCTGTTCAGTTCATCCTGGTTACCGGTATCTCTTGATTCTCACATCGGTGATTCCACCGGACGCATCGTGGACAGTCTTGCTGATGAAGACCAGGAGCACGCGGGGGAAGATCTGGTCGATAATGAACTGTTGCGTGAGCGGCTTGAAGAAGAGCTGTTCGTGCTCGAGGAAGATGAACGGCAGGTGATACGGCTCCGGTACGGTCTTTCGGACGGCAGAGAGTGGAGTATCGATGAGATCGCGGTGTTCATGTCTCGTTCACGGGAGGAGATCAGCGCACTGAGCGATGCTGCTGTCGGACATTTGAAAGAGCATATCGAGGATTTTGATCTTGGTGCGTTGTTCGGGAATTGACCGGGGCCTTCATGAAGATACTGTTATTGAACCCTCCGTCATTTGCTTCCTGTCAGTATTTACGCGAGGGTATCTGTCAAGGGCAATTGACCACTGCCGGCTGGCCGCCCGTGACGCTCGCGACCATCGGGGCGCTTCTGCGGACGATCCCCGGGGCAATTGTCCGGCTGGTCGATGCGAGCATCATGTGTTTTTCTGTTTCACAGTTGAAGGCCGTGATCAAGGACCTGAGCCCTGATATCATCATCATGTCCACGACGACACCTTCATTTGTCAGTGATATGCGTGCGGCGGAGGTAGTGCGGGATGTCGTTCCGAATGCGAAACTTGTCCTGTTTGGGACACATGTGTCCGTACTTGCGGAAAAGGTCCTGAGGGAGACCGACGTTGATGTGATCGTTCGCAATGAACCCGAACGGACCATGTTCGAGCTTGTCAGGGCCATGACGGAGAAGAAGACGCTCTCCGGCGTTAAAGGTATAACGTACCGTGATTCGGAAAAGATCGTTGCGAACGAGAACGCGCCGTTCATCGTCGACCTTGATTCAGTGCCTTTCCCGGACAGGACACTCATGGATACTGCGGTCTATATCAATCCTGTTTCCGGAAAAAAGTTCACGATCATCCGCAACAGTCGGGGTTGTCCCGGGCGTTGTACGTTCTGTGTTGGGTTCTATTATGGAAAAGAATGGCGGACCCGTTCTGTTGAGAACATCCTTGCTGAACTGCAGGAGTGTGTCGAACGCTTCAAGATCACGGATTTTCTTTTTTCATCTGATCTCTTCACACTGAAAAAGGACCAGGTCATTGCCCTGTGTCAGGGTATCATACAGAGAGGCCTGCATATAACCTGGATGTGTAACAGTCGTGTGGATTGTATCGATGAAGAACGTCTCTTTTGGATGAAAAAAGCCGGTTGTTATATGGTCTCGCTTGGGATCGAGTCCGGAGTCCAGGATATTCTTGATGCGGTCCATAAAGGGACCTCGGTCGAAAAGGTCCGCACAGCGGTCAGTTTGTTCAGAAAGTATAAGATACAGACCATTGGCTATTTCATATTTGGTCTTCCGGGAGATACGGTAGGGACAATGAAAAAGACGATCTCGTTTTCAGTACAGCTACCCCTTACCTTTGCGGCCTTTCTGAACGCAGTACCGTATCCGGGGACCGAGTTCTCGGTGTTACTAAAAGAGTCCGGCGCGATACGTTCGGAGGATTGGTCCCGCTATCAAGAGACGGGGTGTGATGTCTATGCCTTGCCCTGGGTCACTCCGCGGCAACTCAGGCGATATACGGTCCTTGCGTATCTTTGTTGGTACCTGCGTCCCGGTCAGATGTTCGCTCTGTTCCTGCGATATTGTTCTCCGCAAGGACTGCGGACCCTGGGAAGGCTTTTCCTTTTCTTTTGTCGGATGCAGGCACGGCGATTACTTTCTTGAGAGGATAGCGGATATCTGATACAATCCGCCTGCTTGTCGGACATAAGATCGTACTTTTGTCTGACGTGCACAGTCCCCTTAAAAAAAGGGTTTTATTGTGAGCGGAACGATCTTGTGGGGATGTAGCTCAGTTGGCTAGAGCACTTGCATGGCATGCAAGGGGTCAGGGGTTCAACTCCCCTCATCTCCACCAGACCGCACTCAGATCTGCCGCCGGTTCGACAGGTGATACGTAAAAATCATGTCCAGGTTTATAATGACACCCTCGTTCATTTCATCCCGGAAGGCTCTCCTGCGGTTCTTTAGGACCGCTTTTTTCAGTTTCATATATCTGGTGCTGACGCACTGGACGCTGCAAATAGATATTTTATGGCCGCGATATCTTGCGCCTTTCTTTGATCTTTCTTTGCTGCTCTATGTGCTCACCTGCATGTTCCCTGCGTTCTTTTGTGCGGGCCGTAAACTGCGCGTTCTTATGACAGGTATCCGATGGCTGTTCTATACTGCGGGGACCATGCTCTTGGGAATATCTTTATTCCTGTATTATTTTGAGCCGGCGATCTTTCTTTTTTTTATTTTCGGTTTCTATCTGGTCCATGTCGTTAATCCTTTGCAGGAAAGAACACCTAAGGTCCTGGTTTCTTTTTTTATTACGTCACTTTTTGTTGCTTCCCTGATAACAAATATTTTTATGGTCTATGGTGATGGTACGAAAGGGCTGGAGACGGTCTGGTACCCTGAACATGGGGCCGGGCAGAACATCATTACGAGCATACGTAATACAGGGTGTAATTACAGGTTCATATTTGGCACGAAGAAGGACCTGTTCGTCGCGATACCGTATGAAAGGCAGTATGTTGTTGTGGACCTCCATAAAAAAAGATCGATCGTAAAAAAAGGGACAGAGATCTGGGATATATGCACAGTTCCTTTGGCGGACAGGTTTTTTGTGTGTGACAATCTGATACATGGCATACGAGAATTCCGAAAAAAAGACCTAAAACCTCTGAGGGCCAAAAAGGTCCCGGCGGTCATGCCTGTTAGTTTCAGCAGTGTTGTCGAGAAAAATGAAGCGTATGAGGTGACCACGATCGCTTATTATCAAAAAAAGGAACAGATCTTATTGGGATTGTGGGGGGGGGACATATATTTCATTAATGATAAGGATATGTCCTTTGATGGGCATGCACGTCCCATACGCGATACCTATAAAAAATTCGCTTTTGAAGGCCAGGATTGGACAGGGAACATACTTGTCGATCAGAATAGAGAACAGCTCTTTTTGTTGTCCTGGGGGGGGGGGGCTCTATAAGTTCGATCTGAGGACCAGACGGACCGTTGACCAGATGCGTCTGTGGGGGCCGGGGGGGAATATAGTCCTGAGCACGGACGGTACACAGCTCTATGCGGCTAATGTGTTCCTCGGCGTTGTGTATGTGGTGAACGCACGGACCTTTCATATAGATAAGGTCATCTGGCTGGGACCGGGGATCCGTTATATGACCTTGGATAGACAGCATGAACTTTTGTACGTGGCAAATTATTTCAATGGGCGGGTCCACGAGGTCGATCTACACAGCGGAGTGATGCGTGTCATTGCCTCGGTATTGCCTCGTGCGGAGTGGCTTGTAAAGGACAACAGGACCGGACATTTATACGTTTCTCATGTGAACGGTGTGACCGTTCTGGATACTTCAAAAAAGCTACCGAAAGGCACTCCCCAGATGAAAAAAATGAGGTTCCCTTTTTATTTGTTCAACCGTCATGATGTTCGCCTCATCGTGTTCCATAATAGATATCGTTTCTATGATCTTTTCTTCCTTTTCGGACTGTTGCTGAAGGTCACCAATGTATATTTTTTATATCTGCTCTCTCGCCGCACAGTATGTTAAGAAAGACGATAGGGTGAGCCTATGAAGCGTGTCATATCAGGATGGCTTCCGAGTCTTCGTATCAGCGACCTGTGGAAGGCCTATAAGAACGCTGATATACGTTCTGAAGAGCGATATCGTGAGTTCTTACGTACGTTCTTCAAGAAAAAGTTCGTTATTCTGTTCCCTATGGCACGCTTTGCGTTGTATGCCGTTTGTAAGGCATTGCTCCCACCCAGAAGTGAAGTGTTGCTTCCTGCTTTTAATGTCCCTGTCGTTATTGCATTTCTGCGGTCAACAGGTATGCGCTTGAAATATGTTGATGCATCTCCGGGGACATGTAATGTTGATGCAGATATGATCATTCGTGCGATCACTCCGCGTACCCGGGCGATCATTGTGGCGCATTTGCACGGACGATCCGTGGACCTTGCACGCTTGCATGCGCTCTGTTCAAAAAGAAAGATACTGCTCATTGAAGATGCGGCACAGTCGTTCGGTTCGTTGCTGCAGAGCAAGGACCCTAGGATAGCTGGGAAATTGTGCGGGACTGTCGGAGATATCGGTGTGTTCAGTACGGGCGTTATGAAAATGTTCTCAACGCTTATCGGAGGCTTTATTGTTACGGATAATGAGCGTTATTATGAGGAAATTTCCGAGTATATCAGGAAGCATACCCGAAAGAATGCGGGAGCATGGTATATGCGCAGTTATGTGGTATGTAATACGCTCCTCTTGCTGGTCACCCGCCTCCCGTTCGTGAACGTTGTTTTTATATATATGTACCGTCATGTCCTTATCCGTATGCTGTTGAGCCAGCAGAAGAAGGTCGTTCACGAAGACAGTATTGATTATTCTTTTTTCATTAAAGGACAGTCAGTTATTGGTAATTATGTAAGCACGTCTTGTATGAGGCTCATACGCACATTCTCAAAAAAAGCGTGCACGCTTCACCGGAACTTGTTCCCGGATGCTGGTCGGGTACAGGAGCACTACCGGTTCTTGCGATATCCAATTCTGGTCAGGGAACGGGCAGGGGCCTTGCGCCGTTTTCATCGTGCCGGGTACTATGTCGAAAAGGGAGTGTTCGCTAATTTTGGCGGGGATGCCTGCGTTCATGCCCAATATGCTTTTGGACATAATCTTGAGCTTCCTTTACATGAAAGGATAAACAATGTGGATCTTCGCAGGATAAGTGTTATTGTGAGGACAGAAATAGCATAGTATCTGAAGGCATACCCATGTTCTTTCTATTCATTTATTGAACAATTGATGACGGTCCGTATCGTACTGTGTTAAGATAAAAATCATGAGCATGAGCGGTAGATACAGGCGGCTTGGTTCGTTCTTTTTCTTTTCTATTATCCTTTTTATTATCAATAAACAGCTCGATGATATAGCCCTTGTATTTTTTGCTCATCTTGTTTTTGTTCTTTTTTGTGTGGCATCGCTCCTGGTGATGTTGTATGACAGCGGTCGCATTCGAAATGCAACATATGTATGGGCGACGTTGGCCCTGCTATCCGTTGCTGAGCTCCCGAATATCGGCCTGCTCGTTGCGTTCTCTTGGATGAATCCGCTTGTTCTTATGGTGTGGGCGATGGTCGTGATGCTTTTTTTTGTGGTTTTTCCCATAAAACACAGGGGCATAAGAAGCGCGTTCACTCTTTTATTCTCCCTGTTCTTCATGGGTACGTTCTTGATGATCTCGCTTAATCAATTGGCTGGCGGACGATTTGATCTGACCCCGACGCTTAATAGGTCCATGGTCGAGCATTATAAGAGGACGACAGGGAATATTTTTATAGAGATCGGGGCGAGTCCGTACAGGTTATTCGTATTTGACCACGGGAAAAAGGTCGGAGTGTTCCAGCCGCATTTGCATAGACTGGTACTGGTCGATGTCCGTTCCCGTTCAGTTATTAAGCGGTTCGCACATATTATCTCGTGGGATGCCCCGATCTCTTTCAAGAAAGACCTTTTGCTCTTCCCTGAAGCGCGTTCTGGGATAATGACTTTTTCTAAGAAAAAAATGACCCTGAAGCGTGCGTTCAATATGAGTAAGACCTCATATTATCGGACTGGAGATGCTGATGATGAGTTCAGGGAATGGACATCTATACTATATAGTAAAAAGAACAAGGCTCTGTTTTTGATCCGGGTGAATGGAGATATATTGTATTGTCGAGCATCGGATTTCAGGCCTATTTCTTATGACAGGATGTTCAAGGTCCCTCACGTACGTACCTGGACAAAATTCGATAATGCGTTGGAGCAATGTGTGCTCGTAAATGATTCTATCATTCTATCCAATGCTTTTGGCGGAACGGTCCGTGCGTACGACCTGAGAACACGTACTATTGCCGGAGTTTCTCATAGTTTTGGTCCCGGGGGGAACATTGCTTTGAGCGATAGCGGTCGATTCTTTTATAAGACGAATACAATGATGGGGCTGTTGTTGAAGATCGATGTCCGGACCATGAAGATAGTGCAGGTGTGGTTCATAAAGCCCGGCATCCGGCACATTTGTGTGAAGGATACGTTCGTGTATGTGTCGAATATTTTTACCGGAGAATTAACAGAGCTTAACATGCAGAACGGGCGTGTTCGTTCTGTTGGTGAAACATTGTCCCGGATAGAGCAGGTTCAATGGAGCGATAATAAGCTCTATGTCTCTCATGAGTGGGGGCTGTCCGTTGTTCCTGTCGGACCGGCGAGGGGCTTTGCACGGAAAGGTCTTTTTCGGACGTTCCCCTTCGACCTGAGAAATTTCCCGTTCTATATGTTCAATGATGTCGCGAGGGGGCCGTTCTTTTTATTGAGGTCGCTCCTCTTATGCTTCACGGTGTGTGCAAGTTTTATCCTTTTGAATATCATCAGGCCTTCACGATGAATCGCCGTTATTTATATGACAATGCTCTGATATGAAAAAAATATTACTGATAAATCCGTACAGTTATCCAAAGATCTCATCAGGGAAATTAAGCCGATTCCTGGCCCCCATGCCCCCGATCGGTCTTGCCTATCTCTTGGCCGTACTTGAGCAGGGCGGGTATGATCCATTGTTCTATGATGATTTTCTTGAACGAGGGCACAATGAGAGGCTGGAGACCTTTATTCGTACACATATCCCGGATATTGTGGGATTCCCTCTGTTCACGTCCCCGGTCGTGTATCGTGTATCGGAAATGGTGTCCATCATCAGGAAGATCGTTCCTCAGGTCACGATCGTGTTCGGCAATCTCCATGCGATGGTGTTCGGTACGGAATTGCTTCAACGCCATGAAGCTGACGTCATCGTGAGGGGAGAGGGTGAGTCTGTGATGTGCGAACTTGTGGGAGCTCTGAGCACTGGGCGTTCCTTGTCTTCAGTGCGCGGGATCATATACCGTTCTGTTGCAGGTGAGGTCATAACGACCCCCGCAGCGCTGCCTCCTCAGGACCTTGATAAGCTTCCTTTCCCTGCCTGGCACAGGATGCCGATAGAACGGTATGATTTTCTTCTGTTCGAGAAAATATCCAACAAACAGATGTTCATCCTTCCGTCCCGCGGATGCCCGTTCCAATGTAATTTTTGTTCTTCCGCGACCCTGCAGGGTGCTCATAGACGGGTCCGTAGCGTGCAGAACATCATCTCGGAGATGGAATGGCTGGACCGGGTGTTCGGGTACAGAGTGTTCAGCTTCATGGGCCCTGCCTTTCCGCTATCAAAAGCGGAAGGGATGCTCTTTTGTCGCGAAATTGAAAAAAAAGGTCTGCATAAAAAGTATCGATGGATAACGCAGACCCGCATAGATTGTCTGGACCAGGAATTATTGCAGTCAATGTACAGTGCCGGATGTCGAAAGATCATCTATGGTATCGAGTCCGGTTCTCAAAATGTTCTGGACGCTGTTAACAAGCGGATGAGGCTCAGTGCCGTCAAGGACGTAGTTGCAAAGACCCGTCAGGTCGGTATCTCTGCTGTAGGGCTTTTTGTCATCGGATTGCCGGGAGAGTGCAAGGAAGATATTATTTCAACGATCAAGCTCGCATGTACGCTCGATCTGGATACTGCGAAATTCGCTGTCTTCGTCCCATATCCCGGCACCCCTTTCTTTTCTCAGTTGAAGGCAGAGAACAAACTCGATACCGCTTCCCTGTATGACTGGGATTCTTATACAACGGACCCGACCGAGCATTCCCGCCCGGTATATCTCAACGAGCATCTCACGATCAAGGATATCGTCTCTCTGCAGTCCCGGGCATATGTCCAATTCTATTTGCGTCTTCGGATCATTCTGCGACAGGTACGCTCTATCCCTGTCCTTGGGGCGCAAGCTTTCAAGGATATATTGCTGTATTTTTTGCGTGAAATACCCCGTTCACTTTTTTCAAAGGTCATGAAAAGATAGTGTCGTTCGTTCTCAATCTTTTACGACAGGACCGTTCATGAAAAAAGAGCATATCGAACATCTCATCCTTGGCGCAGGACTTGCCGGGCTCACCGCGGCGTTCCAGCTGAAGAGCAAAGGACATCGTTCGTTCGCTGTGCTTGAAGCACAGCCCTTCGTCGGTGGGCTCTTGCGGACCCATACGGAGCAGGGGATCGCCATAGATCATCTGCCTCATGTTTTTTTTACGCGTGATGAGAGCTGTCGTACGCTGTATCTGGACATCGTTCCGCACAGTATAAAACAACGTTCGTCCATCGGGGTCTTTGTCCGCGATCGCTATATCGATTATCCGTTCCAGCTGAACGTACACGGCCTTGATCAGAGCGCGAAGCTGCGTTGTCTTGAAGGATATTTTGATACGCTCCTGGAGCGGCATGCACAGAGGACGCCGCGCACCTTTCAGGAGTATGTCCGGTGCACCTATGGTGCCGGCATGGAGGAGGTCTTTTTCCGTCCGTATAACGAAAAGCTCTGGTGCACTCCGATGGAAAAAATGTCCGTGGAATGGGTGGGGCCGAAGATCGATCCGGTATCCTCTGCGGACATGGCCCGCGGCTTCTTAGGTTGTGCGGAAGGTGAGGACCGGATGTTCGGGCCCCATGCCGAGTTCTATTACCCTGAAAGCGGTGGTATCCAGACGCTCGCGGAGAACGTGGCCGCTCGCGTCGGCATGGACCAGGTCCATGTGGACGAGAAGGTCGTTTCCATTGATACCAAAAAGAAGATCGTGCGGACCTCTCGACGGGAATGGCAGTACGACAAGTTGATCTCAACGCTTCCGCTGCATACAATGGCCGAGCTTACCGGAAAATATCATACAGATTGTGCTCGACTTTCATATAATACTGTCCTGACCGTGCATATTGTCGCTGATGCGGTCGTACTGCCTGAGTATCATTGGATCTATTATGCTGATGCCGATATCCCGTTCTATCGGATCACCCGAGTGGACATGGTCGACAAAAGATATCAAGGCGGACCGGTCCCGCTGATCATTGAGTGTGCTTTTCCGGGTAATGCGTCGGTCGATCGGTCAGGTGTCCTGGCTTCTGTCAAACAGGCCTTGTTGAAGCTCGGTATCCTCTCTGCTGCTTCCCGGATATCGTTCGAGAACACCTTTCAGTACGGTCCTGCGTATGTCATCTATGATCTGGCCTATCGACGGACGGTCACGGCGTTACGCGAACGTTTGCGTCGGGACGGGATCATTGTCGCCGGACGTTTCGGCGAATGGGCGTTCTATAATATGGACATGACCATGCGTTCAGCTATACGGGCTGTCGAGGACGTTCTTTCATGAAACAAGCGATCGTTCTGGGGGCAGGGAAAGGCAAACGACTTGGAGCTTTAGGTGAACAGTACCCGAAGATCGCGCTCCCGATCGGCAATCGACCGCTCTATGAACTGCATATCGATATGCTCAAAGGACAGGGCATCACGGACCTTATCTTTGTGCTTGCGCCGCATATGGAAAAACTCCGAGATACCATTGAACGCTATGTGCTGCGCTCTGCAGGTATGACAGTGCGTTTTGTCGTTCAGGAAGAACCTCGCGGTATCGGACATGCGGTCAATCTGTGCCGCGTGTTCACGGACCCTGTCTTTCTTTTACTTCTGGGCGATACTTTTTTTCAGACAGCTTCGTTCGCGCCGGCAGTACGGGCGTTGCTGGAATCCGAGGTCATGGCCGTTCTCTCTGTCCGTGCTGAGAAAGACCCTGAGGTCATTCGCCGGGAATGCACGATCGCTGTCGATGAGCGCGGTCATGTCATACGGATCGTGGAAAAACCGCATGAAGTTCTGAGCGAACTCAAACCCTGCGGGATATATTTCTTTAGAAAGAGCGTTCACGACATGATCGATGCGACTCCCCCCTCTGCGCTCCGGGGAGAAGTGGAGATCACGGACGCGATATCCAGGATGATCGCCTCCGGCCATACGGTCGCGACCGCTCCTACCGTCGAACATGATATCAATATCACCTATGAAAAGAACTATCTGGAAGCGAACCAGCGCTATCTACGAACGCACCACTTGGATATGATCGTCGCTCCACAGGCCATTGTTCCGCTCTCTTCCGATATTTCATTATCGGTCATCGGTGCGAAAAGCGTTGTAGGGGAAGCGGCTCAGGTGTTGCGTAGTGTTGTGCTCCCGGAAGCATGCGTTCCTGCACATGCACATATCGCTGATACCGTGGTCTTTCCGGAGCAGGGACGATGAGCGTTCGTACGACAAAAAAGAGAACGATGTCCGTGGGTATCATCATGCCTGCCTTCAATGCTGAACGTACCATTGTTCGGACCATACGGCGCATCCCCGTAAAAAAAACGCTTAAAACAGGTATTTCTCCTACATTATATATAGTGAATGACGGAAGCAAGGACGGGACTGCGGAACTGATGGATACTTGTCGTGAGCTTGTGCCGTTCTCCGTGCGGGTCTTGAACCATGCGGTCAATAAAGGGTACGGTGCTTCTCAGAAGACAGGGCTCTCACGCTCTCTCCGTGATGGTAATCAGTTCCATGTCCTGCTGCATGCCGACGGGCAATATGCACCTGAGGAGCTGCCGGACATCCTTGCTCCGCTCCTCAGCGGTACCGCGGATGTCGTTATTGGTTCCAAGTTCAGGAAAGGGCAGGTCCTTGCGCAGGGGATGCCGTTCGTGCGCATGCTCGGGATCCGTTTCTTCGATCGCGTGGAGAACCTATTGTTCGGTTCTTCGGGGCTGGAGTTCCATTCAGGCTATATGGGCTATACGTCATCGGTGCTGCACAGCGTTCCGTTCAGGGAGTTCACTGATAAGTTCCATTTTGACGGACAGATGGTCGCCGGAGCGGCCTTGCGGAGGAAGCGCATTACAATGGTCCCGATACGGACGAGGTATGGTAACGATGTATCCAGCTTGCATGCCGTTCCATACATCTTCGAGATCCTCGGTATCCTTCTCAGGTACCTTTTTTTCGGGAAGGTGAAGCGAAGGTAACGGAGCGTTTCACGGTCCCTTTCTTCAGATATACGAACAGACAACCGTGCGGGCCGTATTCCTTGCAGAGTTCCTGATGTTCGATCGTGAGCGTATCATCGAGCAATGTCCGGAGCTCCGGAAGGGTGATGCCCCAGACGGGTGTTTTTTTCTCGATATAGAAGATCGGCCGAAGTGCGGGGTGTGCCTTGGGGCGTTGGAACAGTCGTAAAAAGAGCCTCCCCCCGTTCTTTAACGTGCGGGAATATTCGTCCAAGATCTCTTTTCTGTCGTGGGCCGGGTTGGTGTGGAGCAATCCGGCATCGATAATAATGTTGAAATGTGAGGCAGGGAAGGGAAGTCGTGTGGCCGTGCCAGTGCAGAACGTCCCTGTAGGGACCCTCTTTTTGCAACAGGCGATCGCTTCTTTTGCCAAGTCTATACCGAAGACCGCATATCCTTTTTTAGAGAGCAGCACGCTGTTCTTGCCGTGGCCGCAGCCGGCATCAAGGGCTCGTTGTGTTCCCCTTTTTTTTGGTATCCCAAGGCTGTTGATGAACTCAACGATATGAATATCAGGGATATCATATCCCCATGGTGCATTGTCCGTATGGGTCTCATAGAACCTGTTCCATTCGTTGGTAAGGTACCGGCCGCCGACAGGCGGACGGGGCATATACACCAGGCGGGTCATATGCAGCTGTGCGGTCTGAAGGGAAGGTTTATCCTGTACATAAAAGAGCGCATTCCCTTTGAGCAGGACCTCCATGGAAGAATCATCGAGCGGCAATCTGTTCGTGTCCGCTGTCGAGCATTCCTGTCGGCATGTGTAATCGCGTTGGAGCGAAGCGCTGTTCATCCTGTTCTCGGAAAATATGCATTTTCTGGTCACAGAAACGTACACATATGGATAGTATAACGACGTTCGGAACGGTGCGGGTAGCGTTGCGGAATACCCCTGCTGGACGTTGTCCAGCTCGATCCGCTGTATCTTGTTCTTTTTTAGGAATGACAGGAACGCGGGCTGGTCCAGGTTCGATACGCGGGACTGAGCTTTTAATTGTGGGGGGATATCCCGGGGGTCGCGTTTTATGCTGACCAGGAGCCTGCCAAGGGCCGGAATGTGCCCGTGTGACCTGATGAGCGGCAATACGCCCCAGTCATTGAATATGATCTCTGTGCGTTCAGGTAGGGATGAGAATATCTTTGGTAAACGGGCGAGCAGTGTATTGGTGACCCAGGGGATGACGATAGAGCAGGGGACCGCGTTCTCATGACAGAAGCCGAGGAGTTTTTGTATATCTTTTTCTGAAGGGAAACAATTCTCGCAACATTCGTTGCCAAAATAGATCCTTTTGAACTGTTGCTTATCAAAGAAGGACAGATCGTCCAGGTTCGAGATGTAGAGGATATGTTCCTGCTTCATTGGTATGTCCTCGGACGTGCTTTGGAAAGAAGTGCGAGGTAGGCTTTGCGGGTGGCAGGGAGCGAATCGATGAGACGACGCAGCAGAATGACATCCTGTGTTTTTTTTGTGATCGTATTGATCCGTCCGACGATCTTAACGCTGTCGATACCGAGCTTGTTCAGGTCCCATAGGTATGCAAGATGGTCGTCTTCCAGGAGCGGTAGCCTTGAGCGATATGGTTCTTGCAACGCCCCAGCGCACAGGCCCTTACAGCCGTGGCCTTTGTGGATACCGTGAAGAAAACGGCACAGACCGTCAATGAAATAGCAATCGTGATTATAGATAAGGAACTCGAAGCGTATATCGGTATTTCGTTGAACGATGTCCTTGATTTCCGTGATGTTCAATGTGCGGGGAAGTATCATGGTCGTCAGCCCCTGAGCCCTGAAGAGATCCACATCGGCCTGGCTGAACACGTTGAGCCCGGTGCTGGCGATGATGGGTATCGTTACGGCGGTCCGTAAAGCCAGAATGACGGCCAGGTCAGCGGCAATGATACCGTCGAACAGCGGGTGATCTTTCAACCAGGCACATATCTTATTAAGAACGGACGGGATGTAGCTGTGTTCGTTGAGCGTCAGATAGATCTTTTTCCCGTGCGCATGAACGGTCCGTACGGTCCTGAGAATGTCCTCCTGCCGGTGGAAGTTCCCGGACTTCCATGGCCAGCGACTGGATACAATGTTCTTGATGCCCAATAACGAAGTGAAATCGATGCCCATATAGAACATGTCCGCTCCGGCCCGGATGAGCGGCAGTGCTTCTCTTTCGCTTGAGATAGGTGAGTTGATGAGCATGCTCGTATCATTGATTATATGAGGTAGTTCTTTGGCGAACAACCTGCTTTTTGTTATACTCTTGCACAACGGCCCCTCCTGCGGCCGAACGGATGTTTCGTCAAAAAGAGAAGAAAAGAACATGCCCGAGCTCCCTATTTCTGCCATAGTGAAGGTCCCTGAGACAACAGGCCCTTCGGTCCTGTTGGTCCAGTTGCCCAGAAGACCTCATGGGCTCATAGAACGGTTGTTCGCGGACAGAAGCCAGCCGCTCGGCTGTTATTACCTGCAGGCCGTTCTCCGCAAGAACGCTATTATGTGCGATATCATCGACCTTAATCTTGATCCGGTGTCCCGGGTCCTGGAACGGATCGGGGACTACGATGTCCTTGGTATCACGACGTATACCAGTCAGGTGCAGGACTGTTCGCGTCTTGTGCGGGACGTGCGTGCTCGCAACAAGGACATGCGGATCATCTGCGGAGGGCCGGACGCGAGTTATCGCCCGGAACACTATTTGCGGAACGGTCTTGCTGATATCACAGTGATAGGCGAGGGAGAGATGACCTTGCTCGAGGTATGTCAGGGACGACCATTGAACACGATAGCGGGAGTCGCTTTTCTCGAGTCCGGTACCCTTGTACGGACTCTGCCCCGGGAACGGTGTGCTCTGGACGTGATCCCCTTCCCGGCACGCAGCGAGCATGCTCGGTATACCTCGAACTTCAATGAGGCCTCGATACCTTCGGCCTTTCCGATCATGACCTCTCGGGGATGTATCGGTACCTGTACCTACTGCTCTAAGAGCGTTTTTGGCAGGACGATGACCTATCGCAGTATCGAGAACGTCATTGAGGAGATACTCCTCTTAATGAAAGAGCATAAGGCGCGTTCGTTCATTTTTACGGACGATGTATTCACCTGTCGCAGGGAACGGGTCATTGCTTTTTGCACCGGTTTGTTCGACCGCGGTATCAATATCCGCTGGACATGCAAGACACGGGTCGATCTTGTCGATGCAGAACTGTTGCAGGTGATGAAGCGGGCGGGCTGTTATCGTGTTGAGTACGGAGTGGAGCATCTTGATGCGGATGTGCTCAAGAAGATGGGCAAGTTCTATGCGCCGGAGGAAGCGGTCCGGGCACTTACACTGACAAAACATGCCGGGATCGAGGTCGTTGCCAATTTCATTTGCAGGTTCCCCGGCTCGACAGAAGCAAAGGACTTGTCAATGCTCCGGAAGATACCCCGCTTGCCGATAGATCTGCTGTACCTGTTCCTGTACGTGGATTATTTCAATATTGATAATGATGATCTTTCGAAAAGCTCACGTTTTGGTCTTGTCAAGGATGCACTAGGACCGATCATGTTCCTGACAGATCTTCGTGTGTTCCTGAGGCCGCGTTCGCTTATGCGTATACTTTCCTATTATATGCATTATCCACTACATGTTCTGATGGCGATATATCGTTCATTGTTGCGGAAATCATGGCTTTGACGATATACCGCTATTTGATATACTAATCTTGAAATTATGGTCATCAGCGAATTCAACTCGTTCCGTACTTTTTTCAAGACCATCAATAATGGGAATATCGACGACGTGTGTCTCGGCTTCACGTTGGGCATGTTCCTCGGTCTCATCCCGTTCAGTATCAACAGTCTGTTCTTTGTTCTGCTCATGTTCGTTCTGAAGCTCGATAAGTTCTCGAGCGTTCTCTCGGCGGCCTTGTTCGCCATTGTCAGCGTGTTCATCGATCCTTTTGCGCATACCATCGGTCTCTATGTGTTGACCAAAGTGAAATTCCTGATGCCGGTATGGACGTCCTTCTATAATATGCCGCTCGTTCCGTTCACCGGGTTCAACAATACCATCGTTATGGGTAACACGGTCATTGCGCTGGTGCTCATGGTCCCGGTCTATAGTATGGTAAAGAAGCTCATTCCTCTCTACCGTGCTTCTCCTTTGAAACCCTGGACGGAAAAGGTCTTTGAGAACAAGCATCTTAATAATCTCAACAAAGTGCTCTCCTGGTTCGACAAGTTCAAGCAGTTCAAAGGAGAGGCGAGCAATGGGTAAGCGTATCAATTTCGGCAAGCTCGGTATCCTGTTCGGCGGCATCGTGCTCATCGTTCTGTTCAATATCCTCTTTCTTGATAATCTTTTGAAATGGGGGCTTGAGGCGGGCGGGTCCGCGATCTTCGGGGCAAAGACCGATGTCGCCAAGCTCGATCTGCGGTTGAAGGATTTTTCGCTCAATATCTTCCGACTGGAGATCGCCAATAAGAACGATCCCTGGAAGAACATCATCGATATCGGCCGCATCCGTACGGCCATTAACGGCAATCAATTCGCGTTCAAGCGTTTTATCATGGACGAGGTCGTGGTCGAAGATATCGCTCTTGGTACGACAAGGAACTATTCCGGAGAGATAAAAAAGGCGGCCGCGGTCGAGGTTTCGAGCAATGTGAGCAAGGGTTTTGATATTTCGAAGATGTCCAAGTCCCTGCAGATCGATCCGGCCAAAACGCTCGAAAAGGTAGGGACGGTCGGAGAGCTTGAGTCCAAGGCCGAACTTGAGCGAGTGCAGAAAGAGAACGATACCCTGATGGCCGAAACGGACCAGAAAGTGAACGCGTTCAAGCCGGAAGAAAGCCTTAAAGCCATCGATCTATCCGCGCTGCAGAACATCGGGGAGGCGAACGATCTGGCTTCTTTGCAGGAGAAGCTCAAGGCCGCTGAGAAGGCAGTGGACCAGTTCGCAGCGATCCAGAAGGAATATGATTCTACGAGGTCCCTGGCTGACGGTAACATGAAGAAGGTGCAAGAGAACCTTGCTAAGGTTTCCGAGCTCAAGAATAAGGACCTGGCGAAGATCTATGACAAGCTTAATATCGGGAACTACGACTTCAAGTCCATCGGTCGCAGTATGCTGGGTCCCAAGATCAACGGCTATGCCGATACGGCTCTCTACTGGATGAGCATGGCCAAGCAGTACATGCCGGCAAAGAAACCTTCGGCTAAGAAAACGAAGAAACAGCGTATCAAGGGTATCGATGTCATCTTTGCGGATAATAGTACGATGCCGAAGTTCTTGATACGCAAGATCGCGCTCTCGGGTATCGCGACACAGAGCTCTCTCAATGCGGTCGCCTATAACGGGCAGATACAGAACATCACGTCCGAGCCGGTGCGCCTGGGCAAGCCGATGACCATCGATATCAAAGGACGGTTCACGAACAATCCGAATTCGAATCTTTCCATAGCCGGTGTGTTGGACCATACCAAAGATGTTGCCTCGGATAAGGTCACGTTCACCGTCTCGGGATATAAGCTTGAAGGTATGCAGTTGTGGGATGAAGCGACGATACCTCTTTCGATCAAGAAAGGTGTCGGTACGATCTCCGGTGCCCTTGCTCTACAGGATGAGACCGTTGACGGCAGGATCACGTTCACCGGGCGTGACATGGGCTTTTCGAAGCTTTCCACGGACAATAGCACTCTGGAGGGTATGATCGCCGATGCTCTGAGCACGGCTCCGATGCTGACCGTTGAGGTCCTGATCTCCGGACCTATCGATGCTCCGGAGACACGCGTTCTGACCAATGCGGACGCGATCATCGGCGATTCACTGCAGAAGAACGTGACGGATAAGATCGATGCGGTGAAGAAAGATGTTGAGGCTGCGTATGACAAACAGGTCGGTGCCGCGCAGAAAGAAGCGCAGGCTAAAGTAGAGGCCCAGACCAAGGTCCTGCAGGAGGCCCTCGCCAAGCAGCAGGCCGTCATCGATGCCAAGAACAAGGAACTGCAGACCGCGAAGGATGAGATCGAGCAAAAGATAGAAGATATGAAGAACGAACAGGTCAAAGGTGTTGAGAACAAGCTTAAGGAAGCCTTACCGGCAGGTTTGGTCAAATGATCAGGTCTTTTTCTTTTTTTCAATAGAAACAGGGATAGTTGTGCTGATGGTCGTTCCGCTGCGGACCTCTTCGTTATCTCTTGAGATCCCGGACCTCATCGGTCCTATTCTGCCCCCAAGACTTTTGATGTATTGAGCGCTGTACTGCAAACCGAATCCGGTCGAACCCAGCGCATGTTTTCTGAAGCGGGGGTCCGGGGGCATGACGATCAGTTCCATCTTGTTCTCCGGGGTGCGGGTGTTCTCCTTGAACAATACGTTGTTTATCGTTGTCAGGCGGGAGTCGGAAAGTCCGGCCCCATTATCATGCACGGATATGGTCAGGAATTTCTTATCGGTCAACCGGCTCGACGGTTCTTGTACGTCAACAGAGACCGTTATCCGGTATTTTTTCTGCCGGGCCTGTGCAAGTGCTCGATCAATGAGCGGTGTGACGAGTGAGTTATAGATAACGAGAGAACGTTCGGTATGTTTCTCTATACGGACCGGTTTAAGAGCGAGAACAGCTTCTTCGGGGTCCTCAAAAAAGAGCGACATCAGGCCCTGGTCGTTCCGTATCTCCGCAGGCAGCAGGTCCGCGATGAGCTGAGGTTCTTCTTGCGAGATACGTATAGCTTTTCTGGCGTTCTCGAACATGTTCTTGAGACAATAACCGAGCGTTTCTTTATCTGTCGTTATCATATAGTTGTCCAGAGGGGACTCAATGGGTAATAATCCGATCTCGATATCTTTGAACGCCGGGGAGTTCTTACATTCATCGATGATCTCAGCAAGGTGCTCAAGAACATTGAACGAGGTCGTCTCTTCTCCTGCGAGCCCTTCAAGTACCATGGAGGGGCGGTTCATGATGGATATCATCGTATTTTC
Organism: uncultured bacterium; assembly: GCA_964653455.1. Lineage (GTDB taxonomy): Bacteria > Margulisbacteria > Termititenacia > CAZZFK01 > CAZZFK01 > CAZZFK01. The sequence goes on from CAZZFK010000009.1 coordinate 33,104, forward strand.
TGTGGTCATCGCCAGTGATAAGCAGTGGTCGTACGCGTTCAAGACCTTCGAATAACTGTTCAATAGTTCGATCGCGTGGGCATCATCTCCCTGTAAGGTACAGGTCCTTTTAATATCGCTGAATTCGTCGGGGGTCATACCGGTACGCTCGACCTTCACCGTGAGCGTTCTGTGCTCCCGATCGATTCGATATTTTTCGTGACCGACCGAAAGGTTCACTTTGGCGACCCATTGCATGAGGTCGGTGCCATCGAGCAGGGAGGCGGAAAGTTGTTCTGTGAACATGAGGTCCGTCCTGCGTGCGGCCAATGACGTATATGCGTTCCCGATGCGGCCCCCAAGTATGGTCCGCTCAATCGACCTCAAGGTATCATTGATGTGTATGTAGTGCACTGATTTTGACCGCTGTCTTTCGAGCAGATGCTGCAGGTATGTGGTATCGTGATAATGGGTGTTTTCATAGGCCGCAAGTTCAGCGAGGAACGCCTCAGCGTCCTTACGTGCATGTCCCTGGATATTGTTCAAGTGTTTGACGAGATTCATGAGATTTGCGTTGATCTGTGTGAACTGGGTCTTGAGCCCATGCATGATATTGGCGATGCGCTTCCCGAGCGTTGGCTGTAATTCCTGTAATTTCTGCTGATAATACAGTCCCTTAATGATCATGTTGTAGTCATTGATGATCATGTTCAGGCCTTTCGTGAAGGCAAGATGTTTTTCAGATCCAATAGCTGGGGCGATGTCCAGCTCTTTTTCTGCGTCACAGCTCGCACGCAGCTTCCGGACCATCAGGAAATCGATATAACGGTCGTTGGTCATGAAGGGGATGAGCCCGAGCTGTTTGAACATGGCCGGGTCGATCCGATGGGCTTTTTCAAAAAGATGGAACAAGGTCTCGAGGTCTTTTTCAGGTATGGCCTTTCCGATGATGGTCCGTAGTTGTTCGATGTTCTCGATGCGTTGTTTTGGCCGTAGGGCATGCGCTTCCGGGTTCATGAAGAGCTTTTTGCGGATATGACGGCCGATCGAGGAAGGGAGCCGGGTGCTCGTGATGATCCCGTACCTGTAATTGAGCGTTATATCATCATTGATCTGTTCCACGCATTCTTCTTCGACGCTGACCTGTCCCTCCGGATATCCTTCCGGTCTTTTGAACTTGAACCAATCGATGATCTGGAGCATGAGCGGTTTCCCCTGGTCCGTTATCCAGCGGATGATGCCTTGCTCGAAAAGATAACCGAACCCGGTGTCCTCAAGCGAGCGGATACAGAGCATCAGGAACATTTTTTTAACACCTTTGGGTGTGAAATCCTCCCCGGTATTGACGGTAGGGTAATCCTTCTCAGCATTGGTCCGTATGGACCGTGCTCTCTCATCAAGTTGTCCGCTGCTCCTGTCGTAGCGATATAAAGCGATCTCCGAGTAACCGAAGATATCCATGAGGCTTTTCACGAAGATGTCGGCGACCTGTGTATTGACTATCCCTTTCTCGTCGAACAGGTCGGTCAATTTGCTCGTGGCCTCGATGATCTTTTCATAATAGCGCTTCTCTTCAAGGGGGGCTTTTAACGTCTCTATGCGGATGAACGCGGCATGGAGCATTTCTGCGAAGTAGGAATGATATTTTTGCAGTAGTGAATATCTTTTTCTAACGTCATTTTTGAGGTCTTTTGTATTCCTCAGGGAAGAGGGTGCAGCGACCTCGACCTTGAAGACCTTTGAGACCTCAGTGCTCAAATTGATCGGTATCAGGAATTTTATCGTACGTGCATCACTGCCCTCAGTGATGAACGTGGTCCGCTGTTGTTGTACAGTCCTCCACATATTGAAGCGCGAGGATATGTTCTCCGGCTCCTGCGTGAAACGGAACCGCTCGGTGTAGTCCTGTGAATGACCTTTTCCGAAATAGTCCATTGCTTCGACGCTGAACGTGCCGTCCGGGTAATGCTGTACATCATATTCCACTGCGCCAAGGATGTTGAATTCATCATGTAAGAGATGTATCAGGTCCGGGATCGTTCTGACCGCGAGGAGCGAGCGCTGTATATCGATGACCTTTTGGGCAAAGGTATGCTCTTCTTCCAGCTGTGCGGCGCGGTCTTCCAAGGTCCGGAGCCTATGTTCGACCTGCTCGAGCAGCGGCATGGAACCAGGGCTTTCAGCTGTATTGAAAGGTGTTCTATTGCTTATGATCTTGTATAACATAGTATTACAATATCATATCGTAAGGATGTCCCTGATATTTCAATAAAAATACCTTAAAATAAGATGCTTTAATATAGTAAGTTTGTACGATCGTCTCGTTGTTTGACAATTATTTTGAAACAAAGTAGTATAACTCCTGTTCATGACAGTGTTTTTACGCCTTCTTCCCCCGCGAATTGTTCATTTTCCAGGGTGAGTGGTCAGGCGAAAGATCCAAAATTCTATGAAAGGGGTACAGGAATTCTATGGCAAAAAAAGCTGCAGTGAAAGCAAAAAAAGCGACTTCAAAGGGGTTGAAAGTAAAAGCCCGCATCGTCAGCAAGCCTGTCAAAGGAAATAGCAAAGGTTTAGCCAAGATGGTGTATTTTTTCGGTAACGGGAAAGCTGAAGGCAACGGTACGATGAAAGACCTGCTCGGCGGTAAAGGTGCAGGCCTTGCTGAAATGACCAATGCCGGAGTTCCGGTCCCTGCCGGGTTCACGATTACGACCGAGACCTGTGATCTGTATTACAAGGCCGGCAAGAAGTTCCCGAAAGGTCTTGAAGAGCAGGTCGTTGCTAATCTGAAAAAGCTTGAAAAAGCCATGGGCATGGAATTGGGTAATCCCAATAAGCCTCTTCTTGTTTCTGTCCGTTCCGGTGCTCGTGAATCGATGCCTGGCATGATGGATACCGTTCTTAATCTTGGTATCAATGACGCGGTCGTTGAAGGGCTCGTTAAAAAGACCAAGAACCCTCGCTTTGCCTGGGATTCCTACCGTCGTTTCATTCAGATGTTCTCCGATGTGGCGATGGACGTTCCGAAACATGATTTCGAGCATATCCTGACCGAGCAGAAGCACGCCTTGGGCGCTAAGCTCGGGAAAGACCCTAAATCCATGAAGGATACGGACCTTTCCACTGAGGACCTTCAGCAGGTCGTTGCTAAGTACAAAGCGCATTACAAAAAAGTTAAGGGTGAGGATTTCCCTCAAGACCCGATGGCTCAGCTGTGGGCATCCATCGCCGCCGTGTTCCGTTCCTGGAACAATGAGCGTGCGATCGTGTACCGCAGAAAATATAATATCAAAGGGCTCCTTGGTACGGGCGTGAACGTCCAGGCCATGGTGTTCGGCAATATGGGTGAATCCTCCGCTACCGGCGTATGCTTCTCCCGTAATCCTGCCACCGGCGAGAACAAGTTCTATGGTGAGTTCCTGGTCAATGCACAGGGTGAGGACGTCGTTGCCGGTATCCGTACCCCTCAGAAGATATCGCTGGAAGCTTCCCGTGAATGGGCGGAAAGCAATGGTGTTTCGGAAGAGGACCGTAAGGCTCATTATCCGTCATTGGAAGAGGTCATGCCGGTCGTCTACAAGCAGCTTGTGAAGCACAAGATGATGCTTGAAAAGCACTATAAAGATATGCAGGATATGGAGTTCACGATCCAGGAAGGCAGCCTGTACATGCTCCAGACCCGCAACGGTAAGCGCACCGGTTTCGCGGCCATCACGGTCGCGGTCGATATGGTCAATGAAAAATTGATCGATAAGCGCACGGCCGTTCGCCGCGTGCTTCCTGACCAGCTCAATGAGCTGCTCCGCCCGGTCTTCAATCGCGTGGAGAAGGATAAAGCGATCGCTGCAGGGAGACTGCTCGCAAAAGGTCTGAACGCAGGTCCTGGCGCTGCGACCGGCAAGGTCTATTTCACTGCTGAAGAAGCGGCTGAAGCCGTTGAAAAACGCGGTGAAAAGGTCGTTCTGGTCCGCAATGAGACCACTCCTGAAGATATCAAAGGTATGATCGTCGCGCAGGGTATCCTGACCGCGATGGGCGGTGCGACTTCCCACGCTGCTGTCGTGGCCCGTCAGCTCGGTACGGTCTGTGTTGCCGGTTGCGGCAAGCTGCATATCAACTATGCGGCCAAAGAGATGAAGGTCGGCTCGGTCACTATTAAACAGGGTGATTATCTCTCGATCGATGGTTTCACCGGTGAAGTCATTCAGGGTGAGGTCCATACTAAGCCTTCAGAGATCCTTCAGGTCTTGATCGAAAAGTCATTGTCCGAAAAGGATTCTGAACTGTTCCGTTATTACAACAGCATCATGACCTGGGCCGACGAGATCCGCGAGCTTGGTGTGCGCGCCAATGCTGACCAGCCTGATCAGTGCGATGTCGCGCTGAAGTTCGGTGCTGAAGGCGTAGGGTTGTGCCGTACGGAACATATGTTCTTCGGCGGCGACCGTATCAAGGCCGTTCGTGAAATGATCCTTTCCGAGACCGTTGAAGGTCGCAAGAAAGCGCTCGCGAAATTGCTCCCGATGCAGAGGGAGGATTTCTTAGGGATATTCAAGGCCATGGAAGGCTATCCTGTCACCATCCGCTTGCTCGATCCCCCGTTGCATGAGTTCCTGCCGACCAAGGATTCCGAGATCCAGGAACTGTCCAGGGAGATGGGGGTTTCGGTGGAGACGCTGAATAACAAGGTGCATTCGCTCCACGAGTTCAACCCGATGCTCGGGCACCGCGGTTGCCGCTTGGGCATCACGTATCCCGAGATATTCGATATGCAGGTCCAGGCTATCATGGAAGCTGCCGTTGAGATCAAAAAAGCCGGGAAAGACATCATCCCTGAGATCATGATCCCGCTCGTTGGACATGTGAAAGAACTGCAGATACTGAAAGAGGATGCGATCAAGGTCATCACGGAGGTCCTTGCCAAGGCCAATGTGAAGATGGATTATAAGATCGGAACGATGATCGAAGTGCCCCGCGCGGCCATGACCGCTGATGAGATCGCGGCTGATGCGGAGTTCTTCTCGTTCGGGACCAACGATCTGACCCAGATGGGCTGCGGGTTCTCCCGTGATGACTCCGGCAAGTTCCTGCCTGACTATGTGGCGAAAGGGATCTATGATAAAGATCCGTTCCAGAGCCTTGATCAGGACGGTGTCGGGCGCATGATGGACTATGCGATCAAGCTTGGTCGCGGGGTCAATCCGAAGCTGAAGATCGGTATCTGCGGTGAGCACGGCGGAGACCCGGATACAGTAGAGTTCTGTCATAAGGTCGGTCTGGATTATGTATCTTGTTCGCCGTACCGTATCGCGATCGCACGTCTTGCTGCGGCGCACGCGGTATTGAAAGCGAAATAGTCTGTGCGGGCGGATCTCACGATCCGTCCGTATCAAAAGAGCAGGGGGCGCGCGAAGAACGCGCCCTCACTCTTTTCGGGGAGTCCTTATTAACTATCTGTGTGTATCCATGAAATTGTTCTCGGTTGATTACGATATCTTCGTGATGCGAACCTCTGTAAGGGTGGGCACATGATACCAGAACGTACTATCGAGGAAATAAAGAGCAAGGCAGATGTCTTGAGCATTGTCGGTCAGTACGTGCAGCTCAAGCGCAAGGGCCGCAATTACTTAGGGCTCTGTCCCTTTCACCAGGAAAAAACACCGTCATTCACTGTCAGTCCCGAAAAAGATCTGTGGCATTGCTTTGGCTGCGGATCGGGCGGGCACGGGTCCCTTTCTTTTGTGATGAAGATCGAGAACATGAACTTCATGGAAGCGGTGAAGTTCCTGGGCGAGAAGGTGGGGGTCACGATCGTTGAGGAACAGAATGCTGCGTACAAGGCACGTTCGGATGAAAAGGACCTGCTGTACGCTGTCTGTGCAAAGGCACAGGATTATTTCCGTTCCTCGTTCCTTTCTGCCGAAGGAGCTGTTGCCCGAGAATATGTACAAAAACGAGGGTTATCTCCGGACATGCTCGAACGTTTCGGTATCGGGTATTCGCCGCGCTCCTGGGACGGTCTTCTGAAAAATCTCACACAGCAAGGATATAGTGCACAGCTCCTTGAACAGGCAGGGCTGGTCATTGCGCGTGAGGATAAGTCCGGGCATTATGATCGTTTTCGCGGGAGATTGATGTGCCCTGTGACCGATGCCCGTAGCAGACCTGTCGCGTTCGGCGGCCGGATCCTGGAGGCAGGGCAGAGCAATGAACCAAAATATCTGAACTCTCCAGAAACACCGGTGTTCTATAAAGGCAAACAATTGTACGCGTTCCCCCATGCGATCGAGGAGATACGCAGGACCAAGGTCGCGGTCGTGACAGAAGGATATATGGATACGATCACGTGCCACCAGTTCGGGTTCACAAATACCGTTGCGACCTTAGGGACAGCGCTCACTCCTGATCAGGCCAAGATACTGTCCCGTTCGGTCCAAGAGGTCATCCTGGCCTATGATGCGGATCAGGCCGGACAGCTCGCCGCTGAGCGCGGTATCAGTGTGCTGCGGGAAGCGGGGCTTGAGGTCAAGATCGCAAAGCTTCTGGGCAAGGACCCGGATGAAATGCTCCGGCATGAAGGGAAAGATAGTTTTGCCCGTGCATTGAGCGGTGCCGAACCTTTCATCAAGTATTTAGTGGACAGGGCATTGGCCAAAGAGAATATCGCCACTCCGGAAGGAAAATATCGGGCCTCGGAAGCTGTCGTTAAAATATTGAGTGGGATAGAACAAGAAGTCTTACGATATGAATATGTGAGGTATTCTGCCTCGCAGTTACGGATCAAAGAGGAACAGTTGTTCAGCAGTTTGAACAAGCAGGTCTATTTTTCAGGGAAGCGCAATGCTCCGAGTACGGCACGGGTCATAACTCGTCCGGCCCTTTCGAGGGATGAACGTGCGCAGCGACTGATATTGAAGGCCGGACTTGAGAATGCGGAACTTCGTGCCCGGATATTGGCGGAAGTATCTGCTCAGGACATAACGGCCGGGAATTATCGAGAGCTGTTCATGTCTTTGCAGAACGTGACCGGAGATGATACTGCCTGGATCGATTCTTTGCAGAATGATGAGCTTAAAATGTTGGCACGCCAGTTGTTGCTTCAGGAAGAGCCGTGGACCGGGAAGATGATAGAAGATTGCTTTCAGGTCTTGCGTGAGATTCAGAGCTCAAGGGCCGGAGAGCGATTGCGGCAGGAGCTTCGAGCGGCCGAAGAACGGGGGGACCATCAGACCGCCAAGGAGATCCTTGGCAGGCTGTCCGGTGTCAAATGATCCGGTCGTTCGTTCCGGACACGATGAATGATGTGATGTACCCGTTGTTGTGATAATGAAAAAAAGGAGCAGTTCATGGCAATAAAAAAGAAAACAGTGACAGCGATACGTAAGAAGTCCGGTGCGAAAAAAGCTCGCGCGACGCTCATCACTGCTCGCCAAAAACCGATGGCTGCCGTGATCACCGAAGGTCCGTTCGAGCAGGGCAAGGAACTGCTGCGTGCACATGCAAAGAAGAACCGGGCGCTCACTCCCGAAGATGTCCTGAAGATATTTTCCGATCCTGAGGTCGCGATGTTGGTGACCGAGGAGCTCATGGATGAAGGTATCGAGTTCCTTCGTGAAGATGCGTCCATTGCGCTCACGTTCAAGGAAGATAAGAGTTCCAAACGGACCAAGAAAAAGATCATCAATGATGCCCGTGAAACGAACGTCGATGATGCGGTGCGCATGTATCTGCGGGAGATAGGTGTCGTGGACCTGTTGACCTTTGCCGAAGAACAGTCGCTCGCGAAGCGTATCGAAAAAGGGGATATGGACGCCAAACATGCGCTGGTCAATTCCAATCTGCGATTGGTCGTGAGCATCGCCAAGAAATATACCGGCCGCGGCATGCAGTTCCTGGACCTTATCCAGGAAGGGAACCTGGGGCTTATTCGTGCTTCAGAAAAGTTCGACTATACCAAAGGGTTCAAGTTCTCGACGTACGCTACCTGGTGGATACGTCAGGCGATCACGCGAGCTATCGCCGATCAGGCCCGTACCATCCGTATCCCGGTGCACATGGTCGAGACGATAAATAAACTGCGTAAGGTGACGCGAGAGCTGCTGCAGGCCAAAGGAAGACATCCGACGGATGAAGAGATCGCCAAAAAGACCGGCCTTCCGCAGGATAAAGTGCGAGAAATCATCAAGGTCGCGCAGATACCGCTCTCTCTGGAGAACCCCGTTGGGGACGATGATTCGAGCAAACTCGGCGATTTCGTTGAGGACCAGTCCGTCGATGTTCCTGAAGATACGGTGGAACAGGATATGTTGAAGGATGAGCTGGCCGCGGTCATGCAGACGCTCTCCGAGCGCGAGAACATGGTATTGCGCCTGCGTTTCGGGCTCGATGACGGACGTCCGCGTACGCTCGAAGAAGTAGGGAAGGTCTACGAGGTGACGCGTGAACGCATCCGCCAGATCGAGGCGAAAGCCCTGCGCAAGCTGCGTCATCCGTCGCGGCATTTGCGGCTGAAAGAGTATCTGAAATAACTCGTCCCGCCTCTCCCCCTGGCCCCCTCTCCACTTCGTGGATGAGGGGGATCGATAGTCTCATTATATACAAGAAATATTTTTTGGGGTGAGTTCTTCTCACGTTATGACACAAAAAAACCCGGCATTGCTGCCGGGCTTTTTGTTTTGACCAATCTATCAGCCTTTATTTTGCGCTGATGACCTTGTCGTACTTGCCGAGATACTTGATGATCTTCGCAACTTCAGCAGCGGCCATGTCCATGGCGTCCTGCTGAGGGACCTTGTTCCCGTTCACATAGGCCGTTGCTTCGATCGCGATACCCTGTTCTCCCATGGAGTTCACCATGCAGACCGCGACGACCGGTTTTGCCGTCTTTGAACCGACCACGATGTACTGGCCTTTCGCGTCTTTTACGACCGTGTATCCGGTACCAACAAGAGCTGCTTTTGCGTATCCGTAGGCTTTATCCATAGGGACATCGCTGAACATCTTGCTGTCGCTCTTTTCGACCTGATAGAGAGCAAGTTCGTTCTTTATGGCGGAAAGGATCGTTTCCGCACCGGACTGCAGGGCTGCTTTATCGCCGCCTTCACCGCGTGCGGTCACCGTTACGACCATCTTGTTATCTCCGGCATCAGAAATGCCGACAGAGATCGCGTACGCATCTTTCTTTGTGCTCATCGTGAACGCTGTTTCATCGCTGGATTCGATCATGTAGCCCAGTGTATCAAGAGCTGTTTTTGCCCAGGCGAAAGCGGTCTTCTGTGAAACAAAAGAATAGCTCTGTTGGACGTTCTGTTCCACGACCGGGTAGGCATCAACAACGGCGGTCAGGTCGGATACGGCCTGCTTTACTTTCTGTTCGTTGCCGGCCTTGTCGTAGTTCCCTTCGATCGAGGCTTTGACGGACACGTTCAGCTGATTGCCTTGGACCGTGATATCTGCCTGGCCTTTGAGCGCATCATTATATTCGCTGTCCGATGCGGCACCGACCACGCTCACCCCAGTTTCGGTCCTGGCGACCGTATAGCCTTTTTCTTTGAGAGCGGTCTCGAGGTAGTTCAGGAAGCTGTCCTTATCGGATGAGGCGACCGTTGCGGTCCCTTCGGCGCTGGCCACGAACTTACCGTACTTGTTGAGCTCTTCGATCATGCGATCAACGGCGCGACGGGCGACTTCCGTGCTCTTTTTCTCGTCAACATCTCCGGAAATGAGAGCTTGCAGTTCGACGACCACATCTCCCTGTTCTGCTCGTTCCTTTATGGAAACGTTCAGTTTCGGAGAATCCTTGATCTCCGCAAAAATAGGATTGTCCGCCAACGGAACGGAATAGATCATCCCGTCCTCACGGCTGCGCTCTTTGACCTCGTATTGTTCTTTTTCAAGAGCCGTGTTCGCGAACTTGTAGACCATATCCTTGTCTGCATCCGTGAAGATCTTATTTCCTTCCTGTTTGATCTGAACTCCGCAGCCGGAGAGCATGATCGCCATCAAAGCTATGACCCCAAAAAATACCGCTTTTCTCATTGCTACTACCTCCTTGAATTCTATACCTTGAAAATGCTGGAAAAAGCATAACAAGGGGTATGTCTTTTGTCAAATTTTTGTGGGAATAATGAGAAAAAACTATTATTAGTTAGTTCTCCGCTATCAGTGGTCAGCCATCAGCTTCATTGCCCAAAATGATACTGATAACTGACGCCTGAATGCAGAGAACTATAATATGCCGATCGCCTGTTCGTCCGGGAACTCTTCAGTCACTACTTCACCGGTGTAATCATCAAAGACCGGGGTCGTTTCTTCCAGTTGGGAGAGCGATACCAGGGAGTCTTCCATCGGATATGCTTCCTGGATGGCTTCGCGGGCCTGTATTTTGAACTCTGTTTTTTTGCTGCTCGTCTTGGGCTTGTGTTTCAGTTTTGTTCTCTTTTTCATAGGGCCCTCCTTTTGTTGCAAAAGGTATACCCAATGTGTCTCCATAATATACATGGAGATATTTCGATGTATTTTGAGGGGGTGCGCTCAGGCAGGACGTTGCTTGGTAGAGAATTTCGGCCAACGTTTTTGTATGGCGGTCAGGTACGAGGTCCAATGCATGCCGACGTGCGAGGTCCCGTTCTTTTGAAATGAAATAGTATCGAACGTATCTTCGTATCTATGGTCCCCCAGAGAGAATGAAAATGTCCAGTTTTGTAGTGGACCGAGAACGAGAGCGGGCATGGCGGCAAGGAACAACGCAATTTGTGTGTGATTCTTTGAAGCATTGAGGAACGCAACGATACCGAGATCGTTTATGGCCGGGAGCAGGCTTTCAATGAGCTTGTTCGTGTGAGGGATATAGGTGAAGAGGTTCTCTGCACGCAGCAAGGATATCCCCTCGGGGAAATCCTTGGCGGAGAGCGTGGAAATATCTTTCTCCCATACGGAAATGTTCTGCAGGCCGAGCATGCGGACCGATCTGTTCAAATATCCGGAAACGAATGGCGAATTGTCCGTCAGAACATAGTGAGAGCGAGGAGAGAGCTGCTGGAAATAGAGCGAGAAATCTATGCCTGTGGCGAGATCAACGTATGCGCCGTCGGTATGAGGAGCCTGCGGCAGGCCGGCGTGTTCTCCCGAGGAAATAATTGCCTTGCAGTGATCCGCGAAATATCCGGCTGCGTGCCGGATGAATTCTTTGACGTCCTCGTGGTGGGCCGCGCTCTTGAAGTACCACAATAGATTATCGAGGGCTTCCGGGTAGTGTGAGTCCTTGATTTTTTGAGGGTAGCCGCGCATGAATGTGTTGATGATCCCCTCGTGGGACGGCAGGTTCTCCGGCCCGAAGAACGTGAGCCGATAGAGAAGCTTTGCCGCTATTTCTGCGAACACATAGCCTTCATTTTCAATGATCTCAATGCTGCCGCCGTCGGGATTGCGGGAGGTGTAGATATCTTTGAGCTGTTGAGCGAGATCATGTGCTTTCTTAACAGCGGTGGTCGTTGCGACCAATTTTAAGTGCATATACTTTTTCTTGGTCAGTCGTCCTCACCTGGGGCGGTAACAATGGGGACATCTTCTGTTATCCCCTGTTCAAGAAGAGCTTGTTTTACCAGCTTTTGGAGGTCCTTTGTTCGGTCTGATTCGGGCATGTTCTTGAACCTTCTGGGTTCGTTCCAGGTCTTGAGGATAGTGTATTTTACATCGATGACCATATCTTTGGTGAACGGTTTTTTCCCTTTTCTGTATTGTTCCATTTCAGCCTGTGGAATGATCAGTTCGATCAGATATGCGCCGGTCGCGGTAATGATCACACAACGACCGGGATGGTCCTTGATGAATCCGCTGTCGACGTTCGAGGCCCGGCCATTGCCCATGACTATCTCATCTTTTTTATCGGTCGGAGTATGCCCGAACACGAGCGCTTTCTTTTTGAACGCCTCAAGGATAGCGTCAAGGACGACAGGGTTCTGTAATCCTTTAGGGCCGAAAAACGCTCTTTCTTTATGCAGTTTCTCATCTTTAAAAAAGGCGACCTCGAATGTTTTCATCGCGTCCTTGCCGAACAAAGGACTTTTCGCTCCGCACCACAGGTAATACATCATAGCTTTCTGCAAGCGGGTTATCTTTTTCATATCACGAGCACAGTAGAGTTTCCCGATGGCCTTGATCTCTGCGTCGAGGTAGTCGAACATCGCTTTGCCGGTCAGATCGTTGAACAGCGGGTGCGTGATGAAATTGCCGTCGGCATCACATGGCGGCGGATTATGGACAAAGAGCACATTATCATCCTCTCGGTACATTGCGCCTTCTTGAAAGAAATATTCCGCGATCATTCTGAATACCGGGTTGTCGATAAGTTGTTGTGAGAAACTGTTCATCACTGCCTTTTCGCCTTTGGTCAGGGTGTATGCTTTTTTGACGTTTTTTACGGTGGGTACCGAGGATGTGCGAAGGGCGACATTCTGTCCTTTATAAGGCATGGTCACGTTCCCCTCTTCATCGAAGTTCATGTTCCCAGGAGTGATCGCTTTTTTCAGGTCAGGGAGGAGCAATCTGTCGTCCATTTGCAGTATGTCTTTGAACTCTTCAATAAGTTGATGTGCCATTTTTTCCTGTATGATATGCAGTGCATGTTCTCTCCAGGCGAATATCGCTGCTTTTGGGTTGGTCTTGGCCCCCGGTTTCTTTGCGTCCGGTCCCATTAATTCTTCCCTGGATTGTCCATATTCGGTGAAGATGAGGTCATCCAGTGCCGAGAGGTCGAATCCCATGCGTTTCATGAATTCCTGGTTCTCATAGCGCATTGCGATACGCAGACATTCCGCGACCATCGGTTCGCATCCCATCGCTGCGCCCATGGCAAGAATATCGTGGTTGCCCCATACATATTTAATGACATCCTTGTGTGCCTTATACATTTCGACGAGAAGGTCCGGGGCAGGGCCTCGATCGATGCTGTCGCCGAGGATGAAGAGTTTTCCTTTTCTTCCGAAGATATATTTGCGGATGAGCCTGGTCACTTCTTTCACGTACAGTTGGAAATTGTCCTCGAACATCTTCCGTTCTGCCAGGGTGAGCTTTTTGTTCTTGTACAGTTTTTCAATGATCTCTTTTTTGTTCGATTTTATATCTTTCCTGAAGAAGCTCTGGGCCTCCAGCATAGGGACCTGATGTTGCAATACTTTTATCAAGTTCTTCATGAGCTCATTTTTTGTGAAGAACTCAGTATAATTCTCGGGTGCTTTTCGACAATTGATCGTAGCTGAGATGATCTCTACGGCCTGTTTTGTCTTTACTTCCAGGTCTCTGGGGATCGCTTTTTTGATCTCTTTTTGATAACGCATGTCCCAGTCACGATGCCGTACGCCGTTCTTGCTCAGAGGCGGGGGAAGTCTCTTTTTGAGCTTATTGTAGGTGTCCTTATATATCATTCCGCGCACATGTTTACGAATGGACGGTTCTAATACCATATCAAGGATGAACCTGGTGAACCCGTATTTCTGGTCCCAGAGGACCGACATGATGTTATAGAACCCATGAATATCGCTTATTGCCTGACGGGCGCTCTTTATCTCATTAAGTTTATTTGAGAGATGCTTATCAAGTTTTTTCAGGGTCTGGGGTTGAGTACTCCTCAGGATCTCATATGATGTTTTATCTTCGGGGGTAAGGTCCTCAAGTCTTTTTATCTCTGCCTTGAGCTTTTCTTTTGTCCCGTCAATAGCGACGATCTTATTTAAGAGAGCGGTATGCATAGAGACATGACACCCCTTTTAGTTAGCAGCCATTATACTATCGAAGCATTGTTCCTGAAATTTCACTGAACGTACCTAGATATAGTATGCAATAACAGTCTGTTTTGTGCCGGTTAACGGCATGCCAATATATCCTGTTTTTAGGTTCAAGCACGCTATTATCCGTCCGACTATTTCTCCCATATCTTTTCTTCAATACTGCCGATGCTCATGGTTTCCTTATTGCCTTTCTCTTCGACGCCTGAGAATTCTGAAGGATCGATGTACAGGCCTGAGTATACGGAGTTGAGGGCCTGTGAGTAGGAGCGTATCTTTGCATTGTTCTGTAGCTCTCTTTCTATTGCCATGATCATGAGGCTCAGGTATACGGCCAGATTATTACGGACCAGCTCGATACAGGCATTATAATCGATGGCCAGGACCTCGACGTCACTATCTGTCTCGACGTTGTATTTTGCCAGACCTTTTCCGGTCTTTGTGCTTGCCCGTTGACGGTCCTTCCATTCGAGCAGTGACATCTCGCCGAAGACTTCGACCTGATCCATTGATGCGGTCTTTTTCGTGATGAGGTTCCGTTCAATGGAACGTACTCCTCCGATCGTTTCGTTCGTGGTTATCCGCACGGTGCCCGAAAGGAGAACGTATATCTTGTTCGGTTTCTGTCCTTGTTCGATCAGGAACGCGTTCTTGGGGACGGTCATTTTTACCGCATGACGGGAGAGCAGGTCCTCTATTTCCGAAGGCGAGAGCGGTGAGAATAATGGTGAGTTGCCGAGGCTCGGGATGATATTGTGAGCGCGAAGGCTGGTCGTACGTCGCCATTCTTTACCGATCTGTGTCCCGCTCTGCATGATCTCTTCGATGTCTTTTTTTGTGAGCATGAGGAAGCGGGGGGTGCTGTTATTGCTGGAAAGAGCGTAGACGTAATGAGAACGTCGTCCGTTCTCGTCGATGACCTTCTCTCCGCAGCTCGCTCCCAGGTCCTTGCGGTACGCGCAGATGCCTTCAGGGATGATCCCTGCCCGGAGGTCTTGTTTCGCCTTTTCAATATCTTTCGGGGAAAGTTCTTTTTCGGAAACGATATAGCCGAGCCCGCCGCCGATATAGAAGAGCACGAAATCGGCCGGATCGTTCTTCTTCATGATCTCGCCGTTCTTCACGAAGAGCTGTAGCCGGGTCGCTATCGCTTCGAAACTTTCCCGGTCCTTGCAGATAGCATTGAGCTTCGGCACCAGTCTGATCATGGCAGTGAGCTCGTCCAGGGCCAGCTTCATCTGCTCGAACTGGTCTTTCTGTTCGTCCTCGCTACCATAGCCTAAGAGCATGCCGGGTTCTGCGATCGCAATGTCCATCTTCTCTGACCGTTTAGTGGTGTGCATGAGTTTGACGTTCCCGCGGGGGATATGGGGGTTACGTTCAAGAAGATGATTCACATCATCTTCCGACATATGGATGAGCCCTTCACCTTTTTCGAGGAAAATGTGCTCACAGAGCGGCAGTGTCAGCAACAGCTCGTATCGTTCTGTGGTCATGATCCCTTGTGCGACCATATCGTCCATCAGCTTTTTATTGAGCATTGTGTCGCTGGTCCAGAATACATGGCCTTTTCCGGTCCTGGCGTCCCGTGTCCAGAATCCACCGGTCTCGAGAGTGTGCAGACTGTGGAAGAAGTACCAGTTCTCTCCGTTGATAAGTATTGGTCGTGGTTCTTTTGTGGCCGCGTCCACGGAGAGGTCGGTAATGGGATGGAAATCGATGAAGGATGAGATCTCTTTCTCTGAGAATATGCCGTTCGAATTGTTCTTGATGATCTGAACGAGCTTGTCCATGTTGTTCTTCAGGATGTGGACCGCTGGTCGTATCCCGATAGCGGCAAGTGTCTGGAGGAGCTGTAGGAAACCGGCGATATGGTCCTCGTGCAAATGGGAGAGATAGATAGTATTGATCGCCGCAAGGTTCATTCCTTCGAGGAGGAAGCGATTGGCAACGTCGATCGTCGGGTCGATCACGGTGCATTTCCCGTTCGACCCCCAGTTCACGGCGCAGGTCGTTGTTCCCAGTGCATGTCCCGGATCAGTTTCGTTGTATCGCAGGTCCATCCCTCCGCGCAGGGAGAGCGGGATGAATTTGTTGTAGAAGACCCCGTTCTTTGGGAAATGAATGCCGTTCTTTTCGCAGTAGGCCTGTATCGTTGCGGTCGCATCTGTCGGCATGACCGCTTTACTTTTATAACTGATCTGCACTTCGACCCGGGACCCGAACGTGATATCAGTGAGGATATAGTTGTTATCTCCGGTCTTTTCAATGCTCACTTCTCCGATGAGCGTTTCTCCGTCCTTTTTGGTCAATGTGACCTTGTTGTTCGTGAAATGTTCGATGTTCACAAGGTTAGATGCATTTGGGTCTTTGCCGATATATTTACTTTCCGCCACGATGTTCGCGGTATATTCAGGACTGTTCTTATAATAAAAGTCCGTACGGGTCGGGAATTCCTTGGTCTCAGGATTGAGGACGAGGGTATTGTTCTCCACCATTTTCTGTACAATGGTCTCGTCGTCCGCGATGATGGTGGCTTTGCTCTGGGTGATATAGAACAGGAACATGATGAACTCTACCGCGGCCTTGTTCGACATGTCCGGTGCAAGGGAGCGGGTCGGTGCGATGAAGTAACTTGGGATCCCGAGCCCGTTGAGCCAGCTGTCCTTCAATGTTTCGCTCGGGATACCGAACTGTATAAGTCCGACGGATGTCTTTACAAGTTTTGCATCTCGTGGCAGGTCAATGATCTGTGCCGGGTTTTGAATGATCTTGTTTTGCATAGTGCTAGCCTCCAGTTAAATACTGCGGACAGGTCGACAGGACGTATATCAATTCTTCGTCAGTAACAGGACGAAATTTCAATGATTATAAATGAGATATCGTTATTGGAATGGGATGGAAAATGAACGAGAAGGACGGTTTCGTGTTTCGCGAATACTTCATGGTGGGCCAGGTAGGGATTGAACCTACGACCAATCGGTTATGAGCCGACTGCTCTAACCACTGAGCTACTGGCCCCGTCATTGTTTAATGTTTTCGCTATATTGCCGTCCCGGTGCGATCAATAAATCGTTGCTCCGGGGCTGTGCCCGATCTGTACCAACGCACGTGAACTATATCAAGGAAGAAACACTTATGACAAGTTTCATAATCTTCGCTTTTGGTATTACAGTGTTCACTATGCTTTATTCTCCTTCCTTTTGATATAATCAACATATGAAGAGATATTGTGTCCTCATGCTGCTGTTCGTTCTTTCCACAAGTGTCTTTGCTGCTTCAGTCGAGGAATACCTTGCCGTTTCCAAACAGCACTATTCCGCGGGTAAGTACCAGGACATGATGGATGTCCTGATGCAGGGGGTGGAGGAATATCCTGATTCTCCCGAATTGTTCTATGATCTGGGGCTCGCGTACGTGAAGGCCGGACGCGAGAAGCTCGCGGTCCGTTCTTACGAGAGAGCGGTGCAGCTGAAACCGGGGTTATCCGAGGCGCGCATGGCACTTGCATCGATATATTTGCAGAATAAACAATATAAGAAGGCCATGGAGCATTTTAAGGTCCTGCAAAAGACGAACAGTACGGACCCCGAATTGGCGGAAAAACTGGCCCTCCTGTACTTCTATCAAAAGAACTATTCAGAAGCGATACGGTACTTCAATAAAGCGATAGAGCTCGATCCGGCCCGAACAGGTACGGACAGTAATTATCTGGGTATGGTGTATTTCATGCAGGGGGATAAAAAGGCGGCACTTGAGAGCTTGAACAGGGCTCGTGCGCTTGGCGTGCTCACCGAGGATGGGCAGCGGCTTGCCTCGCTTTTGGCCATGGATGCGCAGTCCTATGATGAAGCATTGTCCCTTATCAATGACCTTATACAGAGCGGAAAAGCGACGGCAGATGACTATACCAATGCGGGAACAGCCTATTATAGGAAAGGGGATGTTGAAAGTTCTTTGTCAATGTACCAGCGGTCCTTGTCCATGCAACCGAAACAAAGTGCGGTCCTGCAGAACGTTGCGGTGGCGTATATGGCCCTGGAGGATCAGGATTCTGCGGCTAAAGTCTGGAAGAAATATCTGGTGCTCAAACCTGATGATGCGGAGGCGTGGTTCAGTTATGGGGTGTGTCTTGAAGGTATCGGTGCGGTATCTCAAGCCCAGCAGGCATACACTAAGGCAAAGGCTAAAGGCTATACGGATACGGTGCAAGTGGAAAAGGCGATCGAGCGGACGCAGTCACGGAGTGTGACCCCGAACAATGGCTAAAGATACGCTGCTCCTTCATGCGTGTTGCGGGCCTTGTTCAACGCTTCCCTTGGAGCGGTTCCAAGATACGTTCGCTATAACAGGTTTTTTTTATAACCCTAATATCCAGCCCGGTGATGAATATGAAAAAAGGAAGGCGGCGGCGTGCTCTTATTATCACTTACAGGGTGTCCCCCTGTGTGAAGAGATATCGGATGCCGTGGACTGGGAGAAATACGTTGTCCGTGATGATGTCTCGGCAATGGCACCGGAAGGGGGAGCACGGTGTGAACGTTGTTTTCAGTATCGATTGGACCGCACTGCCAAAGAAGCTGTAGCGCGAGGTTTTACCTGTTTTGGCACGACATTGACAGTGAGTCCCTATAAGAACACGCAGCTGATCAATAGTATCGGAGAGGCTTTGTCTCAAAGATACGGGATACGGTTCTTGTCTGTGGACCTCAAACAGGATAATGGATATCAGCGCAGTGTTGAGCTTTCAAAAAAAGCAGGGCTCTATAGACAGAAATATTGCGGTTGCCGCTTCTCGATACCCCGACTCAAGTCTTCATCCCGGGATAGGGAGGGGGCGGGGAGCGGTGCATGACCCTCGACAAGCCCATTCAATATGTAAAAGGTGTTGGACCTGCTTTGGCAAAGAAATTCGGCAAGATCGGGGTCCTGTCCGTTCGTGATCTTCTATATTATTTCCCGAGAGCCTATGATGACCGACGGAACCTGCCCCGTATCGCACAATTGCAGTCCAGAGCAGGGGATATCGTCAGTACCCGAGGGCGGGTCGTGGCAATATCTCTTGTACCGACACGTTCTCGTATGTCCATCGTTAAGGCCCAGGTCATAGATGATACCTCACGGCTCATGGTCCTCTGGTTCAATCAGGAGTATCTGGTGAAGACCTTGAAGAAAGGCATGGAGCTTTTTGTGCGCGGCAAACTCGAGCTCAGTGGTCCGCGCGGGGCCATGCAGCTTTTATGTCAGGAATATGAGGTCATCAAGGACGGTGATGCGCTGAGCATAAACCGGGTCGTTCCGTTGTATCCGCTGACAGAGGGGCTCTATCAGAAGAAGCTCAGGACACTTGTTGCTCAGGTCATTCAGGAGAACATCTCACAGATCAAAGAAACGTTCCCGGAGACGATGCGCACGGAGGAAGGGCTGTACTCGCTGAGCCTTTCCCTTAAGGAACTGCATTATCCGCAGGGACGCCGGGAGTGGAAATTGGCCCACGACCGCATCGTTTTCGACGACTTTTTCTATGTGCAACTGCGCGGTGCGGTGCAAGTCTTTCAACGCAGACATCTTTTAAAGAGCGTTGTCTTTATGTCCGATGGACCGCTCATGCGGCGATGGCGGGAGACGCTGCCGTATCAACTGACACGAGCGCAGGAGCGTGTGCTCGGGGATTGTATGGCTGATATGAACAAAACGATACCCATGAACCGTCTGCTGCAGGGTGATGTGGGCTGTGGGAAAACGGAAGTGGCCCTTGGCTCAATGCTCGTTGCGGTACAGAACGGATATCAGGCGGCGCTCATGGCCCCGACAGAGCTTCTTGCTGAGCAGCATCATAAGAAAATAAAGGACAGACTTGAAGTGCTCGGGGTCGTGGTCGTGTGTCGTACGGGTTCTCTGAAACGTAAACAATTGCAGGAAGTCGATGCCCTGATAGCCTCAGGGAAAGCACAGATCGTCATCGGTACGCATGCCTTGATACAGGAGAAGGTCCGCTTCGTGAAATTGGGGCTTGTGATCGTCGATGAACAACATCGTTTCGGTGTGCATCAGCGTCAGGCCCTTATCTATAAAGGAACGAACACGCCGCATACTCTGGTCATGACCGCAACGCCGATACCAAGGACCCTGGCGCTCACGTTCTACGGTGAACTTGAGAAGTCTGTCATTGATGAACTGCCTCCGGGAAGGACTCCGGTCGAGACCCGCTGGGTCAAAGAGGCGGACAGACACGGAATGTATGTCTTTGCGCGTGAACAGTTAAAGAAAGGCAGTCAGATATATATCGTGTACCCGCTCGTTGAAGAGTCGGAGAAGATCGACCTGAAAGCTGCTGTCGAGAGCGAACAGGTCCTTGCTTCGGAGGTCTTCCCTGAGCATACGGTGGCTCTGATCCATGGGCGTATGAAGCCGGAAGACAAAGAGCAGGTGATGAATGATTTTAGATCAAAAAAGATCGAGGTGCTGGTCTCGACCACGGTCATTGAGGTCGGGGTCGACGTCCCCAACGCTTCGGTGATGATCATTGAACATGCCGAACGTTTTGGTCTGGCGCAGCTCCATCAGCTTCGCGGGCGTGTCGGCCGTGGTCAGAGCAGGGCATATTGTTTCCTGGTGGGGGCACCAAAGTCAGATCAGGGCAAAAAGCGGCTCAAGGCCATGGTGGATACAACGGATGGTTTCAAACTGGCGGAGATCGATCTACAGCTGCGCGGGCCGGGGGAATTCTACGGCGTACAGCAGAGCGGCCTTCCGGAATTCGCACTTGCGGACCTCATCAAGGATGAACCGATATTGCTCAAGGCCCAGTCGTGGGCGCGGAAGATCGTTGAAAAAGATGCGGAACTCCTGTTCCAGGAGCATTATGAGATAAAACGTGAACTGGTGAGACGATTTCCGGAGATGCATTCGCTGAAGGTCCTCAATTAAAACGCGCCATTCCTCAAATATCATCTTTTGAGATACACTTACCGTATATTATGAGAGTGATAGCAGGTAAAGCAAAAGGACGTACCTTAAAGATACCTAAGACCGATAAGGTCCGCCCGACACAGGACAAGGTCAAGGAAGCGCTTTTCAATATCCTGTATGATGTCGAAGGGTCCCGCTTTTTAGATCTGTATGCCGGGGCCGGGACCGTCGGTATCGAAGCGTTGAGCCGAGGGGCCGCAGAGGTCGTTTTTATCGAGCTCAAACCAAAGCTCATCCATGAGAACTTGGCGATCTCAGGTCTTTCCGGCGGGAAAGTGTACGGAACAAAGGTCGCCACCGCCCTCAAGGTCATCCATAAGCACGGGGAAAAATTCGATCATATATATATCGATCCTCCCTATGATACGGAAGAGGTGCTCATTACATTGAACAACATATCCTCGTTTGATATACTGGCCCCTCAAGGTCTTGTGATAGCTGAACACCGTATACAGAAAGTACTTCCTGCGGCGGTCGGGCGTTTGCAGCGTGTGGATGAGCGGACGTACGGACAGACGGTGTTATCGTTCTATAAGCTCCATGAGAGCGTTGTGTGAACAGGAGATATTCCGTGGTACGAGCGATATATCCGGGCAGTTTCGATCCGATCACGAGCGGGCATCTTGATATACTTGAGCGTGCCGATAAATTATTCGACGATATCACCATCGCTGTCATAGAGAACCCCGAGAAGAACACCCTGTTCACCGTGGAGGAGCGGGTCGCGCTCATACGCGAGACGATATCTCATTTGAAACATGTTCATATCGGCAGTTTCCACGGATTGCTCGTCGATTATGCCGAACAGCAGAATGCAACGGTCCTGATCAGGGGATTGCGTGCGGTGTCCGATTTCGATTATGAGTTCCAGATGGCGCTCACGAACCGCAAGATGTCCCCGGACCTGGAAACGGTGTTCCTGATGACGGACCATAAGTATTCTTATCTGAGCTCGTCTTTCGTGAAGCATATCGCGAAACTTGGCGGGACCGTATCAGGTATGGTGCCGAAGGTCGTGGAAAAAGCCTTGAAAGAGAAATTCAAAGCGTGCACATAGAACATATGCGCGTGGATGTCCGATATTCTGGATAAGGGGAGTCTTATGGGAATGGAATTGTTGGGATTGATCGATGCGATAGAGGCAGTTGTCCTGGACAGTCCGCGCTTCATGTTCTCCGATAAGATCATCATTCAAGAGAAAAAGCTCCTGGAAATGCTCGCCAAATTGCGTATCGTCGCGCAGACCGATGGTGAAGCGGCGCAGCGTGCGGTAAAAGGTGAACAGCTCCCGAGAATGAAACATCTTGCGGTCAAAAGGCCGGTGATGCCTGATCCTCGTTCTGCTGTTCCGGGTGTTCCTGAAGGTCCGGTACAGAAAACGGTCGAACAACTGCTTGCTGAGGCGAAGGCAAAAGCTGAGGGGACGATCCAGGGGGCGGATGAATACGCGAAAGATGTCATCAATCAACTTCTTATCGTAACGACAAAGATCCAACGAACCCTGGAGAACGGCAAGGCGAGGCTGGACCAGAAATAGTGCCCCTTCGACAAGCGCGGAGTGAATACAGCACAGAGAGGTAGGATACAATGGCAAGAGCAGACAACAGAAAAGATGACGAATTAAGGCCGATCAAGATAACCCCGAATTTCAATAAATATGCGGAAGGCTCCGCGCTCATCGAAATAGGGAATACGAAGGTCATTTGTACGGCATCGGTCGACGAATCCGTTCCCGGGTTTTTGCGCGGGAAAGGTGAAGGGTGGGTCACTGCCGAATATGCGATGATCCCCCGCGCGACCAGCGAGCGTACCCAGCGTGACCGGTTCAAAGTGAGCGGCAGGACCTATGAGATACAGCGTCTCATAGGGAGGAGTTTGCGCGCGGTCGTTGATACGAAAAAACTCGGAGAGCGTTCCATCAATATCGATTGTGATGTCATCCAAGCGGATGGCGGAACGCGAACGGCTTCGATCACGGGCGCGTACGTTGCACTGGCTCTGGCGATCAGGGGACTTCAGAAGAAAGGAGTTCTTCAGGAATCGCCGATCTTTACGGAGGTCGCGGCGGTGAGCGTCGGGGTGGTGAACGGTACCGCGGTGCTTGACCTTCCATATGCAGAAGATAGTACTGCCGATGTGGACATGAACATTGTCATGACCGCCGGCGGAAAATTCATCGAACTGCAAGGGACCGCAGAAGAGGAACCTTTTGATGATATAACGCTTCAAAAACTCATCGCTTTGGGTAAAAAAGGTGTCCAGGAGCTTGTTCAACGGCAGCGGGACGCGATATCCACAGCTTTTTGAGGGAATTAAAAAACATTGTCATGACAGCAAAAAAAGCGCCTGAACAGGGCGCTTTTTGCATATGTTCCATATTATTTTACTTGAGAGTGAAATTTTCCGTGATAGCATACGATATCTAAATGGTACGGTTAAGAAAGACGATAAGAACGTTGAATCGTAAATTATTGAATATCCGTGGGGGATGGGGAAACCGATATGCGTAGACAGAAGACCATCACCAGATTCCTGACCACAAAGACCATCGCCGATGCGACCTCCCGTTCGTTACGTGTGCAAGAAGAAGAGTCGGGTGTTGCCCAGGTCAATACGAGTATCGATTTTAATTCGAAGGTGGTCG
The DNA here is from genome assembly GCA_964653455.1 of uncultured bacterium. Lineage (GTDB taxonomy): Bacteria > Margulisbacteria > Termititenacia > CAZZFK01 > CAZZFK01 > CAZZFK01. The sequence goes on from CAZZFK010000009.1 coordinate 56,486, forward strand.
CATTGTTGCAGTCTTTCGGCATCACCCAGATCGATGAGATCACTCCGGCACAGAGGTCCTTGTTCGTGTCCGGTCTTATCCTGGTCAAGTTCGCCATGCACGGCCTTGAGGCCGCAGGCAGGATATTGAAGAACAACAATTGTTCTATTGAACGGCTCGGAGAGAACAAGTTCGGCCTGCTCAAAGCAATGAAAGAGGCTTCCTTTCTGTATAAGAACGAAGATGTTCAGGTGTTCCTGTCGCTGAGCGGGGTCCGGATCGATGAACTGTCCGATGCTGATCCGATGATGATAAGCGAAATTCAGCTCCCGTATAACATTGCAGCGTACAGTGCGCAGGCGAGAAAGGTGTCTGTTGACGATGCGTTGCGTAAAGCGGACTGGCAGGCATTGCGTGCTTCCGGAGTACTTAAGAAATACATCCAGATGTTCGGGTCCATGAGCGATGTCTCGAATTTCATCAATGAAAAGATAATGGCGTCGAACAAAGAAGGCAATAAGCTTCGTGCAAGATTGAGCCTGATGTTGAAGCTGTCCCGGCTTGTGACGGATAAAGAGATAACACTGCAGAAGAAAAAGTTCCTGCTCCGACGGCTGAAAGCGATGCTCAAACTGGCGCTGCAGAAAGGTCTGATAGCGGATATGGCGAAGATCATGCGGGATATGTCCGCGAAGCTCTCTGTGGCGGATCGCAACATTGAAGAAGCTGATCGCAGCGTCAGAAAGATGCTGGATGTGCTCTCATGGTCTCCGACCAGTATGGCCATAGAGATGCTGGTCTAAAAATAGAAGCAGGGCGTTTAAGCCCGAGAATAATTACGATCTAAAAGCCCTCGATATGCGCCCCCCACGCCTCGAGGGCTCCTTATTTTATAGGGGGATTTCCTTCATCATCCAGTATCAAGTAGCTATTCAGACATTATTTCGGCGTGGGGCTTGCGCCCCTCCGTTAGGACCGATATGAACATGTGTATACCCTGAGCACGAACATTCTAAATAAATACTATGCAAGTTTTTACCTTTAAGTATCGATATATAGGTGGGAAGCAGGTCGGTGTGGTCGTGTGTGATTAGAAAATGGGGGTACCTATTGCCAGGTATGGGTGGCATGGGTGCCCCTTTTTATTGGGAGGGATGTATATGACAAATGCGGTCGATCAAGATAAAGGCAGTATTAAACTGTATACCGATGCATATAAAATTGACGGCTCAAAGAATAAGAGCACGATCAGCGGTCATGACATTAAAAAGGCTTTGAATAAATACAGCGCTGCTCACTCTGCGGAAGGTATCTCTCCTGATATCGCTGAAATTTATGTGCTGTTATGTCTGCAGGGATATGTGTTCAACAATATTCTTGATGATAAAAGCGGTGAGATCAGACCGGACTTCGCCAAATTTCTATCCGCCGTCGGTTCGGCCAAAGGTAAGGATTTCGAGGCATATAAGGCGCTTATGGAGTCCGGGAAGGAGTTCATACAGAGCCGTCCGGAAAGGCTTTTAAAAAATGCCCAGGCCTGGCATTTCCTTTACGGTGCTGACGGTTCATTCGACGGACTTAAGGACCTCAGGCATTTTGAGGTCACGATACGTTATGAGGTCGGGCGAGATAAGGCGTTGGGTATTCAGAACCTGATGGACGCCGACGGGGACGGAGTGGAAGGCGAAGCGATCGATGCTTTTATCAATGTCAGGGATAATTATTACAGAACTGAGGAGTTCGTGAAGCGAATAGGCTCTGACAAGGTCATTACGGAAACAAAGAAGAAGGCCGAGGAAGAGGCAAAAAAAGTGAACGAAACAGAGGCCAAGAAAATAGTACAGACGGACGGTGTCGGCAAGGATACGTCTCAAGAGGAGATACGGGCTAAGTTCGTCGGAGATGATGGTCTGGTCAATGAAAAAGGCCGCGAAGGATATTTTTTTAATTGGTTCCTGATGAACCATACGCACACTGACGATGCGGAGAAAAAGCTGGAACAGCCGGCCGAGGTGAAAAAAGATGAGAACAAGCAGGTCGGGGACGGGAAACCAGAGGTCCTGGAAGTGAAGGCCGTTCCGAAGCCGGATAGAACGCCGGAAGGGTATTCCACTCTGGTAAAGATATTCACCATTAAAGATGATGCGACCCATGCGGTATATTATATTTTCAAGAGCGATAAGAACGAGAATGAGTATAAAGTTTTTGATAAAGACCTTAAGCCTGTCGATACTCTTGCCGTCAAAAAGATCGGGAATGATGCGTATGAACTGTATGCGATCACGTCCGTTACGGAAAAAAAGCCTGAGGAAATCGTGGTCAAGGACGTGAAAAAGCAAGAAGAGGCAGTTACGGTCAAAGAGGTCAAGGAGGATCCCGTAGAGAAGTCGCGAAGATTGGTCATTACCGGTTCAGGGATCGAGATCGTAGTTGCCGAAGCACCCAAGGACGCGAAGCTCCCCAAGGGCAGTACGGTGATACATACGTTCACGGTAGATGGAGGCAAGACCGTCTATCAGCTTGTGAAAGGTGAAGATAATAAGTATTCGGTCATCAATAGCGCTACAGGAGAACGGGACCCGCTGTTCGGGATCAAAGCGAAGGAGGGTGGGCTCGTTCTGTCAAAACGGGTGCTGCTTGCGGAGGGGAAGAAGAGCAGAAAAAAGAAACAAAAAGCCGACATGAACACGTATTGGCAGAGCGGCAAGAATACCTGGACGGTACAGCTCCCGGGATGGAAAAAGGCCGCGCATGGTCGGTATGAGTTCAGTCTGAAGAAAGGTGAAACGCTCCTTGCTGTTTTCACTGACGGGTTGAATGAGGCGCTGCTCCCGGACAAGAATCAGAACCTTGATGCACAGCCGGGTAATGTCTATTATGCAGTTAAGGACGAACAAGGCGCGATCAAGGTCTATAAGCTCATGGAATGGCAGAACGGCAGGTATGGCGTCCCGCAACTGCAGGAAGGGTATGATACCTCGTTCCTGGTGCAGGTGGTCAGTACGGAAATTAAAATGCTTGAATGTGACCCGAATTTAACAGGACACGGGAATGCTTCGTATTATGTAGAAACCGTCTCTGCTGATAAGTAGGCCAGTGCAGTGGTCGACGCAGGGGCTTTTTTTCAGGAGGCTATGAACTATCTTCCTGAACGATCATTTTGTGTATAGTCGCTGTTTTTTTATTTTCCCCGATCTGATATCTGTGCTCCATACAGGACAGGGTATGTCTGGAGCCTTGCTATGCATGTCCTGTTCTGTTCCTTGTTCCATGTGACCCTTAACAGGGGTCGGAGAGGGATATTTCTCAAAAATAGCATGCAAGTTTTCTGTCGTAACCCACGATAATAAGGGTGTAAAACAAAGCATGCACCGGGGGGCGCGGAATATATCCGCGCCCCTCGTGTTAACAAAGGAGTGATCGATATGACAATAAACGCAAGATTCGATACGGCAATGAAAGTGAGCCCGGTATCGTTCGCAGGACATAAACAGGTCAACGCCGAGGCTGCGGCAGATACCGTGACCAAAAGCCAGATCCAGTTCGTCGATCCGCAGATAGAGATCAAGGCTAAACCCGGGTCCAAACCGCACTCGATAGGCGAGATCATAGAGTTGCATCTTTCCGGTCTGGACCTTTCGCTCGATAATGAATTGACGAGCATTTGTTTGAAAGCTTAAGGAGGAGTGATCTGTATGACAGCTATCGGCAGCAATCGTACGGTATTTCAGCTGAATGAGGCCAATTATAAGCTTTTGCTCAAGGTCAAAGACAAGGCTGCTTTTGTGAAAAAAGCCGATATCAATGGAGATAAGACCGTTACCGATGATGAAATGGCCAAGATCACGCTTTCGCCTGAAGAGATATCCGATAAAGAACAACTGACCTATACGGATGAACAGGGGACCGTTTCGCTCCCTTCTTCCTGGGATGAATATAAAAAAACGCAGCTCGATATCCAGCAGAACACGGTGTTCGGACCGAAGAACAAGACGAGCAATGCCGAGGTAAAGGTCAAGGCGGAGAAAAATGATGGAGCGGATGCGATATACGGTACAGCAAAAAAGACCTATACGGACCAGCAGATAGCCACATCTTTGTGGTGGTTGTCCATAGATAAAAAGAAGCTTTCGGTCGAAGAGATAGAAAGTTCCGGGGTGCGTGCCCTGGTACAGGAGATGATCGAAAAAGGCGCGTTCACCTGGAAGAACATACAGGCCTTGCTGGCCGGTGAAAAGGTCAAGGTCGGGGATACAGAGATACAGCTCTCCGGGAAAGATAACGAAAAAAAACTGGAAGTAATGAAAAAGATATTCCGTCAGGACGATTGGTGGGACGGACCGGGGTGGACAGAGGCGGCGTTCAAGGCCACCTTTGGCCGCAGTGAATATGGCGATGCGGAAGGGTCAATGAAAGTGAACAGTGTCCAGGAACTTGTGGAAATGGCGGAGAACGTTGAAGCCTGGAACACGAATTCTACTCTTAAGAAGAACATGGGATATCCTGAGTACAGGCTGTATCAGACCTATGACCGGTTCCTGGCCCGGGAAGAAAATGATGCGGAAGCTCATGCCGAGATAGTGGAGATGGGTAAAGTGATCGCCGAACGGGAAGGGACCTATCCTGAAGATATGGACGGGGACGGTGCTGTACGGACAGATAACGATTATTACCTTGTTGTTATCCATGAGCTGTTAAAGAACCCTCCGGAGGTCGTTAACAGTATTTTCAAGTCGGACGGACGTATAGATCGCGACGCGCTCCGTATGCTCTTAGGGCTTCCTCCGAAGGTACGTAAGGCGGATACGAAAAAAACGGATACCAAGAACGGTGCTGATGTCCAGAACAATTCCGGCACGGATGTTGATGGAGTGAACAAAGCTGATACTGTCTCGAATGACAGTACTGAAAAAGCATCGGAAGGCGATATGGAGTTCGTGATGGCCCCGGAGATGGGTATGAACATTCGCATCTCGAAAAAGAAGGTCGATCAGCTGATCGCGGCCAATACGGCCTGGTTCGCGGAGCAGGGAGTGACGGATGCGGCCGAGAAACGTCATCTGATCGTAAAGTCGCTCATCGTAAAAGCATTGAAAGCTCAGATCATTAAGACCAAAGGTCCTGACGGGAAGTCCATTGGGGCAGAGGTCAACGCAGATACGCTTAAAGCCTATTTTGCGGTGACCATGGCCGGCAAGAGCATCGATGGTATCCCTGCTGCAGAGGTGTATTACAGATATCTGATCGAGGTCCTGAATGACCCTGCTCAACTCGATACGCCTTTTTCTCAGTTCAAGGATGCCATTGTGCAGGACCTGAAGAGAGAAAAAGGGCTCATTACTACTGATGATACGACCGTGAAAAAGAACGATAAGACCGTGAGCGAAAAGACCACCGATAAAAAAGATGATACTGCTACGGCGAAAAAAGATGCTATCCAATGGCGGCCTCTCGCGGATGAAAATCTTCGCAAGCTCGATCCGTCGGTCAATTATGTGCTCAGTGCTGTTGATGGTACCGGAAAGCGTGTGAAGCTTGAGGAAGGTTCGACCTTTGAGGTCGAAATGGATATGTCGAATTATAAACCGGGAGTGATCGGCAGTAAGCCTTCCATTAAAGAGTATTATTTACCCACGGATACGGATAAAAAGGAGCTTTTCTGGCATGTCAAAATAACGGTCCCTGCAAAGAACGGTTCGGAAGCTCGTACGCTGGACGCCTACTTGTATCTCGGAGACAAGATCGCTGTTTCCGGAGAGCATCTTATCAGGACCATGCCTGTTGTAGCCGCAGGGAACGCGTTCAAGCTGAAGGATGGGAAAATGAAGGATTTCGGTTCCGGCAAGGTAAAGGCCGGTATGCAGGTCAATGTCGAGTGTGATTGGAATGGCGAACTTGTTATTTACCGCAGCCAGGGTAAAGCATATGTAAAGCTGATGGCAAAAGGTGAGCCTCTGTATGTCCCTGCAGGATGTATCGGTAAAGATAAAACAAGTAAGCAAGCGGAAACGGTAAAGGAAAAGGAGACCGTTGTGCCGGAAACAAAGAAAGATAATAAGGAGATCAAAAACAACAAGAAAACCAGCGGGACTGTTGACGGAGGGGACAAGGTCAAAGAGACCAAGGCCGTTCAAAAGGATGATACAACAGTTAAGACCGTGACCTCGAAAGAGAACGAACGTTATACTGAAAAGCTTTGTGATCTCATTTCAAAGAAGTCGGTATCTGCCGATATCGTCAGTATCGCCCGGGAATATTATAAATATATTGAAGATTCCAAGAAACGGAACCCGAAATTGACGGCTGGACAAAGTAATCAGATCAGAGGGCAGTTCAGGAAAAAAGCTGAAAAATATTTTATTACGGTCATTGATGATATGAATAAAGGCAAAATTTATGATACGGACAAAACTTTGACACAAGCCGGTATCTCTAATTCAGGGGACCGGGATGTTGTGCAGGCCTTTTTAAGCGAATTTGGGCAGTCCGTAAAAAAATAGGTCTGTATGTGCATGAACCGTGCTTCTGACAGAGAGCATACGGTGGCCTTGTTGCACCGGTCGGGAGATGGTGTCCCCTCGGTATCCTCATGTCTTTTCTATATATATTGAACGGTTATTCATCAATGACACGGTGTGTTCCCCTGTCCGACCGTCCATGTTCATGGATCAGGTCCTGAATATGAGCGATATGTGTGATATATCATCGTGTGACAGCGGTCAAATAGCTATGTATAAAAATAGTATGCAAGTTTTTTTCGGTCACCGACGATAATGAAAGTGTAATTCAAGAACATGAGCAGGGGGCGCGAAATAATTCAGCGTCCCTTTTTTTATGTGAAAAGAGCGGAGCGATATATATGACGAACGTAATAATGAACATAGCATTGGCCGGGAGCGATACGGGATCATTAAGACCCCGGCCATTTTTGTACGATAAGTATAAACTTCACGAAATGTGGGTATACCTGGGATAGAGGTGTCTTGTATGGACGTGCCTGGCATTTCATATGGCAATTCGGGCGTTCCCGGGGATGAGCTGAAGCCCAAGGATGCGCGCGTACAGCTGCTCGAGAAAGCGGCACCGGATAATCCTGTCATTCAGGCGTTCCTGAAAGGCCAGATAACCTTCGATCCTGTGACATCGACCTTCAGCGGCGGCCAATTCTCCGCCGGGGATAAAGAACGGGCGGCAGCGGCCATCAAGGACGTTTTCTTCTACGAGACCCGTACCGTTGAAACTTCCTGGGGCGGTATGATCAAAGATGGTATGGTCCTTTTAGACTCGGTGAAATTGCCGAAGATATTCAGGGAAGCGCCGGTCATCTGTCTTGCCGCGAACCTGGGGCTGAAAGGCGAAGCGCTTAAAAATGATCGGATCACTCCGGAATTGTGTTCGGCCATCCTTTCCGGTCCTTCGATAGTTCTTACGGGGGATGAACGAAAGAGCCTGGAACGTGTTGCACTGCTCTTGAAAGAGGGTAAAGTGGTCTCGAGCGGCTATCATCTGCTGGAGAACGGCACAGCGAGCCTTACGGACGCGGACCGAAAAGCCGTGGCAGTGGTCCAGAAGGTGCTGCTCCGCTTGATAGGGCAGCTCGCTGTTTCCATTGATGTCATGGCAAGTCCCAAGAAGAACATGATGCAGTTCATGAAACTGCATTTACTGCGCTCCGGAGATGTCGCACGCATGCGTTCCATGAAGGCCTGGAGCTTTGATGAGACCACTGCTTTTTCTTCGGAATTCCTGAACGATTGTTTGAACGACCCGCAGCTCTCCTCATTCCTTAAGGACCTGAGCGTAGATGACCTTTTAGCCTCGATCCCGTACCTGCGCAGCAGTTTTTCGGAAGAACAGCTCAATGGTTCCTGTCTGGAGGTCCTGCGGGAGGTCGTGAATAAGAAGCTCAAAGGCGGGATTGCGGTCGGGGTAGGGGAAGATCCGCTTTTGACGGTCGTGAAGCTGGCCCTGTACCGGTTCTATGAGAAGAAATTGAGCCGTTCTTCGGAGCGTGATCAGATCCGGATATACTTACTTTCGCTTTCCAAGAGCGAGTCGCTCACCAGTTCGATACTTACTAATGCCGAGACGGGGGCGGATGCCCCATTATCTGCGGGTGAGTTGAAACTCCTTGCGGCCATGGTCTTGGCCGTCCCTGATTTTATCCTTGAACAACAGGATATGACCCTTGAGGACAGGGAGTGGCTGGCAGAAAAGAGCAAAAGCGGATTTGAAGAGGGAGATGAAGCCAGAGTCGTACAGATATTCATGTGCCTGTACGGGACCAAAGGCGCATATACTGAAGCGAGCGGAAAGAAAAAGAAATTTCATGAATATCTGATCGCTCAGCGACAGACCGAAGGTATCTCGGTATTTGATCCGCAATATCAAGAAATACGCCGTTCGTTAGGGATACCGGAGTCGGAGTGGGACGGTTTCGCGCTGATCGCGCTCTATCAGGAAATGACCATGTTGGAAGCTCCGAAGTTGAGCTATTTACCTAAGACGATCACAGATGAAAAACAGATCACGGTGCGTACACCGATCATCTATAAGAACATGCCGAAAGGATACCTGACCGCCCGCCAGCTGTGCGCCCTGGAGAAAGGTTCTCTTCCCAACATCTCCAGCAGCGGATCTAATTTTTTCTCGTCATATTTTACAGAGAACCTTGGAAAAATGGAGGGCAGTCTCGATCCGATCCGTGACATCTTTAACGGTATCAAGCGCCGCTGGGACACCACGTCTTCTTCCTATGAAAAGCTGCTGGCGCGTGACAGCTCTGAAATGGCGGCGCAGATGTGGTCCGTGCTGACCGGGGGAGATAAAAAAGAAAAAGTGACCAGAAAGCTCGGGGATGTTACCTATGTGGTGACCATAGATGCCGATACGGGCGAGTATGCCATATATCGCGGGGAGAAAACTAAATACCCGGTCATGGTCAAAGATGCGAGCAGATTGAGGACAGATACCGATTTTACCGATGAAGAGATAGCGATCCTTACGGAGATGATCAATGAGCTGGATGAGGGCATTCTGCTCAAGACCATCAAGGTCGTTACGCTCTGGAACCTGAGAGAGTTCATACTTGCCGAGCAGGAAAAACAGTTCAGTATGGGTGAATCGTGGGCGAACCATATCGGGAAATACCTGGCCATGAATATGTCCTGGTTGTTCATGGAGTACCTGACCACAAGGATCGCGTTGATCGCCGGCAAGATGAGCAAGGTCGCGATCGTTGGTAATACGGTCACTGTCTATGATGAAGCCAGCGGTGAAAAGCTCGTCATCCGTATGCGCCCGGTAATAGATCAGATCGTGAACAAGATACAGGCGCTGTTCGGTAAGGAATCTGAACTGGTCGCATGGATGAAAGAACACGGGTATGACGCGGAAAGACTTGATGAACGGGTCAAAGTAAAAAAATACGACAGGACCGGACTTGATCTCCGGAGATATGTCGGGTTCGGTGCCAAGGAATTCAGGGATACTCTCGATAAAACGATAGATGAGCTGCATGATTCTGTCGTTCCGGCCATTGATAAAATGTTGAAGGACGGAGAAAAATACGTCCATGGCGCGACGATGTTCGATCATGCGGTGCCTTTATATTATGATCGCAGGCTCAATACAACGGACCTGGAGAAGTCAGAAAAAGTAGATTCCAAATTAAAATATCGCTTTAAAGTATTGTGGAACAATAAATGGGTCGTTCCTGGAAGAATGCTCGCACGGTTCGCTTTTAACTGGGCCGTACTGCAGGAAATGATAATCGATATGTTCAATTATCATTCAAAGAATTTCTCGACCCTCTGGAGCATTCCGGAGCGCCCGAAATGGTTCTCGGAGCAGCTGTATCTTGATCCCTTGTTCCGGTCAACGGAGCATCAGTTCATCAAAGGGGCTGACGGTCATATGCAGAGCGAGCTTTCGGATGATCCGGTGCGTTCGGAGATCGTGGACGGTGTGCTCCGGGGAATTGACGGCCATGCCGCTAACGGAAAGTTCGGTATCTCTTACAATGAAACGCTCGGTGCGTTCGAGCTGACCGTCAAGGACGGGCGCAGAATAGTGATCGCCGGTGTTGAGTTCTGTGACGTGGACCATCCGTCCTTCGTTCTGCGGAACCCTCGGCAGGGCGGCGGGCTCCCTTCTATCCTGCTGGTACTGCCGTTGCCTAAGGACGGTGAATCTTCCTCCCAGTACGCTCAGCGGATCAATAAGAAGGGTGCTTTGTGCGACAGTGTGTTCAATGAACTGTTCGCGTTCTCGGTCGAGAGGTTATTGCCTGTGCTCCCGGACAGGGCCCTTTCGGAAGCGGATAGAAAACGTCTCGACATACTGCAGAAGCGGTATTATGAACTGACCGGCGGGAAGGACCTTAAGGATTTTAAAGAGCTGACCGCGGAAGAACGGGCCAAGGCTACGTCGGCGTTCAGTGAGGTGGAATGGAAAAAACTGCTGGAGATAACCCGCGGGATAAAGATAGAGACCATGTCCATGGAGGTCTTCACGGAAGCTATCATTCATTCTGAGATCGATGAGGCTTTTGAAAAAAGCCCGTCCAGGGATATGGCGTTCTTCAAGAAGCTCATGGGGCTTTTCCCTGGTTCAGTAGTACCGCGTATCGATAAGAACGGCATCACGATACGTTCCGGGAATAAAGAACTGTTCATTCGGGCGGGTGATCCTCCTGTCATTACCGGAAAAGGCTTGACCGATAAGGACATCAAGGACCTGCGGTCATTGTTCTCCGATAGTTTCCTGAATAAGTTGCTTCAAAAAGATGTGTATGGATGGTTGTTCAATGCGCAGCAAGAGCTTCTGTCCGGGACGATATCACTGGATAAGAATAAGCTTCCCATGGTCACGTTCAATATGGCGGAAATGCTCAGTCAGTACTATTACCATAAGATCTATCTGCCTCGTTATGCCGGCATAGCGGGCAATGAATATGAGCTGATGAAGCTCTCTGACGCCGATCTGGACAATATGTACAAGAAATACTCGGGGGAATTATCTGAGAGCTATAAGGCATATACGGAGAACCCGAACGAGAAGAACAGTGCTGCATGGGAACATGTCAGCAGTATGCATCTGGCCATTGTGAGAGAGATCTCCTGGAGGCAGAGCCTGAAGTCCCCTGCGTTCAAGGACCGTTTCAATCCGAAATTCCCAGAAAAGTACATCAAGCGCATCGAGGAACGCCTGGAGAAGGATAAAAAGCTTTCTTTTAATGATGCTGTCGAGAGTTATCGCGGAACGTTCACCCGGGATGATGTTCGTGCGATGGTCCGCAATAAGAACAGGGACCTGAGCGCTGCTGAGGTCGAAAAGCAGGTCGATGTCCTGCTCAAGGAGTGGAAGGACCTGTTGAGCGCCGAACGCAGTAAGGTCGTCAGTTCCGATGAAGAGATACGGTATGCGTTCAGAGAGGACCTGGACCGCGATAAGGTCGCGGCCGCAGATAAGCAGAAAAAGTATACGCTGGAACTGGTCGATCTGTGGGGGCAATGTACACGTGATGATTGGATCTTGACCGGCAAGCGTATATACAAGGAGCAGGTCATCGGAGCTTTGATAGAGGCGGACGGAGCGATCTTGGCCATGGGCTGCGGTGAGGGCAAGACCATCACCAATATCCTTGCGGAAATGTTCATTTCTGATCTGCGCCCGGACGTGACGGTGATGTTGATCACTTCGCATGCTCATTTGGCCAAGGAACAGTCGGAAGAATCCCAGAAACTCGCCAAAAAACTGGGGAAATCCGTTGAATATTTTGATAACAAGGAAACGGACACGGCCAAGAAAGCGTTCCCGGGAGATAAAGGGAAACGGGTCCATATAGTCTATTCAACGTTCGATTCGTACATGTACCAGCGTATTCAGGACAGGATCTCTGCCGTTCTGGGCCGTAAAGGCGTGATGCCTCCTCCCTCGCAGCTGTTCGTTCTGGCCGACGAGATAGATCATCTGCTCGTCCAAAGGGCCTTGACCCCGTACCTGCTCAGCTATGGGGAGCGGACGAAAGGCAAGGAGGTCGCAGCGATGTTCACGCTGAGCATTTATGATATTGCCCAGCGTTTTGCCGAGAACAATAAGGACCTTGCCAGTCTCAATGAGGAAGCGGCGTCCCGGGCCGAGAATGAGACCGCCGAGAAGCTCAACAGGCTCTTTGAGGTCCTGTTAACAAGGCCGAACTCGATCACGACCGATTGTCTGCCTGATGAGGTCCTGAACAATAAGGCCGTTATGGAAAAATTCTTTACGGTCTCCTCAGACGGGAAGGTATTGACCTTCAAGATGGCCCCCAAAGAGATACAGAACGAGATATATACCATGGACCTCTCCGATACCGCACGTAAGGCGCTCTTTGAGGCAGCGGGCATAGCCCAGATAGATCTGAGCCTCTACTATGAGCATTTTCAGACAGATGTGAGATGTGCAGAGTTCAAGCATAAAGGTGACAAATTCCGCATCGTGTATAACGGGAAAGACTACCGGTATGAAGTGTACCTGGGGAAGATACGCGGCTGGGTGGATCTTGCCAAGACCGATCTTGTGCGTCCGGGTGCGAACGGGGAGCAGCTCTCGGACCCGAGCGCTCTTCGGGACAATGATCTTGCGGCGCTCATACGGGAGAACATGCAGAACATGCCGAGACTGGATAAGGCGAAGTTCCTTGAGCTGTGCGCTGCTCAGGTCCGTTGTACCTGGCAGGCCATGCGCATGGAGGAGAACAAGGATTTCGGGTATGACAAAGATAAACATTCGGTCTACCTGATCGATCAATCCACCGACAGGGTCTCAAAGGACAGCAAATTCAGTTCTCCGTACCTGGAGTATTCCGGCATTACCGGTCTACAAGGTGCCCTTGAAGCGCGTATGTTCCTGAATGCCATGGGGAACAGGAAAGATTTCAATAAGTATATATCACAGAGCTCGAGCTCTTCTGATATGCTCATGGTCCTGCAGGCTTTCCAGGAATTGCCGCTCAAAGCGGGTTCTTCAGGTACCGCGATCGCGGTAGCGGACCGGTTCATGCTCATGGACATGCTGGCTATCGGCACGCCGAAGCATAATAAAAAAAGGAAAATAGACCAGGATAAGACCAGGATCTATTATGACGAGGCTTCCAAGAATAAAGCTGTTGCGGCCGAGGTCATTGAGCACTTCAAACCTTCGAACCCGGACCATTTAAATCAGTTGGGATTGTACGCAGAGAGCTCCCCTTCCGCGGATAAGCTGGCGCTCGCGATAACCAAAGCCTTTTTGGAGGAGGCAGGGTTCACTGTCCTGAGCATGCCGGCAGATGAGAAAGGTGAGTGGAAGTTCTCAAAGAGCACGTTCAAGAACGGAGAGGTGCAGACGGTCCCGGACGCTAAGATACATACGTTCACGGTCGACGGCAAGCCGATCGCTAAACGCATAGTGATATTGGACCAGCGTAAGTTCGAGAACCGGGAAATATTCGACCTTTTGGCGAAAGCAGGCACGGAGAACACGATAGTCATCTTCACTAATGCCGGCGGCCGCGGTACGGACTGGATGACCGCGTATCAGGAACTGGGCGACAAGATGAACAGGCTCATGGCACAGCCCGGGATGACCTTTGAAAGGGCACTGCGTGAACTGAAGGCTAAATTCGAGAAAGAGATCACGGAGCTTGAAGCAAAAGCGAAAAAAGAGTACGGCAGCTCAAAACTTGCCACGGAATATGCCGAATACAGCAAACTGTGTATCGGTGCGGATATCATTGATAACTACCTGAAAGACCCCAGATTAAAGACCGCAGAGGGCGCAAAAGAGCTGGAGGCGTTCTTCTCTATAAAACGCGTGTTCGATCTGATCATCACCGAGTTCAGTCCTGAAGGCTTCTCGGTACAGCAGCAGATCGAGAACCGTATCGATCGAAACTCGGTCGGCGGCACCATCAAGCGGTTCACCAGCCTGGAAAGCCTGTTCTATACCAAGCACAGCAGCATGCTGGAAAAACTGCAGGGGACCGGAGAGGGAGAGATCGCCGTGGATTCCTCGTTATATAGGACCGTTGAGGACTATATTACCCAGCTGCAGCATATGTACAATCGTGAAGGCGTTGAAAAAGCTTCCGGTGACCCTAATGTTCTTGAGGCGAAACGTGCTGAAGATGTGTTCGTTGAGTTCACCAGAAAACTTGCCGATCCTGCTCATACCGAAGAGGAGATAGACCGCATCAGGGAAAAAATAGTGCGCGAGCTGATCATGCCGCAGATCGACCATGAAAAAGGTATCGGGGAGAATTCGGCAAAGTTCCTTTCCATATTTCTCGGACTTTCAGATGATCAGATAGCGGAGCTCCGTCGGGAGAGCAAGGGATCGTATGAGCATGATCGCATGGAAAAGCGGCTGTTGTCCGAAGCCCAAAAGGCGTACCTGGCTCAGAGCGGTCGGATGGTCACGGGGCCAGGAATGGAGAAGGTCCCGTTCATCATCGATCTCAGTCAGAAAACGACCGCTGAAAAGATAAAGAAGCTCATTGAAGAATATGTGAACCTCTATCAGGGCGTGAACAAGGGGACCGAGGCCAGTGAGGCATATCTCAGAGAAAAGAGCGGGAAGCTTTCTCAGCAGATACTGTTCTTGTACGCTAATATCTATACGGAGATCATGAGATCTCCTGCGAAGTACATGGCAAGTGTCCGTGTCGAGGTCCCGCACGGATATCGTATAGAGGTCCGGTTCAATGAGCCGAACGAAAAAGAACCTGGCAAGATCATCAAAGCAAAGAACAAGGTTGAGGCCAAGCCAAAGAACGAAAGCACGACCAAACGATACTACTATGTTCGTCCGGACGGGACCGTCCAGTATGCGTTCGATACGCTCGGAGAGCTGGAGCAGCGGTTGCTTGCGGATAGAGAGGTGCAGCTCGGCTCAGGACGTTCAGGCAAAGCCAATCGTTCAACGAACGAACTGAAGGTCCCGGACGCTGAAAGGCCGGTCTTCAAAGATGAAAAGATCGCATTCTCCACCGATGCTGAAGCAAAGCTCAAGAAAGAGATCGCTCGCTCAAAAGCTGAGGGGCGGGAGATGCGTGCCACGGTCTTTACGGACGGTGCGGGGGGCGTTCGGGATGTCCATATCGTCAGACCCGAGCAGGACCTTGTCCTGCGTGGTGTGGATGAAGCAGCGTTCGATCGATATGCCTCGGTCTATAAACAGATCTATCTCGGTCTGCTCAACGGGGTGGTCCAGATCGAACGGGACGGCCGCCCGGTGGATGTGAAGGATGTAACGGTCGCTGATATATTCAACTATGCGTTGCAGGAGAAGCTGATATCGGACATGCCTCAATTCGTCGAACAAAAGCAGGGTGAGCGCAGAGCCTCAGATATTTATCTGCTGTCACCGGAGGGGCTTGTGCATAAAGCACCGGTACGCACCTATGCCTATGATGTGTTCTGCAGGACATTCTCTCGGGACAATTCCTGGGAATGGAGGGACCTGCACAGTCATACGACGGATACGATACGTGAGGCGGATGTTCGCTTGGATGCCCGGACCGTGGAAGATGGAGCGCTGGTCGTTGTTCTTGATGCGGAGAACAAACTCGAGGTCCGTTCTGTCAGTAATCCGGAACGGGTGAGCATGGTCCGTCCAAAGGCCGCGGTGAAAGAAGGAACTCCTGTGGGGATCATCACGTTCGATGTGGATACGATGTCGTCCTATATCGGTTCAGAGAAGGAGCTCAAGACCCTTGAAAAGATGAAAGAGGGGCGTGTCTCGTACCGTTCAAAACAAACGATAACGTATACCCCTGACAGTGAACTGTTCAATACCATGTTCTCGAACATTAAAAAGACGGCCGACTGGGGTACCGCCATGCAGGAGCGCGGCGTGGATATCAATGCTTTTACCGAACAATATAATAAAATATTGAACGAATACAAGGTACTAAATCCGGGACTTTCCGATACCGAGCTGACGAAGAAGTGGCTCGCTTCATGTCCTGAGGATATGAGCATTGCGGGGGTGACCGTACAGGATATCAGGGAACTGGTCGCACTGTACGAGGAAGGGGAGCGCTGCTGGGACAGAATGATCGATGACTGTATAAAGCAGTCCGGTTTGAAGGATGATCCGACATACCGGAGCCTGGTCAATGACCGTCTTCGTCAGCTTTTTACGGATAAGTGGGACACACTGAAAAGAGATATCGCCGATCCGGCCCGTACGCGTCCGCTCTTTGATTCGGTCCCTCTTCTTGAATTTGCGCCGGAGGACCGTGCTGAGCTCCTGAAAATGCGCAAGAACAAGACATATATATTGACCTATCAGGACCGTGCGTTCCCTGTCCTGGTCCCGAAAGCAATAGTGGAAAAACATCTGACCAAGATATCAAAGATGTCGCATACTGAACGTTTGCGTATTACCGGCAGCGGTTATTATCGCGAATTGCGGGCGGATATAGAGAAAGAGGTCAATGCTTCCGTTGATGCCATGCTTGCAGATCCCGCGACGCCGGATGAGGTCAAGGCACTGATACTCAAGGACCGCAAGGGATTCTCCAAAGACCTGTGTCTGCAGCTCGAGAACCAGGTCCTTGTCGAGGGGATATCCGTGGATGTGTATCAGCAGATACTGGAACCGGCCTTGCTCAAAACAAAGGAGTCGGTGGCGAAAGAGTTCAAAAATATCGACGAGAGCGATCTTTCGGCGTCGGAAAAAGAGAAGAAAAAGGACAAGGTCCTGCGCGATGCTCAGCGGCGGCTGGAGTATGTACGGGCGAATGTTGACCGGACGCTGACAGATATGGTCATTCAACAGGGGTATAAAGGCTTTCAGCAGGATATGCAGAACAATACGGAGATACTGAAGAAAAAATACGCCGATATCGACCTGACCAGTGAAAAAATGGACAGACTGAACGTCCTGACCGGGAATGCCAAAAAACTGGCGGGCGGGGACGTACGGACCATCGCAGGGAAATTCAGCGGCAGTGCGTTCTCCGGTGCCGTGCTCGGTCTGGTCAAGGGCTGTTACTCGAAAGCTCTCGGTGAAGCATCTTGGGCAGATGTGATAGCCGATGCCGGCATGGAAGTTCAGGGTTTTCTGTCCTTTGAATTTAAATCGTTGGCCGCCATGCGGGCGGGAGTGCCCATGAAATATGCCGGGCATATGGTCATGGGCTACGATATTTTATCCGGCATCCGGAACGCGCGAGGGCAGGAAACGGCTGCCTTGTTCGAAGGGTCCGTGAATACGGCCGGGTTCCTGGGCGGTATGTATCTGGCGGAGAAGGTCATCGGCGAGAAGTGGTTGAACGGCATCATCAGTAATTATCAGGGGGCGAACCGGCTCAGAATGGCAGGGACCTTGAGCAATATCAAGAGCAATATCGTCCTGCTCATCGGTATGATCGCCGGGCAGGCGGCGGTAACGCTTGCGGCTGAAACGGACACCGGCAAAAAGCTCGATCAATGGGCGGTGGACAATAATTATCAGTGGAAGGTCGCGCAAGGGGCCGAGATAGCGACGGATATGTTCACCTACGGGGCCATCTATAAGATGGTGGGGGCCGGTTATTTGGCGGATATTGCGGTCGAGCAATTCATTAAAATGGTCGGTGTTGAATCGGTCGGCCTTGCGGGTGGCGGCGCTAAAAAGATTTTGCAGGGGATCATTTTGACCTGCGGGGTCGTGTATTCGGCCTACAATGCAAAAGATTCTCGCTGTGAGCTGCAGAACATAGATCTCACTATGATGGAGAACGGGTACAGTGTCTTCCTGGATTGGGAAGACCGTCATGCCGAAACAACGGATATCTTCAGTGTGTCTTTGAAGAACTTCAAGAGCAATCTCGGCACGGTACTTATGTACAATATCTTTCGTGAGCTCTATGCCCAGGGTTTTCTGACGGACAAGGATATCTTAGCAACGTTCAATAATGACCAGGTCATTCTTCAGGCCATAAAAGAAAGTATCGGTTGTCCCGATCCGAGGAAGGGATATGAACAGTGGTTGGGACTGGTCTCAGGGTTGAACGATATCCATTCCTCTCATTTCAAGGGATTCGCTGAAAAGATGCAGGTACTTGCCAAGTCCGGGGTCAAGGCATTCAAAGACCGTATCGATACTTCGAGCGAACGAATGATCCTTGATGAGGAGATCCCTTGGGATGTGCAGGTGCAGATGGCTGATTGGTGGGCGGAATATCAGAGCGAGGTAATAGGCAGACGTGACCTGCAGAAGGTCCATCAAAAGATGAACACAGAACAGATCGCTCTCTTGAAAGAACAGGTGGCCTCTCAGAAAAAAAAGGTCGCTTCTATGGAGATCACGAACGTATGGAAGACCCTCAAGGCTGCATCCCCGAACATGAGCGAAGAGGAGCTTAAGATCAGGGTGAACATGTTCCGCAAGTACAAGTATCCGGGGTGCGACCTTAACTCTCCGGTCACGGTCGAACAGGCCAAGGGATATCTTATGTTCTGTCTGGACTGCATGATCGAACCTCCTCCGGTTGCTTTTTACCGGGCACAACTTCCCTCGGAGCATACCCAGCATGATGCCGGGAACACTTCGGAGGGCGGGTTCTCCTTCACCAAGTTCGTTCCGGACAAGGAAAAACAGGCGTTCCTTGATCATATAAAGGAAAAGAAAGGTGTGGTCCTGAGCAAGCAGAAGACCCTTTCTACGGTTCCTTTCGGCAGAGGTATGGCCCGGCTGCTTCTTTCCAAAAAGTATGCGGTCAAAATACTACAGTCAACGGAGGTGCTGCCTGAACTGTACGATATGGAGCTCCCTCTGCGTTCAGACCCTGGACAGCTTTTTACGACCCGTGACCAGAAGCGTCTGACCGAACTATTGATGAAGAAAGAATATACCGAAGCGGAACTGAAGGAGCTGAAGAAGTTATACAAAAAATATGCGGATACTGATATTGAGGCCGTGGTCGAACGCACCGTCCATGAACCGGAGTGGAAAAAATATACGAAGGCGGCGATCGACGGAGTGTACGGGTCCATCCATCAGGGCGCGATCTGGCTGCAGGATGTGGCACCCTTTACGAGCTCGGTATGCAATGCGATCGATGAGTTGGGAGATCGCAAGGGAAAACGTGATGCGAGCTATCTTGCGGAACAAAAAGAGAAGAACCAGCGCTTCTTTCATGTCTGGATGTATCGTACCGCGCAGCAGAGGATACGGATCCTTGAGCGTCAGAAAAAATTGAAGATGAAAATGACCGGAGAGGTGGACCCGCAGGATATCCCGAAATTCGTGGTCGAGGTCAAGCTTCCCGGTGCACCGGTCCATGATAAAAAAGAAGGTATCTCCATCACAGTATACGAGAACTATATGCTGCCGGCGGACGTGTATCAGGTGACGATCTCCGTCAACGGGACGGTCATCGGAACAAGGCTTTTACCCCGCGGTGAAGACCCGAAAAAATTCGCTGAAAAGATGCTCGCGGCGACACAGCGTATGGTGCATATTGCCCGCCTCGATATCACTACCGGAGGGAACAGTCTTCATGCACAAAGCGGGCGTATCGAAGAGGATACGGCGATCTTCTATGGGGATGACGAGGTGATGGAGTTCAGCGGTCTGGAAGAGGAAATGATCGGTGTCTCGAAAAAGGTCCTGGCGGAGAACTTCTTCAATAGATTAAAACAGGCATGTATCGATGCCGAAAAGTCCCCGCTCGCCGTTCTGCGCAGGAACACGGACCTGCTGGGGCTTGATATCGCGGATGCGACCGCGATGGCCGACGGGAAGTACCGTTTTGTACTGGACCTCGGCAACGGGAAGCGCTCAGAACCGTATATCTGGTATAACGGCAGCGTGTACCAGTACACCAAGTCCGGAGCTGTGACCCAGGACCTGCTCATGATCAGACAGAAGAACAACTATGTGCCGGTCAAGAAATATTGGGACGCGCATAAAGCGAAGGTCGTACAGGTATTGTTCGTGTCCGAGAAAGCGCCGGGGGGCGAAGGGGAATATACGTTCGCGCTGGCCCAGAACATGTTCATTCCGGGGAACCCTGAGCCTCAAGGGGTCCTCATGATCGCGCATAATGGAGAATATTTTCGTATGACGGGGGACGGCTTTGTTCTTGCGAAAATATCGGAAGAAGAGTTCAGGAGCGGGACCGTTGTGGACGGGTACGGCAAAGCGTTGAGCAAGGATATCGCAACGTACAGGAAAGAAAAGATCTATCGTGCGTATACCTCTTCTGCGGCCAAGATAGCTGATCTTTTGATCGAAAAAGGTGTGTATGGGGTTTCGACCAGAAGGGTAGCGGTCGACCGCCGGACCGGGGACTATGTCGTTCAGGTGGAGATCAAACATACGCTCTATACGTACATGTATGATGCCAAGAACAATACGCTTGTGCAAAAAGATGATTACGATTTCAAAAAGGCGGATATCATTGACGGCATCTATAAGGATAATATCAGCATGTTGATCGGTAAAAAACGGGTCAAGCTCGGAGCCGACCACGATCTTCTTCGCCGCTCTGCCTATAGGTCCCTTGGGCTTCCGGATAATTATGCTTTTGGAGAGGACCGGTATCTTATCAAGAATACGGCGAAGGTGGTCAATAAGACCTTTAAGTTCACAAAGGACATGATGTATTGGATGGCGGCCCCGGATATCGATGAGAACGGGGAAATAGACGATACCTTGCTGGTCGATAAACGGAAGTATTGGCAGCTGTTGTTCAGGGAAAAAGCCGTCCAGATGCTGCTGGACGGAAAAGCCTCTATCGTTAAAAAGAAATGCAGGGACAATTCGTATGTGTATGAATTCGTCTGCACAGATACCTCTTTTTCCATTACTTCAGGCGAAGTGGACCATGAGTTCGAGTTCAAAGGTCCTGCCGCCATGCGTGCGCTGAAAAAAGAAGCGGAAGCCTATTTTACCTGGCTGGCGCAGACGCAGGACAGCAAGATACAGGAGTTCGTACCCGCTTCGGATTGGAAGGCGATCCAGAACACGTTCACGTCCGAGAAAGGCATGTCTAAAGATGCCGTTAAGAACTATCTGTCCTGGGTCATGATCGTTGTCCATGCAAATTCAGGGATCCAGCTCAAATAACGGCGTCAGTCCCTGGACCTCTTGAAATCACTTCCTAAAAATGACACAATCCTTTCTGTGCAGCGGTAGTGTACGTTCTTCAAATTCAGTGAAATCTTGACGATCGGCATACGATAGAATAGTAAGAATAGCGGAGATATATGCCGGGGTCGGGAATAGAAAAATAAGTGAAATTTACCGGGAAGACTTACGATATCTTAGTGGAAGGGATATGTGTCATATTAAGATAAGAAAAAAGGGGAGGTGAATCTGTTCGGTCTATCGTTGGTCCATTGTGCAATATACATCATTTAAGGAGGAATTTTTATGTCAGGAATTAATAATATTTTCAAAGTAGTGGATACAGTAAAGACGGTGAACAAGGTATTGACGGCGGTAGATACTGCTAATGATGCCTTGAACGCAGGTACAACGGTGTTGAAGACCGCTGATACCCTCAATAAAGCGGCAACGATCGTGAAAGGTGACGCTCTTAAGGACAACGCTAAGATCCTTGATGCGGCTAACCAGGACAAGAGCTTGGTCTCTGTTGTTCCGGATATGGTCGTAGCCGAAGGCGACAAGGTCAAATATACGACCTCTGCCGGGAAGAAAGTAGAAACTGAGGTCGCCAATTTTACTGTTGGTAATTTCAGAGATGCTATCGAGATGGGAAATATCGACGGTCTGTAATCCGTAGTCTGGTTACGGAAACCCCTCTTCGGCTGGTGCCGGAGAGGGGTTTTTTTTTGATAGAGTTTCAATAGGTATGATATACTTTCTTAAAAATCAAATGGGGAAGTCTTATGGCAGATGTCAAAGAATTGACAGATGAGCAGTTACAGAACGAGCTGAAAAGGATCACCCAGACATATAAAGCGTTCCTGACAGATGAAAAGACCGTTGCCGGGAAGAAAAGTTTCCTGGAATTCCTTATCTCCAAACGTGTTCCGGACCCTCAGAAAGAACAAAAAAAGACCGCATTGCTTGTGCATGAGAGCGTGCGCAGGCAGTTGAGCGATTATGCGCTCCTGTTATTCCTGTACATGGAAAAGAACAATGATTACGGCCAGATGGGCGAGCAGCGCGTATCCATCAGTTTTTGTCGCAATATCCTTGATATTCCTGCGAGCCGGGAAGTGACGCAGGATGATGCCGATACCTTCCGTGAGAAATTGGATGCGTTCGAGAAAAAGCTCAATATCTCTTCGGTCGCTAAGATAAAAGAGAAGATCGCACAGTTCTCAGTCGATTATCTCGGTGAACAAGTACCGTTATCCGCCGAAAAAAAACTGAACGCCTTCCTTGAAAATGTCGGAGTGCCGTACAGGCTTTTTACCGGCAATATGAAAGGGGTCACTACCTTTATATATGGGGCGATGGAGGGTAAGACCATCGTAGGTAAAGAGATCGTGATCATAAAAAAAGAGGTCGTGCGTTCTCCCCATTATGTGCTTTCTATTGCCGCAGGCAATGGGTCCGTCGGTGTGTTCATCCGTCGTGAGTCTTGCGAGACCATTTTTTACAATAAATGGGTAGGTTATTTCCAGCTTTCTCCGTATGAGCGGCAGATGTACAACGTTCATCCCTACAGCAGTATACGGGAGGGTATCAAGGGTGCGGCGCTCAAGCATTATGCGGTCTCTTCCGCTGCGGAGCTTGAGAAAATTAAAGAGCTTTTTATCCAGGAAATGATAGAGGGTATCTTCTATCACGAGGTGGGGCATGAGGTCGGAGAAGAGGCCCGCATGCCGTTCGAAGAAGAGCGTATCTCCAAGTCGAGAGGTGTGGTGGGGGATGATATCATCGTTGTCCTCAAGGAGGCCATTGCGGACTGGGCTCCGCCGCTCGAAAAACAGAGCGGTCCCTTATGGCATTTCCTGCAGATCGCACAGAAAGACCCGGTGAAGGCCACCCGCATGGTCTATGTGTACCTTTCCGATAACTGGTTCATTGATGCCCATGAGGAGTTCATGGCCGATCAGACCGATGTACTGTGCGCATTGATGCTGTGGTTCATCAAACCTGACGGCAGTGTCGATTTTCAGCGGATGGAAAATGATTTTAATGCGGTCTTTGACTTCATTATGAGCACCAATATCAGTATCTTGGAGAAGATCAAGAAATTCCTTAAGGACGGGGTCTATGTTGCAGGCATCCATCGGATCACGTTCGATGCCCTGGAAAAGGAGCTGTACAAGGTCTATACAAAGGATAAAAAGGACCTGACCATGGACGAGCTTCGGACGAAGACCACCTACTGGGTGCATCTGATGGGCTTGGTAAAAAGTTTTTCACCGGAAACGAGCACAAAGATAGAGGACTTGGTCAAGAAAAGTTCCATGGACGTGAAACGCAGTGTGCTGGAAAAGGTCTCGGAAGGCGGTTCTGCTCGGTATAATGATAGTTTGCGTGAATATATCGTCCAGCGCATGGTCGAGATCGGTGTGTATAAGAAAAGTACCGCGCCGGATATGTCCGTGGTCATTCGTCAGGTCGCCAAGGAGCTGAAACTTCCTGATCAATTGGCGCAGAAGGTCATCGCTCAGTTCCAGAAAATTGTGGATGGAGAGCCCATTGATATTGCCATCAACTATGAAGGTAAGCCCGATCCGTTCTGGGCGGTCTTCCAGTCGATCCTGCTGGATTCGGGGTACGGTAATATACGCAGTGGGATGGCCGTCGGGGAAAGTATCCTTCCTCAGGACCCTCCTGAGGTCAGAACGAGGAAAGTGAAGGAAGCCTTGGAGACCATCCGCGATCAGATCGAGAGCGAGATGTATCTTGAGGTCAAATTATTACGGGTAAACGGACAGTATGTTGATCAGGCCATGTTCGACGCTGCTCTTGCCGACGTGAAGTTCTTCGATAATGCCGCCTTGAAGGATAAGATCACTACCGTTCAATTCCTTGAGCTTAAGAACGCGGGGCTCATGGAAGCGTATATCCCGTTAAAACGAGGCTTTGTGGATTGGAACACCTCCCAGGCGATCTGGCGTATCAATCAGGAGCTGCGGCCGGATGATTATTTAAAACAATGGACCGTTGATTCCGTGTTCATAAAGAACATGCTGGATGTGCATGCGACCGCGGCACTGTCCTGACGGTCTCGATCCTTCCCGTCCGTAGTTTGGGATAAATCCCTGTAACTTTCGATATCTTTACAGAAGGAGGTACTGATGTATCTCATGCGTAAATTCATTGACGGGGAACGCTCCGTGTCCGAGGGCACGGTCCGTACGCCTTTCTCAGGCTTAAAAGAGCATCCCTATGCCTTTAATGAGCGTATCTCTTCATATATGAAAGTTCTCGGTTCGGAAAAATTGGGTATTCCGGAGGAGCTTAGAGAGAGGGATATGCAGGTGATCTGGGAACAGCTATTTCCGGCACGGCCTATGCCTGTGGGTGCTTTGAAGGAACGATTTGAGATCATCTACCTATTATATATCTCTATTGGAGGGGTATATCTTAGGCAGCCGTGGTCCAGACCTGATCTGTATATTATGGCTGAAACCGGAAAAGAACATTGGCATGAACGCTCCGGCGGGCTGACCGCACAGGCTTTTTTCGATCAGGACCTGCGGGTCGGTATATGTGCGGACCTCTCCAAGTTCTTTATTTCAGCATTGTTGAGTACCGGGGCATTTAGCGCACAGGACCTTTTTCTGGTGAAGGTCGAAGCTCAGGATCATATGGGGTTCGATGATCATTATATCGTACAGGTCCGGCTATCCAAAGATATGACGATAGATGTTGATACAACGCTCGGGGTTCAAGGACGAGGATGCTGGGACGGTTTTTTTTCGGGATTTACAAAGTTTCAGCCTTCGGAATTCACCGGCAAGAAACGGGTCATAGCCGCTAAAGATGCGCTTTATGAGCAATGGGCTCATTATGGAGAGACACGATATACAGGTCTTCACGGAAAAAAGGATACGCTTTCTTCATTATTCTATTTGCAATCTGCTTTTTTGAACAATCCGCACAGTCAGAGCGCGGCGTATAATCTGGCTCAGCTCTATTTTATAGATAAGGCATATAGTTCGGTGTTGGAGGTCCTCTCACATGCGGATCAAGATATCTTTTCTATCCAATTTTTGCTCATGCGAACGATCGTGTTCTACTGGTATGAGATGCTGGAGAAATTCGGTGCGGAGGCTTTTCGCATGCTCCGCCCCTATGCGCACCTGCTTCGGCTGGACCATACCTTTTTCACGCCGGAGAACTTGGCTCAACTCTCTTTATCCGCTCGGGAACGGCAGGTGTTGCTGACGGTCGCGCAGGGATATAAGGATATTGAGGATGGTGAACTTTTTGTGACGTCCGATGAGGATATCGCTGCTTTTTTTAAGCAAGAGGGCAATAGTGTTGCATTGGACAGTATGAAAGAGCTTTTTTACGGATTAACTGCTCTTCTTCAGGAGATCAGTCCCAAGCAGGAAGATGACGGATTCTAGCCGTAGTGACAAGAAAAGCGTCACTTGCCAAAAATATCGTCCTTCTATTATACTACGTTATCCAAATTTATGAAGAAACTGCCAACACCCACTCAAATAGCGGCTTTATCTGACGAAGAGCTGGAGCATTTTTATAACGTCCTGACCAAGGATTTCAAGAATTATTTCCATCAGAAGACGTACCGTGATTCAGCGCCCTTATTTGCGCAGGTCTTAAAGTTCGCCAAGGTCAAGAACGGCACTCAGATCGCGGCGGCAGTGCGGGCGGCCACGGAAGAACGGTTACGCAGGCTCATCCTCAAGATAGCGGTCATCCAGTTCACTCGTATGGAGAAGAAGCATGATTTTGGCGAGCTCGGTCAGCAGCGGGTCATTTTGAGCTATTGCAGGCTTCTTTTGAACATCCCTCTTTCGAGAGAGGTCAATCAGAACGAGGTCGATTCCTTCTATGTGAAGATGGGAGAGCTGCAGCGCCCCTTTGAGAGCTATTCGGGCGACAGGCTCGAGGGCCTGGAACTTCGACAGAAGTTCACTATATTGGGCAAGGTCTATGAACTTTCCCAGGATAAGGAACTTAATGACCAGCTCATATTCCTCGGGTCTGACCGCAGGCTTATTATCGGCTATCTTGGGAATTTTCGGAGCATTATTTACGGCAAGTCCAAGGAGGAGATTGTAGAAGGGTACACTGTTACGCGTCTTCTCGAAGAAGAAGCGCGCACCCCTGCCAATGTCCTGTCCATCGCGGCTGTTGTCGGCGGGAAACATGTGGCTATTCGTTACGAATCGTGTCAGACCATTTTCTTCAACAAATGGCTGAAAGTGTTCTATTACGAGCACAATGAGCTGCGAAAGGTCATGTCCGATGATATGGGCAATATCGGTGAAGTGTTCAAGTTCAAGGCCCTGCAGGCCTATAAGGCCAGGACGCCTGAAAAGCTGGAGGAGCTGCAGGATAAGTTCATTGACGAGATGATCGAGGGCCTTTTGGTCCATGAACTGGGGCACGGGATAGTCATCAATTCACTCCTTGATAAAGAAGAGTCCGCTTTTGGTGAAGCGCTTGCAGTGCTCGGCTGCAATGTTGTGTCCGTGCAAAAAGAGATGCTCGCTGATTGGGCCCCGCGCCATGGAGCACTTGCCGGGCCTATGCAGCATTTTACTGAGGTCGCAGAAAAGGATGAACAGAAGGCGACCCGGCTGTTGTACGTCTATATGTCCGATAACTGGTTCCTGGGCACCGCTACCGATAATTTCTCAAATCATACGGACCTCATGATATCGGTCCTTTTGCCGTACGTGAAGAAGGATAGTTCGTTCAATTTCTCAAAGCTTCAAAAGGACTTGAAAGGCAAGAACACCTTGTTCGATATGGTGCTCAAAGAGCATAAAAAGATCATCCAGCATCTGGAAAAAAAGGTACGTCATGCCAGTTTCGTGGTCGAGGGCCATACGAGATCGTTCGAACAACAGTTGGCGCTCGTCAAAGAGCGCGTCCGCAAGGAGGAGCCCGGTCTTGAGGAGGATTCGGTGGAGTTCATGGTCCCTGTCTGGGCCAAGATCATCGGAGAGCTCAAGGAGACCAATCCGAACCTGCTGAAAGAGATACATGCGTACCTGGATGAAGAGAACGTGCGTATGCATCAGAAGGTCATCGGTATGTTGCACGGGAAGTCGTCCGTGCCGCTGCGTGAAACCATGATACAGGTCTTGAAGGATAACGGATTCCATCG
Source organism: uncultured bacterium (assembly GCA_964653455.1). Lineage (GTDB taxonomy): Bacteria > Margulisbacteria > Termititenacia > CAZZFK01 > CAZZFK01 > CAZZFK01. The sequence goes on from CAZZFK010000009.1 coordinate 83,718, forward strand.
GGAGGTCACGCCGGTCTCTATCGTCAATGCGTTCGCGTTGCTGCTGAAAGATAAAGGTGTTTCACCCGGCGTTCAAAAATCCGTCATGGAAAAACTCGCACTGATCAATAAGCATGGTCTCACTATCGGGATCAATTATAAAGGGGAGCCGGACGAGTCCGTTGCTATTTTTCAGACCATACTTGAGAAGAGCGGTCTTGGGGCGATACACAGTCCTATGAAGCTTGGTACGGATATTTCCATGGATGACAGCATGTCGGCCCGCAAGATCGCTTTCAATAATGAGGTCAATCATATGACCCGGCTTATTCGTGATAATGTTTTTTCAAGCATCAAGGTCCTGAAGATCAATAAGCGGTACGCTATGGGGGCCTGGCCGCGCACGTTCCTGAAGAAAATGAAGTTATATGACGGGAAGCCGTTCAGTTCAAAGATCGGCAAGGTCGTGTTCGAGGATTTCAAGCCGACGCACATCTTCGAAGTGTTCATACCGTTGCGCAAAGGCTATTGGGATTGGAACACCGTGCAGGCGATCATGCGTATCAATAAGCAGCTGCGTCCGTACGCGTTTGACGGGCAGGACCGTATCGATCGTTTTTTCCTTGATGCCATGGCGGAAGCGTTCTTTGAAACGATGTCCCCGATCTTCTGATAAGTTCTGCTTGTCTGGTCTTCCCGCGAGAGGTTCCTTGTTTCTTTTTAATGGTCTATAATATGTTCAAATAATTCAGGGGAGGCTCTCACATGCAGATCACGGTACGCGGTCATAAATTAAAGGTAACACCGGCCATCAGGAACTATGCCAATAAAAAGCTCCAGCGCCTGGAGCGGTTCTTCGACAATATCAAAGAGATCATCGTTGAGCTTGAAGTTCAAAAGATAAAGAACAAGGCACAACGTCAGAGCGTGCATGTGACCATCGATCTTGCGCAGGGGATCATTCGCGCCAATGAATCCGATATTGATATCTATATGGCCCTTGATAAAGTGTTCGATAAGCTGGAGATGCAGGTCAAAAAACATCATGAAAAGCTGAAAACGAGACGTTTTGCGACCTCTCCGCGCAGATTATTGTCCTTCTTTTCTCAGAAAAAAAGTCCCGTATCCGGGGCGGCGGTCGTTGTTGCCAAAAAGGTCCCCGCAGGGAATCCGATCAAGCCCATGGACACTTCCGAGGCCTTACTGGAGTACTCGATGGATAAGCATGATTTTTTCGTGTTCAAGAACCCGCGCAATAATACGATGAACGTTCTTGAAGGTAAAAAGGGCGGTACGTTCTCCTTGTACCATACGGCACCGGCGGTCAAAAAGGGCCTGTTCAATAAGCTTTTTGGTGGTAAGGAAGATCCGGCGTGCGGTGAGAAAGCGGTCGTGGACGTCGTTGCTTTAGGGAAGATCTATCGTTCTTCCGCGGACGAGGCGCTTGCGGTCATGCAGAAGAACAATTGGCCGTACTATTTCTATCTGAACGATGCCACGAAATGTATCGATTGTCTGTACACGCTTCCCCAGTCCAAGTTCGGCGTGCTCGAGACCAATTTCTAGATGTTCAAGGCCTGGTTATCTTCACTCTTCGGCGGTTCGAACGCAAAGCGCTTGGAGCCGCTCATGGCCGTTGTTCCGACCGTTAATGCGTTCGATGAACAGCTGTGCTCGCTTTCCGATGATGCGTTAAAAGCAAAGACCGCAGAGTTCCGGATGCTGTTGTCCGGCGGGAAGACGCTGGATGATATCTTGCCTGAAGCGTTCGCCGTCGTCAGGGAAGCGGCAAAACGCGCTTTGAACATGCGTCATTTCGATGTGCAGTTGGTCGGCGGGATGGTCCTGCATCAAGGGAAGATCGCCGAGATGAAGACCGGTGAAGGGAAAACGCTTGTCGCGACGCTCCCTGTCTACCTCAATGCCTTGTCGGGGAAGGGCGTGCATGTGGTCACGGTCAATGACTATCTTGCCAAACGAGATGCCGCCTGGATGGGCAAGGTCTATACGTTCCTGGGGCTCACGGTCGGTTGTATCTATGCACACATGCCGACGGATAAAAAGCGCGAGGCCTATCAGTGCGATGTGACCTATGGGACCAACAGCGAGTTCGGGTTCGATTATTTGCGCGATAATATGTCCGTGCACATCGATCACTGTGTACAGCGTCCGTTGCATTATGCGATCGTCGATGAAGTGGACAGCATCCTTATAGATGAGGCGCGTACGCCCCTTATAATATCAGGTGTCGCTGAGGGGACCGTCGATAAATACAAGAAGGTCATGCATATCGCCCGCCGTTTTCAGAAGGAGACCCACTTCACCTCCGAAGAGAAATCAAAGCATATCGCGCTCACGGAAGCCGGTATTGCCGAAGCGGAAAAGTTGCTCGGCATCGACTATTTATATGATGTGGCCAATATGGATATGGCGCACATGCTCGTGCAGTCCTTGAAAGCGTTGCATATGTTCAAGCTCGATGTGGATTATGTCGTGAAGGAGGGGGAGATCCTCATCGTGGATGAGTTCACCGGACGTCTCATGGTCGGAAGGCGTTTCAGTGAAGGATTGCATCAGGCGATCGAGGCCAAAGAGAACGTTCATATCCAGGAAGAAAGCCAGACGCTCGCGTCGATCACCCTTCAGAATTATTTTCGTATGTACGGCAAGCTCGCCGGCATGACCGGTACGGCCGTTACCGAAGAGGCGGAGTTCAATAAGATCTATCGGCTTGAGGTCCTCGAAATACCTACGCATCGTCCGATGGTCAGAAAAGATAATGCCGATGTCGTCTATAAGTCAAAAGAAGAGAAATTCAAGGCGGTCGTGAACGAGATCAAAGACTGTTATAAGCGCGGGCAGCCGGTATTGGCCGGTACCATATCCATCGAGAATTCCGAACGTTTGAGCGGAATGCTTACGCGTACGGGGGTCCCTCATAATGTGCTCAATGCCAAGAACCATGCCTTGGAGGCGGAGATCGTGGCAAAGGCAGGTCAAAAGAATGCGGTCACGATAGCCACAAATATGGCCGGCCGCGGTACGGATATCGTGCTGGGAGAAGGAGTTAAAGAACTTGGGGGACTGCATATCATCGGCACGGAGAGGCATGAGAGCCGCCGTATCGATAATCAGCTGCG
>CAZZFK010000010.1:0-82784 GCA_964653455.1 uncultured bacterium
AGCTTTTTGCGGTGGCTGGGGTTGGGGTCAGGCTTTGGTCGCTTCTTCCGCCGGCTCTTTGACCTTGGCCTTGGATTTCTTCACACTGAACATGATGACATCGTTCTTGACCGAAGCCTGCAATGTGTCGCCTTCCTGTATCTCGCCCTGCAGTAATTTATCCGCGAGCGAATCCTCCAGCAGACGCTGAATGGTCTGACGCAGCGGACGAGCCCCTTGATTGGGAATATACCCTTTTTCGACCAGATGTTCTTTGACCTGGTCGGAGATCGTGAGCGTCAGGCTCTTTTCCATAAGACGCTTATTGAGATCGCGCAGCATGATGTCGCAGATATCTTTCATGTTATCTTTCGTGAGCGCTTTGAATATGATCGTATCGTCGATACGGTTCAGGAACTCCGGAGTGAACGAACGCTTGAGCTCTTCCAGTACCTTTTCTTTCATCTTTTCATAGCTGACCTGTTCCTGGTTCCCGGAGGTCACGAAGCCGAACCCGGCCGAGTTCTCGATGAGCTTGGAGCCGACGTTGGAGGTCATGATGATGACCGTGTTCTTGAAATTGACCGTACGTCCCGTGGAATCGGTAAGACGCCCATCCTCCAGGATCTGCAACAGGATGTTGATGACCTCAGGGCTGGATTTCTCGATCTCGTCGAACAGTACGATGCTGTACGGCTTGCGGCGCACCGGCTCCGTCAATTGACCGCCTTCATCGTAGCCGACATATCCCGGAGGGGAGCCGACCAGGCGCGACGTGGTGTGCTTTTCGGTGTATTCCGACATGTCCAGGCGGACGATATTGTTCTCGTTGTCGAACATGAACTCGGCCAACGATTTGGCGAGCTCCGTTTTACCGACGCCGGAGGGGCCCAGGAATATGAACGAACCGATCGGACGCTTAGGGTCGCGTAGCCCTGCTTTGGAGCGTTTGATCGCACGGACAAGGGCCTTTACCGCATCATCCTGACCGACAACTCGTTTGTGCAAGGATTGTTCCATGGTGACCAGCCGCTGGGTCTCGGACTGCGTCAGCTGGGTGATCGGCACTCCGGTCCAGGTGGAGACTATCTCCGCGATATCTTCCGCGTTCACTTCTTTCTTTTTGCCCTGCAGGATGACGCGCGAGGCCGCTTCGTCCATAAGGTCAACGGCCTTGTCCGGCAGCTGCCTGTCGGCGATATATCTGCTGGAGAGCGTTGCCGCCGCCTGTATCGCGTCATCATGTATCTTCACGTCATGGAACTGTTCATACCGCTCGCGGATGCCGGTGAGGATCAATATCGTCTCCTCCAGCGTAGGCTGGTCGACGATCACGCTCTGGAAGCGGCGTTCAAGAGCGGCATCGCTCTCGATATGCTTGCGGTATTCATTGAGGGTGGTGGCGCCGATACACTGCAGCTCGCCGCGGGCAAGCGCCGGCTTGAACATATTGGCCACATCGAGACTGCCTTCGGTCGAGCCTGTGCCGATGATGGTATGCAGCTCGTCGATGAACAGGATGATGTTCTTGTTCTTGCGTATCTCTTCCATGAGCTTCTTCACGCGCTCTTCGAACTCGCCGCGATATTTCGTCCCGGCGACCAGGAGCCCGAGGTCCAGGGTCACGATGCGTTTTTTCTGTAATTTTTTTGGCACATCTTTTTTGATGATATGCTGGGCCAACGCTTCAACGATGGCGGTCTTGCCGACGCCCGCTTCTCCGGTCAGGACCGGATTGTTCTTCGTTCTGCGGCTCAATATCTGGATGATGCGCTCCATCTCTTTCTGACGGCCGATGACCGGGTCCAGCTTGTTCTCGGTGGCCAGCCAGGTGAGGTCGCGCCCGAACTCATTAAGGAGCGGCGTGTTCGGCGGCGGAGAGGAGGTCTCTTTGGTCGCGACGACCTTTTCTCCGAGCAGCCTGAGAATGATCTCGCGGGCTTTCGTGACGTTCACTTTAAGATTATTAAGTATCTTCGCGGCCACACCTTCGCGTTCGCGCAAAAGAGCGAGGAATATATGTTCGATGCTCACATAGCTGTGTCCGAGCTGACGGGCTTCATCCCAGGAAAGGCTTAACACATGTTTTACCTGTGATGTGAACGGAATGCTCTCAAGCTTGGCGCCTTTTTTGCTGTATTCGACGGTCTCTTCGACGGCTTTACGTATATCTTCTACGGTCAGCCCCAGCTCTTCAATGACCGTCAGGACGATATTGTCCTTATTGACCGCAAGCAGACCCAGCAGGATGTGCTCGGTACCGACAAAATCATTGCCGAGGGTCCGCGCTTCTTCTTGCGCCGCCATGATGGTCTGCAATGCTTTTTCCGTAAAACGCGAGAACATGCTTTTTGCCTCGTTTGTTTATGTATAAAGTGACGAATGGCGGGTGTCAGGTGACACGTAAAGCCCGATGAGCCACTTGTCACTTGTCTCCCGCCACTGAACGAAGGATAGGGTATCGTAGAACAATATCCAAGTCAACAATGCTTAACCGACGAGCGCTTTTATCTTGGATAAGAGCTGTTCGGACTTGAACGGTTTAAGGACGACATCATCGAAATAGGCGCTGTTGTTCTCGTTGAGCATGGGCTGCCCGGTGACCGCGATGATCTTTATCCCGGCGGTCTCTTTTTGGGACTTAAGCTTATAGGCCAGTTCCACCCCGTTGGTCCCCGGCATGACTATATCCATCAAGACCAGGTCCGGCCGACGGTCGGTTATGACATCGAACGCGGACATGCTGCCGTTAAGTGCGATGACCGTATACCCTTTGCTTTGCAGCAGGGCCCGTTCCACCATGATCACGTTCTTTTCGTCATCCACTATCGCTATTGTTTTGGCCATGTTTGATTCCTCCCCCAAGGATTTACGGACGAGGGGATTATATCATGGGGTGCAAGAAGAACCAGTAACGAGCATCTCGCTTGCCGTTGTTACCGGATGATGCCGGCAGAAAAGTGAAATTCCGACAAAAAGCCTTCGATATTCATTACGTGACGTGTCGACATGACGGACATAGTAAGGAGCTCTGACCATGTTAATAAAAAAGACCATCGCTGTTCCGGCCCTCAGTTCTTCGGAAGATACGGTCCTGACCGCACATCAGGAATATGCGGTCCGGGATAAACAGTACGGTGAATGGCTTTCGATACAGAAGTCCAGGCAGAAAAAAACGAAAAAACGCACGGACCTGTCTTTGATCACATATCTGCTCCGGAAAAATGAATTCGAGAAGGCGCTCTCGGAATTGAACAACCTGTTCGATCGGTCCGGCGGCTTTCAGGATACGTCCTTATACGCGCTCATGGCCAAAACTCAGTATGCGCTCGGACAGTATGACGGGGCTGTACGGACCTGTAACAAAGCTTTCGGGCAGGGGGTCAGGACCCCGGCTCTTTTTAATATAAAAGCTAAGACACAGATCGCTGCGGGGAACTATCGCAAAGCTTTTCTGACCTGTTCCCTGGCTTTTCTCAAAGGGTACTACAACACGGTCACCTATAACCTGCTTGCAGAAGCGCAGCTCGGTCGAGGTGTCCCCGGTGCGGCCATCATGACCTGTCGGCAGGCCTTGAGCACAGGCCTGTATAATTCTCAGACATTCGAATTGAAAGCGAAAGCGGAAGAACGGTTGGCGCTGGCCACAGAAGCGGTATATACCTGCAACAAGGCGATCGCCAAAGGGTTCGCCACGATAGAGACCTATATCATAAAGGCCCGGATCCAATACGCCCGAAAATTCTATACCTCGGTCCTTCTTACTTGTGATGAAGCGCTCTGTAGAAAATCCTCTGTGCCGGCCATCTATATACTGAAAGCACAGGCCCTTGCCGCCATGGGACAGTTCACGGAAGCACTGGAGACCATCAATAATGCCCTTGCTCAGGGTATGTCCGACCTTTCTCTCTTTATCATGAGGTCACAACTGCTGCATGACCGTGACCAACGGTCCTCTGCTCTCACGCGTGGATCGACCTCGTTGCTGCCGAATTTGCGGGCTCTTCTCGCGGAGGTATCAGCGCTTTCCTCTTTTGATGAGGTCAGTTCCGGTACTTTTGACGCGGTCATATCCCTTCGGTTGCGGCTGCCTGCAGATCCCTATCTCGACAGAAAGATAATTGCACTGGGCCGGACCTATATTGCAAAAAGAATAGAGGATGTGCTCGCTCTCGGCCGCTCCACTCCCCAGTTCGCGCATGATACGAAGCTGAACCGCAAAGAGATGTATGACAGACAGGAAGCGGCGGACAGGAAGAGGCTGGAAACGTTCTTTTCTGACAGCGAAAAACAGTTCGTGGCCCTGTTCTCAAAAGAAGTTCGGCAGATAGGCCTTAAGGCCTATGAGATGCTCGAGCAGCTCATTACCGGACTCAGCGAGGACGGTTCCGCTTATGCGATCTATCGGGTCAGAAAATATGAGAAGCTCTTGAAAGCATTGTCCCCTGAAGGGCTCGGGTTGTTCGATGATACGGAGTTCAATATCCTTTCGTTCATTTTGTTCCGGAACTCGTTCAAGAGCGGAGCGGCCCGCATTGAGCATAATAATGATCATCTTTCCAGGATGCTCGATCATTATACTAAGATCGAAAAAGAGGGATATGCAGAGGCACATGCCGAAGGGATTTTTGCGGTCATTCCTGAAGGGCTTAATATCGCCCAGCACCATCAAGGCGTTCATTATGGTCCTGCACGTATTGAGCTCCTTGAGAAAGTCCTTGCGCTTCACGATCTGCTCCCCGATTCCGGGAAAAAGAACTCGCTGTACAGCATGCTGCTGCTTACGATCACCGCCCGGAGCTGGTCATTTTTAAAAAAAGAGAATCAGGAGATCGTTCATGCGTTCATTGATGCTCGTCCGAATATCCGCGATATATATTGGAGCAGCCTGCACGATCTGCGGCGGAGCATAGAAGAGGGCGAGGAGCTCAATGAGGCTTTTCTGAAGAACATCAATGCCTTTTGCGGGTATAAGTCCGGGAATAGCGGGACCTGACGGTTCTCTGCGCCCTGCCGCCTGTTAATCAGCACTTCTTGCCTTTCGTTTTTCATCTGATATAATGACTGCACTCTGGGGGGAGTTCCATGGGGGGAAATCCGTTATCTGGCACGTATATAGCCGTTATCGCTAAACGCAGCGCAGTATATGCCGCGCTGATCGGCGGACTTATCGGAACGTTCATTATCGTCGTCACGACCGCAGAAATGCTCTTTGGTCCGTCCCCGGACATTTCGCTCATCATCACCTCCTGCGCAATAGCACTTGCGGCCGTAGGCTTTGCCCCGCTTGAACACAAACTCCAGGAATGGACGGACAAGGTCTTTTTCCGCAAACGCTCGGACCATCAAAGCATCCTGCAGGGAATAAGCAAAGCCATGACGCACATGGAGGACCTTTCCGAGCTCTATGACATCCTGCCCCGTCATATCTGCCAGGACATGCGCCTGGTCCATGCCGAACTCTATATAAAAGAGGACGGGCGCTATGTCTCCGTCGGCTGCTGCGGCAGCGGACAGTGGACAAAACATATCGAAGAAACAGCCCCTCTCATCAATGAACTGAAAAATACCGGACAACTGCTTTCCCGAAAAGATATACCGGGCACTGCATCAGCCCCGGACCAGCCGCGGTTGGTCCTTCCGTTCTGCTCCCCGGAGGACATGAAGGGGTTCCTGGTGCTCGGCGAAAAACGTTCGGCAGAACCGTTCTATCGCGAGGACCTGACGTTCCTTCAGACCCTTGCCCATCAAGTGCTCATCGGCATGGCACGCATACAGTCCCAGCAGCTTTCGGAGGACCGCGTCCTTGAGATGCGCACTGTTTCTGATGTCGGACGGCTCATCAGTTCATCTCTGGACCTGCGCAATATACTCGATACTGTCGTACGTACCGTCAGCGAGGTCGTGGACGTGGACCGCGGCATGTTCCTGCTCTATAACGCGGAAACGGACGAACTGCAGGCGAAAGCAGGGTACGGCGCGCTCCCGGAGGATATCGCACGCGTGAAGCTCTCGGTCAAAGACAGTATCTTCGGACGCATATTCACCGAAGGGAAGGCTGTCCGTAAACGAGCGACCCGTCAGACCGAGTTCGTAAAACGGCTTGAGGCCGAGGAATACATCGCGGTACCCATGAAAGGCAAGGATAAGGTCATCGGTCTGCTCGCCGTCGATAATCAGCTCTCCAAACGGCCGCTGGATGGCGTCAACATGGAACTGCTCATAACGCTGGCCAATCAAACGGGACTCGCTATCGAGAACGCCCTGCTCTATGAACAGACCCGGGAAATGAAGAACTATAACGAGAATATCCTCAAATATATGACCTCCGGCGTCATCACCGTCGACACCCACGGAAAGATACTGACGTTCAATCGTGCTGCGGAAAAGATCACAGGGCTTACCGCTGCCGATGTACAGAATAAGGACATCGGGACGATCTGTCCGCAGGGATGCATCATAGCGAAAGCCCTGCAAGGTCCCTGTCAGAACCTGCAAGGGGTGTTCACTGACAGGAGCGGGACGGAAAAACAACTCGCGCTCAGTACGGTCGAGCTCAGACAGGGGAACGGCAATAACGGAGGAATGCTCACGGTCATGAGCGATATATCCGAGCTGAAACATCTGGAGAGCCAGGTACGGCGCGCCGACCGTCTTTCTATACTGGGGACCATGGCCGCAGGACTGGCGCATGAGATCAAGAACCCGCTGGCCTCCATGAAGCTTTTCGTGCAGCTCATGTCCGAATCCTGGCAGGACCCGAACTTCTGGACGATGTACGGGAACATCATGAACTCGGAGGTGGAGCGCCTCTGCCAGGTCGTGGAGGATTTCCTGGGGTTCGCGCGCAGTTATGACCTGAAACTGGACGCGTCAGATATCCGTGAATTGTTCGCGAAGGTCCATGCCTTGCTCAAGACCCAGATGATCAATGCCAATGTGCATCTGGAACTGCACGCTCCTGAGCAGCTGCCGCAGGTGATGCTCGATCATCAGCGCATGACACAGGTCTTCATGAACCTTATTCTCAATGCCATGCAGGCCATGCCTGAGGAACGCGCGGACAAGCGCATACGTATCGAACTCATCCCTGCTCCAGGAGCGATCACCGTGCAGCTTTCGGACAACGGCGCGGGCATCACGCCCGAGAACCTCGAGAAACTTTTTACCCCGTTCTTCACGACCAAGAAAAAAGGTACGGGGCTGGGGCTTTCCATCGTGCAGCGCATCATTGAAGAGCACGGCGGGAAGATATCGGTAAAAAGCACGGTCAATGTCGGGACAACGTTCACGATGATACTGCCGACGGCGGAAAAAAGCACCCGAACAGAGAAAGTGCTCGAGTTGATCGAAAATACCGTCTCGGACCCGATGGACGGGATCGAGGACGGAACGGCGAACACGGTCTCCATCATAAGTAACGCCTTCATTGAGCGGTGAACGTTTGTTTTTTTATTTATTGCCCCATGTGAGAAAAAGCTATTACTGAACACTATTCATATTGTGTAGGGAGAACTTCGCATCTGCGTGTCGTTACAATGAGCATACGGCGTCTTGTGATAGATAAAGGATGAACCCTATGTCGTTCAAGCCGGCTTGTTCTTTTTTTGCGACTGCATTTTATTTGCCAATAGGTCGTTGAATCTCTTTTTTTCTTCAGGGGTAATACCCTGGTCTGTTGTGCCAGTTTTTTTGTCATGGGAAGCGGATAATATATTGGAATTATCCGGCGTGAGTTCTACGGCCCAACCGCCAGCTTCTTTTCTTTTTTTATCCGCATACATATCATCTCTGGCCGTTACAATAGAAGCGCCGAACTTGTCATCACCCGGTGCGAGCTTTGGGCCGCCTTTCCCTAGCTGACTTGCGGCCGCATTTTCCAAGGCAACATCGAGGCTTGTATCACTGTCGGTCTGTTCATTCTTTTCTGTCGTTCCTTTTGCGGTCTTTTGTCCCGTCTTGTCCTGCACTGTTTCTTTTGTTCCATTCTTGGGTGCATTCTTGTACTGTGTTTTTGCGTTCTTTGCGGTGGCCGTATCGTCCGTTGTGCTTGTGTCGGTGCTTTTCTTGGTGGCCTTTGTCTTGTCGGTCGAACTGTACTTTTTTATCCGTTCCTGTATCTTGCCTTCGGTCTGTTTTATCTTTGCCTTCACGTCGTCAAGACTTCTGATCCCGTATTCCTTCATTTGTTTCGCCGACAACTTTCCTCCGTGAGTGAGCATATATTGGAACGCAATGTACATCAGGTTCTGGAAAACGAGCTTTGCCGTCTCCGGGTCGTTCTCCATGATGGTCTTCAGGGTATCGTATGCGACCGCGCCGATGAAGTATTTCCCGCCGGCATTCCCCAGTATTTGAGCGGCCTTGCCCGCAAATTCACGGAGCTCTTTACTTATCGCGGCGGCACCTTTCGCTGCGAAGGCGAACACCAGGACCATGGCCATGATGTTGTCGGACCATTCACGGGGAGTGATCGCTTCTCCCGACATACATCGTTCCATAAGACTGCAGAAATTTATCGCCGCGCTCGCCGACAATAATGCTCCGCCGATCACTTGCGTGGTGCCTGTCGGGATAAGGCATAACACACCGCCGACCAGCATCGTGGCCGTCGCGACACCTGTTCTCGCAACGCGCCATCCTTCGTTCTTGATATCGGTCTGGACGATGGTCCCTTTTTCGTTCTGATAGGCGATGATCGTGTCCGCAGGGAGGAACGTGTTCTTCTTGAGGAACATGTTCCATACATCCTGTTTGGTCTTTCCCGTATATTTTCGCCCGGTGTAGAGGTCAACATACACGTATTGGCCTTCTTTTTTACTGTACCCGCCGACGATGGACACAGGATAATCCGCTCCGCTGGTCGGGTCCACACAGTAGAAGTTTTTCACCTGCAGGTCGTCCACGCCTGATGTTTTCAATTGTTCGATCGCTTTATCCCTCCCCGGCCCCTGGTTCTGCATGAGCATGTTCAGGATATCGTCTGACGTTGCCCCCATGTGCAGATTGGTCAATTGGAGCCGTGCTTGTTCAGCGAAACGCGTGCGTTCGTTGATGGAATCAATATTGGCAATGAATTCTTCACCTTCTTTGGCCGGTATTCTTCCTTGGCCGTCACCTTCAAGCTGCCGTACCCAGTTGATCAATTCTTTTTTGGAAAGATGTCCTTGCAGGATGTCATATTCAGGTTTACCGGTCCGTTGGTCCACGCCCGACTGGTAGTAGACCTCATAGGAGCCATCATGCTCCCGGATATAGTACGGCCCGACCTTGACCGATTGCCATGTTCCCGCGACATTGTCGAACACATCCGTATAGATGTTTGCGGCAAGTCCTTTCGCCATTCCGCTCAAAATATCTTTCCATTCGGCAGTTTTTTGCCCATATACCGAACTATCGACACCGCATACGGCCACCATATTGTTGAATGCTTTTGTTTTGCCGTTCTGCAGTTCCATGTACTCGTCGCGGACAGCTACAGTCGCTGCCCTTGTCATCTTTGCTGTACACTTGTCTATCTCTCTTTCCCAGTCAGCATCAGCTTTTGACCAAGCCTGCTTGAACGCGTTCGTGATCATGATCTCCGCGATATCCATTGTTCAATGGGGGCTTCGAGAGCTGCGCGCGGATCAGGTCCATCGACTCTTTGCTCAGTGCTCCTTGGGCCAGGAGTTCAACAAGGTCCGCCTGTATCTGGTCAAGGATCCGGACCTGTTCATCGATCGGCGTGTCGGCAGTGAGTTTTCCATATCCCGCTTTTTCGAACGAGCCGGTGGCCAGCAGATACTGGATGCGGTATTTAGCCCGGTGCTGCACCTCTGTAAGATCGCCTTTTACATCCGTGAACTTGACCGATACGCTTGGCGCCGTATCCCCGGGGGCGGACGAGCGTCCTGTCTTTCTTACGGTCACGGACTGTTGCATATCAAGGGTCCGGACTTCAAGGCAAAATTCCTTCCCGCTGCGCCCTTTTATGAATACAAAGTAGGTGTTCCCGTCCTGTGAGACCGCGGTGACTTTGCCGACGATATGTCCCTGGCTTTGCACGATATCGCCGGAGCTTATCTTGCCGACGCCTTGTTTGGCATATGCATCATCCCGTATCGAGAGGTCCATTGTTTTCCTCCACACACAACACTATCGATCAAAGACCAATCCTTCAGGGCGATAACTTTCATCCCCTGTTTCCAGGCATTCGATATATTTCATGAGCATCTGATACTCTTTTTCAGAAGTGATCGTGACCGATCCGAGATCGGTGACACCGGGTCTTTCCCGGACCTTTTTAATATAGGCCTCGCTCATCGGTGCACTATCTTCGAACATATATTAGCCTCCGGATCTAGTAACAAGATCATTAGATACTATATATATAGGTAAAATACATTAAAAAAATACATCGATAGATACCGATATATTTATAAAGTATCCGTAAAATGAGCAGATATTGCGCCCCCTGTGTTGTTTCAAGTATACTTTTACCGATATCATCGATCTGAGAGGAGAGTCACATGAAGATCGCCATCGGTTGTGACCACGGCGGGTTCGAGCTCAAGCAAGTCATCAAGCAGTTCCTTGAGGGGCACGGTTTTATCGTGACCGATGTCGGCACGAACACAACGGATTCCGTGGACTATCCGGACTATGCATATACGGTCGGTGAACTTGTCGCGAACGGCAGTGTTCGCCGCGGGGTGCTCGTGTGCGGCACGGGGATCGGCATCTGTATCGCCGCCAATAAGGTCAAAGGGGTCCGGGCCGCGCTCTGCTATGACGTGTTCACCGCAAAAATGTCCCGTGAGCACAACGATGCGAATGTCCTGTGCTTGGGGGGCCGGACGACAAAAAAAGAGCTCGCGCTCGATATTCTCGAGACCTGGCTCAATACGTCCTTTGAAGGCGGCCGGCATCAGAAACGCATCGAAAAGATCAGTGCGTACGAGACCGGTCATCGCTGACATGCACGCCCATCGTTCGCTTTCGTTCAGGGAGATAGCAGAACTTTTCCGCACTGACCAGCAAAAAGCCCGAAAAAGCATTGCTGCATTGTTCGGCCGGAGATGGCCTCGTATTTCCGGAAAACCTCCTGTGCACACGGCGCTCATCGCAGAGCATCTGGGACAATTGTTCTATAAGAACATACCCGAGCGATCGGTCCCGTCCGTACGTATCGCACATACACTGCTCAATGCCCCGCGGAAAGAACTGCGCATGGTAGGGGCGATCGTTGTTGGGGAGTACGGCAGGAAGCATCCCGCGCCGGCGCTTGCGCTCCTGAAAAAATACCTGCCAAAGATAGACCCTCATGCCGGTTCTTATGCGTTCAAACGCATCGCCGAAAAACACCCGGACTCGGCCTGCCGCATGCTCCATGCCCTTGTTTTTTCCAGGCACGAGCATGTCCGGACATTCCTGTGCGAAGCGTTCCGTGCTTCGGCGGCGACACGGATGCCGATATCGCGCAAGCTCAGCATCGCTCATTGGCTGATGAAGGACTCGGCCCTGCCCGTTAAGCGTATGCTCGGCGAAACATTGAAGTCCTTGTCCCGTGCGCACCCGGACGCGGTGTTCGAGTTCCTGACCAAAGAAGTGTCCAATGGTAATTTGCATACGTACTGGATCGCGTATCGTGCCTGTGAAGGTCTTGTGAAAAAAAAGGATATGCACGCACGCGTTCTGTCCTTGCTGAACATCAGTACATATCATATTCCGCGTTGATGATCAGTGATCTTACAGAGAACTTGGGACAGCGCTTCGCTTTCCGAAAGCTATCATCTTATTGATGGCATTGAGGTAGGCTTCGGCTGAGGCCACAAGGACGTCCGTGTTCGCTCCGTGTCCCGTAAAGACCGTGCCGTCGCTCTTGATGCGTGTGGTGACCTCGCCCAAAGCGTCCGTTCCCTGCGTGACCGCGCTTACCACATAATCCAGGAGCTCCATGCCTTTTGTGTCGATATCGGTGGCTTCCTCGATCGCCTTGAATATGGCGTCGACCGGGCCGTCCCCGTTGGTCGCGACCTCGATCGGGAGCCCTTCTCTGGTCAGTTTCAGCGCCGCTTTGGGCTTCGTGTCGGTCCCCGTTTCCACGTGCAGGTAAGCGAGAGCGTAGGTCGCATGGGTCGTCTTGATCTCGTTGGCAACGAGCGCTTCCAGGTCCAGGTCGGAGACGGTCTTTTTCTTGTCGCACAGAGCTTTGAACTGTTCGAAGGCGTTATTAAGCTCCTGCTCGGAAAGCTCGTAGCCGAGGTCCTTCATCTTCTGGCCGAACGCGTGACGGCCGGAATGTTTGCCGAGCACGAGCTCGTTCGACGGCAGGCCGATGTCCTCTGCTTTCATGATCTCATAGGTCTCTTTGTGTTTAAGGACGCCGTCCTGATGGATGCCGGCCTCATGTGCGAAGGCATTTGCGCCCACAATGGCCTTGTTGGGCTGTACCTTCACTCCGGTAATGCTCGTGAGCAGCCTGCTCGCCTTATAGATATGGCGGGTATCGATGGCAGTGTCTTTACCCGGACCGAAATGGTCTTTCCGAACGCGCAAGGCCATGACGACCTCTTCCATCGAGCAATTGCCGGCGCGTTCGCCGATGCCATTTATCGTACATTCCACCTGCCGGGCCCCCTGCCTGACCGCTTCAAGGGAGGATGCCACCGCAAGTCCCAGATCGTTATGCACATGAACGCTGATAACGGTCTTATCGATGTTCGGGACGTTCTCACGGATACCTTTTATAAGAGCGCCGAACTCGCCCGGTATGCGGTACCCGACGGTGTCCGGGATATTGACCGTGGACGCCCCCGCGGCAATGACCGCTTCGAGAATGCGGTATAGGAACTCCGGGTGTGAACGGCCAGCGTCTTCCGCGGAGAATTCAACATCCTCACACAGTGTACGGGCATATTTTACGGCCTCAACAGCGTTCTCCACGACCTTATCCGGGGCCATTTTCAGTTTGTATTCCATGTGGATAGGGGAGGTGGCGATGAAGGTATGGATGCGTTTGTTCTTTGCCGGAGCAATGGCTTCAGCGGCGGCATCGATATCTTTTTTTATCGCGCGTGCCAAAGAGCAGATGATGGGGTTTTTTACCGATCTGGCCACGGCTTGAATGGCCGCGAAATCACCCGGAGAAGAAATGGCGAATCCCGCCTCGACGACATCGACATTGAGACGTTCAAGTACACGTGCCAGCTCGACCTTTTCCTCGGTGTTCATGGAACAGCCGGGGGATTGTTCTCCGTCGCGCAAGGTCGTATCGAATATCAGCACTCTGTCCAACATGTGGTCATTATAGGGAGAAATAGGGACGGAGGTCAAACATGGTCTCGGGAATGGGGTCGGAGGATTTATATGATATGTTCAGGTCGATGAAATAACCATTTTTTGCTGATGGCGCGAATAGATATATTGATAGTTCTTTATATATTCATGTAATTTCTGGATGTTCGCAGTTGTATTTGATCCTGTTAATGTGTTTTCTTTGGTCTTCCGGCACGTTTGTCCTCGAAGCTGAGGTTTGTGCGTACGCTGTATCTGCCTGGAGCATACTGTTCCGTACAGAGCTGTAATAACCGGTTGATCAGTGGTGTTGGTGGTTCTAAAAGACCTTTATATTTTCCTGTCTTATAGAACGTTACTCCGTTATATGCATACTCGAAGGGATCTTTTACGACCCCTGCACGTACAGGGTTGTTCGCAATGTATAGGAACGTGTTGACGTATTGTCTGAAACTATCTATGACCTTGCTTTTGAACCGGTCATACCATACATGACCTTTGTATCTTGTGAGTTTATTGAAACGTTTAGCGAATACGCTCAATATCCACTGCATGATGCGAGATAAGGACTCGTTCTCTCCTGGTTTGATGTCGATATGGAAATGATTGTTCATGATGCAAAAATTCGCACACAGGAAGTTATATTTCATTTTTGCTTCTTTGATTACTTTAAGCAGCAATTCTTTGAACGATTCGTTGATGAATATCATTTCGGAACGATTGATCCTGGCGCAGCAATGATATGTGCCCCCTTCTTTTGTTATCCTTAATTTTCTCATACTGATGTGCGATGCAACTGTTATGCCAAATAGTTTGTTTTGAAACCTCCGACCCCATAACATTCGAACATCCGAGCTCGAACATCCGAGCTCCGAGCTCTCGCTGTTCGACCTCCGACCCCCTTTGGAGGTACAATATCGGCTCATAAAGGAGCTGATCCCCATGAGAAGCGATGCGATAAAAAAAGGTTTCGAGCGTGCACCTCACCGGTCCTTATTGCGGGCGGACGGTTTCACTGACGAAGATATGCAAAAGCCGCTCATCGGCATTGCCAATTCCTACAACGACATCATTCCCGGGCATATCTTGCTCAACAAGGTCTGTGATGCGGTCAAAGAAGGGATCATTGAGGCAGGCGGCAAGCCGGTCTCGTTCGGGACGATAGGGGTCTGTGACGGTATCGCCATGGGGCATGAAGGGATGAAGTATTCGCTGGCGTCCCGCGAACTGATCGCAGATTCCGTGGAGAGCATGGCGCAAGCGCATATGTTCGACGCGCTGGTGCTCATCCCTAATTGTGACAAGATCATTCCGGGCATGATCATGGGTGCTGCGCGCGTCAATGTGCCGACCATCGTCATCAGCGGCGGTCCGATGTATGCCGGTGAGTATAAAGGGAAAGCGCTCGACCTCAATTCGGTCTTTGTCGGTGTCGGGGAGTATAACGTCGGGAAGATCTCGGAAGAGGAACTGTATAATATTGAATGTAAAGCGTGCCCGGGGGCAGGTTCCTGTTCGGGTATGTTCACGGCGAATACAATGAACTGTATGACCGAAGCACTTGGTATAGGCCTCCCGGGCAACGGGACGATACCGGCGCTGGACCCTCGTCGCCTGGAACTTGCGCGTGAAGCGGGTCGGCGCATCGTGGCGTTGTTCAAAGCTCAGATAAAATTCAGGGACATACTCAACAAGAAGGCGATCGATAACGCGTTCGCGGTCGATATGGCGCTGGGCGGTTCCACGAACACCGCGCTGCATTTGCCTGCTATCGCCCATGAAGCCGGAGTGACATATCCCTTGAAGAACATCAATAAAGCCAGTGCTGCGGTGC
Organism: uncultured bacterium; assembly: GCA_964653455.1. Classification (GTDB taxonomy): domain Bacteria; phylum Margulisbacteria; class Termititenacia; order CAZZFK01; family CAZZFK01; genus CAZZFK01. The sequence goes on from CAZZFK010000010.1 coordinate 15,092, forward strand.
CGCATCTGTGTCAGCTGGCGCCGGGCGGGCCTGATCATATCCAGGACCTTGATCGTGCGGGCGGTATCCAGGCCGTCATGAACGAACTGAGCAAAGGTGAGCTCATTGATACGTCACTTATGACCGTGACCGGTGTGACCGTTGCCGAGAACATCAAAGGACGTGAGGTCACAGATCCTGAGGTCATCCGTCCGCTCGAGAACCCGCGGCATAAGACCGGCGGGCTTGCGGTCCTGTTCGGGAACATTGCGGAAGAGGGCAGTGTGGTCAAAGAAGCGGCGGTGGACGAGAAGATGCTCCGGCATTCCGGTCCCGCGCGTGTGTTCGATTCCGAGGACGCGGCTTATAAGGCCATTCTCGGCAAGAAGATCAAAAAGGGAGACGTTGTGGTCATCCGGTATGAGGGCCCGAAGGGTGGTCCGGGTATGCGCGAGATGCTGCAGCCGACCTCGACGATCGCAGGGATGGGATTAGATAAGGATGTCGCACTCATCACTGACGGGCGTTTTTCCGGTGCGACCAAAGGTGCCTCCATCGGGCATGTGTCCCCGGAAGCGGCCGCGGGCGGGAATATTGCGCTCATCGAGAACGGGGATATCATTGAGATCGATATCCCGAAACGGAAATTGAACGTCAAGGTGACGGAAGCGGAGCTGAAGCGCCGGCGCAAGAAATGGAAAGCGCCGAAGCCGCGTGTGAAGACCGGGTATCTCTCGCGATATGCCAAGCTGGTGCAGTCCGCGAACAAAGGAGCGGTGCTTGAGTAAGAATGGAACGGGCATGAACGTGCAGGTCACGGCCGTATTCAGGGCGTTGAGTGCGCTGGCTGTCAGTGCTCTTCTCCTTTTTGGTCCGGCGGGGACGATGTATTGGGCGGCCGGGTGGACGTATCTTGCTGCCTTGGCATTGGTGACAGTCCTTGTCTCTCTGATCGCGAAGCATGATCCTGAGCTCATCAAAGAACGTCTTCGTGCACACCAAAAGGCCAATGCGGTGGACCGGTCCTTTCTAATAGTTCTTTCTGGTGTATTACCGATTGTGATGCTTATCTTGGCAGGGCTTGATCATCGTTTGCACTGGACGTTGCCGTTCTTTCCGGTCATTACGCAATGCGCGTCATTTTTCATGTTCGGCGGAGTATTGCTCACCAATTGGGCGATGCGATCGAATCCGTTCTTTTCCAGCCATATTCGTATACAGAAGGATCGGGGGCAGAAGGTCATCTCTTCAGGTCCGTACCGTTTCGTCCGGCATCCGGGATATACCGGAGCGATCTTTTTCAATATTGGGGGTTCTCTCGTTCTTGGTTCCGTTTCTGCGATAGCCTGCGCTGTGTTCATGGCCGCGTTGTTGGTATTGCGAACGAAAGCGGAAGAACCTGTATTATTGAAAGGCCTGAAGGGTTACGCAAGTTATACAAAAAAGGTCCGCTATCGACTCCTGCCTTTCATTTGGTGAGCTGCTCATTGATCGTTCTCTGACCTCCCGGGAAAAAGCTTGAAATAATCCAGAGAACTGTACGATAGCCTGACGTACAGTTCGGAGGGGTTTAGTGTGTTCTTTGCTAAGATAATAAATATTGTAGAGAGACAGACCTGCGTTAGTATTGCAGAGCAGGTAACTCTGGAAGTGCGGGTCCCTCGTAAAAGCGGTGGGCTATGCCATGTTTCTGATGTGAAATTCATCGCTGAGTGCGTGGGCAGTTCCTCGAAAGCTCAACTCCCTCGTAAAAGCGGTGGGCTATGGCATATTTCCAGTGTGGAGTTCATCGCTGAGTTCGTGGTCAGTTCCTCGAGGGCTCAACTTCTGGAAGATATTCCCAAGGGGAATCTCTGGCACTCCGACTATTTGTCCTTCGACAAGAAGAGCGATTTGAAGAAAGACCTCTGACGGGTGCCTTGCAGCTCTCAATTCCGTGTGTTTTTCTTGCTCTGGAACATGATCGAACAATTGCTCGTTTGAATGTATTTGTTCTGAAGTGAGGTTCGCCGGACGGCCCCCGCGGTATTGCCCGCAAGGACCGTCCGGAAGAGAGCCTAGCGTTTTACCGGCAAAGAATCCTGATTGAACGTTGTCGGGTTCCTCTCATCATCAACGGCCTGTTCCGCATACTCGTACTTGTGCGTACGGGTGAGCAAAGCAGGCTCGTACGGATTGATCTGGTCCAGCCATTCCAGGATCGGAAGTCCGGAAGATATCGCACCGATCTTGCCGGTGGAGCCGGTAGCAAGACCCAATGCCAGGTCGACGTCCGCACCGAACGATTTTGAACGGTGAGAGACGACGGCGTTGATCTCCGGTCTTGTCGGTCTGCCGATCTCATCGACCTTCTTGTCCAGCGCTGCGATCATCTGTTTGATGCCGTGCACGGAATCGATATCGTAGTTCTGGTCAACGACGGACTTAACGAACTCGAACTGACCGCTATGCAGCAGGTAGTGCACATGCTCGGAGAGCGAGATCATCAGTATCGATTTCCACGGGTCCGCCACCTGGTTCTCCTTGATCAACGGGACGAACTTAAAGCGGGCGCTCACCTTCTCGCGATCGGCCGGAGAAAGTTTTGCCATGTAATCGAAGGCCAGGCGGAAGAAACGGACCATGCGGGCCGGATTGGTCACCCAGAAATCATCGCCGACGAGCTGCACGTTCTCAAGCACGCTGAACGCGAGCAGGTACCCTTTCCAGTCGTCCTCGGCCATGATGTCCTCGATGGAGGAGAAGACCGGACCTTTGGTCTCGATGAGATGCAGAGCGAGCATCGCCTGCATGAAAGAAGTGAGGGCGAACTTGCGGTATCCATCGTTGTTCAGTTCATCGTCCTTTATCTCGGCGGCATCAAAGTCGATGTCCATCTCGGATATGGCGACAGGCAGTTTCGCTTTAAAGGCCGGGTCGTTCGCTTTTTTCAGGAGAAATTCCCTGTATGCCTGGGCTTCCGCTTCGGAGAACACGGTGTGGTAGGTCCCGATGGTCTGGAAATCCATGATCTTTCCTTTTTCCGCACGGACTTGTTCGGTGTACTGCCAATGCTGTGCGCGCGTGAGCATGACGGTATTGCTGTCCTTATCCTCTTTGACCGGACCGGAGATGCTCTTCAGGAGTTCGCTCTTGAACGCTGCATCATAGATATACAGTTCAGGGAAATAACACTCAGTGGTGGCGCCATCTATGGCCAGGAACACGTCCTTGCCGAGGGCCAACGGACGGCGTAATTCCTTCCCTAAACGCTGTACAGCTTCCGAGTACAGGTCGATGATCTCGTACGGTGTCTTGGTGTTGTTAACGGTCATGCCGCCCTCTTTGGAGAGCTTTTTGACATGATCGCCTTTTTCACGCAGTGACCAGTACAGGATATTGTGGAACTTTTCACCGGCCACGCGGAGTTCTCTCGGAGTACGGGCAAAGGCCAGCTGGACCATCCACTCCTGCCACGGCAGGCCTTTGACGACCTTGCTGACGGACGCGTCCCACGGACGGTCCTCTGGGGTCTCAAGTTCTTCGATGCCGTTCCCGTGCTTTGCTGCGGAGAGCATGACGCTTTGCGGGATGGCGAAGGCCATATCATTGAACCCGCCGACGGACTTATATGCAGTGTGCTTCGCTTCTTCGAGGGTGAGGCCGCGGAACTGGGCGCTCATCTTGAAGACCATCTCACGAACGGCCAGGGCCGCCTGGGCGCCGTATTCTTTCCAGCCGCCCCATGCATCAACGGCTTCGCATACCTTTTCGGGATGCAGGAAGAGCTCAAAGTCCGAGCTCATCAGGGAGACGACCTTGTTCCACAATTTTTCGGTGTTCGCAAGCGCAACGTCCAGGCTTTCGGAGTCCAATGCTTCGTGAAAACCGTCAGAAGTACCTTTCGGCGGGATGACAACGCCGGTCAGGTTCATTGATATGCCGTTCTTGACCGTGATCACCAGGTCAGCAGCGAGACGAACAGTCTCCTTGCCGTCGGAAAGTTTCCCTTTAGTCACCTGATATTGGTTGATGAGCTCCAGCTGGTCCTGCATTTTTACCCCTGACGCCACGATCTTCTTGTTCATTATGTTCTCCCTTCAAGACAGAATTGTGATAACACTAATTTTTCGTGTTGGATCAGGCCATGTTTCAATTATTTACATAGTGTTTAGTGTAAATAAACGCGCTTGCTCTATAATATCTGGTTGCTCAAATAGCATATATCGATCATCAATGACCAATTTGCTCGGGGGTAATTATTTGAAATAGCAAGGATTGTCTTACGATGTCCTATTACAGCAGAAAAATAGCATAAGGATCATGCACATGTATTTTGGACGAACATTGTGGACCAAGATAATAGGTATAAAAGGAGCGAGCATACGTGTTCGCGATCGGCTTTCTGACGTCATGGAGTTTTCGGATGAAGATCTCTTGAAACTTTCCGATACCGATCAGCTCTGGCTCCATACCAATCCTTCCGGCCGCATGCTGACGGAATATCAGTTCCGGCGGTTCACCGGGTATATGCGTTCATTCCTTGAAAGGGAGATGGCTGTCGGTCTCCTTGGCCCCAAGGCCATTATCGATGAGTTCTCTTATCGGCTCCCTTCAGAGAAGTTCGAACCGTTGCGCAGTCGTTTGTACACTGCTCTGGTACGGCGTTACGATGAACGGACATCAGTATCTTATTGTTGTAAGTACGCGACCGAGCAGCCCCCCATCCCGTACCATATCACGCCGAAGAGCTCCCTCATCGCGTTGTATACGCATACGCTCATGGGGAAAGAGGGCATCCGTCCGCACATGGAAGTGACCAAGTCCTTCGAAGGGCGGGATGTCGTTTCTGTCCTGGACCTGGGGATCGGACGATCTCATATCATTGATGATGTGTCCCGACGGTTGAAAAAGCACGGTGTAAAACGGGTCGAAAAGTACGGTATCGCTTTATGTGCGCTCGAGAATATGCCAAAACTTTCATCCCCGTGCTTTATCGGTGAGTTCGAGCACTACGATTTCAAAGGGCAGCGTTTTGACCTGTTGTTCTCGAACGCCGGTGCGTCATATTACACGCTGCGGCCCGTGCTGTTCCTGGACAAGCTCGTTTCGATCATGAACGACGGCGCTCGCGCCTGGCTGCATATGTATTCCTACGATGATTGGCGGCCTGCACTGGAACAGCGTGACGATATCCGTTCTGTGCCGCTCAAATCAGTGCACGAGCTTGCAAAGGCCTTTGAGTTCACGGATGAGGGATACCTGACCGACGAATTCATGCATGCGTTCCATCTGGGGCCGAAAGTTCTTCTGATCAAAAAACAGGCACGATAATACATGTGGGAACGAAGGAGAAAGTCCATCCTTCGCTCCCATATGTGAAGGTGTTACCAGTCTCCGTAATAAAAGCCGAGTTTAAATCCTTTGTTCTCCTGCTCTTTCGGGAACGTGAAGATGATATTACCTTTGGGGTCTTTTTCTATCTTACAGTCTATGTTCCTGCCATTGGCGTCCGCCTGCAACAGTGCCAGGTAGTCGTCCACGTTCTCCACATTGTCCGGGCGAAGCGTCACCTTGAACTCCTTGTTCGTTTCTTCACGTTTGATGATGGTCCCGAACTTCTGTTCCCCGATCTTTTCCATACCTTTGTCCGTCTCTTTCAGGACATCATGGTAGCTCGTGCAGTCCATAAGGAGCGCATAGCCTTGCGGATTCTTGTCTTTCAGGTCCCCGTCAAATTTTTCCCGGGTGAACGTTGCGTCCAGTTCCTTTTCGGTATAGTGAGGCGTTTTTATCATATTAAACATCGGATCTTTACCTGTCGGCAGTATCGTCATGATCATGCTCCTTTTTTGATGAATATGTATATTCGCTGGGGTAACGTTCGTTCTCTTGACCTCCTGAGGGCGTTATCGGCATTGTATAGTCCGCCGTATCTGTTCTATTCCCCGAACAGGTGTTTTTTATACATGTTCTTATTCTGTTCATTCCTGAAACATCGTCTTTTCAGAGAGCTTCTCTTCCATATATACTACTGGGCGTAGCTGTACCTCTTGCGGCTCGTTCAAAAAACGTGTACCGTGTATCATGTAGTGTTCAATAGGAGTCATCATGGCCGAGAAAATGAAGGGTGCGAAGATATTATTGGAGAGCCTCAAGCGCGAGGGCGTGGATGCCATTTTCGGGTATCCGGGTGGTGTCGTACTGGAGGTCTATGACGAGCTCTACAAGCAGAAAGATATCGTTCATTATCTGGTGCGGCATGAACAGGGTGCGGGGCATGCCGCTGACGGCTACGCGCGTGCCACCGGTAAGGTAGGTGTGTGTCTGGTGACCTCCGGTCCCGGCGCCACGAACCTGGTCACTGCGATAGCTACTGCGTACATGGATTCTATTCCGATGGTCGCTATCACCGGGCAGGTATCTTCGCCGCTCATCGGCAAGGATTCGTTCCAGGAAGCGGATATCACCGGCATCACGATGCCGATAACCAAACATAATTTTCTGGTGAAGGATGTTAAAGACCTGGCGTGGACGGTCAAAGCCGCGTTCTATATCGCGTCCACCGGGCGTCCGGGTCCGGTACTCATCGATATCCCGAAAGATATCACCATCCATGAGACCGAGTTCATCTATCCCGATACGATAGATATCCCGAGCTATAAGCCTACCTATAAAGGCAATCCCAAACAGATCAAAGCTGCGGTACAGATAATGAAGGAGGCTAAAGCTCCGGTCATTTTGATCGGCGGCGGGGTCACCTTATCCAACGCCTCAAAAGAAGTGCAGGAATTCATCAAGAAGACCCAGTTCCCGGTCGTTTCCACGCTCATGGCGCTCAGCTCGGTCCCGACGGATGACCCGTTGTTCCTGGGGATGTGCGGTATGCACGGTACTGCGTATGCGAACTATGCCCTTGCTAATTGTGATCTGGTCATTGCTATTGGCGCCCGCTTTGATGATCGCGTGACCGGCAAGCTCACGGAGTTCGTTGCCAAGGCCAAGGTAATCCATATCGATATCGATCCGGCCGAGATCAACAAATGCGTGCGTGTCACCCTGCCGGTCATAGGCGACGTGAGGATGGTCGTCGCGGCCTTGAACGAAGAACTCGCCGGTACGAAGCTCCCTTCATGCAAGGAATGGGATAAAAAAGTGCTCGATTGGCGCGCCAGTCATCCGCTTTCATATGTGAAAGATCCGGCCATCATCAAGCCTCAGGAGGTCATTGAAACGATCAATGATATCACCAAAGGGAACGCGGTCTATACGACCGAGGTCGGAGAGAACCAGATGTGGGCCGCTCAATACTTGCACCTCAATAAAGCCCGTACGTTCCTCACCTCCGGTGGTCTCGGTACGATGGGGTACGGCCTTCCCGCCGCGATCGGTGCACAGGTCGGCTGTCCTGATGCGCTGGTCATCGATATCGCGGGTGACGGCAGTATACAGATGAACATACAGGAGTTCGGTACGGCCGCGACCTATGATATCCCGGTCAAGGTCGTTATCCTGAACAATCAATATCTCGGTATGGTCCGCCAGTGGCAGGACCTGTTCTACGGGAAACGTCTTTCTTTTACGGACCTCGAACATTCACAGCCGGATTTCCTGAAGATCGCGGAAGCATACGGGATCTACGGCGTGCGTATCGAGAAACACGAGGACCTGCGCGAAAAGTTGAAAGCGGCCTTTGAACATAAAGGTCCGGCCATTATCGATATCAAGGTCGCTCGTCGCGAGAACGTTTTCCCGATGGTCCCGGCCGGTGGTGCGATACATAACATGATATTCGCCAAAGAAGCCGACCAATACGATTGAGGAGCATACAATGAGGCATGTCATATCCATCGTCGTCGAAAATAAACCGGGTGTCCTTGCCCGTGTGTCGGCCCTGTTTGCCCGTCGCGTGTACAATATCGAAAGTTTGGCCGTCGGTCAGACCGAAGATCCGGCTGTTTCCCGCATCACGCTGGTCGTGACCGGAGATGAGGCGATCCTTGAACAGATCACCAAACAGCTCAACAAGCTCATCGATGTCGTGAAGGTCATCGATTTCACCGATTGCTCATATGTAGAACGCGAACTGCTCATGGTCCGTGTGCACGTCACGAACACCACACGTCAGGAGATCCTGCAGCTCATTGAGATCTTCCGCGCCCGTATCATCGATGTGGCGGAAAGTTCCATGGTCATTGAGCTTACCGGTAATGCCGGAAAATGCGAAGGCTTTGTGGACCTGTTCCGTAAGTTCGGGATCAAGGAACTTGCACGCACCGGAAAGATCGCCCTGCTGCGCGGGGAGAAAAAATGACCCGGAGGGACGTTCTGTCGGGGGAATGACCAACGAGCGTTCAGCTCGTCAGTTCGCTTGTTGTTCCAATGCCGTGAACTTTTTCAGGTTACCTCTGTAGTTCTCCAGTTCTTCTCCGATGGCCGGTCCCAGGATATCCTTGTACGGACTGTTCCTGCAGGCGTCTTTTAGGCGGGTCAGGTCCTTTTCGGTCCTTCTCAGCTGTTGTTGCAGTTTGTCGTGCAATCCTTTGGCAGGTCCTGAACCTGTCCTGATCTGGTCCGCATACTGACCGAGCAGGTCCTTGATGACATGATTGTTGAAGATAACACGTTCGAGACCGTTCGCGACGGTGGCAGGGAGCTTTCCCCATATCGGACGCAGTTCAGGATATTTTTTACAGAACCTCATGTCCGTTCTTTCGTTGTCTTCGACCCAGGTCATCAGGTCCTCAAGGGCCGGTCCCATTTCCTGATCTTCATTGTTCTCTTTCGTGTTGTACAGGTTTATGAGGGCGACACAATCGCCAAGTTCTGTTTCGTCGAAGATCCCGTCCTGCATGAGCATGTCGATGAGCTCCTGCGCTTCTTTCGTGGTGATCTTGTTGTCCGTGAGAGCGGTATTTGACCAGGTATGGACCGCCGGTGAAGTGAACTGTATAGGGTGCATTGCGGATCCGCTCCTTACCCGTTCCTGAGCTCTTTTTTCAGCTGAATGAGCTCGTCGATGAACTTCTTGGAAAGCGCGCTGTGCGTACCGTTGTTCTTCATTTCGTTATAGATGGCGATGACCTCCTGCCTGAGATCCGGAAGGTCCTCGAACTGGGGAACGTTCATCAGGGCTTTTAACGTTACTTCCCGTTCGGGGTCCCGGACCTCTCTGATGAGCAGGCACATGGTCTGCAGGATATCAGATATCTCCTGAAGGGTGGTCTGCGGGTCCTTGAACGAGCGGTCCAGGTCCTCCTGGATGCGTTCCGCGGTGAAATGGGAAATGAACACGGCGATGTTCTCCGCGGCTTCCCGGTACAGCTGTTTTTGATATGCCTTGTACTGAGGGGAGTCCCGTTCAGGGAAGGTCGTTACGGGATAGGTCTTGAATAATGGGGCGATGGAGCGCACGGCTTTGTCAAAGGTTTTTGCCGAGCTGAGCGTGAAGAAATTGGTATCCTGTTCGTTATTGACCGGTCCTCTGATCGTCATGATCAGGGCACGTGCTTTGTCCGCGAGCGTGTTCAGGGAGATAACGGCCGAAACGATCTTTGTTTCCATTGTTCGCTCCTTTTTGCGCCCCATATGTACGGTCACAGGGCACTGTATGATATCGGTACGGATCCTTCAGGATTTCAATGAACTGTGTTGAGCGTTATCTGAGCCTGCGCAGGAGTGCCTGATACATTTCGATCTCTTTTTCGTCAGTGATCATGCCGTTCGTATCATAGAAGGTCACCTTGCCGCTCCCCTTGCCGAGCGGGCCGAGCTTTTCGAGCGTGCGTCTCAGGTTCGAGATGGTCCCTTTGTTCCCGTCAACGATCTGGATGGAAGGCGGGAGCAGGTGTTTGAGCGTTTCTTTATAATAGATGAAATGCGTGCAGCCGAGCACGACGGTCCCGTACCGTTCGATGGAGCTCATCGGGAGGTGTCCCGTCAGATAGCGGACGATATGGTCGCCCTCGAACTCCCTGTTCTCTGCAAATGTCACGAGTTCGGGTAGGGGGCAGAGGTCCACGATGCGGTCGTTATCCACTTTAGTGAGCAGATGTTTGAGCTTTTCTTCCTGGATAGTGAGCGGTGTTGCGCAGGCGAGCACGCGTTTATCCTTGCGGGTTATATTGACCGCCGGTTTCACAGCGGGCTCCATGCCGATGATGGGGAGTGTATAGTGCTGGCGCAAGTCCTCGATCGCCACGCTGGTCGCGGTGTTACAGGCGATGACGATCGCGTCCGCTTTCTCTTTGACCAGATGGTCGACCGCCTTGAAAACGAAATCCCGGACCTCTTCTTTTTTCTTTGTGCCGTAGGGGACGTTCGCAGTATCGGCGAAATACAGGTAGTCCTCTTTGGGGAGAGCTTTCAATGCTTCCTGCAGTACCGTGATGCCGCCGATGCCTGAATCAAAGAACCCGATCTTCATGTATGTGTGACCCCGTTCATGTTTGTTATGGGTGTATTGTATCATTGTCGATGAAAGGGGGCATGTCCCGCCCCATCCCGCCCATATCTTTTGTGCAACTATTCATCAAATATTTCGATAACCATATGATAAGTACAGTATCAATAGGACAGAGATCTGTCCTTAGTCATAGTGTTTTTAAGTACAAAAAGGGTGACCCAATCAGTATGTTGAACAAGATCAATGCGTATGAAGATGTCGTGAGTTCGAATACCGTGCTGGAACGATATCAGCTTCCGGATAGTCTTTTGCTTGAAGATACCCGCGATGAGCTCGCATATGCCAGGTATAAAAAAGCCTACACTGCTACGATCCATGAGCTTCATGAAGAATTCCGGGATATGAACATTGAGCTGATCATTCCGGCAGCACATTATTTATCAATGCCGGAACTATATATAGAACTGGCGACCGCTGTTGCGGAGAACAGATCATTGCTCAGAACGCATCTGCCTGCGGGCACGCTTATCACGACCCCATGGTTCGATCTCGATCTTAGCGACTTGAACGACCTGCAAAGGGCGATGCAACGGAAAGGTGTCGTGTATGTGGGGTTGCTCTTTTCGGTGATATTTGAGATATCGAAGTTTTCATATACCAACTTTTTTAAAAGTCATAGACATATATCTCGACATGCAAGCAGTCCTAATAAACAAATGAATGTTGTTTTGAGTATTGATAATCTTTTTAAAGATACGCAAGGCTTTATTCAAAAATATGCTGAGTTGGAAGGATATATCCTGTTCGCCGATGATTATTTTAACGGGCAGATGGGGACGGCATTTCAGACGCTATCTGCGTTGATGAAGACAGGGGACAAAGGGCTTAAGGCTATGAAATGGCCGGGGCAGGTCTTTGGTGATACGGAGAAGTTGAGGGCAATACAGCAGGCGATGGAGACGGGAGAAATGCAAAAGACCTATAGTGGGTTGGACGGTTATATGAAGTTTGCTGATGAATTCTTCAACGGGCAAATGGGGTCAGCATATAAGGCGTTGTCCGCACTTATCAAGGCCGGGAATAAAGGACATGCGGTCATGAAATGGCCAGGGGCGATCACCTGTCATACGGAAAAATTGAGAGCAATACAGCAGGCGATGGAGGCCGGAGAAATGCAAAAGGCCTATAGTGGGATGGACGGTTATATGAAGTTTGCTGATGAATTCTTCACCGGGCAGATGGGGTCAGCATATCAGGCATTGTCCGCACTCATGAAGATGGGAGACGAAGGTCTTAAGGTACTGGCTTGGCCAGGTCAAATCGCGTGTGATACGGCCACAGTCAGGGGATTACAGAACAAGATGGGTACTGGTGAACTACAAAAGAGTTATAGCGGGCTCGGCGGGTATATGAGATTTGCCGATGATCATTTTAACGGAAAGATGGCAACGGCATACCAAGTGTTGTCCGCATTGATGAAGGTCGGGGACGAAGGGCTTAAGGTCATGAATTGGCCGGGACAGATCCTGTGCGATACGATCACATTGAGCCAATTACAGAAAGCAATGGAAGACGGTACCTTAGTGAAGGTCTATAGTGGAGTGGAAGGGTATAGCCGCTTTGCCAAGGATCATTTTGACGGGCAGATGAAGGAAGCATATAAGACGTTGTCTGCGCTGATGAAAACGGGAGACGAAGGGCTTAAGGTCATGAATTGGCCTGGCATGATCATGTGCAGTGCGACGAAGTTGGAAGAATTACAGAAGGCTATGGTGGCTGGGGAAATACAAAAGACATACGGTGGTTTGGACGGGTATATGCTGTTCGCCGATGATCATTTTAATGGCCAGATGCAAGCCGCGTATCAGACGTTGTCTGCGCTGATGAAGACTGGCGAGGAAGGGCTTAAGGTCATGAATTGGGCTGGCTGTATCATATGTGATACAGCGAAGACGAAAGAGCTGCAGAAGGCTATGGTGTCCGGGGAAATACAAAAGGCATATGGTGGTTTAGACGGGTATATGAGATTCGCCGATGACTATTTTAATGGGCAGATGCAATCAGCATATAAGACACTATCTGCCTTGATGAAGCCGGGAGATGAAGGGCTCAAGGTCATGAATTGGCCGGGGCAGATCTATGGTGATACGGATAAAATGAGAGCTTTGCAAAAAGCGATCGAAGATGGTGAATTACAAAAGATGTATGGTGGTTTGGACGGGTATATGAGTTTCGCCAATGACTATTTTAATGGGCAGATGGGGTCAGCATATCAGACGTTGTCCGCGCTGATGAAGACGGGGGATGAAGGGCTCAAGGTCATGGACTGGCCCGGATATATCACGTGTGATACGACGAAGTTGAAAGAATTACAGAAGGCTATGGTGGCTGGGGAAATACAAAAGACATACGGTGGTTTGGACGGGTATATGCTGTTCGCCGATGATCATTTTAATGGCCAGATGCAAGCCGCGTATCAGACGTTGTCTGCGCTGATGAAGACTGGCGATGAAGGGCTCAATGTCATGAATTGGCCGGGGTGTATCATGTGTGATACGGATACATTAGGTGTCTTTTTGCTGAAAGGCATGGGAATAAGTGAAATACTGTCCATGTTACGGAATAAAATAGCCTCACATACTTGAGGTATAAGCCGACTTCCGTCCCCATTTTACTGAAATCCGCAGCTGAAGGTGTCGATTATCCTGTGTGGTATGTAAGGATGGCAGAGTTCCTTAGCCGTACAAGGATGTTACTATGTTGCAGCAAAAGATCGTTGCCGTTCGCGCCCACAAACAGCCCGTTGACCATGGTCCTGATGACATGGTCATGCGAAAGCTCTGGGCTTCTGTTACCAAGGCTTCCTGGGAGGATGCGGATAGGTATGCGGCGGAGCTTTTTGCTCGCGGATATGTTGTCGGCTTTCTCGACAGGGCCTCGGACGTTCTTCCTGCGGGTATCAGTCACATGGTCACCGTGCCGAAGGCCAGGCAGCTGGAAGACCTGTGGGATATCTCCTCGCTCAGGGATACGGACCCTCTGTATGATCAGTTCCTGGTATTGGCCAAGATCTATTCGCTGATCATTCCGGACCCGGATGAAAGCCGGACGCCGAAACTCTTGCTCACGCATCGGACGCACAGATGGGGCGCGGATACGATAGATATCATCTATATCAGCGACCAGCAGAAGATGTTCATCAATACCTTTTTCGGTCTGGCAAAACATTCTTATGGCACGATGTGCGTTGCCGGTGCTCCGGATTGTCTGGCGATGGTCGTCAATGCCGAGTTGGGCATGTTCACGGTGGACCGTCCGGAAAGCCCGTTCTTTGACGAGCGCACGTTCGTTTGCAGTTCGAACGGTCTGGCCCAGGCCAATACGGTGCTTTTGAAGGAGGATGGGCTTTTTATCGTTCATAAGGAAGCCAGTGGAGAGGGTTATGAGCGATTGTCCGGAGAGCTGGCATGGCTCCGCACACGGTCCAAAGAAATGAAACGCTACTTCCCTGCGGTCCTTACATATCATGATGACCCCGTGTCCCGGACCGTTTGGTACCGTACTCGTTATTATCCCTGGACCGACCTGAAGAAGGTCCTGTTCTGGGATCTCTATCCGGGCTCGTCATATACCTTGGACCCGGACGAGAACAAAATGCGCTATACGGGGTCCGGTGCGTTATTCGGCCATATACTGCGGATCTATGCAGGATTGCAAGAAGTTCTCTATGCTACGAGGAAGCCGGTCCCGGTCGATCATTTTGAGGTCCAGCATGAACAGAAAGTGTTGGACCGTCTTGCTCAGGTCGGATCGTCGTACCTGCAGCGTTTTTTTGGGGCCGAGACCATTACGGTGAACGGTACGGATCTCCTCGGGGTGAAACCCATGATGGGGCTTATAAAAAAGCTCAATGCGGTCACCGGCATCCTGACCCCTCCGTTCCTCTCTGATGTCCATGGTGACCTGAACATCACCAATATCCTGCTCGATCCCTGGAGCGAATTGGGGCTTATTCCCGGAACTGATCTTTTTCTGATCGATCCGCGGGGGGGCAGTTCCACGCAGGACCCGCTCTATGATCTGGCCCAGCTCTTTCAACGTTTCTGGTGTGATTTTGATCTCATCCAGGAGGAGCTTGTGGTCGCGTATGAGAGAAGAGGAGATAGTGCAGCTTTCCCTTCGGTCAGGATCTGTGCTGCTGAGGAGCTGGACGATGAATATTTCAATGAAGCTGCTGTTACGAACTATGCATATATGAAAGAGCATGCTAGTCGTTTTCTGGAAGGTACGGACAGGCTTTTTGGGCTGGAACAGGGGGAGGATTGGAAGGTCCGTCTCATCTTCACGATGGCTTCGATCACTCTCGCTTCGATAAAATATGTTCACGGTTCTCATAATGGTGAAGAGAAAGCGTTCACCACGTTCATCCGGGGGCTTGTTGAGTTGAACCATGCCTTCGGCCTTATGTTGCAGCGGGCAAAGCTCACACATCCCGATATCCTGGATGTGCTTCTGGGGTGACCTCCGTCCCCATTTCACCCATGGCCCATGGCCTATATACAAATCCTTTGCTCGTAGTTATAGTTGTGACCTATGGCAAAAGAGAAAAAGACGTTTTTACCATTATTATGGGTTTTTTTCCTGCTCTGGTCTCTCTTTGGGGTCTTTACTCTTTGGCTTCATAATGACGTTCTGCCTTGGGTGTTCTTTTTCTGGCTGATCGGTATCTTTGGCAGGAATTATATGACCTCCCGTTCCTTTTATATGGATAAGGACCTGCTTTTCGGGCTGGTCTGGACCGGTGATAAGAAGTCCCGGTCCCTGAAATGGTCCTGGCTCTGTTATGTATCGTGTCCTGTCGTCCTTTCTCTATATACCCTGGACTGGAAAATACCGCTGGTTTATATGATAATGGCCCTCATCTGGCATGGAGTTTTAATGACCAGTGATGAGTGACAAGTGGCGAGTGGCAGGTAAGTAGCGGCTACGATCGTTCTTTCATGTCACTTGCCACATGTCACCTGCCACTTAAATCTGGAAAGGAGCCAAAAATGGCAAAAGTGTACTATGACAAGGATGCAAGTCTTGATCCGTTAAAAGGCAAGAAAATAGCGATCATCGGGTACGGTTCTCAGGGGCATGCCCATGCGTTGAACCTGCGGGATAGCGGGCTCGATGTTATCGTCGCTCTCCGTCCGGATTCTGCTCATCGCAAGGATGCTCTTGAAGCAGGGCTCACGGTCATGGATATTTCGGACGCTGCCAAAGCCGCTGATTTCGTCCAGATGTTGACCCCGGATGAGTTCATGGCCGATATCTATAAAAAGCATATCAAGAAGCACATGAAAAAAGGGAAGACCTTGGGTTTTTCTCACGGGTTCAATATTCATTATAAATTCATCAAGCCCTCGCCTGATATCAATGTCGTCATGGTCGCTCCCAAAGGTCCTGGCCATATGGTCCGCCGTGTATACACTGAAGGCGGTGGTGTGCCGTGTATTTTCGCGGTGCAGCAGGACGCGACCGGCAATGCCCGCGATATCGCGTTCGCATATGCCAAAGGTATCGGCGGTACTCGCGCGGGTATCCTTGAAACGACGTTCAAAGAAGAGACCGAGACGGACCTGTTCGGCGAACAGAACGTACTGTGCGGCGGGACCTCAGCGCTTGTTAAAGCCGGGTTCGAAGTGCTCGTTGAAGCAGGGTATCAGCCTGAGATCGCATATTTTGAATGTCTGCATGAGCTCAAGCTTATCGTCGATCTTATGTATGAACATGGTATCTCCGGGATGCGTTATTCCATCTCGAACACTGCCGAATACGGCGATCTGACGGTCGGCCCGAAGATCATCAACCCGTCCGTGAAGGAACGCATGAAGAAAGCTCTGAAGCGCATCCAGACCGGTGCGTTCGCCCGCGAGTTCATCCGCGAGAGCAAGGCCGGTAAGCCGAACATGGAGAAGATGCGTGCCGAAGGCAAGGAGCATATGATCGAAAAGGTCGGCGCCGAGTTGAGAGCGATGATGCCTTGGTTAAAGACCAAAAAGCTCGTTTAAACGTGTGATGTTCACCCTGAAGCGAGCGCTTCGCTCTGCTTTAGGGATGCCTTGGCTGAAAACGAAGAAACTTGTCTAGATCACGATCCCTCGGCTGTTCATAGTGTATAGAGGCAGGGTAATACCTGCCTCTTTCTGTATGCGATATAGGGTAAGGGCCGGATGGATAGATAGTTTCTTTTGAACACTCCGGTGTTGAGGTCCTTTGACCGTGAAGGAGTGCGCGTAGAGCACTTACTTCATGTTTTTGTCTCGTTGTTTCATCTCCGCAAAAAAGGTAGAATTCCGCACATGAACATTAAGCGTGCTTTTTTCTTCTGTTCCCTGCTCCTTATCGTTCTGTCGGGTCTATTGTACGCGGAGCAGCAGGGCAAGCTCAGCGTTTTTACGGACGTCAAAGAAGCCGAGATATACGTTGATAGCGAAAAGATCGGCCAGGATAACGTTGTCGGCTATCCTCTTTCCTCCGGAGAGCATTATCTCAAGGTCATGTACCAGGGGAAGAAGGCGTATGCCGAGGTCGTGAACATCGTTGCCGGTCAGACCAAGACCGTCGTTGTGGATAATTTCGTGGACTTCAAGACCAATGCTCCGTCCAGGGGTGCCGTCGATAAAGAAGCGGCTCGTCTCCGTGAAACGCGCGGGAACATGGCGTTCGGTATCTATGGCGGGGCCCCGGCTTCAGGTCTTAGTTATAAATGGTGGGTGTTCGAGAAGTTCGGGTTCCAGGTCAGCGGCTTCACTCAAAGCCCGGTCGCGGAGATCATTGATAATCAGTTCGGCTATCGGGTGCTCTTCGGTTTTGCTGATAAGGTATATATGGAAGATACCATCACGGCCTATGCTGCCTTGGGCAGAGGGCGCAGCGGGTATACTAATAAAAAAGATTCGGATGATAATATATTCATGGATACGACAGAAGCGTCTTTCGGATTGGAACTGCGGTTAGGACGTCCCGGTAACAGCGGTCCGTCATACGGAGGGGTCATAGATTCCATGGGGGATATCGTTCTGCTCGGACTGCAGATGGTATCTATGGGCATCATTAATACCTGTTATATGAGCCTTGAGGTCGGTGCCGAAAGCCGGAATGTTGAGTTCGGCGATCATGAGCGCAAAGATGAATCTCTGACGAACATGAAAGTGTCCGGCGGGATACATTATTATTTTTAACATACCACCTATGCATCACTCTCCTTTAGGAGAGGGGCTGGGGGTGAGGTCAGGAGGACCACTATGAAAAAAAACATCCTGTTCGCGGTGCTCATTCTCTGTCTGTTCCCGGTCCTTTCTTTCGCTGCCGGGAAACTGACCGTTGTCACTGACCTTGGGTCCGATGCTTTGATCCAGATCGATGGCGTGCAGGTCGGTGTGGATTCCATCCAAGCGTATCCCGTAGAGGCAGGCGAACACTATGTGACCGTCTGGTATCGCGGAAAGAAAGCGTATGCCAAGATACTTCCGATAGCTGATGGCGAGTTCAAGACGATCACCTCCGCGCATTTTGTCGACCTCAAGACCAATACGCCGTCGCGCGGCGCGATCGATATGGAAGCGGCGCGTTTGCGTGAATCACGCGGCAATATGGCGTTCGGTCTGTACGGCATGTCGCCCGCCGCGGGCTTGAGCTGGAAATGGTGGTTCATGGAGAAGCTCGGAGTGCAGGTCGCGGGCATGCTCAGCAATAACGGGGATCTGACCAATAATCAGATAGCCGGTCGTTTGCTCGTACATCTGGCGGATAAGGTCATGAACGAAACGACGATCACGGCCTATCTTGCGGCCGGTTCCGGTATCTGGTATGCCACGAACGAGAACGGGAACGCCACCAATACGCTCATCGGGGAAGGTGCGCTCGGTGTGGAGTTCGGGTTCTTTAATCTCTATTGGAGCGTTGAGGCAGGTGTCGAGAAGCGTATGGAGACCCATACCAGTGATGAACCGTCCACGGACCGTACGAACATGAAGCTCTCGGGCGGGGTGCATTACTACTTCTGATAGAACAGTTCTTCCGCTCGTACGGTCGATCGTATGGGCGGGAACTGTTCGTGCATGCCGGGGATGTAAGGTTCAGCCTTGTGAAGCTTTCCCTTTTTCTTCTCGTCTTGTTTCCCGTTCCTCAAAGAACGCTTGTGCTGCTGCGACTGCTTCATCGGCATTGACGAATTTCAGCATGTCCATGTCCGTAGCGTTGATATACCCAAGGTCCGATTTTAACTGTATGTAAGAGAGAAGTCGCTGCCAATAATCCATGCGTATACCATTGAGCATGGGATCGAACAATAGCACCAGTTTCCCGCATTTCTTCTTTGTTTGAACGAGGGTCAATATCTCAAAGAACTCATCGTCCGTTCCGAAACCTCCCGGAAAAATGACGCAGACATTGGCGAAATCGGAGAATATCGTTTTGCGAATGAAGAAATAGGAGAACATCAGTTCAAGTGTCTGGAACGGGTTCGGTTCCTGTTCATACTGTAATTTGATGTTGAGCCCTATGGACTCGATGCTGGTATCGCCTGTTCCTATGATATACCGTTTTGCTCCTACGTTCGCTGCTTCCATGTATCCCGGGCCTCCGCCGGTCAGGATGCTGCTATGCACTTCTTTGGCGAAGCGGTAGGCCAGGTCTGAGGCTGCCTGTTCGAGATCAAGGCCGAGCTGTGCGGAATGTTTTTCGATAGCGTGGCCTCTGGCCGATCCGTACATGGTGGTCAATCTCTTGGTCCCGTCCACGAACGGTTGCATGCTGATGCGGGCTATCGCATGTTCCATCGTCGATCTGACGAGCGTATGTTTGTCTTCCGTTGAAAGCTTGTTCATCAGCTCCTGGAGTTCGAAGAGCATTTCGCGGTAATTGTATTCCTTGTTCTTCCCATTGAATGCGAGGTCTTTCAGGAACTGGTCCAGGGCCAGGAACGTTCCTTTGAGCTGTGCAGGTGTCGTTCCTAGAAAAGACTTTGCCAATGTGTCGTCCTCGAGGCACAGTGCATGCAGTTCATCTATGAAATTCGTAAGCGGTATGTCCCGGTGGCGGGTGACCAATAGGTCGCGGATCTCCAGTGCGGAGGTGTTCGCCAGGGCATCTCGGAGAGCGGGGTCATCTGCCGCCCATTCACTGAGCTCGTCACATATCTGTTGAGAGATCAGCAGTTGATATTTTTCGGATCCGGCAGGCGAGAGGTCTGTTGTCCAGGGACGAAGATCCGCTCCCGAGAATATGATCATGTCATGGGCAGGTAAGGCGCATATCTTTTTTAAGAACATACGTTCGATATCCTTTGTGTCAGGCTACCAGTACATCGTGAGCAATTGAGGGATATTTCAGTTAAATGAGAACGGTCCTATACGATACGATTGACATCTTGTTTGAGGCGCGGGGTCCTCTCATTGTATGCATGTGTTGGCTTGTATTTGGTCTTGGGTCCTTTTTCTTTGCCTTGTTCGTCGGGCGCGGGTATGGTGGCGATGTATTCTGGTGCTTTGCGCAGGGCCAATTGTTCTTGTATGGGGAGAGAGAGGATGTTTACGGAGAACATTTTGTTCGGCTCACCTTTTACTTCATGTAGGACTTCCAGATGCAGATGTGCTCCGCGGGAGCGCCCCGTATTACCCACCTGTCCGATCTCCGTCCCTTTTTTAATGATCATGCCGGGCCTCAATCCTTTAGGTTTTTTTTTCAAATGGAGACATCGGAAATAGATCAATTCTCCGTTACGGTTCTTGCATGCAAATACGACAAAGTTCCCTGCATGTTTATCCCTGCCGACGTGCACGACGATCGCATCACCAGGGGTACGTATCGGAGTGTCCATTTTTATTTTTTTGCCTTTTATTTTTTTGTACTTCACCGGTTCAGGGATGTCTATGCCGTAATGTATTCCCGTATCTCTTTTTACACCGAAAGCCCCTTTGGGCGAGGTCTTGAATTCCGGGGTGATGAGCAATGCTGTCAGGTCGAGATCATTGGATACAGGGAGTGTTTCTATACGTTCACTATAGGTTTTCTTCCATGTTTTTATGGAGTCCCTGGTCTCTATTTCCAGCTCATCCGGGATATGGTTCTTTGAGATCACGGTCTGTCGCATATATGCATCATATTGATCCGGGGCGACGAGCTTCGGATAGGTGACCGGAGGTGCGTGCGGGCCTTTATGTTCAAGAGGTATATCCTTGTTCTGTTGTCCTGTATGGGCAGGAAGTAACGAGTCCGCAGGGTCTTTTTTTCCGGACGATAAAAAGTTCCTAAAGAATGAGCCGATCTCGACCATGACTATGCTCCTGATACTGTATACCCGTTTAGGCTGTCTTTTATACCTACAGGGATGCGCTATTTACCATACTATCGTAGGTTTTTGAAGAGGACTTGCAGAGGGGGACAGTTCTTATGATGCCGTAATGTACTTCAACCACACTTCCCGCCGGCGCGGGCCGTCGAATTCCATGAAGTAGATACCTTGCCAGGTTCCGAGCTGGAGCTCTCCGTTCTCGATTATGAATGTCTGTGAGAAGCCGGCCAAGGTCCCTTTGATATGTGCGTCCGAATTGCCTTCGGCATGCTGGAAATCCGGTCGCTGAGGTACCAGTTCTTTCAGGAACGCGTTCATGTCGGTCTTCACGTCCGGGTCCGCGTTCTCGTTGACCGAGATGGCGGCGGTCGTATGCGGGCAATAGACCAGCACCAGCCCGTCCTGCCACGTTTCTTTATCTATCGCCTTCTGTACGAGGTCCGTGATGTCGATTATCTGGTTGCGGGAGGCGGTGGAGAGCTCAAGTTTCTTCATGAAGTGATTGTAGCATGGGCGGAGTGGTGTTTCTCCGGAGAGGGTCTGGTACAGCGAGGGAGAAATGGGGACGGAGGTGTTGTTTCTTTGAATGATCTCAGGGAACATTTTTAAATATCCATACGTCTATATAGACAGTTATGAAGCCCCTTATCTTGTTAGTCATATTTCTGTTCATTGTTCCGCTTGGCATATCTGCCGGTGCGATATCTCATCAGGAAAGTCCAACTTCTGCATCGATAACACGGGTCGTACTGGATGTGCCCCTGGATACCCTTCCCGGGATCGTCGAAGAACGTCTTGATACCAAAAATACTGCTATTCCGACGGTTACGATCTCAACTGCAGAAGCAGAACAATATCGCGCTTCTGATGCGGAATATCGTCAGCGTATCGCCAATAGGTTCAGCCAAGTGGACCTGGACCTCCATTATTCCCTGAAGGAGATCGGCGCGGACCGTTCATTCGGTATAGCACCAGGAAAAGAGAGCTTGATCCCTGTATACCTGGGGGCGGATACGCATAGTACCGTCGTTGGGCATATACAGCTCCCGACGGACATATCTGTTGTGACCAGAAAAGATAATTTTGTGAAGCTCCGTGTTCAGGATAACAAAGCAGTTTGGATGAATATCTA
This sequence comes from uncultured bacterium, assembly GCA_964653455.1. Classification (GTDB taxonomy): domain Bacteria; phylum Margulisbacteria; class Termititenacia; order CAZZFK01; family CAZZFK01; genus CAZZFK01. The sequence continues at coordinate 36,929 of CAZZFK010000010.1, forward strand.
TGACCTTGGATCTCAGTCCTTCCACGAACAGGTTCAGTCGGATATTGATGCCGCATTGTTACGCATCGAAGCTCAGTCGCATCTTCAGCGCTGTTATTATCGTGAGCCGTTCCTCGAACGTGCCTTTCTGGGAAGTGCCGGCGTGCTCGGGTCAGCGGCCTTGCTGGCTGACGGTCTGACCCGGAGCGGTGCGGTGGCCTTTACCGGGACATCTCTTGCCGGTGTTGCGCAGGGCCTCGGTACGGTCCTTGGTGCCGTCGAAGTGCTCGGCGGGCTGTACATTGGCTGGAACAGTGTTGCTTATCTATTCGATCCTCAGGAACGTTTTGTGTACCGCGAATGGGATGGCAAGCAAGGTCCCGAAGAAGTTACGACCGTGCAGATAGAACATGCTCTGGAGAACATGGTCCCGGCCACTGAGCCGGAGTCAGTTCCGGAAAGTTCGGGAGCAGAACAGTACTAAGTAGTGAGCGTGGGGGAGAAAGGTTCAAAGGTAAGTATATGAAAAAGGTAATGCTTGCCCTGTTGTTCGCGGTCCTCTTCGTTTCTATTGTTTGTGCCGCTGATACACGCGTCGAGGATGTGATCTCCCACATCAAAACGCAGAAGGACCTCATCAAGTCCTATGAAGCGACCCTGATCACGACCTGCACGGGACCATATATCAAAGGCAAGCAGGTCCAAAAAGCGAAGGTCTTTGTCTCCGGTAATGAGCTCATGCGCACTGATACGTTCGGCGAAGTGCATCAGGTCACGCTTCGCAGAGGCGATACGATACAAACCTTCGATAGTCTGGGCAATGTCAGCAGTCCTGAAGAGATACAGGAAACCACATCCCGTCTATCAGATCCTCATGCCTTGCAGCAGTACCTTGATATGGTGCTGGTAGTATCAGGAGATACGACCGAGCTTGTCGGTGCGGTCAGAGCGAACGCGAACGATCCGCTTCTCTCGAAGAACGGCATTACAAAGGTCATTTTCTCCGTCGATACGGTCAATGCTACTGTCACGAAGGTCGATATCTTCAATGACAGAACACACCCTTTGATTTCATTCCTTGTTGGATATATGCCGGTCGGAGGGATACCGTTCCCTGCCGCCAGCACTTCCAGTGTTCAGCTGCAGGATGATGCACCCCTGGTCGTCTCCACGCGCTATGAAAAGATAAAGCTCAATGAAGGGTTCTCGCCGGAACAGTTCGATCCAGAAGCTATCCAGGCGGCGCTTGCGCGTGAACGGGAGGGCGAATGACATGAAGCGCTTCCTCACCGTTCTTTTTTCGATCATTCTGTTCATTGCCGGTACGGTGAGCGCCGGGGCTGAGCTTCGTCCCAGTGATCCGCGCGAACTTCCCGTTTACATGGATAGCTACCGTAATTATATGTTCGTGTTCGTTCACGGTATGGGTTCCTCAGGCAGCTGTTTTTCGGGCAACGATGCCGAGGCCGATGCGTCTGAAAAGAACTTGATGGAAGCCGTGCGCACGATGTTCGGGGTGGATGACCGTGCCGAGCTTGATCTGCACCTCTTCTCCGATACGTTCGAGGATCCCTATGGTGGATATCATGCGAACGCTCCACAGCTCGGTGACCGCATGCGGTACGGTGATGCGTGCTGGCTTGAGAACGCGAGAGATACGTTCGTTGCTCGCTTTTCCAGGCTCTATGGTCGAGTCCCTTCTGCGAACGAGATACCGAAAAAATATATCATGATCACGCACAGTATGGGCAGTCTTGCCGTGCGCAGCTATATCTATTCCGATACTATCGCGGCCTCGGGGGTCGATCCGGTCAATTTTCCGTACGGATTCTATCAGAACGACGTAAAAAAAGTTGTTTTCATCTCGCCGACGCATCGCGGTTCTTCCATGGCGGAGTTCCTGCTCAATTATGTGGCTTCTGCCGAGGGCTATGAAAAAGAGGTGAGCGAACCGCTCGCTTCGATCATCTCCGAGTTCGATCTCAAAGGCGATACGTTCGAGAGCGCATGGGGAAAGGTCAAAAGCTATGCGCAGAACAAGATCGATCGGGCGCTCAGGGACATCAAGACCCAGGTCGAGAACGTGGCGAGCCTGGATACCAAGCTCGATCTGCTTATTTCAAAAGAGCTCCAGGATTCACTGGGTGTGGTCATGGTCTCTATACAGATACCAAAGGAGGTCCTGCAGAAAGCGGTGCGAGATATCGTGAAGCTTTATTTTCAAAAAGAGCGCGGTGATATCACGGAGGGAGAGTTCGAGTCACGGCTTGCTGAGATCGAGAACGGGTTGCTCTCCTATATCAGAACGGCCGCGATGTCCTATGGCGATGATGGCGATCTGGGGAAAGCACGGGCGGTAAAGAACCCCTGGCTGCAAGAACAAATGGCTAAAGGTTATGCGCTCGCGTGCAGGACATTGGCAGAGAGCATGTATGAGGAAGCGATGTCCGTGAAGGACCTTTCCTCGCTCGACCGTCTTATCGCTGATGTCTCGAGCACGAACGCTTCATTGCAGAACTTTACTGATGTGACGAGTTATAACATCATTGCGCAGTCATCCCCGCTGGATATGCAGATAAAAGCGATATTGTCCGATCTGGTGAAGCGGATTTCCACAGTCCGTTCGCTCGATGAAATACAGCAGATGCTCGTGACCGCTTCTATTGAGGTGAAAGCCTGGTTCGACCAGGAGCTTTCCAGGAAAACGGTCTATACATCTTGGGCGAGCCTGAAGTCTCATTACCAGGGTATGCTCATGGTCTCGACGCTCGAAGAAGGTCTTACAACGACCATTTCCGCACCTCCAGCCTTGAACACCTGGCCGGTCATCCAGTCCTCGATCAATATCGTTATTATGGATGGGCCGCAGGCTGATATTCCACCCTATCTCAAGGCACAGCTCGATGCCTGGGTGAAGAGCCATACCAGTTTTCAGTCCTGGGATCAGTTCCAGGCGTGGCTTTCCTCGCTCGATCTGAACACTGTGCTCAAGGACGTGCTCGATGAACAGGTACGTACGTATACGGACTATGGCTCCTGGGATGAACTTCGTACGGCTCTGGCGAGGGTCGCCGTTGTGCTCCAGCAGCTGGCGCGCACGATGCAGGATGTTTTCACGGATACGAACGGTGCCTGCAAGACCTGGCAGGACCTACAGGATTATCTCAAGACGATCTCATTCAAAGTTCTTTTCCGTGAACAGCTCGATGCTTTTGCGAAAAAATATTCATCCTTTGATACCTGGGAAGAGCTCGAAGTGTATCTGCGTACGCTCAATATCTCTGATGAACTGAAAAAGGCGTTCCTCAAGGTCCAGTACACCATGGAGAACGAAGGCTATTCGTTCCTGGTGAACATCGCTGTCGGAGAGGATTGGCCGTTCAATAGAACGCCGCAGGTGAAGCTGCATTGGCAGAACTGGACGCAGATCTCGGTCGATATGGCGTCACTCTCAAAAGAGATGAACGATATGATCGATTCCTATGAATTGACGGTGAGATTGACGGACGGCACCGAGTTCAGGGCGAAAGTGTCCGAGGTCGAAGAAGCGATACAGAAGCTCAGTGCGCTTTCAAGCCCGATACCCCGGCTGTTGAGCTTTCTCTCCGAGATCGGCTCGCTCCCTCCGTTCACGGCCACACCAAAGCTGCTCATCGATGCCAATAGTCTTCTTGCTTCACAGCAGACCAAGGACCTGATCGATCAGGTCCTCACTAAGGTCCTGATGAAGAGAGCTCTGGAGGAAGGCGCGGTCATGTCCCTTCTGCCGTCGGACCCGGTGACGAAGCTGCTCAAGGACGCCGAACTACCGTCCATATACGATCCGATCGAATATGTGAACATCATTCCGAGAGGTTCCGTGGCCTTCGATAAACGCGAGACGGAAGAGTTCAATCAGTTCTTTTACGGCGATCTCCCGGCTTTGCGCGGTGCCTTTACTCAGCTCGATAGTTTCCTTTCGTGGGGATTCATGCCGTCCATTCTGGCCAATGCCTATCAGATCAAGTTGATCTCTATACCGAAATTCCAGAAGCTGCCGACGGCGGAGAGCCGTTTGTATTCGGTGCTCTATAGTTATAGTCGTGGTCTGTTCACAAAAGAGGGCGACGGTGCGGTCGATATCGATAGTCTCCGCGGCAAGGACGTGCGTCATCTTTCCGGAGCACGTTCCTATGAACGGTTGTTCGTGAACAAGATAGTGAATTCCTATATCGATACCGGTATATGGCGTGATGCGGAAAAGATCGATACAGGCATCATCTTGGTGCAGTTGTTCGTTCCGCTCCCGCCGCCGGTCGTGGGGGCCATACGCTGTGTGCCGATGTTCACTCTCGGGAGTAAGGTCATCAATAACAGTGCTGCGCTGGCGGATGATGTCGGCTGTCACAGTGCGATACTGAAGAACAAGTATTCCGCTGCGATGGTCAAAGATGCCTTGTTCGATGATCCCTTGGCCATGTTCACGGGCATCTATATCGTTTCAGGGAATGAACGGACGCGTGTTCCCGTCTCGCAGTATCAGGAGCAGACCGATGTGTCGCAGGTCCTTTGCAATGCGCCGGTCATGGAAGAGAACGGTACTCTCTATAACCCTTTGGCGTTCAATGTCTCCGGTCCGATGATCAGTGTACAAGGGTTGGTCAAAGACCTGGCACCGCACAAATGTACATTGGAATACTCATATAATTTCGCACCGTACATCACTAAAGCTGTCGACCGTGACGGAGTGTTCTCGATCGAGAACTTGAGGGTCGCGGAAGGTCAGAACATACTGGCGCTCAAGGTCACGAACATGGTCGGTCGTTCGCGCACGCAATTCATTCGCATCATCCGTTCGAGTTCACCACTGCTTCCGTCCAATATGTTACCGATGCAGGATGATATGGTGAATACGGTAAATGTGCCGATCTCCATGGATTTCTATAATGCCCAGTTCGTCTCGAACAATATTGAGGTGACCGATCTTACCGCGTTCAGGATCGATGATGTTGCAGTCGATATGTCCCGGGTATCCCTGGACCGCGGGTATGTGAACGCGTACTGCAATAAACTGCATGTCTCCTATCCCGCTGTTCTGGCCGAAGGCTCGCACACCGTCGAGGTCGCGGCAGCTGATTCCTACGGTCACACGATATTCGGACGCTGGACGTTCATTATTGACACCACCCCGCCTGCGGTCACGCTCGATGCGATCTCGGATGTTCGGCCTGTGTCCGGTGACGGTCTCATGACGTTCTACTATTCACTGCAGGATACCTATGCCCGGCAGTTCAAAGATGTTTCTCTGAAGCTTTTGGGTGAGAGCGGGAAGACGGTCGCGAGTATCCCCTGTGCTAGAAAACAGACTGCCGGTCCGCATTCTGTGGCCTGGGACGGTCTGGTGAACGGGAGGTATCTTGAGGATGGTCGATACATGCTGGTCCTGAACGTTGAGGATGAGGCCGGGAATCGTACGGAAGTTACGTCCAGTTTTTGTGTAGATACCACTCCTCCCGTCATTTCTTTGTTTGAATTGGGAACGGGCACCTATTCCGCTCTTTCCGGAAGTTTGGCCGTGAAAGCGTATGTGAACGAGGCTAACAATGTTTCGGCGGACATGGTCGTCTTCCATAATATAGAACGCAATGTGAATATTACGGTGCCGCTGGACCTTGCGGTCAGCGGGAACGGGTATGCGGGAGTGTTGTTCCTCAAGTCCGTTGACGGATATTTCCTGCTGCCGGATGGCAGATATGATGTGCATATCGTCGCTGAAGATAAGGCCGGCAATAGGTCCGAGAGCGTGACACGATCACTGCTGGTCGACACCACACCACCGCTGATCCTTGAGCAATATGCGACGCCGCTCGTACTTTCTTCAGAGACCGATCCTCCGTATGCGACGAACTTTTATTATCGCCTCGAGGATACGACCAGTGTTACGACGAACAGCGCTCCTGTACGTTCGTTAAAAGTGCAGGTCAAGGTCATTGAACGCGCGTCCGGACGTGTGATCACGGAATTCTCCGGTCTTCCCGGGAGTGCGGGGCTTCATTCCGTATCCTGGCAGCCGGGAACACAGACCCTTAAGAACGGGGTGTACGTGCTCAGGCTCAAGGTAACCGATATCTATGGAAATTGTGCGTATGCGGAATCCGAGATCATCAAGGACGGTATCCAGCCGCAGATCACAGTACCCTCGGCTGAAAGTTATGTTCAGGGAACGGTCGCGCTGCAGGGTACGATTTCTGACGCGGATTGGACCAACATCAAGGAGTTCGAAAGTTATGCGGTCTATTGTGCGGAAGGTCGTCAGGCTGTCCCTTCGGACCTGCAGCATCTCGATAGCATTTGGCGGGCAACAGGGATCGAAGTGCCGGTATTGAACAGAAAGACCGGACAGACGGAGCTCGGTCGTTCGTACCGTACTGTGCAGGATGCCATTATCGCGTTCTGGGATACGACCGCGTATGACGATGGGGAATACACGGTCCTGGTCGTTTCGAACGAGAAAGATCTTGGTGCGACAGGAGCGTTCGTCAGGACCTATGCGGTCGACAACACCAGCAGCGGTACGCGTGCCGTTCCGGAGGTCCTCTGTCTATCGTTCCCGGTATCAGTGGATTATGCGGTGACCGCTTCGCTGTCAGCGCAGTTCATGAACACGAACAAGAACGCAGATGTTACGGTGGTCGTGCAGGATAGGGCGGGGCAGGTCGTGCACAGTAAATACTTTCCTGATGTTCCCGGTGCAGTACAGTACGGAAAACCGGTGTATGAGTCCGGACAGGAGTACGGTATCTTTATATGGGCGGATACAGAAGGCTGGCATTTACGTTTGAATAGTGATGCTATCGTCTCCGGGAATTATGAGGGCCTGCTTTCAGGTATCACCAATATCCATGCTCCTAAAGATGTCCCCCTTCTGCCATATGTGATCGAAGGTCCTCTGGTCCGTTTTTCAGGTGCCGTTGAAAAGAACAAAGAGTATGGGGTTGATTTTGAGCTTTCTTCGGGCAGCACGTCCTTGTTTTTCGATCTGGACCTTGGCTGCGGAGGTACGATCGAGAACGCCGAAAAGGTATTCATCGGCCGTTCCCGGTACAATCCTCCGGCTGCACAGTATGCCTTGAGCACGTCCGGGACGGCATCCTCCTCTTGCTTTATGTTCACCTGGGACGGCAAGAAAGATTCCGGTGCATATGCGGATAACGGGGAATATACACTGAAGGTCATTGCCTCTGGTGCGGACGGGTTCGGGTATAGTTCGGCTTCGGTCACGGTCAATATCCGCACGCCGTACACGTTCACGGCAGGTACTATGACGCCGCCTGATGGTACTTTCGGCGCGTTCTCGTCGATAGACCGTGTTAGTTTGAAGTATTCAATTAATAAAGATTCATATGTGACAGCCTATGTGCGGTATGCTGGTACGACAGAAAAAGTGTCAGATATTCTGTTCCGGGAAAAGATATATGCTTCAACAACTGAAAAGAGCGTGACTTGGAACGGTGCATATCCCAAGGCGGATAGCACGGTACGAAAAGTGAACGGCGATTATGAGCTCGTTCTAGAGGCGGTCCCGTGCGATGGTTCTGCGGCAAGTCAAAGTGTTGTGTTCTCAAATATTCATATTCGCAGTACGGCCAGCACGATCAATGCGGTCCTGTCTCCCATTGGCTCAGAGATCATGGCCAATGGGCAGAAGGTCCGTTATGCGGAAGGCTCCTCTGAATATTATTTCGCGGCGCGTGCTGAAGGGAAGTATTACGAGCCGCGCGCCTTCAATTATCAGGTCAATGCCACGGGGGAGCAGCTTGTTTCCGTGAATCCGTATGTGCCGTTCGCGTTGCTGTATCATCGAGGGTTCAATGAAGCTAAGTTTAGGGTTGTGGTAGGAGCTACTGCGGCAGGTAATAGTGTATTTTCGAGTGGAAGTTGGAGGAGAGTGTATTGGTCCGCAGATTCAGGGCTGCTAGTGTTCACAAAGAAAAACACAACATATACTTTTTATAAGAATACAAAAGACCTGAATTCATACCGTAATGGGACATATATTGATGGCTTTAGTTTCTCAAGTTCAGGCATTACGAATATTACGTTATCTGACATGTACGGCAATGTTATGCTCAGTGAGGACTTGAATTTACCTTACATTGGCAAGCATGTTGTTCTGCGTGGTATGTTTCTGATCAACTGGGAGATAACGCAGGATCCTTCCTCAAAAGGGGTAGATGGGGAATTAAGCGTTACGATTACTCTTCTTGATAATGTCCAGTATAGTAGATTGACCAATCGCTATTTTGCCTGGTTTGGCTGGACGAACAAGAACAGTCCTGTACAAATGGATTTTGCCTCTCTTTTCAATGACCATGCCCGGCTCGGATTCCCGGGTACGGCCTATTTCTCAAGTCCGAACTATTATGCGAATTCGACATTGAACGCTGTTCTGTCGAGCAGGCCCACGTTCAACTTCTGTTCGGCTTCCATCAATGTCTCAACAATTGATGGTAAACAGGCGTATTTCAAACAATTCCTGTTCAAAGAACCGGATTACGGTGATCCTGTCACCAAGAACGATGAGACGTATCGCAATTATCTTGGAGATGAATATACCGAGATCATTCCCATCGTGCCGACAGGCGGCAGTTATCAGGTCTTCTATGATCAATACTATGGTCCGGTGACAGGGAATCCGAGCGTTGTTGCCCAGGTCGTTGCACGTTCACAATATTCAAGGCTTAAGCGGGAGAAATGGCCTGCTCAATACGAGGAGATCGTCCAAAAGGATAATGAACAGGACCAATTGATAGCTTCTTGCGTAAAGGTGGACCAGATACTTTCAAAGATAGATCTGGAGAACCTGTATTATAATTATGATGCTCGGAGTATCGACCTTGGCGGTCTCAACCGTTCCTGGTTCATCATGAACGGCGCGATCGGTACGGTACAGAAAAAATATTCTTCCAAGCCTGTACTTGCGATGATGCGAGAGCTGCATACGAGCGAGAACGGCTTACAGGACTTGGCACAGTTCGATCTGCCGCCGAACGTTATCGCTGATACCGTGAAGCTTGAGCTCACCAAGAGTTCGGCCCCTGGGGTGGACCTGTATTTCGAAGGGGCGGACAGAGCAAAGGTCTTTGAACTTAAGAACAATGGGTCCGTACGTGTGCTCGGTGTCTATGCAGATATGATTTCTTCTAATGCGGTACATGATTGGTCGACCGAGATGGACCCACAGCTCAAGGACGGTCTGGTGCGCGGCGGCCCGTGCACGTTCAATGCGTCCGGGTTCGCGCCGGAAAGCCCGTTCTTCCATATAAGTGACTATTATCCATATGCGGGGCAGCTCGATGTGCCGATCACGAATTACTTCTTCCTCGATCATGAGTATGGCAGCACCGGTTCTGTACATGTGCTCAATCCGAACTTGGAGTTGAACAGGCTTGATGTCGCGGTCTACGACCGTACCGGAGCGGTCGATGATGATCTGGAAGCTACGGGTAATGTGTTCTCGAATTCACGAGTGCTCGAGAATAAGTTCAAGGTCCGTCTCAAGTTCGATGCGGTGGAGAAAAAATACCTCGAACTGCACGGCAGTGCGGCCGGGCCGTTCGATCTCATGTATTTTGATGGCAGTTCGTGGCGGACGGTCATTTCTTCAACGATCAATGCCGCGATAGTCGATGGCTTACTTGGGCATATTGATGTCGGACGTCTTAACGGTAAATATACTGTAGCGCTCAAGGTCTATGACGGAACGTACGGTTCCGCGAAATTCAATATCGCTACCCAAGAGGTGTATTTCGGCTCGTATCTTCCGGTACGGTCACAAGAGAGCCTTGCGGTATATAGTCCGTATAAACGTGCGTCGGTCCGGTTCGCTCCGGGTTCCTATACAAAGGATACGTTCATCACCGTAACGCCAACGGACCTGTCAAAACTTTCATTATCAAACCCTCCGGACATCTCATCTGTCGGACCTATCGTCGAGATCCTTCCGCACGGCTCGACCTTTGATGCGCAGCATAGACCGACACTCGTCTATAACTATAGTCAGGATGATATGAATGAATTGAAGCAACGCGGAGTGAACCCGGCAGATCTTCATATATATTATGTGAACGAGACTGGAGAACTCGAGGCCGCGAACAGTCTCTTCTCGTACGTCACGGAGAACGCGTTGTATCAGTTCACGGCCGAGCTCAGTCATTTTTCACCGTATACGATGCTCGAAGGAGATGTCCCTCCGCTCCCGACCGTGTATGCGGCCACGAACGCTGCGAGGTCATCTTCTGTCAGGATCTTCGGCCATGCCCGCCCCAATAGTGCTTTGCGTGTGTATGTCGATGACGATGGTGTCCTTGAAGATAAGGATATCGAACGTCTGCAGAAAAAAGTCTCATACAGTACCAATACGGCAGAGTGGGTGCTCAATGCCCGTTCATATACGGCGGATTATACCGATAAATTGTCCGAGAGTATCAAGGAACAGGTATTGACCGAACGTGCATTACAGAAGCCCATTATTGAAGATGCGATCGTCAGTAACGATCAGGTGCAGCGCCAATGGCAGTCCACTATCCTCAAAGAGGTCGCGGCCAGCGAATCCCGGGTCATCAGTGAAGTGCGCACGGACCTTCTTGATGCGGGGAGTTCCGCTCCAGCTTCTGTCCCTGTGTTCGGCAGAGCGGATATGTCCGCAGTATGTACGAAAGATATCGATCCGATCCTACAGACCAAGCTGATGGCCTGCCGTAATACTGCGGTCACCGCCCCTGCGATCGTGGTCCCGGAGTATAAACGTTGTCTGCCGCCGAGCGCCTCAGCGATCGAGGTCATCGATCTTATTTCGACCCTTGAACGGTCGGGCTGTTCTGCGGTCTATTATGAGGTGACAGCTGATGCGGACGGTTATTATTCAGCGGATATTTCGTTGCTCACAGTTCCGAGCTGTACGGTCTTTGTTACGTACAAGAAAGACGGTATCATAAAGAACCGTCCTGTGGCCCGTTTTTCCATGGATGAGGATCCGGATGCGCCGAGGCTCTCTGCGTTCTCGATCTCACGTAAGTATGTGAACGCACAGAACAGGTCCGTTCCAGTGACGTTCAATATCACGACCAGTGAAACGGGACGCGTGAATATCTCCTGTATCGACGGCATGGGCAAGGTCCTGCGGTCCGTTCAAGTGACCATGGACGCGGGTGTGCCGATGGAATATCGTCCGGGACTGGACGGTCTATCAGATGGACGCTATGTGTATGCGATCGCTCCGGTCGATCAGGCCGGCAATATCGGCTTTCCGCAGGCCGCGGAGCTCATACTCGATACCGTTCCGCCGACGCGGTCGCTCATTGTTCCTAAAGCGTTCAATCCGTTCAAGCAGGCGCTTGCTGTGCGCTATGGCTATCCCGAAGCTGTTTCGGTCTGTTTTACGGTCCGCAACGTTTCAGGAAATGTTATCTATGCCAGGGAATTCTTGCGTACGGTCACCTGTAATGATCTTCTACCGGCGAAGACCAGTGCGGATTATGTGAACACTTCCTATCAGTATGACGCACAACTTGTGGACCAGGCAGGCAATACGATCCTCGTGACCGGATCATTCACGGTCGATACCGTCCCTCCGTTGCCGCCTGCTGCATTGTACGGGTATGGACGGTCCTTACAAGCAATGATGTCCTGGCCTGCGGTGAGCGACGATGTTACCTATCGTGTGGTCCGTTGCGGGGCGGAGTTATCGGCGATGACTTGTTCCCGTAATCAGTTCGCCGATAAGCGTGTGTCGTCGGATACGTTCTATTCTTATTCTGTTTCCGCCGTTGATGAAGCTGAAAATCAGAGTACGTTCTCTGAAAAGGTCATTGTCTATACGGCGGATGATACGGCCCAATCCATGGGAGGTGGGCGGACTGGGATCACGGTCAATTATCTGGGCTGTACGGCCGTAGTCTCCACCGCTTCGGTGTCCGGGGACATGCTGTTCGTTGTTCAGCGGTTAAAGGGTGCTACTTCTTCTGTGCCAGTACCGCGTTTTCAAGGCAAGGTCCTTGTTGGGACAGCGTATCGTCTTCTGGCGAGCGGTGCTCATAGCTTCGATGTCCCTGTTCAGGTCGAGCTCTGTTATGCCGGACTGCCGGTATCAGCAGATGTCCGTATGGATACGATGAAGATCGCTTATTACGATGGTCGCGACTGGTCGACCTACGGTCTTATCGATCAGGAGATCGATACTGTAAATATGGTCGTCCGGGCCAGAACGATGCATTTTACGGATTTTGTGATCATTGCGGACCGTGATCTGCGTTCGTTCGATACGGCTGGTCCGCGGTTAACGTTCGAGACGTTGCGTCCCGGGGATTATTTTGATCCATCTGTGACCATATCGGTATTGGTCAATGAACAATTGACGCCGATCGACACCTCGTCACTTCGTCTGTTTTTTGACGGTACTACCTATGTATTGGCCTCTTCTTCATTTATTGACGATCCGGTCTCGTATAACGGGAGGATATCATTTAATTTGAATATGATAACGGGCGGTGTTACGTACGGTAATCATACTGTACAGGTCCGAGCTCTTGATAGTGCGGGTAATACCGGCAATGTGGAAGCTTCGTTCACCTGGTCAAATGATTTCACTATCAAAGAGGTCGTGAACGTTCCGAACCCGTTCGAAGAAGATGGCACGTATTTCACGTATCAATTAAGTCAGCCGGCCGCAAAGATCACGATCAAGATCTTTGATACGAACGGACGTTTGATCAGGGAGATCGAGAACTGTTCGCGTCAGATCGGCTTCAATAAGGTCTTCTGGGACGGTGATGACCAATGGGGCGAATTCGTCGCTAACGATGTCTACCTCTACATTGTCATTTGTGAGGACCAGGAGGGTGAGAAGGTCGTGGTGAAGGGAAAATGTGTAGCTATGCGGTGACCTCACCCCCTCGGTCCCCCTCCCCACGTAGTGGGGAGGGGGATGGGGGGAGGGGCGGGGTCTAGGAGCTGTGTACCATGAAAAAACTAATATATATTGTCCTATTCATACTGCTGCTCGTTGGTCAGGCCCTTGCCTCCAACAATGCTTCCGATTTCCTGCGTACCGGGATGAGCGCCAGGGCTATCGCCATGGGCTCGGCCTATACCGCTGTCGCGTCCCGTATCGATGCCGTGTTCTTCAATCCGGCGGGCTTAAGTTGTTCCGTGGAAAAGAACGAATTAACGTCCTCGTTCGTCAATAATTTCGAAGAGGTCGCCCGCCGAAATATCGGCTATGCCGTCCGTTGTTCGAGCTTTGGTCTTGCCCATGATGCTGTTCTGGCCTTCAACCTCTCCGATTCCCGCATCAGCGATATCCCCCGCACCGAATGGCAGGATGAGAGGCCGCTCACCACGGGGAGCTTTGATAGTGTGCAGATGAACCAGACCCTGACTTATAGCGCTGCTTTGAACTGGTACACCCATTGGGGTCTTAATGTCCGCCATTATTCTCAGGTCATTGATAGATATAGCAGCGAGGCTTGGGGTGCCGATATTGGACTGTTATACCGTTTGCCGAGCTATTATTTCGGTCATTCTATCGTTCTCGGTACGACACTCCATAATATAGGAAATACTTCAATAGCCTGGAGCACCGGTCATATTGATAGCATGCCTATGCGCCTCAATGCCGGGGTCGCGGCCTATGGCGCGCTCTTTGCGCGTACGTATGTCACCAGTTTTGAGCTTGGTTTCGAAGGTCAGAATAAAACCACGTTCCATAGCGGTATCGAATACTGGCTTCTGCCGGATATGTTCGCCCTGCGCTGCGGCACCGATGATGGCGCCTTCACCATCGGCACGGGCCTGTCCTATGCCGGGTTCACTGTCGATTATGCCCAGGCCGATCATAAAGAGCTCGGGGTGATACAACGCTTATCCATGAACGTTCAATTCTGAACCTGTTCTGCTGTAGGCGTTCTTTCCAAAAAATTGGGATTGTTGCCGCATACCTTCGATAACTATCCGTTGAGCCCCTGTGCGGGGTATTACGTTTAAAAGGAGCAAGGTATGTTTCTGAACATCAAGGCCTATCGTCCGGAGAGGCTCTTTAACGATAAGCAGTGGGCGGTCGAATATCTGTCCGATCGGTATGATTTTCGCCAGCGCTCGGTCTCGCATTGGAGCGAGAGAACGCGGAACACCGTATTGTTCTTGTTGCTCGAACATGGGGTGGAGGATTGGGCCGTTAAATACTGTCTCCGCGATCGTCATCTCGAGTTCATCTATGGTCTGTTCAAGGACCATGGGCTGACAGTTGAACGGCTCGAAGAGTGGCTCCTGCATGGTAACGAGAACGATGTGGACCTGATCAAGGACCTTAAGCTCTTGGTCAAAAAATACCGGGTCAATGAGAGCTTGGCCGTATCGTGGGAGCAGGGCAGGACGATCACTGCGGCCATTGGGCTGGCCGAGGAGTATGGGAATAAGGGCATCGTGGAGCGAATGTCGGCTGATGCCGGTATACAGGATGCCTGGTCCTTGGTCGCGGACCATATGATCGATAAAGCTACGGTCGTACGCTGGGCCGAGAAAGGCCTGGTGTCCAAGGCCAAGTACATCATTGATAATACTGCCCTTTATTCGGAGGATATCACGGTCTGGGAACATGATGATACCGTACAGCACATGTATACCGTGCTCACGGTATATGATTTCAATAGTGATATTGTCAGCGGGTGGCAGGACGAAAGCACGAGCGCGCACGCAGTGGCCCTGATCGAGAAGTGGTCTGTCGCTGCTGATCTGGTGGCCCTGTGCCAGGAAGACCGGACGATACATAATGCGCTCACTTTGCTTGAAAAGTACGGGTTCACTGCGGACCTGCTCCATCGCTGGACGAGAGAAAGCTCCGTGAACGATGCCTTGGCCTTGATCGAACAGCATGGGTTCGCTCCGGCTACAGTGAAAGCGTGGAAGGATGAACGGACGATCGAGCTGGCTGCAGTGCTCACCGAGGTCCCTGGGCTCGACCTGGCCGTTGTGAAGCGCTGGCGGAAAGAATTGACCATCCATGATGCTTTTGTCCTTACCCAGCAGATCCTGCTTCCGGCCCGTGTGGTCAATACCTGGCGGCATGAACGGACGGTCGCTGTCGCAAAACAGTACCTCAATGGGTTGAGGAACGATATCGAGGATTTTGAGCGGTTGAGCGAAGAAGATATTCTTGCTCTTGGACCGGCATGATCGTTCTACAGTAGCCTCTCGCGCTCATACCATCGATCATGTCCGTTCGTAATGCGTGTGCGTGACCATGAAAAATGGCGGAAAGTCCGGGGGCCCCTCGTTCTCATCTGACCCTATGGTATACTAATCAGACACTTTTGTTTGAGGGGGTCGTTTGCATATGAACAAGGTCAGTGAATTCTTCTTAAGGCGTGTGATGCGTCTTGTTGGTATTCCCGGCGATATCTTCTATTTTATACGTGCGTTCATCACCATCGGGCATCCGTCACATACCCCCACGCCTAAAGAACTGATCATCTTCAATATGCGGAACATTTTCCGCGGTCTTTTCACTCGATTCGTTGTTTCCTCTAACCTGGACTGGGTCTGGCCGTACTGGATCGTGAGGCAGTTCTATCCGAAGAATAAAGAGTTCGTTGCCCGCGGGTTTGAACCGGTGACGGTCAATGTGTGCTGGCGTAATTGGACGGGTATCGGGACGCTCAAGAGCGAAGAAGAGGCCACCCTCGATCCCCGGGGGCTGCTCACTCCGTTCACGAACGGCTGGTCCATAGATGACTGGCTCATCGTCGGAGGCAAGGTCCATAGTCCGTCGAGAATGGACCATGTCACGCAGAAGCTCTTCAAGAACCTGCCGATGGTCATCACGGAGTTCTCGGTCGAAGAGTTCAAGGTGAAGTCCTTTGTCTTTGCCGCCGAGAACGAGGTCGATGTGCTGTATCGCCAGGTCACGGTCAAGAACACGGGCAAGAAGGTCCGGGAATGCTCGTTCGGTTTCGCGGTCCGTCCGTATAATAATGAAGGGGTCAGTCTCATCCATTGCATCGAATTCCCGGGTGATAACTCGTTCTTTGTGAACGGTAAGCTCGGCGGCGTGTTCATGCAGGCGCCTGACGAGATCCATTGGTCCAATCTCTCTCGTGGTGATGTGGCGCTCTATCTGCATGAGCCGGCCACTGCCCGGGAATATGTCAAAGGGCGTTCGCGCGTCGGTATGGCCACGGCCATGGCCGAGTATGTTCTGGTCCTGCAGCCGGGGCAATCGAAGACCTTTGAACTGCGTATACCGCTCAAAAAGCACCATCAGAAGGATACCCGCAAGAAGAAGATCGTCCAGAAGATCCGCAATCACCATTTTGATACGATGCTCGATAAGACCGTCGCGCAATGGGAGGATAAATTATATAAAGGCATGCAGATACAGGTGCCCGAAAAACGCGTGATGGACGCGTTCATCGCCAATAAAGCCTATCTCCTGATGTTCCAGGATAATGACTATATCACCCCGGGGCCTTCTATTTATCATCATTTCTGGTTCCGTGACGCGACCTACATGTTATATGCGCTGGACCTCATGGGGTATCCTGAGGACGTATCGCGGGTGCTCATGACCTATCCGCGGAGGCAGAAATGGAACGGTGATTTCTACTCTCAGGCCGGCGAGTGGGATTCGAGCGGTGAGGCCATCTGGACCCTCATGCAGCATTATAAATTGACCCGCGACCAGCAGTTCCTGCGCCGGATGTTCGGGCCGATGAGCAATGCCGCTCATTGGATCATCCGTAAAAAATGGCAGAACAAGAAGCAGGACCCGGGATATAAAGGACTTATGCCTCCGGGGCTTTCCGCCGAGCATTTCGGTCTCAGTGATTATTATTACTGGGATGATTTCTGGGCGCTGGCCGGTATCCGCGGTGTGCTCCAGGCCGCAAAGACCCTTCGCCGGTCGACGTTCTGGTGGGAACAACAATATACGAAGTTCTATAACGCGATCAATACGTCATTGACCTGCATCGAGGGAAATTTCGGCAAGCCCATCATCCCGATCTCGCCCAGCCGCCGCATGGATTCTGCGGCCATCGGGTCGCTCTCGTCCTATTATCCCCTGCGTATCCTTTCTCCTGATGATATCCGGCTGAGGAACACCATCGACTGGATGTACGAGAATAACTTCATCGGCAACGGCTTCTTTCATGACGTCAATCATGCCGGGTACGGCACCTACCTGACCCTGCATGTCGCCGAGTGTTATCTCGGACGCAGGGATACGAAAGCCTTGGACATCTTCAACTGGATCTTGGATGTCGCATCAGCTACCTGGACCTGGCCGGAGGCCATCAATCCTCAGACGTTCGGCGGGACCATGGGCGACGGACATCACGGTTGGGCGGTGGCCGACCTGCTGATATTCATCAGGAACCTCTTCTTTTTTGAGGAAAAAGAACGTTTGGTCATAACGCCGGTCATGCCGGCCTCCTGGCAGAAGCGCGGTGCGAGAGCGTCCATTACGGAAGCACCTTCCGAGTTCGGAAAGATCGGTTTCGAGATAACAGCGGATTCTCCGAAGAAGTTCACATTGCGTTTCGAACCGAAGTTCACGGTACCGCCGACCGATATAGAATGGAACCTGCCCGGGGATATCAAGAGCGCGAAGATAGATGGGAAACGTGCAGGATTTTCCGGCAGGAAGATATACTTCGCTCCGTCCGTGAGCGAAGTGGAAGTGACGCTGGTTTAAGAAAGGCACGAGAAACAAGGGACAAGTGGCAAGGTGAACAGAGGAAAAAGACGGATATTCATGGTTTTTTGAACTTGTTTCTTTTCTCTTGTTTCTTGTATCTTGATCTCAGGGAGGTGAACCATGGCAGAGCAGAACAATGATAAAGAACAGTCGTTCGAGGATCTGGTATATGAAACACGGTTTTTATTGAACGTACTGATCGATCTTCTTGTCGATAAGAAGGTCATCACGGAGGATGAGTTGTACACCAAGTATGATAAGGTCCTGGCGGAAGCTGAAAAAGAAGCGGGTGTGGCGTAATCACTGATGTTGAACAATGCTGATTTTAAAAGAATAGAAGATACGACACTTGCTCCGTATGCTGTCCACAGTTCCCGCTCTCGCGGGCGGGAATATCCTGAAGAACCCCTGCTGTACCGGACGGAATTCCAGCGTGACCGTGATCGTGTCGTGCATAGTAAGGCCTTCAGAAGGCTCATGCATAAGACACAGGTCTTCGTTGCCTACGAAGGGGACCACTATCGGACGCGTATGACGCATACCCTGGAGGTCGCGCAGATCGCCCGCCATGTGGCGCGTATGCTCGCGCTCAATGAGGACCTGACCGAGGTCATAGCGCTCGCGCATGATCTGGGGCATACGCCTTTTGGTCATGCCGGAGAGGCCATGCTCGATTCCCTCATGAAAGAACACGGGGGGTTCGAACATAATCAGCAGAGCCGCCGTGTTGTCGAACGTATTGAAAGAAAGTATAAGGATTTCCCGGGGCTCAATCTTACCTATGAAACGCGGGATGGCCTTATCAAACATCGCTCCCCCCATGATCATCCGGGAGAAACACATGACCATCCGTCACTTGAATCGCGTGTGGTGAACATGGCCGACGAGATCGCCTATAACAGTCATGACATCGACGACGGACTGTATGCCGATATCCTGACGCTCAAGGACCTGGAAGATGTCGTATTGTGGCAGGCGGCGACCGAATATAACCGGAAAAAATATACTGCGCTCACGGACGAAGACCTTCGGAACCTGAACGTTCGTTATCTTATCGGTGAGCAGATAAACGATCTGGTGCGGAATGCCGACAGTGCTATCGCACATAAGGCCTTCCCGGACGTTGAGGCCGTATACCAATGTCCCGAACCTCTGATAGAATTCACGGACGCCATGCAGGAGAAGAACCGGCAGCTGCGCGCGTTCCTTATGCAGAAGTTCTACCGGCATCCGCATGTCGTTGAGATGAACGAGAAAGCCCGCGAGATCCTGGGAGGATTGTTCGGTTATTATCGGGCCCATCCGGAACGGGTCCCGTTCATCGGCCGTTTCCCGGGAGAACCTTCTGTCCGGGCCATCGCGGATTATATCGCGGGCATGACGGATACGTTCGCGGAGCAGGAATACCGGCGCAGCAGCATCTGATATCAGGAAGGGAACAATGACAGCCAAGAAAAGAAGATTACCGATCGGCATTCGCAGGCACATAGAAGAGGCCTTGGCGAACGAACCGGTATGGGTGAAAAAACTGACCGTTTCCGATTGGACGCGTTATATCAATAACGAGGTCCTTTCTCATTATAAAGGGGATTCTATCGGTACCCCGCTCGCGGAGGATGTCGATGATGTTTCATCCGCCTCGCCGGAGCTGTGTTCGAAATGGACAGTGCTGGGCGAAGAAGCGCTGCGCAAAGGGCAGGTCGCGGTCTATGTCGGTGAGGCCGGACAGGCTACTGGTTTTGGACAGTGCACGAAAGCGGTCGTTGAAGTGCGGGATGACAAAACGTTCCATGAATTGAAGCTCGATAATGTCCGCCATGTCCAGGAAAAGTACGGCAAGATCGTTCCGGTGTTCAAATTGGTCAGTGAGGATACCTTGAAAGATATCGCGGCTCTTGAGACCAGAAAAGACCTTCTTGCCGGCATTGATGCGCATGTCATTCTTCAGCATAAGACCCTGCGGGCCAGACCGGTCGATACGGGGCTCGAGGTCGCACGGAACGCCGATGGTGACGTCGAATATGCCATGGGCGGTCATTGGTTCATTTTTCCGGAGTTCAGGGAGCAAGCCTTGTCCATTGCCCGGGAAAAAAAGATAAAGTACATCCTGTTCATGAACATCGATAATCTTGGAGCGGTCATAGAGCCGCTGCTTATCGGCTATCACATATGGAAGAAGAACCAGATGACCATGGAGGTCGCAGAGAAATATCATGGAGATAAAGGGGGCGCCGGCGCGCGCATCAATGGCGTTTTTTCACTTCTTGAGGGACCGAGGGTCCCTGCCGAGTGGAAAGACAAGTTCGAAAGCGCGCAATTCTTCAAATACTTCAACACGAACACCTTTGTACTGAGCCTTTCCGCTTTTCAATGTCGAAAGGTCCCGGAAGTCCTCATCTCTCATAAAAAAATGAACGGCGGCGAGCGCATCATTTTTGAGCGTATCTCGGGAGAGATGATGCAGTTCCTGAAAAGCTCGATCATCGCGACCGATCGCAATGTCCGTTTCAACCCTTCGAAGTTCATTTCCGATCTCTGGCTACAGCGCAGTGACTGGTGTGAACTGCGTGAGGGGCGGGTATTCCCGGCACTGGATGCCAAAGGCCAATATATAAAAAAACCGCTGCTTAAAGTGGGGAAGAAGATATTAAGTACGGTCACGGACCTTGAAGAACGTATCTCCGGAGGAGGGCGCAATACGTCCTTGAAACAGGTGAAGAAATTGGTGATAGGCGGAGCCGGACATCATTTTGATGAGTTCGGGGATATCCGTATCGGCAGTAATGTGACGTTCAAGGGGCATGTTGAGATCGTCTTCGAGGGACCTAACGCGGACCTGATCATTTCCGATAACGCCACTATCGAGGACCAGAAGATCGTCATTCCGGAAGGAGAGCACAAGATCATCTGATACGAAGAGCGTGTCAGTCGTCCGGGTCGTTCTGCTGTTCGTACGGTCCGAAGTGCCCCTCTTCCAGGTCCTTCATGAATATTTTTACAAAACGTACCATGTCCGATCTTTTGAGCTGTTCGGAAAAGTTCAGTACCTTTGTCTCGATCAGGGTGTTCTGTATCCGTGAGATACGGCGTTTTTCCCTGAACGAAAGCTTTCCCTGCTGTGTGAGGACGGTAATGATATCGGTGATCCCGGCCCTGACATTCTCCGTGCATTTCTGGACCACGGAGAGCTGAGCGCAGATCATTTCAATATGCAGATGGTCCTTCCCCAGTATGGAGCGCAGCAGGTCGTTCTGCCACCGCAGGAAATATTCGAACGTTTTGATCCAGTTGATGATGCGTGATATATCAGTGTCCTTGTCGTACGTTCTGATGGACCGGTTTATATGGGCAAGAACGATGTTCTGTGTTCTTTTGGGGATGATGAACAGGGCGTTCTCTGTGATGTACTTCCTGTTCTGGGTGCGGCGGATATACTGCTCGAACATGTCCCGGAGCATATGCCAGCGGCTCTTTAAGTTCGTCAGAGATGCGATCGTGGAGTCATGCCAGTCGATGGGGAGGGACCGAACGTGTCCGCCCTGTTCAATGATCAGCGAGAGCAGCTCGGTGTCGAACGCCCAGCCGCCGTCCTGTGTTTTTGGCAGGACCTGGGCCAGCGGCTCGGTCCGGAACGCCTTAAAACCGCATTGCGTGTCCTGTATGCCGTTCTGTTTCAGCGGGAACATCAGGTATTCTTTGAACCCCATATAGGAGGTCATGGTGATGAGCAGTTCCTCGATATCGAGTCCTGGGGTGAGCGGGTCTGAGGTGCGTGTGCCTATGGTCGCATCATCATTATCGATAACCAGTGGTTCGAGCAGCAGTCCTATCTGTCTCAGGTCGGTCGAGATATCGACGTCCGTGAACATGATGATGTTCGGGCGCTGTTCAGCGGTGAGCAGTTCTTCCATTGCAGCGTAGACCGGGGCCCCTTTTGTTATCTCATGCGCGTATGAATGATACCGGTAACCGTAAGGCAAGGTCAGGGCGGAGAGCTGGTCCGTGGTGAGGCCGTACCGGTCCTGCAGGGCAGGGAACAGGGTCTCTGGTGCGGGGAACGCTCGCTGCCCTTTCTTTGCCAGCGTTACATCAGAGATGATCATCTTCCAGCGTATGATATCCCCATAAGGGGCAAGGACGGCCTGTACTTGTTCGATCTTTTTTGCCAGTGAATCTTCTCCATGAGGGTGCGTCGCAGGTGAGAACAGTCGGACATCGTCGAAATAGGGGATGATAATCGCGACCTGGATGGTCCGTCCGGACCCGCGAAGGTGTACGGCCGTTCTGTACAGGGAATCTGCGGCCTGTGTATAGTGGTCGTTGAACGAGATGAGCTTGTGGAGCATGTTCTATGTCGAGTGTCGGCCCTGCTGTGTACAGGAGGAGCGCCCTCTCGGTATCAATAGTATGTCCATTGAGCTGATATCGATGTCCGAAAGGTCTTCGATGACGTACGGGCAGATGAGCTGTGTCTTGTGTTCCGAAGGCGGGCGCTTCTCTTCGGTCCGGAACGTGAACCTGAGCGGTTGTATACCTGTTGTGTTCGTGTCATATGCTTTTTTCATATCCGTTCCCTTATACCCATAGATATCGTCAGGGGATCGGGATAATTTCAGAAAAGGTCCGGGCTATACACTTGCGTCTGTGATAAAAAACCCTCCCCTTGATGGGGGAGGGTTTGCTATAACAAATACACCGGACCAAAAACTTGGAGGGGCGGTCGTCAGGCCTTCGCTTTCGCCGCAGCCACTTCTTTGGCGTTGCCGGCCTTCGCTGTACCCATCGTGACGGTCACTGCGACCTCTTTTTTTCCAGCGACCATCTCGGACGTGATGACGTTCCCGGTCACGGCCGTGCCGTCAACGGTCATCGCTGCCACGCCTTTGTTGACCTTGTTCGGGTTCTCCACGCTGATGCGATAGGTCACACCGCGGAAGCTGCGGGTGATAGAGAACTGCTTCCAAGAGGAGGGCACGCACGGGTCTATCTCGATACCATTGAACAAGGGGCGAACGCCCAGAATGAACTTTGTTGCGGCGGTATACGTCCATGAAGAAGTACCTGAGAGCCAACCGTTGCGGCCCATGCCGAACAGAGGGTGCTCGTCGCCCAGGATGTTCTGCGGATAGTTATAGGGTTCGGACTCGAACACTTCCATGATATCGTTTTTGGCCGCGGAGTTGATCTGCTGGTAATACTGGTAGGCCATATCGCCGTGCCCGAGTATCGTTTCCGCGATCATGACCCATGGATTGCAGTGCAGAAAAATACCGCCGTTCTCTTTGGCTCCCGGGGGATATGTGGTCACGCCGCCCTTGCGCCAATCGAACTCTTTGTACCCCGGCGCGGAAAGCTTCAGTCCGAACTTAGTATTAAGGTGCTTGTTGACGGACTTCATCGTCAGTTCTGCGCGGTCCTTAGGGGCCACGCCGCCGATGAGGGCCCAAGATTGGGAATTGATGAAGATCTTACCTTCGGCGTTCTTGTGTGAGCCGAGCGGTGCGCCGTTCTCTTCATAGTAGCGGACGTACCATTCGCCGTCCCAGCAGGTCTTATTGATGACATCGGTCATCTCTGCATGATATTTCTTGTATTTCTCGGTCGCAGTCGTATCTTTCAAGAACGTGCTCAATTCGATCATCTCGAGCAGTGCACGGCAGTAGAGGTCGGCCGTGAAGACCGATTCCGCTTTGCCTTTGAGATTGACCGTATCGTTCCAGTCGGCGAAGCCGAGCAGCGGGAGCCCGTGGGCACCACGGTCCTTATTGGTGAACTCGATAGCGCGCTGCAGATGGTCCAGGACCGTTCCTGTGGCTTTCGGTGTCGTACCGTCCTTTTCTTTCTCGTAGAACGGGATCTCTTCTTTCAGGAAGGCCATATCGCCTGTTTCCTTTATATACCAACAGACAGAGAGTATGATCCACAGATGATCATCGCTGTAGTAGCGATGACCTTCTTCTTCCTCGGAATCTCCGCAGGAAGCGACCATTGTCAGCGGGTTGAACTGATGCATGGCGAACCCTGTGCTCATCTGTACGCTCAGGAGCTTTTTAATGAGTTCCTTTGCTTCAGCAGGTGCAGCACCGAGCACGCCGAGCACGTCCTGCGATGAATCGCGGAAGCCAATGCCGCGGGCGCCGTAGCCCAGCTGATAGAAAGAAAGATACCGGGACCAGTTAAGGGTCATATAGCACTGGCGCGGATTATGGATGTTCACCATGGAATTGAACGCTGCGTCAGGCGAGTTGACCTGGAAGGTGGAAAGGTAGTGCGACCAGAAGGTGGTCAGGTCGTTCAGGGCAGTATCCACGTTCTTGGTGTCGCGGTATATGTCAATCTCGGGCTGGGCCTTTTCGATGCTCTCGTTCTGGCCGAGCAGGACGACCAGACGCTTGGTCTCATCGGTCTTCATGCTGCCCAGATGATGCATGAGCGCACCTATAGAATCGCCGCGCAGCGGTTCATAGTTCGAGAATTCCGATTTCTGCAGGGAGAGCGGGTTTTTCCAGGTCCCGTACTCGTTATCGCCCAGGAACACGCGGCGGTCCGCTTCGAACGAAGATACGGGATAGTTCGAGGTCAGGTAATTGACCTTGGTCTTTTTGTTCATGAACGGGTATTCCGCGAGCACGAGCAGGTCTTTCTGTTTGTGTGCAGTGGAACACATGGTCTGCGGGACCCAATCGGCGTTGGTCAGTTGTTTGAGGGAGTCCGGGTGTGAATATTCGATCACCGGAATGACATCGACCTCAAGGGTCTTTCCGCTCTTGTTGGTGACGCGGATGTCCGTGACCTGAACGGTCGCTTTGTTCGGTACGAAATAGGTGATCTCGAAGCGCAGACCGTAGAATTCCGAAATGATCCTCTGATAGCCGAGCCCGACATGACATTCGTACAGATCATACTTGTCGAGCGTCGGGACGAACACCGGGGAGAACACTTTGTATCCGGTACCTTCCTTGATACGGACATAGATGGTCGACCCGCGCATGTCGGAGGCCGGCAGCTGGGTGATATATTTATTGATGCGGTTCAGCGCCGGGTCGCCTTTGCAGAGCAGCATGCCGCCGGTCTGGTCGATGATGCCGCCGAACTGCAGCGTGCCGATATAATTTATCCATTTTGTCGGGGTTTTAGGGTCGGTGATGACATATTCTTTGTTCTTGTCGTCAAAAAAACCATAACGCATACGAGAACTCCTTATTCTTTTATGAAGGCAGGAGTGAGTGTACTCAAGATGTATTTAAAAGTCAATTTTGATTTACCTTCGGCTGTGTTACAATCTGAAAAACGCGGTCACTCCATGAAGAGGTAACATACGCACGTGCATACGTATACGTTCCCAAAAGTGCCTAAAGAGGCCTTCAGATCAAAGTTCGGTGATGCCGAAAAAGTGCATCGCATGCATCCCCGCGCAAAATTCCCGATGATAGATACGTATCCCCATGGGATGCCTTTGGGCGGTTTTGGAGCAGGGACGATAGGTCGAACCGCGGATGGTGATTTTTCTGTATGGCATCTGCTTCCGGGACATCATATCTATGAAACGGTCCCAGCGTGTCAGTTCAGCATGCGTCAGAAGATCAAGCATGAAGACAAGGTCTTTGCCCAGGTGCTTTCTACCGCAAAGATACCGGATAAAAAGCCGCTTTCCGGCTGGAATTGGGGATATCCCAAAGGGGCTGCGACACACCATGTGCTCTATCCTAAAGCCTGGACCGATTATGAGCATAAGCGGTTCCCGGTCCGTGTTCGCTGTACTCAATTCACGCCGATACTGCCGCATAATTATCGTGAGACCAGCTATCCTGTGGCGGTGTTCAAGTGGGATGCGTTCAATCCTACCGATAAGATCGTCGAGGTCTCTATCATGTTCACCTGGCAGAACATGCTGGGTTGGAAGCCGAAGCAGGCGTTGCCGCACTCCAATGTCGGTGTGACCTGGGACCGTACGCCCGTTGCAGGGACGATCAATACGAAGGTCGAGAGCGGGGAGTACCACGGGGTCATACTGTCCGCGCCGGAGCGTGAAGGGCAGGATGTATTGAACGGCGAGTTCTGTATCGCGACCCAGCAGGTCCTGGGCTCAAAGGTCTCGGTACAGTCCATATTCGATTGTGAGAGTTCCGGAGAATATATGTGGGCAGAGTTCCTGGAAAAAGGCAGGCTCGGGAACTACCCGAATCCCGACATCCCTTCAAAAGGTGCGGCCCTTATCGTAACGTTCACGCTTGGTCCCAAAGATCATCTCGAAGTGCCGATGGTCCTTTCATGGGACCTGCCAAAAGCGTGCGATATGTTCCGCTATTATCGTCGTTTTTTCGGGAAGTCCCGCGGAGGACAAAGCTTTCACATCGCCAAGGATGCCCTGCTGCATTACAAGGAATGGGAGCAGCAGATCGATGCCTGGCATGGGGCGTATCGTTCCAGGAAACGTCCGGAATGGTACAAACGTATGCTGTTCAATGAACTGTACCAGCTTGCGGATGGAGGTACCATATGGGAAGCGGTATCGGGGCGTTTTGCGTATCTTGAATGTTATGATTATCTGTTCTATGAGACCCTTGATGTCCGCTACTATGGTTCCTTCCCGTTGGCCTATTTTTGGCCTGAGATCGAGAAGGGAACGATGAGAGGATTTGCGCGTACCGTGAACCAGGAGGACCGTACTCCGGTCTCGTATAACAAGGGGATGGATATCCGGGATAAGAAAGCTCAGGGGAAAGCCGAGGCAGATCCCATCTACTATGGGATCCGTAAACAAAAAGGGGCCTGTCCGCACGACCTTGGTTCTCCGTTCGAAGATGTGTTCCATAAGACCAATGCCTATCTCTGGCAGAACTCCAATCGCTGGAAGGATCTGAACTCAAAATTCGTTCTGCAGGTCTATCGTGCGTATGTTCTGGACGGCCGCAAGGACAAAGGGTTCCTTGAAGATCTGTGGCCTGCGGTCATTGAGGCTATCGATCATCTGGATAAGCTGGATACCGATGGCGATCATTTGCCGGAGAACGAAGGGTTCCCTGACCAGACCTTTGATAATTGGACGATGAAAGGAACGAGCGCATATTGCGGAGGCTTGCGTATCGCGTCGCTGGTGGTAGCAAGCCTTATCGGGGAGATCATAGATGATATGGACGTTGCACAGCGTTTCAGGCGTTATGCCAAGCATGCGCTTGAAAGTTATGATGAAAAACTCTGGAACGGCACGTACTATGATTTTTCGGAAAAGAACAGTGACATCATGGCGGCACAGCTTGCCGGACATTGGTATCTGGACCTGTTCGATGTCCGACCGGTCATAGAAAAAAAGAGAATGGGATCGATCTTCGATACGATCTGTCGTTTCAATTTCAGGAATTTTTGTCAGGGGGCCCGTGGCGTGGTGAACGGTCGGACGGTGTCCGGGGGGGCTGTCCGGGATGAGCAGGGGAACGATGTGTGGGTAGGGGTCAATTTCATGCTGGCGTCCCACCTGTTCCTGTACGATCGGTCCCGCTCTTGCTGGAGCATACTGCGGTCCATGTATGACGGTATCTATCGCCGGGGTTTCCTGTTCCGTACGCCTGAATCCTGGGATGCTTCCGACGGTTTTTCCGCTTCCATGTACATGCGTGCCGGCGCCGTGTGGGCCGTGGAATATGCCCTGGAAAAAAGAGAAAAGAACCTAAAAGCGCCTCTTTCTTCCCGCCGGAAGCATTGAACTTCGGGCGCTCTTTCTTGCAATAATCCTCCGCGATATTCGATATCTATACAGGGCCGGCAGCTGCGGTCCTGTATAGGTGGTGTTGCGGTCATGTTCTTGAAGTTCATTGCGCATGTCGAGCATGGCGGACATGATGATATGATCCGCAGGCTGGAAATGTACGAGGCGATCCTGGAGAACAGTTTTGATCTGGTCGCCTATGTTGATGCGTCCACCCGGGAGTATCGGTATATCTCACCGTCCTATGAACGTGTGCTCGGGCTCAAGGCTTCAGACCTCCTGAATAGACCGGTCTTCGGGTCCCTTGCACATCCGGACGAGATCGGGAACATAGAAAAGCTTTTTTATCGGGCGATCGCGGAAAAAAAGACCATCCTTCGGTATAACGCTTCGCTTCGTCGCACGGACGGTGCCTATGTCCCCATGGAATGTGTCGCGGTGATCAGGTACAGCGGTGCAGGTCCTAAGGATATCGTGGTCATATCCCGCGATAATACCGAGCATCTGGAGCTGGATAAGCAACGTACCTTAGCGGTCGAGGCTGAAAAACAGGCGCATGAAGCAAAGAGCGTGTTCTTTGCGAAGATGACGCATGAACTGCGTACGCCGCTTTCTGTGATGATTGGTCTTTCGGAGGACCTGCTCGCTGATCCTCGGCTCAACCCAGAGAGCAGGGAGAAAATGGCCCATATGTATGCGAACGCTCAATATCAGCTGCTGTTGGTGAACAATCTGCTGGATGTATCGAAGATCTCCGCGGGGGAGTTCGAGCTGGATGTACATGATTTTTCAGTCAGTGATATGGTCAAGCATATGAACGCCATTCTAGTCGAACATTTTGCGGCCATGAACGGTGTTGCCTATCGCTGTGAATGTCCGGACGATATCGGCCACCTGAGGGCGGATAGGCAGCGTATCGAGCAGGTATTGATCAATCTGTTGTCCAACGCGGTCAAATTCACTCAGCCTGGCCGTGAGATCGGTCTGAGCGTTGCTGCTTCAAAGGACGGCAGTGCCGTTGTTTTTGAGGTCTGGGACCAGGGGTGTGGTATCGAGGAAGAGCAGCAGCAGGAGCTCTTCAAGGCCTTTAAACAGGGGAAAAAAATTAAAGGAAAAAAAGGCATCTCCGGGACGGGCTTAGGGCTCAATATAACCGAACAGCTCGTGACAAAGCACGGTGGGACGATAGAGTTCAGGTCTATTGTCAGATTGGGCAGTAGTTTCAAGGTTACGATCCCGGGACGGAATGATGCAGCAGTTAGTGAGGTGCCGGTGCCTGACGTTCCCTCTGCGGAGAGAGTTGTGTCCAAGGTGGTCCGTGATAAACATATCCTGGTCGTGGAGGATGATACCAGCACACTGTTCCTGATGAAGGACCGTTTCATGAGGTCGGGTTTTACCAATATCACGTACGCTGTTTCTGCGGAAGGAGCGCGTGCTGAGTGGAACAGGAGAAAGTTCGATCTTGTGATCACGGACCTCGATCTGCCGGATATCGAGGATGGAACGGCCGTATTAACAGAGCTCAGGAGCTCATCGCTGAACGCGACTACGCCGGTAGTGGCGAATACGGCGGATGGTTCGGAAGGGGTCTCCGAGAAGCTCAAGACAATGGGGTATAACGGACATCTGGTGAAGCCCTATCATATCAGTGTTATGTTGGACACGATCGTGGAACTGTTGAAAGAGGACGGATAAAGAGCGTTCTGGTCCAGCAGAGGGGTACGGTCCATGACCGTACAGCAATCCCCGTGCGGTATGTGCGTGCACTGAGAAGAAGGGAGCGCTCATGTTCACAAAGATCATAGAATGTGCGTTCGAGCAGGTCCTGCTCGATATCAATGAGAAATTGTTGGTGCAGGACTTGCCGGAAGGCATGTATCTGCGCCCTGATGGTGATCTGGTAAAGCCGAACGGCGATACGGTCGGTCTTTCGAGTTCGCCGTACAGACTGGGGCGGTTTTTTTCACGATTTCAGGAAAAGCTCCATATCAAAGATATTTCTTCCTGGTCCGTGCTGGATGCCGGGGCTTTTATCGGTGATGCTGCCGCCTTTTTTTCAACGATATGCCGCCACGTAACGGCCGTGGAGCGGGATACGACCATTCGGGAGTTCACGGATAAAAGGCAGAAGCTGCTGTGGTCCTTGGGGTATGCGTACCCGGAAAAGATCAGGTGGATATGGTCCGATTATTTCTCTGCAGATGTTCCTTTTAGCGGGCATATGTTGGTCTATAACTATTTTGACCAATACCACGGTGATGAAGAAGGACATGCTGTCGTGGTGCGCATCGCGGAAAAATTCGCTCTACAGGCCGATCCGGGCGCGTTCCTGGTGTTCCAGATATCTAAAGATATCGGCTCAGTACGAGGCCCGCTCATATACCGAGCGGACCTCAGTGCCGGTGATTTTCAGGTGTTCGAAAAAGACATGACCTCTGGGCGTGACGGACCGCTCACTTCTCCGTGATGCGATATGCATAGGCTCCTTTTATCGAGCTGTTCGTTATGATCGTTATGCTGCGTTTCCCGTCCTCTCTTTTTTCTTTGATATCGGCCGGGGAAAGGGCTTCTCCTTCTCCGTTCATTGCGGTTATTGCATATATGCGTACAGGGCCTTTGAACGTATCCGGCAACTGGATGGTCAGTTCGCCCGGAAAATATTGATACAGTATCGGTGCCGTCCCGAACGTCTGAATCAGGTCGGGATTGCCTGCCCGGTTCTTCTGCCCGGAATTGCGCACGGCACCATAGAAGGTCACGAGCATTTCTTTATCGTTCACATTGACGAGCGA
Organism: uncultured bacterium; assembly: GCA_964653455.1. Classification (GTDB taxonomy): domain Bacteria; phylum Margulisbacteria; class Termititenacia; order CAZZFK01; family CAZZFK01; genus CAZZFK01. The sequence continues at coordinate 67,140 of CAZZFK010000010.1, forward strand.
TATCGTGATAGGAGTGCGTTGCGTGCTCCCGGTGTATGTGAATCGCCAGTGTGACGGGTGAACGATCGTTCCGTGCGGAGAGATGCGTGAGCCGATGATCGCGATACGTTTCCCGGAGGCCATGACCTCCTGATCGTAGGGGTCCAGGGTGAGCGACAGCTGTTCATCGGCGTGAGCCGCGAAGTTCACCAGATTGAAGACGCTGCGTTTGAAGATGTTGTTCCCGTAATTGAAATAATCCCGGAGCGTTCTTTGCTCGAGCGTGTCCAGTCCACGATGGAATCCGAGGATAGATGTCTTGCGGGATATCTCTTGCATGTACAGCGCTGCCGTATAGTTGCCCATGCCTGAATCCGCATCACCGACGAACGTATAATTGGTCTCGGTGAGCCGGAGAGGTGTTCCGAGCGAGAGCATCGGCGAGAACAGGTCGATGTTATAGTTGATGTCGGAATCGGTGTCGAACACTGAACCGTGTCCCGCGTTCAGGTTCATCGCATGACCTCCGACAGGATGATGGACGTACTTATTGAACCGCCATTCCATGTCTTCGTTCTTTGCAAGGTATGCGCGGCCTGCGACCTCGAAGACGTCCTTGATGTAGTCATTGTTATTGCCGATGACGCAATGTGCATCCTTAGGTGCTGCATTGCGAACAACGGTGTTCATGTCCTCGGCGAGCGTCGCGGTCAGGAAAAAGGACGTAAAGAACGCTTGTTCTGCGGCCTGGTCGGAGAGCGGTTCGAACGTGTCGATATACTGGAACTGCACGGCGGTATCGTTCGCGCTGATATCGTTCATGACCGTACGCAAGGTCTTGACCGCAGTACGGCAGCGATCGGAAGAGACCAGTTCCTGCAGGCGCAGTGCGTTCGTTCTTTTAACGTTGGCGACTTTCTCTCGGAACGTTCCGATAGATGCTTTGAGCGCACTGACCTGTATGTTCATCTTTTGATAATAATCGGCATTGACCTTTGCTTCTGCGAACCAGCCAAAACCGCCGTTCGGCGGCCAGGAGGCGTCGTTCCCGGAGCGGATAGCGGCGAGTTCTGCTCTGAACGCCGGATAGGCATTGAGGGCACCGTCGTACAGGACGTTATATGCCCCATACAGACCGGCTTCGTGCCTGTTCTTTCCGTGTTGGATGATCGCAGCGAGTGAGCTCAGCTCGTTCCCGAGCCGCTCCGCGTTCACGCACTGGACATGCAGTTGCATGGCAGCGGCGATATCACGGATGAGCGGACGGAGCGAGGGGTCGGACGAGAGCGCTTTTTGATAACGTTGATAGACCGTGCTGTAAGCGCCAAGGAAGTAGGGATGATGTGCCGGATTGCTCTTGTCGAGCAGCCAGAACCCGTGCACAAAACCGGTCTCGTTGCAGTAAGAGAGCGCGTCAGGCCAGAAATCATATTTCTTGAACGTATCAAAGAACATGTTGATGGCGGGGACAGCGTACTGGTCTCGGACCTCAGGAAGGGGCAGTGTCGCTTTGAGGAGGTCGTGCTGTGTGGAAAGGTCCGTGGTCCATTTCTTGTCCTGGAATGTTCCGGCAAAGTACGGTTGGGTCAGGTCTATATTGGCGAGCGCATCGAAGTCGATGAGCAGGCCTTTTTCCTTTTGCCAGAGAGCGAGCGTTCGGATGACCAGGTCCAGGTCCTCAGCGGTGAGATAGGACCAGGCGGTGCACAGCTGATGTACGCGGACCATGGAAACCCCGGTGTTCTGCCAGGAGTTCGCCTGTGCGCGCATATAGAACAGGATGAACTCGCGCAGGTCCGTCACCGACCTGAGGTCCTGCAGTTCTTTTTCGGTCAGGTCGCTCGTCCAGAGGGGGAGTACACCGTTCGTGCGGAATCCATTGAATTCCTGGCCACGCAAGGTGAACCAGTAATGGAACGTTTCTCCGACGATCGTGAACCCGGAAGGGATGAACGGTATGTCCGTGTTGTAATACCAGTTCCCGTCCTTGAACCTGACGGTCCTGTTCCTGACGCTTTGTGCCAATGCCGCGTTCTTTAAGGCGAGCGTCCCGGTGTTCTTCATGTTCAATGGTTCTTTGAATGCGGTGGTCGTGCTGATAGCTGCCATTTCGCTGTTGTCGAAAGCGTCCCCTTCGGTCCGGGCGATCTTTTGCAGTTCCAGTGCGTCCGGCATCACCACTCTGAGCGACGGTCGTACCCCTTTGAGCGAAAGGTTCACGATATCGTTCTCGGCAAGGAACTTCTCTGTCCGTCCTGCACGGAGCACGGTCTTTCCACCGTTGTTGAGGAGCGTGACAGGCAGTTTTTGCAAGAGTGAGACCTGAAGGTCCTGAATGGTGACCTGTCCTTTATTACTGCCAATGATCACCCTGAACGTGACCGGTTCTCCGAACTGTTTAGCGATCGGATCATTGCCGTGAAAACGCAGCGGCATGAGATACCCTTTTGTCCCGTTCTTTTTGTCCGGGGTGCCAAAAGGGATGAACCATCGGGTCTGCATCTCAGGGTTCTGTTTGATATAGGGAAGGTCCAGCGCATCGCCGTTACTGTTGATCGCCTGTGCTCTGAACGAGTATTCAGCGTCCCGTGAACCTTCGAGATCGAACGTGACCAGTGCATAGGAATGCACGGTCTCAACGGGCAGATCATAAGCGGTATGTCCGTATCCCGGCTGTTGTATGCAGCTGATGCTCTCATACGGGAGAGTGGCATTGAAGAGCACTGAAAGCGGGCCTTTAAGGTCACAAGAGGGGTTCTCTCGAACGGTGCTTATGAGCGTGTTCATCTGCTGTTCCGGGATCGTTCTGATGTTCAGGTTCCTGGCGATGTACGGGACAAGATGTTCAATAAGGCTCTCTGCGTTCTCGTAAGGGATATTGATCGTCGTGTCTTTCATCCGGGCGATGAGCTGATATTGAGGTTCGAACGTTATACGGGTCCGGCCGTGCGCACTGTCAGCTCCGTAAAGCGCATATTGGGAGGCAAATATCGGCGTGGTGTCACTGCCGGAGGTTTTGACCATGTTCAATTTGATGAGCGGAGCATTAGGTTCGTTATTGATCGGGAGCAGTGTTGCTCGTCCGTATCCGGCAAGTGCTACCTGGAACGTCAGTTTCTTGATCTTTAGGTTCTGATGCTTGAGGGGGATATAAAAATCAATGGGGCCGGCGTACGGCATGACCTTACGGTCGAGGGCTTTGTACCGTTCTCCCGTCTTTTGGAAGGCGGGGACGCCGCCGAAATGGAACACATGTCCGGACGCATCTTCCACGTCCGCCTCAAGGAACAGCCCGAAGCCTTGCCAATTCTCAAGACCGGTCGTTATCTGGGAGAGGTCCACATTGATCTCTCCGATCAGGCCGATAGCGTCATGCGGTACGGTTATCTCGGTCTTGAGCGAGCTCCAGGGGTTATCCCGGTTATCGAACACAACGGAACGTTTGGAGCTGGTCATGTCATCGATGACCTTGATGCGATTGGTCTGCCAATCCAGTGATTGACCATTGATCTGTTTATAGAACGTGCCATTGTTCGGTGCCCAATTGGTGGCAGTATCGACCAGGCTGTTGGTAAGGTCCTGTGGAGCGAGCGCGGGACGGGCGTAGATGTTCGTGATGTCCGCTGTGCCTGAAAAATAATTATTGAGATCGAGGTCGTTCCGGGCATTGTCCCATTGTCTGGAGAAATGGATACGCACCTGTCCGTAGAGCGCGCCTCGGTCGAGGGGGACCGGGAAGAATTTTTTTGCGGAGACCGTTCCGTTGGTGTTCGGATCGCTGGTTATCTTCGGGTACCGGTCTTCGCCGTAATCAGCGGCCAGTACCTCGCGTCCGTTCCTGTCAAAATAGACCAGCTCTATGGCCGGGGCTGCCCAGACCGGCGGCTGCCCGTGCTTTGTGAGCGCGGACCTGAAACTGGCCGCAAGTTCCAGTTCGTCGATGTTCTTCAGCGGAAAGATGTTGGAATACAGTCCGCAATAGTCGTCCCCTTTATTGCTGCTGAACGTGATCGTTCCGTTCTCTATCGTGAACGGCGTATTCCCCGCAATAAGCCCAAGGCCTGAGGGGGCTTTGACGAAATATGTCTTGTTGCCGACCATCTGTTGTGTAAAGACCTTGTTCGGGGCACTGGCCAGAACGGCGTTCATATCGAGAGGAGTGAGCGCTGCTTTTTTCAATGCGATCTGGTCAACGGCAAGATATGAGCAGGCGACCCCGGATGCATCCTCGTTCTCTGGTCTCCCCGGGACTTTCAAATAGATATCGACCGCGGCGGTGTTCTCGGGGATAAAAACATCCTGTTCAAAGGTGCCGGTGTAGTTCTGCGGGTCCTTCTCCGTTCCGATCTTCGGGATGGAGATCTTGTTGGTGTATTCCGGGATGATCGTGCCGTCCTTGAGCCGGACGGTCATACCGATGAAGATCTTCTGCCAGGGCTGTACCCCGCTTTGAACGTCCTCGGCAGTCATCCGTGCCGAAAGGCGCATGATACCCGTCATTTCCTTGAGCGTTTCGGGATCAGAGAGCGTGGCGATATGTACAATGGTCCAGCTGTTGCGGTCGGTCTTGTTCTTTATGACGAGCTGTCCATTGTTGACGGTGCAGCTGGAGTCCTTGGGGGTCGTGATCGTCTTGAACGTGATGCCGCTGTTGCCTCCGAGGATGTAATTCTTTCCCATAAAGTACGGGTCTTTAAGGAACGCTTCTTTATGCGTGTCATAATATGCTTTTACCGCGATCAATTTTTCCCGGCTGAGCAGGTGTTGATAGGGGCGAAGTTCATTTTTTGTATCGATAAAGATGATGTTCATTTCCTGAGCAAGGACATTGCGGTCCTTGGCTGAAAGGTCTTTGACCCATGAGGCCATATCGAGCGGCAGTACTTCCTCCAGCGCAAGAGTGCCTGCGTAGAACTCATTGAACTGTACGGACCCGGAGGTACCGGCAAAGTTCGGGTATGCGCCTGGTATATCGTATTGCCAGTCCGTCAGTAGCCCGGTACGTACATCTTGCAGTGTGAGCGGAGCGCTGGTAGCGGTGATCTTGATGATCATATTGGCGGTAATGTCTTGAGCGTAGAACCCGCACCGGGTGTCCGTCACCGCAGGAATATCGATACTGCCTTTTATGATGCCGTATTCGTCAGGAAGGAAGGTCAGATATTGCGGCGGTACGAGCTCGGTGTACGGGTCTTTCATCCACCAGACACGGTATTTGACCCCGTTCTTTATAACGAAGAAGTTTGGAGCAAAGCGCACGGTCTTGTCGCCGGAGGTCGAGGTCAGGAAATACAGCGTTTTGCCTTGATAGGCGGAAAGATTCCAGGGTTCGTTGAGAAGCAGTATCGCGTTCCATTGTGCGGAGGTCTCTTTGGTCTTGGAGAGCACGATCTTGCTTTCATTGGTTATCGTGCTGCCGATATATGTGTTCCATATCTGTGTATCATTGAAGTCCGGTGTGGCGCAAAGTCCTGCAGTGACATATATAAGGAAGAGTGCTGCCGAAAGTATCGTACGCTGTATGGTATGGCCTGTCATTATCTGTTACCCCCTGGGAGAGTTATATTTTCCGCATTATACCTGAAAAAAGTCCCGGAGCGAAATATCTGAAAGAATCCGTTCGCTTGCGGTGCTCATAATTGAGCAGGTTTTCAGATGTTCTTGAATATCGTGATGTGGATCATTGAGCGTATCCGCAGTTAGGCATATATATAGTTCAGCATCGCAAGTGTTGCGATACCCGCGGTCTCTGTACGCAATATCCGTTTTCCGAGCGTTATCGTCCGTGCGCCAGACCGGACAGCGTCTTCTGTTTCTTGAGCTGAGAATCCGCCTTCCGGTCCGATGATGATCAATATCCGTTGATATATCCCGTTCTTTTCCTCAAAGATATTCTTGAGAGATATGTGTTCTTCCATTTCCCAGGGGAGGAGTACGAGGTCATAGTTCTTGAACGTTCCAAGAAGCTCGCTCCATTTTTGGACGCCGGAGACAGCAGGAACGATACCGCGTCCGGATTGCTGGGCTGCGGACCTGCTTATTTTATTCCAGCGCTCCACTTTCGCTTTTTCTTTGTCTTTTGTGATCTTCACGATGCTGCGGGATGTTTCGAGAGGAATGATCTCGTGTGCGCCGAGCTCGACGCATTTCTGTATGATCAATTCCATTTTATCGGCCTTAGGCAATCCTTGTGCCAGGGTGACCTTGATCGGGAGCTCGGTATCTATACTGTGTGTCCCGATGACCTTCAATGTGATGTTCTTTTCTGATATGTTCTCGACCGTCGTCGTATGGACCCTGTTCGTCCCGTCGCGAAGTTCCACGGTGTCGCCCGTGGTCGCGCGCAGGACGTTCTTGAGATAATGTGATCCTTCCCCGGTCACCGTACAGGTGCCGTTCTTGATCTCGGCCGCATCGATGAACAATCGGAATCGTTGGGTCATGATCGTATCAGATGACGGCCGTTGCGCTGCGATTGGAGTGGCACTGTATATTTATCGCCACGGGCAATGATGCGATATGGCACGGATGGGCTTCGATATGGACTGCCAGTGCGGTCGTATTCCCGCCGAGACCCATTGGCCCGATATTGAGCTGATTGATCTTGGTGAGCAGATCGTGCTCCATTTTTTTATAATAGCTGTTCTTGTGTTTTGAACCCAACGGGCGGGTCAGTGCTTTTTTTGCAAGATATGCGGAAAGGTCAAAGTTCCCCCCGATGCCGATGCCGACGATGATCGGAGGACATGGATTGCCTCCGGCGTTCTTTACGGTCTCCAGGATGAAGGCCTCAATGCCTGCCAGACCTTGGGCCGGCTTGAACATTTTTAAGGCGCTGCAATTTTCGCTGCCACCGCCTTTGGGGAGGAAGGTCATTTTCAGTTTTGAGCCGGGCACGATATGTGTGTAGATGATCGCCGGGGTATTGGTCCCGGTGTTCTTTCTGTTCAGCGGGTCTGCGACGACGGACTTGCGCAGATAGTTCTTGCGATATGCTTCGGTCACTGCGGCATGTATCGCGGCCTCAAGATCACCTCCGGTGATATGTACCTGCTGTCCGATCTCCAGGAGTATCAGGGCAAGCCCGGTGTCCTGGCATAACGGGAGCCGTTCTTTTTTTGCGATCGCGGCGTTCTCCACTATCTCCTGCAAGATGTTCCGTGCGGTAGCGTCCGTTTCGTTCTTGAGCGCATGTTTCAGTATGGCGAGCGTTGTTCGGGGGAGCTCAAAAGAAGCTTCGGTGATCAGGCGCAACAATGTTTTTTTTATCTGTGTGGTCGATATCTTTCGTGTCATGACGCAGTGATTATAGCGGATAATGGAAGAAGACAGAAGGTTGATGGCCTGAGCCAGGAATATAGAAAGCAGCAGGTGAACGGTGAAATGTTTGTTCAAAATCGAGCATACCAATGAACGTATCGGCGTCCGCTTCTTGGTCGTGCTCCCCGGCGTCGGTCGTCTGTACAGTAGGATTTAAAAAAATAAAAAAAACTTGACATGCTCTTGAAAAACTATCTCACAAATATATGAAGAGTAATTTGACTTTGCTTTTTCAAAGGGCTAGTATGCCACGCACTTCTGCGCAAAGCGCAAGTCCTGGGGGGGAGAGAGGAGCCTTGTATCATGGCTTATACGATCAACCCTGATGAATGTATTTCCTGTGGAGCGTGTGAATCGACATGTCCGGAGTCCGCGATCAGCGAAGGGGACCCGGCATATTCGATAGACCCTGCATTATGCACGAACTGCGGTTCTTGCAGTAATGTGTGTCCTGCCGGTGCGATCCATCCTCCGGTAGAGGACGGCGAAGAAGAGGCGTAAAAGAACCTCATTATTTTTTAGTTCATAAGGAGGCGTTCATATTCTGCAGAGGGACTGCAGAAGGGGTCCGTGCAAAATATTTCTTGACAACGCTATATCTGTGGCTATAATGCCTGTATATAGTTTAATAAACACCAGATACGGTGTGTTTTGTCGGAAAAAGATGTTTTAAGGGGATCTCGACCACTATTATTCATCAAAGACAGATAATTTAGAAAGTGAAAGGGGTATACGTATGGGCGCACTAGTGGAAAAAGGGAGCATTGCACAGCTGAGGAAAAGGAACGGGCATATCGTTGCTTTTGAGAAAGCAAAGATCACAGAGGCGATCTTTAAAGCTGCGCAAGCGGTCGGCGGTCATGATCATGTGATCGCAGAGAATTTGACCGAGAAGGTCATGGAAGCTCTTGGGGAGACGTTCCATCCGCGCAGTATACCTGCCGTGGAAGAGATCCAGGATATCGTTGAACGCGTGCTCATAAAAGAAGGGCATGCGCAAACCGCCAAAGCATACATCCTGTACCGTGAACAGCACGAACGTAAGCGTCAGCTGAAGTCCGTGTTTGTCGAGATCAGGGATACGGTGGATGAATACCTTCACAAGACCGATTGGCGAGTGTATGAGAACAGTAACAGTGATTTCTCATTCTCGGGGCTCATGTCACATGTTGCGGGTAAGATCATTGCGAACTATGGTCTGAGCGAGATGTACACCAAGCCGATCGCGGACGCGCATCGCAATGCGGACGTGCATATCCATGACCTGAGCCATGCCATCGTCGCCTATTGTTGCGGTTGGTCGCTCAAGCAGCTGATCAAACGGGGATTCGGTGGTGTGCCCAATAAGATCAATTCATTCCCTCCGAAACATATGGACGTATTGACCATACAGATGGTCAATTTCCTTGGCACTATGCAGATGGAACATGCTGGTGCGCAGGCGTTCAATTCCGTTGATACTCTCATGGCCCCCTTTGTGCGCGTGGATAAATTGAACTATAAGCAGGTCAAACAGAACGTGCAGCGGCTCATTTTCTCGCTCAATGTTCCTTCGCGCTGGGGGTGTCAGGCCCCGTTCACCAATGTGACCCTCGATTGGGTCTGTCCTGAGGATATGCGCGATCAGAAAGCGATCGTCGGTGGGGTTGAGCAGGACTTCACGTACGGCGATTGTCAGCAAGAGATGGACATGATCAATAAGGCGTTCATTGAGGTCATGTTGGAAGGAGATGCGCACGGTCGCGTGTTCTACTACCCGATCCCGACGTATAACATCACTCGTGATTTTAACTGGGATAGTGAGAACGCGCAGCTTTTGTTCGAGATGACGGCAAAATACGGAATACCATATTTTCAGAACTTTGTTAATTCCCCGCTTAAGCCCAGCGATGTCCGATCCATGTGCTGTCGCCTACAGCTTGATGTGAGAGAGTTGCGCAATAAGACCGGCGGGCTTTTCGGGGCCGGGGAACAAACAGGGTCTATCGGCGTTGTGACCATCAATATGCCGCGTATCGGATATGTGGCCAAGACCGAAGACGAGTTCTTTGAACGCTTGGGCCGCATGATGGATATCGCCAAGGATTCGCTCGAGATAAAACGGCGTGTCGTTGAAGAGAACCTGCAGAAAGGGCTCATGCCGTTCTCAAAATCGTTCCTGGAGAGCTACAGCAGTCATTTTTCCACCATCGGGCTGAACGGTATGCACGAAGCATTGCTCAATTTCCTGGGAAAAGATAAAGGTATCGATACACCGGAGGGGAAAGCCTTCGCGGTCAAGACCTTGAATTTCATGAGGGATAAGCTCAGTACGTACCAGGAAGAAACGGGCAGTATGTACAATCTCGAGGCTGTGCCGTGTGAATCTGCCACGTATCGGTTTGCCCGCAAAGATAAGGAGTTCTATCCGGATATCATCACGGCCGGGACGGTCAAAGAGCCGTACTATACGAATTCCACGCATCTGCCGGTCAATGCGACGGATGATATCTTTGAAGCGCTCGAACATCAGGAAGAACTCCAGTCCTTGTACAGCGGCGGTACGGTCCTTCACGGGTTCGTCGGTGAGCGCATCAAGGATGCGGAGACCTGTAAGCAGCTGGTGAAAAAGATCGCTTATAATTTCAAACTGCCGTATTACACGATCACACCGACGTTCAGTATCTGTCCGGTGCACGGCTATGTTGCCGGTGCCCATGAAGCTTGTCCTGTTGAAGTGACGGCATAGTCCCTTGCTGAGTAAGGGACCGCAATAATAAGGAGGGATGGGGCCTGTCTGCGTGAAATATTTGGGGCGAAGACAGGGAAGGGCGTTCAAAAGCAAAGCCCGGTACAAAGTAGTATAATATGATTGGAAGAGCAGAAGGGAGAAAGAAATGAGCAATACTGAAAAGAACACCTGTGGAAAAACAATGGAGATATATTCTCGTATCGTCGGGTATTTTCGTCCTATTTCCAATTGGAACGGCGGTAAAAAAGAGGAGTTCAAGGACCGGCTGGAATACAATGTGAATAAAAGTCTCTCTCATTTTGACTCAAAGGAGACGCTTTCTCCGGTGAGCATCATCAATAAAAAAGAGGTCAGTGTGAAGGACAAGGTCGCGGTCGCGGCCTAGAGGTCCCTTCAGTCTGAACGAACGAAGAGGGGGCAGTGATGCCCCCTCACGTATGTAACAAGGAGGAAGATACATGATCCTGTATACGAAGCCGAATTGCGAGAAGTGCGATGATATCAAGAAATTACTGAACACGAACAATATCTCTTTCATTGCGAAAGATACCAAGGACCCTGCGGTCATTCAGGAATTACGGCCTAAACTTGCGGGGCTCACGAATCCGCTGCTCCCGATACTTGAGTTCGATGACGGTGCGGTCGTTTCCAATGATATGGGCATCTATAAGACCCTCAAGCTCAAGGGCGTTCTGAAATAATGCTGCCGATAAAGGGCATACAGAAAACAACGCTCATTGATTATCCGGGGGTCATTGCGTCCACCATCTTCATCGGCGGGTGTAATTTCCGGTGTCCTTTCTGCCACAATGTTTCTTTGGTGAACGATATTGACGCTCTGCCGACCATTCCTGAGGTCGACATGATCGAATATGTGCGCGAGCGGAAGAAATATATCGACGGCATCTGTATCACCGGCGGCGAACCGTTGCTGTATCCTGAGCTCAAGGGTTTTGTTCAGGTCATCAAGGATGCCGGATATCTTGTGAAACTGGATACGAACGGCACTAATCCTCAGCTTTTAGAGGATATGATGGACCTCGATCTCCTGGATTATATTGCCATGGACATAAAAGCGCCTAAGGCACAGTATGCCGCCGCTGCAGGCGTGCCGGTCGATATATCCCTCATAGAAAAAAGCGTTGAGCTGATCAAACAGGGGCGTGTCCCGTACGAGTTCAGGACGACGGTCGTTCCTCGTTTATTCCCGAAACAAGAGGTCCCTTCCGTTGGGGAATGGCTGAAAGGTTCCGACCGGTATTATCTGCAGCAGTTCAGCAAGCAGGCGGAACTTCTTGACTCTGCATTTCGCGAGGAAGTAGTATATTCAAAGAAAGACCTTGAAGATATGGCGGAACAGTTGAGAGCGTACATAAAGAAAGTTGAGATACGTTGAATGGGGTAAGTGGTGAGTGGCGCGTGGCAAGGCTTGAGCCTGTCACCTGACACTGGCCACTTGCCACTGGAGCTATGTAATGAAATGTCCCTTCTGCGGTAAAGATGATGATAAGGTCCTGGAATCACGGACCGTCAATGAAGGCGAAGCGGTGCGCCGGCGGCGGGAGTGCAATCATTGTGAGAAACGGTTCACTTCATATGAACGTGTCGAGCATCGGCCCCTTATGGTCGTTAAAAAGGACGGGCGCAGAGAGCCTTTTAATCGGGAAAAGATCATGGCGGGTATTTCGAGAGCCGTTGAAAAAAGGCCTGTCAGTGTGGATGATATCGATGATACGGTCGATCGCATAGAAAAGCGCCTGTATGCCCTGAATAAGGAAGGGTCACGCTCCGGTAAAGAGGTCCATTCCGATGATATCGGCGTGATAGTCATGGAAGAACTGCAGAACCTTGATCCGGTCGCCTATGTGCGTTTTGCTTCGGTCTACCGCGAGTTCAAGGATGTGAAGGAATTCGTAAAAGAGATCAAGGGGCTGAAGTAAATCAGGCTTGAGCCCTCTGTGAGCATATTCTATGGGCTGTTTTATCCTTGTGTATAGTCGCTGTGTTACAATACTTTGGTCCCAGATCAAAATCTGTCCTGTGGAGCGCAGTCAAGAATGGTAACTGACCGTACAGATTTGAACATATTGAAGTGTACCTGTGTATTGGTGCTGATTGTATCTTGTACATTCTTTCTCGGGTGTTCTGATATCTCCTCTATGTCCACTGCCAGTTATTCCAATGTGAAAAGTCTCGCCAAGACCATGATCCCCCGGTGGACCTTGCATGGCGCTGATATCGTTGATATCAATAACACGCTCGATCGTATCAATTTGCGTCAGAGTAATTGGGTCCAGGAGTGGTCGAAGACCGCGGAGAATTATGAAAAAAAAGCAGAGGATATGATCAAGGAGAAGAACTTTGACGATGCAAAGTACATGCTGATGAAGTCCTCCGTGTATTATCGTATGGCGGCATACCCCTATCCGATGGATGTGACCCAGAACGCGGCCTATCGCAAATGTGTGAAGAATTTCTTTGAGGCCAATAAATTCTTCAGTGATCCGCCGGAACGGGTAGAGTTCACCTTTGAAGGGAAGAAGATCATAGGTAATTTTCGTAAGCCTCTGGAGAACAAACGGTATCCCCTGCTCATTCTGATACCGGGGCTCGATAGTAATAAAGAAGAACTGTATTGGATCGAGGACCGTTTTTTGAGCCAGGGATGGGCCACGTTCTCGCTCGATATGCCCGGGACCGGAGAATCCGAATGGCCGCTTCGTGTCGAGTCTGACAGGGTGCTGCAGGCGGTCTTTGATCATTTTCAGCGGAGCTCGTATATCCTGAAGGACCGTATCGCCGTTATCGGGTTCAATTTCGGGGGCTACTACGCGGTCCGTCTTGCCGCACAGCGTCCGGATGTTCTGGCTGTCGTGAACGTTGCGGGTCCGGCCCATTATACGTTCCAGTCCAGTTATCTGGGGAAGCTCCCCGGGTTCATACAGTCGATACTGAAAAGGGCGAGCGGGGAGAAGGACTATGCCGGATTCGCGAAGATCGCCGCTGATTTTTCCCTGAAGAAAGACGATCTTATCGAGCGGATCTCCTGCCCGATGCTCGTGATCAATTCCAAGAACAATTTCTTTGTGCCGGTGGAAGATGCGTATATTTTCGCGGAGACCGGCAAGCGTCCGGCGCTCATCAAGATCTTCCCCGATGACCAGTACGGTTTTTCCGAGCATCTTTCCGATGTCTATGCGCTCATCAGTGATTGGCTCAAACAATTTCAACAGTCATGAAGCTCATTATCGGTCTTGGTAATCCCGGTAAACAATATGTGCATACCCGGCACAATATCGGGTTCAGGGTACTTGATACGTTCGCGCACAAGCATCACCTTTCATTTTCTGAACGCAAAAAATTCAAAGGTGATGTCGCTGAAGGCAGTCTTGAAAAAAAAGAATGTGTCCTTTTAAAGCCGTCAACGTTCATGAACCTTTCCGGCGAAGCCGTGCAGGCACTGCTACATTGGCATAAAGCCTCGATGTTGGACGTTCTTGTTGTGCATGATGATCTTGATATTGTCTTCGGGAGCCTGAAGATGCGTGAAAAAGGACGTTCGGGGGGGCATAATGGCATAGAATCTATTATTATGAACCTTGGTTCTGACCTGTTCTATCGTTTAAAGGTGGGGATCGGTCGTCCGCCGGAACACCTTGATGCCGCGAAATTCGTGCTCATGCCGTTCTCTGCCGATGAAGAGAAGCTTTTGCCTGACATAATAGGGAACGCGGTACAACGGATTGAAGATTTTATACGGAAAAGGTAAACTTTCGAACAACGGTCAATGGTCGGCGGCTGGACCGTGTGCTTGGCAGTTCATGTTCAGATCCTGTTCTTCGAGGTGTCATGTGCGTTCAGTTGTTCAGTCGTTCCTTGCGGGTTTTGTCGGTCCGGCGTTGTTCGTGGTGCCGTTCTGTGCCGTGCTGTCGCTGCAAGGGAACATCCATGTCATCACCGCATATCCGTTCTGTATGGTCCCCTTGGTCTGGGCTCTTTGGAACGTGCTGTACTATCTTGTCGCACGCCATGTGCTCATCTTGAAAAAGATAGGGGTATGGGGCGGGATCTTGGGGGTCGGCCTGGCCCTTATAGGTGCGCATTATTATCATACGCTTGAGCTCTATTCCCGGTATTTTTCTCTGCAGGTCGAGTTGTATCAGGTCCTGATCATTGATGGTGTGGTCTATGTTCTCCTGTGGGAGAGCGTTATGCGCTATTTGAACCGTATACTGATCGATTGATGAAGCGATTTCTTTCCCTTTTTCTGTTATGTTCCATTGTTCTGTCATCGGCCGTTCTTGCCAATTTCACTGAAGATGCCTTGAGAGAGCCTATGGGGGTCAGAGCATCCGGTCTTGGCGGTGCGTTCACCGGTATCGCGGATGATTCAAGTGCCTTGTTCTACAATCCGGCAGGTCTTGCTGAGCCGGGGACACAGTATGCGTCAGGTATGATGGATAACAGCCGCTCTCAGCTCAATCTTTCCGCCTATTCTGTCATGAATATCGGACCGCTCACCTACGGGGAGCGCCGCATCGCCACGCTCAAGAACGAGTTCGCTAACATCTATTCGTACGCGTTCGCTCAGCGTGGCATGAACGGCATTAATTGGGGGCTCAGCTATAAAAAGATCATGGAAGAAAGTGATGAGCGCAATTCAGACGAGGGCTGGGCCGCCGATCTGGGGGTCCTGATAAAGCTTACGCCGGAAGCAAGTGTCGGTGTGCTTGCGCAGAACATCTCTGCCGGCGGCGACCTGGACATTGTCCCGAATTATCGCCTGGGCGGATCCCTGCGTTGGGCCGAGACACTGTGGGCGGTCGATGCCGAATATCAGGATATTTCCCCTCATCGGGCCCCGAACACGGTCATGCATTATGGGCTTGAAAAGGAGATCCTGAGCGGGTTCGCCGTCCGCTTTGGTTCGGATGATACGGTCGGTACCATGGGCTTCTCTCTGGGACTGCCTTTTGCGATATTCGAGTATGCGACACGTGCGACAGACCCGTATACGTATCGCTTCGGCTTCAAGCTGGGGCAGGATAAGCTCCAGGGCGAAAAGGACCGCACGTTCGCGCTGTTCAAAGAGAAGGATTTTGTGGAGATGGATATCGGCGGGGACCTGATCGCCGGACAGAGCTCCTTCAGTTTGTTCGGTGGCGTGCAGCACGGGGCCGATGTCTTGCGTGAACAGATACGTCTGGCCCGCACGGACGATCAGGTCGGAGGGATCATCCTGCACATCAGTTCGCTCGATACGAACCTGGGCATGTTCGGGACGATACAGGAATTGAGACAAGAATTACAGCGGTTCAAAAAAGATGGCAAGAAGATCATCGCGTACCTGGGAGCTGACGGTGATTATGCTTCTTATTATCTCGCGTCGGTCGCCGATAAGATCGTTATGCCGCAGGGAGGCAGTGTGGGGATGTTCGGCGTGGTGCTTTCCCCGTGGTTCTTGGGGAAGTTGTTCGATAATATCGGTGTTCAATGGCAGACCGTATATGCCGGGAAATACAAAACGGGTCTTCATGAGACCAATGAAGTATTGCCGACAGCGTCCCGTGAACTGCTCGTGAGATATATCACGGAAGTGAACGACCAGGTCATGG
>CAZZFK010000011.1:0-45746 GCA_964653455.1 uncultured bacterium
TCGCGGCCATGGACAGCAAAGCGAGTGCGCGTTTCATCCGCGGATTCGCCAAGACCCCTGAGGCTTTTGCGGCACTCATTTCCAATGCACCGGCCGAAGCATTGCCGAACCTTGCCCGAACAGCGGTAGAACTGGTCAACTCCGATTGGATAACGAGCATGGACACCAATAAACTGTATAAGATCGTGCTCTCCCTGTGCAAGAACAAGGACCATGCCGGCGCCGCGCAGTTCATCAACGAAATAGCGAAGATAGACCCGCAGGCGGCCGCGGAAATATTCCGGTCCGTGGACCTCAAAAATGATACGGAAACAGCGGACATTGCCCTGGTCCTGCAGCAGGATGCCCTGGCGGACAAAGCCAAGGGAGGCCTCGGACACAAGATCATGGAGACACTGCTCGCCTTTGACGACCTCCCGGGAGAACATGCGAACACCAAGATAGCCATCAAGATCCTGTCCAAGATGGAGCATAGAACATTATGCGCTCTGTGGGGGAATATCGGTCAGAACCGCGGGAAACTGAGCGAGCTCGGCAACAAGAACAATAAGGACTGGCAGACGATGATCGCACGGATCAAACTGAACACCGACGATGATGCACAGATAGCGCGGTTCATCGAGGAAAAGAAGTACCTCGAATCATAAGACCGAAGGACGTATCACTCCACGACACCTTTGCGGTCCTGTTTCAATTTTGAAGGATCATCATAGAAACCGCCGCGCAGTTCCATGGCTTCGTCCACGGATAAAAGCCCCGTATTGGCACCGGTCACGGTATGGCGTATCCGCTCCTGGCCGTCCTTCTGGAACGTGAGCCCCTCGATATGCTGCCCGAATATCTTCGTCTTGGTGCGGTCGGTCACTTTTTGTATGGACTGCCCCATGCGCTGCAGGGTGGAGGAACGGACATTGAACGCACCCTGCTCCAGATCGAACCCTTTTTCCACGTCCAGCTTCACGTCCGGACTGACGGCAGCAAAAGGTGACATCGCCTGGAGCGCTTTGACCTGGGCGACACGATCGGCAGCGCTGACGCTCCCGAGCCCGGAAATAGCTCCGCTCCCGCCGCCGGATAACGGCGCTCCGGAGGATATATCTTTTTTATGTTGTTCTTTTTTGGCCATAACGTCCTCTTTGAAGAAAGAAACCGGAGACAAGACACGAGAAACAAGAAAAGATCTCCGACATGCTTATATCACCTTGTATCACGTATCAACCCCAGGTTTCTTTTTAATACCAACAGCATCGGACGTATCTCATTGACCAGCCCGAATACTTTTTCTGCCGACTTTTCCATACCCTGAAGAAAACCAATGTCTTGTGCCAACTCCATTTCCGTTTCAAGCTCCGCTAGCGACCCTAAGCTTATCCCCAGGAATTGAATATACTCTTGAATATTGTTCCTGCCACACCCTTCCGCAATATTCGCGACCACGGACACTGAAGCACGTTTGAGTTGAGAGCTCAGTCCATACTGTTCATTCTTAGGGAACCCGCTGACAACAGTATATATTATTTTTACTAATTCTTTACCTTTTTGCCAGACTTTCAAGTCCCTGAAACTTCTGATCTTTTCACCCATGACATGAACCTCACTGCATTGATAGTGAACATACTCCACTCTCATGTGCAACTTTCATGCCAAAAAGGAAAGAGACGAGAAACAGGATGCGAGAAACGAGGCTTACGCAGCAAAAGCTCGTTTCTTGTTTCTTGTTTCTCGTTTCTCCTTTAAACCGACGCTCCTGCTCCGCCCTTCAATTTCCGCAGCATGCGCAGTTTCTCTTCCGCCAGTTCCTTCGGGCTCTTTTCCCGGGGACGCGCGGGCGCGACATCTTCTTTGGTCAGGCGCGGACGGAGCTTTTTCTGTTCTGTGGCGATGATGCGCTCTTCGCGCTTACCCTGCTGCCTTGCGCTGTCGAAATGGTCCGGCGCGCCGAGGGATTCCAGGAACTCCGGTGAATTGGCGAGCGCCGCGGTCTTGGCCCGTTCCATGCGCTCCCGCTCCTGAAGGTACTGCTTGCGTTTTTGCTGCTGCAGACGGACCTCGTCCGCCGTGGGGCCTTCCGGCTTTTCAAAGACACCTTGCACAAAGACCATCGCCCGTTTGAAAAGGTCACGTGAGTGCTCGGAAGCCGGGCGTTCCTCAGGTTTGAGCGCAGTGTACATGCGCTCGATCTCTTTCTGTTCTTCCTCCTCGCGCTTGGCTATCAGCCGCTCGAGCGCCGCATCGGCCATGTTCTTCAGCCGTATCTCACGAAAAGGATTGTTGGATTCGAGCATCCGTAAAAGGTCCTGCCTGGACAATTCCCCGTCCACGACTTTTTGGAGCAATTTCTCAGCAAGGGAAAGGATGAATTCCAGGTCCGTGCTCTTACGACCTTCATCAGAAGTGACCCAGGAAGCAATGCTCCTTCGTGCGGCAGGCTTTGCGTAACGCTCAGGATATGCCTTGAGCAGCGCTTCTTGCCGGGAGAACCCCAGTTCCTCCTGCAAATAGAGGGCATAGTACTTCTTAAGGGCCCGCTGCCCTATGAAATGCTGTATCTTGGCAAACACCGATTCTCGTTCACTCATATCCACATTATAGCGCAATTCACGCTCATATGCAGACAGACCGGATGGCTTGCTGATCATAAGGGAAGGAATATCAGCTTTTCTTTACAGATTTATCCTTGGTTGTATCCTTATTAGCAGCTATGTTCTTTTTTTTATTATTGCGGTTAGCGCCAGAAGACTTTGTCTTTTTCTCCGTGACGGGGAGCTTTACCGATGATGCCGTTGCTTTGTTCTTAAATTCGTTATACCCCATAGGAACATTTTCACCCATCTCCGCAGCTTCTTTTCTGTTCTTAAACCGCTGTTCCTTGTTGATGCGGTCTTTAGCCTCAAAACGTCGCTGCGCAACAGTTTTACCGTCAGGAACTTTGGGGTCAGGCTCCGCAAAACACAGGTCCATAGCTTCTTCATAAGCATCATAGGCTTTACCCGGAGAGAGGTAGGGACTTTCTTGACTCAGGTCGGCATCGCTTCTCTGCCTCAGTTCCAAGATATCCTTTTCCGATAATCCACTGTCTGTCCCTGCAGCGTCGATGAACCCTTGCACCGGGGCTTCTTCATCCACAACAGAGTAATTGTTCGTAATAAGACTCTCTGCAGCCGTTGCCTTTTCACGAGTAGACTGAAGCACAGCAGGATCATATTCGATCCCCAAAGCAACCAGCTCTTTATCCGCGCCTCCTTCATATTCCCCCGTAATGATCAGTTCTCCAGTCGACTCATCATATTCAAGACCTTTTATATTGGTCGTATACTCAACACCATTAACAGGCTTTGTTTTTATAACAGCTAAAACCTTCTCTTTCTGGTCGGCAGGGACCTTCACCCTCATTTTTTTCATATTGTTGATAGTATCGGCATAGTCAGATTTCAAACTATATTCTTTAGGTGTTTTACCAGCAACTTCTTCAAATAAATCCTGCTGCTCTTGAGGAAGCGCTTTGATTTCTTGTTCAGTAAATTTCTTTTTCCCCATAGCCACTTCCGCTGGTATATAACCGTAGAGTTTTTTCTTTTCGTAAAGCACATAATTCCCCAATGCATCCTTCTTCATCACATATTGATGCCCGTTGCGATTAATGAGCGGCAGATGGTCCGGGTCCAGCGCGGTAGCGTTGGCCTCCTCGAACCGATTAAAGGCCGTGATATATTTTTCAAAGAATAATTTTGTCGCCGCATCCGGTTTCCCGGCAGAAAATTCGTTATTGCGAAAATCCTCAAAACCCTGAGGATAAGGCATATTTTCACCATCTTTATTAAACAGCTCTATGATACTAGTGCGTTCTTTCTCGGTCTTCTTCGTGGCCGCAAAAGCAGCTAACTTCACATATTCCTCGGTCAAAGGTGGTTTAGCTTTATTGATCATACCCATAAAAACATTGCGAGAAGCCGCGTTCTCATCTATCCCAGTGGCTTTATTGATCTTGACAGGATATTTATCCGCAGCGTAATACATGGCCAGCATATACTGCGAATTCAAAGGCTTCGGAGCGCCAGCCATATAGCTCAAACACATATTCTCATACGCCTCGCGCTTTACCTGGTTCTGATCCACTCCATCTTTAATGTCCGGAGGGAACAGCTTGTTGGCTGCGGCCTGAGCCAGGAGTTCCGGGTCCTGCTTCCCGGGCTGTACCAGAGCATCCTCATCCTCATAGACCTCTATATCGCCGGCTTTGTTCTGCGCCCAAGGCACGTTATCCAGGACCGCATTCATGATCTTCGGTTTATCGCCGCATATACCTTTCAGTTCATCCGGGGTCATATTCATTTTTTCTGCTATAACACCCAGCCCGACACTATCCACAGGGTTAGCATTGTATCGGTCATTATCTATCAGCAGCCATAGCGTACCTTCGAACTTCTCGCCTTGACTGCTGCCTTTTACATAGTGATCTTTTTTGAATTGATAGACCACGGCCTTCATCTCTTTGCTCCGTGCTTCTTTCAGTTCTTTGATCTCTGTATCCAGCTCATCTTTTCGTTCCTGGGTAGTACTGTTCGCACGTTCATCTTCAAGTTTTTTGATCTGCTCGTTGTACTTCTTATCGATCGCGCCAAGCTCCTCATACATCTTGGCCATGGCGAGCGCCATTTTTTTATCGGCCGAGGATACGGTATTCGAGCCTGCGATCTTGGCAAAGAACGTGGCCGCAGCGGAATAATCAACATCCCCGTTCGTATTGACACACAGAGGCACTTCCAGGTCGGCGGGGATAAAGGTCGGGGGTTCCTTAAGGCTATGCAAATACTTGGCATTGATGAGGACCTTATTCCCATGCTCATTCGCCGCCTTGACCATGGTCAGAGGACTGTTGCCGTCCAAGCTTGTGCGCTCGCCTATGGCCGACTCTTGCTGCAAAGCAATATACTGCGCATTGACCTGCTGCCTCTCCCAATCGCTGCTGAAGTTATTTTCCTTGATCAGGCCTTTCAAATAATTCATATATTCCTCACGCCCGCCTTTTTTATTCCTGTTCTGCCAGACCGCATCATATCTTTCCTGAGTATTTTTATCCTTGAACTTCAGCTGGGCATTGCCTCGCATCTTATAATACTGTTGGAACTGCTCAAGCTCGGTACGGGCAAGATACCCTCCTGGTTTGCCACCCCTGTAGTTGCGGTCCTCGCTGCCCTTCACGAATACCGAGGTCAATTCAGGGAACGCATCAAAGACGTCCTGCTCTACATAGGCGGCAGTTAATATCCGGGGGTCGTTCGCTACGGCATTATCCACGGAATCGTTCATGGTATTTATCGTGGCATTGATCGCGTTCTGATAGTTCTTTATTACCTTCGGAGCAAGGTCCTGATCTATCGGCACTTCAATGCTCGGGTCCGGGGTTTTACCAAGAGATTCTTGCGTGGCGATCTTGCCGGAAGCCAGGTCCTTTATATACTGGGCTTTGTTCCCTTTATACGAGGCAGGGATATCCGCCTCTTTCAATTCGCCGCGAGAGAACATTCCTTTAATGAACGTCTCTCTGGCGTCAACACCCTGTTCATCCCAATGGCTCACAAAATCCTGACGAGCGGTCAGGTCCAGACTTGCCCGCATATTTGTTTTGACGTTCTTTATATCAAGATAGGTGTTCGTCGCATCATAGACCTGCGCCGCCTGCAGAGCGACAATATCATCGGGATTGTTTTTCTTGATATTATCGACGGCCTGCGTCATTACGCCCTTGACCTCTGCGACACTGGTATCGTCGAGTTTGATCGAAGCATTAGAGATATCAACAGGGCTCGTGTCGTCTTTTTTCTTTGCTTTTAAGGCCTGGTCTTTTGCGGCATTGATCTTAGTTTCCAGGTCCGCACTGAGCTTCTGCAGCGCTTTCAGTTGTTCCGGGTCCTTGATGGTACCGCTCTTGATAAGGGCATCGGTCCTGGCCTTGAGCGCCTCCGCCCGCGCCCCGGTGAGCGTCCCTTTGCCGAGCATTTTCACTATCTCATATATCTCTTTGAGGCCAGCGTCCATTTTCTGCGCCTGTGCCTCATACCCGGTCCTGGTGACCTGCATTTCCGAGACCAAGGCTTCTTCCTTCTTAACATTTGCAGGATCTTCAACGATCCCCGTTGTCGCCGTATTGTAATGAGTCAGTTCATTGATTGCCTGCTGGATCTTCTGCGCCTCAGGATCGACGGCATTCCTTTTCTTAAATCCATCTATCTGCACACGATCAAGCACCTTGATCTTAATATCATCAGACTCTTTATTCTCGGAAATAGAAACGACAGTCCTCACCGCCGCGACATATTTTGTACTGAGCGCCTGCAACCGCTTATCCCGTTCCGGCCCGACAGGGAAATCGTTCTCTATCTGTTTGCGCTGCTTATGATAATCCTCGGTGAGCTTGTCGATCCGTGTCTTCGCGCTCTTCACCACATTGGTCGGAAGTTCCTTATTGATCTGGTTCTTCCAATAATCCGCGACATTATTTATCTCCCCATTCATTGCTTTTCTGGCATCATTCTCTATCACAAGCTCAATAACGGCCTCATACACCATACTGCCCACCACAGACCCTATGGCGGTCATGCCGATATCAATACCTTTCGTAAGCTGCGCCATATCGAATACGTCCTTATTGCTCAGCGCACTGCGCCCGTATATGGCACTGGTCCAGGCATCCGTGAAATTCACCGCGGCCTTTGAAGCGGCGGAATTAATGACATTGTCTTTTTCCTGAAGTTTCTCAATGACCCGCAGAGCTTTGAAGCCGGCCAGACCTTTGGTCCCGAGTGTGGTCGCGGCCGCTTCCGAAAAATCCTCATACCGTTTCTTTTCCTGGTTCTTCTGCTGCTGCTTCATGATGATATCCAGGACCTTCTCCAGGACCTTGGCCAACGTCGTAAGCGCGCTCCACAGTGAAAGATCGCGACCCGGGTCCTCCGTCTTGACCGAAGGCCCGCCGCCACCGCCCGGACCGGGTTCCCCGGGTATCCTAAGCTTAGCTGCCCTTTTCGCATCCCAAACAGCTTTTACATCATCTTGTGTTACCTTTTCTCCATTCTTTTGCTTGTTCTTTATGACAGCCATAGCCTTCTTGTACTCCTCATCAACAACAGGCTCAACCCCGGCATCATGAGCAATTTCAAGCGCCCTATTATGCCTTTTTTCAAGGATTTTTATTTGCTCCTTGATCGGCTTTTTCCATAATTCCTCTTCAAAATGAGAGTTATTTTCATTAGAATCATACAGTGTCTGACTGATAACAAACATCATACCCTTGGTATAATCCTGCGACATATATTCATCAACACCATCTTGACCCTTTGCGTTCTTCTTCTGATTAAATACTTGGTTTGCTTTGTATCTTTTATTGCCATGGATGTCTGTCGTATTGCCGCTGTTGTACTCCCTCATCTTTTTTTTGTACCAAGAGCCAATCCCCGCCATCATTCCGCCCTTTCCGTCTTTCCCTTCGATAGCTATCCGATTTTTCTGATATATCTTTTCCAGCATTGCTTTTGAATACACGACCCCATTGATCCTGAAACCGACCGCATCCTTATCGTGTACAACATTTTCAGGTACACCGGCCTTAAGGAGCATATTTGCCATGACATCGCTGTTCCCCTTCTGCAGGAACATCAAATGCCCGACATTAGAGGCATTAGATACGCCAACTTCCATATACACTTTTTTAATGGCTCCCATTTCCTTTTTAAGGACTTCCTCCTCTTTTTCGTCCAGAACTTCGCCTCTCCCTCCGTCTGCCTTCGCATGATAGAATTTTCCCGTAGCCGCATCATAAATAAGGTCTCCCTTGCCAGGGCGTTTTAACAGGAACGAAGTGATCAATTCGCCAGGTCCGCGCGGCTTATTCCCCGGCTCAACATGTTCCGTAATGACCATCCCGGTATCCGGATCAATACTCTCTTCGAGCTTCGGATTCACCACTTTCTTATCAAACTCGATCTTTTTGCGGAAACTCTCGGGATTGGTGGCAGCAAAGGCAATATCTATCGCTGCGAACACGCCCATGATCATACCCATGACTCCGGAATTCCAAAGCGTCTTTAAACCCTCTACCTTGCCCTGCATATCGCTTTTTTCTTCCGTGATACCTTTCAATATCCCCTCTCTGATGCTCTTCGCCTCAGGGCTCTTTGAATCATTCACCATCTTGTCTATGCTCTTTTGACTGACCCCATTGTTCATCAGGAATTTCTTCTCCCGCTCGGTCAGGCTCTTTGCATCCCCGCTCTCCAGCTTCTTCTGGAGTTTTTCCTTTTCCTCGTCGGTCAGGTTCTCGCTCAACTTATCTATGGTCTCGCAAACCTTCACGAGCGCATTGAAGGTGTTCACGGCCCCCTTCAGTATGGCAAGTCCCGCCGTAGCCTTGGAGGACTGAAGGGTCTCCAACTGCTGCGCACGTGCTTCCAGATTGGACATGATCTGCGAGGCCATCATGTCCGCACCCTGCCCCTGAAGGGCCGCCACTGCCTGAAGCGCCCCAAAGCCTGCTGAACCCGCCACACCGCCGAGGTTACCCTTCATCGCGGCCCTGCTCTGATTTTGCTTTTCCTTTATCTTCACCAGCATGTCCCGCTTCGCATTGATGTCACTGATCTTGGCGAGAAGCATCCCCGCGCCGCCGATAGCGGCCCCGCTGTCCGCACCCATATCCGAATACATCATCTCATCCATCGCGTCTTCCTGCTGATGATCCATATTCTCAAAAGCAGCTGCCTGCGCGTCGAGAGAGGCATCGCCGGTGGATACCGGCCCTCCCGCACGTTCCGCAGCACGTTTTTCCCTGGCCTTTTTCAGCCGGTTCTTGTTCGCCTCTTCCGCTTTCTTGCGGTCCGCAAGCTCATCGCCTATCGCCTGAAAATTCTTGACGTTGTTGTACAGGTCCATGCCCGCCTTGAACAACCCGTAAAAGTCCCCGCCGAGATCGGGCGCTATCCAGCTGAAAAGATAGAACAGAGGCGCAAGCTTCATCATCAGCTTCCCCTCCGAGACCGATTTGGTCGCCTGCGCTTTCCACTGCATCAACTGCAGTAAATTATTGGCGAACTGGATCTGGTCCTGGAAATTCTTCATGGCCATCTCGGTATCTTTCTGCAGGATACCTTTGGCCAAACCGCTCTGATTCCGTCCGCCGATACCGGTCATTTCCTGATGCACCGTCCCGCGGGTACCGCGCTGAGCCCCGAGTATCGTCGCCCAGGAGCCCATGAGCGTACCCTGCTTGATGATATCCTTCACGCGCATGAGCACACGGGAAAGATTGATCGTCGGGGTCAGGATATCCGAGGAATCATCGTCGGAATCGAACTCTAGATTATTGTCCGGACCATAGCCATCCTCGTTCAAATTACGCGTCGTATTACTGCCGTACAGAGATGTTGTATCGTTCGTAGCATCATCATCTCCCAGCGCAAGAGCGGCCTGCAGATCGGTCTTCGATGAAGATTGTTTGAACAGGTCCCGTACCGCCATCGAATTGGAGCGCAGGCCTGCATTAGTAATGATACCGTTCTGGAGCGTATAGGTCGGCGCCGTGTAATTGCCGCTGCCGTCCCAATAGCGGCTGTAATCCAGTTTGTATTCCGTATCCGGCAGATAGTTCATGCTGGCCAGAATGAAGTCTGAAAAGATCGGGCTGACATTATACATACGGAACATGTTCGAGGTCACACTGTTGCGATATTTGATCGTGGCCTTCTTTTTCTTATTACAGGCAGCGGCCCACTCATTGAGCCGGCTATTGATAGCAGAAAGCAGTTCCAGCGCCAGGGACATCTCGTTATCTATCGCTCCTGCGACCTCATTGGCCGAGAACATCCGGCTTGAAGCCCCTGTCATCTCCTGATGGATAAGGCTGCGCCCTTCGCTCTCGCTCTGCAGGAGCATCGCTTTGATCTTGGCCAGGTTCGCTATCTTGACGATACTGTTCCTGGCCGCAACAATCGCACCGGTATTCGCAAGCCGCCAATCATGATCGTTCAAAGAAAGACTCCCGCAGCACGCGCTGAGCGCGGACCACATGGTGGCTTCCGTAGAGCTGTTCGTAAAGACCTTTGCGTTGGTCACCTTTTCGGTGAGGCTTCCCGCCAGTTCACCGGAGTCTATCAAGAGATAATCCGGATTGTAGAAATCGTACTTAAAGTAATTGATCGTATCGGCTATCAACTCTGCGCCGGGCATGATCAAGGTTAGGGCTTTTTGGACCACTTTCTTCATAGGATTGTCAATGGTCGCGGCCGTGCCGGATGCGATCTGATATGCGAGATAGGCCGTGACCTGAAGGGCAAAACTTACTTTCGCTTTACTTTTTTCGATCTCGCTCGACTTGCGCTGATTATGCAGTGACGCATATTCCGAACGGTTCTGCACGATGCGGTTGAAGATATCATTGACCTTGCTTATTTCCATATCAATGAGCGTGGTGCCGAGATTGGATTTTTGAGCGGCAGAG
This sequence comes from uncultured bacterium, assembly GCA_964653455.1. GTDB lineage: Bacteria > Margulisbacteria > Termititenacia > CAZZFK01 > CAZZFK01 > CAZZFK01. The sequence continues at coordinate 10,493 of CAZZFK010000011.1, forward strand.
ATGCCTGTCATCTCCTGATGGATGCTCGAACGTTCGCTCCCCCGTTCCTGGAACAGACGCGCCATCAGTTTGAGCACCGACTGCATCAGCAGCAGCTTCGTGCGGATACCCGCGAGCTTTGTTTCATCCACATATGCATACCCGGCTGAAAAGAAAGATCTGTTCTTCTCCATGGGGAGTGTTGCCGCCTGTGCCAAGCAGTTGAACATCGTATTGTACAGGGGTACCGTTCCGTCGGTCTCCGGTTCGAACCCGGTACCGTATACTTCCGTCACTGCGTTCTCTTCCAGTTCCGTATTCTCCCACTTGTTCGTAGAAAGATTGGAAGAAAGAGGGATAGAACTTATACCAAGGAACGAACCGTTGACCGCTGCCGCCGAATACTGGGCCTGCTTATCCAAAGCCTGCTGCTGATACCCGGTGTATTCTATTTCTTTTGACAGACATTCCAGCTCCAGCTGCTGCTGCGAGAACCCGAACATGGTGAAGAACAAACTGGATATTTTCGCAAATGCGTCAAAGCTAACCTCATATCCGCCTAAAGGATTGAAGCTTGTCGTTCCGGCTATCGCCGCACCGATAGCACCGCCTATCATGAAAAGAGTGGTATAGCCCGTGAATTGCAGTAAGATCTCTCCGCTAACTTTTGCCATACCTTTCTTATATTGCGATACTCTGCTGGAATCCCAGCTTTTTGGATGGACCGCTCCGGCCACAAGATTTGAAGCAACTAAAGAAACCAGACATATCGCAACCGACCCGGCAAGGGACATGGCCGCCGCACCGATGATCGACGCAACGCCAAGGCCATAAAAAACACCTGTTTTCTTAAGTGCATCGCCGGCAGCCCACATTGGCGCGGTCAGCGAAGCAAACAGAGCCGCTCCAGCGAACATGCTCGCCAGAAAGGTCGCGATGGCAGCATAAAGTCCTTTGGGGTTATTCGCCATCCAACTGCGTTTGGCCGTCACTACTTTATCCAGCGATTGCCGCCAGATCTTGTTATGCGAGCTGACGTTCTTTGTCAGCAGGGACTTGAGCGCGTCCACGCCGCGCATCACATACTGCATCTCCGCCTGCGCCGTTTCTTTCAACCCCATCTGCTGATAGCCGCTGCCCTGCAGGTCCATAGCTGCCAGCATTTCTTCTTCGATGAGGTTCCTTGCCGCAGCGCCGGACTGGCCTACCACGATAAGTGCGTTATAAATGGCCAGTGTCGCCCGCAGTTTGTCCCTTAAGACCTCGAACTTATCCTCCCTGAACGCCCAGAATCCTCCGGATACGCCGGAATCTTCCTGTTCCCCAGTATCATAGAATGTCTGATCAGTATGGTCTGATGTCCAGCCCAGGTTGTACAGGGTCTGTATCTGTTCCTGTATGGACTGCTGCAGCGTGTTCCCCACCCAGGTATCATCAATATTCGTTGCAACAACAGCATTATAGTCGGCATCATTGTTCTTGATCATGCTGTTCAGGTCTATTTTTAATTCCGCCTGTGTCGGAAAAACGTCAAATTTCGTCGGATCATAGTTAAGCAGTCCGTCCCCGGCATCTTCGTTCTCCCGTTCATCCACAGTTCCCGAGCCGTCGTTTTTGCTCGCTACATATTTGGCCAGCCCGAACTTGGGGTTAAAGCTCTTGATGATGCGCTTCTGCCAGGTCTGGTCCGCGATATTAAAAACGCCGTCCTCGTGATAGGCCGCGTTCAAAGCGGTCGCCCGGGAAAAATCCTCGATCGAATAGGGGTGGTCCAGGAACTGCAGCCATTCGTATCTGGAGAAGAGCACGTCCGAAGGAGCTTCGTTCTCCGTAAGCCCCAGCGTGTTCGCCGCTTTGTTCATCTGGCCGCCGATATCGATGATGCGGGAATAGCCTTCACTGTCCTTGTAGCGAACGTATGCGTACGCCTCCCCGTTCAGTTCCCCGTAGGAATAGGTAAAGCTCGTCGAAGCGTCCGCAGCATCGAAACGCTGGAAGGCGGCGATCGCAGTGTTCAGGAAAAGGATGGAGAGGTCCGCCACGCTGCCGCCCAGCACCTGCAGCGTCGTATCACTGAAATTCCAGGAAGAGCCGGTGCTCGCGTAGCGTTCGAACTTCGTCGTGATGTAATTGTACAGGCTCACCACTATCTGGTCCGAGGTCATCCCCTTGGAGAGCAGCCCCAGTTCTATCAGGGAATCCACGAACGACTGCACGGCATCGCTGCCGGGATCGATATAGCTCTGTCCGCTCTCGTCCTCAGAGGGAAGGCTGTCCGTGATCTCCCCTGCCACCGCCTTCACGTCGACGCTGTTATCGTTAAAGGTGAAATATGTGGTGAACGTCGTGTTCCAGGAGGCCGCCGTCTGCAGCTGCGAAAGCCGGCTTATCTCGCCTTGCCGTGCCATGGCCGGGTCCATGACCCACTTATTGCCGGAGGCGTCGGTATATTCCACATAGACATGGTCCCCGTAAATGCTCGAAGTGCCCGCCACGGCGGTGAACCGCGCGTTCGCATCGGCGTACGACATCCCTCCGTCAATGAGCACCGCCATACCGAGGCTGGCCAGCAGTATCGCCAGGTCCTCGCAATCGCCCCCCTGCGCAGCGATGGTCTCCCCGCAGAAGTTCCAGTCGTCGCCGGCATAGTCCGCGATATAATCGAAATGGTTGATCACGTAGTTGTAGGCCGCGATGGCCCGGTTATCCGCCGTCATATCCTCGGTAATGATGCCTTTCTCTTTGAGCAATGCGAGCAGACCCAGCACCATCGGATCGTTCGGATCGATATAGGATGAAGCCAGCGCGTACGCGCCGGTAAGATCGGAATACCCGAAGGCCGCGTCCACCGTAGTGCCCTGCGCGGTCTCCAGCGACTCGATATAGAAAGAATCCGTGTTCACATCAAGTTCAAGGACGCTGCCCGAGAGCGTTCCGTCGTTGAGGATATAATTCCCTTCATCCTCAAGCCCGAGAATGACCTCTGATGTGGCGCTTTGCGTGCTGCTGCCGGAAAGCTGCACGGAATCCACGTTCGACGTGATGAAGCCGTTCTGCTCAAGGATCTCCAGATACGTCTGGGTGTTCACCCCGGAGCCGATGTCATCACGCTTCAGGACTTCCTTGATATAACTTTTATACAGTTCCGTTATCTGCAGATCGCTCATCGCCGTTGCTCCTAGTTCACGTCTTCGGATAATTTCCGCAGTTTCTTCAGCCGTTCGTCGATCTTTTTAAGCAGGGCCTGAACATTGTCGGATTCCTCGTCCTCTGTCGTCATGGCCCACAGGGGATCATCTTCTTCGATGCGCTTTTTTTTGAACTGTTCCTGGTACGGGGCCAGCGCTTCCGGCACATAGGAATACAGTTGCGCAGCGGTGGTCTTGAACAGGTTCTTGAACTCCTCACCCCCTGCACCGCTCGTCTTCACGCCATCGGTCTTCGGTTTAATAGGCTGTATGTTCAAAGGATTGATCGGTATTACCATTGTGATATCCCTTCATATATATAAGGTAAAAAGACCAGGAGAACGTCGGACGTACTCCATGACTTCTATACCCAACTATCATGGTTTCTATACTAATTTTTTATTTTTGGATCATTGCTGTATATAAAAGCACATGCGTAATGCGCTTCTATCTACATTAATAATCCCCCAATTATTAATGCCCCCGCATAGACAGCCTTAAAGACAAGGACGAAATTTTATCATACTATTCACCATCAATTATCATATGCCATTGCGGTTGTTTTATATATCTTCACATATCATAATGCGTTTTTTCCTTATAAGAACAAACAAAACACCCGCACAGAACCTCTTTTTTTTATTCTGCACCAGGTGTTTTATTTAAAAAGTGACAAGAGACAAGCCTCTTATCATTAAAAAATACCTAAACAATATTATCTACTTTTCCCCTGACCTGAGCCGAATTATCAAAATAGGCCGAACTGACCGTATCAACGGTCGACTGCCCCTGGACTCCAGCACTGCCGGCCAGCGAGTCCTGCATAATACTCCTGAAATCGGCATTTGAAATACCGCCGACAGGTCCGGACGCCTTCTCACTGCCCCCGGTCATGATGCGATTGACCGCATGCTCTCTGATCGGGGAAGAAAGCAGTCCGCCGCCTATTTCCTGAAGTCGCTTATCAAAACCTCCGCCAACCCCTGTTACTGACATAGAGAACACCCCCTCCTTACAGATACCCTCGAACAAACATACAGAATAGATATTCGATTTCTCGCACCTTGATTATCGTCCTTTTCACCCCCGAACTTGCACCGAAATGCATCGATTTTTTCTGATATATTTACGTAACAGGCCCGTGGCAAGTGATCGTTACCGGACGCTCACCGTAAGACGTCCTGCCACCCGCCACTGCTCACATGCCACGGCTCCACCCCATTGACGATTCCTGCACTATATACTAAACTCGTAACCCCTATATGTAATGAAAGGAATTAGTGTCATGAAAAATGCGATCATCGAGTCTATAGAAAAAAAACAGCTTAAAAAGGACATCCCGTCCTTCAAGGTAGGCGACGAAGTGCGCGTACACGTGAAGATCATCGAAGGAAAGAAAGAACGCGTACAGGTGTTCGCCGGTGTGGTCATCGCCAGGGACGGCGGGGGCATACATGAGACGTTCGTGGTACGTAAAATGCTCGGTCACTTGGGCATCGAGAAGAAATTCCTCATCCATTCGCCGCGCATCACCCAGATCGAGCTTACCCGCTCCGGCTCCGTTCGCCGTGCAAAGCTTTATTATCTGCGCGACCGCGTAGGCTCGAGAGCTCTTCGCATCAAGGAAGAAAAAGAGCTCATAGAACAGATCGCGGCCACCCAGGAAGAGGTCAAGCAGCATATCGTTGAGGACCAGAAGGCCGAGGAAGAAGCGAAGCAAAAGCGTCACGAGGAGCGCATGAAGAAAAAAGCCGAAGCGGCCGGCGCTGCTCCTGAAGCTCCCGCGGCATAATCATCCATGACCGAAGGTCCCGTACCGGAAATAAACGTCCCTCAGGCACCCGTCATAAAGAAAAAAACACCGCTCCATGAGACGATAGAGACCCTTGTCGTAGCGTTGGTCATGGCGCTCTTCATCAGAGCGTTCTTCTTTTCGGTCTTTTTCATCCCGTCCGGCTCAATGATCCCGACGCTCCTGATAAAGGACCGTCTCATTGTCAATAAAATGATATTCGGTGTGCCTAACCCGCTGCAGGAATCGACCTTCTCTCAAAAGATGCTCTTTTTTATCCCTAACCTGCTCTACAGGAACAATTCCGCCCTCTGCCGGCCGAAATACCTGGTCCGATTCTCCCGCAGGCCGAAACGCCTGGAAGTGCTCGTTTTTAAGGCACCTCTCGATATCGTCGGAGGCAACACACATACGTACCACGACAAAAAAAGAGGGACGATCACCACCACTTACTTCTTCCCGCCTTCAAAGCCGGGCAGCGATTATATCAAGCGTCTTATCGGCCTGCCGGGAGAGGTCGTTATGGTCCGTAAAGGTGTGATATATATCAACGGTAAAAAGCTCGAGGAAACACATCTCATGAACCAGGACCAGGCCAATTTCGGCCCCGTGCGTGTCCCGGAAAAATGTTATTTCATGATGGGTGATAACCGGGCCCAGAGCTCCGACGGCCGCGTATGGGGTTTTGTTCCCGAGGATAACATCGTCGGAAAGGCCGAGTTCCTGATCTGGCCGCTCAATAGGATCGGATTGATCAGATAATCATAGCGTGACACGTGATAAGTGGCATGTGCCACGCAATATCCGTTGTACGCCCTTTACCTGTCCCTTGCCCCTTGCCACTCGTCACCGGACACTGCTCAGGATAACGCCTTGAACGCCTGCTGAACGAACTCTTTTGAGATGATCTTTTTGTCTTGAAGTTCATCGAGCCTTTTACGGTCCAGCCCGACCAATATTTTCCCGATAAGCAGCGGGTCCCAGGCATGACAGACCTCTTTGAGCAGCTCACGGTCCGCACGACCCCAGATACGCACCAGCACCTCCACCGGAACATCGGCCGCGACCGCAGGCTCACCGATGAGCAGCAGCGCCTTATCAGAGTTCCACATCTCCGAAACGAGCTGAACATATCTGTCCGATGGGATATCTTTCAGCAGCTCTTTTGCGGTCGTCGTCGTGACCGTGTCCAGTACGGCCCCGGCCGCTCGTGCGGGGAGCTGTGTGAAATATTCCTGATGGAGCACGACATACCCGGAAAGGACGCGCAGTTTCTTATCACTATCGCCTTTCTGCTCGGCCAAAAGTTCAAGGAGCGACAGAAGCTTCTCCCGCGAAAGCAGTGAAAAAATGATCTCCCGGTCCGGATCACTCCCCAGACATATATACTTTAAAAGCTCATCATTGTTCAGTTCTTTCAGTATGTACGCTCCGAGCTCTGCATCCTGCAGCCCTCGAACGAACACGAGCACCGCTTTTGCGGTATCGCTGAACACCGAAAGAAGTTCAACGAACGATATCGGTTTTTCAGACGCAAGGCACACGTCCCGGACAAACAAAAGGACCGTTGGAACATAGGCCTCTTGAGGGACCAACAGGTCCAGCCGTTCGAGCAGGAGCGCCGCAGAACGAACGCTCTGCGCCGCGATATCCCGAAAGAACGTGCCTCTCACGGACCGGTCTTCAACACCGAGCAGCAGCCGGCCGGCACCTACGATATCATCCTTGTTCAGAAGTTCGACGATGCGGCCGTACAGACAGAACCGGTATATCCGCTGCGCTGCGGCGGAAGCATTCGTATCCTTGGGGAACGCCGTCGTATACATTTCCAGAAGCCCCGGCTCGGTCAATTCGCCGCGCCCCATGAGCAGGTTCGCAAGCTCATAGAACTTACAGGTCCGCAAGAGCGCTTGTACCCGGGCATCGACCGCAGGGTCGGTCTGTTCAGTGTACGGCCCGCCGTCCACCGTCACGGTATATTCCGTGGGGACCCCGTACGTTATAACACCTTCAATATGGATAGACCGCGGGCCTGAGGCATCATCCATACTGACCGGTGGACGTATCAGATAGTCGCTCATTTTTTAACGGGGTAGAGTTCGTCGCGATAGTCCTTGGTCCGCGCGAACAGTCTTTCCAGCGGGGCCAGGTCCCTCCGGTCTATCAGTGCACGTATCTCCTGCAGCTGTTCCTCAAAAAGATCGAGCACTTCGATCAATTGTTCCCGATTGGTCCCGACCACATCCCTGCCCCACTGAGGGGAGGAACTGGCCACGCGTGTCGTGTCCCGGAACCCGCCCGCAGCGATACGGGCGATAAGCTCTCTATGTTCCGTCATGGAACGTGCGGTCCCGGCAAGAGAGGTCGCAACGATAAACGGCAAATGGCTCACCGCTGCAACAACGAGATCATGCACGGCAGGTTTGAGGCACAACGGTTTCATGCCAAGCTTTGCGGCAAAGACCGAGAGTTTTTTGATCGCGGCCTTGGCAGTAGAACGGGTCTCGGTCACAACAAAGGTCGCCCCTTTAAGGATGGAGGCATCCGCATGCTCGATCCCCGCATGTTCTTTCCCGGCCATCGGATGCCCTCCGACAAAATCCACCGCAGGCGGGCACATGGACTCTATCGCGGAAACTATCTCCCGCTTGGTACTGGCCACATCGGTCACTAAAGCCCCTTTTTTCAGGTACGGAATGATATGTTTGAACGTCGGGACGATACGATCTATCGGCGTCGCGATGATGATCAGGTCGGCGTCCTTCACGGCCGCGAGGTCCAACGTACCGCGTGTGATCGCCTTTTTCTTTTTTGCGAGCTCGATCGTGACCTTGCGCCGGGGAATGCCTATGACCTCGGTCTTCGGCATCTTTTTAAGGAGCGCCTGACCAAGGGAGCCTCCGATAAGACCAAGACCTATGATCGCAACTTTTTTAGGAAATGCCATGTTCCTTCATCACCTTTTCGATAGCTCTCACTTGGTCCATCATGATCTGGAAGTTATCGTATTTAAGCGACTGCCCTCCGTCACTCGCCGCTTTTTCCGGCTGGTTGTGCACTTCGACCGCAAGCCCGTGAGCTCCGGCAGCAACTGACGCCCGCGCCATCTGGGTGACCAGGTCCCAACGACCGACACCATGGCTCGGGTCAATGACGATCGGCAGATGGCTGAGCTTTTTAATGACCGGGACGGCGCTCACATCGAGCGTATTGCGCGTATAATTCTCCATGGTACGGATACCGCGCTCGCAGAGCACTACCTGAAGGTTCCCTTCAGAACAGACATATTCCGCAGCCATGAGCCATTCTTCAAAAGTAGCTGAGGGACCACGCTTCAACAATACCGGCTTCTTCGTCCTGCCGACCTCTTTCAACAGATTGAAGTTCTGCATATTGCGGGCACCGATCTGCAGCATATCCGCATATTTCGCGACAAGCGCCACATCACGGGTATCCATGACCTCGGTCACTACCGGGAGACCCGTTTCTTTGCGCGCTTCGGCAAGGAATTTCAGGCCTTCTTCGCCAAGGCCCTGGAAACTGTAGGGGGACGTACGGGGTTTATACGCACCGCCGCGCAGGATATGCGCGCCTGCCTTCTTCACTTCGCGCGCTATCTCGATGATCTGCTCACGGCTCTCAACGGCGCACGGCCCTGCGATCACAGCGACAGGAGCGGTCCCTCCGATCGCGACCGTACCGCCGACCGTGACCACGGAATCCTTCTGCTGAAACTCACGGCTCACCACTTTATAGGGCTTCGATATCGGGATGATCTCGCTCACGCCCGGCAGCGTCTCAAGCAAGCCCCGCTCCACACCGACCTTTGAGCCGATGGCCCCGATAACGGCACGCTCCGCTCCTTGCGACATATGAGCGCCGAGCCCAAAACTTTTTATTTTATCGACCACACCTTGTATCTGTTCCTGTGTGGCATCCGAACGCATGACTATCAACATAGTACTTCTTCCTCCTCAATAGCTAGTATGCCGACCTCACCCCATACCCCTCTTCAAGACAACAGTACCCTACCATCGTCATGGAGAGAGACCGAGGGAAAGGACTACTGCTGGTCCCCCGCGTGGTCCGGCCGCAATGTTACGGCTTCACGCAGATAGACCGGCCTCATCTCTTTTTGTGTCTTATCCGTATTAACATGCATCAGCACCCTGATGCAGCGCGGCAAGCTCCCGGGTACCGGGATCTCCCGCATGCACAAGAGCGGTACCGTGTTCCAGCCGATGGAACGGGCCGCCGTTGCCGGAAAGGCCGCATCAAGATCATGCGTGACCGTAAAGATAACGCTCACAACATCGTCGGTCACGAGCTTGTTCTCTTTTTGTATCTTTTCCAGGAGCTCCGTGGTCGCGCTCAGGATCTCCTCGGCAGTATTGCCGCCGACCGTTATCGCACCGCGCACACCTCTAACATAACTCACGAGATAATGCCTCCTGCAAATCCCGGGCGACCGCCTCGCGATCAAAGGCCTTCCCGGCATGCATCCGTAATGATATGGCACTGCCCCTTAAATGGTCCGGGAACAGCGTTTGGTTCAAGTTTAACCCAATACCCGCTATTAAAAAAGCTGTTTTTTCCCCTTGGGTCACCGCTTCGAGAAGTATGCCGCCGACCTTCTTTCCTTCAAGGATAAGGTCATTGGGCCACTCGATCCCGACCTCGATACCATGGACGGTCCTTAACATCTTTGCGGTGACCTCCGCGATCCTGCGCACATATATCGTCAGGTCCCGGGGAACGACCTTCGGACGAAGGATCAGTGAAAAATAAAGCCCTTCCCCTGCGGGGGAATGCCAGACACGGCCTTTTTGCCCGCGGCCGCGACGCTGTGTATCCGCCACAACGGCAAGACCGGCGTGAGCATCTCTGTGCGCCAGGGCTCTGGCCACATCGTTCGTGGAATCGACCTCATCGTAGAAATAGATAGTGCCGGTCTTTTTTACCGGAACAGGTTCAGACATGGGGACATTATCGCATGCCGGGGGTAAAGATTATAATCCTCGCCCCGATACCCATACGTGCTATATGTTCTTGACTATCGCATCACCCATTGCTGCAGTACCGACCTTTTGACACCCTTCGGAATGAATATCGCCGGTGCGATATCCCTGTTCAAGCGTCTTTTGCACCGCCTGCTCGATCAGGACGGCCGCCTTCTCCTGCCCCAAGGAATACCGCAACATCATCGCCGCGGAAAGTATCTGCGCGATAGGATTGGCTATGCCTTTACCCGCAATATCAGGAGCGGAACCGCCGGCCGGTTCATAGAGGCCGAACGTCCCTTGCCCTGAAGTTTGCCCTGCAATACTTCGGGGTTCGGCAAGGGACGCAGAGGGGAGCATGCCCATGGAACCGGTGATCATCGCCGCTTCATCGGAGAGGATATCCCCGAACGTGTTCTCGCACAGCAATACATCGAACTGCTTGGGGTTCTTCACCAGCTGCATGGCGCCGTTATCCACGTACATATGTTTGAGCTCGACGTCCGGATACCGTTTGCCGACCTCGGTCACGACCTCTCGCCACAGCACCATCGTGGAGAGAACGTTCGCCTTATCGATAGAGGTGAGCTTTTTCTGCCGCTTACGGGCCGCCTCAAAGGCGACGACCGCGATACGTTCGATCTCGGGACGCGTATAGATCATCGTATCCACTCCGCGCTCCGCCGTTTTTTCCTTAGGTTGACCGAAATACAGCCCGCCGGTCAATTCCCTGATGACCAGGATGTTCATCCCGTCGCCGATGATCTCTCTTTTCAAAGGGGATGCATCCACGAGCGGACTAAAGATGATGGCCGGACGCAGATTCGCATAGAGACCGAATATCTTGCGCAACGGGAGCAGCGCAGCGCGTTCCGGCTGTTCGGCCGGGGGCAGTTTTTCCCACTTAGGCCCGCCGACCGAACCGAAAAGAATCGCATCGGAGTTCTTACAGAGCTCAACGGTACTTTCCGGCAAAGCTTTACCATGATTGTCGATCGCCGCGCCTCCAACGTCCGCATGCGTAAAGTTGAATTCGACTTTCAACTTCCGACCTGCGACTTCGAGAACTTTTAATGCTTCTTTCATGACCTCAGGACCGATACCGTCCCCCGGCAAGACCGCTATCTTGAACATACCCATCTCCCTTTCTTTCTGTATTACGTCCTGTAAGGATACTATATTAAGGGTCATCTGAAAAATCCATTTCCCGATATGATGATCTTCCAAATCCGGATAATCGTGGTAATCCTGCTAATCCTGTAAATCTTGGCAATCCTGGCCATGTTTGACAATTTAGCACTCATAATGTTAGAGTGCCAATATGGATATTGACGAGAGAAAGCAATCGATTTTATACGCGGTGATACGGGAATACATTGAACATGCCGACCCTGTCGGTTCCTCAGTGATCGATTCCCGCTATGACCTGAACGTCAGCCCGGCCACTATCCGCAATGAGATGGCCTATCTTGAAGAAGCAGGATATCTGACCCATCCGCATACCTCCGCAGGACGTATACCCACGGACAAAGGCTACCGCTTTTTCGTGGACCATTTGATGCAGCAGGAAGAGCATGCCCGACAAGAGAACATGCTCATGAAAGAATCCCTGAAAAAGTTCGCGCATGATGTGGATTACATCATGGAGAACACCTTGAACACGTTGACCACGCTTTCCAACTACATGGGGGTCATCACCGAGCGAGTGGGGAACCTGACCGGAAAGACCCCGACCCGCAGCAAGACCATTCCGCAGGAGCGGTTGCACTTCTCAGGACTGTCCAATCTTTTCGGCGAACCGGAATTTGAAGAGAACCCCAAACCCCTGCGTTCGCTTCTGACCGTTTTCGAGGACCGCGGCCGGGTCTGCGATCTACTCGACAAGGACGTACAGGATTCCAACGAGGTCATCATCCGCATCGGCGACGAGAACCAATGCGACGACCTGGCCAATTACAGCGTGGTCGCCAAGAGCTTCCATTATGACGGCAGACCGGTCGGGACCGTCGGTGTCGTGGGCCCCAAGCGCATGCGCTACGCGCAAGTCGCTTCCACCGTACAACAGATCGCACTCAGCCTGGATGAACTACTATCACTTTTATAAAAGGGAACGCTCATGAACACCGACAAAAAAAAGGACAAGACAATGCAAGAAAACACCGCTCACCCGCAGGAGGACACCGCGCAAGGGACCGTTCTTCAGGACGATACCGCCGCAAAGATCACGGCACTGGAAGCGGACCTAAAGAAAGAACAGGACAGTTACATACGTCTGCGCGCGGAATTCGATAATTACCGCAAGCGCATACAGGCGGAAAAAGAAGAGCTTTCAAAGTACGCGGGGTCAAAGGTGATCATGGAGCTCCTGCCCGTTGTCGATAATTTCGAGAGGGCCCAGCAGTCCTTCGAGAAACACCATGAAGATGTGGACGAGATACTGAAAGGCGTAGCGCTTATCCATAAACAGCTGGAAGACCTGCTTTCCAAGCTTGGCGTAAAGAAGATCGACTGTCTGGGGCAGGTCTTCGACCCGCTGCAACAGGAAGCGATCATGCAGAAAGAGTCCGCAGAAGGAGAGGATAACATCGTGCTCGAAGTCGTCCAGCCGGGATATATCCTGGAGGACAAAGTGCTTCGGCATGCGATGGTCATTGTTTCGAAGAAATAATCATAAGGAGGAGATAGTTATGAGCAAAGAAAAAATAATCGGTATCGACCTGGGGACCACGAACTCGTGCGTAGCGGTCATGGAGGGCGGACACCCCACCATCATCCCGAACGCGGAAGGCGGACGGACCACGCCGTCGATCGTTGCGTTCACCAAGGACGGACAGCGCCTGGTCGGCCAGGTCGCCAAACGTCAGGCGGTCACGAACCCGGAGCATACGGTATTCTCGATCAAACGTTTCATGGGCCGTAAACACGCCGAGGTCGCGATGGAAGAAAAGATCGTACCCTACAAGGTCGTGGACAACAAGAACGGGGACGCCGCCGTCGCCGTGGACGACAAAATGTACACGCCGCAGGAAGTATCCGCGATGATATTACAAAAGCTCAAGACCGACGCAGAGCGGTATCTCGGCACAGAAGTAAAGAAGGCCGTCATCACGGTCCCCGCCTATTTCAACGACGCGCAGAGACAGGCCACCAAGGATGCGGGACAGATCGCAGGGCTCGACGTATTGCGTATCATCAATGAACCCACGGCCGCATCTCTCGCCTACGGTCTCGACAAAAAAGCGAACGAGAAGATAGCCGTATTCGATTTCGGCGGCGGCACGTTCGATATCTCCGTCCTTGAGATCGGGGACGGCGTGTTCGAAGTGAAGGCCACCAACGGCGATACGCATCTCGGCGGAGACAACATCGACCAGGTGCTCATCGACTGGCTCGTGGACGAGTTCAAAAAACAGGAAGGCGTGGACCTGAGCAAGGACCGTATGGCGCTGCAGCGTTTGAAAGAAGCCGCGGAAAAAGCCAAGATCGAGCTCTCCACCGTCACCTCGACCGATATCAACCTCCCGTTCATCACGGCAACGAACACCGGACCCAAGCATTTAACGGTCAACCTGAGCCGTTCAAAAATGGAACAGCTCATCATGCCGACGCTTGAGCGCTGCATCGAGCCGTGCAAGAAATGTCTTGCCGACGCAAAACTAACGACCGCAGACATCAACGAGGTCGTACTCGTCGGCGGTATGACCCGAATGCCCGCGCTCATCGAGATCGCCAAAAAACTGTTCGGTAAAGAACCTCATGCGGGCGTTAACCCCGATGAGGTCGTGGCCATCGGTGCGGCGATCCAAGGCGGCGTATTGGGCGGAGAAGTAAAAGACCTGGTGCTGCTGGATGTGACCCCGCTTTCTCTCGGTCTTGAGACCCTCGGCGGCGTCATGACGACCTTGATCCAGAGGAACACCACGATACCGACGTCAAAATCGGAAGTCTTCTCCACTGCTGCGGACGGGCAGACCTCGGTCGAGATCCATGTATTGCAGGGTGAACGCCCGATGGCTGCCGACAATCGGACATTGGGGCGCTTCCACCTGAACGAGATACCTTCGGCCCCCAGAGGTGTCCCGCAGATAGAAGTGACGTTCGATATCGACACCAACGGCATCGTGAACGTTTCCGCAAAGGATAAAGGCACCGGCAAATCACAAAAGATCACTATCACGGCGTCCTCGGGCCTGAGCAAGGATGACATTGAGAAAATGAAGAAGGAAGCGGCCACGCATGAATCGGAGGACAAGAAGAAGCGCGAAGAAGTGGATGCCCGCAACGAAGCGGACGCGATGGCCTATTCCGCGGAAAAGACCCTGAAAGATGCAGGGGCCAAGGTCGACGACAAGACCAAAAAAGCCGTGGAAGAGAAGATCGCCAGCCTTAAAGAGGCGCTCAAGGGTACTGACACAGAGAAGATCAAGGCGGCCAAAGACGCCCTGCAAAAGGACCTCTACGAGATGAGCGCACAGATCTATAAACAGAACGAAGCCGCCCAAGGCGCTGCTAATCCTGAAAATCCTGATAATCCCGGAAATCCTGGAAAGGAAAAGGTCGTCGATGCGGACTTCAAGGAAGTGAAGGACGAAGAGAAGGAGAAACAATAGCCCTCAGCGTTCAGGCGTTCAGTGCGCAGCCTTCTAGGCTGAACGCTGAACGCTGACGACTGACAGCTAAAAGGTATTTCATGTCACAAAAAGACCTCTACGATATTCTCGGAGTGCCTAAAGGGGCCTCATCCGACGAGATAAAGAAAGCGTACCGAAAGCTCGCCCGCGAGCATCATCCTGACGTCAATAAATCTCCTGATGCCGAAAAGAAGTTCAAGGAGATCAATGAAGCGTACTCGACCCTCAGCGACGAAAAAAAACGTGCGCATTACGACCGTTTCGGCACGACCCAAGGCATGGGCGGTCCCGGAGGACCGGGCGGTCCGTTCGGAGGAGGGTTCGAAGGATTTGATTTTGGCGGGTTCGGCGGCGGGGAAGGGTTCGGGGATATTTTTGAATCGTTCTTCGGAGGCGCAGGGCGCCAGGGCGGCAGGGAACGCGGCGAAACACGCAAAGGGGACGACCTGCGCTATGACGTGACCATCACGCTTGAAGAAGCGTCCCGGGGTAAAGAGATCGAAGTGGAGATACCTCATCTTGTTTCCTGCCCCGTCTGCAAAGGCAGCGGCGCAAGACCGGGTTCCAAAGAAACGACCTGCAAACAATGCGGCGGGTCCGGACAGGTCCGCCACGTACAGCATACGATACTCGGCTCGTTCACTCAGGTAGGCCCCTGCCCCGAATGCGGCGGCGAAGGCAAGATCATAACCGAGACGTGCACCGAATGCCGTGGCATGGGGCGCACCAAAAAGACGAGCAAGGTCAAAGTGGATATACCTGCAGGCATCGAGGACGGCATGAAGCTGCGCGTCTCCGGTGAAGGCAATGCCGGGGTCAAAGGCGCCCGGGCGGGGGACCTGTATATATATATCAGGGTAAAAGAACATACCCATTTTGAACGGCATGACGACGACATCTATGCGGAAGAAGCGCTCCCGTTCGTAACAGCTGCGGTCGGCGGTACGGTCAATGTTAAGACACTGCACGGCACGATGGAACTAAAGATCCCCTCGGGCACCCAGCCCGGCACCAAGTTCCGTATAACCGGCAAGGGCATGAAACATCTGCAGGCCCAGGGGCAGGGCGACCACTACGTCATCGTCACGATCGATGTCCCTAAGACACTTTCCAAAAAACAAAAAAAACTGCTCGAGGAATTCGCCGCAGCGGAGTAAGCGGTCCTCTTCGCGCCAAAAGACCTGTGCAATCAACGGACAGTGCTGACGATACCTAAGTATATGCACGCACCATTATTGACCAAATTAATAAGTTGCGCATCGTCGAATGCGCTAAGAGAACACCCCGGATCTTTTACATATCTGCCACATACCGCCACCTCCCTGTTCGCGGACCTGGGCATCTTGGAAGGAGCATGGACATCGCATGACACAAAGATAACCCTTAGCCCGTTCCTGCTGAACAACGCAGGAAGAGCGATATTCGGAGAGTTGTTCTTGAACATATCTCAACATAAGGACCTGCTAAAAAAGTGCGGGAGGATCGCGATAGAACAAAAAGCATACATGATGCTGTACGCAGGAGAGCTTCTGGGTGTCCTGGCGAACGAGGTCCATACTGAACGGAGCTTCTTCCTGAACTGTGGGAATGTGTTCATGGAACAATATCCGTTCACGGTCTGGAACAGGTCCGAGCTCAAGACGCTCCTTTCAAAGCTGGGAAATGACCTATTCCCGGAGAGCACGCTCTCAGGCACCATGTCCATTCTCGAATTCATAGATACTGCCCCGGTCCCGAAGAAAACATGGTCCGACTCTATTCCCACGCTCAAGGTACTGGCCGTAAAGAACAGTGAATTCTGCGCCCCCCAGAACCCGTACAGTATCGATTACCGCCGCGAATTGCTCCGTTATCAGGACCATATCGTACGAGGACGCTCTGTTCACGAAAAAGGTGTCGGGTCCGGGATCAACGCATTCATATGCCTCTTCGGAGGCGCTCGCTCCTATCTGGGAACGGACATTTCCGGTCTCTACACCGCACTGGCACGGGCCACCATCCACTATGCCGCAGAACAAGGACAGATCTGCTCCGGCGATAAGGAGAAGGTCCATATCGAACAGGAACACGGCGACTTCCTGGACCGTTCCGCGGACGTGTACCTGTTCAACGCTCCCGGCATCTACGATGCCGACATGTACGGAACATTACTGGACCGAGGAGGACCTTCTCCGTTCCTGAAAAGCTACTATATCGAAAAAAACTCGTTCATGGACCTGTTCACTGAGCTCCGCACAGAGCTCCTGCATCACCCTGAGAAAATGGCGCTTTGGCGTATACTGGCGCCGCTGGAAAGCAATGCCATAGGGGTATCATTCAACGACTACGGCCGTCGACTGCTCAAGACCAACGGGCTCAGACCGTTCGACCGCCCTCTTGAAAAAGACTCCGGCATACATCTTTTTGAACGGACCGCTGGACAAACGACCTTTTAACTTGCTTTTTCAAATATTATCCACTACATTTTACGGATGACATCGACCTTCCGGGGATCTTCCATACTTCAGTTACTGCAGCGTACCTTCGAAGTCATCCGTACCGATAGCGTCGTACTGTTCCCCTCATTGATCGTAGCGTTCTTGATGGTCCTCAGCGGGAACCTCCTCCAGGGAATACTCACCCCGGACAGCACCATGGTCCCGTCCGGGAGGACGATCGCAGCCCTTATCACGGCGGCGGCGCTCAATCTCCTGGGGCAAGCGATGACCACGGTCCTTGCCGCAGAAGCGCTCGACGGGAACATCCCGAACATAGCCAAAGCGTTCATCATTTCAGTAAAACGTTTTATCCTTCTCTCAACGCTCATGCTCATGAGCGTTTGCGTGGCAGGAGCCTTTGCCTTTCTGGTGAACCTGCTGCCCAAGCCGATCGGTACGGTGATCTGGATACCGATGATCTTCGTCCTGATGACCTTCTTCCAGTTGTTCCCGGTGATCATCATGCTCGAAATGACCAGCGTGTTCGGTCACATCCGTATCGTATCCGGGATTTTTCGCGACCGCTTTCAGGACCTCCTCAGGTATTTTTTGGTCATCACGCTCTTCAGCGTCGGCGCGGTCGTTCTGAGCATACCTGCGAGCATGTCCGGCACCCCGATGCTCATTAAAAAGATCGTGCCTCCTCTAGTGCAAGGGATGAGCGGAGCGCTCACCGTCATTGTGTCGGTCGTTTTCTATCGCACCGTCAAACGTCAGGTGCGCACCGATGCCTGATCGTATCCTCGGACGGGACCGTATCGAACAGCTCCTCCACCTCATGCAGCATGAGAGCGGCGGCTGGGCGGAGATCTTCCTGGAAGATACGCGCAACACCTCGCTCTTCGCCGAAGATAACAAGCTCGAGAAGATCTCTTCCGGCCACGACCGGGGCATAGGGCTACGCATCGTAAAACTGCCCTATACCTACTACGCCTCCTCTTCGGACCTTTCTCTTGAGACGTTGACCAGGATCGCCCGCGAGCTGGCCCAGGCGAGCAAAGAACGGTCAATAGAGCTGACACCCGGCAAAGCGCTCGTGCTCCCGAACACCTTCGGCAACGCTCCGGTCTATCTCCAGCTCCCGCATACCGTACCGCTGACCGCCAAGACCGAAAAAGTGCTCGCCGCGAACGCCGCGGCCCGGGCGATGGACAAGCGACTGCGCCAGGTCACTATCGGATATCGGGATACCGAGCAGCACGTGCTCATCGCCAATTCCGACGGACTGTATGTGAAGGACACCCGTGTACGCACCCGGCTTGTCGCGCAGGTCACCGCGCAGGACGGCACGGTGCTGCAGACAGGCTTTGAGGGCCCGGCCGGGCTCTGCGGGTTCGAGTTCTTCGACACTCATTCCCCCGAGGAGATCGCGACCGAGGCCGCCGAACGCGCACTGCTCATGCTCGAAGCAAAGCCCGCCCCCGCGGGCAAAATGCAGGTCGTCCTCGCCGGAGAAGCGGGCGGCACCCTGATCCATGAGGCCTGCGGCCATGCGTTCGAGGCCGACTTCATCCAAAAGAAGACCTCCGTGTTCCGGGATAAGCTCGGGGTCCAGGCGCTCTCGCCGCTCGTCACCGTCATCGATGACGGTACGCTCCCGGGGCATTTCGGCACGGCGCTCGTCGACGACGAAGGCACGCCCCGGCAACGCACCGTGCTCGCCGAGAACGGCTTCATCAAAAGGTTCATACAGGACCGCGTGAACGCCCAGCTGCTCGGCATGCCGCTCACCGGGAACGGCCGACGCGAATCCTACCGCAATCGCCCGGTCCCGCGCATGACCAATACCTTCATCGCTCCGGGAAAGAGCGACCCGCAGGAGATCATCACGTCCGTAAAGAACGGTCTGCTCGTCCGCAAGATGGGCGGCGGCCAGGTTGATATCACCAGCGGCGATTTCGTCTTTGAAGTGACCGAAGGGTTCCTCATCCGTAACGGAAAGATGTCCCACGCTGTTCGCGGTGCAACGCTCGTCGGGAACGGCCCCCAGGTGCTCGCGGCGGTGGACATGGTCGGCACCGACCTGCATTTCATCCCCGGCGTCTGCGGCAAAGGCGATAGTGCGCCCGTTACCGACGGACAGCCGACCCTGCGTATACCCGAGATAACCGTCGGAGGTATCGTATGATGCACGATATCGCCAGGAAGACGCTGGAACGCATCTCGCGCAGGACCTCGCTCGCTGCGGAAGTGTACGTCTCCCGTGACGCGCATACCTCCGTGAGCGTGCTCGACCAGAAGATCGAAGAGCTCAAGAACGCCCATGAACTGGGGCTTTCGATACGCCTCATCGGCCAACAGCGCATGGGCTTCGCGTACACCGCGGACCTCTCCGACGACGGGCTGCATGAATGCATCGAACAGGCCCTGACCAACCATGCGCATAACGCCCCGGACCCGTTCTGGAGCCTGCCGCAGGGGATGACCTACCCGGAGAGCGAAGCATTGCAGATCTTCGACCCCGCGCTCGCCGGCCTGACCCTGAACGACAAGATATCGCTCGCGATGCAGATAGAAAAAGAGGCCCGCGCTTTTGACCCGCTGGTGAAACGTACCGAACATGCCTCCTACAGCGATTCGATGTCCGAGATCGTGATCGCCAATTCTCACGGGCTCCTGACCGGATACCGCTCGACCAGCTGCGGAGGGATGGCGGATGTCATCGCCGAAAAGAACGGTTCGATGGAATCCGGAAGCGGCATGCATTTCGCTGTCGGCATCAAGGATATCTCACCCAAGACCATCGGCGCCGAGGCCGGCAGGAACGCCTGCCAGATGCTCGGGGCCGTGACCCCCAGGACGATGAAGACCGATATCGTCTTTTCACCGGACGTCGGTATCAGTTTCCTGGCCGTGCTCGCCGATATGTTCCTGTCCGGCAGCGTCCAGAAAGGCCGGTCGCTGCTCGCGGGTAAACTGCAGAAACATATCGCCTCGACGCACGTAACGCTCATCGATGACGGCCTGCTGCCCGAACATATCGGGACAGCTCCGTGCGACGGAGAAGGGACGACCTGTCGGCGTACGGTCCTCGTTGAACAGGGGACGCTCCTGCAGTATCTGTACTCACAATACACCGCGAACAAGGACGCGTGCGCATCCACCGGCAACGCGCACCGGGGAAGCGCCTTCGGGCTACCGGACATCTCGCCCTCCAACCTGTACCTGGCGCCAGGCACCACCGACCAGTCGACCATCCTGAAAAAGGTCGGCGACGGGGTCTACATCACCAAGGTCATGGGCATGCACACCGCGGACCCGGTCTCCGGGGATTTTTCCATCGGTATCGCCGGACTGCTCATCAAGAACGGTGTACTTGCCGCTCCTGTGCGCGGCGGAGCCATCGCCGGGAACCTGATGGACCTGCTCGGTTCCATCGAGACCGTGGGCAGCGATCTGCGCTTCCTTCCATACAACGGAAATATCGGCTGTCCGACCGTTCACATCAAAGGGGTCTCGGTGAGCGGGTCCTGACGTTCAGCGTCACGGTACCGTTCGAACCCGACCATGACTGGCCATCGTTCTGCTTCCATATTATGATTATCCGGAAGTTCAAAGGAGGATATCTATGACCAAACAAAAATGGTTCTGGCCGGTGGCTATCATCGTGACGATACTGGTGCTCCTGCTCGCCACGTTCGGTTGGGTGGTCGGCACGCGCAACAGCCTCGTCATGCAGAAAGAACAGATCAACGGTGCCTGGGCAGAAGTGGAGAACCAGATGCAGCGCCGCTTCGACCTCATCCCGAACCTGGTCAAGACCGTGAAAGGATATGCCGCCCATGAAAAAGGAGTGTTCAAGGACATCGCCGATGCTCGTTCAAAGCTCGCTGGAGCGAACACCGTGAACGACAAGGTCGCTGCCTCCAACGCCCTGGAAGGCGCGCTCTCTCGCCTGCTCGTGGTCGTAGAGAACTATCCAACGCTTAAAGCGGACACGCAATTCACGAGGCTCATGGATGAGCTCGCCGGGGCCGAGAACCGTATGTCCGTCGCCCGGATGAGATACAATGACCTGGTCCGTTCGTATAACACCAAGGTCAAGTGGTTCCCGTCCAACCTGATCGCTAAACGTTTCGGATTCACGGAGATCCCCTATCTCGAAGCGACCGCAAAGGCCAAAGCCGGAGCACCTTCGGTGGAATTCTGACCACCCACCCCGTGTTCCGGTAACGACAAAAGCCCACCCCTTAAGGGGTGGGCTTTTGTTATCGTCCCATGACATACCACGAACAATCGATACATTTTCTGCCGCACGGACACCGATTATCAGGATGAACGGCCGCCATACCGGCCAGGAGTTCGTGTCATGGACAAGAAGGAACAAAAGAACCAGGAATTGTTCATCCCGCCGTTCACCCCTCCCCCGGTGACCAAGGACTGGGAGCGGTCATTCGACAGCGGGCTCATACACCGTCAGGGCATGCCGGCCAAAGAGAATAAAAAGGTCCTGAGATCGCTGCATTTCTTTTTTGAGGAACATGAGCGATGTGCGCTCAATCCTCTTCCGGGACCTGAAGACGGTCCTTGAGGTCGTTCAACATTCTCTCTTTTTTGGCGTCCAGCGCTCGCTGGGCTTTCTGTCTTTCTTTTTCAATGCTCGTATCTACTTCTTTTTTCTTTTTCGCAAGCTCCGCATTGAATTCACGCTGCAGGCGTTTCTTTTCTTTGAGGACATCCTTCTGTACCTGCTTCTTCAATGTGTTCATATCCAGGCCCACGGACTGATCGATATCGATACCATCGCCTTTGATCTTCAAGGCCCCGACCACAGGGGTCCCTTTGCGGACGATCAGGCTCACATAGAACAGGTCGAATATTTTCCCATTGAGCTGTTCACAGACATATGACGGGAAGCCGGGCAAAAGCACGGCCGCATTGCGTACGGTCCCGTTACGGAACGTCGCATCAACAGTGCCGCTGAGCTTTTGAACACTGGTCAGCGTACCGTTCAATGCCGCTGCTGCGTGCAAGGTGCCATCAGCACAGTCACCGAACATGGTCGCATCCCGTAAAAACTGTCCTCCGGAGACCCCGTGCACCCGTATACCCAGCCGATATGGTAGGTCGTTCCGGGCAAGCTGCACATTCGCCGAACACACCGCACTGCCGCCGTACACAGAGGCTTTTGTATCAAAACGGACCTGCAGGTCCTTGAGCTTCATGCTGAATTGCAACTCCTCGATGACAGCTTTACGCCAGGCAAAACGACTGATCGTACCGCTGCAATCGACAGTGTATCCTTTCAGAAAACTGCTCAGGTCGCTGTACTCGACCTTTTGTTTTTTCTTCAAGACGGCGGCGCGCGACCTCTTTCCCCGGGACCGCTCAGTGAACGCCGTGAGCAGTTTATCGAGCTGTACCGCATCGACCGCACAATGCATGACAAAACGCTTCAACCCCTGCTCTTTGAGCGTGAACCCGAACCGGCTCGTTGTTCCACCCGCAGAAAAGCGGAACGAACCCCGCGCAGAAACAGGGAGATTGCGCAGGTCCGTCGAGAGATCATATATCGTCAGGTCTATCGAGGAGAGCTTAACGGAACGTTTATATCCCGGGGTGGTGTCGAGCTGCTCCATCGAGCCGTTCCTCACTTTCACGGTATAGATACGTACGGATATCGAACGTTTCTTTTTCTTCTTTTCGGCGGACACGGTGACATTCCCGGAAGGGGAGCCCTTTAAACGGCGGATGATCGAAGAGAGATTATCCCCATGCATGTTCTTTTCATACAGGAACTCGAGGCCATCAGCTTCGATGGTCGTAATGACCACTCTGCGTTCGAACAGAAGTGCCCGCAGGTCGTACGAAAGCCAAAGTTCCTTTGCCTTGAACAACGGTCTTTTGCTGAAACCTTTCTCGTTTGCTACCTGTACCTTTTGCAGGTCAATACCTTTAAAAACATTGAACGCGACCGACCCGACCGATATAGGGCGATCGATAGCACTGCTCGCGGATTCAATGACATAGTTCACCACTCGCTGTACGGGAAAGAACGCTGCTATCAGGATGAAAAAAGAGATGACCAGAATAACGAACGATATGATCGACCACTTAATGAACCGCTTCACTCTATGTACAAGGATGTCCATAGGCTTTATGCGCGCTCCAGATATTCCCCCGCCTCAGGATCGACCACGATGATATCGCCTTCCTTAATGAACGGAGGTACCGTCAGTTCCACACCGTTCTCGAGCGTCGCAGGCTTGTACGCATTGGTGGCCGTTGCGCCCTTCAGGTCCGGAGGCGTGGATACGACCTTGAACTTGAGGGATTTTGGCAGGTGTATCGCCACAGGATCGCCGTCATAGAACGACATGACGATCTTCATGTTCTCCTGCAGATACGGTATGAACTCCTCGAGCACCGCACGCCCGAGCACGAACTGATCGAAGTTCTTCGTGTCCATAAAATGAAAAAGGGACATGTCCGACTCCGCATAGAGATACTCCATTTCCTTATGGTCCAAGGACGGGCTCTCCACTTTATCATCGCTCCCGAACCGATAATCAATGACCTTCCCGTTCGCAAGACTTTTCAGTTTGGTCTGCACGAACCCGCGTTTATTCCCCGGGGTCCGATGCATGATGTACGTACAGCGGTAGAGCGCTCCTTCGAACTTGATGATAGTCCCTACACGGATATCCGTTGCCATGATCATAGCCAAGTACTCCCTTGATCCCGAACATTATCTGGATAGAGGTCCTTATTCAAAAACATACACCCGCTGTCAACAAACACGGCCGCTGTCGTCGCGTATCACATGAACCCGGTATATGCGAGCCCGATGACGAAAATGGAATTATTGCGATCCACCGGGTTCAATAGATTGATGCCCGAAAGATTCAGCGCAACGTTCTCCGCAAGCTGGACCTGCATGCCGATGTTCCAGCTGTACACGTTATGCTCACCGACCGTATCAAGGAGCAATGCCCACTGTTCATTGAGGAAATATTTTGTCCCGAACATCATGTTCGTATCGGACGTGCCGGAATAGAACCTGCCCAAGAAGCCGAAATGCAGCCCCAAGCTCATGTTCATCTGCTTGCTCGCGACCATATACAGCCCGGTATCATAGTATGAAGAAAGGTTCTGTAACCCTATCGCCATGGTCAGAGGATTTTCGCTCGTATCGCTCACCAGGTAGTACTTCATATTAATGAAGACCCCTTCACGGCCGCCCTTGCCGGTGAACCCGATCTCGAACCCCTCGAACGTCCCGAGGTTCGCATAATAACTGAAGACACCTTCTTTATCTTCGCCGATGATATCGCCGTCATCATCCTCTTCTCCCTTATGGAACGGAGGAAGATAGTTCAATCCGGTATTGAATTCCTTGTATTTCAGCCCTTCCGCCGTAGGCATCATGACAAGCCCCGTCGGCCCGTTGATCGTCGGTGACGCATACACACCTGCGGAAACGATCATGGTAACGAGAATGGCATACAAGAAACGTTTCATAAGGGCCCCTTGTTCAGAAAATCCGTCAGCCGTGAGCATGCTCCTGCTTCTCTATGACCGCGGCATAGATGCTCATCAGTTTGCGTGCGACAGCGCTGTCCAAGAACCGTTCTTCAGCATCTGCCCGCGACGCCGCGGCGAACAGCTTCAGTTTTTCACGATCGCGTACCAATTGTATCACATGTTGTGCGAACACTTCCTCGTTCTCCGGGACCAGGAACCCGTCCCGTCCGTTGTTGACCATTTCGCTGACACCCGCCGCATCGATCGCAACAGCAGGGACCGCACAGGCCTTTGCTTCGGAAAGAACAAGGCCTTGTGTCTCGGTCTTTGATGCACAGACGAACAGGTCCGCCGCCTTATAATAATTATAGATGTCCTCGCGCTTGACCTCTCCGGTAAGAACGATATTCGCGCTCAAGCCTTCACGCTGCACGAACGCTTTGATCTCCTGTTCGAGCGGGCCGCGGGCTATGAGCATCAGTTTGATGTCCTGTCCTCCCCCGCACGCGAGCACTCTCTTGAACATGTGCAACAGGAAATAGATGTTCTTTTCTTTTGAGAAACGGCCGACATACAGGAGCAGGAACGTGTTCGGAGATATCCCGAACTTTTCTCTGATGCCTGCAGATGATGCGCGTTGCACATCAGCGTCAATGACCCCGGTCGGTATCGCATCAATAGGCGCGGTGACCCCATACTCACGCTGCAGCACGACCTTGGTCTTCTCCGTGGGAACAATGACATGATCGCACAGCGTATTACAAAAAGCCCTGACCAGAAAACGAACGACAGGCGCCGTGATCGAGCGGGGAATGAGCGGGATGAAATGCAGATATTCCGTGAACAACGTGTGGAACGTATATACGAAAGGGATATTAAGACTGCGTGCGGTGAAAAAAGCCTTCCACCCTAACTGATACGGGGAATGGGAATGGATGACATCCAGGTCGATCGTACCGATGTAATGACGGTAGCGGAACGAGAAGGGGACCGCGACCCGGAAGCCTTTGTACATCGAGACGCCCAACGAAGCAAAACGAAAGACAAAAGGGTTCTTATTCTGATCGGTATACCCGGGATACCGGGGTGCAAAGATATGGACCCTGTTGCCGAGTTCGGCACAGCTTTTTGCGAACGTATCCACGGATACCGTGACCCCGCTCAAATACGGCCTATAGGATTCCGTGAATATGCCGATGTTCATAGGGGAGCTCCGGGCATCTTGCGTTCAAGTTCTTTGACCCGATCGAACAGCTCTCCCAGTTTATTGATATGGACCTGGGTCCGCTTGTCTTCACGATGGTCGCGGGCCGGAAAGCCGGCGACGACGGACCCCGCAGGGATATCTTTGGACACAACGCTCCGGGCCAGGACCATCGTATTACTGCCGACGGAGGTATGGTCGACCACTCCGACCTGACCGGCCAAAATGACGTTATCACCGAGCACTGCGTTCCCCGCACAGCCGCATTGGGCCACTATAATGCAATTCTTCCCGATGGTCACATTATGTGCGATATGGACCAGACAATCTATCTTCGTCCCGGCCCCGATACGGGTCTCCCCTATCGTGGAGCGCGCTATGGAATTAAGCCCGAAAAGTTCCACGTCATCCTCGATAATGACACGGCCTACCTGCGGGACCTTCACGTTCTTCCCTTCATGCTGGACGAACCCGAACCCTTCTATGCCGACCGCAGCGCCCATGTCGATACGCACCCGTCTGCCTATCACGGTATCGCGATACAGCATGACCTGCGGACCAATGACCGTATCGTCACCTATCTGTACCTGTTGTCCGATGAATGTATGCGCACCGATGACCACATGATCACCCAGAACAACACCTTCTTCTATGACCGCATACGGACCGACCTCAATGGCCTTTCCTTTAACAACGGACGGATGCACCACCGCGGTCGGATGTATGCTCTCAACGGCAGGGACATGTTGCGGATACAAAGCAGCAAGCACACGAGCTAACGCCAGTCGTCCGTTCTTGACCACTATCTGCGGACGAGAAAGGCCCGGCACTTCAGCGGTCACTAAAAAGGCTCCCGCAGAGGAGCCTTTCAGTTTATCACGATATTCCTTGTCGAAGCCGAGGACCAGACTTCGGTCATCAGCTGTTGCGACCTCGGCCACCGACGCAATAACGACATCCGCAGCACCAATGAGCGTACCGCCGACCTTTTCTGCTATCTCGCCTGTGGTGAGCGTCACGATTATTTTTGTTTATTGAGCTTGGCGAGGACCATATCGGTGATATCAACACCGCCGGTTATGATCACCTGTTTATCGAGGACCACGTCGATACCGAGCTCTTTCCCTACGGTATCCACTGCCTTCACGATATCAGCTTGCAGTTTCTTGGTCATGTCCTCGTTCATCTTCAAAAGCTCTTCTTTGTCGGGATCGAGCTCTTTTTCCATCTCTTTCATCATATCTTTGATCTCAGTCTCGGTCTTGCCATCCTTTTTAGCCTTATCGATCTCATCCTGTTTTTCTTCGAGTTTTTTCTTGAAGTCCTTCTGTTTTTTATCGAGTTCGTCCTGCGCTTTTTTGGTCTCTTTATACTCGGTAAAGACCTTACGGACCTCGATATAACCGATGGTAGCGGCATTCGCTACGACCGAGCAGGTGAACACCGCGAGCACTGCTAGAACAATGGCTGTTTTTTTCATGATACGAACTCCTTTCAATTAGGACTGACGGATTATATCAATGTTGTTTTGTTTTTACCATATAACGCCGAAATAACAGGTATATCTCCTGTTCAAAACGGGCATAGTTCCTTTGCAGGATACAGGAGGTATGAAATGCAAGTACAAAGCACGGGTGCGTCCGGAGAGCTCGGGTATGCGGCGGTCAAGAGCAAGGATATCGGAACACCGACCCCTAAGGTCCAGGAATTAAAAATGCCTCATAAGGGGTCCGTCGACAAGACAGTATAGCGCTCACGCGAACGACCGGACCTCATCACGCGAAACATCATACAGCGTCGCAATGGCCTGCGGAGTGAGCACCATATCCGGCTTCCCCGCCGAAAAGACCTTTCCGCCCTTCAGCAGAACGACCGTGGTACATATCTTCTTGGCGACCGCGATATCATGCAGCACCGCAACAATGGTCTTCCCTTTCTTGCTCATATTTCGGAGCAGAGAGACAATACGTGCTTTATTATGCAGATCAAGGAAATGTGTCGGTTCATCGAGCAGAATGACCGGCGTATCCTGAGCGAACGCGCGAGCGATAAGGACCCGTTGCCATTCGCCGCCGCTGATATTGCGTGCGTTCCGATGTTGCAACTGCGTTATCTCGCAAAGTTCGAGCGCTTCATCGATCTTTTTTGTACCGATACCCGCCCGATCAGTTCCCGCATAGATGGTACGCGCCATCGCCACCACATCCCGTACGGTATGATCGAACTCCAGATGGGACTCCTGAGGCACGACGGAACGCAGCCGCGCGAGCTTCTGCGGAGCGGCCTGAGCGACATCTTCGGCTCCCATGCGCACCGAACCCGAAAATGGGCGGAGCGTGCCGCTCATGAGCTTGAGCAGTGTCGTTTTCCCGCATCCATTCGGACCAAGAACACCGACGAACTCACCTTTTTTCACTTCAAAAGAAACGTCCTCAAGCAGCGGCTCGTCCTGCTTATAAGAAAAAACAATATCTCTGACACTGATCTTCATGTGCTTGATTATACATTAGATGGACACATCACACGTACCATGAGGTAATTGACATAAAGGAACACGTCGCCCAGTTCTTGTTCCAACGAACCCGCCACTCGCCACTTGTCTCCTGCCACTTATCCGCCAAAAGGCCTCTCCTGCTGAAAATCCGGCAAAAAGATATCCCGGCTCGAAAGCTCCTGCCCCCAGCAATTCTCAAGCCTCAGTTCTTCCGCATAGGAGAGCACGGCCTGATATTCCTCCGGCGTGATGCTGCGCGAGAGCTCGGGATACTGCAGCGCTCTATGTTGCGGGGAATACTGCGCCATCAGGCTGATATCGATCTTTTTCGAGAGCGTTGCCAGGAATTCCAGACAAGACCGGCTGCCCGCGATACCGTTCGGCAATACCAGATGCCGTACGATGATCCCTTTTCTCGCGATACCATCAGCATCGCATTCCAGATGTCCGACCTGCCGGAACATCTCCGCGATCGCGGCCCTGTTACGTTCAACGTACCGGACCGCCCCGGAATATTTCGCGGCCAGCGCGTCATCAGCGTACTTGATGTCCGGCAGATAGATATCGATGAGCCCTTCGAGCGCACGTACCACTTCAACGGACTCGTATCCGCTCGTGTTATATACGACCGGAGCACGCAGGCCTTGCTCTTTCGCCAGCATGAGCGCTTCCGCGATCCCTGCGATGTACTGCGTCGGTGAGACCAGATTGATATTGTGCGCCCCTTGCGCCTGCAGTTGGAGCATCACGGTCGCAAGTTGCATAGGGGAACGTTCATTACTGATATCTCGCTCCTGACCTCTGGCTTCCGGCTGACTTATTTGCCAGTTCTGACAGAATACGCAGCGCAACGTACACTGCCTGAAAAATATCGTGCCTGAACCGCGTGTGCCGGAGACCGGCGGTTCTTCGCCGTGATGCAGCCCCGCATGCGCGACCTCTATAACGGCCCCGGCGCCGCAATATCCGCGTTCCCCGGCACTACGGTCCACATTGCAGCCGCGCGGACATAGCCGGCATGCGGCAGTAAGAGATATGAGATTTTTATAATTCATGTATAACTCCGAAAGAAGCAAAGTATCATACTTTTGTCAAATGTTATATAGAATGAATATATGCTGTTTAATAGCGATTTCAAAAAATAAATTCTTGACTTTTGCATTTCCGCTTCCGTATAATGAACACGTTCACAATCTTACAAAGAAAGGAGCAACCCCCCAATGGCTAAAAAAGAAGTACTCGTTGTCGCAAGCAAAGTGAAGAACTACATTAAAGCAAAGAAGTGCCACACTTCCGCCGATACGATCACAGCATTGAGCGATATGATCGAAAAGATGCTGGACGCGGCTGTGAAGAGAACAACGGCCAACAGACGTTCCACGGTGAAACCGCAGGACCTGTAGAGCGCATTGTTTCATGGTTGAATAAGACCCCTCCGGCAATAGTTGGAGGGGTTTTTTTTGACCCCTCTCCCCTATAACGTGACCGCCCTCCCCGAATTCAGGGAGGGCGGTACTCGAAGCTAAAATGAACTATTATCTATAACAGAGATATTAGCGTATCGGCTCGAAATTATCGCTGGCCTTCCCCTTGAAGATGATACGGAAATAGTTCTTGATGTGATGTGCCAGGAACTTGCCGATGCCATAGGCGATCAAACGACGAGCGGACGTATAGACCTTGAGCCCGTGCACATATTTCACTTTGCCCGTCCTCGATTTCTTGATGCGCAGCCCAAGATCAACATCCTCCGCCGTGGTCAGGTCCTCGCGGAACCCGCCGACCGCATCATACGCGGACTTGCGCACCGCAAAATTCATACCTGCCAGGTTCGGCTTGCCGGTGAGTTCTCCGATCCACAAGAACAAGGTGTATCCGACATTACTGAAAAAACGCAGCCACAGCGGCCCGTCAAGCAGGTACACCGGGCCGTAGATAGCGCCGACCGACGTATCGCGGAACGCTTTTTCCATGACCTCGAGCCAACGCGTGTCCACCTTCGTGTCCGCATCTGTACAACAAATGATCTCACCTGTTGTTGCGGCAAAACCTTCCTTACGGGCTTTCGCGATACCCTTGCTCTGTTGCGTTACGACCTTCCAACCGTATTCCTTACAGAGCTGCGGTGTGGAATCCGTGCTCTTATCGATGGCCACGACCTCATAATCCTTGAAGGTCTGGACCTTCAGGGATTCAAGACAGGGCTTCAGATACTTCTCTTCGTTCATGGTCGGCACCACAACGGAAATTTTTGGGCTCATATGTTCCTCCTCGTCCAAGACGTTTATTTACCAAAACAGGCGGATATTATATCATGCCCTCACAATGAAGGTACCAGAACGGCTCAAGGCGTTCATCGCCCGCTACCCCAGTTCTTTGCTCTATACTTTGACCAGCATCCTGGTGCTCAGTATCATCCTGGTCTCCTATGCTATCATCATCAGCTCACGCCACGAGGACACCGCGGAGCTCCGGCTCGCACACGAGCCGATCATCACAGTATTGTGCTATCACCATGTGGATTCACGCTACCCGACACCCTATTCAATATCAAGCGCAAAATTCACCGCACAACTTGATGCGCTCGAAAAGGCGGGATTCTCCTTCATATCATTGAAACAACTCGAGGATTTCTATTATAAGGACACGCCGATCCCCCTGCGCTCCGCCGTCATCACCTTTGATGACGGGAACCTCAACGTGTATACCACGGCCTACCCCCTCCTGAAAAAAAGGGGCATACCGTTCGCGCTGTTCATCTATCCGGGCATCACCACGCGAGGACACCGCAGATACTGTGCATCCTGGGGCGAGGTCAAGGAAATGGCGGATAACGGCGTGATCATCGGTTGCCACACGCTCACCCATCCGTTCCTGACGCTGCCGCCGAAGGAGGTCACGACATCCACACAGTATGACGCCTGGCTGGACCGGGAGATCGTGTTCTCCAAGGAACGTATCGAGTTCCATCTGGGCAGGAAGGTCCGCTATTTTGCGACCCCGTTCGGCGCCCTCGACACTTCCGCATACAAGAAGATCAAGCAGGCGGGCTATCGTCTGGCGTTCAACGTCCACGGCATGAACAACAACAATCTGACGAACCCGTTCAACATCAACAGGCTGGTCGTGCTCGGATATATGTCCCCGCAGGCGCTCACCTCGTTCGCGCTGACCCGTCCTATCAATTTCGAGATGCTGTACCCGCCGGACCTCGCACGGACCACGAACAGCAGGCCGCGAGTACGCATGCGGCTCCTGAACAGTGAACAGTACGTTCCCAATAGCGTTGACATAAAGATGTCTTCTTTTAAGGGCATTCGCCTGACCCATCAAAAGGATATCGATACCTACGAGGAAACGCTCGAGCTTCAAAAGCAGCACTTTTATCTCGGCACGGTCCGGGCGAAGGACCTGCAGGGGAACGAGCGCGCGGGAACATGGCTCTTCCTGTTCAACAAGATCGTCCCGCCCTTTGTCGCCACCGAGAACATCACTCGCTGACAGCCCCGCATACAGACAAAGCAGCTCTTCTGGTATATATTATTGCTCTTAGGAACGGAGCATACACTCATGAGCGACCTGATATCTCGAGCCAAAAAAGTACAGGCCCCCGTCCTCGGACACTACACCGAGATAGAGATCTCACACGGTGAAGGCTGCTATCTGTACGACAACAACAACGTCGCATATCTTGATTTCGCTTGCGGCATCGCGGTCACGAACCTGGGGCATTGCCCTCCAACCGTCGTCAAGGCAGCCGAAGAACAGCTCCACAAGTTCATCCATAACTGCGCAGGCGTCACATACGCACCTGCCGTCGTCGGGTTCTGTGAGGAACTGGTCTCCGTGACCCCGGGACTACAGCACGTATTCCTCTGTCAAAGCGGGTCCGAAGCGATAGAAGCAGGGCTGAAGTTCGCAAAATATGTCACGAAAAAACCAGGGCTCATCGCATTTAAAGGCGGGTTCCACGGCAGAACGCTCGGCGCGACCTCGGTCACTTCATCGAAAGATAAATATTACAGACCGTACGAGCCACTGCTGCCTGAAGTACACATCATTGACCGGACACTGGAGGCCGTCCGTGCGCTCGATCTTAGCAATATCGGTGGCATGCTCACGGAGCTTGTGACCGGTGAAGGCGGCTATGTGGTCCAAGATACGGCGTTCATTCAGGGACTGAGAAAGATCTGCGACGAGACCGGCATCGTCCTGATGTTCGACGAGGTACAGACCGGCTTCGGCCGCACCGCGAAAATGTTCGCCTACGAGCATTATGGTGTGACGCCTGACGCTATCGCGCTCGCCAAAGGTATCGCTTCCGGGTTCCCTCTTGCGGCGCTCGTCATGAAAGAAGACCTCTCCAAAAAATGGTCCACCTCAGCACATGGAGGCACCTACACCGGGAACCCCGTTGCCTGCGCCGCAGGCTCGGCCACGATCACAGAGCTGAAAAAGCTCCTGCCGACACTTCCTGAAAAAGCAGCCGTACTTGAAAAAGGACTGAAAGAGCTTCAGACCGATTTCCCTCAGCACATCAAAGAGCTTCGCGGGCTGGGGCTCATGTGGGCAGTGGACCTGCAGGACACCGGGAAGACCAAACAGGCGCGCCTCAAGGCGCTCGAAAAAAAGCTCCTGCTCATCTCCTGCGGCCCCAATGACGATGCCCTGCGTATCATCCCGCCGCTCGTCGCGACCAAAAAAGAATTCGATATCTTTTTCTCCGTGCTCCGCGAAGTCTTTTCTGAACTCGCATAATGGCCGGATCATTCCATTACGTATCCATTGAGGACATCCTGTCGCGGGCGGGGCAAAAGAACGAGAAGCCGTTCATCCTTCTGCTCGACGGTGTGGAAGATCCCCGCAATTTCGGAGCAATACTCCGCACGGCAGAAGCCGCCGGCGTGCACGGTGTCATCATCCCCAAGAACCGCTCGGTCTCTCTGAACGATACCGTAGAAAAGACCTCTACCGGGGCAGCGACCATGGTGCCGGTCGCACAGGTGACCAATCTCGTACAGACCATGGAACAGCTCAAGGAAAAGAACGTCTGGATCACGGGCATCGAAGTGGACGGAAAACAAGGGTACACGGACGTCGACTACGCCGGGAGCGGTACGATATTGGTGCTCGGCAGTGAAGGCAAAGGCATGAGCCGGCTCGTCAAAGAACACTGCGACTATCTGGTACGCCTGCCCATGAGAGGGCGCATCACGTCCCTTAATGTCTCCGTTGCTGCAGGGATCATGATGTACGAGGTGTTACGGCAGCGCACGGTAAAAGGAAGTTCCGCTGCCAAGTAGCAGCTCATCAAAGGACATCCATGGATACACAGCTCTGGGTCGACGGATACAACGTCATCTTTGCGGATAAAGACCTGTCCTCCCTCGCTCGCAGCGATATCCACGCCGCCCAGACCGCGCTCATAGAAAAAGTCGCCGAATATGCGGCCCTTAACGCGTACGAACCGATCATTTTTTTCGACCATGAGACCAACGACAGCCCTATTACCGAAGATACCGTGCTCGGGGTCCGCATCGTGACCGGGAACCGGACGATGTCCGCAGACAGTCTGATGGAAAAGATGAACTTTGAACTCAGCAGATCACTGCCTGTCGTGCTCGTCACATCCGACAGGATGCTCAAGGACATGGTCGGACACCGCAACGGTGCGAGCCGGGTCATCGCGTCACGGGACTTCATGCTCGAATGCACGGAACGAAAGTGTCGAACAATGAACAACATAGGATCGAGAGAAACGCGGGTCGGTCTGTACGCGCACATATCCCCTTCGACCCGGCAAGCACTGGATGATTCCCGCACAGGCTAAGGCATTTGTCCCCGCAGGGACCCGTGCTATATAATGAGGCCATGACAAGATCGAGAAAAAGAACAGCAGAGCTGACGCATATTGAATGGAGCTGGCCCGCATTATTCCTGGGGCCGGTCTGGTATCTGCGCTATGCCATGTGGAAACAGGCGTTCGTCATGCTCCTGGTCATACTTGTCGGTAGCTGGCGGCTCATTATCCCGGTCAATATATACGCCGCCCTGCGCTTCGAAGAGGACCTGATCGAATTCAAACGCGCACGCAGAAAAGCCCGTTCCGCAAAATAGACCACCCCTGGGACCTGAAGACCTTTCATTCGATATCATTTAGAACGTACGATCGGAGCGATAACAAAGGAGTATCCCGCGTGCCGTGGAACAAAAAGATCATAGCACTAAAAACCTTTCCTGAAAGGGTCCGCGATCATTTCAGGGATTCCCTGGTCAGTTTCTTCGGAGAACTCCCCTCCCGCGACCAGCTCCTGAACACTGAGACCTTCCTGCGGTTAATGGAGCATGATTGGTCCTTGTTCGCCTTCATCCAAGACCGTCCGGAGCTTCGACCTTTGCAACATGGACGGACCTTCATCGACTATGCGCAAGAACACCGTGCAACAACACAAGCGCTCAGAGAATTGAACATATACCGGGCCTATCGGTTCAAGAACATAGAGAATGCCCAGGGGGTCATACGGAACAGAACGCATGGCACGAGCGGTCGTCCCGCGGTGTTTATCTCCACACCCCGGCACTTTTGGGCCCCGCTCCGGGAACATCAGCATTCGATACATGACCTGTTCTCTCACGGATTCGCCCCTATCGTCCATGAAATCGATAGCGTACGGGACGTGTTCAGTGCGCTCCGGGAGACCCATCTGAACTGCTGGACCCCGTTCTCGATCATTTCCGCGGAAGGCGAGCCGTCCGCTATGAACTTCAAACACGGCAGAACAGACCCTGAACATCAGCTCTCGCTCCTCAATAGACAGAGCTTTGAGCTTTTAAGACAGCTCAAAAAGGACCGCCCGCTTCAAAAAGCGATCAAGGGTCGCATGATCGCCTTATCGAGTTGTCGGACCGCCCTTGGCGGCACAAAAGCCCGGGACAATATGGTCGGTTGGTTCTCACAAGCTTTTCCGGACTGCACTATCTATGGACCAACAGAACGCGTCCAGGGATTGAAATTGATCTATGGG
>CAZZFK010000012.1:0-42818 GCA_964653455.1 uncultured bacterium
GGTGTACTCGCGTTTTCCGGTGCCCAGGAACACGTCCTTGAACTGGTTCATGCCGGCGTTAGTGAAGAGCAGGGTAGGGTCGTTCACCGGGACCACGGGGGCCGAGGGAACGAACGTATGCCCGTGCTGCTTGAAGAATTCTATGAATTTCTGGCGTATTTCCTTGCTATGCATGGGGCAGATAATACCATAAAACTCTTGAATAGCGGTATTTTTCGGAAAAATGCACGTATAGACCGCTATGTTTATGGGTATATTTCTTTCAAGGTTAAGTGATCCCTTATCAAGGGCACGGGAGATATGGTATGGGGATTAGCATAGATAGCTCAGAGAATGCGGCCTATAAGGATAGAACATCTTTTGATCAGGAACGGGATGGTTCCCAAAAGCTGATGGGTGGTCTTGCGTATTTTGGAGTAATTGAAAAGAACAGTAAATTAGACCCCTCCGAACGGAACGGATATCTCATGGCAATGCAGGTGCTGTATCGTTATTGTGTAAAGGACCGGGACCAGCTGGTCGAGATATTTAAAAAGAACGTTCTCAGTAAAAAAGACATTGCTTTTATCGAAAAAAGCGTCAGGTCTGTTGTCGGTCCGTTGTCAGTTCAACAGAAGAAACTGCTCGAGGTGTTCATTTCATATCTGCATCAGGAACTGTCACATAGTGATAAGGGGATACAGGATGTAAAGCTTGCTGATGAAGAGGTCAAGAATATCATCACCGCCGACCGGACAGGTTTTGGTGCATATGCTATTCCGGAGATCATGACCAATAATAAAGGGAAAATATCCAGTGTTCGTATCCAGTGGCCGATAGCATTATCGGATGCATTACCCTTGTTAACGATGAATTATTTGAAATCACTGGATAAAGATGTCTCTATTGTCATAATCATTGACTCTGACGACAAGGTAAAGCAAGAAGAAGCCCTTAATGAATTGAGAAAGAGCGGTATCACTAATCCGGTGGAATTCGTTATGTTTGGCTATAACGGAGGGCTTACTGTGTGGTCCCGTGATAACTGTTTAGTGCTCAAGCAGGACAATAAGACCATTTTGCTTGAACCAAAAGGTGATTATCGTCTTGACCCTATGGCGGCAGATGAGACAGCAAAACAACAAGGATTTGAGCTGCAACACTCCTCGGTATATTTTGAGGGTGGGGATGTGCGTGTTGTGGAATATCCGGATGGGGCACGGAAGATATTTATCGGAGCGGAGTCGTTGAACAATCATCTTAATGGTCCGACTGACGAAGCCCGGAGAAAAGCTTTCATCAATGAGTTCTCAAAATACGGTTTTTCTGAAGAAGATATTATTTTTGTCGGAGTGAAGGATAAGGATAAAAAGTTAAAGCCTGCTGTGTTCCATATTGATATGGCAACGATCCCGCTGCCGTTCAAAGATGCGTCGGGGAGACCTGTTGTCGCCATAAATAGACCATCGCTCATGATCAAATTACTACAAGAGCTATCCCCGGAGGAACGTACGGCACTAGCCCAGAAAATGCAGTTCAAGGGTGCGTGGACCTCGCCGACCATATCGGTCGAGGATATGGTCTGTTATATATATTTTGAGATGAGCTACGAGGAGCTTCGTAAGACAGTGGACAAGGATTTCTCGGAGATCGTAAAGGACCTTGATATTCAGTACGGATCAATGAAGGCCCAGTTAGAGGACCAAGGTATCAGTACGGTCGATATTCCCGGGTTGTATACGGACAAGAGAAATTCAGTATTATCCTACACGAACAATCTTTTTGAAGAGTTCGTGGATAATAGTGGGGTCACCAGGCGTCGACTATATGTGGGACTCTATGGGGTCCCCTCCTTGGATAAAGCCATGATCGAACATTTGAAAGGTATCTACGGCGAACCGCTGGAGATCATTCCGTTGGAAGGCGCGGATCAAACAGCCTTGCTGCAGGGTATGTTGAATTGCTTAACGCTTGAATTGGACCGGTATTCTATCCCGTCTCAATATCTTATACAACAACTGGCAGGGAACTGAACTATTTTTTCTTTCTGTTGAAGAACTTAAAGAAATCGATCCAGCCCTTGATGTCCGTCAGCATATTGATGCGTCCGGCCACGTCGGCGATGACCTTCACCGTTTTACGCAGTTCCCAGAGCACCATGACCAAGATGGCCAGGGCGATGGTGCAGAGCGCGACGATAGCGACCCAAAGATATGAAATGATCTGTTGCGGCATATGAGTGCTCCTTATTTAGAGTATATTAGACCGTTCTCTTTTTCGGGTTCTTTTTCTTCTCTTCGATCGTTGCCGAAAGCCGCTCGATGCCTTCATTGATGGCAGCTTTTGTGGTCGCGATCATGTTCTCTGACGTTTCCTTCGCTTTATCGAGCGTATCCTGGTTCTCGTCCTTGACCTTCTTGAGCCAGGCTCTGGTCTCTTCTCCGGTCTGCGGTGCGAACAGTAACGCGGCTCCCGCTCCGATAATAGCCCCGATGATGACACCTTCTAAAAATCTGCTTTCGCTCATGACAGGCTCCTTTCGTTATGAACAGTATCTTGGTCTTTCTTACCCACGTAGGCCGTGGTTAATACCCCGTCTATTCTTTATCAATGACCCCACCGCCCAGTACAATATCCTTCTTATAGAATACGATGTTCTGTCCAGGGGTCACAGCGCTTTGCGGCTTCTTGAACCGTACCCGTACTCTGTTCTCGGGCAGGTTCTCAATGTATGCGCTGACCTTTTTACTATTATATCGGATTTTGCACTCGAGGCAAGAATTATCGCGCGGGATATCACCGGTCCAGTGCACATCTGAGGCGGTCAGTTCTTTTTTCAGGAGCCTGTTTGACGGTCCCAGGACTATCTCGTTCCTCTGCAGGTCCAGCTTCAGGACATATAAAGGATGCGTGGCCGAGATGCCAAGGCCCCGTCTCTGGCCTATCGTATAGAAGGGCATTCCTTTATGGCGACCAAGCACCTTTCCGTTCCCATCGACAAAATTACCGGGGGTGATGATTCTGTTAGAATACGTGGTCAGGAACTTCTGGCAGTTATCATCTATGAAACAGGCGTCCTGGCTATCCTTTCTTTCAGCCGGAGATAATTTGAACTTTTTCGCCAGCTTTCTGACATGTTTTTTTGTTAGTTTTCCCAGTGGTGTCACGAAATTCCTGAGCTGGTCCTGATCGAGCCGGTAGAGCATATAGACCTGGTCTTTGGTCTTGTCCTTACCCTCTTTAAGGTAATATTTTCCTTGCTTCACGATAGTCCGGGCGTAATGGCCGGTCGCGAGCTTTACGTCACCTTTGCCAAAGTCGCGCTCTATCTCCTTTTTGACTTTCGTGTACATGTCGCCGAATCGTGTGAAAAAGTTACATCTGGTGCAGGGGTTGGGGGTACGGGCGGAGAAGTACTCATCGACGAAATTATCAACGACATCATGTTTGAACTCTCGGGTAAGGTCGATGAGATAGTGCTTGATACCCAGCTGGTGGCAGACTTTCTTGGCCTCAAGTATCGAGGAGTCCGAACAGCACCGTGATCCCGGCCAAACGAGCGCGGTGACCCCGACTATCGTATGTCCCTGTTGTTTAAGAAGGGCGGCGGCGACAGCGCTATCGACCCCGCCGGATAGGCCAACGGCTATTACCCCGCCTTCGCTCTTTGAGCTGCGGCGGGCAAGCGAGTGACGAGTGGAAAGTGGCGAGTGGCGAGGCATATCACATAGTGATAGTTTATGCTGCCTGCTGACCACTGACGGCTGCCAGCTCTTTCCCTGTCAATTTCTTGTATGCATCAAGGTATTTTTCGCTGGTCTTCTCAACGATGTCCTTGGGCAGTGTCGGGATAGGCGGCTCTTTGTTCCAATTAATGCCTTCCAGGTATTCGCGCAGGAACTGTTTATCAAAGCTCGGCTGGGCGTGCCCCGGCTCGTACAACGCTTTGTCCCAGAAACGGGAGGAATCCGGCGTGAGCACTTCGTCGATGAGGAGCAGGTCGCCTTTTTCGTTCAACCCGAACTCGAACTTGGTATCGGCGATGATGATGCCTTTGGTGAGCGCGTAGTTCGCGGCCCAGGTGTACACGTCGATAGCGGCCTTGATGACCTTGTCCGCGAGCGCGGGATCGATGATCTTCTTCATCTCGTCGATGGAGATATTGATATCGTGTCCCTCGTCGGCCTTTGTGGAGGGGGTGAACATGACCGAAGGGAGCTTATCGCCCTGTTTCATGCCTTTCGGGAGCGGGGCTCCGCAGATCGTCCCGGTCTTTTGATAATCTTTCCAGCCGGAGCCTTCGATGTACCCGCGGACGATACATTCGACCGGGAGCACTTTTGTCTTTTTCACGATCATGGAACGGCCTTTGAGCATGGCCGCGTGCGGCTGCAGTTCCTTCGGATACTGAGCGACGTCGGCCGTGATCACGTGGTTCTGTACGATGTTCCTGGTCTGTTCGAACCAGAACGCGGATATTGAATTGAGTATCTGTCCTTTGTACGGGATACCTTCGGCGAAAATATGATCGAACGCCGAGATACGGTCGGAAGTGACGAACAATATCTTGTCGCCAAGGTCGTACAGTGAGCGGACCTTTCCTTCTTTTATAGGCTTCAGCCCCGGGATGGATATCTCGCGGATGATGGTCGTTGTTGCCATGACGATGCTCCTTTTTTTGTATGCCTGACGTAGGGGCAGAATTATACCGTTTTTGGCATGGAGAGACGAGTGATTTTTGAGATTTACCCCTGCATCTTTCGATATAGTGGACAGAATGAAAAGCAAGATCATCAGCGTGACGTCAAATACGCCCATCACTGTTCGGTA
Organism: uncultured bacterium; assembly: GCA_964653455.1. Classification (GTDB taxonomy): domain Bacteria; phylum Margulisbacteria; class Termititenacia; order CAZZFK01; family CAZZFK01; genus CAZZFK01. The sequence continues at coordinate 4,810 of CAZZFK010000012.1, forward strand.
TATCCGGGAAGATGATGCGATAGTGCCCGCATATGTCTCTGACCGTGTGAGCTCGTTATTACGGCATGATGAAGCATTGAAAGCGTTCTTGTCCGTGCAGGATATACTTCATACTGATTGTGAACTATTGCAGGAGGAGGAAGGTTCTTTTGGTCATGTGCTGAGATTTTCATTTGAGACAGAAAAAGGACCGATCGGGGTCTATGCAAAATTACAGCATTCCGTGGACCCTCTGGAGGATTTTTTAAAAAGAGATCACTACACAAGACCGACCCTGGTCCACTATGAACCAATGGACGGGTCCATCACGTTCAGGTTCCCGGACGATGAACATGTGTACACCAGATATGGGTTTAATCCGACATTGCTTGAACATGAATTCACCATGGAAGCGTCCCGTATCGGGATAACTCCGCCCAGTTGTGTCCTTGCGGGAACATTATTGGTCAAGGCCATCTCTGACGGGATCAGCCTGTATGATCTTATTCGAGACAAAGAATTTACGGAACTGTTCATCCGAGACCAAGAGACGTTCATGAAAAAGCTCGGTATCGTGTATGGCGTATTGAACAAGAGATTGCGTATCATACACAATGATGTGCGTGAAAGGCATGTCTTTATGACCCGTGACGGGGATGTCCAAATAATAGATTTTTCGACCTGGAAGAACAAAAGTATCACTACGCTCAGTGAACGTGTCGTTGCTGGAGAAACGCCGGAGAACGGTGACCTTCACTGGCTTTCTGATATGATCTGGTCCTGGATGAGCGATTTTTCTGCTCTTAAGGCCTGGAGCAGATCTCAGGGTATAGGGTATTTTCAGCTGAAGACCCTGTATCGGGATTGGCTGTATGAAGGATATGAGTCTGTGCCCGAACAGGAGGAGCTTCTTTAAACTTTTTGTACGGTTATTTTCTTGTCCTTTTGATATATCAGAACACCATGTAAGCCCAGTTTTTTTAATACCTCCGTCCCTTTTTCCGGGCCGAGGACGAAGATACCGGTCGAGAGCACGTCGGTCGTGATGCCGTCCTTCGCTTCGATGGTCGCGCTGATCATGCCCGAGGCGGACTGGCCCGTTTTCGGGTTCATGATATGGTGATACCGCTTATGGCCTTTGATGAAGAATTGTTCATAGTCCCCGGATGTTGCGACGGCGCTATTTATCAGCTTTATCGTTCCTGCGATCTTTTGAGGGGCCCGCGGGTCTCGGATACCGATGGTCCAAGGGGCAAAATTACGTGTGCGGCCGATAGCGTAGATATTGCCGCCTGCGTTCACGAAACCGGAGCGGATGCCGTTCGCTCGCAAGACCTTGGCCGCTTCATCGATGGCATAGCCTTTGGCGATACCCCCCAGGTCGAGCATGATACCTTTTTTAACGAAACGGACGGTCTTTTTCGCTTCATTGAGGATGACGTTCTGATATCCGACCTTTTCCATGGCCTTTTTTACTTGAGTGGACGATGGGACTTTGAACGTATCGGTACCAAAACCATAGAGACGGGAGAGCGGGGTGGTCGTGATATCGAACGCCCCGTCAGTCACCTCTGATCCCCATTGTGCTTTTTGGAGGATAAAGAACAGTTCGTCGCTGACCGGTACTTCGCGGAAAGCGGCAAGTCTGTTCACGGACGATATCTCACTTTTTATGTCAAAAAAATTAACTTTTGTTTCTATCTCAGAGATACGGTCGAACGCTTTTTGTATGGCCTGTTCGCCTTTGGCATGGCTGCGGCATAGGACCACGATCTCGGTCTGGGTATGAAGGATATAACGCTGTTCGGAGATGGTCTTGAGCCCGAACACGGTACGGAACATGCCGAGGGCTATGATGGCGACGATAATGGAGTATACGAGGCCGAGCTTTTTGAACTGGTCTATCTGGAATTGCATGGGAGAGATTGTATCATGTTTTAACCTTACCCTAGGAGCTTCTGAGCGAATGTAACGTACAACTCCTCCCTCTCCAGCGTTACGCTGGAGAGGGGGAATGTTGCAGGGCTGTTTGTTAAGAAGATACCAGGGGTGAGGTCAACTATACCTCCGTACCCATTTATCGTGTAAAATATCGTTCATGCACCTGCATCGCACGCTCACGATACTGGCACTGGGGAGTATGCTCGTCCTTTCCGGCTGTGCCACGAACCCTGTCACCAAACAATCCGATTTCATGATCTACAGTGAACAGGACGAGATCTCAATGGGCAAAGAGTATCATCCGGAGGTCCTGGACGAGTACGGCCAGTACACGGACAAGAAGCTTGGCACGTACGTGAACGTTGTCGGGCAGAAGGTGGCCTCCGTTTCCGACCGGCCGAACCTGGATTACACGTTCACTGTTCTGGATTCCCCCATCGTCAACGCGTTCGCGGTGCCGGGCGGCTATATCTATATTACGAGAGGCCTGTTGGAACAGTTGAACTCGGAAGATGAGCTGGCGGGTGTGCTCGGGCACGAGGTCGGGCATGTCTGCGCACGGGATAGTGTCCGTACGCTATCAAGCCAGTTGGGCTTGAATATCCTGCTCGTCGGGGTCTCTTCTTTCATGAAGCCGGAGGATGTTGAAGCTTGGGCGCCGTGGGTCAATGGCGGGATGTTCCTGGCCATGCGCAGTTACGGGCGGGACGCGGAGTTCCGGGCCGATGAGCTCGGGTCGCGCTATGCGACGGCCGCCGGCTATTCGCCGCGCGGGAATACGGATGTACTTCGCACATTGAGAAAACTGGGGGATGTCGACCCCGGGTCCGTCGCGGAGCTGCTGCAGACCCATCCTTCCTCAGCATCGCGTGTTGATAGGGCGCGTGTATTGCAGAGAGAGCTTGAGGACCAGGTCGGAAAGATCCCGGAGAAGAAAGACGCATATAAGGATGCTATCGCGGGTATGGTCGTCGGGAACGGTGACCGGCAGGGCAGGATCATCGGCAACGCGTACCTTAACAAGATGTACGATATCTATTTTGAGTTCCCCAAAGAGATGAGCGACGCTTCCACGGATACCACCGGAACGCTGTTCTACGGCAAAAATTCATCCGGTGAGTTCGTGGCGCTACAGGCTGTTACTCTTGCGGAAGCAAAGTCCGCGCGCGACTATGCCGCGGCCGCGGAAAAGCAAGGCGGGGTGAGCCCGATGGAAGGAGCGGAACGCAAAGCGGGTGGCAGGGACGGCTGGATGGCGAAATATAAGGACGAAACAAAAGGGACCTATACGACCCGCTTTTATACGGTGGACGGGAAACAGGCGTTCATTCTTTCCTGTGCGACGAAGCTTGCGCGCGCGGGGGACAACACGAACATGCTTGATTCCTCGCTCGGGACGGTACGCAAGCTGACCGACGCCGAAAAGGCTGAGCTTGCGGTGAAGCGGCTGGAGGTCTATACGGTCGCAAAAGGTGATTCTTTGGCCTCGATCGCCAAGAAATATAATGTGAAAGAACAGGGGATCATCGACTATAACGTGCTGGACACGTCCGATCTGTATGTCGGGCAGAGGGTGAAGATACCGGCGGAATGAAACGTTAATTTGTTCAATGACGGTCATTCATAAAAAGGCCACCCATTAATGGGTGGCCTTTTGGTTTATTTGATCAATATTCTCCCCCAAGGGAACACAAGGAACGTCATTCAAACCGTTCCTGAACATGCAACGAATTTTCAAAAAATACGATATCTATATGGAAAACGAAAGGACGCTGCTATGTTCTTTTGGCAGAAGTTCATGGACTTTATTGAGGGTACCGAGGACCTGGTGTGGTCGCATGGCAAAAAAAAGGAATTGAACGAACTCATCGCGAACATGCGGTTTTCGGACGAGGTCCTGATGACAGGTATTTTCGCGAACAAAGAGAACAATGGAAGGGCGGCCATACGTCTTCTGAAGGGAAGTGTTTTCAGGAAAAAGGTCGAAGCGGCGACTATCAGTGTCCGGGCGGTGTGGTGTGCGGTAGAGGGTCGAAGAGAACGAGTGCTGCATATCTATGACGGTAATTCGGCCGATGGAGTGTCTCTTGATATCTGGGTATTGAAGACCGAAGGTAAAGACTTTGTCTGGGACCAGGCGTATGAAGTTGTCGAAGTTGAAGGGGTAATGCACAAGAATCTGACCCTTGATGCGTTCCGAAAAGAAGTGAATAAGCTTGTTCCGGCGGCCAAGGTTTCCCGGATGTTCGTATCCAAGAAAGAAGACAAGGTGGATGTTTGTGTGTTTCAGGTCCGTGATCTTCGAACGACCGGCAGGGCCGGAGCGACATGGTTGAACGTTCAGGTGAGTTATAGGGAAATTGACGGTAAGCAGGAAAAGATAGCGGAGCTGTTCGATGATCTGTCCGGGGAGGAAAGACCGTTCGATGTCTGGATCTTGAAAGGAACGGATGCCGGGACCGTGAAGGATGAGCGTTATGAGGTGGTCGAGATCGATGGCCTGTATCATAAAGATCTTTCGATGCAGTCCTTCCGTGACCAGTCGCTTGAGTTAGAGGAGAACGGACCGTCTATAGTGAAACGGTATCTTCACTCGCATATTGATGCTGATAGCAGAGCAGGGGTCCGGATATTTCAGAACAGTGTATTTCAAAAGAACATTGTTTCGGACTATATCTCTGTTGAGGTCTCTCTGGTCGATGTCGGTGCCGGGATCATGCAGAAGATAGCCCGGATATTTGACGGGACAGAGGTCACAGGAGAACCGAGGGAGATCTGGGTGTTAAAGGACGATAACGGTGTTCTGATACGGGACCTTGATCTGGAGGTCCTGTATCAGGATGGGAAATATACCGCACAGCTCAGTGTGGAAGGGTTCCGCCGAAAAGCCTTTGAGTTGAAGCCCGGTGAAGCGCCGATCGTACGCAAAGGTTTTTTATCTTATATACAGGATCAAGGTCATAGGGGAAGCGCATCGATATTCAAGAGCAATGATTTTCTCCGGAAGGTCGGCAATGCTACGACAGAGCTCACCGTCGTCGTTGACCATATTGACATCGACGGTATGCCCCATAAAGTGGCTGATATCCATGAGGAAGGTACCGATCAGGATGGACCGGGTTGGAGATGGCTGCTCAAGGAAAAGAACGGGGAGCTGGAAAAGGACAGTGAACTGGGCCTATCCGAAACGGTCCCTTCCAGTCATGTTCGCTCCGTGAAGTACACCGGCGAGAAGCCCGAGCGGCGCGGAGGCGTTGGGCGCAAGGCCGGAGCGCTCACGGATTTCGAGAGGTCTCTGGTATTGATAAAGAAAGCGGCGCAGGAGGCGGGCGTGACGGTGCCGTTCTTCGAGGAGAGCACGAAAGACCTTTCGAACTTAAGCCGACCGGTGCAGGGGATGAGGATGCCCAAGAAAGTGAGAACGATCACTGAAGAACAGGGGATAGAACCGACGGCGGAGCTCGGCTGGCGGTGCATATACACGGTCAGTAAGGGGTTCGGGGAGACGGTGCGGTCCACGGTGAAGCATACGCGGTCAAAGCGCGTGCGCAGTGAAGAATATGTACCGCGTAACAAGCAGATCACGCCCGAAAAAGCGGAAAAAGCGTTCATGGAGCAGCTGCGCTATTTTGACGGCGCCTTCAAAGAGCAGGTCCTGCAGGCGTATGCGGAGTTCAAAAAAGCACCGGAGAGCGTGGATGCCTGGCTGAAATTCTTCCTGGTCTTTGGACCGGCCAAAGAAGAATATCAGCGGCGGAAGTACGCTGCGGAGCGCACGGCGGTGATACGGAGCAAGGCGCTGGGCAAGTTCTTCGACAGCAGTTTTGAGTATGACGGGAGCAGAAAGAAAAAGAACGCCTATACGAAGGCCCGCAAATACTGGACGGCCTTGATGTTCAATACCTGGTATGAGACGGAGGATAGCGAAGAGCAGAAGAGCCTCAAGCTCGGGCGCACGTTGAAGCGGTTCTTTGATCTGCTGGGCGACCTGGATATCGGTCTATTGCAGAAGGTCGTGGCGGAGTCGGAAAAGATGTATATGCCGGTGAAAACAGCTGAATAACTCACCCAACTGGATGTTCTCTCTTAAATATGCCCATGAGCCAGCCCCCTCTCTCTAGAGAGAGGGGGCTGGCAACCTGGATCATGTTTTAAAAATGATAGTGTCGGGGTGAGTTATTCTACTTCCTTCCTCACCGTACACGTCATCATGCTGCCGCACGATGTTGTTCGCTGCGACCGAAAGCTCTTGTCCGGGGATGCAATATTTTTTTTAAATAACCGATATCTATATAGTAAAAGACGTACATAGCAATGTGCCGGTGGGCATGTTGTGAAAGGATATCGATGTTCATTATTGAGAAGATAATATCGTTAGTCTGCCGGTCCGCAGATGAGATCAATGCCGGTCCGGAACGGGCGAACGCACGATTAGCGTCGCTCAAAGGTCATGAGTTATTGGCGCCGGAGAACCGTGATATGGTGCGGAGCGTCCTTGAGAGGATGGTCCCGGAGAACGTACGGAACGGCACAGAAGCGATAATCAATATCGATCAGCTTTTTGAGTCGCACCAGTTCCTGTTCACGCTGAACGGACAACAGAAACGTCTGACCGGGAAGTACATTGCGAAGCATGTTGGGGTAACGGAACGATCGATCCTGAACAAGATGATAAAGGTGTTCGATCATTTTGATGTTCCTCATTCCCTTGTCCCGGAACAGGAGAAACTGCCGACCTTTGTTATCTCGGAATTCCAGAGTGCCCGGGAAGAGATACGGAAGGTGTTGGAGGATGCGTTCCCGGAAGATCTGAGGAATGACCGCGCCATTAATCTAGAGACCGAGTTCTGGACCAAGAAATTCCTGTTCATTATCGATGGTCAGCAAAAGACGCTTACCGGAAAATATATCGCGAAGAGGATAGTCCCGCAGTGTGGGGTCATTAAGAACAAGCTTATCGCAGTGTTCGATCATTTCGGTATCCGGCATTCGCTGACACCGGTGAACGAGAAGATCGGACGGGATGAACTGCTTTCACCGTTAAATCGGGAGGAGATACGCAGGGCCTTTGAAAAGGTCTATCCCCAGAACGTACGCAGCGGAGAGGTCAGGCTCAAGAATATCCTGGATGATTTCTGGTTAAGGACGTTCGACTTCGTTATCGATGATGAAGTCCGGTCCCTGACGGGAGCGTATATCTGCGGCTATCTGGAGATCAAGAGCCGGTCCATTTTCAATAATATGGTGCTACTGTTCAATATGTACGGTGTCGAACATTCCCTTCAGCTTGAAGAGGAACCGGTCCATGGTATAGAAAAAAAAGAGTTGCTGGACGAGAAGAACCGTGCGGAGATACGACGGGTGTTCGAAGAGGCGTTCCCGGAGGATATCAGGATGGGAAGGACACCTATAGGTGATCTGGATAGCTTGTTCAGGGCGAAGTGGTTCGTGTTCACGATCGATGGCCATGAAAAGGCCAGGAAGGGCCGCAGTATCGGGAGCATCATCAGTCCTCAATTAAGGATGAGCATGAACCAGTTGATAGCGGTGTTGGAATGGCTGGATATACCGCATGCCCTGCAGATGGTACCGGAAGGTGCTCCTCCGTTATCCCCGGAAGAGCTTATGGCCGAAGAGAACCGTGAAGAGATACGACGGGTGTTCATGACCGCTTTTTCAGAGGATATGCGAGCGGGGAAAACGCCGATCATGCCCATTAAAACCATTTTTATACGCAAACAGTTCGTGTTCAATATCGATGGTCAGCAGAAAGGTCTGCTCGGTATGTACATAGCGAAGAATGTCGGGGCCAAGGATAAGAGCATGTACAATAACCTGATCACTATCTTTGATTGGTTGCAGATCCCGCATAGTTTAAAAAAAGAGAAAGAAAGCGATATTTTCGTCATGACAAAAAAGGACGTACTCGATGAAAAGAACCGTACGGAGATCAAAAGAGTCCTTGAAGATGCATATCCCAGAGAGGTCCGGATGGGTAAAGGTAAGATCGATAGTTCCTTCAGGGACAGGGGTTTTGAATTCAAAGTCGATGGCGAGAAAAAATTCCTGATCGGAAGGACACTTTGTAATCACCTTGGAGTGGAAAAAGGGCGTATCACCGATGCACTGATCGATGTTTTTGATCTGTTCGGTGTCGAGCACGCGCTGGTCAAGACGGGTATCGAGGATATTCCGGAGAACCATGTCCGCTCCGTGAAGTTCACCGGGGAGAAGGCCGAGCTGCGCGGCGGGAAAGGCCGCAAGGCCGGAGCGCTCACAGATTTCGAGAAGTCCCTGGTACTTATCAATAAAGCCGCACAAGAGGCCGGGGTGACGGTCCCGTTCTTTGAGGATACGACGAAAGACCTCTCGAATTTAAGCCGACCAGTGCAGGGGATGCGCATGCCGAAAAAGGTCCAGACGTTGACGGAAGAGCAGAGTATAGAGGCCACGGCCGAGCTCGGCTGGCGATGCATATACACGGTCAGTAAAGGGTTCGGGGAGACGGTGCGGTCCACGGTGAAGCATACGCGGTCAAAGCGCGTGCGCAGTGAAGAATATGTACCGCGTAACAAGCAGATCACGCCCGAAAAAGCGGAAAAAGCGTTCATGGAGCAGCTGCGCTATTTTGACGGCGCCTTCAAAGAGCAGGTCCTGCAGGCGTATGCGGAGTTCAAAAAAGCACCGGAGAGCGTGGATGCCTGGCTGAAATTCTTCCTGGTCTTTGGACCGGCCAAAGAAGAATATCAGCGGCGGAAGTACGCTGCGGAGCGCACGGCGGTGATACGGAGCAAGGCGCTGGGCAAGTTCTTCGACAGCAGTTTTGAGTATGACGGGAGCAGAAAGAAAAAGAACGCCTATACGAAGGCCCGCAAATACTGGACGGCCTTGATGTTCAATACCTGGTATGAGACGGAGGATAGCGAAGAGCAGAAGAGCCTCAAGCTCGGGCGCACGTTGAAGCGGTTCTTTGATCTGCTGGGCGACCTGGATATCGGTCTATTGCAAAAGGTCGTGGCGGAATCGGAGAAGATGTATATGCCGGTCAATTAATTCGGTATTTCTTTCCCCACCGTGCACGTAACACCTATCCCTCCGCGGATATTGTAGATGGTCTTCACCATGAGGGCCTTGGGTTTGAGGAGCTTTTTGAGGTCCTTATAGATGCGGTCGGTGGCGGCTTCCTGATAGATGCCCACGTTACGGAAAGAAATGAAATAGTATTTGAGCGATTTAAGCTCGATGCAGGTCTTGCCCGGGATGTAATGAACGATGACGCGGGCGATATCCGGCAGGCCGGAGAAAGGGCAGACGGCGGAGAACTCGTCGGTGGAGATCTCTATCTTCTGGCGCTCGCCTTTGAACGGGAACGCTTCCAGGAAATCCGTCCTGATCTTATCAGGCGCTTCGAATTCGAATGTTTTTCCTTCGGGTTTGGGCATGGTTTTGCTCGCTTTTTTTGATGCTTAGATTTTGCAGGTAGAATATAGCATATAGCAGAAGGCATTATAAGATAAATTTAATATTGTCTGTGTGTGTTAAAAAAAATAAATCACCTAGCTCCTCATCATTTTTTTATTTTTCACTCTTTTTAAGTGTGTAAGTGTTCGTTTTTTTTCGTCATATTCCAGTATCGTTACATTAGGAGGGATCAGATGGTAGAAGTTGTTCCGATAATGCTCTCCTAAGGATGTCGTACCCCTTAGGTCTTTCAGGACAATGAAATAGCATTTAAATCCTTTGGGGAGCAGCGAGAAGTAGTACATAGCTTCATTCCAGACAGTGAATTTTGCGCTTGGAACATTGCCTCCGCTCGTCCATTTATGAGATTTACATTCAACGGCGACCTTAGCATTGCTGTTCCCGAGGTCAAAACGATGAGGTTTCGTTTCTTTGGAAACTCCAATTGAAACAGAAAGTTGTTTTTCAAGTTTTATATGAAACCGCTTTTCAAATAAGGTTTTGATCGCTATTTCGAAGTCAGAGCCAACTGAAGCATTATTTTTTGAACCAATTCTTTGAAAATTATTGCCCATTTAAAGAATAAGGCCTATTCAGATGTCGACTTGCGTTCTTTGCTTTTGCGCCTGAACTGCAAAAATATCGGTGAACCTGCGAACTTGAACTCGTCGCGGATCTGGTTCTCCAGGTATTTGCGGTAATTGTCTTTCACGAGAGTAGGGTTGCTCACGAACAGCGCGAACTTGGGCGGCGCTACCTGTATCTGTGTCGCATAGAACACGCGGGCCAGCTTATTCCCCACGCTTTGCGGCGCCTTCTCAATGACCACTTTATGGATAAAGTTGTTAAGCGCGGAGGTCGGGACTTTCTTATGATATTCCTTGTGCAGCTCCATGAGCACCGGGAACACTTCCGCCGCATGTCCCTCATGCTTGGCCGAAATGAACATCAACGGCGCGTAATCCACGAAATACAGTTCACTATAGATATGTTCCTGGAACGATTCGAACTGGTCCTCGCCGATCTTATCTATCTTGTTGAGCACCAAAAGACAGCTCTTGCCCGCCTTGGCTATCAGCTGCGAGATGACCTGCTCCTGCTTGGTGATACCTTCCGTCGGGTCGATGAGCAATAAACATATCTCCGCGCGCTCAATGGCCGCCATCGCCTGTTTAATGGAGAGCTTTTCGATGTTCGTATCTATCTTTTTCTTTTTACGGATACCGGCCGTATCCATGATGCGGAATACCTGCCCGTCGCGCTCGATATCCGTATCGATAGCGTCGTGCGTGGTGCCGGCGATCTCACTGACAATGGACCGTTCTTCGCCGATCATCGCGTTATACAGCGACGATTTCCCGACGTTCGGGCGGCCGAGGATCGCGATGCGGATGATATCTTCCTGCTCCGAAGCCGGTCTTATTTCCGTGTCCGGGAGCAGGGGAATGAGCATGTCGAGCAGGTCGCCCACGTTGCTGCCGTGCTTGGCCGAGATCGGGACCACCTCGCCCAGCGATAGGTTATGGAATTCCGAAGCGTTCGCCGCGCGTTCCTCATTATCCGCTTTGTTGGCGGCAATGATCGTCGGCTTCTTGAAGCTGCGCAGTTTGTGCGCTATCTCGATATCGAGCGGCGTGATGCCCACAGTGGTATCCACCACCATCACGATCGCCGAACATTGCTGCAGCGCCAGGTCCACCTGCAGTTCTATCTCCATCTGGAAATCCGCGGACATGCTCTCCGTCTTGCGGTTGAAGAATAATCCCCCGGTATCGATGATCTCGAACTGTTTCCCGCACCAGGTCACCGTCTCATAGAGGCGATCGCGTGTTACGCCGGCCATGTCGTCGACAATGGATTTCGGCTTACCGCACAGGCGGTTGAAGAGGGCGGACTTCCCGACGTTCGGGCGCCCGACGATGGCTACTGATGGCAGACTCACGTGATCTATCCTTTTGATATTGATACGTTATTCTATACGGGATTAGGTAAAGTGGCGAGAGACAGGTGGCAAGTGGCAGGTAAAGAACACCATTACTACAAAAGTGTTTTACCTGTCACCTGCCACACGGCACTCGTCACTAAATGCTGGCTTAATGCTCTACCGCAGCCTGTGCTTCCTTGATCATCCCGCCGATGGTCGGGGCGTTCTCGGTCTTCTGTTCCTGTTGATAGGTGTCCGCGTTCTGCTTTTCCTCAACTTCAGGATGCGCACGAAGGCTTAAGCCGATGCGCTGTTCCGCCGGGAACATCTTGATGATCTTGGCTTCCACGGATTGTCCCGGTTTTACCACGTCCTCCGCGACGGCAGGCATCGTATCGGAAAGCTCGGAGATATGGATGAGGCCTTCGATGCCTTTTTCCAGTTCAACGAACGCGCCGAACTTCACGGTGCGGGTGACCACGCCGTGAACGGTCTGGCCGATATGGAAGCGCTGTTCCACGTTCACCCAGGGATCAGGCTGCAGCTGTTTCAAGCCCAGCGAGATGCGGCCGGATTCTTCGTCCACGCCGAGCACGAACACATCGATCTTCTGCCCGCTCTGTACCATCTCTTCCGGCGTATTGATGCGTCCCCAGCTCATTTCGGAGATGTGGATGAGGCCTTCAACGCCGCCGAGGTCGACGAACGCGCCGAACGGTTTGATATTGGTGACCGTGCCCGTTTTCACCTGGCCCGGTTCAATGGTCTTCAAGATATCACGTGCTTTGGACGTATCGTTCTGCTGCGCGGCCATCTTCTGTGAAAGAACGACCTTGCGGCGCTTGCGGTCCACTTCGATAGGCTTCACGCTGATCGAGGTCTTCACCAGTGCTTCCATATTGTCCTGATAGTCCTTCGAGATATGGGAGGCCGGGACGAACCCGCGGATGCCGCCGTAATCGGCGACCAGACCGCCTTTAACGGCGTTCATGATGTAGACCTTGATGGCTTCTTTATGCTTGTACGCATGGAAGAGGTCCGACCAATACGTTTCATAGTCGGCGCGGCGCTTGGAGAGCAGTGCATGCCCTTCTTTGTTCTCAAGCTTCAGTATCGTCACTTTGATACGCTGCCCGGGCTTTACGACGTCGGACGGTTTCACATTGGGGACGGAGGAGAGCTCCTCTGCCTCGATGATACCTTCCGATTTATAGGCGATATCCACGAAGACCATGCCTTTTTCCACGCGGGTAACGATACCGGGAACGATATCATCCACCTGATAATCCTTAACGGACTGCACGAACTCGTCCATGACGTGCGGGACATGGTCCGGCGCGAGCCCCATATCAGCGGCTTTGGTCTGCGCAGCGGATGTCTGCACTTTTGCGGGTGCAGCAGCTTCTGTTCTTTGATCTAAAGCGAGACTTTTTTCGAAATCGGAGAGTTCACCGAGCTTTGTTCCTTTAAAATCTTCACTTCCGGGGGTGTTCTTTCCTATATTAAGGGCATCTTCCGCCGAGAAAAAGTCCCCACCTAATTTTGTACCTTCCATTGACATAACGACCATCCTCCTTGACGACGCGAGTTATACGATCGACGCGACAGTAAATTTCCATGCATACGGCATGGGCGGTTATAGTACTATAATAGTAATGAGCTTGGCAAGGAAATCCGGTCAATGGGCTATGGTCAATTGTCGATGGTATTTAGTATTATATGTAAAGCTATTGACCATAGCCCCTTATAAAAGGATTTTATTATCATGAAGGCAAAAAATATAACTTTGGCGATCATGTTCATGGTGTTATCCGGTGTTTCCTATGCCGGAACGGACCTGGTGACGGCAAGCGCGGGGGCTGTCCCCGGTATGTCCATTACGGCGGTGTCTGATAATGCAGCTTCCTCCGTCCCCAGTACGCCCGACGTGAGTACCTCCGCCGCCATTTCTTCGGTCAGTTATGACGGGGTCTGGGCTCTGGGGTTCAATCTCAAGAGACGGTCCATGCGGGGGGAGGAGGGGCTGGCCCTGCGTCGCGCGATATGCGCCGCCATCGATCGGAAGGCCATTGCTATGGATATCATGGGCTCCGCGCGTGTGCCGGACAGCATCATTCCTCCCGGAATGACCGGATACCTGCCCGGCCTTATCACTCCCGATGCGTCAGAGCGGTCCGTTACGGGGGCACGGCTCGTTCTGTTGTGCACCGACGGCGATAAGACCCTGGAGGCCGTTGCGGTCATGGTGCAGGATTGCCGCGCGATAGGGGTCGAGCTTGCGCTGGTCACCCTGAACTACGCCGAGCAGCTCTCGTTCGAGGAATCGCTGAAGGTCGGCAGCTATGACCTGTTCCTGGTCGGCTATAAGACCCAGGACGGTTCGACCGCGGAACTGTTGCGAGAGCTTTTCTCCTCCGGCGGTTCGGCGAATTTCTTTGGCCTTGCCGATGCGCGCCTCGACGCACTGCTTCAGAGCACGACCGCCGATGAAAAAGTGTATAATGATGTACAGCAAGATATCTGGGAGCGAAGGGTTATGCTTCCGATATTCTATATAGAGAAGTATTAGGGTCTAGCCACTAGTCACTAGCTGCTAGCAGTCGATACGTGAATGTAGTGATATTGTGTTGGATGTGAGCATTGGTTTGCTAGAAGCTAGTACCTAGCAGCTTGAAAGGGTTTCAAACATGGCGATACGCGAAGCAGCGGCGAACTTGTTCACACCCAAAGAACGTCTGGAGAGCATCTATGACGTTAATTTCGCTTATTTGCAGAAAAAAGGCATCAAAGGCCTGATCCTGGACATCGAGAACACGGTGCTCCCGCCGCTTACGACCGCCATATCCCTGAAATGTATCCAGTGGTTCGAGAAGCTGAAAGGGTACGGGTTCAAAGCGTGCCTGGTCAGCAACGATATCAATTCCAAACGCATCTCGGCGCTCGGCAAAGCCTTGAACCTCCCGGTCGTTCATTTCGCCATGAAGCCGTTCCCCTGGGCGCTCGAACATGCGGCCTATGATATTTTGCGTCTGCACCCGAAAGATGTCGCGGTCATCGGTGATACGCTGTTGACGGATATCCTTCCGGGAAATATCGTTTCTTCCCATACCATTCTGGTCGAACCTATCGCAGAACAGAACGATCCGATGAGCCAATGGATCGTGCGCAGAGCGGGGAATGCGATTGCGCGCGTGATAACTGGAAGATCGTGACACAGAGACAAGAAACGAGAAACAAGAGACGTGATACAAGGTTTTAAATTCTTGACCTTGTTTCTTGTCTCCCGTTTCTTGTTTCTCAGGGGGGGCATAAATAATGTTAAAACGGTTATCCTTAATACTGCTTTTCCTTTTTACATTGACGTTGCCCTGCCTCCCCGTCGAAATAAGCCACGACGGCATGCCCGTCCGCGTGAAAGCCGGTGACAGTGCGCTGAAGATGATCACGTTCCTGAACCGAGAGGCAACACCCGGCTGGGTGCGCATCTCGCTCAGTTCCGTCGGTCCTTTGACCCCGGAAAAGGTCGAAGCTCTCCAGAGCGCGACCCAGAACATGTCCGCGGCCGGCTGGACGCAGGTGAAACAGGGATGGGTGGAGGTCCCGGCGCAGAAGATCGTGAAATTCCCGGTACAGATACTGCCGAACACCAGAGTGCTGCCCGGTCAGTATTCCGTCTGGGTGGTCATCGAGCAGCTCAATGAAAAACCGAAGGCCATGAGCGAGGAACAGCGCGGCGGGGTCATGCTCACCACGCAGTCTGTCGATACATATTATCTGCCGGTGGTGGTGAAGATCTCGGATCCCCGCGGATAGAACGTTCCGAACGCACAGCACGTCCGCTCCCTCCGAATGCCAGTACTCCGACCCGCTGGACCTTTGCGAAGGGGGAGGGGTGGGGTCTCAGAACCGCTGCTCTGTGATAAAATCCTCGCATTAAAAACAGGAGGTCTTAGTATGAAAAAGTTCATTGTGTGCGCCTTGGTCCTGACCATGTTCGTTCCTGCTGTATTCGCCGTTCCGGCCACGCTCGTGCGTGACGACAGCCAGCAGTCCGGGATGACCAAAGAACAGGAAAAGAAGATCGAAGCGCTCGTGAAGGACAACGTGAAGAAGACCAAACCCATGTTCGAGGATATGAAGAAGGCCGCGGACGGCATCGAAAAGGAATTCCTGAAAGATAAGCCGGACATGAAGAACCTGGAGAAGTATAACGACAAGATGGCCGAGATCCAGAAAAAAATGGGTGCGGAACGCATCAATTATCTTATGCAGCTCAAAGAGATCGTCGGCAACGATAATTTCAAGCAGATGATCCTGGAGCGCCGCGAACAGCAGAAGCAGATGCAGAAACAGATGAAAGAGCAGGGGAACGGCTAGTCCCGCATCCTTGCAATAGTAAGAGAAAGCCCCGGTATCATGCCGGGGCTTTTTTTCGGCCAAAGCTTCAAAAAAACGTATATTTATTGAAAATTATGGGTATGTCCTTTTTATAAGAAAGGATATGTCCATATGACGCGTATTTCAGGCGGCACGGGGAATTTCCCTGCCGACCGCTATGATCCATTGAAGGTCCCCCGTAAAGATACTGAGGTGTCGCCGCGCAGTATGCGGGTGCCCGGTTCGGACGGCACGAGCTTTTCCTTTGAGTCCGTGGTGTATCGCCCCGTTGTCCTGCCGGATATCACGGTGAAAGGGCAGCAGCATGAGCTTGGCATCGTTCAGAAGTTGTTCGAGCTTGAAGCTTCGGAGTTCCCATCCGCGAAAGTAGCTGTGGCGAGGGAGCTGCTGGATGAACTGCTCTGTGATATAAAAAAAGAATTGGCCAGGCCCGAGAACAAGGACCTTCCCGCGGTCGAGAAGATCAAGCTCGCGTACGAGGTCATGGGCAAGCACTATGAGCTCAAAGGGCAGGCGAACGACCCATCATTTGTCGGTAATCTGTGCCGCGGGGTGCTGGATTGCGATACCTCCGCCTTTGTCATTCTGGCCCTGAGCGAAGAGATGGGCTGGAATATCGCGCTGCGGCATGCTCCGGGGCACGTCTTTGTCCGCTATGAGGACCCGGGGACCGGAGCAGGCACGAACTTCGATATGGGGAACATATTTTCTGCTGAATATTATGAATATGAATTCGATGTTCCGAAAGAACAACAGGACCTGGTCATGCCGCCATTGCGCGGGGAACAGATAGAAGCATTGTTCTATCTGAACAGGGCGAACATGAAGTATGAAAAAGGAGATACTGCAGGTGCGCTGGCAGATGTTGCCCATGCCTCCTTGCTCTCACCGAACGATCCCGCTCTCTGGGCGCTCATGGGGCAGGTGCAGTACGCTCAAGGGGAATACTCTGCGGCCGAGATATCTTTCCGAAAAGCGTTAGCGCTTAACACGACCAATGCGTCCGTCGCGTTCAATCTGAGCGCCACCTATATCATGCTGGGCGATCATGACCGGGCCATAGAGCTCCTGGAAAGCACGGTGCAGGAACAGACCACATACTATGGGAAAGTGAAGTCGCTTAAAAGTGATGCTGACGCGGCGGTCATCACGACACGTATCGCGAACATGAAGAAGATGCTCAATGAAGAACATACCCGCAGGGCCTGGCATAAGGTCCGGGACCTCGACCTGAGCGGTGCGCGCCGGGACTTCAAGGCCGCCGCTCGCTACGAGGACTGACATTTTTTGTTCCATTATATTCGATGAAATACCGACCAGAGCCTTCCGATAGATATCCGTATCTCATATCATTCATAAGGAGCCCGGTCATGCGCAGTATCTCGGGTAAGCTGGTCGCAATACATCCTCAATATATCCATGATAAGTTCGTTCATGATGAACTGGTCAGACTGAAAGAGAAGTGGAAGGTCCACGCTCCCCGGGTCTGTCAGACGGAATCCCTGGCGCACGCGTTCCGCGTCCACCTTGCCTTCAGGACGCTGCAGGTCTTCGGACAGCAGAACGGTGCTATCAAAGCCCGGAACATCCAGCGCGAGGTGCTCTCCAAGCTCGGTATGGACCCTTCCGTATGTGAGCCGATGTCCTTCACGCATATGACCAGGAACGAGGGTGCGGACGTGTGGGGGAACATCGGTTGCTTGCGCGAGCTCAGCGAGGTATTGAACGAGATGCAGCGTGACCCGTTCTGGTCGTCGGTGATCGATGACCTGATCCTGTTCGGCAGCATGTGCCGGAATAATGATCCCATTCTGCATCTGCAGCATCCGTACGCCGCCGCCGAACATTATCGGGGTATGGTCTCTGCACGAGGGGCGTTACTGAGCGAAGGACAGCGCATCGTCCATGCCCTTATCCGCGAACAGGTCCCCATGCATCATTATTCCCGCGGGAACATCTCCAGCGACCGTTTGACGACGTGCGTGCAGCGTCTGGGGTATGTGTCGTCCGCGCTCGAACTGAACGGCAGAGGCCCGGAATATGTGACCGCGCTCTGGTTCATCTACGGGTATTGTTCAGCAGTGGCGGACCGGACCGTCTCGAACGTTCTGGCCCCTCGCGATCTGGCCATGCTCCGTTATTTCTGGCATGCACGGAAGCTCTTGCCGACAGGAAGGCGCGAGTTTTTCCTGCATCAGGAGGACATCAGTGCATGGATGGATGAGAAGCCGGTCTTTCTTGAAGGAACGGCGGCATCGGAGGTCCGTCATCGTCTCAGCTCTTTCGGGCTGGAAGATGTGAAGGTGGGATTGCCTGTGCTGGACGATTATTTCGGTGAGGTCCATTTCATTTCCGGACAGCGCCGGATAACGGACCAGAAATACCTGAGAGGCCTCCTGCGCGAGCTCCTGTCCGAGGTCCGCACATATCATAATGACGGATATGCTATCGATAAGATCGTGCTGGTACCGGAAGGGCATGAGGGGGAAGCGCTCTTTGATGAAGCGAACAGGTCCGTCTTTGTTCTCATCAGGGATGGACGGCTGAGCGGGGAACGTACGAAGGACCGGAAGGGTCCGGGGCGCCGCTCCTGAACAGGGCGCACGCGATATTCTCACCCTTTTTACCGCGAAATCTTGTATAATATCCTCCTGTCTGAAAAGGGGGATATGTGGCCGCTTTAAAACTTCTTGAGATAGACCCGTGGCTTGTCGATCACAGCGCAGATATCCATCAGCGACAGGACCGTTACTGGCATGTCCGCAAGTCGCTCCTTGGGGACAGGACACGTTTCACTGACTTCGCGAACGGCCATCTGTTCTTCGGCATACATCGTATCCCTGAAGGGTTCGTATATCGCGAATGGGCGCCAGCGGCCACTCAGCTTTCATTGATGGGCGATTTTAACGGCTGGAACAGGACGTCGCATCCGTTAAAGCTCGTCGGCAAAGGCATCTGGGAGATATTCCTGCCGTACGCAGAGTATAAGGCCACGTTCGTGCACGGTTCACGGATCAAGGTCCATGTCATATCCCGCAAAGGCGGGCAGGACCGTATCCCGCTCTACATCAAGCGCGTCATTCAGGACGAGCATTCCAAGGATTACTCCGGACAGGTCTGGCTCCCGGAAGAGAAATATGCCTGGCAGGACGGAGCGTTCATCCTTGATAAAGCGAAGCCATTGTTCATCTATGAGGCGCATGTCGGTATGGCGCAGGAAAAGGAAGGGGTAGGGACGTACCGCGAGTTCGCGGACCTCATCCTTCCGCGTATCAAGAAAAACGGGTACACGGCCGTACAGCTCATGGGTATCATGGAACATCCGTATTACGGTTCGTTCGGATATCAGGTCTCGAATTTCTTCGCGGCCTCTTCGCGTTTCGGCACGCCTGAGGACCTCAAATATCTCATCGATACGGCCCACGGTATGGGTATCGCGGTGCTGCTGGACCTGGTGCATTCACATGCGGTGAAGAACACCGCCGAAGGTATCAATGAGTTCGACGGCACGGTCTATCAGTTCTTCCATGAAGGGCCGAAAGGGGATCATCCGGCCTGGGATTCCAAGTGTTTCGATTACGGCAAGCACGATGTGCTGCATTTCCTGCTCTCGAACATCAAGTTCTGGCTGGAGGAATATCATTTCGACGGTTTCCGCTTCGACGGCATCACCTCGATGCTCTATCATCATCGCGGTCTCGGCACGAACTTCGATCACTATAAGAAATATTTCAGTATGGATACCGATGTTGATGCGGTGTCGTACCTGCAGTGCGCCAACGAACTGGTCCGTGAAGTGCGACCCTGGGCCGTCACCATCGCGGAGGATATGAGCGCGATGCCGGGGATGTGCCTGCCGATCGCCGACGGCGGCGTCGGGTTCGACTATCGTTTGGCCATGGGCGTGCCGGATTTCTGGATCAAGACGCTCCGGGACAAGAGCGATGAACAGTGGGACCTGGGCGTGCTCTGGAAAGAGCTCACCGCACGTCGTCCGGGTGAGAAGAACATAGGCTACGCCGAATCGCATGACCAGGCCATGGTCGGCGACAAGACCATTATTTTCTGGCTCATGGATAAAGAGATGTACTGGCACATGCACAAGGACGACCAGAACCTGGTCATCGATCGGGGTATGGCGCTGCACAAGATGATACGACTGGTCACCGCGGCCCTTGCAGGAGAAGGCTATCTTAATTTCATCGGCAATGAGTTCGGTCATCCGGAATGGATAGATTTCCCCCGCACCGGGAACAACTGGAGCTATAAGTATGCGCGTCGCCAATGGCATCTGGTCGACGATCCGAACCTGCGCTATCAGTTCCTGAACAGTTTCGATACGGGTATGCTGCATCTGCTCATGACCTATGGCGTGACGCGTCATCTGGACCTGAAAGAACTGTGGCTTGATAACGCGAACAAGGTCCTTATCTTTCGCAAGGGCGGCCTGGTGTTCTTCTTTAATTTCAATCCCGGGCATTCTTTTCAAACGTTCGACTTTGCTGTCCCGGAAGCCGGTCAGTATCAGGTCATCTTCGATACGGACGCGAAAGAGTTCGGCGGGCAGGAACGTATCGATCGCCAACAGATCTATACGTCCCGGGAGCGGCATGATCATATTCAGGGGCATGGATTATCGATCTATTCACCGTGCCGGACGGCGATGGTTTTAAAGAGGGTATAGAATTCAGGGGCAATGTAGATATTATTCTAAATTCTATATTCTAGATTCTTTGTATAAAAGGAGTTCCCCATGAGCAAACCTATCGAAGTTTCCGGACCTTCCTTCTCCAAAGAAGTCCTCCAGTCCCAGATACCGGTCCTCGTTGATTTCTGGGCTCCCTGGTGCGGGCCGTGCCGGATGATGGCCCCGGTATTGGAGAAGATAGCTCCCCAGTTTGAAGGGAGGCTCAAGGTCTGCAAGCTGAACACGGACGATAACCCGGACCTTGCGGGGACGTATCAGATCACGGGCATCCCATGTCTCATCATCTTCAAGAACGGTGAGGAAGCGGACCGCCTGGTCGGGTTCCATTCCGAACAGGACCTGGTGAAGAAGCTTTCCGGGCTTTTCTGAACGTCCGAGGACATCCCGGTATATGAAATTATCGAAAAAAGACTGTCTTCTCGATTTTTATTCCGGCACCGGCAAAGGCGGGCAGCATCGCAATCGTCATTATAATTGCGTGCGCATCCGTCATATCCCGACCGGCATCATCGTGACCGCGGCCGACCAGCGCTCGCAGGCGATGAACCTGGCCGCTGCGTTCGAACGTCTGGAAGCCAAACTGAAGGCGCGGGCGTACCGGAAACCGAAACGTATCGCGACGAAAATGTCCTTAACCAAGAAGAACAAAGTGCTTGAAGGGAAGAAGCGGGTGTCGGAGAAGAAGAGCCTGCGCAGGAAGATAGAGTGGTAACGGAATAAAACTCCAAATATCAAATTCCAAATATACAAAAGAAATTACAAGTTTCAAATACCAAATCACAAGAAAAGTTCCAATGTCAAAAATTCAATGTCCAAATGACCAGCTGGTGTCGAAAATATTCTTTGGTATTTGATATTTGGGATTTGGTATTTTTGTGATCACCGTACCAACGTCACTGTGTCGATATAGAACGTGTTCTCTCCCTTTTCGGGGAACGAGATAACGAGCGCGGATATGGCGGCCGTGTCCACCTGGAAGTCCGAAATAGGTACGGTCACCCACTGCCATTGCCCCGAGATGTTCCGGACCGTGATCTTTTTGAACGTACTGGCCATGCCCCCGTTCGCAGCGGCCTCTCCGTTCTTGTCCAACAGATAGACCTCAAGGACCGTTCCCGGATCACCGCGCACCTGGAACGAGAGCGCACTGTGGTCACTGGCGTTGAAATATCCCGTATCGCTCTTCAGTGAAGAGGTGAGACCGCATGCGGCATCGGAGGTCTTCTTGTAATGCACTTCGGCGCACGGGCCGTTCGCGGAGAGCGTTCCCTGGAACGTGGTCTTCACGGACACGGTCGCCGTTCCCTCTGCAAAAGGGAGCAAGGGTGCACCAAAGAGGTTCTCGGTCTTGCCGTTGAACGAGAACAGCAGCAGGTCCTTGGGGCGAGGGCTTTCGGTGTTCTCGTCCTGCATGCGCTTCACGGAAAAACGCAGGTCGTCGATATAGAGCGTCGTGCTCTTCTCCTGCGGGAAGATCAGGAGGAGCTCATTGATCTTGTTGCCCGGTACCGGCCCGAACGCGTCCACCGGGATGATACATCCTTCCCATTGTGTGGAGAGGGGGTGTCCCAGGAACGTGCTGAGCTTGCCCGCTTTCCAGGGGTGCAGGTAGCCGTCCGGCGAGCCGTCGCTGAACGCGATCTCGGCGTCATCACCGGCACTTCCGCCGCGCACTTTGAGCAGGATGCTCCTGAAGTTCTTCAGGTCGAACAGATGCCCGGTATACAGGAGCGGCATGGCATAGATGGCGTACCCGTTCTCTTCGTTCTTCGCGGATATCATCAGGCATCGGTCGCTCGTATCGTCAGCGGCCTTGTTGAGACGCACGATGCGCATTTCCGAAGGAGCCTGACGATATATCGCGTCGCGGTTCCCGAAACGGTTCAGAGCACCGTTAAAGTCATCGATCTGGAACGTGTCCGGGGTCTTGTTCGCATAGGACGGACCCGTGAACTGGATGAACTGTATCTTCTGGACACTGAAGCTCCCTTCTCCGGGCCTTCCGGGTTGGAGGCGAAGGCCGGTGAGCATGCGCAGGTCGAGCTCCGGGAGGGAGGAGAGCGGTATCGTGAACCCCTTGCGTCCGTTCTCGTATTGCTTGAGCGGGACGCTGACGGTCTCGGTACTGGTGGGGGTGTCGCCTGTCACAAAATGCAACTGCAGGTCTTTCGCCTCCGCGAAGATGCCGGAGATCTCGAGAACATCAAAAGGCGTCAGATCGATCGTCCGTGCTCCCAGGTTCGTGAAATAGCCTACGATGCCGTTCTCCGTTCGGGTGTAGGTGATGTTCCCCATGTCCTTGTTGAACATAAAACGTATCTCCGACGGTCTCTGATAGAACACCCCGTGCGGTCTGCCAAGGCGGTTCTGCTGCAGTGAAGAACTGGCAGTGTAGTTATCGACCTCGAGCGTCCGGTACGGTCTTCCTGCGGCGAACGTGAACGATACGCAAGCGCAGAGCAGTGCGGTCGCAAGGAGCAGAACATGTCCGTGCCTGTGTTTTCTCATAGGAACTTCAATACCTGCCGTATCACTTCTTCCGCAGAAGCGGTCGGAGGGATGTTCTGTGTTTTTCCGAGGGCCTGTTTGATCTCACGCGGATTATATCCGAGCGATGACAGTGCTGCAGTGACGTCCTGTACCACGGCTTCCGGGAGCGGCGAGGTCGTTGCATGAGGCTGCGGCGAATCCGCGTCACCGTCCGGCAACAGTTCCCGGATCCTGTCCTTCAGTTCGATGACGAGCCGTTCCGCGGTCTTTTTGCCGACACCGTGCAGTCCTGAGAGGAACGCCGTGTCGCCCGAAGCGATGGCCTGTATCAGGCGTGTCGGTTCAACGTCCGAGAGGATGGTCATCGCGGTCTTGGGGCCGACGCCCGATACCGAGATGAGGCGCTCGAACACTTTTTTCTGATGTACGGCCAGGAACCCGAACAGCGTCTGGCCGCTCTCGGTGATATGATGGTAGATGAAGAGCTTTATCTTGTTCCCGGGGTCCGGCAGGAGCGCTTCATTGTTCTTCGGGTAATGCACTTCATAGCCGATGCCGTTGATCGCGACAAGGACGGTCCCGTTCTCTTTGTGTTCGACGATGCCTTCTAAAGATCCTATCATCGAGGGTACTCCTTTTTAAAGAAGCGGCACGTGATGAGTGGTAAGAGACAAGTACACGGTGTCTTTACTTGCCACATGCCACTTGTCCCTTGCCACTTAGTCTCCGGTTCGTGTTCAAATGACATATCGCTATCGCTATCGCGTCCGCCGCGTCGTCGGGCTTCGGTATCTCAGTGAGCCCCAGGATGCGTTTGACCATTTCCTGTACCTGACGTTTCCCTGCGGCGCCGTACCCTGTCACGGCCAGTTTTACCTGCTGGGGATTATACTCGAAGACCTCGATATCCGCTTGCGCCGCGGCTAGGAGCGCGATGCCCCGGGCCTGTGCGACGGATATGCCGGTCGTGACGTTCTTGCTGAAGAACAGTTTTTCGATGGCCAGCGTCTTTGGTCTGTGTTTTTTCATGAACGCGTTCAAGGCGCTGTGGAGCAGATGCAGCCGTTCGGCAGGTGTGTTCTTGTTGGTCGTGCGCAGGCAGTCATATGAGACGAGCTCGAGTTTATGGCCTTTTTTCGTGACCAGGCTCACTCCCATGGAAGCGGTGCCTGGGTCGATGCCGAGCACGAGCTCTGTGGAGGGTTGGCTCATGGTCACACCTTGTCGGTGTCGGGGATCAATTCCTTGAACTTGTGAGGGCTCAAGACGCCGCCTGAAACGACCAGTTTCATCGCGTCATCCAGCGGCATGTCGAGCATGATGACAGAATCGCGCGGGACGATGACCGTGAACCCTGTGGCCGGCGACGGGGTCGAAGGTATGAACACATTGATCATGTCTTTCCCTGTTTTTACTTCCGCTTCTTTCGGTCCTTTGTTGGTGATGAACCCGATCGCATACGAGCCGGGGTAGGGGAATTGAGCGAGACATGCCCTGCGGAACATCGTTTTTTCTTTTTGCAGAAAGAGGATGTCATTGACCTGTTGAGCCGTGGAATAGATGGTCTTGGCGATCGGTATCTTCATTAATACCTCTTCTGTCCAGGCGAACACTTTCTTTATCACGATGTTCGTCGCGAAAGAGCCGAGCAGGATGGTCACGGTCACGGTGATGATCAGCCCGATGCCCGGCGGCGGCGCCCAGGGGAACATTTTGAGCGGAGCGGTCAGGACCGAATCCGCGAACCCGATGAGGAGCTTTAATACATATATCGTGACGAAGAAAGGAAAGATAAGGATGAGACCGTTCAGGAAATATTTACCGAGTTTTACCTGGACAGAGTCCCCTTTTGAGTGTTCCAGCATGAAAAAAGTATACCATGCCGGCTCATGTTATTGAAAGCAATGGTGATACACGGTACAATAGCATCGTGTTCGGAGCGGATAACGACCGGATACGTGGGGGAGAAAAGGAACATCAACGGATGAAGATGAATTTTGATATCTTCGTTTCCAAGACAGAAGATCATTATCGCGCCGTGTGTCCCGCCTTTCCGGAATGTATCGGAGAAGGCGAGAGCGAGGCCGAGGCCACTGAGGACCTGGGTAATGTCATCACGTTGCATTTGAGCGATACGGTCCGGCGTACCATCGATGATGTGCGCCAGTTGGGTCTGTTGCATCGCGTATCATCGCTGCCTGTTGAAGTGTCCTCGAAGTCCGATACGGAAAGTCCTGTGGGTAAAGAAAGTGTTTTCGAAGAGGCCCGGGACCTGTTCGGCAAGGTCATATTCTCCGGGAAGCTCCCGATATCTCCCGATCTGATCAAGCGTCTGGACAAAAAACAGCTGGGGAACCGTATCAAGAAGATCATGGGTATCGGCGGCATGGGTATGCCGGGTCTTTTGGGCGGGATGCCGCCGCTGTTCGACGATGTACAGCTGCCGTTCCAGACCGAGCTCGTTGATGAGGGCTTGATGTTCGGAGTGCCGCTCTCGTTGAATTGACGATCTTCAGGTTTCAATTTTCAAATAGAACCCTTTCGGGTTTTTCATTCGATGATTGAACATTGTAAAGTGGAATTTGTTATATTGGAGCAGATACACGTGGCAGAACGATCACTGGAAATGTACAGACACAGCGCCTCTCATATCATGGCCGCGGCGGTGCTCGAGCTCTTCCCTGAAGCGAAGATAGCCATCGGCCCTTCCATCGAGGACGGTTTCTATTACGATTTCGATCTCCCGGTGACGCTCTCCGCACAGGACCTGGCCCGCATCGAGAAACGCATGCAGAAGATCATCGACCAGAACGTGCCGTTCGTGCGTACGGAGCTGTCCAAACAGGACGCTATTAAGAAGATGGAGGAGCTCGGTCAGCCGTACAAGGTGGAGCTGCTCACTGAGATCCCGGAAGGTACCGTTTCATTATATACGACCGGGAAGTTCGTTGATCTCTGCCGCGGTCCGCATGTGGCAACGTCAAAAGAGATCAAAGCGTTCAAGCTGCAGAAGGTCTCCGGGGCTTATTGGCGCGGTGATGAGAAGAACAAGATGCTGCAGCGTATCTACGGGACCGCGTTCTTCACGAAAGAAGAGCTGGAGACCTACCTGAAGAACCTGGAAGAAGCGGAAAAGCGTGATCATCGCAAGCTCGGCCGCGAGCTCGAGCTGTTCAGCTTCCATGAAGAAGCACCCGCCAATGCGTTCTATCATCCGAAAGGCGCCTTTGTTTTCAATAAGCTCATGGAGTTCGCGCGCGCGGAGAACACGAAGCGCGGTTATCAGGAGGTCATCACGCCGCTCATCCTGAGCGCGACATTGTGGCATCGTTCCGGTCATTGGGACCATTACCGGGAGAACATGTATTTTACCGATATCGACGGGAAAGAGTTCGCCGTGAAGCCCATGAACTGTCCGGGCGGGCTGCTCGTGTATAACACGACGCGCCATTCCTACAGGGAGCTCCCGATGCGCATGTCCGAGTTCGGGCGGGTGCACCGTCATGAGAAGAGCGGGGTGACGCACGGATTGTTCCGCGTCCGCACGTTCGTGCAGGACGACGCGCACATCTTCTGTACCGAGGACCAGATCGAGGACCAGATCAAGGACGTCATCGATCACGTGTTCTTCTTCTATAAGACGTTCGGCTTCACGCAGATAGCCGTTGAGCTCTC
Organism: uncultured bacterium; assembly: GCA_964653455.1. Lineage (GTDB taxonomy): Bacteria > Margulisbacteria > Termititenacia > CAZZFK01 > CAZZFK01 > CAZZFK01. The sequence continues at coordinate 31,386 of CAZZFK010000012.1, forward strand.
CACGATGCCCGATACCGGTATGGTCGAAAAGGCCGTCGGGGAAAAAGCGGAAGCCGCGCTGAAGGCCGCGCTCGAGCACCTTGGCATACAGTATAAGCTCAATCCCGGGGACGGGGCGTTCTACGGGCCGAAGATCGATTTCCATATCAAAGATTGCATCGGACGCAGCTGGCAGTGCGGGACCATTCAATTGGATTTCTCCATGCCCAAGCGCTTCGAGCTCACGTATACCGGGGCCGACGGGCAGGACCATATGCCGGTCATGATCCATCGCGCGGTGTTCGGGTCCCTTGAGCGTTTCATGGGTATCCTGATAGAACATTTCGCCGGAGCGTTCCCGATATGGCTTGCGCCTGTACAAGTACGGCTTTTGCCCATCGCGGACAGGCATCTGGACTATGCACATGATATCAAGGCCCAGCTTCAGAAAGAGGGTATCCGCGTCGAGATAGATGAACGGTCCGAGAAGATCGGGCACAAGATACGCGAGGCCCAGCTGCAGAAGGTCCCGTACATGATGGTCATCGGGGATAAAGAATTGGAGACAAAGACAGTCGCTCTTCGTTCACGCAAGGACGGGGACCGCGGCGCCAAACCGGTCGCTGAATGCCTTCAGCTCTTCAAAGAAGAGATAGATTCCAAGGTCATATGATGTCGTTCGGGCGTATGAGACTGAACGGGAGCATGTCCTCCCGGAGATGCTCGTTCGCCGTTCTATAGTCCCGATACAAGGCCGTAAAGACGTTGCTCGCAAGGGATGTTCCCTGCAGGTCCTCGATAAGGCCCGGGAGCGTCCGCAGATAGTTCCCGAGGATGGTATGTCCGAACGCTTTTTCCTGTTTGCTCAGCGCGAGAACGGTCAGGGCTGTTCCATCGCTGAAGGCGTTCCGTATCATGCGTTCCATTTCCGTGCTTAAGCGTTCTATCTTCACAAAACGTTCTTCAAAGAGGAGGACCTTCTCTTTGTATGTGGGAAAAGCGAGGAACATCGCGATGCCGGCTATGTACGTTCTGGTGATATTTTCGGTGGCAGGTCTGGTGTGCGCTGCTCCGTGCAGAATGGGCCACTGGAGGAGCACGGTGAACGTTTCTATCAGTATGGCCGTCATATGGATACGAGCGTCCTCGGTGTCCATGGCGCGGAGCTCGACACTGTTGACGATCAATGTTGGGAACCGTTCCTCTGTGGCGGTACGGGGCAGGACCGCGAAGAGGTTCTTTGTGGTGCAATGCAGTCCGTTACTGTATCTGTGGACCTTCCCGTAATATGTTCGTTTGTCGCGGCAGATATCGATGTTCAGTACGGGCAGGACGGTATTGAAGTGTATGCGCAGGACTTCCTTGTATGAGCGGTACATGCGTCCGAACACTTTTTCCATTGAGGTATAACTTGCCGTGTTCAGGCCGAGCATGTGCTCGGACATAGCATCGAACAGGAGCTCAGATATCGAAAGGTCCGTGTTCGTGGGTAGCGTAAGGTCAATCAGCTTGGGGTGCACGGCCTTTTCCTTTTCGCGTGCTATGCACGTACAGTTTACGGGGAACGGGCAAGAGCGTTTGCTGGATGATATCCTGTATGTCCTTGCTCTGTCTGTCCATTGCATTGTTCAATTCATTGCGTTGTACCCCTGTCGCCTTGAAGTCCATGAGGATATCGGTCCATTCGCTCAGGAACGCTTCTGCGGGTTCAAAGATGTCTCTGCGCGCGACGGGACCATATTGTTCCATGTGGCGAAGGATGCTGAACAAGTACAGTACGTGGGAGTTCATTTTTTCCGGGAACGGTGTGTCGAGCATGGCCAGGATGTTCCTCTTGATCTTCTGCTCGTGATAACGCGTTTCATCGCAGTTCTTCGCCAGGGCCTGCAGCATCGGGACGACCTGTTCCTTATATTGTCCTGAGAGGTCGGACCGTTTTTCCGCGAGATTGGTATCATATCCTGTTCTGAGCGTGCGATATGTCCGGATGTCGTTCAGTAATGAAAGTATCCTGTTCACTTTCTCGGGGACATGCTCGAATGCCGTATGTAAGTCCAGTGATGCGGGTGTATCGCAGGTGTATGCGCTCAGGATCGAGGTACAGATCTCCCCGGCCCTGTCGATCCGTTCTGAGGTCAGTTGTGCCGGATAGGCCACAAGAGCTGCGATAGCGCGCAGCCGGTCATTGGTGACGATGGTGCGTATGCGCATGACATTGCCGGTCATCTGCCAGAGCTCCTGTTCCCGTGACTGCAGGTTCATGAGCAGTTGTTTGAGCGTGCTGATGACGGTCTTTTTTTCCTCCGGGGTCAGTTCCTTTGAACGATATTCCTCGAGCAGGTCATCGATATCGGAGGCTTTTTCCTTTGCTTTCCTGAGGTACGGGACGATACGCGGCTCCAGTTCTTCCAGGATGTCGTCCGTGACGTCCGCGAGCGGGGTATGAGAAAGGCGCAGGGGCTTCTCGTCCTGCAGTATGGAGAGGATGACAAAGCCGATATCGATCATTTTTTTCGTTCTCTGTCCGTCCGCGCTCATGTTCTCGATCTGATGCGTGTACGCTCTGATCAGTGCTTCCTCAGGTAGTATGACGGCGGTCTTTGTCCGCTGTTTTTCTCCGTTCATGCCGATGGTCCAGCTCCCTGTCAGTTTTTGGAACGTACCGTCGTGCCGGTCCACTATGTCGCAGCTTTTCAGAGAAACACGTTCCGTGCCTGCAAGATGAGATTCCTCGTTCTTGATCCATTTTTTCCACCGGCCGCAGTTCGCATCGTTCTTGACCACGTGTTCTGATAGGGCCCGAATGATCGTCCGGGCGTCAGGGAAACGAGCGTTCGGGTTCCAGGGGCTTTTGACGGTCGGTCGTCCTTCGGCAAGACGTGTCCGATACAGTTCGATATCGAAGAGCAGCCGGAAAATGAACATGGCCGCCTGAGGAGAGCGTTGTACGGAGTATTTCTTGATGAGCCCTGTGAGCAGCGGTTCGAACTCGGCCCAGCGCTGTTGTGTCGTCTGTTCCCTTAGTCCTTTGGATGTTTGTGGGATGATCGTTTCGAGAAGGTCTTTGCCGATGGATGACAACGGTACGGACCGGACGATATCGAAAGCCTCGCCGCTGTAGAGCGCCATGCGAGAGAGCACGTCCGGGGTCTTTTGATGACGTAATTCTTGGATATCTATTATTTTATACTGTAGGAACATGATGACTCCCCGGCACTTTTTGTGCCGCTATGTACCTATCGGTCCTTTTTTGCGGGAATTGCAGCTTTTTTTGGAAAGTATGCGTTGACACCCTGAAATACCTGAGGATATAATTGCTTTCCTTTTGGACACGGTATTTTTATGCTGTGGTCCTATTGTTCGTATTGTGTATGGAGGTGTGTGATCATCAGCAAGGATATTGTCATTAACAGGGAGATCAGCGCACGGGAGGTCCGTGTTGTTGATGATACAGGAGAAATGCTTGGCGTCATGACCGTTGAATCCGGGGTCGCCAAGGCGAAGGAAAAAGGTCTTGATCTTATCTTGGTCTCGCCGAACGCGGAACCACCGGTCTGCAAGATCATGGAGTACGGTCAGTATAAATATGAGATAGCTCGCAAACAGAAAGGCGCCCGCAAAGGCTCGGCCAAGAGCGGCATTGTCAAAGAATTGAAGATGAGCCCTATCATCGGTGAGCATGATTTTCAGGTCCGTATCCGGCAGTCAGAGGATTTCCTGAAAAAAGGGTATAAGGTCAAGGTCAATATCGTTTTTAAGGGCAGAGCGAACACGCATCCTGAGGTCGGTTTTGCTCTTATCGGGAAATACCTGGAGGCGACCGCTCAATGGGGATTACCGGAGGAAGCTCCGCAGAAGATCGGCAGGAACATCATTGTTATCATGAACCCTGTCGCAGTAAAAAAGAAGGAGAACTAGTACTATGCCAAAGATGAAGACCCGTAAATCAGCAGCGAAGCGTTTCAAGATCACCGCGAAGAAGAAGATCATGAGACGTCGTTCCGGTATCAGCCATTTGCTCGAGCATGAGGATGCCGGCAAGAAAAAAGCACGTAAACGTATGGTCGAAGTCCATCCGACGACGTTGTACAAGCTTGAGAGGTTATTGCCGTATAAAAATAAGTAGCACGTGGTAGGTGGCACGTGGCAGGTCTTTTCATGCCACATGCCACTTGTCCCTTGCCACTTCAGATAAAGGAGTATGAACAATGCGAGTTAAACGTGGAAATGTAGCGAGACAGAAAAGAAAGAAAGTATTGAAGCGCGCCAAAGGGTTCACCGGTTCGCTCGGTAAACTGTACGGTTCCGTCGCCAAGATCGCCGTCACCAAGGCCGGTCTGTACGAATACCGTGACCGCCGTGAATTGAAACGCGATATGAGAGCGCTGTGGATCGTCCGTATCAACGCGGCCGTCCGTCAGCTCGGGCTGACCTATAGCGAGCTTGTTCCTTTGCTCAAGAAAGCAAATATCAAGATCGATCGTAAGGTCCTTGCGGATATCGCGGCGACCGATGCGAAGACCTTCGCTGCCATCGTCGAAACTGCAAAGAAATAAAGCGTATATCGTAGTGGCGCAGATCGTTGCGTCCGTACAGCGTACAGGAGCTTCTCATGATCGAAATGGAATTAGGCGGTCTTGGTTTTGATCCCCGGAACATGTCCCCGATCATATTGTTGCGTGATAAAGAAGAGCGCAATTTTCTGCCTATCTGGATCGGTATGTTCGAGGCTGCCGCCATCGCCATGGAACTCCAGGAATTCAAACCCCCGCGGCCTATGACCCATGACCTTCTGAAGAACATCATCGATGAGGTCGGTGCGAAGGTCTCTCGCGTCATCATCAGCGATATCAAAGATGATACGTTCTATGCTCTTATCGAGATACAGCCTGTCCTTGAAGAAGGTGAAGCCCTCGAGGAAGGCGATATCATAACCATTGATGCCCGTCCGTCGGACGCTATCGCCGTCGGTGTCCGTACCAAAGCCCCTATCTTTGTCGCCGAGAACGTCATGATCAAGGCCAAGATGGTCAATACCGAGAAGGACGAAGAAGAGACCAAGAAGTTCAAAGAATGGGTCAATAACGTCAATCCTGAGGATTTTCAGAAGTTCTTCGATTCGCATTAGTAGCCAGAATGTAGAAGTTAGTAGTTAGAATTTAGAATAAAATCTTTTCTGGTCGACCAAAGCTGCGGTATTTCAATAGTATTTAAAAAAATGATGCATGTGTATGTATATGACCCATGAGATACTTATGCCTGTATATGTTCTGCCCCGCCGTTACCAGTGTCAGGGGGCATAGTGTTCAATTTCCCTGAAGTATTGCCGCTGAAAATCCCTATGCAACTTTTAGTTAAATGTGACGATATCTTTGTGTATGGTAACGTAACGAAGTGAACGATACACTTTTGCTGTTTTATATTAAAACAATGAAAGAAGGTTATATATGGAACTGAACATGATTTCGTCAAACACTATTGGAAAGGTACGGACGTATCTTGAAAATAATGATGGTTCGGTCAATATGGCCGATCCGAAACAGAAAAAAGAGCTGCTCGAGGTGACCGGCTTGAACGATCAGGACGCTGAAGGATTGGCAAAGCTTTCTGACCTGGAAGGGCAGCATATCCTTTCCTCTCTGGACATCAAGGTCCTGGATATCGAGGATAATTTTCCTGTTGAACATCCGGGATCTTTTTCGAAGATAAAAACAAAGTCAGGTGTTCAGATCGAAGTCCTCTATAATGCTAAGAACAAGAAGAACGTTGTTATTATGCCGGGAGATTCGGCTCCTGCCTGGATGTACCGGGATCTTGCCAATAAGCTCTTTGCTCAGGGGGCCAATGTTTATACGGTCAACTATTATAATTATGACGGGAGCGACACGGTCCCGCCGGATACGATCACCGATGAGCTCTATCTGAAAAATATGAAAGATGCGATCTCCGAGATCGAATCCCGTTTTGGTGCGAAGAACGCCACTCTGGTCGGACATAGTCGTGGTACGACCGTCATTCAGAAGTACTTGGAAGATTCTGGAGAAACAAAGAAGGTCATTTTGATAGGAGCTGTTTTTGATGCTTCCGTAGGAGATATGCCCTCAGACCTGACAGTTGTACGGAAGGCTCTTTTCAAGATCGCCATGAACTGTCGCAGGGGTAGTTTCAGGTTCGACAAAGATTATTACCTGGAACGGTTCTTCGAGAAAGGCGCCTTTTCCGACGCGAAGGTTTCTTGTGCCTATTCTTATTCTGCTGAATTGCCGAATGACCTGATGCTGAGCACGTCTGCGGTCGACTATTCAAAATATAGCGTAGCGCATGACATTACCGTCATAACATCGAAAGATGACCAAGCGCTTACTGCCGAATACCAGACTACCTGTGTGGCCAATATGAAAAAACTGAAGAACTTGGAGAGCGTGAAGCAGGTGCTCGTGTCCGGGTCGCACTTTTCGCTGGTTGAGCATCCGGAAGATGTCACCGGGGTCATTTTGGGCGAGTGACCGCGGTGCATTGAGCTCATATCCTGATAAGCCTTACATGAGGTGATATAACATATGTTGAACAAAAAAGTTATTGGAAGCGTTCGTCCAGATCAAGTGCATGTCGATCCTTTATCTGGGCAAGATATGCTTGGTTTTTACAAGGGAACGTATGAGTCGAGCAGGATGGAGTTCCTTGAGGCAGTACGGTCCATTGTTGAAAAATATCAAGATGTTGTCACTGAGTCCATCGCTGTTCCCAGCAGAACAGATAACGATCTTTTCATGGATGTGTGCTATATCCCTGCCCGGAGAACCCCCGAACAATTATTGATCATTTCCTCGGGAGTGCATGGTGTGGAAGGCTTCGTGGGCAGCGCGATACAGCGTTTTTTCATGACACAGCTTATGCCGGTACTTGTGGACAAAGAGAATACCGGAGTGTTGTTCATTCACGCGGTCAATCCCTACGGCTTCAAACATGCCCGGCGCGTGACCGAAAATAATATAGATCTGAACCGCAACCTTTTGGCTGGCGGGGAGGCTTCGGAAAAAGAAGCGTTCTCCATTAAGAACGATGCGTATGCGGATATCAATGACCTGTTCAATCCTCAGGGTATGTTCGATGGTACGAGCGCTGTGACCATGGAATTTCCGGAGAACGTTATGAAGGCCATGCAGGTGTTAGGCATGCCGAAATTACTGCAGGCCGTATTGCAGGGGCAGTATGACCATCCCGAAGGGCTATTGTACGGCGGCAAGAGGTATGAGCCCCAAAAAGCGCCGGTCGAACAGATCATGAAAAGATATCTGCCGGACTATCAGCGTTCGATAGTGGTCGATCTGCATACGGGATACGGACGGCGCGGAGATCTGCATATCATAGCTAGCCCTATCATTGACCGGCTGACCTCCGATGAAATGCATCGGGTCTTCGCCGATGTCCCGATCGAAGAAGTGGAGCAGGAGGAGCGGACCGGAGATCCCGGAACGGAGTTCAATTATTATACGGTGTCCGGACCGTTCGAAGAGTTCATTTATAAGGTCGCCAAGGACATTTCTCCTCAGCACGTATGTATCCCTCTTTGTTTTGAGTATGGGACCGTGGATAGTCATGAGCCGCAGGGTATGTTGCGTACGTTCATGGCTTCTGTCAATGAAGCGCAAGCGTTCAAGTATGGATATGTGGACCCGTTGCGGGATAAAGCTGCTGTTGAAAAGGAATATCGGGAAATATTCTATCCGGAAGATCCTGCATGGCGGATACAGGTCATGGAGCGGACAGCAGAAGTGCTTAGTAAGGTCCTTCGGGAATTTCAGGTCTAAAAAAATGAAAGCTCAGAGAGCGGTCCGTATACAGCCGCGAAGGACCGCAGCGTTATAACGCGTGTATCCTTAGAACAACCTTTCCTTTACCCATCAACTCAATGACCTCAAATATCCCGGGCGATACCTTTGTCCCCGTGAGCGCCGCGCGCAGCGGATGGATGACCTCTCCGGTCTGCAGTCCTTTCTTCTCGGCGAACGCGCGTACGGTCTTTTCCAGCGTTCCTTTTGACCAGTCGGATACGTCCTGCAGGATGGTCGCCAGTTCTTTTAACAGTGTCTTTTTTTCAGGGGTCAGCAGCGCTGCCGCATCCGCATCCATGGCCACTGTATCGTCCATAAAATAGGAGAGAGCTTTTGTGAGCCCCGAGAAGGTCTTTGCTCGCGACTTTACCAGGTCGATCATAGCGTCGATACGGGGCTGTGTGCGGTACGCTTCCGGAATGAACTCTTTCAGGCGCTGTGCCGTTGCGTTCTTGATGTGTTCCGCGTTCATCCATTCCAGTTTCTGGGGATCGAATATCGAAGGGGATTTACCCAGTTTGGAGAGCGAGAATTTCTTTATAAGTTCGTCCACGGTGAAAAATTCCTGGTCGCCGCATGCCCAGCCCAGCCGTGCCAGATAATTGACCATCGCTTCGGGAAGAAAACCCATTGTGCGGAACTCGGTGACGGAGGTCGCGCCGTGGCGTTTGCTCAGACGTTCGCCGTCGGAACCCAGGATCATCGGGACATGGATGATCTTCGGGATAGGGAGCCCAAGCGCTTTATAGATGAGGATCTGTCTCGGCGTGTTGGAGATATGATCGTCCCCGCGGATGACATGTGTGATCTCCATTGTCGCATCATCGATAACGACCGCGAAGTTGTAGACCGGGAACCCGTCGGACTTGATGATGACGAAATCCTCGATCTTTTTCGCCGGGTCGCCCTTGATGTACACGGCACCGTCCTTTTCGTAGGCGGAGCCGTTATTCAGAAGGGTGGTGTAATGCTTTTTATACAGGTCGAGACGTTGTGATTGGTAGTAGGGCCCATACGGTCCTTTGTTCTTGTGTTCGCTGACCGCTGACGGCTGACCGCTGACATCTGGCCCTTCATCCCAGTTCAATCCGAGCCAGGTCATCCCGTCCAGGATCGCGTTCACCGCCTCGGGGGTGGAACGTTCTCTGTCGGTATCCTCGATACGCAGTACGAACGTGCCGCCCTGGTTGCGGGCGTAGAGCCAGTTGAAAAGCGCGGTACGGGCGCCGCCGATATGGAGATATCCTGTGGGTGAGGGGGCGAATCGTGTACGAACGGTCATTTTCTTCTCCGATCTGATTTTACTGGTTCACAAAAGATAGGGGCTATTATATAGTTTACTTGCACAAAGTCCATAGTCAGGAGCCGTACAGGTGTTAAAGCATAATCCGATATTGCGTTTCTTGCTCGGGCTCTGTCCAACGCTTGCGATAACCACCAATGTCGAGAATACGATCGGCATGGGTATTGCGGTCATTTTCGTCCTTTTTTTCTCGAACGTGCTCGTTTCGATGTTCCGTAAGGTCATTCCCGAGAAGATACGCATACCGTTGTTCCTTATCATCATCGTCACGTTCGTGACCACCGTCGACCTGTTGATGGCGGCATATGTGCCTGCCTTGCACCGCACGCTCGGAGTGTTCATCCCGCTGATCGTGGTGAATTGCATCATATTGGGACGTGTCGAGGCGTATGCCTATACGCATACCGTCAGGGAATCGGCGATCGATGCGCTGCTCGCCGGGACCTCATATGCGCTCACCCTTGTGCTCATAGGTGCGATCAGAGAGCTTTTAGGGAACGGTACGTTATTGGGAGCGCCGGTGTTCAGTGCATATGTCCCGACGCTCATTATGATCCTGCCTCCAGGAGCCTTCCTTGTGCTTGGCCTGTTGATCGGTGTGGCGAACAAGTTGGAGGCGAAGAGGTAGGAAGAAGAGGAACGTTGCAGGTGGCGAGTGGCAAATATTTCTTGCCCGGAGAATGCTTTCTAAAGCAGAGGACCAATGGAACATTATTATAAGGAACAAACAGAAAAACTGGCGATCGTGGACCTTCCTGCTCCTCAGGTGGTCGTTATTCCCATGGTCCAGCATGTCGGGACCCCTGCCGAAGTGAAAGTGAGCGTAGGGGACCACGTCAATGTCGGGCAGGTCATCGGCGCCGCGGACGCATTCGTGACGGCGCTCATACATTCGAGCGTTTCCGGGACGGTCACGCACATTGAACCTCGTCCGCATGCACAGGGCACGAACGTTCTTTCCGTCGTGATCGAGAATGACGGGAAAGATACGATAGATCAATTCTGTAAACCGTACCCGGCCCCGGACAGTATGACCCCTGCAGCCATCGTTGAGATGGTCAAAAAGGCCGGTATCGTCGGAATGAGCGGATCAGGGTTCCCGACGCATGTGAAGATGCATCCGCCGAAGGATAAACATGTTGATACGCTGATCCTGAACGCTGCCGAATGTGAACCGTTCCTCACCGCTGACCATCGCCTGCTGCTCGAAGCATCGGAGGACGTTCTGTCCGGGCTCGCGTTGGCCGCACGTGCGTTAGGTGTGAGCCGGGTCTACATCGCGCTCGAGGACAATAAAAAAAACGTACTGCCGTTCCTGAAGAAGAGCGGAGCTGAAAGATCTTCCAAGATAGTTATCTTGCGCACGGAGTATCCGACGGGTGCCGAGAAAGTACTGGTCAAAAAAGTGACCGGTCGCATCGTTCCCCGGCTGGGGCTGCCGCTGGATGTGGGCTGTGTGGTCACCAATGTCGGCACTATGGCCCAGTTCGCTCGGACACTGCGCACGGGGCTCCCGGTACTGGACCGTGTCGTAACGGTTGCCGGGGACGTGCAGAACCCGGGCAATTATCGGGTGAAGCTCGGGACCAGGATATCGGACCTTGTCCGTTTCAACGGCGGAAGTTTCGAGGGGATGCCCGGCGATCATAAACTATTGATGGGCGGCCCGATGATGGGCTTAGCGCAGATCACGGACGAAGTGCCGATCATCAAAGGTTCATCCGGGGTTGTGTGCATGGCCGCGGTCCCTGTGGAGGAACGTAATTGTATACGCTGCGGGAGATGTGTGGACGGTTGTCCATTGAACTTACTGCCGTATGATGAGTACAACGAGATCAATGATAACTGTATGGAATGTGGGAACTGTGCGTATCATTGTCCCGCCAAACGGCATCTGGTCCAGCGTATCAAGCTGCAGAAGCTTGAAAGGCAGAAAAGTCGTAAGTCATAAGTCGTAGGTCGAAAGTCGTAAGTTAAGAGGTGACATGTGGGTATCGTTGTTTCGACAGGTCCGCATTTAAGAGCTGCCGATTCTGTTCCGCAGATCATGTGCGACGTTCTGATCGCGCTCACGCCTGCGGTCATCGGTTCCGTTTTTTTCTTCGGCCCGAGGGCGATCCTGCTTATCTCCGTATCGGTCCTGTCCGCGATGGCAACAGAGCTCATCTGTAAAAAAATGCGCGGGCATAAAAGTTCGCTCTCTGACGGCAGTGCCGCATTGACCGGGGTGCTCCTCGCGCTCTGTGTCCCCCCTTCGCTCCCGTTCTGGATGGCGGGGATAGGCTCGTTCATTGCGATCGCTGTGGCAAAAGAGGC
>CAZZFK010000013.1:0-32252 GCA_964653455.1 uncultured bacterium
CGGTATCGTCCATCTGATCGCGAGTTCGGTCGAAGAGCTGGCGACAGAGAATGTGACCATTGTTGATTATACCGGGCGGATCTTGAACAATGCGGAATATGCAGGTTTTTATGCCGGCTGGCTTGAAAAACAGGAACAGGAAAAAGCACTGCTGCTCGCCGGGACAAAGAAAGGGAAGGCAGCTATCGCTGAAATAGAAGCAATGCCTTCCGCCGTAAAACCGGTCGCGAACCTGAAGAAGACAGCCATTAAAGATATGACCCCTCAGGAAAAAATGGAGGCACGGCTTCGCTATAAGAACGACCTGGAAAAGAGCATGGAAACGAAAGCACAGACCATCCTTGATCAGTTCTTTCCCGCGGGCGCATCCATGATGAAGGTCAATGTCGAATTAAAGACCTTTGATGAAGCTCCGGCAGATGATAACTCGGCCATTGCACGCAAGACATCGATCATCTTGCTCGATGAGGATAACAAAATGCTGGTGTTGACCCCTGAGGTGCAGGAAGCCGTTATGACCGCGTTGTCCGCAGTGACCGGCTTTGAGCGCAGTCGTGACAGTATGGACCTGCGCTGGGCCCCTCTTTCCAGGATGGCATCAGCAGCATTGCAGGGTAAGCTCGGGGCCGAAAATCAGAAGAAAGCGAAAGGACTATTGGCCTTATCGGATAATCTTGGCATGCAAGTGGTCTTGTGTTTCCTCTTGTTCGTTGGCGGTATCATAGGATATTCTGTGCTCAAGAAGAAACGTACTGATGAGGTCTCAGGTACGGGCATCCTTTCCGCAGAGGGGAGAGGAGAAGCGGACCTCGCTGGTCTGCAGGGGCCGACAGTGGAAGATCTCCGTGAAGCTGCGATAAAGAACCCGGAGAAACTTGCGGATGCGCTGAAGACCTGGTTAACAGAAGCATAAGGATAAGGAGGCTTTGCCGTGGTGAAAGAATATAATCTTTCGGGAAAAGAAAAAGCGATGGTCTTTTTGACGGCCCTCGGAGATGAGGCGTCCGCGAAGCTCCTGCAATGTCTTCCGGATGCGGCCGCGCAACGCATCTCACGGGAGTTGAACTTTTTCCCAAAGCCGAACAAGGAAATGATCGCATATGTCATGAAAGAGCTCAGTAAGTTGGCCTTATCGCCTGCTCCGGAAGAACGGACCGCGATGGCAGCGACGATCGAACAGCAGTTGTCCGAGCAAAAAAAGCCTGCGGTCGTTGAGCTTCAGCTCCCGCCTCTCGAAAAACTTACACCGCAGGAACTGCTGCAAAAGCTCCAGAACGAGCAGGTACAGACCATCGCCTATGTGCTAAGCCTGCTTTCTGAAGGCCATCGCGAGCATTTCTATCAACTGCTTTCGCCGGGGAGACGCACCGAGATATCGAACCTGCCGGTCATCCCGGTATCTATACAGAAGATGATGTCTGAACGTATCACGAACATGCTCGTCACAACACCAGGATAATACGTATGCCCTTGTATAAATGGAATGAAGTCAAAGAAAAAAGAGGACCGGCCGAGCAGGTCCAAAAGCAGCGGGATTTTGAGCCGGTGACGCACGATGAAGTACGTTCTTCCGTGCTCGAACAGGCCGTACAGATCCAAAGACCTGCAGAGGTCGATCGTTCCGTCTTCGAAAAGATGCGTGCACAGGCGCTCCATGAAGCGGAATCGATCATCAGTGATGGACGTTCTCAGGCCGAGCAGCTGACACGTAAAGCGTATGATGAGGGAAAGAGCGCTGCTCTTCAGGAGATCCAAAAGACATTCAAGGATAATCTCCAAAAAAGCATGGATGCGATACAGGAAGCCCTTGATCAGCGGTCCAAGATCATAAAGACCGCAGAACCGGATATCCTGAAACTTGCGGTCAAGATCGCCATGCAGGTCATACACAGCGAGATCACGCTCAATCGGGACGTGATCATGAACGTGGTCGCGGATGCGATAAACAAGATCACTGATCGTGAACAGGTGATCATTAAAGTCAATCAGACCGATCTCGACAGGGTCAAGGACCATAAAGAAGATATTGAGGACATGCTCGATGGCGCGAAGAACCTGTCCATTGTCGCGGAAAAGCGTGTTGAACCGGGTGGATGTATCATTGAAACGAAGGTCGGGTTGGTCGATGCGCGCGTATCCACCAAGGTCGAAGCTATTGAGTCGGCCTTTATGAAGGTCTATACCGAAGATGTGAAGAAATACGCGGTAGAAAAAGGCGAGCACGTTAACGAACGGGAGCTTGCTGAACTGCGCGGTGAAGAATACCTTGAGATGGAAAAAGAACATGAAGATGCGGAGGGAACTCACTCCTACAAGGATATTGATGCTGAGGAAAGCGTTGATGATACGTCCGCAAGAGCAAAGACCGAAGAGCCTCTTGCAGAGAAACAAGAAACGGCCGATGCATCATTTGATTTCGGGACGGACGACCTGGACCTGGACCTGGATTTCGGGGATGATAAGAGCTGAAGAATGATCACGTGGCGAACGGGATGAGAAGGTATTACATCATAACTGATATGAGCACAGGACTATATACATGTCATTGGATTTTTCAAAATATTACCGAATAGTTGAAACGACGGATACTTGCAAGATCATCGGCAAGGTCATTCAGGTCGTAGGTCTTATCATTGAGGCTCAGGTCCCCGGCGTGAGCGTCGGTGAGCTGTGCACCGTATATTGTGAAGGCGATACTCCTCATAAGGTGTTATCCGAAGTCGTCGGGTTCCGCGAGGGCAGGGTACTGCTCATGCCGCTGGGGACCACGGCGGGCATTTCTCCCGGAAGCACGATATTGGCGACAGGCCATGTATTGCGTGTTCCCGTCGGACCTCAACTGTTAGGTCGTGTCCTGAATGGTCTTGGGGAACCGATGGACGATAAAGGCGTTATTATTCCGGATACGTTCTATCCGCTTGATTGTTCTCCGCCGGACCCCACAAAGCGTCCCCGCATTTCCCGCAAGATCGCGACCTCCATAAAAGCGTTCGACGGTCTGCTGACGCTCGGCGAAGGTCAGCGTATCGGTATCATGGCAGGTTCCGGGGTCGGTAAAAGTACGCTCATGGGTATGGTCGCCCGGGGAACGGAAGCGGACATCAACGTCATTGCCCTTATCGGTGAACGCGGTCGTGAAGTAAAGGATTTCATTGAGGAATCGCTCGGAGAGGAAGGCTTAAAACGCTCTGTCGTTGTCTGCGCGACATCCGATCAGCCGCCGATGATACGTTTGAAGGGTGCACTTGTCGGTACAGCTATCGCTGAATATTTCCGCGATCAAGGCAAGAAAGTGCTTTTTATGATGGATTCGGTCACCCGTTTTGCCATGGCTCAACGCGAGATCGGTCTTGCTTCCGGAGAACCGCCTACGACCAAGGGGTACACGCCGTCCGTGTTCGCTATGATCCCTCGTTTGATGGAACGTGCGGGTACCTCGGAAAAGGGTTCCATTACCGCTATTTATACGGTACTTGTAGAAGGCAGTGATATGGACGAGCCGATAGCGGATACGGCACGCAGCATCCTGGACGGGCACATAGTGCTTTCCCGTGATCTGGCGGCCAAGAACCATTACCCCTGTATAGACATCGGGCCGAGCGTGAGCCGTCTTATGTCCGTTGTTGCGACCCGTGAACATAAGGATGCCGCAGGGAAACTGCGCGAAGTTCTTGCCAGGTACAATGAGGCCGAAGACCTGGTCAATATCGGTGCGTATGTTCGGGGCAGTAATCCGAAGATCGATGAAGCGCTCGAGAAGATAGATGCCGTCAATGAGTTCCTGAAACAGCGTACCGACGAGAAGTTCGAATTTGATGAAACGGTAGCGATGCTGCAGAATATTTTCGCGTAGGCCTCACCCTCATCACCCCTGTATCCCTCTTCTCCCTCTCCATGGCCATGGAGAGGGAGAAGAGGGGCGGGGGAGTAGAGGGAGAGGGGAGAGAGAACAATGGCCCGAAAACCGAAAAAAGGTCCCTTTAAATATAATCTCGCCACGGTCCTTAAGGTCCGAGAGATCAAAGAGAAGCTTGAAAAAGAGAAGTTCTCAAAAGCACAAAAAGAGTATCTGGCCGAACTTGAAAAAGAAGAACAGATCAAGAATTTCCAGAACCAGAAGATAGATCAGCAGCGGCAGGCGCTCACCGGGAAGATCAGCAATTTCGGCCTGATTCTGCAGGGGTATTTTCATCTCGGCAAGGTCAAAGTGGACGTCAAAAAGCAGGAAGAAAAACGTCTTGAAGCCGAGCAGCGCAAGGAAGAACAGAGAGAACGCTTGATCAGGTCCATGCTCGACCGTAAGATAATGGATAAGGATAAAGAGAAGAAAAAGATCGCCTGGCGCAAGCTCATGGACAAGGAAGAGACAAAGTTCCTGGACGACCTTTCCACCGGTCGGTACTCACGATCGAAGAAGATGAAAGAGAAAGGCGAGCTTTAACGCCGCACTCTCGGTTTCGCGCGAGGCGATGCTATCCTGCTTTGACCATCCCCTCGACTACGCTCGGGGCAGGCATGGAAGTGATATTATCCTGCCTTGACCATCAAGGCACTGAGCTTTCTGGCGAACCACTGAGGGTCCTTGAGCTGTTCACCCTCAGCGAGCAGCGCCTGTTCATATAATAACCGTACATAGTCCTTCAGTTCATTATCATCCTTGTTCGTTTTGAACTTGTTCTGAAGCACCGAGATGATGGGATGTTTCGGATTGAGCTCAAGTATCCGCTTTTCTTGAGGGACTTCCTGCCCCATGGCTTTGAACATGCGTTCCATGGCAGGGGTCATACCGTGCTCGTCAGCGACAAGGCAGGAGGCGCTGTCAGTCAGCCGGGCAGAGAATCGGACCTCTTTGACGTCGCTTTCAAGGTCCTTCTTGATGAACGAGAGCAGGTCCCCGAACTCCTGTTCTTTTTTCTTTTCTTCTTCCTTTTCTTTACTGTCGCGCAGGTCGATATCGCCTTTGTGGACGGCCTTCAGGTCCTTTTCTTTGAACTTAGGCAGCGCACCGATCAGCCATTCATCGACACTGTCCGTCATGAGCAGGACCTCGTACCCTTTGGTCCGGAACATTTCCAGATGCGGTGAGGCCAGGGCGATGGACCTGTTCTCTGCCGTGATATAGTAGATATCCTTCTGGTCCTTAGGCATGCCGTCGATGTATTCCTGCAGGCTGCGGAACGTTCCCGGAACGGTCCTGGTGGTCTCGAACAGGAGCAGGTCCGCTATCTTTTCTTTGTTCTCGAAGTCGAAATGCAGGCCTTCTTTGAGCACCGCACCGAACTCCTTATAGAACGTACGATAGGCATCAGGTTCTTTTTCTTTCATTTCTTTCAATGTTGAAAGGACCTTGCCGACGATGTTCTTCTTTATCTTCTGGAGCTGCACATCTTCCTGCAGGATCTCGCGGGAGACATTGAGCGGCAGGTCCGAGGCCTCTACGACACCTTTTATGAACCGTAAATATTCCGGGAGCAAGTGCTTGCAGTCGTCCATGATAAAGACGCGTTTTACGTACAAGTGCACCCCTTTGATACTGTCCGGATAATAAAGATTATAGGGTGCTTTGGCCGGAATGAAGAGCAGGGCTTTGAACTCGATAACTCCTTCGGCGCTGTAATGGATGGTCTTTTGCGGGTCAGTAAAATCCCTGGCCAGTTGTTTATAGAACTCGTTGTATTCTTCTGGCTTGATCTCGTTCTTGTTCCGCAGCCACAAGGCTTTACGGGAGTTCAAGGTCTCTTCAGTGATCTTTTTAGAAGGTTTTGCGCCCTCAATGAGCTTGCCGTCCTTGTCCTTCGGGTATTCTTCGCGCTCTACGTCCATAGTGATAGGGTGTTCAACGAAATCGGAGTATTTCTTGACGATCTCCTTAAGCTCGTACTCCTCAAGGTAGTTCAGACAATCACTTTTCAGATGGAGCACGACATCAGTGCCGCGTTCTGCTTTGGTATGTTCTTCGATATCAAAACCACCGTCGCCTTTAGATGTCCATGTACAGGCCGGTGTATGGGCGGTCTTAGTGATGACCTCGACGGTATCTGCGACCATGAAGGCGCTGTAAAATCCGACGCCGAACTGCCCGATAAGGTCGACCGTGTTCTTGGTCTTTGAGGCTTTCATCTGTTCCAGGAAGGCTTTTGTGCCGGATTTGGCGATGGTCCCGATGTTCTCGATAAGCTCTTCTTTGGTCATGCCACAGCCGTTATCAGAGATGGTCAGTGTTTTTCTGTGTACATCAGGGATCAGCTTGATCTTCCAGTCCGCGTTGTTACCCAGAAGTGTTTTGTCGGTCAGCGCATTGAACCGGACCTTATCGATGGCGTCCGATGCGTTGGAGATGAGCTCCCGGAGGAAGATGTCCTTATGTGAGTAGAGGGAATGTATGACGAGGTTGAGCATATCGTTCACCTCGGTCTTGAAGGAAAAATGCTCTTTTGTAGCGTTGGTCATGGTCATTGCTGCCTCCATATCGAACTTTGAATGAAGCTCCCGACGCTCTGCGTCGGGATATCTTCTCTGAGAAGAATGATTTATATTTGCCGCATTCATCCCCGAGACAAGCCTCGGGGTCTTCACGCAGCTTCCAGATAAAAATATCAAAAGTGCGTATCAGTGTCAAACCAAACAAAAGAGCCTACCCGAAAAGAGTAGGCTCTGTATCGAAGAACGGTACGTTCTTAGGCTTCTTTTTTAGCGGCAAGTACATGTTTGCGGATCGGGGCCTTCTGGGCTTTCCCGGAACGCAGGCATCGGGTGCACACCCAGGCGTATTTCACTGTTCCCTGGAGCAGAAGCTTCACGTTCTGAAGGTTCGGCATCCATTTTGTTCTGGTCTTGATGTTCGAGTGGCTGCGCTTGTTGCCGGCCTCAGGTTTTTTGCCGCATACGGCACATTTGTATGACATAGATATCCCTTTCCTTTTATAGATGATCAGCTAGTGAAAGATATCAGAAGGGTGAAATGTTGTCAAACGAGCTCAAGTGTCTTTTTAACTGTTGTTTCAATTCCTGTGTGTTTTTTTCCACAGTTCGAGCAGTCCTTTATGGCCGCTTAATTTTTCAAGCTTCCTGATATTATCTTCCGTGATATCATTGCGCCATTTCAAATGTGTTTGCTGGGGTGCGGCAGAATCGAACGCCAGCTGCCAAACTTCCCACACCTTTGCAGGGACATCTTTGATGCTTTTCCTTGGGACACGGTTCATCACACATTCTACGATCTGGCGGGCCAGGCGGAACAGGTCTTTCCCTGTTTGGGTACTTTCTCCCTGGAAACGGCAATACAGAAGACTTTTGGACGTATACATCGTGTGGTAGTCATTATCGTACTGGATACATTCCCAGGTATATTTCGACAGGTTCAGTTCTTCAATATAATTCGAGGTGTTCAATCGTATCTTCTTGTTCAGCATGCTGGCCCGTTCATGTATCATTTTGAACAAGGAGGTTGACAGCATCTCGATATACGCCGGTATCATTTTTCCGCGGCTTTCGGGTGCTTTAATGTACTTATTGAGGATAAAGTGGAATTTTGCTTTTTTGAACTGTTCAGGGCCGACGCTCAGGTATACCCATGAAAGTTGATTTATCAGGGCATTATGAGCATGCGCGGCTATTTCTGTGACAACATAGATGTCCATGTCGAGTTGGATCCCGGCAGCGATCATGGATATGATATCGTTGCTGGTCCCGGCCTGTGTATCGATCACTTTCAAGGAATAATTGGGGAGCGACTGGACCGTATTCAGCAGGTTCAACGTGTTCTTTTTGTTGTCCCTGAGCGCATTCGTGTACAAGCTCAGGCCTGTAAGGATATCAATGTTCACTTTTTCCGGAACGGCATCATCTTTGCGGGAGGTCAGGATATGACCGGGGGTGATGACCTGTTCCAATAATTCCGGTTTCAAGAACAGGTCGGTCCCATGTTCATCATAGGCCCTTTTTATGCGATCCTTGTTCGGATTACTGTCTAGAATGATAAAATCACCCATATTGTAATTCGGATCCGTATCCGTCACGAGCACCTTATCGTTTGATTTATCGAGGAGGCGGCTGGCCAGATAGGTGATATTCGCGGAAAGATCGGTCTTGCCGATCCCTCCTTTTGCACCGATGAAAAGGATGGTCTTGCCAAAACCTTTAGCCGGAACATTGTTCAGGTCAGAGATGTTCTCTGAAGCGAATATTTTATTATGCATGAACATGGTCATTATGGCCACCTGTTAATTAATACTAATCACTGTATGTATATCGAAACATAAAAAAAATAATTTCATTCAATATTCAAATAATACAAGCATATGATGAACGTTCAGGGCGGGATATAAAACGTGCAACAATCAGTGTGAACTTACGATATCCTGACAGCAGGGTTCGGCATGGTTTTAAGGCTGCGACCTGCATTGGAGGAGGGTGTTCGTGTTCTACGGGCATAAGATCATTTCCCAGTTCTTGAATGAGGACCCGTTCCTTGATCAAATGACCTTGAACAGGTTATTGCGTGATATCGATGACCTGGAAACCATCATTGATAATGATATCGCAGCGCTTCCCCAACGTGATGAAAAAGACGTTCTGGACCAAAGGGATTTTGCTTTCTATTACGAGGGCGATGATCTTGTCCCTGAGGATACGGTTCCTATGCGGGACGCGCCCCGGTCCGACCAGGTTGAAAGCGATGATAGTGAACCCCCGTTCGTCGAAGAACGAGCAGCTGATGGCCTGCCGGATGAGGGGGGGCTTACGAACGAAGAGCACCAGGAAATATTCAATATTTTTTCAGAAGAAAAACCAAAAATAAATCTGCCTGCGTTCGATACCGAAGCTGTGCGTACTGTGCTCCGGGAAGGTGTTCAGGGCGTCACTGAAAAGCTCGCGGTCGCCGGAGAAAAAGGTGCGGTACTCCGCGACGGGGCGGCAGGTCTGTTCGGAAGGTCAGGGCGGTCCTTGAAAATGACCGCGCAATTCGTTGTGAGCATGGTCTTTTTCCCGTTCAGATTAATGGGGCGTGGCCTGTTCAGCACATTGAGTTTCTTCAGAAAATACTGGCTGAGGGCAGTGCTTGTCGCGGGAGTTATGTTCAGCGGCTGGGGGCTGTACCGAATAAATGTTCTTGAACTTGTCCGAGGGATGATGGCTCATGGTCCGGAAACACAGGAATCGTATGACCCGGGCGCCAACATAGAAAAAGAAGGAACTTTGCAGAAGGTAGAGGAACTGTCGTTGACTAAAGAAGAACCATCTGTTGAGTCTACAGTTGTAAAAGCTCATGATAGAGCTAAGGAAGTAAATAAGGACCAGAATGACAATAAGACCCCTGTGATGGTCAAAGAGACCCCAAAAGAACAGAAAACCGTCATTATTGAAGATACTAATAAGGTCGCCTCGGTAAAAAAAGATGCCAAGGATAAAGGCCAAGAAGATCGGACTGCGGACCAGATACCGGATACGACCAATGATTTTAAAAAAATGAAAGCTGATTGTAACCAATTGTTCGCATATTTTCGCGGTACGGATGACCCAGCTATCACTAAAATGCGAGAGGAATATATGCTGTTAGTTGAGGAATATACTATGTCCGATGCCCAGGAGAAAAAGAGGATCGTTGGCCGGCTACGCACTATACGCAAGACCCTGTATGATATCAAGACCGATACTCAATAAAGTCCTGGCCGTTCGGAAAAAACATGTATAAAAGGACCCGGATATGGGTATATGGGATATGTGGATAAACCATGTATCATAAAGGGAGCTTGTAATGAGCGATTCGTTTGACGCAATAAGAAAATTACCTCCGGACCAGTCCTTCAGGAAACTGAACACTGAAAAGGCTAAGTCCCCGGATACACTCACTGATGAGGAATTGATCGCGCAGGGTGCACGTCCGGATGACCTTAAAAAGATCCATCAAGAGACCGGGAATGCTCCTATTGATATCAATACGTGGACCAATTATATCCAAAATTATATCCAGATCGATAACAGCGTCGCCGTTCAATCCGATGATGCTGTCTCTGTTGATCAGGTCCGATTATTGAAGGATACTGCGAAGACTATCGATGCCTTCTTCGGTAATGATATGCGGGCGAAAGTGCTGGTCATAAAGGTATTGACGACACAGAACGCCGCAGATATCAAAAAATGGATACAGGAATCAAAAAAGCTTGATGGAGAAAAACTCCAAAAAGCATATTTCTGGCATAAGTTCTATAAGGAATGGGAACAATGGATGCCGACAGATTTCAATCATCAGGCTTTCTTTGTTTCCAGTATCAGTGTGAATGGTATCGATTATTTCTCGAATAATTCATATGTCGTTAATCCTTTTAAAAAAGACCCCTCCGGGGTGGATGTGCTGATGATCCAGCGCTATACATTGAATGATCCCTCCCTGGAAGGAGTAAAAGCTCAGGTATCCAATATCAAAAAGGAAATATTCAGGGATATGGGGATCGATGATGCCACGCTCTATAAACGTGATTATATAGAACTTCTGAACGAGTTCGTCGATCAGCTGGGGGTGTTCAGTGAAAGTTCCTGTATATATCTTGAGTACTTGGAAGAAACAAAACAGAAGCCTACGGATGCTGATCTGAACGTTCTTATGAGCGCTACGGCATATCTTGAACAGATAAAAAAGCAATTGAACGAACAGATCCTTAATTATTACAAGCATGTACATCCTAATAACGCTAACGTGACCAGCAAAAAATGTGAGGATAAGAAGCAGATACAAGAGGCAATAGCGCTTTCTAAGTTGATAACGAGCAAGATAATTGATCTTATGGACAACATGCAGGCGGTAGTCGGCAGCGTTAAGAAGAACGTAGATATGTACCTGAAGATATCAATGTCGATAAACAATATATTGCAAAGTGAAGCTCGTTTGAAAGGGAGAGAGGATTCGATCAAGAATGGCACGGGGAAAGTGATCGGGACGCATGCCTATCCTCTTTTGCCGACTATGGAGGTGGAGGTTCGGTTGCGCGGATACAGCCAGCAGTTGCTGCTTGGCATGGGGACATACGATCAAAAGAAGATCACGACCCTTCTGCTTGAGTGGTATATCGCGTATAAGGCCGTGAAGGACAGTGGCAAAAAAGCAGAGATGCTCGCGCGTCTTCAAGAAGACATCATTATCCTGATAAACATGCTGCCTGCTGAGAAATGGACCAAGGATATCCAAGAGATACATGCCCTGGTCACTGATACGGTCTCAACGGAAAAAAAGAAGTTGGAAGGAAAAAAGTCCGAGAAGATCACAATATACAAGAAAAAGCGGGAAGAGGCGCAGGTCGCCAATAAAGAAGTAATGCTCTATGCCCAGCAGCTCAAAGAAAGTGATGTCACACTGGAAGCCTATTATGTGTATTTCAAGTCGATCATGGAGAAGTACCAGATATCTGCCCAGAACTTGTTCGACATCATCTATCGCGGCGATTCAAAGGGAAAAGAAGTACTGGACGCCCTTAAAACCGATCCGGAACGAGCAGCGTTCAAGAAGATAATTGCTGATTTTCAGGAAAGAACGAGCGTATATAAACCGTTGCTTGAAAGTATCGCGTTGAACGAAGAACTTGTCATATTAAAAGGCAGTATCCGCGATTTCAATAAAGCATTAGGTCATGATCAGGACCTGGATATCCCTTCCGAAGCGGAAAAGGCGAGCATCTCAGGTATCATCAGTGCCCGGGAAAAACTGACAAAATACATCTATGAATACCAGCAGTTAAGTGGACCTCAGAGAAAAGCGAAGGAGGAGGAGATAAAAAAGGCGGTCATGTCCTATATCGAAGCGGTCAATATACTGTACGCGGAAAATAAGATGCTTGGCACTATCCCCTGGCTTTACCAGTCGACCTATAATGAGGTCTGTGCCCCGTTCTATTTATGTATGGATTTTCTTTTTGATGATCCGTCCGTAAAGGATTCGGACATGGCCCGAAGCATATACATGATGATCATGGAACAGTACAATGACGGGCACAGTGATTGGCTGCGTTCTGTCATATATGACAGCGGCTATGTGAAAGAGATCTCGGGCTTCAAAGAGAATTCGGTGTATAAGGTCCGGATGATAGCTAAGATATCGGAATATAATAAGGCTGAGAATACCTGTACGGTCAGTATTGGGGGCGAGGATTATAAAGCAAAGCTCAAGGAAGATCAGTTCGGTTTTATGCGTGTATATATAACGGACAAGAAAAAACTTCCGAACCGCTACGAAGGGCTGACAGAATTCGTGCTATCCGGTAATACCGTCAAGGAAGGACCAGCGGTCCTCTATGCGGATATCATGAACAGAATGGATGAGAGCGAGTCCCTGTACTATGTGAATATGGACAAGGCGACCGATACAGAGGCTCTTTCTTTGTCCGAGTATCTCGGCAAGAACGAAAATATCACAACAAAACGCATAGACCGCTATGAGGCTTCCAATGATAAATTACTGATCAAAGCGCGTCGTGCAGCCACGAATGTCCGGGTGGAGTTCTTTGCGCGTTTCTCAAATGCCGGGATGGACGGCTTTAAAGATGTGACGCTGCCGGACCTGGCACGAATGAACGAAAATGTGGAAGATGCGTTGCGTTATTATCGATGGAGCGGCTATTTCAAGACCACGGATCAAACAAATCAGAACTATGGATATGAACAGATAAAGAATGAACTGGTCGCGATGCAGGCAGTGTATCAATTCAATTATTTTCTTATGATGGCAAAAACAGCCAAAGATGAACAGAAACGTCAGGAGTACTTGAAAAAGGCCGTGAATAAGATAAATGAGATCGGGAAAACGCTCGGTGATTATATACGGTTCGCTAAATATGACGGAGGTCGGATCCTTAAATACGGAGCCCCGATCCTGAGCGGCTGGCTGTATATGCTCGATAATTATGTTAAATATATCAAGAAACAGACTGGATATAATAACAAGGCAAAAGAATTTTCATATACGCAGTTCGAGGATTTCTGGGCTGTTGTTTCTGATGCGGCGACCGGTAATATCGACAAGAAGGAAACGGATAAGCTGGCGGAAGCCCAAAAAAAAGTGCATGATCTGGTGTTCGGTGAGCTTGTGAACCCAGTTTCGGGGACCGATATCACGAAGGGGCTTGAAAAGACCAGGATCTATACCGAAGATCGGTATGATCATTGGCCAAAAGAAGATATCAAGTTCATGCCCGATAAATCGATATCGAATCCTGTGGATGCTGCAGCAGATGTTAACGGACAAGAAGTGTATACCGAACTGGTGGCATATAATGATGTGACCGGTGATCTGTTTAAACAACCTGGTACTGCCTCCAGAAAGCTTAGTTTAACCCCGTTCGATAAGTGGAAGACACAATATGTCGCGGTGGCCTATACCTACTTGTTCTTCAGCTGTAAAGGTGGTTTGCATTTAGGGCGTATCCCCCAGGGGGACGAAATAGCGGATCTTGAAGCTACCTTTGATTATGTCGAAGAACTGCCAGTGCCCGGAGATAAGGAAAAGTATAAAGGGATATATTTCAATTCGATCGTTGACTATACCTTTAAAAATCAGCGGGAACTAGTGCGGAATACCTGGAAAACAGAAAAGGTCATCGATATCAATTATATAAATGGGCTGCATTTCCTGCTCAAAGGTACAAAACAGACCATTAATGGAGAAGAGATCGAAGAGCGAAGCGGTAGTGATACCTCAAAAGAAGGTGTCATAAAAGGGCAAAAACAAGGATTATTCAATGTTGTTCCTGGTGTTAAAAGAAATGACGACGATTGCCTCTCGAATTATTGGGAACAAGCGGTGAACGGGATGAGCGACATCTCATTTACAAAAGATCCGGACGGGTATACCAAGAACATGAACCAGCTATTGGCGGTGAACCAGAAATATATGCACATATATTATCAGATACTGAGACTGGAACGGCTGGATGCGAAAACGTTCTTCAAGGACCCTGATCAGCAAAATAATGAATTGAAAAAGCTGAAGAAAGAATTCTTTGAGTCTTTGGCTGATAATTACATCATGCTCAATACGCCCGGTTCCCCGATATATGAAATGGACATGGATCAGCGAAGGGCCCTTTTTGATAAGCTGCTTTCCTCCATTCCTTCGAAGGAACGGTCTTCTTTACTGAAGGAAGCGCTCGATTATTTTAAAAATGAAGGGCTCAAGGGCAGTAAGGCCGAGCCGGGTACGGCAGTATACAAGGAAGCGCAAAAGGCGTGGAAGATGCTGCTCTGTTTGTATAAAGTAGCGAAAGATTGGGATATGACCGTTTGGGACGCTAAAGAGAAGCAGGTCGTTCCGCTGCCTTCCTTATCTACGTGGATGGACCCTCAAGCGATAGATATGATATTAGCGGAGTGCAGTGTTGGCAGAAAAGGGGAGAAGGCTCCTGGCGAGCTCGTGAAGAACCTCCAGGTATTGTTCCTTTTGGACCAGCTCGGAAGATCTGGCGTGCTTCCTCTCTCTGATGCTC
Organism: uncultured bacterium; assembly: GCA_964653455.1. GTDB lineage: Bacteria > Margulisbacteria > Termititenacia > CAZZFK01 > CAZZFK01 > CAZZFK01. The sequence continues at coordinate 14,472 of CAZZFK010000013.1, forward strand.
AGAAAAAAGCGTTGGATGCGCTGTTGAAAACGTATCCGCTCTCGATTTACAGACAAAGCGTGAATAAGGCTATGCCTGAGTATGACCGGGCCATGCGTGCGTATGCGCATGCAAAAGAACGATACAATGAAACCGCGAAAAAGCTGCATGCTGAAGAAGCCCGCACCATCAATGACCTTGATAAGTACAAAGGCAAGGTCATCTCATACCTTAAAGAAAAATGTAAGGATAAGGCGGGCGACCGGGATCTGGCCTCGATGTCCGTCATGGAGTTGATGCATCTGATCGATATAAATATCCTGATATTGCTTCAAAAGGAACTGGCGCAGGGCGCAAATTCGAAATATCAGGAACTTAAGTCCCTGGTGGATATGGAAATATGCCGCAGGGATATGGAGAAGACCCAGAATGCGTTGGAATATGATCTGAATTACATCACAATGCATTCCTATTATATAGAAGGCAGGGGGGATGATCCCGGCGCAAGCATTGCGATTGATGCCGCCTGCAAGGTCTGTGTGTCTGGGTATGTACTGGCCACTGCGGACGTGAAGAACCCGCGCATGATAGAAAAGAGAACACAGGATATAACATATACTGATCAATATCTGGACAAGCATCTTTCCTGGGAAACATATATCATCAAAGACAGTGTTACCCTCAAAGAAACGGTCATGACAAAGAAGAAGACTGAATTGCAGGTGCTGGTCGAACTAAAGCTCTCAAAGGACCAAAAAGCGGTCATGTCCGATAGTGCTAGTGCCGAGAAGATCATTGCGGCAGCTGAAAAGTATGTTGAGGATAAGGGGATGCAAAATCGCTCTGCAACACAGTTGGACCTGGACAACTCTATGCGGGCCCTGCGGACGGCCTTGCAGGGGACGGACAATACTGCAGTCTACGAGGCCATGAACGGCGTCCTTGTCGCTTTAGAAAAGCTGTTGTATGCGGTCACAGAAGGTGATACCGCAGAGCTTTTTATGCATACAGATTATCCGTATGGGGCGATGGTCAAGACCTATTTCGAGCTTCAGAATATCATCAAGGGTGCAAAACCTGCAATGCGGCAGATACTGGACCTCTCACTCACTGAATATACCCCCAGTGCCTCCTCAATCATCTTGAACGAGAAGTATTTCAAGCCTCTCATCAAGGATACCGACATATTAAAGAACATGGACGAAAAACAGCGTATCTCTTTCCTGAAATGGAAGGCCACGTTGCATGTTAAGGGCATACAGCAAGGGCGCGATAAACTGAAAGTATTATTGGGCAAGAGCGGCAGTAAGGATGCCGAGATCAAGATGCAGTATGATATAGTGCAGACCGAGCTGAATAAGCTCCATGCGGTCATTACAAAACTTCTGGGTATCGATGATGCCGCTCATGACAAGGAAGTACAGGCATTGATATCTACATATGTTGATGCCAAGATGTTCTCATACATGTTTTTTGCGAAAAGTGGGTATGCAAAGAGCGGATATATGGTCTATTGTGTCGAGGGCGGAAAGAACAAGAGTTCTGTCATGGAGGGTAAGTTCCTTGACCTCTGGTTCACGAAAGACAATGATCCGGAAGGCGTGAAGAGGAAAAAGATAGAGAAATATATCGTTCCGCTGCTGCGATATGATACGGCAAAAGGTTCTACAGCTGCGGATGAACGCGCCAGCATCAGTTTTTATCAGGAGTATGAATTGATGCTCCTGGAAATGAAGAAAGATGAACAATTCGCGGACATGATCGTACCATTGAGATGGTGTTTTTATATGCGCTACTATGAGATGGTAAAGGATAAGACCGAGTATAAAGAGATCAAGGATAATATCGTCAGAGAGATCGACGATATGCTCAAGCAGCAGCAGATATCGGGGCCGATCAAAGATTATGTGAATAAATATGTTTTTTAAAGGAAAATGAGGAGGCGATGATATATGTTCTTTAAAGAAAGGGTACATTTATTCTATACGGTGAAGGAAGGTGTGTTTGAGCCGCGAGAGGGCATTACCGGATATGATAACAATGATTACACGGATTATTCAGGGACGGTTAATAATGTTCAGAATAATACTACCGACAATAATGAATCCCAGGATACATCGCTCATCAACAAAATAGTCGAGAATGTTACCAGCACGATATTGGGGGGGTCCACATCTGCGGAGGATATTGAGCTGGTGAAAAAAAAGCTTGGAGAGTTATCCGGGCAAGGTGTGACGCAGCTCGTGGCCGCGTTCGAAGCGGGCGGCGATACCATCAAGATCAATGGGAAGACGATACAAAGAGCGGATTTTGAGAAAAGCCCGTTCAGTGTGGTCTTTTATAAGAAATTCGCGGATCATTATAAGAATAAAGCACTGGCTGAGTCGGATATTGAAGGGAAGGCGTTCTATTATCACTATGCGATGAAATATGCGAGCATGAAGAATGTTTCAACGCCTGAAGAGATAAACGCTCTGATCAATGGTTCGACAAAAGATAAAGGTTATCGCGAAGTGCTGGAGCAGTATATCACGTCACTAAAAGACCCAAGCCCGGCCAATCATGGCAAAATCATCGCAGCGCTCGCACTATATGATGAGGATATCGTGCAGAAAACGAGCGACCCGGTCGCGAAGAAAAAAGCAGCACAGTTCCTGGCAGATAAATACGCCTCGGTAGCCAGCAGTCTGCTGTGCGTGAAATATGCAGGGATCGGTGATGACGGGGTGGAGTCTTTGGTCAAACAATTAGAAACGGGAGTGTCTTCTCCTGTGTTTGACAGAAGAATGATCAATCATCGTTATGTTCTGAACAAGCCTACCGGGGACGGTGCTGATTTTAATTTCAATCGCGGCGGGCTGTTCTATAAAGACGATAAAACGACCCTGTATGATACCAAGAAAAAATCTCCGTTCGAGTATATCGACGATATCCTTAAAAAGGCCACAGATCTGAAGCCTGAGAACAAAGTATATGTTCGTTCGGTGTATGCGATGAATAAATATGCCGCGCTCATATATCAGATAAGGACAAATGGCGGGGATATCAATGTCCTTACTCAGGATATCAAGGATGTGGCTAAAACGCTGGATATCAAACTTTCAGATACTCCTATCATACAGGTGAACAGTCCCGGGACCACCTGCATGGGTATTGATGAAGCCTATATGGCGACCTTTAAAGATGCAATGACGGACGACCAACGGGCTATCACTATCATCTTGATGTGTTATATCGAAAGCCGTGATGCGTTCGTTTTTCGCTCGGATGGGAAGGTCCGGCTGAATCCCCAGATGAGAAAGTTCGTTGAACCGAACATCAATGCTATTATCGACAGGAGCAATCTGAAGAGCGATGAAAAGACAGCCATGAAGATCCTTTTTAAGACCTGGCTTGAGCAATTTCTGGAAAAAAAGGACGATCCATTTACGGCTCCAAATTTCAAAGAGCCGCCCAAAGGGACAAAATAACTTTTTTCATTCAGCTCTTGGGGCTATTGACGTTCAGCGTACGTTCGTACGGTAGTAGATGAAGCCTTGGGCGTTCTTGGTCACGATATCCATATCCACTTCTATTCTGCGGACCTGCAGCGCTTCAGTATTGGAGAGCGGATCACCTGTCCAGGTGACCGGTTGATTCGCTCCGTTAGGGACAAAAGCCTGCCAGCCGAGCCGTGTTCCTCCTGTATTCGCATCCCATGCGGAAAAGGTCACATTATTGGCGTTAGCCGGGATGCGTATCGAGGAGCCGTTGTTATTGAAAAAAACATATGTCGGGAGCACGTTCACGACCTTACTATTGATAGCCGCCCCTCCGACATTATTAAAGGAAACAGTGTAATTGACAGGATCGCCGGCGCCTGCCTGAGTGACATCCGCGGTTATTTGAATATTGATCGAAGGTCCTTGTATGACAAAATCCCAGGTGGCAGACCATTCCGACCAGCGATTCGCGCCCAGCGGGTCTATCGAGCGGACTTGCCAATAGTAACGGACCGCCGGCAGAAGAACGAGAGGCGAGGGGCTCACACTGGTATACCCGTTAACGGTAGGCGGAAATGCTTGTTGTGAAACGGTCACGGTAAAGGTGTCCATCGTAGCGATACGTATCTCATGCACCAGCGGACGGCCGTTGTACATGCCGATATCAAATCCCGTGAGCCAGTATGAATCCGGCTGGAAGTCCACATTTGCGTGGTTCGCCGGTATCGCAAGTGCAGGGGGAGTTGGTTCGGAATCACCGGTGGTTGTCAGGCTGGCATTTATGTACCAGGGTTCATAATCTATAACGCCTGTGCCGCTGAACTGAGCATAGTTCGGTGTTCCGATGCCGAAGTAGCACAGAGAGGCATCGACCGTTGCGACGGAATCACTGTTGATGTACGTCGTATTGTTCAGGAAATTGACCGTCGAGACCCTGAGCGCGGCAGGGCCTACATAGGAAAGCCCGATATTGTTCGTTGCCAACACGACATAATCAAAGGTAACAGTGCTGATGTTCGCATAAATGCCGCTCCTGGCACAGGATATACCGGCGTTGACGAGCGTGATATTCGCGGTATCGGTGAGATTCAATCCCCCCCATTGGTTTTGGGCAGGGGAACCTGTAATACCTGCTAAAGATGTGAGGCTGCTCAGATGCGTTCTGGTATCTCCATATACATAAAGCGCTGCTCCGCTCACGATATTAAGTGAGGCGGCAGCATTGCTGAACGCAAGACGAGTCCCGCCGACGATAGTTCCTGTATAAAAGTTCTTTCCCAACGATAACGCTGCCGCCGCTCCGGAAACGGTAAGGGAGCCGCCGTCAACACGATAATAGGTATACCCGAGCCCTGCGATACCTTGAAGGATATGTGCAAAATCAACGACAGCGGAAGTACCTCCGTTGATGATGATGGGAGTGGTGCCGGTGAAATTATCTCCACAAGGATTACTGCCCAGCTGCGGAAGTGTATCAAGTTTTGCGGTCTGTGCCGTTGTGAAGCCTGCAGAGACGAACCCTCCGGGATAATAATTGAACTCCAGGTCGATATTTCTGGTCATATTTACGGCTTCATTTATATAGACGTCCGGATTGCCTGAAACCCAGTTAAAACTGATGTACGGGCTTGGGTGGCCGACGATCGTGTTGCGGTAACTTATCGCGGCGTTCAGCGCATTGACCGTACAGAAGGACATTGAGATGTTCGAAGATATCATTGTGACACCGTTAAGGCAGTTGGTGTCAAAATTACAACGGTTCAAAGTTGCGCTGGAATTGTTGTTCAATACCAGGGGATTGGTCCCGTTCCTGAAATTACAATAGGTCAGTTTGCCCGTTGAGCCGTTCTCCATTATCAGGCGTAAATATCTCGCTCCGCCGGTACTGGTGATGAGCACCGGTGAGGTGGAGTTGCCGCTCACTTCCAGGTAGCCGGGGCCTCCCGTGGAGCCGACAAAGATCGTTGCATTAGTGCCGAGGTCTATTATAGCTCCCGGTTGAACATACAGTGCATCCGTGAACGTGACAACGGATCCTGCCGCCACCGTGTAGGTGTTCTGTGTGCACGTGTACGTCCCATATGTCCCGGTCAAAGGAACGATGGCCGAAAAGGCCGGTACAGAGAACAAAGCAGAAATAATGAGCGTAAGAACAAGGAAATAACAAGAACTGCCTTTTCTCTGTGAAGAACAGTCTGAAGTTGAGAACTTCATTTTCATGTTAACCATGCTAACACATAATTCATTACTATTTCAATAGAATTTCTTCAGAATTTCTTCGATACCTGCGTTTCTTTTCCTTTTCTGCGTGAATACGGGTGTTCTGTGGGTACAAAAATGACAGGTATAAAAAATATGACAAGTGGGTATACCAAGGGTGAGCGAATACGAACTTACAGAAGATAAAAAAGGGGGGCGATGATGATGTCAAAGGTGAGCGTTCGGAGGCATATCAAACAGGTAAAAAGGGGGATGAGCAATATGAAATTTCAGGTTGTACTTCTGTTGATAGGTGTGTTAATTGTTGGAGGCTGCGGGACGGCCGCAAATGAAGTGGCCGGGATGACAACTCCTGAACGGGAAGTGAAGGTGCTTGCAGCGACAGCACAACCGGATGCGGCCAAGATCTCCGTTTCAGGAACGCTGCAGGTCGTCGGAGCTGCAGGTGCGGTCGAAGGGCTTGCCGCGGTCGCGATCTATGATGGGGTGAACAGCAGCACGGTGTTGATATCAGGAACTGCCGCAGCGGACGGTTCTTTCTCGCTGCAGCTGCCCGATGCGGTCCCGGTCCTTGTTTTTCTCAAAGCCAAGGCATCAGGCAAGACAGAGAGCGAGGCGGTCGATCTGTTCACTATGTGAACACATCTGTCAGATAATTGGGATACTCGGCAGCTGATGCCGATATCTGTATAGGGGCTCAAATAAAAAAGATAGGGTTCGTTCTTTATTTAAGGAGGGATCGGTCATGACATCAATACCGGAAAATATCAGGAATTTTTATTCGAAATACTACGGCATCACCTGGAAAAAGGATGCTGCTTCCGGTGTGGTCGGCCCCAATGCCGAAGGCAAGAAGATCGATACCGACGGTTCGAACGATGTTTCCGCAGAGGAACTTCAGGTACATATATTCCAGAGGCTTGAACAGGATGCCGCTACTAATCCGGCACTGAAAAATATCAGCAAAGAAGAGATATTGATGGTCAAGGAAGCCGCGGAACAATGGCGTTGTGAGGACCGCAGTCTTAATATGGAAGATCCGGTCATAAAAAAGGAAGTTGCGCTCAAGACCGTACCCGAGGACGGCTGGAGATCGATCTGCAGATCATTGAACATAAAAGAACCGGGGAAAGCGACCTGGGGGGACCTAAAAACCGCTTTGGACAAAGTTTTTCTTGCGTTCAAGAAGAAATATCCGGAACTGAAGCTCCCTGATGGGGAAGGTAAATATACCTTCATAGCCCGTCTGTTGCTTAATCAATGCAAGAACGGGGCCGTCCGTTTTGATTCTCCATACATGAAGGGTGCCAGTGAGGCCATGGTTCGCAATCTGTACGGGGTCGTCAGCCGCTTGGAGAGCGGACAGGTTGATGCGGCCGCAAAGGTAAGTGACACGTGGTGCATGTCTCCGTCCGTACAGGAAATGAAGACAGCGCTCGGGATCACAGGGGATTCGATATCCCTTAAGGACTTCATTAGTGCTCTTAAAAAGTGCGATGCTTCTGCCCTCCAGAAGGCGGAGTATGTGCGTATTTTTCTGACAGAGTGCGTTGGGTTGCGGTCCGGGATCATTTACGAACCAAAAGATAATTACGGCGGTTCGGTGCGGGACCCGTACGCGGTACTGAAAGACAGTTCAAAGAAAGCGAATTGTATGGAATTGGCCTTGCTCGGCATGGCCGTACTGCGGTCCGCCGGTGTGAAAGTCATGCTCATAGAGTCCGGCAATACGAGCGACAAGGGCGGCAGTTCATTGCATATTTCCTTGCTGATCGGAGAAAAGAACAATCCGTCCGCGGTCGGTATGCTCGATCTCTTTACGAACAAGACGATGGATTTCAAGAAGGATGATAATAAAATAGTAAATAAAAAGAACGGGGAATGTGTCTTAAGACAGACCGTTGTTGCGTATGCGTTCTTTAATGTTCAAAAGGACGGTATTTTTGATAAATTGACCAAAAAAGAGAATATTGGCCGGTTACAGGCTTTGACCGAGGCCGATAAGGCCTTACGTGCGGTGAAGATCGCCTATGATACATATTTGGCGGCGGACAGCGGTTCAAAAGCAAAAGCCAGACTGCAATTGAACGCGGCGGTCAACGCAGCGCTGAAGGTCCTGGCGGAGTCTGATACGCAGTTGAACGTGTATTCGTACCTTACGGACATGATCGCGGCGTATACAAAGATGCTGAACGCCATTCTGTCCGCAAAAGATGATGAGCTCAGTTCGGTCAGGTTCAGTTCGAAGGGCAAGACCTTGATGGACAGAGATGAGTCTGTTTCGATGGCGGCTACCGCTGAGGAAGAACAGGCGATCATTAATGTCGACGAGGCGCTGGTCGCTGCTCGCAAGGCCTATATGCAGTATATATCGGTCGGCAAGAACGCAGAGGCATTCCGCGGTATTATCGAACAAGCGTTGGACGTATTAAAGGCGAATGAAGCTCATCTTCCGAAGGGAAGTTTGATCGGCAAAAAGCTCCCGGGATATATACAGCAGCTTGAAGCTCTCCTGAAGGCTGAGGGGAAAGTGGCGGTCAAGGGTATCGCCTTCTCTCCCACGATCCATGCGGCTTCATGGGTGGGCGGCGAGCAGATGGAGATCATTGATACGGCCAGTCTGGGGACAGCGACCTCATACCTGGTGCCGGGCAGTGATTTTTTTAGTACCGGAAGTGATGCTGAGATGGTGTTCTACAATCAGGCAGGAACGCAGTTCAATTGGCAGCGGCTCCCGAAATCCGCGCTGTATTTCGGAAAAGTACAGGCCCTGCATTTTACGGCGGTCGGCGCCGCGAACACGGATTATGACCTGTATGCGGTCGTCAACGGATCGTATATAAAAATATCAGAAGGCCGTTCCTATGATAATTCTTCCGCAAATGACGTGAAATTCCTGCTCGCGTTCAATGATATAAATGTTACCCTTGCGGAGGGGTTCGCTGTTGTTCCTCATGGTTCTCTCGATCCGAAGAACGATCCGCTCAAGGAATATATAGTGCTTAGTGCTTCGTTCCAGCAGTCGTATTCTTCCGTAAAGGTCGCGGTATGGAACGATCAGTTCCATAATAATGACGGTATCGTATATGACCCTCCGGTTGGGACTTCCGGGACGCATATGCTTGCGATCGGTACAAAGACCGTGAATGGTGTGGCTGTTCCGTGGATCAATCCGGTGTATCGCAGTGCCGGCGGCGCTGATTTTGAAGGCGGATACAGTATTACGATAACTGCCGGTACCAATGCATGCCTGGGAGATGATACATATAAAGCGGCCCTGGCGAATTCCAATAAAGTCAAAACTCTGGTCATCGGTCCTTCGGGGTATGTAGATATCAGCGACCCGGTGGATTATCAGCCGGGGAATTTTGTTCTATCAAATACGGCACCCGGTGTCTCCGCTATTAAAAGGGATGCGACCTTTACTGTTCGTATGGAAGGTGTATCGGGAAAAACGATATACGGCAAGTTCAGCGGACAAACAGATTCATTGTACGTGCCAAGTACCTCGACAGGAGAGAACTATTCCTTCACGATACCTCGTTACGGAAATTCCGATCTGGATTATAAACAATTCGGCGATCCGAGCACATATACTGTCGCTCCAATATTCAAGATAGACAGCCTGACCGGGACAGCAGGAACACTTGTAGATGATGATTCGCTGCACGCGGTTGTGGGCGCTATATATATGCCTCCGCAATGGGGCGGCGATTCTACAACAGGTTCTATAGAGAACGATCAGGGCGGGTTATATAACAAAACGACGAACAAGAATTTAGAGCTGCAGGACGGTTATTCCAGTACCGAGTCCGAAACTGTGGCCTCGGCTTCCGGCAAGTACAAGAACGCTGATTTTCAGACCTCGACAGGCAAGATACATTTGCGGTCAAAAGTTCCATCCTGGGGAAGGGATAAAGGCTTGAGACTGTGCTACAAAGTTGATGGCGGGGCGACACAGTATGCGCTGCCGTCCGGTGATTGTGATATGTCCGGCACTTTCAAAAATCAGGGTGCGGATAATCAATATTATCTTATGCCGGAGCATTCCTATCAGTTCGAGGTGTCCGGTCTTGCGGTCCAGGACGGCCACCATACGATCCAATACTGGCTTGAAGATCCGAGCGGTGTGAACAATCCCTCCGTTGTGCAGCAAGTGACGGTATACTCCTATGACGGGTCGGGATTTGTGACCACGGTATGCGGTTCTTCGAATCAGGATGCCATGGATAATCCCAGGGGCGCTGTCGGAACATCAATGATAAATCCTGACGATCTTAATGAAACATATGTTCAAATAGTCGTTCCTGCAGATGTCGTATCTTTGGACCTGTATTCAGACCCGACCCAGATATGGAGAACGCCTCAGTGGCATAATGCCTTTATGAATTCTGATTATAAGATCGCTTCTGAAGAGATCGCAGCTTGTCTTATCAATTCTGCAGCGGTCGATACGAAAGGTCTTTCAAACCTTTCAGATTATAAGATGACCACTCCACGTAATATCAACGGGGTCCTGTATAAAGTCTATATGATACCGGCCAAAGATATATTCCCGAACCCGCGTAAAGGGGCTTATACGGGATATGTCACATTGAGCAACGGGGCAGTGGTCCCGGTGCAATTACAGGTCGGGAAGTTCAATCTGAGATAGAAAAAGAGGCTTTTAAAGGAGTGTGATGGGGTATGGTCAGTATAGATGGATGGGCATATAGACAGGATAATAAGGCGTTAACGGGGTCGGTCAAGAACCAAAAAGCGCCTATTAATAAACTTGAGATGAAAGATTACGATTATGTCGGGGTCGATTATGTCGCTAGCGACAATAAGTCCGGAGCAGATTCGCAGTCCGGGGATTGGGTTCTCAATGGTGTGAACTGGGGCAGGGGCAGGCTTCTGGGGACAACGACCCCGAACAATGATGATACCAATGATTCTGCAGATATCGAAAACCAGAAAAAAACCCGCACAGGTTTTTATACGACCAACCTTTCGATCATATTGCCGGGCAGCGTCAGCGGGGAGGATGCTGTTAAGGTCGTGAACCCGTATAACGGAAGTACCATGCTCACTCTGGACGGTAAAGCTGCTGAAGGGACAATGAAATCATGGTCTATCGGCGGTGAAGGAGTATACGGGTCGTTCAATAAGTTCGGCGACAGCCTGTGGTATGCAGGCGGCGGTCTGGCACTGACCGACACCTATATTGATTCTAAAAATTCAGAGCTGAAAGACCAGGAGGATGTCCTTTCTTTGAACCTGTACGGGATCGCCGGCTATAAAGGCAAATTCGGCGATGAATCGAGGATCGGTCTGGACGTAAAATTCCGTCAGAGCTTTGAATACAACGGGACCGATTATTATGAACCGAATACGATGCTTAGCGTCCGCGGCTCATATGATTTCACGAAAAAATTCCAGGCGGGTGTGAGCACGACGCTCGGTTCTACATGGTATACGACGCCGTACGGTGCTGTTGCGATCGACGGCATGTGGACGACGGAATCAGGTAAAGTCCATAAGGTCTATGCCGGTGCCGGGTATGCGACATCTTCGGGGACCGCTGTTATTCAGATCGGCGGGGAGCATGACCTTATGACCGGTGTAGTGAAGAAAGGGGATAAGCTGCAGGGGATATGGAAAGCGAACTCTACCTATCTTTCTAACACCGGATATGACGGCTGGGCCGTAGATATCGGTCTCAAGTATTTCTTTTCCCAAGAAGACTGAGCGGGCATAGCAGTGATTCCGTGGGGGGATGTATATGGCGCTAGGGGGGGTGAACCCGAACTCGGGTTCTGTTAATAGGGACAGATTATGGTCGGATGACTCTGTGTTCGGCACAGGTTCAGGAAAGGCCTCTTTTCGATCTTCAGGAGATCTGGATAATTCCGGTCTCTACAAAAAAACAGTTGAACCGCTTTATTCTCCTCAGATGAACGTTGATGATTGGGCTATCCGCAGCGGACAGGTCACTATGTCATCCAATGAACTGTTCGGATATACCTCGGACCGCGGTGACGTACCCTGCCGAAGAACGATAGAGCTTGATTATTCCGGGGCTGCCCCAAAGAACAAGAGAGAAGTGAAGACTGTATATGAGGAATTCTTCATGGCCGCGGATGAGACGAGGCATAGCCGTCTTGTTGAAGTCCTTATCGGCAACGGGAACGGCACAGATACCGACCAGGTCACCGACAAGGCAGCTCTGGAAATGAAAAATCGCAGGGCTGTTATAAGGAGCCTGTTGAGCAAGGCGAATACCTGGAATGAGTTCCTGGAACTTTTGGAAGAAGAAGCGAAAACCCAGGCTGAGGGCACGAATTTCTGGCTCGCAGGGTATCAGAAGAAAATGGATGTCCTGGAAAAGGAATTCTTAAATAAGCATTACTTTGTTGCCGGGATACAGCTCAAGGATTTCTTCGAGCTGTATAAATTAGCTGAAACGCTGGAGGCTAAGAAAAAGGGATCTCAAGAAAAAATAGCAAAGAACCAATACTACTATGTCCATCATGAATGGTTCCTGGTCCTGTATAAAGGCTTCAGTTTTAATGCCCTGACGGCACTTTTGAACAATACCCCGGATACGATGAAGGACTGCAAGAACGATAAGGTCAGCGCTTCGAACGCGTGGAACGGGAAAGACAAGAAGTTCAAGATAACAGTCGGTTATTATGAACATCAGGAGCTTATCGGTTCGGTCGGGATATTGGGCAATAAGCATGATACCGCAGATACGGTATCCTCCCGCTTCGCGATGAACCTCGATTATATGCCCGAAACAGAAGAGGGGGTAGTGAAACACAAGGCGGGCGCATATCTTGGTTATTCCCAGGGCTGGAAGACAGATCAGTCCATGTACCGGGCACAAGGTGGAGAAAAACGGCTGTCGCTCGGGCAGCAGATACTTACCGGTGATATCCTGGTCTATCGCAATAACAGACTGTTAAAACAAGGCGTGGAATACACTGTCAGCGGTACCGGGATCGAATTCGCACAGCCGCTGCTCAAGGATGAAGAAATATCCTATTCGGTTCGCCGAAAGGAAGACCTGCCGAACACTGTCACGGATGACCATCGTGTTGTCGGTTCGGGGACCTATACCTATGATACCGGGAACGGGACGGTCCTGAGCCTTCATGGTGATGCTGTTGTACAGAGTACAAAAGATGAGATCAAGAAAAAAAACGCGGATAATACCAGGCAGTATGTCGTGAAGCGCCACGGGAACTCGTTCTCGGTGACGCGTCAATATCTGGACAGCAGCCACGCGGATGAGCATATAGGCATGATCAGGACCGAAAGCGACATAACCACTCTCTCAATGCTGGATGCTTCTGAAAAAGCGATCGTGAAGGAAGCGTTTCTTATCCTGCAAAAGAACTCGGACCCGATGCCGGAAGCCACCGTTACGGCAAAGGGGCAGCATCAGTTCAAACACGGGACGGTCTCTGAATCGGTCAGCTGGCGAAAACGCGAAAAAAGTCTGAGCGGCAGCGGCGCGGTAATGATAGATTCGCTCACCGCGTATTCATACTGGGATGTGCCTTTTGCGGACCCCCAGATGACGGTCACATCCAGCGACGGCGGCATGATGATCACCTACAATAAGGAATTTGCATCAATGGCGCAGGTTTCCAGGAATATCTCCGGCGATGCCTCGAACTGGAAGAAAAAGAAGCTGGTGTTCCAGGTCAAGGGCGATGGAAATCCGCAAACGATAGAGATCCGCTGGGGGACCTCCGCGAACACCTATGCGTTCATTCGAAAAGAAATCACCGGTAGTGATTGGCAGACCATTGAGATCGATCCGGAGCAGGAAGGGATATATGTCGGCCTTGGTAAAGGTGATCTCGGGGCTATTACATACCTTTCGCTCGGAGCGGTCGGGCAGGGCACGCATACGGCACATTCCGTGACGTTCTCGAACGTCAGTCTTGCCGGCTTATCCGATACGGTACGGCCGCTGTATACCACCGATGTGATGCTCCAGTACGATGCGAACAGTGCGGTCGACACGAAAAAAATATATCTTGCTGATAAACATTTTTCTGAAAAAACACAGGTCGATGCTTTGAAGGACAGAGCGGATAAGCTGATAGAACAGTACATGAGTTCTGTTCTCAAGAACATCGACCCCCAGATAGCTGCGGGTATTATTTCGGATATCAAAGTAAATTTACTGGACAAATTATTCGGAGGTCAAAATTTTAATATGTATGACATGGCGGCATACATCCTCGACCGCATAACGACGGCGGATGCGGGATTTCGGGCACCTATGGCCGAAATAGTTTCGGGACTCTTGGGTATAGAAAAGGGTACAGAGGCATATACCATGCTCTTCACGTATGCTGAACTTGAGGAGCTCCCGAACGAAGAACAGCGTACTGCGTTCATAAATACAATAATTCCGTGCATCAGGGCCTGCATAGAGAATGCGGCCACGAGTACGGATTTCATAATTACGCCTGCGCAAGACGGCGGTGTCAGTATTTTTGCTCCTGAAGATATAAAGAATGCCGTGCAGTTCCGTTACCGGCTGAATACGTTCGACGCAGATAAGCCGGAGACCAGGAATTATACGGTCACGTTGAACCCTGCTAAGGGAGAGGATGTGCGAGAGAACGTCTGGGGCGCCGGCGTGGGCGGGCATGTGGAGAAGCTGGACGGAATGAGGGAAAAGGATTCAGCGGCAGCGAATCTTTACTGGAATCCTACGGAATATTCCTCTTTGAGCATAACGGATGCGACATCTCAGTCTTACGCAATGACCGATACGAAAGATAAACATATCGTCAATGACCTTTCGGCGAACGGGTCCATCGATCTTGCCAAACTGTTCGGAACGACCGGTTCCTGGGTGCCGCGTGTCGATATGATGTACCGTAAGCGGGATGTTCTTGTGCAGGGCAGTGAGCCGGGTGATGAAGCGGTCAACAGTACTGAAACATACAGTATGAATATCGCTTCGGATCATGTCGGAGTGATGGGGGAAACGACCCTGGGCGAGGACAGGTCCATGAAATGGTACCTGAAAGATTCCCGGACCAATAGAGATATTGACCTCAAAAGAGCGGAACTGCTCAGGAATGAAGTGCTTCATGGTGCGATACTTCCTGCGGAGATATCGCTCACTCCCGAATGTAAAAAATATACTGGTTTCCTGGTCCGGGAGGGAGTGCTTGTTAAGAACGACCTGGGGCTGTATGTACTCCCTGAGGGGAAGACCGATGCTGATATCAATGAGGTTCTGAACAGTGAACCGTTCAAGGCGCTTCCTAAGGAAATAAGAGATATTATAGGCAGGGCGCAGTTGAGGAGGGAACGGATGCGGCTGGGAAAACCGGTGGAATATACCGGCTTGTCCGATACGGACCGGAATGCGCTGGACAGGTCACTTGACCTGCAACTGTCCGAGGACCACGCCTACAATGTGCTTTATGATTTTAACATCAGAGGGAATTATGATGAGGTGCTCGGGGCTACTCCGTATAAGAATACACGTAACCATTTTGACGGGAAATTGAGCAACGGAACGAATCTGCTCGCGTGGTCGAACACTATCGATCAAAATATAGTCCAATCCGAGGTCTCCCAGAACACATTTGGTATGAATAATGTCCTTGGGTTCTTCCAGGGGCCGGACAAACAGGACAGTAACCGGAACCTGATCGAGTTAAAATACGGGAGTTCATCCACGGTGCAGTCCGAAAATAGCGAGGACTCGATAAGGAATGTGTTCACGACCGTGCCCGGGTCTCAGATATTCACGCATGATTTTGCCAAGACCTCTTTCAAGGACCCTTTTGTCTCTTCATCAGAGACATTAGGGATAACCTTTTCTCCTTTGACCTGGGCCAGTTTCAGTGTTGATAGGACCGTTGCCTGGTCCGGAGGGACACAAGTAGATACCCCTTCAGCGCATTATACGGACGCCGTAAAAATAAAAAGCATCAAAGATATTAATGTGTTCCCTCTTGATCAATCAACATCATCGCAGAATGTCGGCATGAACTACGCCGTCGGCATGTCGAAGCACAGTTATTGGAATAAGCCGGGCGCGAATGCGGATACCTATGAAAATAATGCTACGATCGGGCTGGGGTATCATGATGCTGATCCGAACGCGTTCTTGAAGGGCGTTCAGACTTCCTATACCTATGCCGTCTTGTCCGATGCGAACATGCATAGGGTGGATTCGGGAAATTCCGTGGATATCAGCGCGGAAATAAAAGGGCCTACGTTCGATTTCTTTAAGAACAGGGGATTTGAGTCATCCTCGGTAAAGATCAACTATTTATATCGTGATACTCTTGGAATGGAGAAATCCTATCACGGACTATCGGGCAGATGGGACCTGAAAAATGCCGAAGGTAATTCTTTGTATTTGGAAGGCAATTGGTTCTCTCAGGACGGCACCTATAATGCCAGTATCAGTATAGGGTTCAACTATAAATTTTGATATCTCCCTCAACTTGTGTGTGATACCATTTCTTCATGAGCTGTTCTCTTGAACATATACTATCGGTACCGCCAGGCTGAACGATATGGATACCTTATCGCTGACGCAGCTGCTGAATGATGTGCGGGCCGGCACCGTATCGGTCCCTGAGGGATTGGAACGTTTGAAGGACCTTCCGTTCGAGGACCTTGATTTCGCCAAGATCGATCATCATCGCCACCTCCGTTCTGGTCACGGAGAGGTCATTTATTGCGCGGGTAAGACCAAAGAACAGGTCCTGGATATCGTTCGGTCCATTCATGCACAGAACATGAACGTACTTGGCACGCGGGCGACCTTCGAGGCAGCTGAACATGTCCGCAGTGTATTCCCGAAGCTGCACTATAATGAAGCGGCGAGGACAATAGTTCTGGAGAACGTTCCTGAGGAACAGCGCTCCGGTTCGGTTCTTATCCTGACCGGAGGGACCTCCGATATCCCGGTCGCGGAAGAAGCGAAGGTCACAGCCTCTTTTTTCGGACATGCGGTCGAAACTGTCTATGATGTCGGGGTTGCCGGGCTCCATCGGTTGTTCAGCGTTATGGATAAGGTCAGGGCGGCGAGCGTTATCATTGTTATCGCCGGCATGGAAGGCGCATTGGCTTCGGTCGTTGCCGGGCTTGTTGATGTTCCTGTTATCGCAGTACCGACCAGCGTTGGGTATGGGGCTGCCTTTGAGGGGCTTGCGGCATTATTATCCATGATCAACAGCTGTGCCCCCGGCGTATCCGTGGTCAATATCGATAACGGGTTCGGGGCAGGGCTGCTTGCGGCGCGGATGAACAAGAAATAAAGGGAAAAGAGTACATGTTA
The DNA here is from genome assembly GCA_964653455.1 of uncultured bacterium. Lineage (GTDB taxonomy): Bacteria > Margulisbacteria > Termititenacia > CAZZFK01 > CAZZFK01 > CAZZFK01. The sequence goes on from CAZZFK010000013.1 coordinate 31,470, forward strand.
GAGAAGGGATGCTATGAAAAATAATTCGATGGCATTGCAAAAAGATACGGTCGTTGTGCTCGAGACCAATATCGATGATATGTCCCCGCAGTTGTTCGAGAGCGTTGAAGAAAAACTGTTCGAGGCAGGGGCCTTTGATGTTTGGATAGAACATATTCAGATGAAAAAGAACCGTCCGGCATTCAAGTTGTGCTGTATCTCCGTTCCGGAAAAAGGAGAATGCCTTGCTTCCATTATAATGGAAGAGACCACATCTATCGGGGTGCGGTTCTATGAGGTTGAACGCTTCGTGCTGCCTCGAAAAGAGCAGGTCATGAGCACAAAATTCGGGGAAGTGGCGGTCAAGACAGTGATACTTCCTTCGGGTAAGACCAGGACTATCCCGGAATATGAGGCGTGTAAGGAGTTGGCGAGAAAGAACGATATGTCTTTTCTTGAGGTGTATCAAAAGCTCATGGCTGAACTTATTGAACAGACTGAAAGCTGAATATAGCTAATTCAATAAAAAAACATCGTGTGATACAATGTTCGCCTTAAAACCTGCTGTTCTGTGTAGGTTTTTGTTTTTTATGTGGCGGTGTAGACCGCCTGCGCAAGGCTTCGGCGGACACACATAAGTTGACGGCCTTGTTAGTGTGGTACGTGACGCCGATATTTGATCTTATTGTAATTTAGTGGCGGGGTAGCCCGCCTGCGCAAGGCTTCGGCGGACGCACGTATGTTGATGTCCTTGTTAGTGTGGTACGTGACGCCGATATTTGATCTTATTGTAATTTAGTGGCG
>CAZZFK010000013.1:32352-42632 GCA_964653455.1 uncultured bacterium
GGGTAGCTCAGTTGGTTAGAGCATACGGCTCATACCCGTAGTGTCGGTGGTTCGATCCCACTCCCCGCTACCATGAAGTATTCGCTCGCTACTCTCGCGAAACTTCATGGTGAACCATGGTCGATATTTTTCCAAGATGCATCTCACTATTACAGCAGCCCTGTACTTTTAAAAAGATGGTTCGATCCCGGAGGCCGCTACCATGAAGTATTCGCGAAGCGCGAAACTTCATGGTGAGCCGTATCTCCTATTGAGCGAATTACTTCATGGGCTACCACTTCGACTCCTCCTCTCAAAGCTCGGAGTCGCACAGTGTTAATGCTTTCTAACAAAGTTTTTCCTAAGCTTGCCCCGAGCTACTACTCAAAATCTATTGAACAGGATATCGTATTGAAGTTCCTTGAAATCACAGAATATTAGTGACGATAGGTATAGAGATAAGGTGGTCTGACGAGTACGTTCCGAAAAGGAGTTGTTCCTTATGGGTAATGCTGTCAATAGTTCGGTGAATATCGTTAGCGATCCGCGTGCGATCATGCTCGCCCAATCATATGAGGTCACGATCGGCTGGTCCGCTTCCGGGGGGGGCTACAAACCCACATATGAAGATAAAAAACTTGATGATGAAGCATATGCGGCATATGAGCAAAAGGACTATGGTCGTGCTGTTGAGCTGTATAAGTCCTTGGCGCTGCGAACGGAACAGCCCGTGTGTTATTACAATTGGGGGAATGCGCTGCTGAACCTGGTCAGGGGTGATGTTCAAGAGCACGAACAGGTCCGTATGCTGCTTGAGAGCGAGTCTCTCTTTCTCAAAGCGCTTGCGAGGGACCCTGCAAATAAAAAGATATATAACGATCTCGGCACCGTCTATCTGCTCCTGGCCATTCTGAAGCAGGGTGCGATCTATCAGGTAAAAGCTCGCGTGCAGTTCATGAAAGCACTGGAGCTCGACCCGAACTACAGTAAAGCGCTCTATAATCTTTCCCTGCTTGATTTTATGGAGAAGAAATCCGAGCTCATGTCCGTACATATGGGTAAAGCGATCGATAACGGTCTCGACCGTGTGAGCCGTGCCCGCGGTCTTTATTTCAGCGGGGTCAGGAATTTTGATGACGGCAATTATCCTGCGGCGATAGATGATTTCAGTGCGGCGATAGCGGACGGTCTGCCGAATGACTTCAGGAAGCTCCAATATTATCTGCGTGAATGTTATCTTCGCATGCAAGCGCAACAAAAAAAAGCACAGGAAGAATACAAGACGGAGATCGAACAAGAAGAAAAGGGAACTCTTGCTGCAAGCAGGACAGGGGCTGAGGTCGTGGTTGACGAGAAAGCTTCCAATGGAGTAAAGCAAGATAGTGCTGGTCGTCCGCTCACTGCTACGGATTATTTTATCCAGGGGCAGGGGTACTATAAGCAAGGTAAATACGCAAAGGCGCTCGTTTCATTCAAAAAAGCAGTTCAGGCGGGGATGTCCATCGATGATCCGGAGCTGCGCATTGAGCTGTATGCGACGCATTATCATCTTGGGGAGGAGGCCTTTAGGAAAGGTGACTATGCTAACGCTGTGAAGCATTTAGAACGTTCGCAATCCTATGGGTTGCGGGTTATCAGGGCGACGCGCAGTTATATGCTTGGTTTTTCATATGCTGAACTTGGAGATCATGCTCAAGCGGTCAAATATTTAACGAAAGCAATAGAACTTGGGGCTGCCAGCGAAGTTGTATATGTGCAACGCGCCTGGTCTTATTGCCGTTTGGATATGCCCGCGAAAGCGATAGCGGACCTGGAGAAATGTAAGGTGCGCGATAAGTTCTGGGATTATTATTATGCAGAAGCCTCTGTGTCAATGGGTGATCAAGCTGCTGCGGAACGTCATTATAGCGATGCAATAGCGAAAGATCCATTGTTCGTTTCTGCGCTCTATGGTCGTGGTACGCTCTATGTTCAGCAGCGCCGTTACGAAGAGGCTGCAGCTGATTTTGATGTGCTGGTCAAAATAGACCCGAACGATAAGCTCGCCCGCTATTTTCTGAAGGTGAACAAAGACAGTGCCGCGGCCGGGAAGATGACCATCCTTCAGAAATTCAAGAAGTTCATATTCCGCTGAACTTATTTCGAACGGTGAATCTCGGCAGTACAGAGTTGAAATGATATAATCATGTCATGACACAAGAGGTCCGCATCGGGCACGTTCCCATAGGCGGTAATAATCCGGTCGCTATTCAGTCTATGACCAATACGTATACTGAAGATATGCATGCTACCGTAGCTCAGGTCAAAAAACTTGTTAAAGCGGGTTGTGAGATAGTACGCATCACGGTCCCTCATAAAAAAGCCCTTGCTTCTTTCGCCGAGACACGTAAAAAACTTCCGAACGTGCCGCTCGTTGCGGATATCCATTTCGACCATCGTATGGCCATCGGCGCGGTAGAGGCGGGCGCGGACAAGATCCGTATCAATCCCGGGAATATCGGCGATAGCGCTAAAGTGGAAGAGGTCATCAAGGCTTGTCAGGAACGGTCAGTACCGATACGGATCGGGGTGAATGCGGGTTCTGCCGGCAAGGATATCATCGCGCTGGCGCAGGAGTATGTGTCATTTTTCGAGGACCGCAAGTTCACGAACATAGTATTGTCGGTCAAATCCTCTTCCGTAAAAGAGACGATACAGGCCTACGAACGCATCGCTTCCTTATATAAGTACCCGCTGCATGTTGGTATTACAGAGGCAGGTCCCGCGTACAGCGGGGCGATAAAATCCGCTGTCGGCATCGGTGCTATCCTTTCCCGTGGTATCGGGGATACGATACGTGTTTCGCTTACGGCCGATCCGGTACAGGAGGTCGTGGTCGCCAAGAAGATACTACAGTCTCTTGGCCTGCGGTCGTTCGGGCCAGACATCATTTCCTGTCCGACCTGTGGTAGGACCGAGGTGGATATTATCGGTATGGCAAAAGAGGTGGAACGGCGGGCGGATAAAATGATCTCACCACTGAAGATCGCCGTCATGGGTTGTGTCGTGAACGGGCCCGGAGAGGCGAAGCATGCGGATTACGGGATCGCCGGAGGGAAAGGGCAGGGGCTCGTATTCGCCCATGGGCAGATCGTAAAGAAAGTCCCGGAGAAGGAACTGGTGGATGAACTCTTCAAGCTCATTGAAAAGGAGACTGGCGCACATGAATAACGAGCAAGTACGCGCATATCGTATGGACCATGGACCATGGCGTATAAAGGTCGGGCATGCCGTGCTATGTGCGATATGTTGTGTTCTTTTTCTTCCTGTAGGTGTTCCTGCATATGCAGCTGTCGATCTCTACCTTGCCCCGACACATTCGACGCAGGTATCGGGTAATAATGTTACCTATGATATGTACATCCGGTCCGATACTGATACAAAGCTGGAAGCGCTGGGTGATGTTTTTTTAGCGTACGACAGGGACCGATTGCGTATCGTCACCGGGAACGTAGCGGACAGGGCCACGCAGATACGCTGGACGGACCGCATCCTGGACCTGGACTATAAAGGTCAGTTATACGGTGTGACCGGCAACATCGGTGTTATCCGTTTTGCGAAAATATCACTGCGTGAAAAAATGATGGTGACCGCTAACCAGCCTGTCATGATACTGAGCGTTCCGTTCGAGATCATATCAACGTCGTCCTTTGGTACGACCAGGCTCTATTTTCCCCGGGCCATGATGATCGATGCTTCGCATAAAAACGTCTTGCGCAATGCTGCCGATTCGTTTTTAATACATGAGACTGGTCAACAACGGAAGATCGTTCGGAAACGCGGGAAGTGATCCGGTCCGCTCTTGGCTCCGGGCTGAAGGCTCGAGGCAAGAACGGTACATCCCCTAGAGCCTTGAGCCTAGGACCTTGAGCAGGCAGCAGGAGGCATGCACGTGATAGACAGATATTCGTTACCTAAAATGAAGGCCATATTCGAACAGCAGAACAAATTCCAGACCTGGCTTGAGATAGAGCTTGCCGCCTGTGAAGCGCATGTGAAGCTCGGTAATATATCGCGTTCGGACCTGAACATCATAAAAAAGAAAGCGAAGTTCTCTATTGCCCGCATCGATGAGATAGAAAAGACCACGAATCATGATGTCATCGCGTTCCTGACGAACCTTGCGGAACATATCGGGCCTTCCTCTCGTTTCGTTCATTTGGGGCTCACCTCAAGTGATGTCGTTGATACGGCCTTGTCCGTGATCATTAAAGAAGCTGTCGAGATCATTGAGCAGGATGTGCAGTCGCTCATGAAGGTCGTCAGGAAAAAAGCGCATCAGACCAAGGATATGGTCATGATCGGCAGGACGCACGGTATCCATGCGGAACCCATGACGTTCGGATTGAAAATGGCGCTTTGGTACGAAGAATTGAAGCGTGACCTTAAAAGGCTCGAGGATTCGCGGCGTACGATAGCGGTCGGCAAGATATCCGGCGCTGTAGGGACATATGCCAACATCGATCCGAGGATCGAGGCGTATGTCTGCAAAAAGCTCGGCCTTGAACCGTCCCCGATATCGACCCAGGTACTGCAGCGTGATCGCCATGCCCAGGTCATGACGACACTGGCGATATTGGCAGGTTCCCTTGAGAAGTTCGCGACCGAGATCCGCAATCTGCAGAGAACGGACCTGGCGGAAGCGGCGGAAGCCTTCGGTAAAGGGCAAAAAGGTTCGTCCGCCATGCCCCATAAACGCAATCCCATCACCTGTGAGCGTGTCGCGGGTCTCGCACGTGTTATCCGCGGGTATGCCCTGACCGCGATGGAAAATCAGGCCTTGTGGCATGAACGTGATATCACTCATTCTAGCACCGAACGCATCATATTCCCGGACGCGTTCATCCTTATGGACTATATGCTGCAGACGTTCGAAAAGGTCGTGGCCGGGCTGGATGTCTATCCGGAGAACATGAAGACCAATCTGTTCAAGTACGGCGGTATCGTGTTCTCGCAGCGACTGTTGCTCATGCTCATCGATAAGGGGCTCACGCGCGAGGATGCCTATGCCCTTGTGCAGAAGAACGCGCTCAAGGCCCGTGATATGAACGGTTCGTTCAAGGACAATGTCCTGAGCGATGAGTCGGTCATGGGGAAGGTCACGCCGCGGGACGTAGAGAAGATATTCGATGTAACGTATCATCTCAAGAACGTGGATATGATCTTCAGAAGGGTCTTTAAGTAGCAGTTCCTGCCATACCGTAGGGGCGTCCTCTTTTGTCCGTTCTTTTTCCGAACGTATCAAGTAAATATGATGCATTTTTTTCGGTGCATACCCCGATACTATCTATAAATAGAACGTATATTTTGCCAAAGGACTGGGAATACTGTAAGTGCAAGGAGCATGTGTATGACCAGGGACCCGATGGAAGAATTGAGGTATCAGGTACATGAGGCCATCCGCGAATCAAAGATCGAGGAGTTGGCCGGCTGTCTTATGGAACTGAACCAGGTCCAGAACGATATCGCGCTCGGGGTGATACCGGAAGATGAGGCCATGGAGGAAGCAAAACTGGTGACACGTCACGCGGTGGAATTGCACCATGATCTGAAAGAATTAAGTGATGTTATGGATGATCGGGAGACCCAATCCATATTGGAAAGCCAGGACCTGTGCTGGCTGGACGATCTTACCGAGGAAGATTTCACCGCTTTATAGGCCGGTCGGCCGTCATATCCTGTTCGTTCTGTCGATGTTTACTTTGAATTTTCAATTCGTTACTATATGTGTGTATCCCAGAGGAGAAAGCCAGCGCATGCCCGATATTCAAGAACATAAAACCATTGGTGCTCCGGTCGCGGTGGAATATTGCGTCGACCCCGAGGATGAAGCTCGTCTTATACTTTTGGCCCAGCAGGAAGATGTAGATGCCTTTGAACGATTGATATCACGATATCAAAAAGCCGTATATAATTTCGCTTTATACCTGACCAATGAACGTGAACATGCCTCAGATATAGCACAAGATGCGTTCGTGAAGGTCTTTCGTTCGCTCAAGAACTTTCGAGGCGACTGTTCCTTTAAGAACTGGCTGTTCAGAGTGGTCAGGAACGTTTTTATCGATGATATGCGACGTCAATATCATAAATGCCGGGCAAAGAGCGTCACTTATGATGAATTGACCGAACGTGATACCGTGCATGAGGATGGTACCGAGCAGCGCATCATAAAAGAAGTATTGTGCAATGCACTGGAACGCCTGTCCCTTGAATTGAGGACCTCTCTGGTCATGTACGAACTGCAAGGGTTCTCATATGAAGAGATCAGCGCCATTGAGGGGGTCGGTCTCGGTACGGTGAAATCACGGATATTCAAGGCACGAAAAAAATTGTTAAAGGATAAGGACCTGCTCGAATGCTGGGCATTATTGCAGTGAACTATTTGGCGGTATCATCCGTCTATATAGAGGGGTGTAAAGGTCATGGATACTGATAAAGAACATATATCCGAGGACGCGCTCTCGGAACTCCTGAAAAAAATCCCTCAGGAGGAAGTACCTGCCGGTTTCACCTTCGGTCTTCGCCAAAAACTTGAAGACGAACTGGAGCATCAGGAAAAGGAAGAGCAGCGGCCGGTGCCTTCGTGGCGGTCACTATTGCACATGCCCTTTGTGCCCGTGCTCGGTGCGGCGGTCATACTGGCGTTGATGTTCGTCCCGATGCTGTATCGTCCCTCCGGGACCGTGTCCGTTGCGGTCTATGGTGCAGGCTCGAAGAAGGTGGAAGTCGGGCAGGTCGCGCTTTTGCGGGTAGAGTTCCGGGCGGCCGAAGATCTTGAGCATGTGACCTTCAAGGTCGTACTGCCTGAAGGGGTCCGTTTTGTGAGCGCGCATGATGTCATCGCTAATAGCCGTGCGCTCGCGTTCACCGGGGACGTAAAAAAACAGAAAGCGGTCGTGATCCCGGTCGCGGTCCGTGTCGAACAAAAGGGCCGGATGCCGATCACGATCGAGGCATCGAAGCTCGGTAAAAGAAAACTGGTCCTTGAAGGAAGGGCGTCCCTGGAATGATGGGCTTATACGAGGGGGAGGAGGGGTCCATATGATATTAAAAAGATGGCCATTGAAAGCGGTGTTCTGTGCTGTCGGGCTCCTGGTCTTGACCTGTACCGGGATGGCCGCCAAAGAACTTCCGGTCGATGTGCAGACCGAGGTCGTGCCGGCGGGGCTTTCGCAAAGTGAGCTGGACTCCTGGCTTTCACAGAACAGGTCGAACTTTGATTTCTATGTTGAAGGCCGAACGGTCGCTGACCACCGGAAGGATACGGAACGCAAGGTCCTTGCTGCACGTAAGCAGGCGCAGATAACGGTCGCTCGTATCGATGAGCGTTTGAAGGAACAGATGACAGGTGATGCTCGCAGAGATAAAGAACTCGCTCAGGCGGCCGAGACCAAGAAGCAGAAAGTCTACCTGGCGGAACTTGCGCAGGAAGAGGCGTTGTTCGAGCGTCAGATGCGTCGCGAAGTGGACATCATGCAGCGCAAAAAGTTTCCCGAGACCCGCATCGCGAACGTACAGCGTGAGTTCCGCGAACAGATGGAGGTGCTCAAGAAGAGCGGTGCCGGCCGATTGACCGTTGCTGCGGCCGGGCTTCCTGCCGTCGATCCTTCTATTTCTCAGGAGACAGGCGGTACTGCCAAGGTCGCGATAGATAAGAACAAGCGCGTAACGGTCGAACAGCAGCCGTACGGCGGAGAGATGAGCGATCGTGCGAAACGGCGTCTTCAGAACAGATAGCATCTCGTGAAAAGGACCCTCGGACTGATCATTATCGTTATACTGCTGGTCGGTACATTGACCGGTGCGGTCGACGCTGCACGGAAAAAGTCCGTGAAACGGACATATAGAAAGGTGCATGCACTGCATTCAGGGCAATCCAGTCCGTCGGCGGTCGCATTATATAAAAAAGGGATACGAGCTCTTGAGCAGGACCGCTATGAGGACGCGATAGAGCTGCTTCAGCAGGCGGTTGAAAAGAAAGGCACTAACGGGCGTTATCGACTGGCGCTCGCTGAAGCGTATTATAAGGCGGCCTATTATGATGAGGCTGCGCAAGAAGCAACGCGCGCCCGAGAACTCGAACTTTCTTTGTACAGTGAATCGGAATATATGCACGGATTGATACTGTATGAGCGGGGCGAATTCTCCCAGGCGCGTGAACGTTTTGCCGATGTTGCGGCCGTTGAAGGGGTTTCCGCATTGGGCGGTAAAGCGCGTCGTATGGAGCTTCGGGCCCGGGAAGCGTCCGACCAGTATAAGGACTGGGGACTTGCGGTCTCCTCCGGTACGGAATCCAATGATAATCTGACCACGCAGTTCCAGGATGAGTACGCGATGGACCAAGGCACGATCACAGAGTTCAGTGTCTGGTACCGTCCCCGATGGTGGCAGGGGACGCTGCTTGAATATGCCTCTTCGGAGATCGTTTATCAGCGGCTGACGAGCGCGAATATCTCGGCTCAGATGGTCCATGTCGGTTCCGATATGACGCTTGATCCGCTTTTTTCATATGATTATATATATTCGTATTACTGGTTGAACGGCCGCCCGTATTACCGCTCGGACCTTGTGAAGCTCATGTGCAATGTGCATCTGGTCCCCTTCGAGTACCGGTCCCGGACCGGGTTCTTTATTTCCGGAGAAGAGAGATATTATTATCCGGACCGGTATGCTGATTATGATGCACAGCTCACCAAGACAGGGATAGAGCAGACCTTGTTCAACGAAGCGGTATTTGGCTCAGCGTATTACACCAGTTCATGGTCTGACGCTCCCGAGAACGACTATCGTTCGGTCAATTACATGCTGTCCCTCAATATTGACCTGCTTTCGTGGTTCTCCATACTTGGCGGCTATCGATATGAGTTCAGAGCATATACTGACTATTACGGGTATAACCGACAGGACATGTATCGTGAACCCATGGGGGGTGTTCGTTTCATGTTCTGGGACACACTTTCTGTTACGGTCGAACGCCGTACGATAGATAATCGTTCCAATGTCAGCGAGAAAGAATACATGGATAATATCTCGAACGTGTCTGTGGGCTTAAGTTTTTAACGGAGCTGTCGATGCAACGAATACTGTGTATACTGGTCTTGGTGCTGATACTGTCGCTGGTCTGCGGCTTCAGTTCTCCGTCCTTTTCTAAAGGCGTGCGCGCTTTCAACAGCGGCAACTATCGTACTGCGATCGAGCTTTTCCAGAGGACCGTAAAGAAGGCTCCGGCCGAGGCGATAGTTCACTATAATCTTGGCATGGCGTATTTCAAGAATGACAACTATATCGCTGCCAAAGCGTCCTTTATGACCGCGATACAGCTGGATCCGCGGTTCGAACCGTTATCCCGTTTTTATATGGGACTTTGTTATTATCAGGAAGGTGACCTGGAAAAAGCCAGGGGAGAGATGCAGTGGGTGGCTCAGACCTGCGGAGATACCGGGCTTTCCGATGCGGCAAAAGAGGTCATGAAGACGCTCTAGTCCCGGGGATGTCATCCCGGTCATGAGTTCAATAAACAACGCAAGAGCGTCGATTGGCCGGTAATGTAGGTGTTAGGGGCGGTCATAGACAGGTCCAGCTCCTTGATGATGTCAATGACCTTTCGCAAGTCCTTGATTATCTGGTCGTTCTTCCGGGACGGTTTCTCATTTTTATACGTATTAATGACCGTGGTTAAGAATCCGATGAAGTCATCCCTCGTTTTTTTGTCGGTCTTTAATGCTTCAATGAATGCCATGGCTTTATTGACATCAATGATGCCGTCCCCGCAATCAGGACTATTAATACATTGCTCGTCGGTATCAAGATAATCCAGATATCTCAGTATCTCTTTTATCGCTTCATCGTTGTTTTTCCCGATGTTAAAGCATTCCGCGATGGACCGCATAAGCAGGGTGCGTTCACGTGCGTTCATCGAGTTCTTATCGTCCGGAAGAACATAGGTCGTGATGGATTTGTTACCGTTCCCTGCGGTGTCTGCTTTATGTATGCCGGCGGAGAAATTGTTCAAGATGTTCAAACTGTTGATATGGGTCATCATGTGCTCCTTCTCTCTTCTAGAAGAACGATATCTGGTGGTCCGTTCTGCGTCAATTATGTATCGTATAGTAGTGCTGACGGATTTCAAATATTTTTTCGTAAGACCGTTGTTGCGCAGTGTATCGTTTAGTGGCTGATATGATGCAACGGGCATCTGACACCACAGAACGAACCACAAAAAAGTTTATGTTCTGTCTGGTGGAACCTTCAAAATGCAGCAC
>CAZZFK010000014.1:0-40296 GCA_964653455.1 uncultured bacterium
TGCCGGACCGGTCCTGTCCCTGGGTGGACCAGAGCGCATTGAAGACTTCCAGCGCTTCCGGGTACCGTCCGTCATTGAGCAGGGCCTGTCCCTGCTCCCAGTCGTCCGCATGGGCAAGGCCTGTGATACAGCAGAACAGCACTATGAGGAAAGCGATGCGGCGCTTCATTTGGTGCGGAACGTGTTTATTTCGTCGCGCAGTTTCTTGGTCGCGGTGCGGGCCGCTTCCGAGAAATCCTTTTCTCCGGAGGCAAAGAGAATGCCGCGGGAGGAATTGATGATGCAGATATCGTCCGCGGTCCTTGCGCCGTAGTCCATGACATCCTTGATGCTCCCGCCCTGCGCGCCCACGCCCGGGACCAGGAACGGGATGCCGGGCGTGCGGGTCCGCACTTCGGCGATGTCCGCGCTGTTGGTAGCCCCGACGACCAGCCCGATATTCCCGTGCGTCCTGTTCCAGCCGGCGGCTTTATCCGCTACTTTCTTGAAAAGGTCCGGCTTCTGGAAATCCGCAGCGCCGGGGTTCGAGGTCAGGCACAGCATGAACACGCCTTTATCTTTGTAGGTGAGGAACGGCTCCAGTGAGTCAAATCCCATGTACGGAGAGACGGTGACTGCATCGGCCTTGAGGTCGTCAAATGCGGACTTGGCATAGGCTTTTGCGGTGTTCCCGATATCGCCGCGCTTCACGTCCAGAATAACGGGGACACGGCCGTTGATATGTTCGATGGTCCGTTTTAAGAGCCGCATGCCCGCTTCGCCTTCGGCCTCATAGAACGCGCTGTTCGGTTTATAGGCGCAGACCAGGTCTATCGTTGCATCGATGATGCCTTTGTTGAATTCCCACAGCGGATCGGAGGACGTTGACAGATGTTTCGGGAGTTTTGACGGCTCGATATCGAGCCCGACGCAGACAAGACTGTCGTTCTTTTTGATGACATTTTTCAGGTGTTCGTTGAACGTGCTCATGTGAGCGATACTATACCAAATTTGTATGCGCGGGGGGAGTTGTTATTTTTATGAAAACATGGGAATTCTCGTTGTACGCTACGATATCTGTTCAGATACGTTCATATAAGGAGCATGAACCATGTACACCAAGATGATCTCTGTGAAAAGGAAGCCTGACGGTTTCAATATGGTCGCCGGAACGATGATGGACCGCAGGCAGACGGATATCCCGGTCAAAATGGAACGCAGAAAGAAGGATGTCGGGGATAAGTTCAATGATTTCATGAACAGGACCGTCGGAAAACTTTTTGGCGGAGGAGAATGATCCGGTCTTATTGGCTTATGCCGAGCGCCGTCTTGGTGAACACCGCATCCATGGTGAACCCGGCCTTGGTAATGTTCTCTCTGGCGCCTTCTTCCCTGTCGATGACCCCTAATATAGTAAGAACGTTCACGCCATAGGTGCGCAGACCTTCCGCGGCCTGCAGTGCCGCACCCGCGGTGGTCAGGATATCTTCGACAAGGACCACCTTTTCGCCTTTTTCCAGTTTTCCCTCGAAAAGCTTCGCGGTCCCGTAGTCCTTCTGGACCTTACGGACGATAACGAACGGCTTGCCGACTTCCATCGCCAGAGCGGTCACCAGCGTCACTGCGCCCAGTTCAGGGGCCGCGAGCCGGTCGAACGAATCGAGCGGGGGAAGCTTTTTAGCCATCTCTTTGGCGAGGGGCCTTAATATCTCAGGACGTGTCCCGAACAGGTATTTATCGAAATAATACTTGCTGCGTTTGCCGGACCGGAGGAGAAAATCCCCTGTCAGCAAGGCTGCGTCGGTTATCATCTTACCCAGTTCTGAGATAGTGATCGTGCTCATAGTGCAGATATATAAGGTTATTTCTTGGCTTCAGCCTTAGGCGCTTTGGCTTCGGCATCTTTGGCCGCGCCTTCCGCGCCGGCTTCGCCTTCCTTATCTTCTTTACCTTTGGTCTTGATGAGCTCAGGCTCCGCGCTCTGCTCAAGAGGCGCTGCCGTTGTTTCTTCCACTTTCTCTTCCTTGACCGCAACGATGGCGACGGCCGTCTGTTCGGGATGCAGATGCAGCGGTTCAACGTTCGCCGGGAACGTGATCTCGGCGACCTTGATGACCGAGCCTACGGTCGCGAGGCCGGAGATATCGATCGTGATCTGTGACGGGATATCCATCGGAAGACATTTGAGCTCGACCTCATGGAGCTGCTGCGTAAGGATGCCGCCGAGCGCGACCGCCGGGGACGTGCCGACAACGCGGACGCGGACCTTGGTCGTGATCTTTTCTTTCAGGTTGATCTTGCGAAGATCTATGTGCTCGATGCGGTCAGACATGGCGTTGATCTGTACGTCCTGAGGGATCGCCGCTTCGGTGTGCTCGCCTTTCTTCGTCTTTATCGTCAGGTTCAGGATGACGTTCAGCCCAGCTTCGGTCTTTAATGCTTTACGCAGGTCCTTTTCACTGACGAACAAGGAGATGTTCTCTTTCACGTCCTTGCCGTAAAAGACGGCCGGAACAAAACCGCTGTCGCGTAATTTATTCGTGGCGCCCTTGGTGGTTATTTCTCTTTCCTCTGCCGTGATCGCTACTGTGTTTGACATGTTCTATCGTCCTTTCCTCAAATAGATCTCAAAATGGCTGTTGAGTATAGCACAGGTGTGTTTTTTGGGTAAACAGGCGAATTGTACGTTCCGGTCAGTTCGGGCATGTATTCATGACCGTACACCGTGCTCCGTCATATATCAAATAGGAAAGCATTGCTGGGTTCATGCAGGATGCGGTAGTGCACCGGTGCCGGTCACACATAGTGTTGACGCAGCTGCAGGTCATTACCCTATCGCTTCGTTATCTTTTCCGTTCGGTTATGCACAGTTTTTTGTAGCATTAAAAAATATCGTTAGTAACAATAAAAAAATAAGATCACCGCCCTGTCGATCCCTCTTCAGGTACAACGCCCTCTTTACAAGCTGGGAGTATTTTTTGCTTATTTCGATATCTAAACGGAAGAGTTAAAGAGCAAGTGGGGGGGATTCACATGAAAGCGACATTCTGGAAAGCCATAGCCTTAATAACAGTGATGAAGATGTTCCTGATCTTTTCGGGGACCGCGATGGAGCAGGCACTTCCTGATTTCCCTGATCGTTTCGGCGTATACCCTCAGCAGCTCTTTGTCGAAGTGAATATTCCTGAAGGTGCGCTGTACCTCTACCAGATCTATAACGATCGCCAGTTCCTTCTGAAGAAATATCCCTGCTCGGTCGGGCTGATGGAATTCAAGACCCCGGAAGGCAACTTTCTGGCCTATGAGTTCTCCTGGAACCCGGGCTGGAACCCTCCGAAGAGCAAATGGGCAGAGGATATGGAACCGGCAGAACCCGGTCCGAAGTCCCCGCTCGGCGTCGGTGCGATGGTCGTTTCGTATGAACAATCCATTCTGATCCACGGGACGATGGCGGAAAAAGATATCGGCAAACCCGCCTCTCACGGCTGCATCAGACTGAGCAATAAGAACGTCACGGAACTGTTGAGCTACATTCAGGACCATGTGAAGAATTCCGTCGGCCAGTCCGACGTTTCAAAATATCGTGCGAATCGCACCACCCGCTATCGCGTGTATCTTGATAAGCCGGTCGCGGTCAAGCTCGTGTACCGTCGCATGGAAAAGAGAGGCGATCAGGTCGCCATCTATCCGGATGTCTATACCAGAGAACACATCAGTTTCACCGGTTTTGATAAAAGGACCGTGCTCGCCGGGCAGAACGGTAATACGTTCAATGTTGTTTCCGATCTGTTCAGTAAAGTTCCCCAGGTCGGTACGGAGTCGGTCTCGGCGATGCCGTACCCGTTCACGGGCAGCAAGCAGAAGCCGATGAAAAAGTACTATGCGTCGACCAGAGTGCGTATGTTCGTCTGGTATATCAATCATTTCGGCCAGGCGGCCCTGTCCAGGCATATCGCCCGCTCCTGACAGCTAAGCTTTTTCACGTATTAACGGTATAATTCGGACATGAAAAAAAGACGTACGTTCGTTATGTACTTTATTGTGCTGCTCATGTTCCTTGTGCTTTTGAAGTCAGTGCTGGGGCTGTTCTTCCCCGACCGGTTCTCCGGGGTATTGCGCGGGGAGCAGAACGGTACGCGCAGGCCGCCGCTGCAGCTCTATCTTGAGGTCAACATACCGGAAGGGGCTTTGTACGTCTATCAGTTCGAGAACGAACGGCAGCTGCTGCTCAAGAAGTATCCCTGCTCCGTCGGTACCATAGCGTTCAAGACCCCGCAGGGCGATTTCCTCTCTTCTGAGGTCGTTTGGAACCCGGGCTGGGTGCCGCCGAGCAGCAATTGGGCAAAGGACCTGAAGCCCGCCGCTCCGGGTAAGGAGTCACCGCTCGGTACGGGAGCGCTCGTCGTGGACTGGGACGAAGAACTGATGATACATGCAAGCCAGGACGACCTGGAGGTCGGTCGCCCCGCATCCCACGGATGTATCCGTTTGCGGGAAAAGGACATGACGGAACTGCTGGCCTTCATTCAGAACAGTATCCCGAACTCAAAAGGGATGGCGGACCTTTCCTATTATAAGCAGCATCCGTATGAAAGTGTCCGGGTGGACCTCTATCGACCGGTCGCCATCAATCTGGTCTATCGGCGGACCGAGAAGGCGGGCCGGCAGGTCGTTATGCATCCGGATATCTATACCTACGGCAGCGTGTCGGTGAATATCGACCCCGTTCGGGCTCTGCAGAAGAACATGGCCCTCGATGCGGTCATACTTGAGTTCTCGCCGGAAAGTGTCTCTGCGCCCGTGCAGACCATCGCTGCAGCGCCTGACCGTATCGCTTTGCGGAAGAACGGACCTTTTAAACGGTATTATCGTTCCGTGAAACTGCATTTCTTTGTCTGGTATATCAATGCGAAAGGTGAGGTCGCGAGCTGGAGTAAATTACGCCCCAAACCCTAATCGGGCCAGCAGTGCTTCCGGATTATCGATGATCGTTTCCCGCGCTTCCGCGTCCGTTAATCCCGCGTTCAAGGCAAGGGTGTAGGCGCCTTCCTGTCCGAGCAGCTGTTCGGCATTATGTGCGTCGGTGTTCACGAGCAGTTTTGCGCCCGCCTCGCGGGCGATCCTTGCGATATGCGCGTTGTTCGTGCCGTGCGCTTTTTTGGCGCTCAGTTCCAGGTAGATGCCGTTCTGTGCGGCGAGCGCCGCTTCTTCTTTGGTTATCAGGCCCGGATGCGCGAGTATATCCACGAAACCTTTGAGACCGAGCGATACTTTGTTCGTTCCCGGGTAGACCGGTTCGTCGAACGCGGTCGTCTCTCCGTGGACCACGATGAGCTTTGCTCCGAGCTTGCGTGCTTCACGGGCGATATCCGGGATATTGTCCGGATGTACGTACGAGAGCTCAACGCCCGGTATGACCGTGATCGGGAATTTCTGTTTGGAGAGCAGCCGCAGCATCTTGTCGATGGTCTCTTCAAGGTTCGAGGCGTCCACGTGGTCGGTGATGCCTATCGCGCGATACCCGGCCATTTCGGCCTGACGGATAAGCTCGCTCGGTATGAGCGCACCGTCGCTCAATAATGTATGTGTATGGAAGTCTATCCTTTTTCCCAGGTCCATGTTCTCCATGTAGCAGTATATGAAAAGAGTTACAGGTCGCAGTGGGTCTTATAAAGACTTGTCACGTGCCACTTGCCACTCGTCACGTTCCGCTTACAACCTTTCTTTGCTGACCTTCAGTTTCCCCGAACGGTCATGTGTGATGGTAGTAAGTCCATTATCCAGGAAATTCTCTATAAAAGGAAGATAGATGTCCTGGAGATCGCCCTGTACGAGCTCCAGGGCAAGTCGGACGGTCCGTCTCTGTACGGCCTTGGGAAAGGAGAGCAGTTCTCGGATGTCCAGGCGTACGCCGTTCGCGGTCCGTTTCTGCATGACCGCTTCGAACGTTCTGCGTGCGATATCGTCCATGTACCGGTCCTCTTCGGAGAGCACGTCCGCCATCGAGGCCAGCGTATTATCGAGGTTCGGATTGAGCTTTCTCAGGCGAGGCAGTACGTTCCTCCGCAGATCGTTACGCAGCAGGTCCGTGTCAGTGTTCGTCCGGTCCTCATGCCAGGGTATGCGCTGTTCGCGGCAGTAGGTCAGCAGGTCTTTTTTCGTGAAGGAGAGCAGGGGGCGGATGATGTCCGTACCTGCCTTGAGCGGGCGGGATCGTGCGATGCCGCAGAGCCCCTTGAGCCCCGTACCGCGCAGCAGTTTCATGAGCACCGTTTCCGTGCTGTCATTGAGCGTGTGGGCGAGGGCGACCTTGGTATATCCGTGCCCGGCGCAGAGCTGTTCGAAGAACGCGTACCGGCTGCGGCGGGCGGCGTCCTCGAGGGACATTTTCCCGGTGCGCGCCAGCGCCGGGACGTCGACTTCCTTTATATGGCAGGGTATCCCGTACATTTCCGCAACGCGTTGTACCAGCTCCCGGTCCTTATCCGCATGACGGCCTCTGATACCGTGGTGCAGGTGCGCAACGGCACAGGTGAACGGGACCGTCCGTGATAACGTCTGAAAGATATGCAGCATGGCCATGGAATCGCTCCCACCGGAGACGCCGAGCAGGACTTTGTCCCCGGTAATGATCGAACGTGCCGCTTCATTGCATAGAGTGTCGCTCATGAAAAAAATTATAACAGAAAGGACGAACTCGGTCCCGGACATACCGTTCGTCCTTGAAGGACGAATTATCTGATATAAAGAGGCCACCCCTTAAGGAGTGGCCTCTTTAATATTATGATGTTGCGGACGTACGGGGCTTAGATCATCCCTTGCAGGCTCGACATCGGGACGAACTTCTCTTTTTCGATCTGTACGATCGGTTCGAAGTTGGTCTTTTCCTCGTACGGGGTCAGCGACTTGGCCTTGAACGTGCGGAGCGTCTCGACGCTGGTCCCGAACTCCACGATAAGTTCATTGAGCTCTGTGAAATATTTCTTGAGGTCCGGTTCCTTGATGAAATATACTTGTTCCGGCTTAAAGTCGATTATCTTCATATATATGCGCCCCCTCTTGGTCCGAGTTACTACAAGAAATGTATACCCACATTAGCATTGTTTTATACATGGATCTTTTTGAGGGGGAAGAAACGAGAAACAAGGAGAATAACAGCACCTCGTCTCTCGTGTCCTGCGTCTCGTTTCTAACTCTTGTCACTGTTTTAAAAACGGGCTAAGATGGCCGACAGTTCCTATACACAGAAAGGGGCAGTGTGCGTATGAAGCGTTTATTGGCGGCAGTTCTGGTGATGTTGATGGTCCTTGCGGCCGGTTGCGGCGGCGGAAAAAAAGGACCTGTTACCCTGAAAATGTGGGTCATGCCCAACAGCCAGGAGCCTGCGAACGATCTTCAGTCCGTACTGGACCCGTTCCTGAAGGCCAATCCCGATATCAAGATAGACCTTGTGTGCCTCGATTGGGGTTCGGCCTGGTCAAAGTTGACGACGGCCGCGACCTCAAGTGATGTCCCGGACATCGTTCAGATCGGTTCCACCTGGATGGGTGCTATCTCGTCCATGGGAGCGCTTGAAGATGTCACGGCACGCGTTGCGTCCGAGGACCTGAAAGGCAGGTATGTGCCTCTCTCCCTCTCCAATGTCGGTATCGCCGGCACGGACAAGCTCTATTCACTGCCCTGGGTCGTTGATGTGCGCGCGATGTTCTATCGTACGGACGTGCTCAACCAATTGAAGATCTCCCCGAGCGACCTGAATTCCTGGGCGTCCCTTGATAAGGCTCTCGCCAAGATCAAAAAGGCGAACCTGGTCATCAACGGCAAAAAGGTCGCGCCTCTCGGTATCACGGGCAAGAACGACTGGAACATCATCCATAATATCGCTCCGTGGATCTGGATGGCCGGAGGCAGTTTCATAGACAAGAGCCTGGATACGAGCTCTGTTGCCAGCAAGGCCGCGGTCACCGGTTTTGATTATTATGTTGATTTTGTGCGCAAAGGCTATGTGCCGATCAGCTGTCTTGAGCAGAACACCGCCCAGATCAGCAGCGGCTTCAATAACGGTCTGTACGCGATCTATTTTGACGGCCCCTTCGCTTTGCGTACGCTGACGCTCCCTCCGGAACGCGGCGGTTCTTCGAACCTTCCGGTCGCGAAGAATTTCGGTATCGCGCTCTATCCGAAAGGGCCCACCGGTGTCCGCGTGGCCTACGGCGGCGGCAGCAATCTGGCCATGTTCAAAGCGTCCCGCAATAAGGATGCCTCATGGCGGGTCATCAAATACCTTTCTCTGAACAAGGACGCGCAGATAGCCTATGCCCAGCTGACGGGCTTTTTGCCGGTCTCCAAAGAAGCGTTCCAGGACCCGTATTTCCGCAACGATCCGTATCGCCGGGTGTTCGCCGATTCGGTCCAGTATGCCCGCAATTATCCGTCCATCTCGCGTTGGGCACAGCTTGAGACGGTCGTGTTCCCGAGACGTCTGGGTATCATCTGGAACAAGATAGTGGAGAATCCTGTGGCGTTCAAGAAAGCCGAACTGCAGGCGGAATTGACATTGCTCCAGGATGAGATCAATACATTGTTGAACGCAAAATAATATGGTCCCTTCTTCTGCCTCGGTATCCTGACGGGTGCTGCGGTACGCTGACGTGAACGTATATAAAGGTGCCCCATGAACGCAATAATGAACCTGAAGGAATCGCTGGCAAAGAAATGGTCACGCAAGGTACTTGATTTTAAAAAGTACAAGATCGCGTATCTGTTCATCACTCCGGCAGCCCTGGGCATGCTGTTGCTCCATCTGTCCCCGATCATACAGGGCATCTATATGGCTTTCCTGCGGCTCAACCAGTTCACGCTCGATCAATATCTCGGCGCGCCGTTCGTCGGTTTTTCGAACTTCTATGATGTTCTGTTCAATCCCGCAAGTCCGATGCGTCTGGGGATATTTTCCGCGATGCGGAATACGTTCCTGTACGCGATCATCGTGACCCTGGGGACCCTGGGTCTTGCCATGATCGTCGCGCTGATGCTCCATCGCGAGTTCAAGGGCCGTTCGATAGTCAGGTCCCTGTTCATGCTTTCCTGGATCGTGCCGTCGTTCGTTGTCGGTATCCTGTGGGGGTTCATGTGGCAGCGCGAGACGGGCATCGTTAATATCGTCCTGTATGACTTTCTGCATATCAACAGATACCTGCCTTTTTTGGGCGCGACCAAGCCGTTCTGGCTGATGGGTACCCCGCTCACTTTTTTGGCGATCGTTATCCCTACGATCTGGCGCGGCTGGCCGCAATCCATGCTGATGCTGCTCGCCGGGCTGCAGGGCATTTCCAAGGATTATTATGAGGCTGCGGAGATAGACGGGGCCAACGGCTGGCAGAAATTCTGGAGCATTACGTTCCCCCTGCTCAAACCGGTGTGGGCCATCCTGCTCTTGTTCGGGCTCATCTTTAACGTGTATTCGTTCAATATCGTGTACATGATGTTCGGTAACGGCGCCGGGTTCCCGGGTGAATGGGGCGATCTGATGATGACCAATATTTTCCGCAATGCGTTCCAGCGCTGGGATTTCGGTACCGGTGCGGCCGTGTCGGTCATATTGATGATCATCATGATGTGCGCGGTAGGCCTGTGGTACCGTTTCTATCAGAAAGTCGAATCTGAACAGTAGACAACAGGGCCGGTCATATTCAAGCAGGGAGTGAATTCGTGAGCACATTAAAAGAAAAGATCGTTGGGAACGTTAAAAAGGCCGTCTTTTTGTGGAAGAACACTCCGTATACCATTCGCAACCGCGTGAAGAACCGTTTGGTCAATGTCGCGATGTATTTCATACTGTTCCTGACCTTGTTCCCGATCGGATGGATGCTGTTCTCTTCCGTCAAGGGGAATGACGAGATCATGGAAGGCAAGATAGCGGTCGCGAAGGCCAAGCGCGATGTGCAGTTCCTGGAACAGGCGGGCGATGTTACCTGGGTGCTCACCAACGACGGTGCGCTCGACAAACTTTCCTCGACCGGCAAACTGCTTGTCCGGAGAACGTTCAAGACCTGGTCGACCAATATCATCTCGGACAGCAAGTATTTCTGGATCACGTCCGCGGATAAAGGGCTGCAGCGCGTGAACAAACAGAACCCGCGCAAAGTGAAACGTATCGCGCTCCCGTGGCCGAAGACGCTGGACGTCAATAAGGTGTCCCAGACCCTGAGCGCGCTCGACGAAAAGAGCGGGAAGCTCTGGGTGACCATGGGCTATAAGAATTTCGGGCAGATCATAGAGGTCGATACTGCTACCATGAAGATAGTGAAGACCTATGACCTGGTCGAAAATTTCCCGTATTCCTATATCAAGCTCACGATCTCCGCCATGAAATATCTGGACGGGCATCTCTATATCAGTACCAGCAGAGGGCTGGTCGATTTTGATCTGGCGAAAGGTGCTATCGCAGGTACGTACGAAGAAGAACGCATGGCACTTGAGGCCGTGAAACAGATCATCCCTCTGGTAAAAGGAGAGCTCCTGTGCGTGACCGACGCCAAGCTGTACCGCTTCGATCAGTTCTCAAAAAAGATGACGGCGATATTCGCATCTCAGAAAGCAGGGGATAATATCAATCCGATCGGTGTGGCGCGGGTCCTGAACGACCGTATCTGTGTGGGGTTGAGCCGCGGATTCGTGATGCTGGACCTGAACGGCCGGGAAGTGTTCCGGACGGAAGGGCCGTTCTTCTATGATATCGACGACAAGGGCCATGCGGTCAATAAAGGGCGTTCGGTCCTGGCCGAGATCACGGATATCACTGCGCAGTCCGCGGATGTCTATGTGCTCGGGTCCACTGTCAGCCGGCTTGCGTACTTCAACGTGAAGACCAATACGCTCGTTGAACGTGCGATCATCGATATCCCGGCCTTTACGATGGTACGCTGGAGAAATTATGCCGATCTCTGGAATAACATCAATTTCGGGCTGTTCCTTAAGAACTCCCTGTTGATATCAGGTCTTACGATGCTGTTCTCGATGCTGCTGGCCACCATCACGGCCTATGCCCTGGTCCGTTTCCGCTTCCCGGGGCGGACGCTTTTCAGTACGTCCATTCTGGCGACCCAAATGGTCCCCGGCATCATGTTCCTGATCCCTTTGTACATCATGTTCGTGAAGATCTATCTGCTGACGGGTATCCCGATCAAAGGGACGATCGCGGGACTGGTGTTCATCTATTCCACGTTCTTCCTGCCTTTCAGTGTCTGGATATTGCGGGGGTTCTTCTCGGCGATACCTATCTCTCTTGAAGAGGCCGCGACCTTGGACGGGTGCACCCCGTTCCAGGTGTTCTGGAAGATCGCGATGCCCCTTGCGGTACCGGGTATCGTGGCGACAGGCGTTTTCGTGTTCCTGCTCGCCTGGGACGAGCTCATGTTCGCCTGGGTCCTCACGAACGAAGCGACGATGACCATCCCGGTCGGTATACGTTTGTTCGTCGGCAATTTCCAGAACAGGTATGACCTGCTCATGGCCGCATCAACAGTGGCGACCATCCCGGTCATGATCCTTTTCCTGGCGCTGCAGAAGCATATCGTCAGCGGGTTGACCGCAGGGGCCGTCAAACAGTAATTGTGGGGATATATGAGAATAAAAAAGCGACAGTACATACTGTCGCTTTTTTTGTTCTAAGGAGGGACGTGGTGAATTCCTCATGTGATCCCAAAAGCTGGGTTTAGCTTCACCACATCCCCGTATCGCGCCCCTGTCTGGTCTACCACCCATCTGTAAAAAATATACATCGATAGTTTCTGGTGTATTTGCATGTAAGCAAGGGAAAAGAAACGAGACACAAGATACAAGATAAGCGATCAAGCTGCTTTCATTGTTTTACCTGGTTTCTCGTGTCTTGTATCTTGTTCCTTTCTTCCAAGGTTTCCGTTTATTCTTTTTTTGTGGTACATTACGTAGGCACTTCTGTTCATATCATTGAGTGAGGAGTTGTTGATGTACCGTCGTTTTTTTACAGCGCTGATACTTCTTTCTCTCTGTGCAGTTCCCCCGGTCTTTGCCTTTGGGGAGCCTGCCGTGATGTCATATTCCCCTGATGCGACCGGTCTTACTCTGGAGGATTTTTCTTCGGGAGCTCTTGGTGCTCAGTGGTGGCGTTTTGGCGCTCTGCAGGAGCGCTTCCTTGTTCCCGATGCTCCCGAGGTCGGTCCAAAGGTCCTTTTGCTTGATGGTCAGGCCACGGACTGGTATGTCGGCGGACGCGGTATGTATGTCGGCAAAGATGCGAGCGCGTATCAAGGTATCGCGTTCTGGGTGCTGGGGAGCGGGGCGGACAGCGGTATCGTGAAAGTGCAGTTGTTCGAAGATGATAACGGCAATGCGCAGGTCGAACAGGACCATCAGTACAGACCGACCAAGGACGATCTTCTGGAATACGAGCTCAAGGTCGATTGGACCGGCTGGAAGCATGTCACTGTCCCTTTCTCTGACTTCAAGGACGTCAATCCCGGCGTCGGTAATGATGTCTGGGACCCGTTCCTTCTGAAGGGGTCTATCGGGCTTGTGCAAGTACAGTTCATTTATATAGCTGCATCACCAAAAGGTACCGTCCATGCGGGTCTCGGGACCATACGCCTGGTGCGGTCCGTTAATTAATAGCGCTCACGAAAAGGGAGGCGAGCATTGTGTTAAAAAAGATGACAGGTCTGTTCATGATCATAGCTCTGATGTGCGGGGGGACGGCAGCACTGTATGCCGCGCAGTCACAGAGCGTGGATGTTTCCGTTACCGTCGTGGGGTCGGTGTTCTCTCTGGACCTTCAGGATTCGAGCGGGTATCCCTGGGGCGGGCAGCTGAGCCTGGGAACGTTCGAGCCGGGCGGCGAAGCGAATTTTCCCCCGGATGCGGTGCTTGTCGCGGCGTGCAGGTCCAATCGTCTGACCCAGTACGAACTGCAGATACAGGGCACTCCGCTCACTGATGAGACTTCCGGCATTTCCATGGGCGATGACAGTCTGCAGGTGCGCGGCTATGATTCTGTCCGGACCGGCGGAGATAAACTGCCGGGAGCGCTCATCACCACACCACGTTCCTTAAAAATGGAACCGACCACGGTATATACCAGCAACAGCGAAGGCGATGCCGGTTTCAATCGCGGGTACGGCTCGTACGTTCCTTTCGGGTTCGGTGTAAAAGTTCCCGCGGCACAGGTGCCCGGCACCTACACCTCTCGTATCACGTTCATCATGACCGAGTGATCCCCGGGAACAATCATGAAGAAGCTCGTCCTGGTCAGTATCTTTTTTGCAGTATGGTGCGCCATACCTGCACAGGCCTTATTGACCCTGACGGTCACAGGCGGTTCCCCGGTCAATATCAGGGCCGTACGTATCGGTCAGGATAATTTCAAGGCGGAATCCGTCAAACTGCTGTGTCAGCAGGATACTGCCAATGATTGGCAGCTTTCGATCAGTGCGGACAGTGACCTCATCGATGCCCGGACGGGATATGCCATACCCATGGAGAACATGAAGTGGTATGGGGCCTGGACGGACAGCACGACAGGCGGGTTTGTGAACGGGACCGGAGGTACTTCCGTTCCGTTATCTCAATCGCCGGACGCTGTTTTCAGTGACGGGCTTGCTGCTGCCGGAGTACAGGTCCAGGTCGGTCTTGGCGTGGTCATTCCTGAGGCACAACCTCAGGGGACGTATCGTGCGAAGGTCCAGTTCGTTATGACGGAATAGACGAAGGAGTACGACATGTTCAAACGTATCATCACGACCGGAGCGTTACTGACCATTATGGCGGCCGCGGTCGGAGCTTTTTCTTTCGGTATCGATACCCCGAGCATTCACTTGACGACCCGGCCGGGGAGCGTTCAAGAAAAAGAATTGTTCATTTCCAATCAGTCCGATGAAACACTTGCCATAGCCGTTACGGTAGAGGATTGGATATATCGGGAGGATAGGACGAAGAAGTTCATGAAAAAAGGCGGAAGTCCGTATTCCTGTGCCGAATGGGTGACCCCCGGGAAGACCTCTTTTACGATAGCACCTCGTAAAAAAGAGAGGTTCACATTCTCGGTAAAGACCCCGAACAGCGCTGAAGGCGGGCATCAGGCCGTTATTTTCTTTGAAGGGGTCCCGGCAACCGCTAATGCGGGCGGTCCCGTACAGAGCGGTGTCCAGTTCTCCGGGAAGATCGGAGCGGTCATCTATCAGCATACTGAAGGGAATACGAGAGCGACCGCAGAGGTCACGGACGTGAGCGCTGTTGCGCAGAACGGTTCGGTCGAGGTCTCTTTGCAGTTCAGGAACACGGGGAACGACTGGATACAGGCCAAAGGCAATGCCGTGCTCGTTGATGCTGCAGGCAAGACCGTCGGGCGCGGAACGTTCTCGGCGATAAAGACGCTGCCGGGCGAGACCGTTCCGGCCAAAGCGGATGTGAAGGGGTTCCTGGTACTTTCCTCCGGGACGTACAAGGTCATGGTCACCCTTGATACAGGAACGGATGTTCTCGTTAAAGATACGACGGTCGTCGTTACCGGCGGATAGATAAGGAGCTATAGTGAGGGGCAGTAGTATCATCCCAAAATGTATCGCGAGCATCATGTGTTCTGTTGCGCTCTGTTCCCTTTCGTTCGCTGCCGTGGACCCGGTGACGCTCGATGTCGGGCAGACGCGGTTCCTTTCCGTGCCCTCGGTGCTTTCCGTGGTGAACACGCATCCGAGCGTTATTGCCGCAGAGCGTTACTCGAACCGTGAGATACGGATCGAAGCGAAATACCCCGGCGAAGCGTACGTGCACGTCTTTAATTACGATAATAAGGTCTCGACCATCAAGGTCATTGTGCGCGGGAAAAAAGCGCCTCTTGCAGAGACTGCGGGTGCGGGTCCGGGCGGACAGTACTCCATGTATTTCAAAAGAGATGCTGATGCGGATTACCCGGTCAATCGCTGGATGCATACGCACGAAGTGCTCGTCCACTCTCCGACAGCACTTGGGCAGAACATCACGAAGCTGCAATACAAGGCCCAAATGGTCGCGACAAATGATATGCGCAGTCAGGTGGCGTATTTTTCGACACGGTTCCGCGGAGTGGGGCATGCCCTGATCGTCGGCGATGATACCCTTTCATATTCCGAACTTATGGCACCGGCGCTCACCTATCAGGGCGTGCGCGCGCAGCTGTTCGCGCTCGATGATGTTCTTGATGTCGATGTGTTCGTGGGCGATAAAGGGAACAAACATTGGGGAGAACAGGTCCGTGACGACGTTTCGGCGTTCCAGGAAGTGTACGGTGCGAAACTTTCCTGGAAAGCGACATCGAAACTGAGATTGACCAGTGCTTTTTTATCACAGTATGACTGGGATATGCGGGGCAGTGATAAGCGGCTCAATGCCCGTTCGGTCGGCGCGCAGTATCAATATGATCCGTACCTTTTGTTCTCCGGAGAGGTCGCCAGTTCTGTACGGAAAGCAGAGGCCTTTTCGGCGGTCCGGGCCCAAAGTATCTGGCAGAGCGACACCTTGATGCTGGATTGTACCGTGCGGGACCTGACCTCCGGGTATGAATCGGTCTCTAATTGGCTTGACTATCGCGGGCAGCAGGGCGTGTATCTGCGTACTCGGTACCGGCCGACCTCTTCCTGGTCATTGTGGGGCGCTTTTGACAGGTTCCTGAAACGGTTCCCCCTCGAATATCTGAACCAGGATTATTACGGGGAGCGCAATCGAGTGACAGTGGCCCTGCACCGGATAGCGCATGTGGCCCCGTCGATCGCCCTGTTCAACAATAACGGTCATAATAACCGCTGGTATGGAGCAACGATGCGTCTTTCTCAGATAGATATCCTGGGCGAATGGGCGACGCTGTATTACGAGTTCTCCCCGAGCGTGTATGATGATGATACGCTCGTGCAGAACAGCTATGACCTACAGCAGGGGGTCGCCGGTATCTCTATCCGTCCGGTGCGACTTGTTGAGGTCAGACTTGAGAACGAATATGAGTATTATATCTATAATGCAGGGTATCGTGATGACCCCCGCGGCAATAATATCATCTTCAATTACGGCGTGTTCCCGCTCTTCTGGACCGATATCCAGACCATATTCTCATTGCGTTATCAGGAACGGCATAACAGCGAGCGGACTACGGACCAGGTCCTGTATTCCGGAAGCCTTCAGCTGCGTGATTCTATTACGGCGGACCTGAGCTGGTACTTGCGCTTGGTCGGGGTGAGCCAGCACATCAAGCACTATGATTGGGAATTGGCCGATTATGAGTATGATACCGATCCGGTACGTTCTGAAGTGGCCGGCGGCATGTCCTACACCTTCTGAACGAACAAGTCCGTTCCTTCGGGCGGGCCTTATTTCTCGGAGAGAGCTTTTTTGATGGTCGAGAGCAGTTCTTCGGCGGAGAACGGTTTTGATATCTTGTATTTTGCCGGGGTCTGTATCTTCACGGTGCCGACCATCTGCGTCGTGGCCGTGAGCAGCACCACAGGGATGTTCTTGAGCGCCGGATCAGAAGAGAGCATGATGGCCAGTTGATATCCGTTCATTTTCGGCATCAGGATGTCGAGGAGTATCAGGTCCGGCGATCCCGTTCGGGCCATGGCAAGGCCTTCTTCTCCGTTCCGTGCTGTGACGACGGAATACCCTTCGCTTTGCAGAAGGAAGGTCACGGTCTCCACTACCGAGCGGTCATCATCGACCAGCAATATCTTTTGCATAGGGAGCATTCTAACAAAAAACACGGCATATCGATACCTGTTCATTAAATGATATGTGTGAGATATAATCCTGAAACATGCCACAACGAAATCTCAGGATAGTTTCCTGTATCCTTCTGCTCTGCCTCGCATCCGTTTCTTTTGCGCGTACCGTTCCCACACCGTTGAACAGCAGGACGGTCATGTTCAATAACAGCGAGCTGGCCATAGCGCATCCTCCGGTCATGCTGGGGGAGACGGTCTATGTCCCTCTGCAGGACCTGGCGGCGGCCTTGCGGATGAACGTGGTCCCGCAGGCGGTCACATCAGCGTTACGCGTCCATACGTCCGAGGGGACGAGCCTTATCGTGCAGCAGTATTCAAAGAAAGTGCTGATCAATGATGAGGTGAGCGAGTGGACCGATCATCCTGTTCTATATAAGGGCATCATGTACGTTCCGGCGCGCGAGTTCTGTGCGGTCTTCGGGTACCGTGCGGAGATGCGCGCCGAGCAGGTGGTCATTTCCGGAGCTGCTCCGGTCCCTGAGAGCGAACCTGCGGCTCCGCAGGTCAAAGCGCCGTCACTTGCGGTCGATGATGCGGTCGTGGTCATGCAGGCTCCGGCAGCGGTCCCCGCCCATACGCCTGCTCCACTACCTGTCGCTCCGCAGGTGCGGCCTGTTCCCGATACTGCTCCTGAAAGGACTGTCGTGCATACGTATACGACGGGCAGGTACGTCACGGTCACTGCGAACAGCTGTTGGCTTCCGGACCTGACCTCGGTCACCGGTCCTTTGTGCTTTAACGTTCGAGGGCGCGTGTTCCGGGCTGTCGGTGAAGATGTCAGACAAGGCGTTCTGTATGTTCCCGCACAGCAGCTCCTTGGCCCGTTCGATTATGTTGTCCGCTATACGCTTCCCGGTCGGCATATATCCATTACCCGCACAGCGCCCGGCAGGAACGAACGGCTGGATATCGATGAGGGCGCTCTGCAGGGGACGTTCAACGGTATTCCCGTGACCTTCTCTCGTCCCTTTGTCATGGAGGAGGGGCATATCCGTATGCCTTTGGTCGAGGTACTGCGCGTGTTGCGTATCGGCTGCCGTTGGGGGAGCCTTGAGGATAAGACCGTGTATGTTGAACCGCTCATTGACGAGGTCTATCTTCAGGAGGAGGGGGGTATCGCCAAGGTCATTATCACCGGTTCTGAGCCTATAGAAGTGAAAAAAGCCGTTGAATTGAAAGACCCGTTCCGTATCGTGTTGGATATCCCGCACAGTGTCCTGAACGTTCCCCGCAGCGGGTTCAAGGTCCCGGGCGCGTCTGTGCGGGCGGTCCGGGTGTCACAGTTCACTGATGATACGACCCGGGTCGTGATAGAACTTGCGTCGCCCCGGACCTATGGTCTTGGTGCTGATGTCACAGGCCGCGAGATCGTCGTTGATTTCGTGCCCTGGCTCACGAAGGTCGGTGTGTTCGCGGATACCGCAGGTGCAGGGGTGCGTCTTCATGCGACCTCTCCGCTCGAAGTACAGCAGAAGGTATTGACCGATCCGGACAGAGTGGTCCTGACCATACCGGGCTGTGTCCTGAAGACCAATGGGTTTGTTTCGTCCAATGTCCCCGGCATACTGCGTGTACGGGCCAGCCAGTTCAGCTGGCAGCCGCTCATGACGAGAGTGGTCGTTGACCTGGACGGGCCGCATACCTATGCGCTGGAGCATGGGGCGCAAGGGCTTGTGATACGTTTTTCGTCGACCGCGGCCGTGCTCCCCGGGAGAACGCTACCGTCCGCAGGAACGGTCCCTGCTGTTCCCGTTGTTCCTTTGGTAACTCCTGAGGCCCCTGAAGTTCAAGCGACCGTACCTGCGGCAGCACATGTGCCCACGCGTGCTCTTTCGGTCGGTCCGCGCAGTCTCAAGGGGAAGCGCATCATTATCGATCCGGGGCATGGCGGCTCGGACCCCGGTGCTATCTCAAGGTCCGGAGTGAATGAGAAGGACCTGACCCTGCAGATATCAAAAATACTGTACAAGCTCCTGCTGGATGACGGGGCACTGCCTTTTCTGGTCATCGAGGACGATACGTTCATGGGCATGGAGGACCGCGCACGTTTCGCCGAACGTAATAATGCGGACGCGGTGATATCTTTACATCTGAACTCGTTCATCAAGCCTACCGTGCGAGGCGTTGAGACCTACTGGTATAAGGATAATGATCTGCTGCTCGCACAAGCGGTCCATGCAGCGCTGCTCGCTGAACTGCGCCTCCCGGACAAGGGCATCAAACAGTCGCAGATGTATATCTTGAACCATACGACGATGCCCGGGGCGCTCATAGAACCCTGTTATCTGTCCAACCCGGAGGATGAAGCCCTTATCCGCACGGAACAATTCCGTTATAATATCGCGGTCGGCATCAGGAACGGGTTGCAGGATTATTTTTCAAAACGGCCCTCATCAAAATAATGCCGGATCCTTCAGAGGAGCGTCCTATGTATGAATTAATGATCGAAAGTTCATTTTCTGCGGCCCATCAGCTGGTCGGGAGCAACGGACCCTGTGAGGCACTGCACGGGCACACATGGAAAGTACAGGTGACCTTTTTGGGAGATACGCTCGACCAGATAGGTATGCTGACCGACTTCAAGGTCCTGAAGGAACAGCTGGCGGACGTTCTGCGAACATATGATCATGCCTTTCTGAACAAGGTGCTCCCGTTCAGTCCTACGGCGGAAAATATCGCCCGGCACATACATGATGAGATCTTTAAAAAGAACGGTACGATCAAAAAGGTCTCCGTATGGGAATCACCGACCGCCTGCGCGTCATATTGGAAATAGATGATTTACTTTTTATATAAGGTTGGATAGAATTCGCTCATACAACAGGGGTGTTTCCATGGCAATAAGTAATTCCGTTCAGTTCAAAGTAAGTACGTCCGTGTATCCGCTCACGGCAATATATGCCGCGTCCTATGTGTTCATCGATACCGCGTATGTCCTGCTCGATAAGGGGACCAAGAAGGACGAGATCGTGGTCCAGTTGAAAGCGAAAGAAGGTTTTTCGGAAAAACAGAAAGAAGCGCTCAAGGGAGAGTTCCAGAACGAACTTCTGAACTGCGCTCTGCGCGAAGCTGTCGCAAAAGAGAACGTCAAGATCCGTGAATATATCGTCGGACAGGCGTTGTACTCTTCGGTACAGGATATGGGGACGGCACCGGCCTCCTCTGAATACGCTGATGATCCGCTCGAGATCGCGGTCCCGTGGGAAGAAAAGTACGGTACCGGCGCATCTGCGAAAAGCGCGAAAAAGAAAAAGAAGAGCGCGGGCAAGAACAGGAAGTCTTGAGCATGTCTGAATTGCGTTTCCATAAAGAGTTGTATGCTAAAGCTGCGGTAGAGGATGCCATACAGGTGTACGGTCAGTTCTGTACGATGAAATATGTGCTCGGGAAGACACATCATATCCTGAAGGTCTCCGGGCCGACTGAACCCGTGGAGAACCTTGAGGATGAGATAGCCAATTATGTGTTGGCGGAAAGCGTAAAACGATCATGACCAAGAAACAGACCGGTATAGACCTGAAAAAGGTCGACCTGAAGAAGGTCGGCTTCTTCAGATATAAAAAGCTCGGGGCCCGCTATCTGTTGACCAATGATGTCGGACAGCATGTGTTCTTGAGCCCTGCCGATTTTTCCGTGTTCATTGAGGGAAAGGTCAAAGAGGGGACAGAGCTGCATACCAAGCTGCTGCAGGCGAATTTTCTGCGCGAGTCCATGGATTTTGATTCCATGATCGCGATGTACCAGAAGAGGAACTCGTTCCTGGCCCAGGGGCCCAGTCTGCATATCATCGTGGTAACGCTGCGCTGTGATCATAAATGCGTCTATTGTCAGGCTGCTTCCCGGCCGATGGATGCGGACGGCTATGATATGGACATCAAGACCGCGAAAAAGGTGGTCGATACGATATTTGAGACACCGAGCAAGGTCATTAGCATCGAATTTCAGGGCGGAGAACCATTGGCGAATTGGCCGGTCATTCAATACATCGTCGAGTATGCGCGTGAAGTGAACGTACAGAAGAACAAGGAAGTTCATTTTAATCTGGTATCCAACTTCAGTCTTATGGACGAAGATAAGTTCACATGGCTCTTCGATAATAAGGTGGCCATGTGCACGTCGATCGACGGACCGGAAGAGGTCCATGACCTGAACCGTCCCAGGGCCGGCGGTCATAGTTATGATACGGTCATATCGTGGGTCAAAAGAGTGACGAACGAATACACCGAGCGTCTCAAGAAAGATGAATGGGATTACATCTATTCGCCGGGCGCATTGATCACAGTGACGCGGAGAGCTTTGTCCAAGCCCCAGGAGATCATCGATACCTATCGGGGGTTGGGGTTCAATACTATTTACTTAAGACCTCTGGCGAAACTGGGTTTCGCCAAGGACACCTGGAAGGCCATCGGCTATGAGGTCGATGAGTTCATGGATTTTTACAAGAAGGCGATGAACTATATCATTGCGCTCAATCAGGAAGGCAAACTTTTTATCGAGTATACGGCCATGACGTTCCTGGTGAAGATCCTGGGGGGCACAGACCCCGGGCAGCTAGACCTGCGTACGCCCTGCGGGGCCGGTATCGGTCAACTTCTCTATAACTATAATGGAGATATTTTCACCTGTGATGAAGGCCGTATGCTCAATGATGACCTTTTCAAGGTCGGCAATGTCTTGACGCACGAATATAAGGACCTGATCAATAGCGATGTGGTCAAGACGGCCTGTACGGCATCGTGTCTTGACGGGTTGTACTGCGACCGTTGTGTGTATAAGACCTATTGCGGGGTCTGTCCTGCCTGGAATTATGGAGAGACCGGTACGATATTCACGCAACTTGCCGCGAACAGAAAACATCTGCTCAATGAAGCGATACTTGACTTCCTTTTTGAAAAATTAGAGAATAAGAAAGTTAAAGAAGTGTTCGATAGTTGGGTGCATGAGTACACGAAACAGATCGATAAACGTGCTGAGTTCTATGAGAAAAAAAGCGGCAGTGGTAAATAAAACGGAAAATATCAATGTATATTTTTTAGGGTAACGGGCATAGATACGGATAGGGTATATATTTACTAGGGGAGGCATATATATGAGCAAACATGAAGGGTCTAAAAAGAACAGAATGCTTCCTAAGATCAAAAAAGATATCAGCGTGTTCTTGACCTCTGAAGAGGGGAAGATCAGCAAAAAGAACATTTTGAAGGCCGGCTTGAGCGTACTTGCCACTTCAGCGTTCCTGGCCTCCATCGGGCAGATAACCCAAGCACACCAGAATTATTTCCATAATAACGGCGGATTCGGAACACATACTTCTCATGCGTCCCACGGTTCTCACGGGTCCCACGGTTCTCACGGGTCCCACGGGTCCCACGGGTCCCATGGTTCCCACGGTTCTCATGGTTCCCATGGTTCTCATGGTTCTCATGGTTCGTGGTAGTAGCGGCAAACACTGCTGTTGATCATTCCCTTTTGTCCAAGTCCCCGCACGGAACAGCTACGGCCGAAAGGTCTTGTGAGTGAGTATCATGATGCGTCCAAAGGATGTCCAGATAAACCTTGGGAATGTATGTAATAACAACTGTGTTTTTTGCGTCAATCAGGCCTCTCAAAACAGATCGGACTTCATTTCCCCGGCCGCGTTGAAAGAACGCATCCTGCGTTATGCGAAAAAGAAGTATACCTCTTTAGGGTTCCTGGGGGGAGAACCGACTCTGTATCCGGCACTGGCCGATATTATTTCCTATGCAAGACGTGCCGGTTTTTCCCATATCCATCTTGTGACCAATGGCAGACGTCTTGCGGATGCCGGATATCTTGCCGCCTTGGTCGCTGCGGGCGTTACTCGGATATCGGTCTCTATTCATGGCGATACCGCGATGCTTGAGGACCCGCTGACGCGTGTTCGCGGAGGGTTCCGTCAGAAATGGCACGCCTTGCAGAACGTGATCAAGCTTGTCAGGAACGGTGCTCTTGCAGAAGGCGTGTCCGTGAACATCGTCCTGACCGTACAGAATCTGCCTCATCTGGTACGTATGCTGAAGAAGTTCCATGTCCTCGGTATACGGAGCGTGCGAGTGAATTATTGTCGTCCCGAAGGTATTCCTTTTGCTCAGTGTCGGAGCCTGTTGCCCGCATATGCGGAGGTCAGGCCTGTCATAGATACGCTCATGAAGACCTATCCCAGCAGCATGTTGTCGTTCGAAGGGATCCCCTTGTGCATCATGCCTGACCGCCCGGACGCTCTGACGTATGTCGGAGAGCTCAAGGACAGTTTTGATACGGTGTTCGCCTTTAATAAAGATATGCCGCATATGGTCAAAACGTTCGAGGAGTTCTCCTGGAAGCGGGAACGTACCGAGGGGCTGAAGCGGAAAGTACCGCAATGCCGGGCCTGTGCCTTGGCTCCCGTATGTGAAGGGGTGTATGTGAACTATGTGAAGCTGTTCGGGATGAGCGAGTTCATGCCGTTCAACACGGAAAAGTTCTCTGCTAGTACGACGCAGGGGCGGGGTTCTCGTGCTCGTACTGATAGTACCGTACAAGCAGCTCATAAAGCGATCATCAAGGTCGGCTATTCCTGTAATAATGAATGCCTGTTCTGTCATGTTGATGTTCCCTCTGCCAAGAGAAAAGATGCGTCCGTTGTGCAGATACGCAAAAAGATCATGATGGCAAAAAAGCTCGGCTGTACCGGGGTCCTGTTGTCCGGAGGGGAAGTGACGATCAGGAAGGACCTGCTCGCCATGGTGCGTGCGGTCAAGTCGATGGGGATGTTCTTCGGACTTGTCACGAACGGCAGACGTCTGCAGGACCGTTCGTATGCGGAACGTCTTGTTGCTGCCGGCTTGCGCTATGTCTATATGTCCTTTATGTCTTCCGATAAAAAGGTCCAGGACCGTTTGACCGGGGGGACTACGTATGAGGGAACGGTCTCCGCTATCAGGAACATGGTCTCGCTCCCGGTCTTTTTTAAGGTCAATATCCCGTTGACCGTCCTGAACCTGCCTACGCTTGAAAGCACGGTCCGCTCCCTGCTCGCTATGGGAGTGCGCCGGATCAAGTTCAGCTTTGTCGAGCCGAAGGGCAGGGCCTTGCACGCAAAAGCCTCTCTTGTTCCTCTTATATCAACAGCCTGGAAAAAGGTCCGCCCGGTCGTCGACCGGTATCGTGAAAAAATGCATATAGGATTGGACGGTTTCCCGTTGTGTATAATAAAAGGCTATGAGGACCTGTACGATGATCTGTTCACGGAGCATATCATGTATATGAGCGAAGCCTATGAGCAGCGGCTCTTTCCGACGGACCTCGGGACAAAGATCAAAGTGCGGTCCTGCCGGCAGTGCACGGTCCATGATGCATGCCGCGGTATCTATGCGCAGTATGTGAAGCACATGGGGAGCGGTGAACTTGAGCCGATCTAATTCGTTCAATTATCTCTTTGCTCAGAGCTGGCCGTGCGTGCGCAGGGACGGATGCCTGTTGGTCGTCAATGATATCCCTATGGGGTTCGATCCCGACAGGACGCTTTTCGTGCTCAATGATACGGAGGTCGAGCTTTACAGGACCGTGACCTCAGATCTTACGGCTGAAGAGATCCGAGAGGTCAAATCCATACAGGGACAGATATACAGGGACCTTTCAGGGAAGACCACGGAGATAGATTTTCAAAAGGACCTCGGCAAGATGCAGCTCTGCTCCTGCTGTGCCCAGTGCCTCGATAAGGCCAGGTGTCCCGGTGTGTATGAACAAGCCCTGAGCGCCGATATGTTCAGGACCGAACAGGTCATCCTCGATCTGATCTCCTCCGTGTCCGGTGCCGTACTTGATGTCGGTTGCGGACATACCAGATATGCTGATGTGTTGCGTCCGAAGATAGCGGCCGGCGAAGTGGTCTATACGGGGCTCGATCCTTTTCTGGACGGTCCTCCCCCGTTCGAAGAGGAGGGATGTTCTTTTGTGCGTTCCGGCATAGAAGAGTTCAAGGCACCTGCCGGGTCCTTTGATGCCGTCCTCGTACTGCGCAGTCATAATCATTTTAAGGACAGAAAGAAGGCATATAGGACCATAGAGCATTGTCTTAAGCCGGGCGGACGGCTCATCGTCGTCGATAATCTTCCGTATGCGGTAGTGCGTCAACGAGCGTATACCGAGGTCCCTGCGGGCGAGGCTTCACCTCAGCAGCATTGTCAGAACGATTCCTCCTGGGATGTGATCTCCCTGTTGCAGGATATGCCGTTGTATCTGCGCCGCCATATGCCGGTCCGTGATGACGGGTTCAATCAGTGGACCGTTCTGTATCAAAAAAAAGGGACCGGACCGATCGATGTGTTGATGGTCGCTCCGCCGTTGTTGGTCCATACGGGGCATATCGATCATCCGTACTTCGCGGATTACCCGGTACTCGAGCAGGCCTCCCGTCTCGTACGGCACGGGTTCCGTGTCGAGGTCGTCGATGCCTTGGCCGTTCCCGGAAGTGAAAGGACGCTCGTCGATGAAGCACATTACCGGTTAGGCGCTCCCGTCGAACGTATCATCCGGTGCTGTAAAAAATATCAGCCCCGGGTCATCGTGCTCTACGGCAGCTCGTTCAATTATTCATCTCGGCGTCATCCGTACCTTGGGCCGCTCATCAGCGGACTTCGGAAAGAGCATCCTAAGGCGCAGCTGGTCTATGCGGACCTTTATTTTTCAGGCATGCATTTCATTGATATACCGGCGGCACGGCTTTTGAAGCGATATCCGGAGCTCGACCACGTCCTGAAAGGTGCCGCGGAAAGAACATTGCCTGCCCTGGTGGCCGCAGTCCGGAAGGGTGGATCTGTCCCTCGTGTCGTGACGGCCGTTCCTGAAAAGCGTGATGCGGTTTTCCCAGATTGGACACTGATCGATGCGCCGCAGTATCAAAGAACGATCAGGTCGGTGTTCGCGGACCGGACACGAAAACAAATGTTCGACTACAGTGCGGATACGCTTCCGGTCATGTCCACTTACGGGTGCGTATATGCCTGTGTCTTCTGTTCAAAAGGCGGCAGCGGGGCGGCGTACGGTGAATACTCCCTGTTGCAGCTTGCCCAGCACGTGAAAATACTGCAAGAGGAGTTCCAGGTGCGGCGCGTCGTTTTCCTCGATGCCTTGGTCAACCTTGATCCGGAACGGTTCATGAAGCTCCTGTCCATGCTCAAGCGGCGCGGTCTTGCCTGTGAGTTCCCCAACGGCGTTCGCGCCGACCGTTTGGAACGCAGGCATGTTCGCATGGTGGCAGGGCTTGTTTCGATGTTGTCCGTCAGTGCCGAGAGCGGCGACCAGCGTACGGTCGATATCATTGTCCGGAAGAAGCAGTCCCTCTCCGCGATAGAGAACGTTGCCGTTTGGTGCCGTGACCTGCACGTTCCGCTCCTTGTTCATTATATGATCGGTCTGCCGGGGGAGACCAGACAGAGCGCGCTTCGCACCGTTGAGCATGCGGTACGCATGGAACAGACCTATGATGTACGTGCGGTCGTTCAATATGCGGTCCCGTTGCCGGGAACGGAGCTTGAAGCGCTCTGTCGGAAAAAGAACATTTCCCTTCCTGTGCCAGCCGATACGTACATGCCTTATTTTTCAGGAACGCCGATGATCACGGGGCCGGCGCTCACGGCGCGGGACTTGTCCGATGTGATGACCGTCCTTGCGGTCCGTCGTGCGTCCCGGCAGTCCCGCAAACTGATCATCAATCTGACCTACCAGTGCCAGAACAGGTGCCGGTTCTGCGCGATAGGAGCACGCCGCAAAGATACGCTCCCTAAAGCAACGGTGCTTTCCTTGTTGAAGAAATATCGGGCGCGCGGTGTCCGATTAGTTGATTTTGACGGCGGTGAACCGACGTTGCATCCGGACCTGTTCTCGTTCATCGCCTATGCGGAAAGAATAGGCTATCAACGTATCACGGTGACCACGAACGGACGTGCCTTATCTTCCCGGGAATATGCGTCGAGGTTGCTCCTGTCCGGCATTACGGACATCCTGATCTCCGTTCACGGTCATACTGCGGAGCTCCATGATGCCCATACGACAAAACCGGGGAGTTTTAAGGAAACGCTGCAGGGGTTGCGGAACATCGTCCGCCTCCGTCCGGAGCGAGTGTCCTTCGGGGTCAATGTGACCTTGACCAAGCTCAACGCTCCGCATATAGCAGCAATGCTGCGGGCCTTTGTTCGGGAAGGTGTCAGAAAAGTGACCGTTCAATATGTTACGCCGTTCGGTACCATAGATAAAAAGATCGTACCTGCTCCGGCCTCGGTCAGTAGATATGTGGCGCAGGCGATCGATCGGTATGCCGGGGTCATGGACATACAGATCGTTAATCTGCCATTCTGTTACCTGCGAGGGTATGAGCGCTATGTCGCTGCCGACGTACAGAAAAAAGAACGGACCATGGTCTTTGTATCCAAGGAACAGGTCAATCTGTCCGAGTGGTTGGGGCAAGGGCGAAGACGGATTGCCAAATGCGGTCACTGTGTCTATTCTATCGTGTGTGACGGCGTGTATCATTTTTCACGTATCCGGAGCTGACCGTTCGGCTCAAAGGCGGATGTACCAATGAAGGCGATAGAGCTCGTTCTGGACCATCACTGTAATGCATCCTGTGCGTTCTGCTTTGTTCCCTGTGAGCAGGCGGGACATTCCTTCAGCACACAGCAGGCATTATCCGTGCTGGCATCCTCATATCAGCAGGGAGCGCGTACCGTGTTCTTTGGCGGCGGCGAACCGACCCTGCGTAAGGACCTGAAGGTCCTGGTCTCTGCGGCGCGGACCATCGGCTATGACCAGGTAACGCTCAAGACCAATGCCATACGATTATGTTCTCCTGAACGTGTTGAACAACTTTGTGCTGCGGGCGTGACCTCCTTCAGTGTGCCGGTCTGGGGTGACCGGTACGTACATAATGCACTTTCCGGCGTTGCAGATGCCTATGAGCGCAGTGAAATGGCGATAAAGCATATGCTCGACAGTTCCGCAGCAGTGGAACTGGACGTTCTGATCACACGGTCCGCGCTCCCGTCATTGGCGGCGACGATCGAACATTTCGCAGCGCTCGGTATCAAGGAGATCTTTCTGTGGTACCTTTCCTTGTTCGGCATGGCAGAAGCCGGAGGCAGGTTGCGCCATGAACTTCCGTCCTTTCGTGAAGCAATGCCTTTTGTGCGCGAGGCGTTCCGGGCAGGGATGCGTGCCGGCGTCCGGACCTTATTGACCTCGCAGATACCCCCGTGCGTCCTGGGCGATATGCGGAAGTACTGGTATACGCTGTGTTCACTGGACCTGTTGATCGTGACCCCGGGAAATTCTTTTCGCGCGGAGGATTCACCGTTCGAAGGCGGGATGCGGCTGCCGGTCTGTGAACGCTGCTCGTTCTCTTCCTCATGTTTGGGCGTGCGCAAGGATTATCTGGACATATACGGACCGGAAGAGTTCTCGTCGGTCACGGGACGAGGTCGCGCATGACCGGCACCAGAAAAGCGGCATATCTCCAGATCACGCGCAAATGCAATAACGAATGTGTGTTCTGTTCCAATCCGCAGTTCGAAAAGGAGATCACACTTGCCCAGGCGAAAAAAAGCATAGATGCGCTGTGCCGGGAAGGCGTCACTGAGGTCTTCTTGACCGGCGGCGAGCCTACTACGTCCCCTCATCTTTTTGAGATCATACGGTATCTGAAGGGACGAGGCATCGTTCCGCGCATGATCTCCAACGGTGTCGAACTTTCCCGTATGACGCTCGCTCAGGAGATATTTTCCGCCGGTGTACGTTCGATCAATATATCGTTGCACTCTCATCGTGAAGGGACCGCGGACCTGCTGTCCGGTAAACCCGGCCATTTAAAGAAACAGCTCATGGGTATCCATAATGCGTTGCGCGCAGGTTTCTCGGTCAATATCAACACGACGATCAATGCGGAAAATTACGCGCATTTACCCGAGCTCGCAGCGTTCCTGGTGAAAGTGTTCCCGCGTATAGGACATTTTGTCTATAATTTCCTTGATCCCGGGATGGCCGACGGAAATCTTCATAGTCGTGCGCATGAAAATCCGTGGGTCGTCGCGACATATCCGCAGGTACGCCCGTACCTTGCGAAGATGGTCACGGTGCTGAAGAAGCACCGTAAGTCGTTCCGCATCGAGCGCGTCCCGTTGTGCTGTATGAAAGGGTTCGAGGAATATTCCACTGAGACCAGAAAGATCATCAAGGACGAGCTGTACATGTGTTCGTTCATCGAACAGAAGAACGATAATATGCTGCGTGTCGTAAAGCCGTACCAGGGACGGGTCAAGCTTCCCTTTTGTGAACGGTGCGGTCTTGGTATGATATGCGCCGGCGTCCAGGCCGAATATCTGGCGCTCCACGGCCCGAAAGGGCTTGCTCCGGTACGGAAGAGGGGGGCAGCCCGGATCGTGCGTGCGGTCAGGGTCTCCGCAGAGGATGAATAACGACCAATGAAAGATAAGCTCAAAGTAACGCTTGAACATAAGCAATGGGTGCGCATCACGGACCTGTGCAATAATTCGTGCGTGTTCTGTCTTGATGCACGCAAACAGAACACGCCCATCGGGCTCGTGCCTGAGAAGCAGGTCAAAAAACTGATCGACCAGGGGAGAAGGTCCGGTGCCGTACGGCTTGTTCTGAGCGGCGGGGACCCGACAGTGAGCCCCTGTCTTGCCGAATATATCCGCTACGGGAAAAAGGCAGGGTATACGAAGGTCCAGATCATTACCAACGGAAGAAAGCTCGCCTATCCCGAGTATGTACGGTCGCTCGTTCAAGCGGGACTGGATGAGGTCACCTTTTCGCTCCATGGGCATACGGCGGCGCTCCATGATCGGTGCACCCGGGTATCGGGCAGTTTTTCCCAGATCGTGTGCGGGATCAGGAACGCCCTTGCCGCGGGGCTGATCGTCAATACGGACACGGTCATATCAAAGATCAATTACAAGCATTTGGCGGATATCGTCAGGTTCGCCTATGCTCTTGGGGTCCGCGAATCGAACCTGATGAGCCTTGTGCCGGTAGGCAATGCTGATGAGTACCATCGGCAGGTCTTTTATGATATGAAAAAGGTCGTTCCGTACGTTTATGCCGCCATCACGTTCGCGCGTACCCATGGTATGCATTTTTGGCTCAGCCGGTTCCCTCCGCGGTATCTGCGAGGGTATGAAGAATACATCACTCCGACCAATAAAATATATGAGGATATCGCACAGTTCGAGCATGTGCAGCATTGTCATACGGATGCCTGCGAATACTGCTCGCTGCAGTCGATCTGCCCGCTCCTGAAACGATACCGGAAACGGCCGAACAGGCCGAACAAAAAACTGGTCTTCGTTTCTATGGACCGTCCGGTATCCGGGCTCTCGCTGTCTTCCGGGGCCATCCTTAAACTTGATGTTGAAGATGTGACCAAGGTCCCTGCGATGCAGGGTGTCATTAAAGATGTGGCCCGCAGGTCTGCGGACGTGCTTTTTGAGAATATCCCGCCGTGTCAGTACGATGATCCGGCACGCTATGCACCGAAAGGGCTGTTCAAGCAGACCGTGTGGAGCAGGTTGGCCCGGGAGATAGCGCTCTATGCCCTCATAAAACCGGAATCTTGCGATCGTTGTGCCTATGATACGATCTGCAGAGGGATACCGCAGAACTATGTCGTGAAGTACGGCTTTGGGGGATTCCTGCCGGTCAGGCGCAAAAAGGCGGCACAATAATGCATACGCAGGTCGTCTATAAGGACATTCAGATACTGCTCGGTAATATCTGCAATAATGACTGTATATTCTGCAGTTCAAAGAACAAGAACTTCAATAAGGATAAGTTCCCATCGCTTGCGAGCGTAAAAAAACAGATCGATGCGCATGCCAGTGCAGGTTTTAACTCGCTGGGGTTCCTGGGCGGGGAGCCGACGCTGCATCCGCATCTTCTGGAGATCGTGCGCTATGCCCGGCTCAGAGGATTCCTGATAGTGCATCTTATCACCAATGGAAGACGTTTAGCAGAGCGACAGTTCCTTGAACAGTTGATCGGTGCTGGTGTCAACCGGGTCTCGGTCTCGATACACAGTCATCTGGCAGCAACAGAGGACATGTTCACTCAGCGACCGGGGGGCTTCGACCAGAAAATGCATGCGCTCATGAACCTGTTGCAGGTCACTAAGCAGCGCCGGTCAGGGCTGATGGTCTCGTTGAACATGGTGATCAATAAGCTGAACATAGCCCATCTGGCACGGTCCGTTGCGTTCTTTACCTCGATGGGTTTCAAGGACTACCGCTTGAACTTCATGAATCCGGGGCGAAAAAAAGGCCCGGCCTTTACGGACCTTGTCCCGCGTTATGCGGACGTATTGCCCGTGTTCAAGCGGATCATCGCGGAAGCCGTGAAAAAAAATGTCATGGTCCATTTCGGCGATATCCCGTTCTGTATCCTGCACGAACAGAAAGGTTTTTACGAACATGTCGGTGAGTATCAGGATTATTTCCATCAGGTGGTCGAGATGGCGAACCGCAAAGAAAAGGAGATCGCCAAACATTTTTCCTGGAAAGATGTCCGGATCAATGATCTTAAGGAAAAATTCGACAACTGCAAGAAATGCACGTATTATCAGGTCTGTGAGGGTGTCTGGAAGGGATATGCGGACCACTATGGCGTCAAAGAGTTCGTACCTGTTCGGGCGCAAGGAAAGGAAAGGCTTTGATGAAGAGGGCGGATATCAAGATCGGGTATATGTGCAACAATCAGTGTCTTTTCTGTGTTCAGGGAGACCGCAGGAAGACGCTCGGTAACAAGCCCGGCTCAGAGATACAGAAGGCCATCGCGCTCGCCAAGGAACAGCACTGTGATGCCCTGGTGTTCACCGGCGGAGAAGCGACGCTCCGGGAGGATTTTCTTGAGCTCGTCGCCTATGCGCGCGCGCTCGGGTTCAAAAACATTCAGGTCCAGACCAACGGACGTATGTTCTCATACCTTGATTTTTGTAAAAAGACCATTGCGGCGGGGGCCACGGAATTCTCGCCTGCCTTGCACGGCCCGACGGCGGAGAT
Source organism: uncultured bacterium (assembly GCA_964653455.1). Lineage (GTDB taxonomy): Bacteria > Margulisbacteria > Termititenacia > CAZZFK01 > CAZZFK01 > CAZZFK01. The sequence continues at coordinate 31,829 of CAZZFK010000014.1, forward strand.
CCATGACCATCTGACCGGTGCCCCGGGAAGTTTTGACCAGACGACCAGAGGGATCCGCAATCTGAAAGCGTTGGGGCAGCCTGTCATCACGAACACGGTCATCACTAAAGAGAACTACCGGTCCCTGCCTGACCTTGCGCGTTTGTTCGTTGCGTTGCAGGTGGATCAATTCCAATTCGCATTTGTCCATATCGCGGGGAGTGCGGAGGCCAACAGGGAACAGGTCGTTCCCCGGAAAACAGAGGTCATGCCTTTCGTGAAGGCCGGACTTGATATCGGCATAGCGGCCGGTATCAGGGTCATGACAGAGGCCATCCCGTATTGTCTTATGAAAGGCTATGAACAGTACGTTGCCGAGCGGGTCATTCCCGATGGTATGGTCATCGAGTATGAACGCACGATCGAAGATTACTCCGCGTACCGGAGCACGATCGGCAAGACCAAGGGTCCTCGCTGTAAAGTGTGTGCCTGTTATGACGGCTGTGAAGGCCCGTGGCGGGAGTATCCCGAACTGTTCGGCTGGGATGAGTTCGTGCCCATACCGAAGAGGAACGCTTCCGCACGAAAGAAGAGGACATCAGTATGCAAAAAATAGCGGTCTACGGCAAAGGCGGTATAGGAAAATCAACGATCTGCAGTAACCTCAGTGCGGTCTATGCTGAACAGGGATTAAAGGTCCTGCATGTCGGCTGCGATCCTAAACATGATTCGACGATACGTCTTTTGCACGGGCGGCCGATCATGACCGTTATCGAGGCCGCACAGAACACTTCCAACAACATCCCGTCGCTGGAGAGGATCATAACCAAAGGCGTCTATGATATCGATTGTATCGAATGCGGCGGCCCGAAGTCGGGGGTCGGCTGTGCCGGCCGCGGTGTTTCCCGTATGTTCGAGATACTTGAAGATCTGCAGGTCTTGAAGCAAAAAAAATATGATGTAGTGATCTTCGATGTCCTGGGAGATGTGGTCTGCGGCGGCTTCGCGGCACCGCTGAAGAAGGATTATGCGGACAAGGTGTTCATCGTTGTTTCCGAGGAGATCATGTCCCTGTACGCAGCGAACAAGATAAGTCAGGCCGTCCTGCAATACGAGGATAATGGCGTCTATCTGGGCGGTGTCATCATGAATTGCCGGGATAATGCGGTATCTCACGATCATATGGACAAGTTCCTTAAAAAACTCAATGTGAGGAGCGTTGGTACGGTCCCGCGGAGTAAAGAGATCATGGCCGCGGAAAAGCAGCACCGAACGGTCGTCGAAGCGTTCCCGAAAAGTGAAGCCGCCAAGGTCTTCAGGTCCTTGGCCGCAAAAATGCTCAACGTATCACGGGCGACGGCGAAACGTCCGGCATATCTTGAAGATGCTGATTTCAACGCGCTCTTCATGAACTGACCCATGAAAAAAAGAGCCGTTCGAAGATCGCTCAGTGCTGCCGGGACGGACATATCCGATGCATTGTTCTATTGCGGACGCGAACGGACGAGCGCACGGCCGACCGACGAGTCGTGGTTCTTGAACCGCACTATCGAGTGCGGTCCTGCCACGCTGGATATGCTGGCCCGATCGCTTCAGGTCCCTCGTCGTGCTGTTCGGTCCGTGCGCTGGAACAGGGATTATTTCAGTATCAAGTTCTCTTATACCGGGGTATCGCACTGTCTGTTAAAGAAGTTCAAGTCTTCAGAACGTGCGCAGTACGGTGCGGTCGGTCTTTTCCGTATCATCAATGAGCTTGTGCTGATCGTCCCCGGAGCGAAAGAGTCCGGGTCTCTTAAGTCCTTTTTGGACGGTGCGGTCCGAGGATTGTCGGCCATCCGGCCGCATGAGCTCTTTTCGGTCCTTCGCAAGGATGTCCCTGTGCGGATGTTCGCACCTGCGGTGTCCACCAATGCAGATAGGATACCTGTGGCGGAGGTGCCTGCAAGGAGTCTTTCGTTATCGGGCGAAAAGGTGCAGGGAACCGCAGGGCGGTCCGAACGCATCGCTCGGACCGAATTCCCTTTTTATGAGTGGGGCAATGAGCATCTTTCCAGTATCTTCATGTTCGCGCCGATGATGCGCTCGCGCGTGGCCTTTTCCGGTGTCCGGACAGAGCGCATGCAGGAGATCGTACATGGGGACAACGAGTGTGTGTATACTGCAGACAAACCCGATCCGGGACATTTCATCGGCTTTGTTGATATGGGAGCACTGCACGAAGCACCGGTCTTTTTTGGTGATAAGAGGGACCGCGTCGATGAGGCTCATCATGGGCTGCCGGGGGCTCCCGTGTCGGTCCTGTACGATGAGGATGTCATTCAAGGGGCCACCGTGCGGTTGAAAAAGCTCCTCTGTGCGCTCGCCCGTTCAGGGAAAGAATGTGATTTCCTGGTCAATTGTACCTGTACCCCGTTGATCATCGGTGACGATGTGCGTTCGGTCCTTCGGAATATCAACGCGGCAGAGAACGCCTCTTTCCTGTACTGTGATGCCGTTAAACAAAATGCGAGCGACGTATATCTTGAGTATGCACGGTCTTTGGTCGCGGGGCTGGAACAGTATGCGCCGGTCCCCGGCACGATCGATCTGGTCGGGTTCCCCCGGGTGTCCGCAGTCTCCGAATTGTTGAACGTTCTGGCCTCGATCGGCATCACCTGCAATACGGCCGTTCTCCCGTTGATCGGTCCCGCTAATTGCGAGTCATATTACAAAGGACAGGCGCAGGTCTTTTTTCCGAACGCGGACAATATGAACATATATGAAAAGGTCTTTTTCCCTTTGCCTCGGCCCTATGTCATGCCGGCAGCGCCCTATGGTTTCGTAAGGACGCGCGCATGGGGAGAGAGTATTTGCAATGTATTACAGCTCGGTCCGGCGGTCCTGCAGCAGTGGCAAGAGGTCTGTGCCATGAAAGAAAAACACTGGCGCCCGCTGGTCGAGGAGGCAGGACAGTATCGTCTCGGCATGGTCATTACCCCGGAAGATATCCCGTTCCTCTGTGATCCGCTGCGCACTATCGCGGGCGTTCCTCTTATCCCGTTCTTGGAGGAAATGGGGTTCTTGCTGGATATCGCCATCTATTGTTCCCCGGAACGCTATGAGGACCTGCGCACCAAAGTGGTCGCCTTGTTGTCGCGTGCGGAAGGTCATAGGATAATGCATTGTTTTGGACCGCAGGCGGTCCGGCGGTGGTTACGGGACCCCGGCACGGTATGTGTCTACTCCGATCTTTCGACCGATATCCGTTTGGCATGTGCAGGCAAGACCAGGTTCTCGATCGCCGACCTTGAAATGGGTTTTGACGGCGCGATCCGTTCGGTCCGGCGACTGCTTCGAAAATGCAAGAATACGTTCTATGCCCGTTATCAGGGACACTTTGATGGTCCTTTGATGCCGGTCGTTTTTAAGGAGGTATGCTGATGTCCGAAGAGCAGAACATATATGACGAGATGCAGAGAAAGATGACCAGGACATATCTTTCAGGGATCTTCATCGCGATCAACGCGATCAAGGGGGCGTACCTTCTGGTGGACGGGCCCAACTGTTCCTATAAAAAAGGCGAATATATCGATAAGAACCATGATATGTTCTCTGATCTTTTCGATATCTCCGGACGCCATCGTATCGCGCATACGGATGCCACGCCTCAATCCGTGATCAATGATCGTACGGACAACGTCAAGTCCTTGTTGGAGCAGATGGCGCGATATGAAAAAGCACAGGCGGTCTTTCTTTGTTCAATGCCGGCCGCAAGTTTGACCGGGATACACTATGATCTTATCACGCAGGCAGTGCAGTCCCGTGTGGCCGTGCCGGTCATAGAGCTTCCGGCAAAGAACATGCGTGCGGACTGGCTTGAGGCCTATGAGGATGTCCTGCTCGCTATCGCCCGCAAGATGCCCTTGAACAAGAAGAAACATAAAAAGAATACGGTCGCCATTGTGGGGTATTTCATGGACCGCAACGAGGGCGATCATACGGGGAACATCGCTGAGTTGAAGCGTTCGCTGAAAGGCCTGGGGCTGGACCTGTGCAGTGTGTGGTTGTGCGGTGGTACCTATGATGATCTGCAGAAGGTCGAACAGGCGGGGCTGATCATCGCATTGCCGTATGCGCGCAATGCCGCAGAGCATATCGCTTTGAGGACCGGAGCGAAACTTGTGCATACCGGGATGCCGTTCGGGTTGGAGCACACGTCGCGATGGTTGACCGAGATCGCACGTGCTGTCGGTAATATGCCCCGAGCGCAGAAGTTCATCGCCAAAGAATTGAGGGCGATCATGCCTCTCTGTGAAAAGATAGTGACCTTATATGTGTCCGATAAACGGTTCTTCCTTGCAGGCGACCCCTATATGACTACAGCGATGGCGGACGCAGTATGTGAGCTGGGGGGGCAGCTCAGTGCCCTGGTCTATCTGGGCAAAGCGTCCGGTGCGGGTGGTCCTGCCGAGGAGCGTGCAAGGCCCTGTGAGGTACTGCAGGACCCGTTCATGGGCCAGCTCGAAAGCTCCTCGTTGTTGCAGGCGGATATAAGTATCGGGAGCAGTTCTTTGGCCCCTTTTCTGAACGGGAAGACATACGTGCAATTCGGGTTCCCGAGCCCGGGCTATCATTGTTTTTCTGCTGCGCCGTTCCTGGGGTATCGCGGTCTGATAGGTTTTCTGAACAGGATCGTGAACGCGGTGAACAGTACTGCTGACCGTGCTGACTATCGGTCCGACGTACGTGATATGAAATCTGCCATCCCCGCATAACCGAACAAGGGACGCGGTGTTGTGCAGAAGTGTTCCGTATAGGCAGGGAATCCGAGCACGTAGACATCTTTCCCGTGCCTGGTATGGTCCCATCCGTGAGTGACCGTGAACGTTCGTTCCGGCATGCGTTCTTCGGAAGTACTGAACATGTTCTTCTGTGTCGGGATACCGTGATATTCCAATGTTCTTTTCAAAAGGACCGGGTCCTCATAGTACGCATCGGTGTTCCTGAGATGGACCGTCCGTATGCCTATATCCTGCAGCAAGGATGCGATGGCGGCCAGCCATGGGCGTTCAAGGATGACGGCGGCGGTGCGGCCTTTGTTCTTTTTTTTCATGTGCGCGAGCGTATCCGTCAGTGCGTTCTCTTGTGTCCGTATGAACTCCTGTACCGGGCGCATGTCCCTTTGTGTGCGCTGCGCGATCAGGTTCAGCCATTTTTTTGTGGCAGTGCTGCCTATCGGAAGGTCCGTATAGATGGATGGGCGAGCGGACCTCCGGGTGATGTGCTCTCCGATGGGGTATGCGTGCGGTAGTATGATATTGAACGATGCCTTATGGGCCTCGAACAGTTCTTTCGACGTGCTGCCAGAGAAAAAAATGCTTTGAACACGCAGGCCGACGGCGGCGAGCATGGTGCGCAATTCAGTGATGTTGGCTTTGTCGTCCTGCTCGTACCGGGAGAACGGATATCCCCAGATGTTCACGGTGTTCTTGTTCCTGCTCTCCGTGTTCCAGGAGATCAGGCTGCAGAAGGCTTTCATGACCTCCATATATCCTTCCCATACGGTGCTGGTCACATGAGTGTTCGGGATGTGAACGAGAGGAAGGCCTAACTCCTTGCGCAGTCGCTCTATGTGAGGGGCGATCTCAAGACCTATGGTCTTTACGACCGGTGAACTCAGTACCGGGATGAGGCCGACGGACATGCGAGAGGTCTGTCCCAGGATGCCTCTCTTAAGTTTTTCGAGGTTGCCGCTGATGAGGTCCTGCTCGTGCAGCTCTGCCCAGCCCATGCGCGTGGTGAAGTTCTCGGTACGGTCATGGTCCCCGAGCTGTGTGGTGATCTTTGCCTTGCAACCGATCCCGGTACAGAGGTACGGTATCGCGTCCGATATGGCGTGGGACGCGAGGAACGCTCCGATGAGGCCGCTGTATCGTTCGGGAGGTATGCGGAACTGAGTCAGTGCGTTCATGATGCGGCCTGTATCGCGGAGAGCATGTACGCGAGGTTCTTTTTGTGCCCGTTCAATCCGACGGAAAGTTTTGTGCTGTCAATGAAGGCATGGCCGCAGCGTACCGCTTGTTCGAACATCAGATAGGAGCCGACCACGATGGTCGGTCCTTTTTTCGGGAATAACGTGTAGGCATCCCCGCAATGCCCGAACAGCTCGAACGGCTCCGTGACCTGAAGGGTCTTGAGCATGGCCGATATCCTTTTTTTGTTCTCTTTTTCCGGACTGCCCTGAATGAGCACGGTGATATCAAGACCGAGCTCGCGGAAAAGCTCCAGGAACAATAAGCCTTCTTTCGCGGAATTCGTCACGGTGAAGTCGACGTTGGTCGCGATATTGTACATGAGCTTATAGTTCTTCAGCTTTTTCGCATGTTTTTTAGTGTACTCCTGCACAGCTCTGATCTTCGGCCCTATCTTTTTGAACGCGGTCTTCGGTGAAAGGCCGAAATGTTCAAGGATGCGGGTATAAAAAGAAAGTGTTGAGCGTATCCCGACCGGATAGGGAGCCTCGATCGTCCGGATGTCGAATTCTTTCTGGAGATAGGTGCACAGGCCTTGGTATATCGAACGGTCGACAGTGACGTTCAGCGCACTGCGCATGGCGTTCTTCCATTCCCGCAGCGGGGCGTAGGGGTTCAAGACCGCGTTCACCGTGATATCACCAAGACTGCGCAGGTCCGTGCCTATGTCAGAGAGACCCGCAAGGTCTTTCTCGGGGACGAACGGGCAATGACCGGTCTCATAATCGAACCCGATCAGATTGATCGACCTTGTCCCATCCTTTTGTGCGGTCCGTGGTCGCGAGAGCTGCGCCAGGAAAAGGCCGCATTCATCGATGACTTCTTTGGGGTCATTGAAAGAAAAACCGGACGTGTTCTTGTAGATGATAGGGGTCGACGTGGTCTTTTGGACCTTTTTTATACAGGCTTCGACATTATCCCGTATCAATAAGGACATACAGCTGGCAAGGACCAGGACGGCAGAAGGGGTCCGTTCGGCAAGGACGCTCTTGAGACAGAGCTCAAGTTTATCGATGCTTTTCCCGAGAACGATATCTGAGTCATCGAGGTTCGTGCAGAAGAACCGGTCCTTCCATTCACCGTAAGCACGTTTTGTCTTTCCGATGAGGTTCGTACAGTCCGGGTCAGAATGGATGATGACCGCATAGTTCCCTTGTATGGGGAGCAGGGCACTGAGCCAGCCATGGAGCGTGCAGATATGTTGTTGTGCGGTCTGGGACTTTGAACTGTGCTCGGTCATTTTTGCAGCACGGTAAAGAAGCGTTCCTGGGTGAGAGGGGCAGGCCTGGGTGACCGTTTGGTACAAGTATCGAGCACTGTCCCTGTCAATGTCTGGAACCAGGCCGATGTTCTTCCTCGAGGTGCGGTAGAGAACGTTGTCGTCCTTTGTTTTTCTGCGGCAATGATGTCCTTGGCAAAAGGCAGGATGCCGAGTATCGGGACCCTGACCGCTTTAGCGAAGCGTTCCGCCGTATGTGTTCGGCCTGGCATGGTCTTGTTCACGATGAACCCTCCCAATGAAACACCGTTCTCACGATAACGGTCGACCGCTTTGCACAGATTATTAGCGACATACAAGGACATGATCTCATCGGAGATAACGACAAAGACCTTTTGCACCATGCCTGCTATGAGGGGTGCCGCGAACCCTCCACAGACGACATCGCCGAGCACATCGAACAGGACGATATCATATTCGCTGTCCTCGAGGAGGCGGGTCTTTTCGAACAGTTCGAACATCCTGCTGATACCGCGTCCTCCGCAGCCCATGCCCGGTTCCGGTCCGCCGGCCTCTATACAGTCGATGCCGTGCGGTCCTTTCATGATGAACGTTCCCGGTCGTGGGCTATGATGATGGTCCGTCCGGGAAAGGACATCGTTCACCGTGATCGGTCTTTTTCTTTTGATCAGTTTTATCGTTGAATCTGCTTTTGCGTCGCAGCCGACATGCAGGACTTTTTTCCCTTGGGAGGCGAACGCAGCGCTCAAGTGCGTGCTGATGGTGGATTTGCCGATGCCGCCTTTGCCGTATATCGCGATCTTGATCATATGCGTTAGCGCATCCTTTGATTGCTTGTGCGGTTCCTGAAACTAATATAGCATATTATGATAGCGATGTGACCTGTTCGCCGATAAAAGGATGTGGCATGGGAAACGTTTTTTATTTCGCGAATATCGTATTGTTCCTTATCGCCGGGGCCGCTACTTCATATGGTGATGTGTTCAGGAAAAAAGTGGTCAATACCTGGCTTGTGTGGACCATGCGGAATGCCCTTATTGTTTTCGCGTTCTTTTTCATCCTTTCCTTGATAAGTGTACAGCAGCTCCTGCCTGTTTCTCTGAAATTGTTCCAATTGACCTTGTTCCGGGACATTCTTATCAATAGTGTGGGAGCAGCGGCGGTCGCGTGTTCGTTCTGGTATCTGGGGATATGGGCCGCAGGGGATGCAAAACTTTTTATCTTGTGCGCGTTCTTGA
>CAZZFK010000015.1:0-39413 GCA_964653455.1 uncultured bacterium
AATATTCCCTCGCAGACGGCATCACATGATGTCGCCTGCGGTGGAACATTGTTAATCGCGCGACCAGCGCAGAATGTTCGCACCCCAGGTAAGCCCTGCTCCGAAACCGACGGTGGCGATGACCTTGCCTTTTTTCAATTTGCCTTCCTGCGACAGCTCATCCATCGCGAGAGGAATCGAGGCTGCCGAGGTGTTACCATAGCGGGCAATGTTAACATAGACCTTTTCAGGGGACAACTCTAAGCGCTTGACAGCCGCATCGATGATACGGATATTGGCCTGATGCGGAATGAGCATGTCTATTTTAGACCGGGAGAGCTTGGCGACCTTCAAAGCCTCTTCAACTGCCTCTCCAATGACACTGACCGCGAACTTGAACACCTCTTTACCGTTCATTTTGATGAAATTCTTACGCTCTTTGATGTTCTTCTCCGTCAAAGGGGTTTTAGAACCTCCAAATTCGACCTTGAGCATATCACCGCCGGAGCCCCGGGCATTAAGATATGAACCAAGGACACCATAGCCGTCCTGTACCGGGCCCATAACAACAGCCCCCGCCGCATCACCAAAAAGTACGGCAACATTACGATCGGTCTTATCCACGAACTTCGACAATGTGTCGACCCCGACCACCAAAATACGCTTATACATGCCCGTTTTAATGAATTGGTCGGCAACGGTCACTGCATAGACGAACCCGGTACACGCAGCGGAAAGATCTACCGCCGGAATATCAGAGATACCGAGCTTTTTCTGGACAAGACATGCCGTGGACGGGAACAACGTGTGGTCAGGGCTGGTGGTCGCTACTATTATAAAGTCGAGGTCGCTTGCCTTGCAGCCCGCATGATGCAACGCCCTGCGGGAGGCATCATAGGCCAGGTCCGAAGCCGCAGTATGATCATCAGAGATACGGCGTTCAACTATACCGGTGCGGGAACGGATCCATTCATCCGTGGTATCCACGAGCTTCGCCCAGTCATCATTGGTCATGATACGCTTGGGAACAGCCGAGCCGACGCCTAATATCCCCGCAGAAAGGAGGGACGGACGTTTTCTACGCAACATTGGCTGGCACTCCGGCGAATTCGATCTGATGCAGACCTTCCACAAAATTATGCTCAGCAGCGATAAGGGCCGCCCGTACCGAATTCTTGATGGATTTTGCCTTGGCCCGTCCGTGGGTAATGATACAGATACCGTCGACCCCAAGGAGCGGAGCGCCGCCGTATTCTTTATAATCGAATTTTTTCATCAGTTTTCGAAGGGCCGGCAACATGATAAGACCACCCAGGAGCGCCAGAGGGTTCTTTTTTACAACGGAACCGGCCTCACCCTTCAGCGTATTAAAAAGACCTTCCGCAAGTTTAAGCACGACATTTCCGACAAACCCGTCACAAACGACAACATCGGAAAAACCGTCAAAAATATCTTTACCTTCGGCATTGCCGATAAAATTAATGCCCGGCAGCTTGCGTAAAAGGCCGTTGGTCGCGACAGTAAGCTCATTCCCCTTTTCATCTTCTTCGCCGATGCTCAGGAGCGCCACGGTCGGATCGGCCTTGCCAAGCACTCTTTGTGCATAGACCCGCCCCATCTGGGCGAATTGAACAAGATGCGAAGGACGACATTCGGCATTAGCCCCTGCGTCAAGAACAACGGTATTGTTCTTTTTGGTCGGGAAAACGGTCGCAATGGCCGGACGTTCAACGCCTTTTACACGTCCAAGCGTAAATAGCGCGGCGGCCATGCATGCCCCGGTATTACCGGCGGATACGAAGCCATCGGCCTGACCGTCACGGACCAGGCGCAAGCCTACATTGATCGAGCAGTTCTTCTTCTGGCGTATGGCCTGGAGCGGATGCTCGCTCATTTCAATATTATCTGCAGCATGAACTATCGATATATTTGAACAGGACGGATATTTGGAAAGCTCCGCCTTTACCTTCTGTTCGTCACCGACAAGGATGACCTCACAGTTCTTCAGCTCCTGTGTGGCTTGTACGGCACCTTTTACGATCTCCTGAGGGGCATAGTCCCCTCCCAAAGCGTCAACGACGATCTTCATGCCACAATACTCCTTATGAAGGGATTATTTGCCGCTTTTTTCCGCCGCACGGCGCCGTTCCTTGCGAGCTTCAAGCTTCTCGGAACGGGTGACGAGGACTTTCTTTCCTTTATAGAAGCCGCACGTGGTACAGGCACGATGCGGCATAACGGTGGCGCCGCACTGAGGGCACTTGTTCTTCTGAAGTGAGTTCTTCAATTTCCAGGCCGCGGCCCTATGGCTCCCGGTCCTCCGGTTTGATCTGTTCTTCTTTGGTACTGGCATAATGCATCTTCCTTTCTTTACTAGCTGACAGCTATCAGTTTTCAGCTGTCAGCTCCCCCGAGAGATTCCTCTCAGAAGCTGACGACTGAACGCTGAAGGCTGCAAGCTGTTATTTTTCCTTCAACTTCCTCAACTCCGCCAAACGCGGATCGATACTACCTTCATCTTTCGGACTGTTGTTGCTCTTTAGCCCGCCGCAGTCCTTCTTGCATACGAACCTTAAAGGCAGGTTCACAATGACATTTTGACGTATAGCTTCGCCCAGGTCAATGTGGCCTTCACCATCGATAACATACGCAAAATCCTCTTCCCCGAGCTCCATATCTTTGGCGGTAGCGGTCATCCGTGCCGCCGCCCGCTGATATTCTTCCTGTATCCGGACCTCATAGCCTTTTGAGAAACGGGACAAGCATCGGGAACAGGCCGCTTCCACCTCAAAATTGACCGTTCCCTGGACCAGGACCGCGCCATCGCCGATGGACAGCAGGGTCAAGTCGACCGTGACCGGGGACTTGACGGTATAGTCGTCACCGGACACATCCAGAGCATAGTCCGTCCGAACGGACTGGGTCTCCCCCAAATGCTCCAAAAGCTGCGAAACATCCACTTGCAACAATGTTCTGTGTCCTTTCCCGACAACCCCTAAAAACAGGGAAGTCATTATAGGGAGGGGGGGAAATTATTGTCAATCAAAATATACCAGACCATATCGATACATTCCTTGACCTGTCTTTAACGATAATCCATGTATAGGACCTCATGAATGTGGGCATATAGCAACAGAAGGAGCCTTTGTATGGAAAATGTCGATGAAAGCCTCTATCCAACAAAAATATATAATGTAGAAACATCTGAGGATTATCAGAAGGTTGCCGCCTACTTACTGAAGGTCATTAAAGACCCTAAGACAGATGCATCATTAGACCTGCCATTGTTAAAGCCTATGTTCGAAGAAGCGTTCCCGAACACAGATCACACTGACCAGGAAACTGCAATGCTACACGAGAACATCTTAAGAAATGGATTATTAAAGAATTGAACAGAAGGAGGCCGACATGAGCAGCGTAAATTTTCCGAACGACAACGTTCAAAAGGCTCTGCGATTCATCGCAAAAACAGACAACAATGGGAGTGATATTACCCCCAGAGACCTACAACAGAAGATATTTATCACTATCGGAAGCGAAACCCTCGATATTTCAGAAAAAATGACCAATATTTATAACGAAGTCGTTAGTGATATGGCCGCATCCGGCGAATTTGATGAGGACAAAATTCAAGAAAAAGTATGCCAAAGAATGGGAAGGGAACTGGAAAAAATAGCAGGACCGAATACCCGCAAAATGACCATCAATATCAACGGCAAAGAGATAATTCTGAATATACGGGACGAGAAAAGCATGCGGGATGGGTTCTCCAGAAAAAAAATTGAAAAAACCGACACCAAAGAGAACAACAACAAGAACTCATCTGCGATACATTCATTTGTGAAGGGATATGTGCTTCTTGTGCCGGGGAGAGGCAAGATCTATAACCTTCAAAATACAGAAGAACAGTTCATTCAATACTGTGCCAAGAAGAATATCACATCTTCCGACCCAAAGGTGCTCGCTAAAGCATATGAAAATTATGCAGAAACGGTGCTTAAGGTCCCTGGGGGGGAGATCGTGGCCGATGGCGAACCACTGAAAAAAAGAATAACAGAGATAAAAAATAACCAAGAAAACCGCAGAACAGAAGCGGAATATAAAGCAAAAAAACAAAAAGAAGAAGATGAAGCATGGAGAAATTTCAATCGCCAAAAAAGCTCCAAGGGAGGCTCCTCGCTGTTCGGGTCAGATTCTGGGCCAAGCGGAAAGGTCTCTGGAGATGTTAATAGCATTGATGACGGGGTGAGAAAATTATTCGGAAAGAAAAAATGACCTGAGATCTAATATTTTATAAAGTATCCATTCATGTCTCCATGGGCAATCACTTTACATGTATCACACAAGGACAACTGCCATATACTTGATTCATTGACTCAAGCCCCACGTGTCCCTTGATGCATCATACTGATCTTCAGAAGAAACCGGCGCATTAACGATCTCTCTCATATTAAACTCCGAAAAATACACTTTTTTCTCATAATACCAGGTCGGTATCTGCATATAGGAGTCAAATACTCCTCCGCCAAATGTCGTATTATCCATCCATCGCCACTTACCCTTATCCTTATAAACACAAATGACATGGAACTTGTTTTTTTCATTCCGCTCTGCAGGGATCTTGATTGCCAAGACCTTTGCTTCTATTCCTTTTTTTGTAAGATGTTCATAACCGACCCGCGCAAAGTCGTCACAATCGAACGAACCAATCTGGTCTACAACATCAAGTGATGCAAAAAAGATATTGTCGTCCCTGAACGAATAATTACTTTGCAGATAATTCCAGATATACCGGGCCTCACGTTCTGCTCTTGAAACAGCAGTCGAACCTTGCTGTTTCGCCAGACCGGCAACAGCGATATTCGCGATATTGGTTTGAATGGTAAGCCCTAACATAAGCGCCCCTTTATTTATATCCCTATACCCTTCTATATGTATATCGTAATTTATGCACAATAGTTGCAGTTCATGCTCCAGTATAATACAGAAAATACAACAGCCCGTATCGATGTATTTCACACCCCCGAACATCTATGTCGGGGACAAAGAGAACAGGTATAAAACCCATTGCATCGGGGTATATAGTGATTGCTTCACGATGAACAGGAGGCGGACCAATGGGGGCTATCGATAATTCTAAAGCGGCGGACGGTTCCCTGCGCAATGTACAAAATGCCGGGGCCGGTCATGTGCGGATAAACCCACAACAGACCTTGAATGAAGACACACTGAACGAATTGGCAAAACGCTCATTGAGCAAGATCGAATATCATGAGGACGACCGAGAGAACAAAAAAACATCAGGCAGCTCAGCACACATTGACGTCCATGTCGACGGTATAAAAGATATGACGCGAGGGACCTTCATTTGAGCGTTCAGGGATACGCACGGCATACCCCGCAGATCTCGCTTTTTCTGCCTGAAAGCCCGCAATGAACGGGGCCGCTCCGGACCATATCGGCACCACCGCTGGCGAATAATATTCATAGGTATAAAAGACCTTGATTGTGGGCATTATATGCCATGTAGCAAACTCTCTGCATAAGGAGACAGCATATGGACTCAACAGACAAGATACAGTCGAACACAGGGGTCAACAACACCTCCGGCACAAATGAAAGCTCCTCCTCTTTATACGATATCGCCTGGGATATAGCCAAAAAGAACGACATAAAAAGCGAGAACGCAGTGAACCTTATCATGCTTTGGATCGCACGCATGAACCCCGGCAAGAATATCCAAAGTTTCACGAAAAAAATGCCTGCGGGACAGACCGCAGACCTGGTACTCCCGAAGAAAGACCAGCTGTTCGGCAAAGATAATAAGACATTGTACAAGGAAGACCCGAAAGGCAGCACCTGGATCAACGGTGTCCCCTACACCTTGAACCTCAATTCCGACTTCTCTCGCAATGCCCGAGGAGTGACCGGCAACGTGGAAAACACCATAAAAAAGACGTCCGGGAAGGATGAAAAGGACAGGCTCACGTTCACCCATACGCTCATGAACCAGATGGAACAGTTACAGAGCCTTGCAGGGATAATATTGAGCGATATCAATGATTCAGTCATAGACGAACTGTTCCCGTCCTTGGCCCCGCAGCTCAACGCCATCGTCCAAAGCCGGGACATGGCAGGCTTCCAGTTCCTGTACGGCATTTTTGCACAGCGCGCCGAAAAAGCATTGTCGATACCTTTGGAGTTCAAGCTCAAGGAGGACAACGAGCAGATGCTCGTTTTGCAGCGCAATGACAACGGGTATACGTTCATCAAGCTGAACAAGGCGACCGGTGAACAAGTGACGGTAGAAGCACCTAAAGACATGAACGAACAGATCGTACAGGCAAAAGAACTGCTGGAGATCAACTACACCATGCGTCAGAACGCTTTGAACGACCTGAAAAAAATGGACGAACTGATGCAAAAATTCGACGATCTGAAGCTGAAGCCTGTGACCATGCCCGACTTCAACGCCATTTCCGTCGAAACCATGGAATCACAACCATACACGTTCATGGAACAATCCGCTATTCTGCAACATGTCCGGGCGGCAGCGGCTAACGGCGAGCTCCCTATACCGAAATTAAGGGACTACCTGACGCTCATGATCTATAAGAACGATCATTTCGGCGTATCCATGATCATGAGCATCCTCAATGATCGTGCGAAGATCTCCGGGAGCCGTTCTGCCAGGCTCGACCAGGACATGGCGAGCCGGATACTCCAGGATGTCGACACAATGGTCCAGCAAGGAACACCTGTCAAAGAGATCGTCGCCAAACTATTAAGCCCTGACACAAAGAAGTACATGCAGACATATGAAGATATCCGGGCGACAGGCTTATATCAGGAGAAAAAAAAGGCATATACCCCGCAGAACGGGTACGGAAGCGCGCTCTTAAAAAAGAACGAGCTGCTCCGGAGCGTCATCCAGGGCAAGGACATGCAGCTCCCTGAAACAGAATGGAACTCCGCATATTCTCCCGTGAGCGATATCCTGCTCATGGCAGAGACCGGCGACACCCAGGGCCTGCTCGAGATGGAACAATATCTCTACCTGCGCTATGAAGCGATAAAGAAAACACATCCCGAGGCAACAGATAAGCTTGAACAATGCAAAAAGAACATCACTGCTTTTTTTGAGATAACACAGACATATTATAATGCACAATTTCCCTACGCTGACGCAAAAGACATCCCGCTGAAAGGGGACTATACGTTCGAAAAACAGAACGCCTTGCCGCCAAAGATCCTCATGCTCCTGAACAGGCTCCTGAGGACCCCGAAAGACGCTCTGTCCCGCACAGAATTGAAAAAATACATCGCGTTCCTGCAGGAAAAGGACCCGTATCTTCTCAGCAAGATCGAGATGATACTGCGCCAGAACGTCGTGAACGCTTCCCGGCTTTACAGCGCGGACGGCAAGTTCCTTTATTATCTGCAGGCGAACAAAGAAGAAACAAAATATACCGTAAAGAAGACCGACAAAAAGAACAATGACGTTGAGCTCACCCAGGAAGATCTGCCTGCCGTGAACGAGCTGAAAGGACGTTTTACGGCCGCGCAGCAACTATACGCAGAATTCCAGGAAGCACAGAAATAACCAGGACGATCGATCCCTCTCGGAAAAACCTAGCTTACCGCGATGCCGAGCAGTTCATTGCCGAGATGTACTGCTTGTACACTACTATAGGGAAAAATGATCGCGGGGACCTGCGGATAGACCTTTTCAAGCCGCGCAAGCAAGACCGTTGCCGCGTCAGCCCTGTTCGCATGCAGGACAATGATATAGCTCAAGCCTTTTTTCTCCCGGCAGAACGCGACAAGCTGTTCGTCCATCTCCTTTTCGTTCTTTGGCTTTCCGCGCAACACGAGCTTTCCGGCCTCCTGGACCAGAAGGGGGCTAAAGTCGAGCATCATCCGCAACATCTGATTATCTTTCTCCTGCCCCAGGACCTTTTCCAGACTGCACACCGCCACGCACTCCGCCTTTTTTTTCCGAACGGCCTCTATCTCCTCAAGGACCTGCGCGACCGTCCCTCCCGCGGCGATCATACCGGCCCCTGCAAAGGCCATCAGCGCGGCACCGGCCGAGAACGTACCCGCATCAATAACGGTCACCATGAAATCCTTCATATATGACGAAGTCTTGCGCGCGACCTTCACGACATCGCTTATCCGTTCGGAAAGATGAATGGAGATGATCTGTTCGGCGCCGGCCTCGTACAGTCGCGTATACACGCCGATGAGCTCTTCCTCTGTCGGGGGCTCAGTGCGCGGAACAAGACGGCCTTCATCAACACGCTGTTTGAGCTGCTCCGCCGTGATATCGATACCATCCTGGAGATCGGCACCGCCAAGCAGGACATGCATCGGGATGATCTCTATGCCGTTCTGGCGGGCCAGATCGAACGGGATACAGGCTGAACTGTCGACCACGATCTTGATCTTATTGGATTCACGTGCGACCAATGCAGCCTGCTGGTCTTTAACGAGCTCCGCCTTGATCTGGTCAAGCTGCATGCCTTGCGTCTGCATCTCTTTGGTCTTACGCAGGATATCGATATCGGTCTGCGTATAGAGCCGCATCTTGCCGTGCGTCCGTTTTACCGGAGGAAGGATGCCCCGCTGCTCGTAATAGCGTATCGTACGCGTGGTGGTGCCGAGCATTTCCGCGACCTGCTTTATTTTGAAGAGGTCCTTGCGGCGGTCCTGGACCTTAATGTAGCGTTTGCCTGTGCGCATATATCGCTCCGTCACAATTTTTTATCGATAATTCAATTGTAACAGATTTTTACGTAAAGAGGCAGGAACAAGAAGTCCTCGAGCAGGTACCGCACAGGCACATCACTTATGAACGCTCCTTTACTAACTTGAACCTGCTAACTTCTTTCTCTTTTGCTACAATACCCGAAAAGGACGGTGCCATATGAAAAAGAACATTCTGCTCGTAACGCTCATCTCTCTGTTCCTTGCTGCGACCGCTCAGGCCGGGGTCATATTCACGAACACTAAAGAACCGGTCACCGCAACATCCGCGACCCGCGGAGTCCGGCTCGGCGATTCCACCAGCACGACGTTCCTGTGGATGATCACGATCGGCGATGCGAGCATAGATACGGCAGCGCGTAAAGCGAGCATCACCCAGATCAGTCATGTCGATAAAAGCCAGATGGCCGTACTGGGGATCCCCGGCTGCTGTCTGTTCGGCACAACGACCACGGAAGTGTACGGACAGTAAGCAGCATTCCTGCCGCCTCACAAAGAACGATCATTACAAGACCATGACCGGCCAGGGAACATATCAATTGCGAAGCGTTGCGTAGGCGATCTCCTGCAGATAGAACTGATACACATCCCAGCCCAGCCGCTTGGCCTGTATGATATGGATAAAAGCCTCGGACACAAGACTCTCCACATCATCTGCCCCGACGGACATTGCGGCTTTTCTTAAGATATCTTTCAAGCACTCGATACGCTGAGAAGTACTGTGGTCAAGCGCTTTTACGTTCTTCGTGAAATTGATATAGCCTTTCGGACGCTTATCCAGCCAGAACATGCCTGCAGATATCGTATATTTCAGGTCTTCCTCATATCTCCCACGGCCAAAGCTCAGAGCACCGGGGCAAACATGCCATTGATACTCCTTAAATACCTCAGGGGTCTCCGAGCTCGCCAGAAATTTATGCTGCATCGCCTGCTCCCTCGCTCTGCGCGCATGTCTTGGGCCGCGGTCAGATCATGTTCGAATACTTCTTATCTTTCACGTAAGGACGTTGCTTCATTCGCTCATAATACGCCCAGCCGTTCCGTTTGATGTACAAAGCATTTTCCAGGATCACATCCAGGTCCTGCCTCTTGAGATCAGTATCTAGCGCGGCCTCAAGGATAGCGGACCGTATCTTTTGCACCGTTCGTCTGTTGTTCCTTAAAATAAGGTCCGTCGCTCTTTGATAATCAAGGAAGCCTGCCGGCTGCGCATCAAGCCATTTGAGCGTCCTTATCAGGACTTTTCGGCAGGTCCTCTCATATTTTCCGCCTTCGCCCGAGATCCCCAACATCTGCCGTGTCCACGTATATTGAGCACTGACCATTTTTGTGAACATCCGGGACTCCTTTTGTGTTAAGTATTTTTGCGACCTTCCGACATACTATCATCGGAACAAGACCGCAGGAATTTCAATTAATTCGTTCACATCCGGCCCGTAAGCACGTACAATAGCAGTATGCATATCGAGAAACATATACCGGTCATCATGTTCCACGACCTCAGCCCCGCCCCGTCCATGAAATGGGCGACACACACGGAGCATTTCGAGGCTTTCTTACAGTATTTACAAAAGAACAGGTTCACGACCATATCCTGCGCAGAGCTCATCGAGCGCAGGTCCGTGTACGCGCCGAAGATCGCGGTGATCACTTTTGACGACTGCTACGCATCGGTACATACCCTGGCCATGCCGCTGCTCCTGAAATACGGGTTCACTGCAACGATGTTCATGACCACGGATTTCATTGACGGGACCGTCAAAAGCGGAGGCATCGATCACCCTGCGCTCTCCCGAGCACAACTGCAGGAGCTCTCCCGGAACGGCTTCGAGATCGGCTCACACGCCTGCCGGCATACGGACCTGCGCAAGCTCACGAACGCCGAAAAAGATATCGAATTCTCGCGGAGCAAGGAGATATTGGAGGACATCACCCGCAGGCCGGTGACCGTCCTGTCCTACCCTCACGGCCGATACGATACCGCAACAGAATATGCCGTCAAACAAGCGGGATATGCCGGGGCGTTCTCCGTGTTCACGGGGCTGAAAGACCGCTCGTTCTCCCAGTACGCCTATGACCGTTTGGAGATCACGAACATGGGTCATCCGCTCCGGGAACTGGAATTCAAGCTCAAAACCTCAGGGGTCTATATTTTTTAATTCTGATATAATAGCCCCACTCTAGTGACAAGTGACACGTGGCACGTGACAGGTTCTATCATAAGATCACCCCTGACACATGGCACATGTCTCCCGCCACTAAACCAAGGGAGCATCCGTGGCACAAGGACCGATCATCTTAAAGAACAGATACCAGCTGGGGGCAAAACTTAAAACAGAGCTCACCGGCACGATCTATGCCGCGGTCGACCTCACCACAAAACAGGAGGTCGAGATCAAGCGCTTCACTCCTGCGCTCCTTTCCCTGCCGCTCGTTGAAAAGCTCCAGGAGTCGCTCTATCGACTGGCGTCCGTGAAGCATCCGGGATTGCTGATACCGACGGACAGCATGTTCGAGCGCAAGAACTTTTTCACGGTGCAAGAACCTGTGTCCGGAGAAGAGACCGTATCCGACATCCTGTCCAAGATCAAGGCGTTCAATACGGACAGTGCGCTCTTCACGATAAAAGAGGTGATCACCGCGCTCTCTTATCTGCACAAGAAAAAGATCTGTCACGGCGACGTAAACCCGGCGAACATCTGTATCATGCAGGACGGCTCTATCGTCGTGAAGAACACGCTCCTCGACGCCGTCATTAATCACGCTGCCATACAAAAAGGACATGTCCTGTCCTACGGCAGTTTCAAAGCCCCCGAACAGCTGCAGGGCCTTGCGACAAGACCGCAAAGCGATATCTGGGCCGCGGGTGCGCTCCTGTACGTACTGCTCACGGGGGAATCCCCGTTCAAGGACCATGCCCGCCGTGAGGACATGCTCCGTGAACTTTCCGTCAAACCGGTATTGCCCACACTGCGCAATCCGAAGGTCGCCAAATACATCGAGGACATCCTGATGCTCTGCCTGCGTCCCGACGCTTCAAAACGTCCGGCATCGACCGGGGACCTGCTCAGTCAGCTGGAAAGCAGGACCGCGCATATCCATCTCAATGACTTCGAAACACTGTCCCGGGAAAGCGTCGCACGAGGAAAAAAGCCGACCCTCGCACCTCAGCGACAACCCCAGGTACGGCTCCCGCAAAAACAGCAGGTGTACGCCTCTGTGCGACAGAACCTCAACAAGACCGGGGAGTTCCTGACCGAGGTATATCAAAAGACCAGAGATACGGTCATGACCCCGGAGCTCGAAGAGACCCTGCAGGAACTGCCTCAGGCCCTGCCGCGCAAGATCAAGACCATGGCTGAGAAGTTCGATGAGCTCATCGATGGTCGCAAAAAACGACCGGGACTGTTCGGAAGACCAAAGACGACCGTTCAAAAAGTGCTCGTCTACGGCACCATGATCTTTGCGGTGGGTATCGTGGCCGCCTTATCACAGACACTGTTCCTGGGCTACTTCAGCTCCATTCCCGAGATCGAGCTGCCCGACCTGCGCAATATGCCGATACAACAGGCGTACGAGGTGCTTGAGAACAAAGGGCTTAAAGGCCAGACCGCGGGCACGCTCATCAACGCTGCGGTGCCTGTCGATCATGTCATCAGTCAAAAACCGGACCCGGGCCGTATCGTGAAAAAGGACCGCATCGTGAGCCTGTACGTCAGTAAAGGCGTCGGAGAGACCAAGGTCCCCGAGGTCATCGGCCGGGATATCGACCAGGCCAGGACCTTGTTCGCCCGGAACAGCTTGGGTCTTGAGGTCATCAAGACCGTATACAGCAGTACCGTGCAAAAGAACTTCATCATCAAACAGACGCCTGAACCGGACGTGGTCATACAGAAAGGGACCACCGTGAACGTGGTCGCCAGTTCCGGGTTCCCGGTAACGCTCACGCTCAAGGACCGTTCCGCCCAGAACTGCATGGTCGACGCCTATGTCTTCGTGCCCGTCGACTGGAAAGAACAGAAAGTGAAGCTGCTGCTCTCTGATTCCAGAGGCACCCGGACCGTGATCGACCAGGCCTTCGCTCCCGGGCAGGGACGGTCGGTACAGCTCGTCTCCGAAGAGACCGCGCTCATCGAGGTCTATTATAATGATGAACTTGCGCTCAAACAGTCGTTCGTGGAACTGCAGGACGAAAAAGCGAAAGAAGAGGAACAAAAAGCCAACGGCCAATGAGCACGGATCGGCCGAAAAAGGACATCCCTATGAAGATACAGCTGGCCCCATCAATACTTTCCGCGGATTTCTCGAAACTGGGAGAGGATATAGCGCTCGTCGAAAAGGCAGGGTGCGACCTGCTCCATGTGGACGTCATGGACGGACACTTCGTACCGAACCTCACGATCGGCCCGGTCGTCGTCGAGAGCATCAAAAAACACACGAAACTCCCTCTGGATGTCCATCTTATGATCGAACAGCCCGAGAAATATATCCCCGCGTTCGTGAAGGCCGGGGCCACTATCATTTCCTTCCATGCCGAGGTCTGCGATGATGTGTACACGACACTGAAATTCCTGAAAAGCCACAAGGTCAAACCTGCGATAGCGATCAACCCCGCGACCCCGCTCTCGCTCATCAGCGACATCCTGCCCATGGTCTCGATGGTCCTGCTCATGACCGTGAACCCGGGATTCGGCGGACAATCGTTCATACGCAGTGTGGTGCCGAAGATCAAGGAGCTTCGGGCGCTCATCACGGAAAAAAAGCTGAACATCGATATCCAGGTGGACGGGGGCATCAATCTGGAGACCGCCAAAGAAGTGCTGGATGCCGGGGCCAACATCCTCGTCGCCGGGTCCTTCATATATAAAGCAAAAAGTCCCGCCAAGGTCATCAGGGACTTCAAGAAAGTGTTCTCTTCCTATGAAAAGAAACCAAAAAAAGCTCGATGAGCAATATCTGCGAGAATGTCTGACGCTCGCGGCGCCGTTCCGCGGACGGACGTTCCCTAACCCAATGGTCGGATGTGTCATCGTCAAGGACGACCGGATCATCGGCCGAGGCGCACATGAAGGCATCGGCCTTCCGCATGCAGAGGTCAACGCACTGAAAGACGCAGGGGCGAATGCCGCAGGAGCGACGCTCTATGTGAACCTTGAACCCTGCTGTCATCACGGGAATACCCCGCCCTGCACCGATGCGATCATCAAGGCCGGCATCGCACGAGTGGTCTTCTCGCATAAAGACCCGAACCCTCTCGTCGCCTGCGGCAACAGCGAAAGAACACTGAAGAAAGCAGGCATCGCTGTCACCCGCGGCATCCTGCAAAAAGAAGCCGAACAGCTCAATGAAAAGTTCATCGCGTTCCACCTCGACAAGACCCCCTTCGTCTCGCTCAAACTGGCAGCATCACTGGATGGGCGTATCGCGACCCGGACCGGCGAAAGCAAATGGATCACCGGCCCTGAGGCCCGTCAGTTCGTGCAGATGCTGCGTTGTGAGTCCGACGCGATCGCCGTGGGTGTGAACACGGTCATTGAAGATGATCCTGAGCTGCTCGTCCGCGTTCCTCGGCCCAAAGGGTATGCACAACCTCTGCGCGTCATCTTTGATTCAGCACTGCGGACACCTCTCAAGGCCCGCATCGTACGGACCCGGGGCAAAGGCTCAACGCTCATACTGACTACAGCAAAAGCCTCCGCGGCCTCCATCGCCCAGTTCGAACATCACGGCGTGGAGGTCCATGTCTGCCCCAAGGATAAGCACGGACATATCGACATGAATTACGCGATAGCGTATCTCGGCGAACGGGAGATCACGAGCCTCCTGATCGAAGGCGGAGGAGAGATCGCGGCATCTGCGCTGGAAGCAGGGGCAGTGGATAAGCTGTACTATTTCATGGCACCGCTCATCATCGGGGGCCGCGAAGCACGTCCTTCTGTCGCCGGCATCGGACCGGCAAAACTGAACGATGCACTGAGATTAAAGGGCTGTACCGTTCAATACGTCGGGACTGACCTTTTGATCGAAGGGTACACCAGATAACTGTCCTTCACGAACAAGGAATGGTCGTGATAATGCACCTCCCATGGCCCACACGCTCCAGGTATCGTTCTCGCCCTGCTCCTTCCCCCCCATCCCATTACCCGATATAATACGCACACCTACAGGAGGTCTGAGATGATCCTTATTATCATGGGCAGTGAGTCGGATAAAGAAGTGATGGCACAAGCCGAACAGCAATTAAAAGAGTTCAACATACCGTCCGAGATGGTCGTCGCGTCGGCGCACCGCAATCCTGAAAAGGTCGGCTCGATCGCATCAACGGCCGAAGGAACATATGACGTCATCATCGCTGGAGCAGGCAAGGCCGCGCATCTGCCGGGCGTTATCGCCGGCCACACCATCGTCCCGGTCATCGGAGTGCCGATCAAGACCTCGGACCTGGGAGGCATGGACTCATTGCTCTCCATCGTTCAAATGCCTGCGGGCGTCCCCGTAGCAACGGTGGCCATAAACGGCGCAAAGAACGCGGCCATTCTTGCGGCACAAATGGTCGCCTTGAAGGACAGCACGGTCAAAAAGGCTCTGCAACAGTTCAAAGCATCGATGAAAAAGTAAGGGCCCCTGTTTCAAGCCAGCCCGGGAAGGCCCCGGACCGGCACAAGCGGGCTGAACTGCTTTAAGGGGGTCTTCGTGAACTGGATAGACACCATCATCATCATCATCATCGGCGTCACTGTGTTCAACGGGATGCGTCGAGGGCTGATCGCCTCCGTGTTCGACATCATCTCGCTCATTATCGCGATATTCGGTTCCTGGCGCTACGGCACTATCGGTATAGAGCTCTTCTTGGAAACACTCAAATTGCCTCCTGTGCTCGCTCAGATATGCAGCTACGGTCTCACCGGTATCACCATTTATGCGGTCGGAGCACTGATCGGCGCGATCATACACAAGCTCGCTGCATCCGCGTTCCCTCCCGGGTTCGACATCCTGGGAGGCGGTATCTTGGGCGCGGTCAAAGGCTCGATCTTTGCCTCGATCATCTTTGTACCTCTGGTATGTACGCCCTCCCTCCCGATAGACATGTACACCGCGCTCCAGGAATCACGCGTCATCGAATGGACGCGACCGACCATCGAACAGCGTATCCCGCAGATCGGAAGCCTGGTCATGGGTCTCAGCCTGCCCGCGGTACAGGCCATGCAATGAACAAGCTCAGCCGCCCGTTCTTTGCGCGCACGACCGAACTGGTGGCCAAGGACCTGCTCGGAAAGATCCTGGTCTTCAAGACGAGCAAAGGCATCCTCTCCGGGCGTATCGTGGAGACCGAGGCCTATCATGAACACGACCCTGCCTCACATTCCTATAAAGGGAAGACCCCCCGCAATGCGCCGATGTTCGGCCCGCCGGGATACGCCTATGTCTACTTCACGTACGGCATGCACTGGTGCCTGAACGTGGTGACCGAAATTGATGGAACGGCCGGCGCCGTGCTCATCCGCGCCGTGGAACCGCTCACCGGCATCGAGCTCATGAAAAAGAAACGGAACAAGAAGGACATCTACCTTTTGACCAATGGCCCGGCAAAGCTCACACAGGCTTTTGGCATCACCGGCAAACAGAACGGAATGGACCTCATTGACGGTACGCTCAATATATTCGAGGAGAAGAAAGGCCCGCCGGTCACGGTCGTTCGCAGCAAGCGCATCGGCATCTCAGCAGGCAAGGATGACATGCTGCGGTTCTATGTGCGGGATAATCCTTTTGTTTCCGTGAAATGACCGTCATATTGAGATACTGGACCGCCGCCCCACACGTATCTCGCTCACATAGCACAGGAACTGTCCGGTCCTTCATCCTGGACAAGGCCGTTCTTCTTGATCATTGAGAACAGTTCCGCGAAATAAGCCCGGTCATATTCCGGGAACGCAAGCGACCGCTCAAGCAATTCACGATAGACGGATACCGGCAATATAAAGTCGTGTTGCTTCAAGGTCTCAGAGACCATGACCCTGAACGCCGCACGGTCCGCGGAAGTACTGGCCCTGCTCGATGCCAGCTTCACAGCCAGATCCGAGCGATGGAGCGAACGGACCATCTCGCATAATCTCTCTACGACATCCGTTGAAGAAAGAGCGCCGAATAGACCGGCTATCGTTTTTTTGTTGTACATGGTCCCGATCCTTTTACACAGTCCAAACCCGCTCAATTGATCATTATCCTGATGTCGTTGAGGTGCGGGAGCAATCCATTCTTTTTTAAAAGAAGAAAAGCATCTCTAAAGAGAAATCTCTTGTCCATCGGAACCGTGCTGGCCATCGACATAAGCGCCCGGCACTCCTCCACGGTCAAAGGCCCTGCCCGTTTTAAGAGTAACGCGTTGAGCGCACGCCTGAAATCGCATTTCGTCGCCGAACGATCGACGAGCGCGCAGAACTCATCCCATACCCCGGATATCATCTTTTTTTCCATGGTCATTTCTCCTTCATCCGCAAAACGGACGGACAGTATCTATTGTTCATCAAGACAACGCACAAGGATATGTCGTAAGCCGAGGCAGGGTTATTTCAGCCTGATGCAGAAGTGACGCCCGTCACTCGGGGAGATGACCGCGGACACGCAGCCGATAGTTGCGGAGCAGCACGAACTGCTCGACCTTTCTGAGGACATGTTCCGGAGCCCCTTCGCTCAACAGATAATGGAACGTATGATTGATCTGGTTCGGGTCTATCCTATGGCTCTTGCTCAAAAGTTCAACGACCGGAACAACGAGACGTCCCATATCCTGCACGGTAAGTATCGCGCCGTGCCTTTTTTCATCAATAAGCTCGAGCACCTTATAGAAATGCTCGTGATCTTCAACGGCGTAGTTCGCGTGCAAGACGCGCTCCAAATGCGCCCTGTCATAATGCTCTTCTATGGAAGCGGACTGTACAGGGATGTTCTGTGCCGCGAAGGCAATGATCTTGTTCTGCATGTTCCTGCTCCTGTTCCTGTGTTTCGTGCCTATGTCGTATTTCTGTAACGGATATCGCTAAAATTTCCGAGCAGTATATCAGAGAGAACATAAAAAAAGAACGGAGTGTCTTTTACTGGAGCTTTTCCAGGATGCCCCCTGAAGCGAGTTTTCTGATGAACAAGATGATCCCCTGCGTGTCAGTATTGTCCGCGATCATAGCATCAATGATACCGAAAACGAACATCCCTAGCGCATAATCGTCCCTTAAAGAAAATAAGTTCTTGTCCCTGCTCCCGTTCATTGCATTGATCTTCTCGATACACGCATTGATCTTTTCTTTTTTATCTACAGCAGCATCCTGCACATGATATGCTCTCCCTAATTCATATGCTTTTTTACTGTAGAAAATACCGAAGGTGCTCGTTTCTTCCGGGTGATAGCGTCGGCGATAATATAGTTCGAGCGCACGGGACAGATAACGGCTCGCTGAACAATGAATAACACCCTGTGCGGATAGAAAGTGTACGGATTCGTGCACTAATGTCCCTTCAAAATCCTTATTCAC
The DNA here is from genome assembly GCA_964653455.1 of uncultured bacterium. Lineage (GTDB taxonomy): Bacteria > Margulisbacteria > Termititenacia > CAZZFK01 > CAZZFK01 > CAZZFK01. Next base: position 18,276 of record CAZZFK010000015.1, read on the forward strand.
AGGCGAAACAAAGACCTTCTTTGTAATATGCTTATAAGACCCGTTATTATAATGATTATCCAGGCTCTTATAAGTAAGTCCGGTCGTGATCAGGATAAAGCCGACCAGGACTATCGGGGGGACCATATCCATGCGAGTATAATTAGTGCAAAGCATCAACACTAAGAGGGTCTCAAAATAAATGCTTTGAAAAAGGTCGGACACATCGACACCGACAACAGGGATACTGGCCTCACAGCCGAAGAGCTCGCGTAAAAAGGCATACACGTTCCTGCTCTTTTCTTCATGAACGGCATAGTCCTTCCCTGAAAAAACATACTTATGCTCTTGAAGGTCTATTATTTTTTCAAACATGTCGTACGTATCCCACCTTGGTATTTACATTCCCCCTATACCTATCGTAAGGAATATCGGATGAACTCACAGCTACAGCGATACTCAATAAAACGAGCGGTACTACAAAATAAAAAGACAGGATCGCTCCTGTCTCTCTATCCCCACGCCTCGATTGCTTTTGTATATCTTCTTTTGTACAACGGCCCCTGCTTCCTTATCCCTTATTGCGGCCCTGTGGGCACGCCTCGATTGCTTTTGTATATAGATACGGGATTGGTCGCCCTAGAGCTACCCCCAGCAGCTCCAGGGTTCAATTCAATCCCATTTTAACGACGACCTCGGTCGTACCGAAGTCCATCTTATATTGAAGTTTCTTGACCTTTACATCGAGCTTCGGCAGATCTTCGGAGATCAGCTTTTCCAGTACCGATTGTGCTTCTGTATGTTCTTCCATATAGCTCAACTCCCTTGTATATCTGCCCTGCTCACACCTCATTCATGCCCACTTTCCGATCTTTTTATACGTACATTTTTAAGCACCTTTTGCCCGCAGGTCTTTTACGATGGTATAATCCGTTCAACACATCATCAGCGGAGGTCCATCATGAAGCTATTGGTCATCGGCGGCGGCGGCAGAGAACACACCCTTATCTGGAAGTTCAAACAGAGCCCGAAGGTCGAGAAAATATTCTGCGCGCCGGGCAATGCCGGCATCGCGCCCATAGCCGAATGCGTGGCGCTCAACACGGAAGATATCCCTGCTCTACTGCAGTTCGCCAAGGACAACACTATCGACCTCACCGTGGTCGGCCCCGAGGCCCCGCTCACGCTCGGGATCGTCGACGCTTTCGAAAAAGCAGGGCTCAAGATATTCGGCCCCTCCAAAGCAGCGGCACAACTCGAGGGCAGCAAGGCCTTTGCGAAGAAGATCATGAAAAAATACAAGATACCGACGGCCAAATATGAGGTCTTCAAGGAAGCGAAGAAAGCGATGGAGCATATCTTCATGTCGCGCTTCCCGGTCGTCATCAAGGCCGACGGGCTCGCGGCCGGCAAAGGCGTGACCGTGGCCACCTCGCTCGTTGAAGCGAAAAAGGCCGTTGAAGCGGCCATGAACGATAAAGTGTTCGGCGAGGCCGGCGCCACCGTCGTCATCGAGGAATGTCTTGTCGGTGAAGAAGCGTCCGTGCTCGCGTTCGTGGACGGCTCGAACATCCTCGTCATGCCCTCCGCGCAGGACCACAAGCGTATCTTTGATGAGGACAAGGGACCGAACACCGGCGGCATGGGGACCTATAGCCCGGCGCCTATCATAACGGCCGCCATGCAGGATGAGATCATGAAAGATATCTTGCGCCCGATGGTGGACGGGATGGCCAAAGAAGGCGCTCCGTATAAAGGCGTGCTCTACGCCGGGCTCATGATCACCAAGGACGGCCCGAAGGTCATTGAGTTCAACTGCAGGTTCGGCGACCCCGAGACACAGGTCATCATCCCACGCCTCGATTCCGATCTTGTGGAGATCATGCTCGCCTGCTGCGATGGCACGCTCCCGTCCGTACAGCCGGTCTGGAAACAGGACGCCGCCGTATGCGTGGTGCTCGCTGCGGAAGGGTATCCGGGAACGTACAAAAAAGGGCAGGAGATCACCGGTCTTGAGAACTTCATGGACACGACGGATGTCATGGCGTTCCACGCGGGAACGACACTGGATAACGGCGTGGTCCGCACGTCCGGCGGCCGCGTGCTCGGCATCACCGCGCTTGATTCGGACCTCAAAAAAGCCGTGAAAAAAGTCTACGGGGCCGTCTCAAAGGTACAGTTCGAAGGCATGCAGTTCAGAAAAGATATCGCGAAGAAAGCATTGAAATAATGCATGTCGGGCATAAAAAAGGGGCCACACCTTGAGGAATGGTCCCTTTTTTTACGGTCATAGGTCCGATCTTCCTATGCCTTTTTCTTATCTCCGTCCACGGTATTCTTCGATGTCATGCTCTTGGGAACGTTCTGCCCGTTCCCCTGGGCGATATGCTTGGACACGACCTTCGGCATAGGGTTCACCCTGGCGACGCTGCACATATCGATGCTCATAAGTCCCCTCCTGTTCCGTTATTTTGCTGATCACCGCTGTTGTTCACCTCATCGATACCGCTATCAATACGTGTCCGATCATCGAGATCCACACCCCGGACCAGAACATCATCACTGCCCGGACGATCGTTCGGACGTTTGAAGAACGGCGCTATCAACTGCATGATCTCCGGACGGGAAAGCTCCGTCACGATATCCGCCACCACGGCCTCCCGTTCTGCCGTAATGAAACGCATAGTGTCCTCTTTTGTTCTTTTCAGGACACCGCCGCTCACCTTCGGGACATCTTTGGCCACGGAAGCGACCGAGAATTCCTCCACCCGCCCTTTTCCCCCGGCGAACAAACCTATCTCCTTCACAGCGTTATTCTTTATCTTGACCGCTACCGGGTCCGGCTCAAGAACGCGTTCCCCTGAAGGATGTTTTACATCCCGGGTCTCAATGCGTATCTCTGTGGCAACATCTTCACCGTCCAACGGCAGCTCCTCGGCCATATCTTCAGTGCTGTGCAAGACCTGAAGAATGGAAGAGGCATATGCGTGCCCTTGCTTCGGGATATGTATGTCCGGCAGCCATTGATCGAGAACGTTCGTGTCCACCCGCGCCTGCACCTTTTCAGCATCTTTCACTGAGCGCTGTTCTTTCGAAGCGATGATATCTTTCCCCGAAACGAACCGGTACGCGGCTTTCACAGGCTCCTCACCCGGCTGTTCCGTGAACACCGACGCAGTGTATACCTCTTGCTCGCGGAAAGGTACGAGAACATGGGTGCGCTGGAACAGGGACATGGAACCGACGACGACCGATGTCGTGCCGCGATACAGCATCTGTCCTATACGCGGTACGGTGAACTGGAACGCGGGCGGAATGACCGACGAGGACTCGAGAGGTATGTCGGAAAGTTCGTACGGAACGGGCTTGGAACGCTTGAAATCAATGATGCCGTTGTTCTCATCGGCCAGGTTCTTCATATACAGGCGATACATACAACACTCCCTTACCTATGTATCCCCCATATTCACTTGTATTATCGTGAAAAAGAGCGAAGAACTTGCATGTCCGTTCCTCAGGAGGGTTCGATAACTAACAGATGCCGGATCCGGGCGATCTCCCGTTCATTGAGCCCGTCATATCCACAGGCAGAGAGGAATTCCCATACCGGAGCCCGCTCAGGTATCTCATCAAGCACGATATTGCCGGAGGCACAAACAGAAAAGACCGCTCTGACCAAGGCACGTCTGACCTGAGGGGACATGGACTGCGGATCCAGCGCATCAAGGCACGATAACGCACCCTCCATGGCCGTCAGGAACATGCCGCGGGAAGGTTCCGTATATGTGTGTGAAATGATCGTCCGGGACAGTGCACATATGATCTCGGCCAGCTCATCATCGGTATAGGGGACCGTTTTAATATCGTCGCTTATCACTCCCAGATGATGTTCGCCCATGAACTCAAGAACGGACAGGTCCAGCCGCTGTTCCTCCGGGGTCCTTCCTGTCACATGATATGAGCTGCTGTCCTGGATCATTCTGTGCATGGCCCCGACAAAGAACTCTGACGGGTTCGCAAAGGGATGACCTTCGTTCTCAGGGATGCCCGGGATAAAGTTAGATTCGTCATATCTTTCTGCAAGCATGTTCTTGCCGTCCGCGCCCGGACAATACAACGAGGCCAGGAACATGCGCTTCAACCGCACGTCCTTCATAAGGGACGTATCGCTCTTCAGGATATGATGTATATATTCATGGATGATCGACTCTCGTTCGTTCCGTATATCGAAAGGGACCTTCACGTCCAGAGTGATCGTCCCGTCCAGATAATGCATACCTCCCCCACCGGTGCTCTTGATGTTCAACCGTTTACAGCGGTCGAACGTCGGGAACCGGGCGTTCAATGACTGCAGCACCGTAACGATCTGCCGCAATTCACGCCTCGTGAGCCGAACCTCGCTGACAATGATATACCCCTGCTCCGTTGTGAACGGAGCGGTCACATCGATACGCTCATCATCGTTCGATAATGGACCGATGCCGCGCGCATTCACAGAAAGGCCGTCGATAGACATGTATAGAGCCCCCTATATCCATGTCATACCACTTTTTTGATATCTATATACCAATGTTCATGAAGGGCGATAAAAAGCCCTCCCCGGGCAGAGGAGGGCTTTCGTCGCAAAATGAACTAGGCGGACAGAACTATTTCATCAACTTCTTGTACACGTACATGTTCGCAAGGATAACCAACGGCCATGCCACCAAAAAACCGACAAACAGTAATACCACTCCAGCAACAAGCAAGAGAGCAGACAGGATATTAAATAAGAAAAGTTGCCAGGCAAAGCCTTTCGTAATAGCCCAGCTTTTTTTCAAAGCCGAAATTGGGCCATTTTTTTTATCGACAATAATATTTATAGTAAACATTAATCTCACACAAAGCCATACATTCAATACGCCGAATAAAATTAACAAAATCATTAAAATTAGAGGGGAAGATTCGCTTAGCCGCACCCCAAGCATTGTAAGAAAAGCAACAAACAATATAACCAATGACAAAACACACAACCAAAGAAATTGCAAAACTGCATACTTCCAAATATTAGCTGCTTCAGAGAATAAATCAACAACCTTTGCTTTTTGTTTATTTAATGTTTTTATTGCAATTTTTAAGAAACCTAGCGTTATAAAAGGGGTCACAACAAAAAAATTAATAAACATAAAGGGTACGGACGATAATGAGCATGTTTTACCACCAAAGCTCGAGAATATGTCCATAATTGCGAATCCAAGCAATGTCGTCCCAGAGAAGAACCAGAAATTCTTTTTCACTGTCTCCCAGCCGAACTTGAACGCTTCACCCTTCGAGAACTTTCTCACTGACTTCTTCGCCGCTTTTTTGACCGCCTTCTTTGCTTTTGCCATAGTGTGTACCTTCCTTTCAGGGATAGCATAGCATACCGGCAAGGGACTCTTGAATTATTTTTATTCAGGGACGATCGGCAAGAAAGCCGTATTTCTTCTTTGTGCTTGACGCGGGAGGTTCGAGCAGCTGCTTGATGGCGTCGAAGACGATGCGGAACTGGTGGTCGTATTTTTGTTCCATGGCCTCTAACTTTTCTTTCAAGTCCTTATGTGACATGAGCATTTCGCGAAGGCGTATGAACGACCGCATGACCTGAATATTCACCTGGATAGCTCTATCGCTGTGTAATATTCCCGAGAGCATCGCAATGCCTTGCTCCGTGAACGCTTGTACGTTAGGAGAAAACTTGAAAGAAGAGGTTATCACAAATTGTGATAACCTCTTGATCTCATCACGAGTGAGAATGAACATAAAATCCAGAGGGAAGCGTTTGCTATTTCTTCGCACCGCCTGATTCAATACCCGGGTCTCAACCCCATATAACTCCGCCAGGTCCCGATCCAGCATGACCTTTTTGCCCCGGAGCATATATATTCTCTTTTCTATCATCTCTTGTGGCACCACTGCATTCATGTAGCACATCCTTTCATGAACACATTGTGCATTTTTCATGCCAATTTAAGATCGTATTTTGGTATTCACAAAGTAAAGTGGTCACAAATTGTGACCACCTCCTGCTTTTCTTTTTCAGTCAAAGGGAACATGAAGTCTGCAGGGAAGTGCTGAATATCTCACTTTTTCATTTAAACGTTTTGTGGATACCTCATACAACTCCGCCAGGCCCATATCCCTCTTTTTATAGGAAGCAAGCACAATCACCTCAACGGTACTGATTGTTTTTTTGAATACTTGCCAAGAAATAAGCTTAAAAAAACGTTATAATCTATTTCATCAACAAATGAATACAACAATTTTTAATAAATATTTAAATAAATTCTCTTTATTCTGCCTGTGTTTATCTGGAATAATAGTAATATGTTTAAATATTAATTCTAATATTATTAATGAAACCAAAGACAAAATAGACGAAATAGACAATACAATAAGCGAAAAAAACAACATTTCATACTGGGCATTAAATGAACATTCAAAATATATAAACTATATCGTTCAAATGAACCTTATGAAGGCAGTAAATCCGATAAAATATGAAGAATTAAAAAATAACTCAAAATACTTATTAACAAATGCAATTCCCACGGTTCATAAATCGTCTGGAAGTACAAATAATATTTATGAAGAGATGAAGGTTAATAACGACCTTATCAAATTGCAACTATTGCTAGCAAAATACATTAATAAAATAAATGATAAAACCGAAGAATTAAAAAAACAGAAGAATAAATTAAGTCTAAACTACAGAGCTATGACAAAGGTTCGAGATCGTTGGCTTTTGGCAATACTTATTTTGAACATTATTGGTAATATTTTTTCATTATTAATGGATTCCAAAAAACAACCCTAACTATCTTTTGTCCGTCCAGGCCAAACAGCATAAGTCCACCACTCTTCTGTAAATACATCTATCTACATACGGTCTCCCTTGCCCATCCGCACCACACGCTAGGTGTAATTGATAATAGGATTTTAGATAACATGAAAAACCTTTATGGGTGGTATAATCCATAAACATCAAAGAATACACAACAAAAACAGAAAACAACCTGGAGAAAACATGGAAGACAATATTCAGCTGTATCTGGCATTTTTTATATCGATACTTATCACTAGTATTATTAGCCACAAGGAATATCAAGCAAATATTAAAAACAATAAATCAAAAAAGAATAAAAGGCCTCAACTTATATTCTCGATTGTTCTGGGAATTATATTATGCCCTATTATCACTCTCGCCCTTGCTATCCCAATAGAGTTTGTTTTTGGGCCACATAAAAAAACAGTTGAAACCTATAAAGATATTAAAGTATATTCTTACTATCTTTGGGAGCCAGAAAATTTAGCACTAGAGTCAATGTCTATAAAGGACAGTAAGGGTAATTTCCCAATTTCTTATTGCTACTATAAGACTGGAAAGATTGCTAGCATACTATATCGTCGCTACAAAAAAGTGTGGAACAGCACAGATTATTATATGACAGATTATAAAATCGTTTTTTATGAAGAAAACGGCAGTTATAAATCTACTTTGTATTTCGATGAATAGCCACCATAAAATGAGCTATTTTTCCTGATGTCAAACTTACCCTAATACTTCAAATCTTAGCTATTCCATTCGTTACGAGGTTAGGACATAGAATCATTATCCGCCAAACACAAAAACAGTACATGTCTGTCACACCCTATCCAACCAATCCAGATCAAAAAGCACCGGCTTCCCGTTCTTCTGCAGATGCGCGAAGAGGTGAAAATCCGATTCCGGGCAGAAGATAAAGAGCAGGTCGGCCATATTGAACGTCAGGTCGCCGATGAACCGCCACTCGCGCTCGTGCGTGGCATCGAATGCTTCGTTAATGACGTTAATGTAAGGATGCAGTGGTGCCGGGATGAAATTATATAGATGCTTCTTGCGGTGGTCAGACTGTACCGTCACTTCTTCTTTTAATAATTCCGCGCGGATATTAAGGCACGGGTTCGCGCCTTTCTCGAACAGGAACTCACGATCAAAAGCCAGACCATAGCGCGCATCGAACACATGCCTGTGCGCCTTCAACCCCGCGAGCGTACTCTCCGTGAAACACACCGCGTTCTCCGGCCGGCTCTTTTCCCATTTGCGCGTGCTCACCGTGAAATAATCCGGCGGCGTCGCGCACGTGGCATACCATCCGGCCACCCCGGCCTTGAGCGTTGGCTTTTGCTTGCTGCCCGGCTTCAGGATCTTGAGCAGTACCGCGCGCGGGTTCTCCTGCTTCTTCCCTTCCTGGACGTTCTGCCGGATAAGATGCGTGAGCAAGAACGAACAATCCGAGCTTAAGCGGGCGAGTTCTTGTGCGTCATTTTTTGAGGCTTTGGCCATATGTTTTCCCCTGCGTATATTGTACCAGAACGTGGGACGTTATTAACAATGTTCCGATATCAAAACAGCTGTAAAGACCGCGCTTAATGAGCACGGATATAAGGAAAGGAACGTCGTCCATGCAGAACAAGGTCGTCGCGAACAGAACAGAACAGATACCCGAAAAAGACAAGACCGTTGCCCGGCCGGCCGTTATTTCCCTCGGCACCGAGCTGATCACGCTAAAGCCAGGGACACGGGACTATTTCAATGCTTCGAACGAACTCGTGGCGACCATCGGTACAAGCTATCTGCACAATAATTATGAGATCAAGCTGCATATGAATATTGAGCTCCCTGTAGGCAGGCACGTATTCAACCTTACAAAAGAGAACACCGTCCTTTTCGACAAGAACACACACAAGCCGTCCGCGATCCTGATCCACAAGACCCCGCTCGAAACGAGGTTCAAAGGCACGCGCATCCTGTTCCATAAACCGCATTCCGAGACCTTCGGGTTCCTGCAGTTCCATCCTGAGCAGACCATTTATTGCGGCTTCCTCGGGGAGCCTACCACCTTCAAGCTCGGCCAGAACAACATCACCTTTCGACAGGGCTATCGAATATTCTTCGATAAGGACGAGAACATCGAACCGGACTACTGCATCACGGACAACAACATGACCGTACGGGCCGGCGCACATACGATACTTACCAGACCGTGCTCCCCCATAGCGTTCTATCCGGACCATGCGATATACGGAGTATGCATGCTCGGGGAACACTTTCTCAAGATAGCGGGGAATATCATTGGCTTCAAAAAGCGCAGCAAAGAGAATGAGCACGACCTGTACTTCCATCCGAACCAGAACATCATGCGCGGACGGGTCCGCTGCACGAGCCCGATCCCTGTCGGGGATCAGATGCTCCTATTCAGCGATAAAGAGGACGTCACCTTCCATCCTGACCAAACCCTGCATACAGGCGTATTGGGCAGGAACAACCGCAGCCTCTCCCTCGGAAAATATGGGTATGAATATCGGCCTGACAAAATGGGCGTACGATTCTCCCCCCAAGGAGTACTTACCGGCCTTGATCTGCACAATTTCCTGAGCCTGGACCTTGGCCCGAACGAGCTCTGTTTCGGCAGACAAGTATGCCGAAATGACGTCACGTACAGAGATACCGTCATCGACGGACAGAAGACACATACATACGACATAGAAATGGACGAGGACGGAAATATCACGAGCGGCATCCTTATGAAGGACTACTCTTATAAAAAACATCGTCATGAGCCCCCGAAGGTGAAGATCGGCGAGAAGTTCTATTACGCCGCAGGCGTGGAACTTTTCCCTGTCAAACCGTCATTCCCGCGCACCTATTTCTACCCGAACGGCAATATCAAGAGCATCATCCTGGCCAAAAAGACCGAGATCAACGGAGAAATGGTCCGAGCCGGCACTCGTGTGGAATTCACGGAGAACGGCGAACCGATCATCGGGGCAAAGACCATATGATAACGGTAACGAACAGATTTCTTGCCAAGCTCATCTCACTGGCCCCGGAACAGAGCAAACCGTACCTGGACGCCAAGAAGTACCATCCGAACGGGAACATCAAGTGCGGCGAGACGAACATCCCGCTCACCGTGAAGCTCGGCGAACATGAACTCCCGATACGCCCCGGCTCGACCCTGTGCTATACCCCGAAAGGGAAACTGACCCCGCAATACAAGAACATGTTCTCCATATTCATCCTCTCAGCACCGAAAGAGGTCCTTATCGGTCGACGACACATCACTCTTGCCCCGGGGGATGCCGTTGTGCTGGACCGCCACAAGAAGATCGAGATCCTCCTGTTCCGTAACGGGAACAGGCTCATGATGCGTGACCGTCTGTTCTCGTTCTTTGAGCTCGGGCTCGCGCCGGACGGAACGATCAGCTACGGATTGACCGCCGACACCTCCGCGGTCCGTCTCGGAGAGAACATCGTCATCTTCGAGCCCGAGAGCACCATTTACTTCGACGATAAAGAGAACATCTTGTGGGAGAGAACGCCGTTATCGAGCAACACCCTTATCAAATTCAGAGAACACTATGCCATGGCCCAGAAAGGTTCGACCCTTTCCGTTCTGAACGGTCGATATGTTCGCGCTTTCAGGATAATGGAACACACCGGTGCCGAGTTCACGATCAAAGGGGAATCGGTCGCGTTCACGCATCAGCTCCCGTCCGAACGATATGACCTGTTCCTCCGCAACAACGGTACAGTCGCCGCAGGCCGGCTCAGGGACGGTTCCTGGCTCTATATCGGCAAAGCACGTACGCTCATCCCGAAACTCAGCATCGTTGGGTTCTATCCCGACGGCAGGCTCATGAGCGTGATCCTCTCGGAACACACGCTCATCAACGGGCGTCCCCGCGAAAAGGGCACTGTTCTATTGTTCGATCGCGCCGGCAAGGAACTTCCGCCTTCCCTGGGCATGTAAAATATTACCGATATTTGACACATACCCTAGCCTGTGAATATGGGATACAAAGGACATGTTCTCGCAGCACGGCCATTGCACACAAAGATCATCGCAGAGCGCGGACCGTCAATATTTGATATCGTCGTAGCACAGCATCGAAGATATCTTCGCGCCCATGGCCCCGCAAAAAAACATGTCGTAGAGAATTTCTCAGAAACGATCGACCTAGGATGGACTACGATCTATGCCCATAACCCCGAAACGATCGTGTCCGACCCGCAAGGGCGCTTTCTTTCCGTCCGTTCTTGGAAAGAACTCCGTTACACACTTTTGACCGAACCGCTCACCATGATGATCAACGATTCTCCCGTGCTGCTCCCCGAAGGTTCCGTTATCTGGTTCAACAAGAACAGACTGCCGACCATCATCTATTCCCCAGTCCCACTGAACATCACCATCAAAGGCACAACACATACGTTCGCAGATAGCCAAAACAATACTATCGTCCTTCACGAGAACGGGAATATCGAGGTCGGCAATCTCAGCGCTCCCGCACGACTATCGCTCGGGGAACGAACGTTCAACGCACTGCCGGGCTCACGCCTGCATTTCGACAAGAAAGGGTCCATCACCGGAGGGCAGGATCACAGCGGCTACACGGTCCTGAAGATCGATACCGAGCAGGACTTGGTCGTCGGTATGAACAATTTTCACGGCACGGGACCGGTAGATGTCGTTTTTCATGAAAACTTCACCATCAGTTCGATCACATTCTACGAACCTGTATCCGCAAAGGTCGGAGACCGCTGGACCACATTTGGTGAACTATCAGGAACATACACAACGCTTTCTTTTCATTCGAACGGAGCGGTAGCCCGGGGCTGGCTGGGCATGAACTCTCTTTTTCAGGTCGGAGACCATCGTATCCCCGTCAAGAAGGGAACCCTTCTCGCATTTAATGAAGTCGGAGAACTGAACCTGGATGAAGAGCTAAAACTATCCCGTCATACGGCGTTCCGCATCAAAAGAACAGAACGAAGAAAAGGCATGCTCTATGAGTTACTTGACGTATTCATCCCCTTTGCCGTCATGGACTCGGACATACCGACGGGCGAAGAAGTGGTCCTGGCCAGAGCGAACAGCAGGGTACAGATATATAACAAAAGCAAAAGAATAGCTGCCGTATCGTTGGCGTATACGGCCACGCTTCCTGTACAAGGAAAATCTGTGGCCTTCGTCAGAAAGTACTGGAGCAACGACTACTATACACCCGACCTTACGTTCCATGAGAACGGCATGGTGAAATATGGCATCTTAAAGAGTGACACACTGCTCACTGTGGGCCGGTACGAGATCTTGTTCGCCGCCAAGAGCGAGATACGCTTCACTCCTGAAGGAGATATAGAAACAGGTGCTTTCAAAGGCAGGACCGTGCTCCTTATCGGAGGGAGGTCGATCCCGTTTGATATGAGCACCTCCGATGATAGAGGGGCCACCTTTTCCAAGAATGGTGCGCTATTGGAAGGCGACCTGCATGAAAATGTCACGTTGCGGATAGGCCCGAACACCATCACCTTCGCACCGCAGCTCGACGATAAGGGCTGCTCTGTGCGAGATATCGATCCGCGGGACGGATACGGGCATGCCTATGACCTTTATTTTTACGAGAACGGGGAAATTAAAAGAGGCGCATTGCATGAAGACACACCACTCGTCGTCGGCAGTAACACGGTCATAGCAGCAAGCAGATGTGAGTCCGGCTATACATACAGAACATATGAGTATGAACATGTCTCATTCCACCCGAACGGAGAGATCAAGAGCTGCGTGCTCGCACAGGACTGCCTGTTCGAGCATCATGGTACGCTCCTCACGCTTGCCGGCGGCCATTCGGTATCTTTTTATGAGAACGGCGCCCTTCGGTCCTGTCATCTGAAAGAACCTGCGACCATAGGTGAAGGTAAGGATGCCATAGCGCTTGCACCGAACGATGACTGGCATGCGACAGAGTTCTATCCTGACGGGCGCCTGAAGAAAGGTAAATTGTACAAGAGCCTCACCAAGGAGGGCATGCGGTTCGCTGCCGGAACATGGCTGGACGTTGAAGAACTATTGAAAGAAGCTGAACGGATACGGTCGAGATTGAGCGATCTCTCGAAAAGTCCCGAGAAAGAATGATCTCCTTCATTAAAAATTAGTGGTAAAATAATAAAGAATGCTGTATCGGGGATAGCACCTGCAGCCCTATCTTTTAACATCAAAAGCCAAGGAGCAGAACACATGAAGCGCTCTATACTAACCATCATATTCCTTGTTCTTACTGCTCCCCTGCTCTTCAGCGCACAGGACGTGAAGACCATCCTGCAAAAGAGCGACGACCTCATGCGCGGCACAACGAGCTACGGCGAGTTCGAGATGCAGGTCTCAACGCCGAGATGGCAGCGCACCATGAAGATGCAAAGCTGGTCTGAGGGCACAAAAAAGTCTTTCATTAAAGTGCTGTATCCTGAACGCGATAAAGGCACCACGTTCCTGCGCATCGATAACGAGATGTGGCAGTACGTCCCGAAAGTGGAACGCACTATCAAGATACCGCCGTCCATGATGCTGCAATCCTGGATGGGCAGTGACTTCACCAACGACGACCTCGTCAAAGAAAGCTCTATCGTCGACGACTATACCGCGACCCTGCTCGAGGCCGGCTCCCCGAACTACAAGATACAGCTCATTCCCAAGCCCGAGGCCGCTGTCACCTGGGGCAAGATCATCTACTGGGTGGACGTGAACACGTACGTCCCGGTACGGGAAGAATTCTATGACGAGGACGGCGCGCTCATCCGCATCATGAAGTTCGAGAACGTCACAAAACTCCCCGACCGCTATTTCCCGACCCGCTGGACCATGCTCCCGCAGACCGAGGATAAAAAAGGGAACACGACCGTCATCATCGTGAAGAACATGTCATTCAATGAGCCGGTCGATACCGGGACGTTCAGTTTAGAGGCGTTGAAGAGGATGTCGAAGTAAGAGACCTCACCCCGTCCCTCTCCAAGCCCTTTGAACTATGCTCAAGATATGCTTCAAGGGCTTGGAGAGGGGGAACCGCCAAAGGCGGTGGGTGAGGTCGAGGATAGGCCATGATACTAAAACTCGCTTGGCGCAACATTATCCGTAATCTCCGCCGCAGCATCCTGACGGTACTGCTCAGCGCGCTCTGTGCTACCGCGCTGCTCTGGGCACAAGCCCTGAACGACGGCGCACATAACAAGATGCTCTTCGACAGCATCGAGATCTATTCCGGCTATATCCAGATACACGGCAAAGGGTTCCAGGAACATCCGAACTACGACAATCTCATCTTCAATGTCCGTGAAGTGAAGACAGGGCTCAAGGATATCCCCGACATCGCTACGGCCGCAACAAGGTTCGAGACGTTCGGTCTGTTCTCCGGAGCACAGGATTCCGCGGGCGGCCTGCTCATCGGCATCGAACCGGAACAGGAAGCGCAGGTCTCACGCCTGAAACGCGCGCTCAAGGAAGGCCGGTACTTACAGCACAGTGATACGAACGCGGCCTACATCGGCTCTGAGCTCGCCAAAAAACTACGGGTGAAGCTCGGGGATAGCGTCGTGTTCGTCTCCAATGCCGTGGACCTTTCCATGGCCGCGGACTCGCTGACCGTGGTCGGCATCTTCGAGACCAAGCTCTTTGAGTTCGATAGCCGCACGCTCATCATGAACAAGAACTACATGGACAGCGTGTTCCTTGCGGACAATATCGCCACGCATATCATCGTACAGCCGAAGGACCGCAAGAACGCCCTCCTGTTGTCGCAAAGGATCGCCACACGCCTCGACCTGAAAAAATATGAGGTCCTCTCCTGGCAGGAGATCTCAAAGGACGTCCTGCAGTCGATCAAGCTCGATAACGCCTTCGGCCTGCTGACGTTCATGATCCTGGTGCTCATCGTCTTTTTTGTCATCATGATCTTCACGCTCATCAGCGTCGTCCAGCGCACGCGCGAGATCGGCATCATGAAAGCGCTCGGCACCTCCCCCCGGTACGTGTTCCTGACGCTCCTGGCCGAAGTAGCAATACTCGGCGGCATCGGCGTGTTGATCGGCGGAGCGGTGGGCTCCTGGCTTTCATGGTATTTTATGGAACACCCGATGGTGATCACCGGGGCCGAGGAGCTCTATAAACAGTACGGCATGACGGACGCGACGATACCGGCCGAGCTCAGCTGGTACGCCCTGTTCATCGGCGTCGTCCCTGTGTTCCTGGCGAACCTGTTCTCCGTTCTTTACCCGGTGCTCAAGGTCAACGGCATGAAGCCGATAGATGCAATAGAAGGACGAGGATAATGGAACACATACGCTCATCATTGGTATTACGCATCGCGACGCGCAGCCTCTGGCGCCATCGCGCCCGCACGGTCATCGTCACGCTCATGATCGGGTTCTCGTTGGCCGCGCTCATCTTCCTGAACGGCCTCTACGACGGCATGATGCAGCAGATGATCGACAGCACCACCCGGAGCGACAGCCTTGATATCTCTGTGTACGGGAAAGGATATCGGCTTTCGGGCCTGCTCTCCGACTCGATCCGCGATACCAGCGCGGTCAGAGCAGCATTACAGAACGAAAAGAACATCAAAGCCTACATGTACCGCACGCGCAATGATGGCATGATCTCCTCGGCGCGCTACTCCCAGGGAGTGACCATCATCGGCATGCTTCCGAACAAAGAAAAAGACCTCACCAATATCAGCACGTCGGTCATCAGCGGCAATTACAGTTTCGACCCGTCAAAGCGGGAGGCGATCATCGGTTCAG
This sequence comes from uncultured bacterium, assembly GCA_964653455.1. Classification (GTDB taxonomy): domain Bacteria; phylum Margulisbacteria; class Termititenacia; order CAZZFK01; family CAZZFK01; genus CAZZFK01. The sequence goes on from CAZZFK010000015.1 coordinate 33,886, forward strand.
GGCTCGCTGAGGACCTGCAGGTCCGTATCGGCAGCAAGATCGTGCTCATGGGCCAGGCCATGGACAGGACGCTCGCCTCAGGTGCGTTCCGGGTCAGCGGTATCGTGAAGACCGTGAACCCGGCCATCGACAAATATGTGGTCTTCATCTCTCTCGACGATGCCCGTTCGCTCTTCCTGACGGGGACACGCGTCCAGCAATTCGCCCTGCAGATGAAGGACACCAAGGACCTCGACGGGACCGCAGCGCGTCTGCGCGCCGCACTGGGCAAGGACGTGGAGGTCTATACCTGGAAAGAACTGTTCCCTGCGCTCATATTCATGCAGGACATGGTCCAGAAATATAATTCGATCAGTTATTTCATCGTCTTTCTGATCGTCGGTATCGGCATCTTCAACATCGTGCTCATCTCGATACTGGAACGCGTGAAAGAGTACGGCATCATGCTCGCCGTCGGCACGAAGTTCTCCCAGCTCGCGCGCATGATCATATACGAATCCATGGTGCTCGGCTCTCTGGGACTTATGCTCGGCACGATACTGGGATATATCATCATCCTGTATTTCCACCGCTTCGGCCTCGACCTCAGCGCATTCGGTAAAGGGTTCGAGGATTTCGGCATGGCCTCGATCATGTACCCGTCGATAAAAGCTTCCTATTTCTTGATGTCCGCCGTTGCGGTGTTCACGACCTCGTTCCTCTCGGCATTATGGCCGATACGCATCTTGAAGAAATTACGGCCGGTGCAGGCGATACGATATAACTAACCCCTCCCCACTCCCGCACCCTCTCCCCTCCCCCGATCGGGTGGAGGGGAGAGGGCCGGGGTGAAGGGCGGGGTCAAAGGAGCAACACATGAGCTTCATACAGGTAGAACAGATCAACAAGGTCTACGAACAGAGCAAGACCGTCACCGTCCAGGCGCTCAAGGACGTGAACCTCAATATCGAGAAAGGCGAGTTCGTCGTCATCTCGGGGCCGTCCGGTTCTGGCAAAACGACCCTGCTCAATCTCATCGGCGGGCTCGACGCGGCAACATCGGGGCATATACACATCGACGACCATCAGATCACAGGCCTAAAGGAAAAAGAACTCTCCGAAGTGCGTCTGCATCACATCGGGTTCATCTTTCAGGCCTATAACCTTATCCCGGTCCTCACCGCGCTCGAGAACATCGAGTACATCATGATGCTGCAGGGCGTACCGGAAAAAGAACGCAGAGCAAAGGCCCGTACCGTCGCGGCACATCTGGGCATCGAAGAGCTGCTGAGCAAACGCCCGAACGAGATGAGCGGAGGACAACAGCAGCGCGTGGCCGTGGCCCGGTCCATCGTCTCCGAACCGGATATCGTGCTCGCGGACGAACCGACGGCGAACCTGGATTCCAGGACCGGTGAGAACCTCATCGAGCTCATGCGCGTCCTGAACGAGGAAAAAAAGATCACGTTCATCTTCTCCACTCATGACAAGATGGTCATGGAGAAAGCCAAGCGCCGCATCGTCCTGCGGGACGGACAGATCGTAGAGGATGATGCACGTGCATAAAGCTCTGTTGCCGTCATCCGTCCCGAAGGCGTATTTCATGAAAGCGACGATCATTGCCGTCGCCTTCATAACGTCACCCGCTCTCTTCGCCGCCGCGGATAACATCACCTCCACAAGAGATGTTCCTGTCCTTTCCCGCCATGCGGTCGACAATGTCCCTGTCACCGAGAATGAGAAGGATGGCCGAGTGTACGAAGAAGCGTTCACGGAAACGAGCATGGTCGCGAATGACGTACCGTTCTTCTTCAACTACAAAGGCTCGAACACGAACTTCACTATCGACACACAGTCGCCGCTCAACAGACAATATTACACGTACAACTACAACAGGCTGCGCACCGATATCGACCTGGGATGGGAGAACAATGTGACCTTCAAGGTCATCTGGGACCTGGAGAACTATCTCGGCGAGAACTATATCCGCTCGACGGACTTCCAAACGATCATCAATCGCGACCTGAACATCCCGCTCGCTCCGTACAGCACGGTCGTGACCGGAGATACCGACACACTGCGCAGCTACCTGTACCGCGCCTATTCGACGGTCTATCTTCCTTCCAGCGCCTTAACGCTCGGATTTCAGCGCATTCCCTTCGGCGTCGGACGTATCTGGAACCCCACGGACACACTGAACCCGCCGAACCCGATCAGCATCGAGACCGGAGAACGCATGGGGGTATACGGCGTACATTATGCATATGACCTCTCTGACCTGAGCGATGCACAGCTCTTTTATACATTGGACAAGGATAACCGCACGCTCAATTGGGGCGGACGCCTCAAGACGAACATCGAAAAAATGGATATCGGGGTATCAACCATCCGCAACGAGAACATAAAGATGTCCGGTATCGAACTGGAGCGTGAGCTCTTCGCTACCGGCATCGGTATACGGACCGAAGCGGGACATTTCGAGAACAAGCCGCTCAATAAAGAATATGACAAGTACATCCTGGGACTTGATTACGCATTCCCGAACTCGCTGTATATCGTCGGAGAATACCTCTACAACGGTAACGGGGAATTGAACAAAGATGATTACGACTGGACGATACTATCGCTCGGCTCATGGGAACAGCTGGCCCGCGAGTATCTGGGGCTCACCGCCTCCTATGAACTCACCCCGCTCGTGATACTTTCCGGGACCTATATCCAGAACCTGTGCGATAAGAGCACCATGTTCGGCCCGCACCTGAAATGGAGCCTGGCCGATGACGCGGACCTCTCTCTCGGCGCATCGCTGTTCGGAGGGGACCGTTTCACGGAGTTCTGGCATTACAAAGCCGTGCATTATATTTCGTTCGGCCTGTATTTCTGATCCGCTTGGACCACCAAAGGATTTTTATTTTCAGGCAGCACCTATCCCTCTCAGGAGATATAGTACGTACTGCATCGCCCTGGTCTGATCAATGTATCCCGGGCTCGTCGCGATCGTGATCACAGGAGCATATCCCGCCATAATGATGAGCGCATCCAGTTTTTCACGAATATCCTGTGGAATAGTGCCATTAAGCACCTCTTCTTTTTGCCGGAACGAAAGGCTCCTGTCCAACACATCGACACAATCGATATCGATATCAAGGATATCCGGCCTGATCTCATCCACTTCTATGTACAGAGGAAAGCAGGCCTGCACCGGATGTGCCAACGCCGAATCCGTGTCCCGCAAGAACCGGGAACGCCATTCATAGTTGCCCTCGAGGTCCGTTCCCAGGGCGATATAGTGATATCGTTGTTGATCGATAAGCCCGCCCACCAATAAAGGTGATATCCAGTTCGCACACCCGACCGTGCCGTACAGATACTCCATTCGTGAAAGGCCTTCGAGGGCCAGATACTCCGACCAGATAAAATCCTCGGAATGGCCGTCATCCGCATGCTCGTCGACATGCACGATGCCGCTGCGTTCACGGATAACGTTCTGGCCGTATAAAAAGGCCAGAAAAGGCATCGCATAGAGATGATTATCCATGACCAGAACATGTTTATCGCCCGAACGAATATAGACGTTGTTCTCAAGACCGATGCTATAGCCGAAATGGGGAACGACCCCGGGGTCAACGAACAGTGGGCACGGGTCCCGTTCTAGCACATCGAAGAGGCCACTGCGCAGGTCATAGCCGTGACAGATCGAAGAAATATATGTCCCGGGACGGATGTCCGAGACATCTCCGGCGATCCACGGATACGCACGAAAGGTCAATAATGAACTTTGGAGCCTCTCTATATATGAAGACCTGGAAATGAGCACATCCAATTGAGCATCAGAGATCCGCGAACGATCCACATGAACGAACGTGCGTTCCGCCCACAGCGTTCTCTGAACAGACATATCAATGATCTTATGTTCGATGAACATCATATCCTCCCGGCCAAAAACCCTGCCAAAGGATATCGCAACGATATGCGGGAGATTTCAATAAGGTATATGACCGGAAAAGCTGTGGAAGAGCGTAAAGGATATGAGCAAAGCAAGTACGATCGCTTACAGAATGATCGTCCGCTGTCCGTCCACAAAAAGACGATGCTGAATGAAGTGTTGAACGGCCTGAGCGAGCACTTTCCGCTCCAGGTCCCGCCCTTTCATGATGAGGTCCTCAACGGAATCTTCATGCGATATCTTGATCGTCTCCTGTTCGATGATGGGGCCCGCGTCCAGGTCTTTCGTAACGAAGTGGCTGGTCGCGCCAATGACCTTCACCCCGCGCGCGTACGCCTGATGGTACGGCTTCGCACCCGAGAACGCCGGCAGGAACGAATGATGCACGTTGATGATCCGTTCAGGATATGCACCGACGAACGCCGGGCTGAGCACACGCATGTACCGGGCCAGTACGATCAGGTCCGCCTCGGCGCTCTCAATGATCTTCCGGACCTCGCGTTCATGTGCTCGCAGGTCTTTTTCGGCAGGAACATAATGGAACGGGATGGAGAACATCCGCGCTACCTCTTCCAGGTCCTGATGATTGCTGATGATGCATGGGATATCCATCTGCAGCTCGCCGGAACGGACCCGGAGCAGCAGATCAAAAAGACAGTGGTCATATTTTGAAACGAGCACAACGACCTGCGGCCTATCCGCGGTATAGAACAATTTCCAATCCAGACCGAGCTTTTTGGCGAGCGGGGCGAACTTCTTTGTGAAAACATCGCGGGCAAGCGCTGTACCCTTCATCTCCCACTCAAGACGCATGAAGAATTTTTTCTCGGCATTGTTCGTGTACTGGTCAAGCCGGACGATGTTCCCCTGCATGCGGAATATGGCATCCGTGACCGCAGCGACAAGGCCTTTTCTGTCAGAGCTTTCTATCGTGAGTATCGAGGTATCGTTCACGCGGACATTATAGCATCATTTTTCTGAGGGCTCTGGCTCTTTAATGCATGCCGCACGTGCCCGCGGCACAACACGGTCCCGCGTGCGCCGAAGGACACATCCCGGACGCACATGACCGATACGGCACCGTCTGCCCGCCCGCGATCACACCCGCAGAGAATATCTTTTTCGTGTCATCGCTCCCGCAGACAGGACAGCACGGGAGAACAGAACATTTCGACACAGGAAGTTCTTGTTCGAATTCCCGTTGGCAGGCTTTGCATTGATATTGATATCGCGGCATGCCTGCACTATAAAGGGTCACCGATCATTTTGTAAAGAAAAGTGTGTAGTGTCTTTGAACGTTCATTTTTATGCAAAAAACACCACATATAGTATTTTTTGCTTGCCAAACGTTTTTGAGTATGGTAGAGTCTCACACAAGTTCGAGGCATACTAAAATAAGCGGGGGCGCATATCCAATAGCTCACCCCTTACACAAAACCCCGGTCCGTAATGGACCGGGGTTTTGATTTATACCCTTCGTCGTTCCTCAAAAAAAAGCCCACCTCTTTCGAGATGGGCTTTTGTCATCGAATACGTCCGTGCAACTATTCCAGGATCTTCGTAACGACACCCGCACCGACGGTATGACCGCCTTCACGGATAG
>CAZZFK010000016.1:0-39163 GCA_964653455.1 uncultured bacterium
GCTCCTTTTGGAGCATGGCCAGCATAGCGGCATCCCGTGAAGCGGGGTGAGCTATCCCGGCTCGATAATGACAACATATATCAAACAACGTGTGTATTCGTAACATTGTTCGGAATGGATTGCAACTGGTGAATACACGAGCGCTTGTTGGCGGTGTGGCGGCATGAGATTATTTGAGATAACTTACGATATATTCCCGGAAGGGATCTTGTGCGAACGGAAGGTGGTATCGATGTATTTAAAACTTATCAGCAACGAGCACCGTTCAACAGACCTGGAACATCATGTGTCTTATATCGATGTGAAAGATGTTCTGAAGAAGATCATGTCGGTCCGAAATAATGATGTCGGGACACTTGCGCGTTTTACGCTGCCGGCACCTCTTGCTCAACTGGAGATACATTTTGACAAATACTCTGACTATGTTTCATTTCAAGTGTTCATCAAGAAAAATGCAGGGACGGAACGTGCATCAAAAAAGAAGAGCCACCTAACTCAAATTTCAGAGAAATTGAACGAGCCGTTCACCCATTTCCCTGATGGTAATCAACTGCTGGTCATGGGTAAAGGTAAGAAGGATATGGGGCGTATCACTGAACACGATAATTCAAAATTCAATATAGTCGTTTCGATCGGGGCCCGGTTCGACCTCATAAAGGACAATGAATATGGAACAGAAGAGAATATAGTTATCTTTAAAAAATGGCTCGATCGTTTTTTTCTTCCATTGATGGACCGGGCGGTACATTCTCTCTATGATGCGTATGATGTACAAGATCCTCCGTTCATGCTCCTGCTCGATCAAGGCGAATAGGTCGTTCTCATAATACGTTTAAAAGGTGGGATGGTGCCCAGGGGCGTCCTTCGACAAGCTCAGGACTACCTGGTCGTCGCATCGCTCCTGCAGCTATCGCTGCCCATTGCTAACGCAATGGTGCCCAGGGGCGGAATTGAACCACCGACACAAGGATTTTCAGTCCTCTGCTCTACCGACTGAGCTACCTGGGCATTATTAGCAGATCATTTCAATGAACAATATCATCGACTTTTGCAGCGCATCCCACATAGCGAAGGAGGCTCCGACTGCGAGAGCAGAGCAGTGTATATCACGAGCTCAACTCTGCGTCACGTACCCTTGGTAGTACCGAAGATACTATCCGCGGTCCGCCGATAGGCGGGAGCTACCTGGGCATGAAGTAAATCGATATTTCGTCGGTTACTATACTGGTTTTTTCCTATAATTTCAATGCGCCATCATTTTGTGAAACATTCAACGATCTCCCCGATATACATGCGATGATAATCCCCTTCCGGATAGACCGATGAAAGTGTGCTGTCCATGAATTTTTCTTTATCGATATCGTGGGTATAGAGCTTTTTGCAGATCAGGACCAGGTTCGCTTCGGCAAAGTGAACGGTCTTGTGCTCGCTTTCGATCGGAGTGAGACCCGGGAGCTGCATCTTGTTGACGGTCTTTCCTGTCCTGGTACCGCAGGCCATGAGCAGATCATGGTGCTTTTCCGGGAAGAAAGAGAGCGTGAAGGTATCGTTCTTCTCCATGAACTCGTAGGTATATCTGCTCGGGCGGACGAAACAGAAGCATACGTTCTTGTTCCAGAGCACGCCGAGGCCGCCCCAGCTTGCCGTCATCATATTGTACGAGTCGTGGGTGCCAGCGGTGAGCAACATCCAATCCGTGCCGATGAGCGTGAATACGTTCTTGTTCAGTGTGGCCAGGTCGATCTTTTTGAAGTTCTTTTTCATTGATGCGTGACCCCTTTCTTGGAGGGGCATTGTACCGCGGGTCAGCGTCTTCTTAAAGACTCGATGCGCCGGTCGAACAAGCGCTGCAGGCCGGCATCGTCCTCGATCCGGTAGCCGAACACTTTTTCCCAGATATACGGGGTCTCCATGCACAGATACACGAAGGCCGAGGGAGCGCATTCTTTGATCTGTGAGACCATATGTCGGTACATATCGACACGAATATCCTTGAAATAACGCTGTTTACCGTCCTGTCCCGGAATGAACTCTCCGGCGGTGATAGGGTTCTTCGGGAACCGCTCACGGATGATCGGCTTGAGCGGAGCATTGAAACGGAACGTACCGAGGCTTATCCAGATGACGCGGTCCGCGGGAACGGCAGTGAACATTTTTTTAACGACGTCCCGATAGTCCTTCTGCCAGCCCGGATAATGGATGAGCGGATCGAAATGAAAGGCGATAGAGGCGCCGGTACGGGCAGCGTGTGACGCCGCAGCCAGCCGTTCTTCCAGTGTCGCTGTCTTCAGTTCATTGGCCTGTATCATTGCCGGTGTGTTGAGCGACCAGGCAAGGACGAGGGTATGTGGTGTGCCGTTGATGACCGGGAGTTCCGGCAATACGTCGCTTTTTGTTTTGAGCTCGAAAATGACGTTCTGTTTCTTTGAAAAGAACCCGATGAGCGTGTCGGAAAGCCCGGTCAGATGGTCCAGCGCAAGACTGTCCGTGAACTCTCCCGTGCCGAGCCGGAGCGGATGTGCCGTGGTGTATTCAGGATGTTCTTTCAGGAACGTATCGATCTCCGAGAGCATTTCGTCGATGTTCGCATACACGGTCATGATGCGGTTGTTCACATAGCTTTGCAGGAAGCAGTAGGTACAGTCGAACGGGCAATTGAACGCATTATTGAGCACATGGTATCCGCAGCAGACCATGTTCGGGCTCCCGGGGCATTCGGAAAGGAACGAGCCTTTTTGCAGAACGATCTGCAGGACGCGTTTCCCCTGGGAGATGCTCTGGTCGGCATGTATCGGGCCGGGTACATGTTCGATCGGAACGTCCGGGAGCTTCTGAAGGATGCGCTTTGTCAGCGGATATCCTTTGGCGTCTTTCTGCACGTATATGATATCCGGAGTGTACTGACGCATCAGAGGTGCTTAAAGGCGTGGTCCCATTGCGGGGAGGTGAGCGATCCCGTCAATGTATCGAGCTTATGTGCGAGCTCTTCTTTGCTCCGTGCGCTCAGTTGTATCGTGAGCGTCTCTCCCTCGAAGTTCGCTGGCGGCCTGATGATGCTCCCCGTAGCGCTTTCAAGGGGAGGGACAGTATCGTTCCACTCTTTTTCTGCCGGGGCGAGATACGGGAAGCGCAGGCGGCGAAGGGTCACACGGAACAGTTCGAATTGCTGGTCAGTCTGTACTGTTCTTTCCGAGGCCCGAACTATCGCAGCGATGAGCGTGGCGATGTCCGTGCCGTCACGCAGCTTCACTTCATCAAGGAACATTACGAACTCACGACATTTGTTCAGATTGACCTGATAGGTCATCAGGAGGTCCTGCAGTGCGTTCCTTTCGTTCGCGGACCACCGGGTCAGTATCCCGGCGGTATCGAGCATGAGCTTGCCCTGGGCGATGCGGTCTTTCCAGAAGTCTTCGAGAGAGAGAAGAGTGATATGATCGGTGACGGGCTCTTTTTTTGGAGCGATGCCGATGAATTGAGCGTACTGCGATATGATATCCGTTGTTGATATCCCCAAACGCAGACATGTCTGCAGCAGGAGCGCTTTTTCGATAGGGTTGAACGATCGTATCGTGCGGTCCTCGAGCAGCTTGGTCTGGAACGCTTCACGGTCCGATCCTGCCCAGATGTTGACGGGTATGGTCTTGAGCCCGAGTTTTTGAGCGGCACAGTACCTGCGATGACCGCAGATGAGCGTGTACGCCTCTCCGTTCTGTTTGACCAGGAGCGGGGTCAATATCCCGGACGTGGTGATAGAAAGCACGAGCGGTTCAAGGTCGAAAGAATAAGAGGAAAGAAAAACATCGTTACTGAGGTCTATCGATCCGAGAGGAAGGTCCATGGACGGATTATATCATGCCCGTGCGTTCTGTTATTTATAACGGCCTGATATGTGCCCATGTTTTGATACCATTACGTATCCGTTGCATATCTTCATTGAACGATGGCGCGGCGGGCCATGCCATGTCCAGGAATATGGCGCATATGAGCAGGTCGACCGTCCGAGGCTCGAACCATGGAGTGGATGTTGTCCGGTCATTGAGAACGGCCACAACATGAGGTGCGATATCGTGTTCGTCGAAGAATTCCGAATGGTGCCTGATGACGATCTGAAGCTCGTTGAAGATGTCCGGGGTTAATGCATTGTAGAGTTTTAGTTCTTCCCCGTGCTCTTTCATGAGCGTGATGGACCGCAGCTCGTGCTGTGGATATGTGATGGCCCCGTTCATCTTCAGCCTGAGCGTTGTGGCTTTCCCGATGTCATGCAGAAGGCTGAAAAGTTCGAAGAACGTCCTGTGTCCCCTGATGAGCTGTCTGTAACGGGGAGGAAGTATCCCGGAGAAGGTGTTGTCCTGCTCGGCACAGATATCTCGAATGGCCAAGAGCATTGCCTGTAGATGATGCTTGAGCGCAGGCCCTTCTTTATGGAATTTTCCGCGTTGCGGGGTCTCAAAGATGAACCGCAGCTGTGCGGGAATATAGGTATCAATGAGCGCTTCGGCCTCACTGATATCGCCGATCAGGTTCTCATGTGTTCCGTAATGGATGATGCCCGTATCCCCGGAAGACAGTTCCTGTGGTACTCGTTCAATGGTCTTGAACAGATGCGTTAACAGAGCGATATCGTTCCGTTCTGCTGCGAACTTGAGCGTTGTGTTGACCAGCGCAATGCGGTCCCGGTCGTTCGTGCAGTGAATGAACTTTTCATGAAAGTTCTTGATGGGACCGGCCTTTTCTGTGATAAGGATCATTTTCGATAACATGATGAGCTCCCGGTATCCCGCTTTATTTTTTATTGAGTTCCGAGATCAAGCGGGCGATACCCGTCGGGTGCAATATCGTACGGGACAAGTCCCAGTCGAATTCATCCTCATCATAGTAGTACATACGGTCACGGTGCTCATCAATGAACTCTGGTCTTGTTGCGAGCATTTTTTCGGACCAGGCAGCTCTTGTTGTGATCTGCTTTGCGATGCGTTCTGCATTGCCGATCATCATGACGTCATTCTGGGAAATGTCGTTGATCATATACATGTCCGTATCCCCGAACTGCCATATCATACCGGACTCGATCGTACTTGATAGGATATTGATCATTTCCTTGAGCCAATGCTCCAGTACCTGACGCTTGTCCCTGTATCGTGCGTTGACCAGATCTTGCACCCCGAAAGGTACAGCGTCCACGTTCTCTTGCCATGACCTCTGTTGAACATCCATCATCCTCCCCAGGAACTCTAACATCGCAGTAGCATTAACATAGGTAATGCCGTTCTTGGTCTTTGAACTACCGATGTCCAGATCAAGAAAACCGTTGATCAGTGTAAGGATATTTCGGTCTTCGATACAACGTAATTTCCGTCTGATGAATGGTTTTTTCGGCTTAATGGATATGACCTTAGTGAACACTGCATACCTCCCGCACTCTTTTCTTGGAGCTGGTCGCGTCCCAGGGATACAGTTAATTATCGGTAGTATTTTTCAGGGCTCCCATTTTTTTATAGGTCAATGCTCGACGTACGACAAGGTCCCGTAGAATATCCAGCGCAGTATGTTCTTGCGTTTCCACGCACCGTGCGCAAGGACCGCACATTTTTTCTTCAGTTCCTGAATGACCTGTTGTCTTTGTTCCGGGGTCAGCGAGGTCCGGAGCAGCTTGCGCAGGGTCCGCACACGAAAACGGTCCATACCCCAATACTGTGCGGAGAGCTGGTCGGCATGCCCCCCATAGCGCGTCATGAGCTTTTTCTGGATGAGATGTATCGGTGTGTCCTTCGCGATACGCAGCCAGAGGTCATAGTCCTCGCAGGTGGGAAGCTTTTCGTCGAAGAGGCCGACACGGTCCAGTAATGTCCTTTTGATGAGCACGGAAGAGGGGGTCACGATACAGAACGGCAAGCATTGTAGGAAGATGTATCCATCCTGTTTCGCGTGCTTGTTCATCGGATTGACCCGTTTCCCGTTACGTATCCATATCTCTTCGGTCTGTACGATCTCTGTCTCGGGATGCTCTTCGATATAGCGGACCTGTTCTTCCAGTTTGTTCTCATGCCACACATCATCAGAATCCAGAAAGGAGAGCCAGGTCCCGCGAGATGCTTTGATGCCTGTGTTCCGTGCAGCGCTGACGCCGTGATGTTCTTGTGTAAGGACCATGATCCTCTCTGCATATCGTGTTTTGAGCATGTCCGGGGTCCCGTCCGTTGATCCGTCATCGATAACGATGATATCCAGCGGTCGGACGGTCTGTGCGAGCACGGAGTCGATAGCGCGTTGCACCACCTCTTTTCTGTTGAAGGTCGGGATGATGACGGAAATAGTGATGTTCATATCGGATTGATGTTACAAGGTCGTCAGGATGTCCATCACAGTTTTTGGTATACCTTCGACCGCGTAATTGAGCCGTAGTTGGTCCTCATTGGATGGTTTCTCATAGAAAGGATGCTCCAGCGGCCGATCGCTCACATAATGGAAGGCGAGGGCCTGTATCCCGGTCTTTTCGGCCGCGGTGTAGAGGGCTGAGGTCTCCATGTCCAGTGCGGAAATCCCTTGTGCACGCAGGAATTCAAGGAAAAGCGTGTTCTCTTCCGCGGCGAGCGATCCGATCGTGTACACTGTGCCGTTCTTTATCGGGAAAGACCGGCAGCGTTGCTGCAGGTGAGGATGTATGCTCGTCCGATGTGCATTGTAGAACCGTTGTTCTGAGGGAAGGTCATGGTGATAGTGGGAGAACCCTTCTCCATCCACCGCTTTGAACGGGATGAAGTAATCTCCGATCTCAAGGTCTTCCGATAGCGTTCCGACAGAACCGGTGAAAAGCACATGGGACACGATATCTTTAAGCCAAAGCACGAGGTCACCGACACGGCTCGGGTTCATTCCGGTCTCTATCACGGAGATACGCTGTCCGTTATATGTTCCCGTAAAACCTTTAAAGAGCATGCTCGAGAACGTGTGGTCGACGGAGGTGCAGGCTCTTTTGAACGTGATGCGTGATTGATAGGGCAGTAGGAGCAATTTAGGCGCGATCTGTGCTGCGTCAGTGTTCAGTATGTTCCTGATGATACGTTCGTTCATGTGCTGTGCATGTCCTTATCGGGTGGCGAGCGTTCGCGAAAGCACATCATATACCATATTAATTAAGTCATACAGGAGGAATATTAGGACAAGCGGTGCTCGTTGTCCTTTGCTGTTCTTTATTGCTCCCTTTTTATTTATCGGCGGTTGAAAAAACGTCCCTTTAGTGATATTTTCCAATGGTCATAAACCCAAAAAGGAGTATATCCGTGCGTAAACCCTTCATTGCCGGCAACTGGAAATTGAACAAGAACATCGCTGAGACCAAGGAATTGGCGAACAGTCTCAAGACAAAATTGGCCGGTGTTTCTGATGTTGAGATCGCGGTATGCCCGGTCTATACCTCCATTGCCGCTGCGGTAGAGGTCTTGAAAGGCTCCAATATCGGGGTCGGCGGTCAGGACCTGTACTGGGAGAAGAGCGGGGCGTTCACCGGTGAGATCTCAGGCCCGATGCTTAAAGATGCGGGTTGTGCGTATGTCATTATCGGTCACTCTGAACGCCGTCAGTTCTTCGGAGAGACCAATGAGACGGTCAACAAGAAGATCTATGCTGCGTACGATGCAGGGCTTACTCCTATCGTATGTATCGGCGAGACCTTGAGCGAACGTGAAGCGAACAAGACCTTCACGGTCCTTGAACAACAACTGAAAGAAGGGTTGAAAGGTCTTGGGGTTGCACATAAATCCATGGTGATCGCCTATGAGCCGGTCTGGGCCATCGGAACGGGCAAGACGGCGACAAAAGAACAGGCACAGGAAGCACATGCGTTCGTCCGCAAAGTGCTCGGGCAGATCCTTGGTAAAGAGATCGCGGATGGTATCCGCATACAGTATGGCGGCAGTGTGAAGCCGGATAATGTGGCCGAGATCATGGCGCAGCCGGACGTGGACGGAGCGCTGGTCGGCGGAGCGGCGTTGAACGCGGATTCTTTCGAAAAGATCGTAAAATTCAAATAAATGTTCATTAAGAAAGCGAAGGTCATGATCTTCGCTTTCTTGTGAGGATGTCCAGAAAAAACAAGGAGGACGATATGACGACAGCAACGAAGAAGGCATTGTATAAAGAACTTGGCCTTGTGAACTCCCGCGATATGTTCAAGAAAGCAGTGAACGGCGGGTATGCGATCCCGGGGTATAATTTCAATAATATGGAACAGATGCAGGCCATCATTCAGGCATGCGTTGAGACTAATTCTCCTGTCATCCTTCAGGTCTCAGCCGGGGCGCGTAAATATGCGAACCAGACCATGCTGCGCTATATGGCCCAGGGAGCGGTCGAGTATGCCAAAGAACTTGGCAAGAACATCCCCATTGTCCTTCATTTGGACCATGGCGATACCTTTGAGCTCTGCAAGAGCTGTATCGAGACCGGGTTCTCCTCGGTCATGATCGACGGTTCTCATCATTCCTATGAAGAGAACGTCGCTCTCACCAAGAAAGTCGTTGAATTCGCTCATCAGTACGATGTCACTGTTGAAGGTGAGCTCGGAGTGCTCGCGGGTGTTGAGGATGAAGTATCGGCAGAGCACCATACCTATACGCGTCCTGAAGAAGTTGAGGATTTCGTGAAGAAGACCGGCGTTGATAGCTTGGCCATCTCCATCGGGACCTCCCACGGTGCGTTCAAGTTCAAACCGGGGACTGAGCCGAAGATCCGTTTGGACATCCTGGCAGAGATCGAAAAGCGTATCCCGGGATTCCCGATCGTATTGCATGGTTCTTCCTCCGTTCCGCAGGATATAGTGGCGGAGATCATCAAGTATGGCGGGAAAATGGACGCAGCTATCGGTATCCCGGAAGAACAACTTCGTGCTGCCGCCAAATCCGCAGTGTGTAAGATCAATATCGATTCCGACGGACGTCTGGCCATGACCGCGGCCATCCGTAAGGTCTTCGTTGAGAAACCGGGAGAGTTCGATCCGCGCAAGTATCTGGGACCGGCACGCGATGCCTTAAAAGAGCTCTATAAACACAAGAATACGGCCGTTCTTGGCAGTGCCGGGAAAGCCTAAGCAGTCGACCCGAAGGGGCGGACATCATGTCCGCCCCTTTTTTTGTTCATTTTTCGCATATTATTTTCAGGAGGACCATATGAGCAAGCTCGAGAGCGTATTGAACGGAATGGAAAAGAACAATTCGGTATTTGAGGCGTCCATTCGCACGTTGAAGACCCCGATCTGTTCCGTGTTCAAAAAAGGTGCTGCGGTCGTTCCGGTCGATTTTAAACCTCAGACCAAAGAGATCTCGACCAAGGACAGCGCCAAGGTCGCCAAAGCGTTCCCGCATACGGTCAAAGCGTCCCAGAACAAAGTGCTGGTCGGCGTGAAGGCGAAAAAGGCGAGCACGGTTTCTGGCAAGCGCGTGGCGGTCATGTTCTCCGGTGGTCCTGCCGCGGGCGGGCACAATGTCGTTGCCGGGGTGTTCGATGCGCTCGGCAAAAAGAACAGGGTCCTTGGCGTGAAAGCCGGTCCCAAAGGTCTTATCAAGGGTGACCTGTTCGAGGTCAAAGCATCCGATATCAAGAACATCAAGAACACGGGCGGCTTTGATTTCTTGGGGTCCGATCGTACCAAGATCAAGACCGATGAACAGCTGGCGTCCGTGAAAAAGACCTGTGTCGATAATGATCTCGATGCGATCGTGGTCATCGGCGGGGACGATTCGAACACCAATGCGGCAGTGCTCGCGGAATTCCTTTTTACCGGCGTGAAAAAGGACGGGTCCGGCGTGCAGGTCATCGGCGTACCGAAGACCATCGACGGCGATCTGCAGATCGGTGAACTGCTGCCTATTTCTTTCGGTTTTGATACCGCGACCAAGATCTATGCGGAAATGGTAGGGAACATCCTTCAGGATACTCCTTCCTCACGGAAATACTGGCATTTCATCAAGCTCATGGGCAGGTCCGCTTCCCATGTGGCGCTTGAGGTCGCCTTGCAGGTTAAACCTGCCGTAGCTCTTATTTCCGAAGAGGTCGCAGAGCGTAAAATGTCCCTGCAGGATATCGTGGATAAGATAGCACGCATCGTTGTGCAGCGCGCCGGTCGCGGCATCAATCACGGGGTCGTGATCATTCCTGAAGGGCTCATCGAGTTCATTCCTGAGATGAACGGGCTCATCGCCGAGCTCAATACGGCCGTTGCCGAGCATGCGTCCCAGCTCGCGCCGCTCTCGATCGAAGAGAAACGTGATTTTATCGTGACGAAACTGACACCGGTCCATGCCCAATTGTTCGCCTCGCTCCCGGATTATATCGAAGAGATGCTCCTGCTTGACCGTGATGCGCACGGAAATCTGCAGGTCTCCCAGATCCCGACAGAGAAATTGCTCATCGATATGGTCAAAACGCGCGTGAAGGAGCTGGACTCGAACGTGAAGTTCTCCACGCTCAATCATTTCTTCGGGTACGAAGGACGTTGCGGTGCGCCGACCCTGTTCGATGCGGCCTATACGTACAATCTTGGGCTGACCGCAGGTTCGCTCGTGCTTGCCGGCAAGACCGGATATATGGCCTCGTTCACGGCCCTTGATGACGGAGGGAAGGTCCTTGCTATCCCATTGACCGGGCTGTTGAACATCGAGGTCCGTCATGGTAAAGAGGAAATGGTCATTGAAAAAGCCCTGGTGAAGATCGGTTCTTCCGCGTTCTCGTTCTTTGCGGATAAGCGTGATGCGTGGGCTGAGACCGACCGTTTTGCCTCTCCCGGTCCGCGTCAATTATGGGGTCCTGCTGCGCATCAGCTGCCGGTGACGGTCGCGCTCAATCAGGGCTATGCATCATTGGAGTTCAAAATTTAAATACTATTGTGATCGTTCTGCAAGAAGGGCGACCGAAAGGTCGTCCTTCTTTTTTTGATTGACTTTATATGTATCGTTGATGACAATTATCTGTAATGAGAAAGTTCGTCCTGTTCCTTTCCTTTATATTTTTACTGGTCCCTTTTGCTCATGCGGAGCTCCGGCTTTCCCTTGATACGGTCAAAGTATTCAATCAGGAAGGGCATTCGGTCCCCTTGATATTGAAAGTGAAGAATGTAGGGACCGTCACGGAAAATATCCCGAACTATTTTGTTCCATATTTTGATTTTGAACTGCAGGTGATCGATGAGCAGGGCCGTTCGGTCGAACGGAGCTCTTCGGTCTATGATCTTGCCTATATGAAGCCCGTCGACGGGCAGGCACTTCCCCCCGGAGGGACGTATGAACAGAAGATCGATGATCTGCGTGCGCTCTATCGTACCGATGAACTGGGGCTCTACCAGGTGTCTCCTGTATATTATCCTTCTCGTAACAGAGCAGCTGCGGTCACAGGTCCGATGACCCCTGTTCCCGTAGGGAACGTTGCCGGGGACAGGGGATTCCTGGCGTTCTCTGATACCGCATATATTGAAAGATCATTTTGCTTTACTGCGGTATATCCCAACGCGAATTATCTGCTGCGTGATTTTTCCAATAATTATTTCATCTTTGGTCTGAGCTCTTCCTGGCTCCAGGCAGGCGTGGGGTATTCCGACGGTGCCTACGGCGGGGTGAAATGGCAGGTATGGAAAGAAGAAGGTATACGGCCTGCGTTCGCTGCGCAGTACTATCAGTGGGATGCGGGGCGTGAAGTCATCACGGTCGAGAGGGAAGTGCTCGGCTATTGGACCGAAGAACATGCGAGCACCTATGTCTTCAGCAAACGGACCCCCTTTCGCAGCCACCTCCATATCGGTGCCAAACGGTTCGAAGTGAACTCTAAATTGGAGTCGGAATCCCCGGTCTCAATGGTCTTTCCGCTCACAATGATAGCTGTTGACCAGAGTTATACCTGGGGCATGCTGCTCTATGAGCGGGACTATGATATGCAGCAGGGGTTCTTGTCCGAAGCGTTCATGTACCGCGGTCTTCCGAGCTGGGATCCGCAGGTCGGTATCGGGTTGTTACGATATGACGATATCGGGCATCGAGATGTTACGATGTTCTTCTTTTCCCTTCATTTTTACGTAGATAATTTCCTGCTCGGATATTCGTTCTGAAGAGCCCGGTCGCGCCTGGTCCTGGGGCTGTAGTTATTGAGCTTTTTGGAGCGATCCGTACATGAGCTTGGCGGCAAGTTTCGGGCCTTTGTTCTTCGGTGTTTCAGGGAGTGCGTTCACTCGTTGAAAGGCTTCGAGGGCCAAAGGAGTGTTGCCGAGCTTATTGTAGGCAAGGCCGATGTTCAGATTGAAGGAAGCCAGATCATATTCACCAAGAGGGTATCTTTTCAGTGCGTCCTCAAGTACCGTGATGCTTTCTGATACGTTCCCGATCGTTTGATAACATGAGGCTTGCTCTCTTTTTGCTTCAATGATCCAGGAGCTCTGGCCGGGGAATTCTTTTTCAACTCTTTCGAACATAGAGATCGCCTCCCGGTAGGAGGCCTGTTTCTGTAAGGCACGACCGGATAAATAGATACCTTCCGCCTGCAGGTCGGCATTTATGCTCGGTGAGGTGTTCTTGCCGATGAATTGCGCGTATACCTCGTTGAATTTGGAGAAATCATCTCCGAGGTAATAACTTTTCGCTTCATAAAAATATGAACGAATGTTCAGCGCTGTGTCGTTCGGGAATAGTTCACGGAAATCATAGAACGCAAAGGCCGCAGGTCTCATGTTCGCTGCCGAAGGTACTTCTTCTAATGCTGCCAGTTTATTCTGCGCGTATGCGTACTGCAGCGGAGCTTTTTCAAATATCGGAGTCCCGTTCGTTGTTTTTTTCTGTTCGACCCGTTCACCCATCGCAAAAGCAGAGCTTGTCATTAAAAAAGATATGGCGAGCAACGTTATTATTTTCTTCATAGCAGATACTGTACTTAAAATATGAAGTGATGTCAATTTTTCATCATTATAAAGCATTTATTGTGTTTAAAAATGAACAGTGATGGTCAAATTTTGTCAAAATTTGGCGGTTATTCAGTGAAAAATTGGCATATTTATTGAATATAAGTTTAAAGAATTGAACATGTATGCCGAAAAAAGTAGATACATCTGAGCATAGATACTTAAGGAAGGAGCTGAGCAGTATGAATGAGAACAATATAGCACAGTCAATATTAGAGAAGTTGATCGAAGAGCATCTGCCAAAACTCGATATCAAAGTAAAAAAGCTCCAATATACTATGGATTTTGGGACCACAGAAGTGGCAGTTAAATTAGGTTTGAATTAAACCCTGAAGCGGCCCCAATGGCGCTTCAGGGCTACCAATAAGACGAGACGTGCCCACAGACAGGGCCGCAACAAAGAAGAAGTTGTTCAAAGGCGTGTAGTAAAAAAGGTATTTATAAATTTAGACGAGGCGTGCCCGCAGGGCCGCAACAAAGAAGATGTTGTTCAAAGGCGGGTAGTTAAAAAAGATATTTATAAATTATGACGAGGCGTGGGGGACATGGGCTATCTTTAAAAAGATGGCCCATTTTTTTGATGTTATTCCGTATTGTTTTATTTTTTGTTTTTGGTCCGTTCATTCTGCTACAATGATATTCATGAAAGAACCGAATGTTGCCGGCAGTTTTTATCCCAGCAATAAGAATGAACTGAGGTCCATGATCGCCGGTTTTCTTGCCAAGGTCCCTTCAGCTTCAGGGCAGCAGGCGCCATTTGGTCTGATCTCACCCCATGCCGGATATGTATATTCCGGTCAGACAGCGGCGTATGCCTATGCTGCGCTTGAAGGCCGAAGCTATGATATCGTTGTTGTCCTGGCGCCATCTCATACTGCCTCCTTCAACGGTGCTGCGGTCTATGCGCGGGACGGGTTCAAGACGCCGTTGGGTACCGTTATGATCGATGAGTCTGCAGCACAGGAACTTTTGGGGGCGACCGATCTTATCAAGGAGATGCCTGCTGTATTTGAACGAGAGCATTCTCTGGAGGTACAGCTCCCCTTTTTGCAGACGGTGCTCGCTCCGTTCAAAATTGTTCCGCTCATTATCGGTCATGTATCGATCGAACTTGCCGTTGCGGTGAGCGATGCGCTGAAAGGTCTCATGGAGAAAAAGAAGGTGTTGGTCGTGGCGAGTTCGGACATGTCCCACTATAGACCCGCGGATATCAATGATGCCCTGGATGGGACGGCGATCCGCTATCTTCAGCATAATGATGTCGAAGGGCTTTTCAAGAGCATGCAGCGCGGGGACTGTGAACTGTGCGGCATAGGTCCGGTCCTGACCCTCATGCTGATCGCCCGGGCCCGGGGTGCGGCCTTTGAACTGTTGCACCATACCAACTCCGGAGCGGTTACCGGCGATGACGGTGCCGTGGTCGGCTACATGTCCGCGGTCTATCGAGGATGACATTGCAGAAGGAGTGGTACGTATGGAAGCCTTTACGCTCAGTACGGATGAACAAAAAAAACTCCTGACGCTCGCGAGAAAAAGTATCGCTGCTCGTCTGGACGGTACGGTCCTGCCTTTGACCGACCTCGGGTCTGAAAAACTTTCACGGGTCGGGGCTGCGTTCGTGACCTTGCATGAGCAGGGGCAGTTGCGCGGTTGTATCGGTCATATTCGGGCGATACGGCCTCTTGCGGAGACGGTCCAGGAAATGGCCTTGGCCGCCGCTTTCGATGATCCTCGTTTTCAGCCTGTAAAAAAGGAAGAACTGAGCCTGATCGATATCGAGATATCAGTGATATCTCCGATGGAACGTATCAGCGATGTCAGTGAGATCGTGGTCGGTACGCACGGATTATATATTTCACAGGGGTTCAGATCAGGCCTGCTCTTGCCTCAGGTCGCTCCGGAGCAGGGCTGGGACCGAGATGCGTTCTTGGACGGTGTGTGCCGAAAGGCCGGGCTGCCCTCCGGGGCCTGGCAAAGAGGTGCGGTCCTGTCCATATTCACCGCAGAGATATTTCACGAATAAGCTATCAGGGTCAGTGCGAGAACGCCTGCGCAGATCAGCAGCAGTGATCCCGGGGAACCGAGCACGGGAATGAACATCAGGCTCATGAGCAGGGAAGCGATGACTGCGCCGCAAAAGGTCGCCCGGTAGTGGTCGGAGACCAGAAGCCCCGGTTCAGCCGTCCTGGTCTGTGCAGCGTACCCGGACATATATGCCGATGCGCTCCTTCCGAGCGGATATCCTGCACAGGCGGCGAGCATCGGGACAATGAACATGTAGGTCCATGAGGGCAGCACAGGCAGTGCCCGTACCGTGAGCATTCCGCATATGGCCGCAGTGAACATGCATAATAAGGTCAACGTCGGCAGTAAGTTCCTGGTGTTCTTGTTCGTGGGCTTGTTCTTTTCGGTCATCATATGGCCATAGAGCATGCCTGCGAGCAGCGCTGCTGAAATGACGGGAGCTCCGATATAGGCCATTCCGGTCAGCAGTTGAAAGATGAAGAGCAAGGCAGTGGTCATCCCGCTCAGGACCGCTCCGTGGAGGCCATAGAACAGCGCTGCTTTATCGGCCCCTGTTCTTTTTAAATTCCTGATCACGATGATGCACAGCAGTACAAGGATCGCGGTGTAGATGAGCGGTCCTATTCCCTTGGTGAACAATCCGGGCAATTCTGGGACATAGGGACATGCCCAGGAATAGAACGTTGCGCCGTAGGCAGAGGGGAGGGTATCGCGGTTATCGGCGGTCATATCGAACGACCCTTGTGCTGCAATGATCTTACCTGCCGGGAGCAGCACCGGAAGGGTTTCGGCAGTAAGACTGGCTGTATGGATGCCTCGTTCTGCCATGCGGCAGGAGAGAACGTATCCGTCAAGGGCCTCGAACCTGTCCGTGCTGACGGCAGAACCTATGCAATAGAGGTCCTGTGCGGGAATGATGACCGCATTGGGGAACTGTTTTTTGAACGTTCCGGTCATGGAGCGTATCCCTGCCGGCCGGATGTCCCCTGAAGCGGTATATGTCGCGGGAAGGGTGAGGACCATGATGCCTGTGGTCGACAGTTTTTCCCGGGCTTCCGCAAAGAACTCATCGGTCGTGAATCTGGCCGTCATCAGTGTCCCAACAGGTGCAGCGTTCACCAGTATCAGATCATAGTGTTCTTTTGTCTTTCTCAGGAATGAACGGCCGTCTCCGGCGCGCAGCTGAACACGTTTATCCCTGAAATAGTTGAATTGCAGCAGATAATCACGGCTGTGGGAAAGGAGTTTTTTGTCGAATTCGCAATAATCGATCGTTTCCAGAGAGGAATGTTTCAGCAGTTCTTCAAGAGTTCCGCCCAGTCCGCCTCCGATCATTAATATGTTCCGGGGCGGAACGGGTACTGCTAATGCGGGGATATGGGCGTTCTCTTCGATGCGTGCATTTTCAGATGTCGTGTATATCCTGGTCCTGTTGCAGTACGCGGTCAGTTCATGTTCTGTCAGGGTAAAGGAAAGCTTGCCGTGAGAAGTATTGAAGGTCCGCATCAGCTGTGTGTGCTGCCACACTTTCTTTTGCGTCCATTTCTCAAGGGATCCGCTGACCGGAGAGAACAACAGCAGAATGAACAGGAAGAGCGCGATAAGGGCCACAGTTCCCCAGAATTTGCGGTGCATCGGGTCTTCTGCAGGGATGAGTATGCCGACAAGAGCAGCAAGGCAACACCAGACCAGGAGCGTTAAAAAGGAAATGACATTGAAAGAGGTGAGCAGATACGCCCCGAACACTATGTAGAGCAAGGCTCCGGTCAGGCCGCCCGTCAATATCCATTTGAAGGCTTGAGAGGTCTTGGCCGGGTACTCCTTCTTGTTCTTTCCTATGTACAGATGGTTCAGGAGCGATATCTGGGTGCCAAGGACGATGTTCAATGGTATGACGGCAAGGATGGCCCCGGCGAGCATCCAATAAAAAGGCACATCACTTCCCGCAGGTTGCTGCACAATGACCGGGAGCGATCGTGTAATGATGACCGAGAACAGAAGTGCAGGGATACCGGCCAGATAACTGACGATAAGGAGGCTCAATGTATCTTTTTGGATATGTTTTTTAATATAGCGTATGCCGTAGGCAAGTCCGCCGAAGCAAAAGGCGGGGATGAGCCCCAAAAGCACGTCTTGTCCGCCATAATAGGCCATGGATTCCCGGGTCAGCATCAATAGGAAGACCACGGCAATGAACCCGGTGCTGAACGCACAGAGGTCCAATATCTTACCTGACCACTTTTTCTGTAATTTATTGACCGCCATGGGAATAAAGTATAGCAAAGAAGGCCGGTATCAGCATCTTGCTGCTGTTCATCGATGCACGGGCACCTGGCATCACCCCATCCGTATTTTTTTGATCGTTCGAATATATATGTATATATTCCAAACGTAATGGGTATATGATAAGTGGTCCAAAGGTAAGAACAAGGAGGTCTGTACAATGCGTTGCTTATATTCTGATACACTAGCTGTCGGTGGGCGTAACGATCAGGGTGATCCCATAAAGGTCAATTATCCGCGATATGTTGCATATAAGAACGGGGTACGTCTGGTGGAACATTCAGAAGGAAAGGTCACTGTGAAGTTCCAGGACGGATATAGTATCGAGAGGAAAAGCGATCGGGAGTATGTGTTCAAAGAAGGGAGCGCGCGCCTTGTCTATACCGTCCAGAAAGATGGGAAAAGTGTCCATATCGATACAAAGCTGCATGGTCCCCTTAAACAGGACCAGGCACAGCGGGTGATCGATAAGTGCTTAAGCCTATTATGGGAGTTGCAGGACCAGAAGTATGATAGAGCGGTAGTAGATATGATAGAAGAACTGCAGAAAATGAAATGGAACATCACCGGTGCGGACAGTCGCTAGAACATGTCTGCTCCAGATCAGCCATGTATATGATAAAATGATCCTCAATGAAGCTTTATGATGTGATCGCTGCTATGGAACACCTTGCCCCTCCGCAGTATGCCTGTGCGTGGGATAAAGCGATAGGCGTACAGCTTGGTTCTCCGGACATGTCCGTCAAGAAGGTCATGGTCACTCTTGATGTATCCGATAAGGCAGTTGAAAAGGCCGTGAAGGATAATGTCGATATGATCATTGCGCATCATGCGCTGTTCTTTGACCCGCTCACGCATATCGATACCAGGTCTCCCGTCGGAAGTAAGGTCCGAACTCTGATCAAGAACGATATCGCGGTGTTCATCGCGCACACTAACCTGGATGCGGCCGCGAAGGGCGTCAACTATTGGCTCGCGAAAAAAGAAGGTCTTGTTCCAGAGAAGTGTCAGGTCATGGAGGTCACGTATACTGATGCACTCTGCAAGTTCGTCGTTTTTGTCCCTCAGGAACATGCGGAAAATGTCCGCAAGGCGATGGCTGCTGCGGGCGCAGGGCATATCGGTAATTACTCACATTGTACGTTCAATACCGAAGGGCTGGGCACGTTCCTGCCGTTGGAGGGTACGGACCCGTACATCGGCGCTCAGGGGGGTCTTGAGGCCGTGGATGAGGTGCGCATAGAGACCATCGTGCCGCGCTCCCTGGTCACTGCCGTTACAGAAGCGATGAAAAAAACGCACCCGTATGAAGAGGTCGCCTGTGATATCTATACGCTGGACAATAGCGGCAAACAATACGGGATGGGCCTGGTCGGGGACCTTGAGCGTTCGAGGGTCATTGCCGGAAAAAAAGTGAAGAGACTTGCCGTGTGCGGGGGCGGGGCCGGTTCTTTGATCGGAAAAGCTCATGATATGGGTGCGGATGCTTTTATTATCGGGGAATGTTCATATCATGACATGCTCTATGCCCGGGAGTTGGGGCTGCATCTTGTGTGTAAAGGACATTACGAGACCGAACAACTTGTGGTGAGACCTTTGACGCACA
The DNA here is from genome assembly GCA_964653455.1 of uncultured bacterium. GTDB lineage: Bacteria > Margulisbacteria > Termititenacia > CAZZFK01 > CAZZFK01 > CAZZFK01. The sequence goes on from CAZZFK010000016.1 coordinate 18,852, forward strand.
TGCTTCAAAAAGAACTGCCGAAAGTAACGTTCAGTTCGTTCTGACCCCGTTCCTCTGGAAATACGTTGCAATTATCACCCCGTGTTATCGATATGTCTTATGTGACGGGTAAAGGAGCATAGCAGATGTTCTTCTGTAAGATCATCATCATTGGCAGGTCTCGGGGACGGCGGACGAACGGAACAGACAGCACGTCCGCACCGGGACGGACCTCTGCAGAAAAAATAGAACGAATAGGACACCAGCCCCGCGCGATTACAGAACAAGTTCATGGGGAAAAGCGTAATGTTGGTACTATCGCGGGCGGTTTGTTTCTTGGCGGCGCCGCGCTCATGTTCTGTCATACGCCGACGCTTATTATGCCGCCGTACACTCCCTTTAAGCTTCTTTTTATAACTGGGGTAGGCATCAGTTTGTTGGTCAGTTTTCTTTCGAAAGATCGTTCATAAGGGAAATACACAAAAAGGGAACAGTCCACGTTTTACTTCCTCAGGTCCCATTATTATCCACCTTAATTCGATATTGATAAAAAAAGGCTTAACTAAGGCAAAAAAATGATATTTTTGCGGTATTGATCATTATTGGAATGCCTTTCAGCTGCTATTTCCGCAACTATTTTCACAAATTTTCGATATCTTAATGTAAGGCAGTTCCAGACATAGTTCCAAAGCAGACAGAAGCAGTGAGCGATGAGTACATAGAAGGGATCTGTAAGAAAATAAAATGGGGGTGGGGGAAATGGTACGTTTTATTTCGGCTTTTTTGATCATCCTGGCGGTCCTTCAAATAGGTGCTCAAGCCCAAACAAAGCTCAACATCACGGTCCCTTCGGCGACCATCGAAACGTCCCTTTCGCTCGGTGATGCCCTGAGTCAGGTCAATTCTTCTTATAATTTCGTGGACAAGACGGACCTGGAGACGAAGTTCAAAGAGGCCCGTTACATGCTCCAGAAGGATGATGTCTATGTCGCTTATAACAAGGATAGAGAGGTCCTGGAAGTCGGCCTCTTCGCTTGTTACTAACGTTCACTGTCCGGAGAGCTTCTGAAGTTCCGATAGTATCTCAGCTATGTTCCTGAAATGAGCGGTCCGGTCCCGTTCCTCATCTGAGAGCCCTGCCGCCAAGCAGCGCTGGATGAGCTGGGTGAGAGGGCCGGAATTCGTTGCGGTGAAGATGCTGTATCCCAGAGAGTTCACGAGTTCCGCGGTCATCCGCGAGCTGAGCCAGGTACTGAAGGCCGCTGGAGCGAACATATGCAACAGGATCTCGCCAACGGCGGTGATGTCCTGCCGCGTGTTCTCTGCGACGTTCTTGGTGTAGGGAGGATAAAAGTCGATGAGCTTCACAGTATCGTCGGTCCCTATCATGATGTTCTCTCCATGCAGGTCCCCGTGGAACAAGTTGTTCTCATGGCAGAACTGCAGGGTCTCCAATATCCGGGTAAGGTAGGAGATCCTGGTCCCCATCGAAGGGATTGCTGTTCCTTCGAGAAGCGAGGTCAGTGTGCGGCCTTCGATATGTTCGATGATGCTCAGGACCATACGCTGGTTCACGACCCGTACCCAATGGTACTGGATGAGCCCGGGATGTTCTTTGGCCAAGCGGTTGATCTTCTTGAAATGGACCCGAAGCTGGGCGATCTCGTCCTTGTTCTCGATAGGGAATATGCGCAGGGCAACGGTGACCTCCGAGAGCGGATTATAGGCCTTGAACACGTTGGCGTACGCTCCGTTGCCCGTACGCTCCAATAGCTCGAACTCGTTCTCGAACACCAGGTCCGTATCCTGGAGCCGGAACTCACCGGATTCCGGGTAGCGGGCGTCATTGAGATAGTAATACCCGCAGTGTATCGGGATGTTGCGGATGACATCTTTGATGCTGTTGGATACTTTTACGCCGTGCATGATCGCGTCCGTGAAGTCCGCTTCGGCATACGCTGCATCGTAGAGGGTCGTATCAATGAGCATGGCGCCTATGAATTTCGCTTTTTTGAGGAATATGGCTTCAGCGAACATGGCGTGGCTCAGGTCCGCCCCGGTAAAGTCCCCTCCGCGAAGATCGGCGCCGCGCCCCTCCGCGTGCACGAGCTTTGCTCCCTTGAACGAGGAGAAACGGATCTGCGCTTGCGTGAGCCTGGCAAGAGAAAGGTCTGCGCCGTCGAACAGGCCTTTGAAGATCTTGATATCGCTCAGGTCCGTACGGAGGAGCTTCGCGTTCCGCAGGTCGAGGTCGTACAGGACCTTTATTTCGCTCAGGTCATAATGGGAGAGGTCTATGCCGAGGGTCGGTATGCCGTTCACGTCCCGCTGCACGATCTCGAGATACCTGCCGTATATGGCCATGAACTCTTCCGTGGTCAGTGCGGGAGGTTTGTTGTAGTAATCGCCTTCTATCGGATCGAAGTCCACATAGTATTGGAGCGTATGGTTAAGGGCCTCAACGCTGTTACACATCAGGCAATCGAGAACGATGGTGTTGGTGATAATGACCGTTCTGGGGGAATAATTATTCCCGCTAAAATAGTATTCACCGGGATACTGGACCGTGAGCTCGACCCCCGGACGTTCCCTGTTCAGGGCCTGGATGACCATATCTGTGAATGAAAGGACTTTATTGAACATGTACGTTCCTTGTCTGTGAGCGAACGCCGCTCACAGAACGATATCGAAAGTACGTGCTCGGTATTTCAGGGATATGAGCGGTCACTCAGGCGTTCTTTGCCCGTGTATAGTTCAAAAGCCCGCCTGCCAGGATGATCTCTTTTTCCCGGGCGGATATCGTGAGTTTAAGTTTTATGTGCTTGTCATTAGTTTTATTCCACATTGATACAATGTCTCCACTCATGATCTCTTGTTTAATGCTCGGGAATTTTAGTTCATCACCTTGGTTGATGTCGTTATAATCTGCTGGGTCATTGAATTCGAAGGGGATGAGGCCGAAGTTCACCAGGTTCGCCTTATGGATACGGGCGAAGGACTTGGTGATGACCGCTTTCACGCCCAGGTACATCGGAGCGAGCGCGGCGTGTTCTCTCGAAGACCCCTGTCCGTAATTCTCTCCGCCGATGACAACACTGCTGCCAGCAGCTTTGGCGCGCTTGGCGAACGTGGCGTCCACGCCCGAGAACACATATTCGGAGATCTTCGGGACATTGCTGCGCAGCGGCAGGATATGTGCGCCGGCCGGCATGATATGGTCGGTCGTGATGTTGTCTCCGACCTTCAATATCCCTGTAGCACTGAGGTGCTCTGGCAACGGTTGATTGACCGGAAGAGGAGCGATGTTCGGCCCGCGTTCAACGACAATGCCCTTGCCGTCCTTGGGCGGCTTGATGACCATGGAATCGTCGATAAGGAACGACTTGGGCATGGTGATCTTGAGAGGTTCTTTGGAAATGGTGCGCGGGTCGGTCATGACGCCTTTGATGGCACAGGCGACGGCCGTTTCCGGGCTGACCAGATAGATCTTGCCGCTCGGGGTGCCGCTGCGGCCTTCGAAATTGCGGTTGTTAGTACGGACGGAGATACCTTCGGTCTGCGGCGACATGCCCATACCGATGCAGAAACCGCAGGTGCTCTCGAGGATACGTGCGCCGGAGGCGATGATATCGGCGAGCGCGCCGTTCTGGGCGATCATTTCAAGTACTTGCTTCGAGCCCGGGGCGATGCCGAGCGAGACGTCCGGATGGACCTTCTTACCCTTGAGCATTTTGGCCACGGTCATCAGGTCCCGGTACGATGAGTTCGTACAGCTGCCGATGAGCACCTGGTTCACTTTGGTGCCTTTAAGTTCTTTCACCGTGCAAACATTGTCCGGCAGATGCGGTTTGGCGACGAGCGGCTCGAGCTTGGAAAGATCAATTTCAATTGTCTCATCATAAGGAGCGCCATCGTCAGCGACGAGCTTTTTCCAGGACTTGCCGCGTGCCTGGGCGGTCAAAAAGCCTTTGGTGATCTCATCGCTCGGGAAGACTGACGTCGTTGCGCCAAGTTCGGCGCCCATGTTCGTGATGGTCGCGCGCTCAGGGACAGAGAGCGTTTTCAAGCCCGCCCCGGTATATTCCATGACCTTGCCGACGCCGCCTTTGCAGGAGAGCCTGCGCAGGACCTCGAGGATGATATCTTTTGCGGAAACGTACGGTCTCAGTTTCCCGGTGAGGCGTATCTCAACGACCTTCGGCATCTTTAAATAGAAAGGACCGCCGGCCATGGCGACCGCGACGTCCAAACCCCCTGCGCCGATAGCGAGCATGCCGATGCCGCCGCCGGTCGGGGTATGGCTATCGGACCCGAGCAGGGTCTGCCCCGGGACGCCGAAACGTTCCAGATGGACCTGATGACAAATGCCGTTACCCGGGCGAGAAAAATAGATCCCGTGTTTTGCCGCGACGGTCTGGAGGAACCGGTGATCGTCCGCGTTCTCGAAACCCGTCTGGAGCGTATTGTGGTCAACGTAACTGACCGAGAGCTTGGTCTTCACTTTCGGGATGCCCATCGCCTCGAACTGAAGGTAGGCCATGGTCCCGGTCGCGTCCTGCGTCAGTGTCTGGTCGATGCGGATGGCGATCTCGCTGCCGGCCTCCATATTCCCTTCCACGAGATGTGCGGAGATGATCTTCTGGGTGACGTTCTGTTTCATGATGGGGAAATAGTAACAGACAGGACGGTACGTGGACAAGGCGGGCGGCGGGACATGAGGCTTATGGGGTCCTGTTCTTTTTTATTCCATAGGTCTTTATGAGAGTGTTCATAAAGATATGTCCCTTATCTCTGCCGTATAATATTTGTTGTGCCCGGTAACTCATTGTGCCACCGTATTGTGTACCAGTGTCTGGTGCTGGCGGCGGGTAGGGTATGCCGTTTATCGCGTATGTATGTGTACCTGCGGTGAGCGTTTTGGTATAGGTCTCATTGCTCAGGTTCGTGTTCGAGTTATAGTTGAGCAATAATTCTCCGTCGAGCTTGACCGTGACGTTCGTGACATACGGGGCGCTCGAGCAGATGATCGTGACATCCTGATCATACGGTACTGTTATTGTTGGATAGGCCCAGTTGCTATCATAACGTGATCCTCCACAGGTGGTGGAGTGTTCAGAACTGTGGGTCACGATGGTTTCGACCACCTCGAAAGAATATGTTGGTGCGCTGATGATCGTTTTGTTGTCTGTTGCTATGGCCGACACGATCACTTCATATGTTCCAAAATGCGGTTGTCCCAAAGAAAGGTATTGATATGATGTATAGCCTCTTGATTCTCCATTGATCGTACCTTCCACAAAATCTGTTGTTCCTGGGAGCTTATATCGTACCTGATATGTTCCCCGGACGGGATCACTATGATATGGCCATAGGGTTTTCAATGTCGTATAGTCTGGCACTTCAGCGAAGATGCCATCCGGGGTCACAGGAAGGGATGCTATAGCAATGGTTGGAGCTGTGGTCGTTGTTTGAGAGGACGTAGGCGTTGGGGAGGTTACGGGGACTGAGGGTGAGGAGTTTGTTATCCTGCTGACGGTGTCCATCGTTTCATTTAGCGTTTGGCCACAACCGGAAAGAAAATGAACGGTGCAGAGCAGAATTATGGTAAGACAAGCAAGTTGTTTCATACTATATAAGACGTACGGAACAGCTAAAAAGTTCTTATTGAAATTACGCTTTTTGAAGATCGGGGGCATATCGATCCTTATTAGATATATTCCCCACGTACAATGTTAAATTATACTTTATCTTTTTTCGAAATCAAGAAAAAATGAATATATCAATAAGTTCGACAAAAAACACTAGAAAACAAAAAAATCAGTATGTCTCGCCCACGGATACCTTGATCTGCCGAGCATAGCGTTCTTCATCGCTCTCATACAGTGCGTTGTAGACGTCCTGCGCTTCCACTTTTTGATTATCAAAAACATTGACCAACGTTCCGCCTATCCGCTGGAAGCGCCTTTTCTCTGCTTCTTTGAAGATCAGCAGGGCCGCAGTGTTCTCTTTTTCGTTTGCTGCAGGAATTGCCATGGTGCTGGCACCTTCCTGTTCTATGTCCGAAGGGATAAGGAATATTAAAGAAGAGAGCAAGATGACGCCACCGCCGATCTTCAAGCCATTCCCGAGGTTGTCTTCTTGGGTCAAAAGACCGCCGACGAGCATGATGCCGCCAACGACCTGTAATATCGTTCGTACCGTATCGCGGTTCCGCAGGTCCCGTTCCATCAAGTTCTTCAGGGCGAACGTAGGTTTGGGCTGGGCTGCAGTATAATCTGCGGCACGAACAATAACAGGCTGAATGGTGAAAAGTGTGAGTAATGTGATAGTGATGGTCTTTTTGAGCATAGTAGTGAGTACTCCTTTGTTCATTACGTGTGATTCCTGGCCGATTGTAGTTTATTGTTCGGGGCGATACAAGGTCTATAACGACAATGATCAATTCTTCTGCATCGCCACTGTCGCATAGATGATCAGCGAGGTTCCGAGTATCATGAGCGCGGTCAGATGTTCCTGGAAGAAGATGAGCCCCAATATCGTTGCGAAGATGATGCGCGAGGTGGAGGCGAGAGATCCTTCGACCGCTGCGATATCCTTATATCCGTAGGTCAATAATATCTGTCCGATGAACCCGAACACGCCGCAGACGACCAGATAGAACCAGGCGATCCCGTGGGGCATCGTGAACGTCGGGATGAAGAGCAGGTTGCCGATGGTCCCGATCACCATCAGGAAGACGATGACCGTGAATGTGCTGTCCGTCTTCCGTGCTTCACGCAGTGAGATGATGGCGAGCGCCGCCGTGAGGCCGGAGAGCAGGGCGAACCAGTCCCCCGTGGTCACGGTACTGAAATGCGGGTCCACGACGAGATATACCCCGATGAACGCCAGCAGTACGAGCAGGATCGTTCGCGGGGTAGAACGCTCATTGAGCAGGAACGGTGCGAGCACGGCAATGAAAAGAGGGTAGGTCATGTTCAGGATGTTCGCTTTGGTCACGGTGCTGTTCCTCAACGCATAATAATAGAAGAAGAGCGCCAGGGCGTTGAGCACGCCGCGTTTGGTGAGCGCTTTCAGGTTCTTCGGCCGGAGCCGGACCTTTTTGACGATCATATATATGCCTATCGTGAGCAGTCCAATGACGAAACGTGCGAAGGCCGCTTCGAAAGCAGAGATATGGAAATCCACCCAGAGCATTTTCACGAGCAGGGAGCTGGTCGCGAAGAGGAATTCGGCGGATATTATGTAGAAGAGGGCGGGTTTTAATGTTGGTTTCATGTTGTTCCTGAGTGGCAAGGGACATGTGGCGAGTGGCATGTTGAGGCTTTCGCCACCTGGCACCTGCCACTTGTCACTTTTTAATGATGAATAAGCAGTTCGTCGCAAAAAGGTTCGCCAGGAACATCGGTACGCGAAAGGACCAGGCGTTGAAGCACTCGGCTTTGATGGTCCGGATGCCCCGTTTACGGCAGAATTTGCGGAAATCCTTCATGGTCAAAAGATGGATGTTCGGTGTATTGAACCATTCATACGGGAGCACGCGGGACTTCGGCATACGACCCGTGAACAGGAGTGCGAGGCGTATGGACCAGTGCCCGAAATTCGGGAAGGTCACGATCGCGTTCTTGCCTACGCGGAGCATCTCATTGATAACGAGTGCAGGTTTCTTCAGTACCTGCAGGGTGTGGCTTAATACCACATAATCAAATGATCTGCTTTTATAGTCCAAGAGCCCCATGTCGAGGTCTGCCTGCAGTACCGAAAGACCTTTGCCGAGCGCTTTGGTGAGCTCCGGGCCTGCGATATCGATACCGGTCGCCTGGACCTGTTTTTCGTCCACGAGCATCTTGAGGAGGGTCCCGTCACCGCAGCCCAGATCGAGCACGGAGACCCCGTTGGGTATGTGCTTCATAAGGAACTTATATAATTGATTTATATAACGCTGCATGTATCTTGTCTCCTGTTACTTGTCTCTTGTCGCTTCTTCAAATGTGCTTCAGGAATGCCTGTGTTATCCCGGTCAATTCCTTGTCCTCGAGCAGGAAAGCGTCATGACCGTACATCGATGCGATCTCGCGGTACGAGACATTGAGCCCGTTGGCCTTCAGGGCCTTCACGATCTCGTGCGACTCCCGTGACGGAAAGAGCCAGTCGGACGTGAACGAAACCACCAGGAATTTTGCAGTGGCCCGGGCGAGAGATGCTTCTAATGATGCGAACCCCTGAGAGATATCGAAATAATCCATGGCCCGGGTGATATAGAGATAGGAGTTGGCATCGAAGCGTTCCACGAAGGTCTGTCCCTGATGATGCAGGTAGCTTTCCACCTGGAACTCGATGCCGAACTTGTCCTTACCTTTCTGCTCGCGCTGGCGTCGTCCGAACTTCTGATGCATGGATTGGTCGCTCAGATACGTGATATGTCCGACCATGCGTGCGATGGAAAGTCCTGAGGCAGGGAGCTTCTTTCCATAATAATCGCCGTTGTTCCAGTTGGGGTCGGACATGATCGCCTGACGGCCTACTTCATTGAACGCGATGGCCTGCGGTGAGAGCCGCCAGGTGCTGGCGAAAATGAGCGCAGAGGACACACGGTCCGGATATGAAACTGCCCATTCCAGGGCCTGCATGCCGCCCATGGACCCGCCGCTCACGGCGTAGAGTTTTTTAATCCCGAGGTGGTCGATAAGTTTTGTCTGTACGTTCACCATGTCCTTGACGGTCACGAGCGGGAAGGTCGTCCCGTACGGTCTCCCGGTCTTCGGGTCGATCGAGTTGGGCCCGGTGGTCCCCTGGCAGCCGCTGATGCAGTTCGAGCAGATCACGAAATATTTTCTGGTATCGAACCCTTTTCCGGGGCCGACCATGTTGTCCCACCAGCCGGGTTTTTTGTCGGTGGCCGCATGTTTCCCCGCGACATGGGCATCTCCGGAGAGCGCATGGCAGATGAGGATGGCGTTGCTGCCGTTCTTGTTCAGTTTACCGTAGGTCTCATAGGCGATAGTGAGCTCAGGGAGCTGTGTCCCGTCCTCCAGAAGGAACGGGCCGGGGATGTGTGCGTATTGCCTTTTGACGATACCGACGCTCTTGGCTGCCATGGGCAGACATTATAACGCACTACGTGATATTATAAAAAGAGACAAGTGACGAGTGGCAAGTGACAACCTGGTATTGTGAAGATGTTTTTTCTTGCCATTTGTCTTGCACTGAGCTTGTCGAAGTGTTTCTTGTCACTCACAAAAGGAGTACCAACGTATGAAAAAGATATCCATCATCGGTGCCGGGAACGTCGGAGCGAGCTGCGCGATGTATTGTCTGCAAAAGGACCTGGGGAACATCGTGCTTCTGGATGTCATGGACGGCGTTGCCAAAGGTAAGGCTCTCGATATGCTGCAAACGCGGCCGATATTCGAGTTCAACTCGACCATCATCGGGACCGGCGATTTTGCGGACACTAAGGACTCTGATCTGTATATCGTGACCGCCGGGCTTGCCCGCAAGCCCGGCATGGACCGGCTCGATCTGTTGAAAAAGAACGCGGAGATCATCACCAGTATCGCCGAGAATATTAAAAAATATTCCCCGAACAGTATCGTTATCGTGGTCAGCAATCCGGTGGATGTCATGACCTATCTTATGTGGAAAAAGACGGGATTCCCGAGCGAACGTATCATCGGGCAGGCGGGCGTGCTCGATTCCGCACGCATGGCAACGTTCATGCTTATGGAAGATGAGGATCTGAAGCCCTCCGAGGTCAACGCGGTCGTGCTCGGCGGGCATGGGGACACGATGGTCCCGCTCAAGGACCTTTCGCTCATCGACGGTACCAGCGCCAAGATGCTCTATAAGCCCGACGTGCTCAATGCGATCATCAAGCGCACGCAAGATGGGGGGGCGGAGATCGTAAATCTTCTCAAGACGGGGAGCGCGTATTACGCTCCGGCTGCGGCCACAGTGAAGATGGCCGAGTCGATCATTATGGATAAAAAATGGATATTACCGTCTTCTGTGCTCCCGAAGGGCGCGTACGGGCTCAATGATATCTATATCGGGCTACCGGCTATGTTAGGTAAAAATGGTCTAGAGGAGATCGTTACGCTTGATATCATGGCCGATGAGCAGAAGGCGCTTGAAGCTTCAGCGGAGATCTATCGCAAGAGCATTCAAGAGCTCAGTATGTGAGTTATTTTTCCCGTAGCGCTCGTATGATCTCTTTGGTCAGGGAACCGAGTGTTTTCCCTATATTATGCTCTTCAATGAGATTATAAATATCGAATAATTCCTCGAGTTCCCAGATCCAACCGAGCTTGTCCAGTTTTTCAAAACCGAATTCAGAGATGCGCGTGTCTTTGTCGTATCCCGGGAGCACTCGATATCCTTCGCTCGTTTTGTATTCGATCAGATTGGTGATGATCTTCTTCAGGATGATATCCTCGTTCAGGTCCGGGGCATTGCTGGTGGTCGGGATCGAGATCAGTTTGTTCTGCATGATATCTGCTCCTTGCGGGTGTATTTCCTTCTTGGATACATCGAACGTGTGGCGGGATAATTTCATCTTTTTTTGACAGAGGCTCACGGATGGACGGGACAATGTGCAAAAAAAAATAAATGGTGTACAATTTCTCAAAGAAGAGACAAGTGACGGGTGGCGGGAGACAAGTATAGAATTTCTAAAGCAGGTATAGATGTATGACTGAAGATATGAACATGAACGATACTATCAACGAACCTGTGAATACCCCGGAACCTGTCGTGTCCGGAGAAAGTATCGGACAGATACTGAGGAACGCCCGTGAACAGCGCGGGATGAGCGTTGACCAGATGGCCGAGCTCTCCAAGCTCCGGCCCCGTTTTATCCAGGCCCTTGAAGAGGATAATTATGACGCGCTCCCGAACAAGATAGCCGGGCGCGGTTTCCTGAAGATATATGCCGATCGGTTAGGGCTCGATGTCCGCGGTCTCACCAGCCGTTTTGATGAGAAATTCCCTCAGAAGACGATCAGCGCCAATACGATACAACGTTCGACGGAGCGTAAATTCTCCATCGTCCCGGAAGGAACAACGACACCTCTTGTGCCGAAACCGCTCATGACCTCTCCGATGCGCGGGCCTTCGACGCATCAGACCTTCATGAGCTACATGACCAAACAGTACCGGCATTATTTCTATTATGCGTTGGGCGGAGCTTTTATCCTGTTCCTGGTCATGTACACAACGTCCTTGTTCATGCAGGATATGAACAAGACCCCCGGCAGGGTCCCCAGCGGTGATATCCGGCCTATACAGGCGACCCCGGAACAGATGCTCTACCAGCAGACCGGTTTTATGGGCGTGGTCGTTGTCGTTCGCCCTCAGGGGAGGACCTGGATGCGCTCCTATGTCGACGGTTTCCTGAACTATAAGGGGCCGATAGAGCGTGGTGCGGTCAAGGAATTTCGCGGCAGGCAGTATGTGCGTGTGAAAGTAGGGAACGGCAGCCTTGTCGATCTTCTGGTCAACGGGCAATATGTCGGTAAGCTGACGAGCGAGAATGTGATAGTGGACAAACGGTTCTATCCGCTGGCCCCGGAGATCTCCGCTTCGATGAACGCGGTCGATTATCGCGAGCCGGAAGAGATCGTTGCTGAAAGATTGCGCGGCGATGTTCCGACGCTCAATACCACACCGCCGGAAGGCGAGCGTTCTTGGGAAGAGCAGCTGCAGAAGAGCAAAGAATATAAAGAAAAAGAAAAGGCCGGTGAGACACCGGAAAAGAAACCTGTAGAAGGCTGGTAAGGTACACTGGTCCATTCTGTGATGTTGTTTGACAGTGTCCTGTGCCTTTGATAAAATCTGCCACAATCTTTTAATGAGAGAAACGGGAAACGAGAGACAAGAAACTAGGATCAAGAGGTCGGACGTTCTAGTTCAATATGAGAAGGAACATGTACACTAAGCGTTGTAAATGCTCTACGGTAAAGAATAATAGTCACAGATGACATATGCCCCAATCCGCGCGATTGGGGTTTTTAATATATAGAGGGGTTTTATGACCGATAAATTCAATAAAGAAGGCCTTACATTCGATGATGTCCTGCTGGTGCCGGGATACTCCGAGGTGATCCCGAAGGATATCTCACTGCAGACGAAGCTCACCAAAGAGATCTCGCTCAGCATCCCGCTCATGAGCGCGGGGATGGATACGGTGACCGAGGCCGAGATGGCCATCGCTATCGCACGAGAAGGCGGTATCGGTATCATCCACAAGAACATGTCGATCGAAGCGCAGGCGACGGAAGTAGAGAAGGTCAAACGTTCGGAGAACGGTGTCATCACGGACCCGTTCTTTTTAAGTCCGGATAATACCGTTCAGGAAGCCATGGACCTCATGGCGAAATACCACATCTCCGGGGTGCCGGTCACGGTCGACGGTAAACTGGTCGGCCTGGTCACTAATCGCGATGTGCGATTTGAAACGGACTATCGGCAAAAGCTCGGCAATATCATGACCAAAGATAAGCTCGTGACCGCACCCGAAGGGACGCAGCTCGAGCAGGCCAAGGAGATACTCAAGAAGTCCAAGTATGAGAAGCTGCCGATCGTCGACTCGCAGGGCCGCCTCAAAGGGCTCATTACCATAAAAGATATCCAGAAGACATTGCAGTATCCGCAGGCCGCGAAGGATAAGAGCGGGAGGCTTTTGGCCGGTGCGGCTGTTGGCGTCACTTCGGACGTACTGGAACGTGCTGCGGCCCTGGTGAAGGCCAAGGTCGATGTGATTGTCATCGATACGGCTCACGGGCATTCCAAGAACGTGCTCGATACGGTCAAGAAGGTCAAAAAAGAGTTCCCGGGACTGCAGATCATCGCCGGAAATGTTGCGACGGCGGACGGGGTCAAAGCTCTTATAGCCGCGGGTGCTGATGCGATAAAGATCGGTATCGGCCCGGGATCCATCTGTACGACACGCGTTATCGCGGGGGTGGGTGTACCGCAGATAACCGCGGTCAATGATTGTGCACAGGAAGCGCGTAAACATGGCGTTCCCATCATCGCGGACGGCGGCATCAAGTATTCCGGCGATATCGTGAAAGCGATCGCGGCCGGTGCTTCGGTCGTCATGATAGGGTCTTTGTTCGCCGGTTGTGCGGAAGCGCCCGGGGAAGAGATGATCTATCAGGGGCGTCGTTTCAAAGCGTATCGCGGTATGGGGTCGCTCGCGGCAATGGCCGCCGGCAGCAAGGACCGCTACTTCCAGTCCGATGCGAAAAAGCTCGTGCCTGAAGGCGTTGAAGGTATGGTCGCGTTCAAGGGTTCCCTGGGCGACGTTGTGTTCCAGATGATGGGCGGTCTTCGCTCCGGCATGGGCTATTGCGGGACACGGACCATTCCCGAACTCATCGAAAAAGCGGCCTTTGTGCGCATCACGTCGGCAGGGCTTGCTGAGTCACACCCTCACGATATCCATATCGTCAAAGAAACACCGAACTATACGACCAAGGGCGCGTAGGTCTCACCCCGCCCCGCCTGCCAAAGTCGTACGGCGGGCAGGCCTTCGGGCACCCCTCTCCGGCTTGCCCCGAGTAGATCGAGGGGCGGATGAGGGGACTAACGGTTTATAGGACAGGTACTTAATAAAGGAGTTAACGTGATCATTGTCATCGACTACGGTTCTCAGTACAACGAGCTCATCGCGCGGCGGGTGCGTGAATGTAATGTCTATTCCGAACTTGTTCCTCATGATATTTCACTTGCTGATCTGAAAGCCAAAGCCCCGGAAGGCGTTATCCTGTCCGGCGGTCCGAACAGCGTTTATGACAAAGGGGCCCCGAAGCTTCCCGCAGGACTGCTTGAACTGGGTGTCCCGGTCCTCGGTATCTGCTACGGCATGCAGCTGCTCTCTCATGAATTGGGCGGGAAGGTCGCGCCTTCCACGAACAAGCGCGAGTACGGTAAGACGGACCTTCTCATCGATGATACGACAGACCTCTTTGCCGGTATCCCGGAGAAGCTCGTCTGCTGGATGAGCCACGGCGATTCCGTGACCCAGCTCCCGAAAGGGTTCAAGGTCCTGGCGCATACGGAAAGCGTGCCGATGGCCGCCTGCGGCGACCATGCTCGCAAGATATATGGAGTGCAGTTCCATCCCGAGGTCGTTCATACCAATCGCGGTATGGACATGATCCGCAATTTCGTTCTTTCCATTTGCGGTGCCAAGCCGACCTGGACGATGGCGAGCTTCATTGAACGCTCCATAAAAGAGATCAGAGAGACGGTCGGTAAAGAGAACGTCCTTTTAGGACTTTCAGGCGGCGTGGATTCCACGGTCGTTGCGGCCTTGTTACATAAAGCTATCGGAGACCAGCTGGTCTGTATGTTCATCGATCAGGGGTTCATGCGCAAGAACGAGGCCGAGAAGATCGTGACCATGATCGGGAAGCACTTCAATATCCGGTTGGTCCATGTGAACGCTGCTGAGCGGTTCTTTAAAAAGATAGACGGCGTGACCGACCCCGAACAGAAGCGCAAGAATATCGGCAATGAGTTCGTGCGTGTGTTCGAGGAAGAATCAAAAAAGATCGGCACGTACGGCTTCCTGGCACAGGGGACGTTGTATCCGGACGTTATTGAAAGTGCGGTCGTCGGCGATGTTTCCAAGACCGCGGTGAAGATCAAGACCCATCACAATGTCGGCGGTCTGCCGGATGATATGACCTTTAAGCTCATAGAACCTATGCGGATGTTGTTCAAAGATGAGGTCCGCCGTCTTGGTGCCGAGCTTGGTGTACCGGAAGAGATCGTCTGGCGGCAGCCGTTCCCGGGACCGGGTCTGGCCATCCGTATCCTCGGCGAAGTGACCCCGGAGCGCGTCAAACTGCTCCAGGAAGCCGATGAGATCGTCGTCGATGAGGTCAAAAAGGCCGGGTTGTACCGTCACGTATGGCAATCTTTTGCCGTACTGCTTCCGATCAAGACCGTCGGGGTCATGGGTGATCAGCGTACATACCAGAATACCGTTGCTATCCGTGCCGTTACTTCCGAGGATGCGATGACCGCTAATTGGGCGGAGCTTCCTTATGAGCTGCTGGGGCGTATCTCCAGCCGCATCATCAACGAGGTCCCTGGCGTGAACCGTGTGGTGTACGATATCTCTTCTAAACCCCCTGCAACGATCGAGTGGGAGTAGGGAGCGGTCCATAGCTTCTCTGTTCGTTTTTTACGATCATGTGTGCATGGTATCAGGTACTGGACCTCTTATGATAAGGAGTTTCGTGAGATATGCCATTCAGAATAGATACTAGTAAGGTCCCGATGTTCAGTCCGTTCGATAAAGCAGGGGTACAACGTACCGAAAATGGGCCTGATGGTCTTTTTACTCAGGAAGACATCCCAGCTTTGTCTGATCTGGAATTAGATTCCTTAAGTGAAGTTGTACGCAGGTCGAATATCGGTAAAGATGATGCTGATCAGATCATAAAAATGATACACATCATGAAAGTCCTGCGTTCCCCGGATTTCATGCGCTAGCTCGAGGTGGCATGACCTGGGGTGAACCGATGGTCCCTTATGTTTTATGCAATAATTCCTCCGAACTTTCGACCTCTATATGTATATGCTGAACAAGATCTTGGCTTCAGAAGTCCGTGGTTTGTCCGACCCTTCTCAAAGGAAGGTGTGGGAGAGTTTTATAAAAGCGGCGACCTATCCGCTCGATAAGACCGCGCTCAGTCTGACCCTATCTCAAGGGAAAAAGATAACCGGAATAAAGCAGTATATCGGCAAGCCGCTATTGCAGCTGCTCCTGGAAAGACCGGACTTGTACCTTACGATCAGGAACCGTTTCAGTGCGAAACATTTTATGCGCACAGAGATGAACTATCTATTGGAACTATTATGTACGATACCGCCACGGCGTGTCCCTGAGAAGGGCGAAAAGGTCGTGTCCGTGTCGCATGCTCCTCAGGACCTGTTGTTCGGTGAGCTGCAGAAAGAAAATCCCGGGCAATTGGACCATTATGTGAATGGCAACAGACACTACATCTTTATAAAGGGAAAACTTTCCCCTGCCGCGTTCGTCCTCTTGCAACGTTGTTTTTTTGGGCAGGAGGATCGGGAGAACATCAAGGCCGTCTATCAACGTCCTTTGGTGAGCAAGGAGTATGAACGCGGATTTATCTTTTATTATCGCTATGACGGTACCGATGGACGGCTTGTTCAGGAAATAACGCTTGATCCGGATATGTGCGGGGAGTTCAGGGAACGGCATGGTGTGTTCGGGGCGATCAATGTACCGTATTTCTGCGAGGTCTTATTTGCGAAAATGGACGCGGCTCGGATGCGTGCTGTCCTGGCCCGGTATTGGGAAGAAGATGTTCTGGCTCGTTCCGTCAAACAGGAGGATGATCGGCAGCTGCTCATGCCGTTCTGATCAATAGATCTTCCCGCCGTGCTGGGCCTGCATCTCTTCCTGGACCTTCAAATGTTCTTTCAACGTTTCCGTGAACACATGCGTACCGTCGCCTTTGGCAACGAAATACAGGTATTCCGTCTTTTCAGGACGCAGGGCGGCGAGTATCGAGGCGAGCCCGGGGCTGCCGATCGGGCCCGGAGGCAAGCCGTAATTGCGGTACGTATTGTACGGCGAGCGGACATTGAGATGTTTATAGAGCAGATAGGGCAGGTGCGGTTGACCGAGCGCGTATTTCACGGTCGGGCAGGAGCCGAGATGTATCACTTTCTGCAGACGGTTCAGATAGACACCCGCTATCATGCGTCGTTCTTTGGGGTTCCCCGTTTCTTTTTCAATGATAGAGGCGAGCGTTATCAATTGGTGGAGCGAGAGTTTGTTGCGTGCGATCTCAGGCCGGAACTGTTCGATGACACTGTCAAAACGTCCGAGCATGATGTCCAGAATATAGTTCGGAGAGGAGTTCTGCGGCAGTATGTACGTGTCCGGGAAGAGGTATCCTTCCGGGAAGGCGATCGGCATCGAGGCGATGAACGGATATTTCTCCGCAAGAGGCGAGCGTTTGACGGCGTAGGCGGATAAGATGAAGGCCCGTTCGTTGCATATCCCTTTTTCCTCAAGAAGTTCCGCGATCTCTTTGAGCGTAAACCCTTCGGGGATGGTCACACTGGAACCGGAATTGATGCTGAGCGCTCCTTTTTCCTGGAGGGTGTTCACGATCTTGAGCAGGTTCATGCGTGAAGAGAGCTTATATTCTCCCATGTGGAACTTCTGTTCAACGCCGAACGCTTTGGCGACGATCCGGAAACCGAGAATATGCGGTATAAGACCTTGGCGCTGCAGATCATAGGATATCCAGGTAGCTGTCGTGTTCGGGGCAACGGTGAACATGACCGGTTCTTTGTGCCCGCGGTCCTGTACATTAAAGAGCACCATGCTCATGCCAATGAACAGAATGAACGCCATGACCAGCATGCCCTGCAGGAACGACGTCAGCGCCGGGCGTTTCGCGAAATAGCGGTCGAGCTTTTTTACCGTGTCACGCACATACGGCATGACCTTGAAGGTCAATGCTTTATTGGACGTGTTCTTTTTTTTCCTGGTGCTCATTATTGGACCTGTTTACTGTCGAGATATCCCTGCAGTATGAAAACAGCGGCGGTCTGGTCCACGACGGTCTTGCGTTTGGCGCGGGACACATCCGCCTCGATGAGCCGCTTGGTCGCTTCGGCGGTCGTGAGCCTTTCATCCCATAATGTTATAGGTGCTTCAGTGAGCGCTTTGAGCTTGTCGCGGAACGCCTCCACGGCCTGAGCGGCAGGGCCGATGGTGCCGTCCATCTTTTTTGGATAGCCGAGAACTACTTTTGTCACACGTTCCTGCACGATTATCTTCTGTATCTTCTCGAGGGCGGTCTCAGCCGGCAGTGTCATCAACGGGGTCGCCACGATGCCGAGCGGATCGGATATCGCAAGGCCTACGCGGGTCGTACCGTAATCAATGGCAAGGACTTTCATTACTATGTACCTCTTGTTCTGTTGAACGAGCACCGGGGATGTCCCCCATATGCATCATTGTATTATATAGCGGAAATTAATTCCCGTACTTTTTGCAGGGCGTCCGGGAGCTTGGAGGCATCTTTGCCCCCTGCGGACGCGGTATCGGGTCTGCCGCCGCCACCGCCACCGGTGATCTGCGCGGCGTTCTTTGCCAGTGTTCCCGCGTTATGGCCTTTTTTTACCAGGTCCTCGGAGACACGGGAGAGGAAGGTCAGCTTGCCTTCGTTCTTTGAGGCCAGAAAAACGATGCCGGAGCGGACGGAAGAGAGCAGTTTTTCGGCGGATGCCCGGAGCATGTCCACGTCGAAGCCGTCGACAGTATCGATAATGGCGGTGACCTTGTTGATGGTCTGTTTGTTCTTGAGAAGGACGTCCGCGTGGACAACAGCTTGTTCTTGTTTGAGCCGGGATATCTCTTTTTCCTGTTCTTTGGTCAGTTCGCCGAGCGAGTTCAGATAGGTCTGTTTATCGGCAAGGAGTTTTTTTGTCGTATCGATATTCGTCATGACGACAACGGCCGGTATCGTATCTGTCGGCTTCAGGTCGTCCGCTGCTTTCTTGGCCTTTCCGCCGAGCGAAGCGATGACCTGGTTCGATAGGTTGACCTTTTCTTCGAACTTGTTGATCTCAGTGGTGAGCTTTTTATCCTTATCGAGGAAATATGCGGTCACATAGTTGCCGGTCACGGCCTCGATACGGCGCGTGCCGGCGGCAATGGCGCCTTCGGAGACGATCTTGAAGACACCGATCTCTCCTGTGTTCTTCAAGTGATGGCCGCCGCAAAGCTCCATGGAGAAGTCCCCGATCTTCACGACGCGCACCTCAGCGCCGTACTTTTCGCCGAAGAGGGACATAGCGCCCATGGCCTTGGCCTTATCGAGCGTGGTGTTGATGAACTCAAGCGCGGTGGCTTTTCTGATCTCATCGTTCACGATCTGTTCGATCTGTTCGAGTTCCTCGGGTGTTAATCCCTGGAAATGTTTGAAATCAAAACGCAGGCGTGCAGGTTCAACGAGGGACCCGGCCTGGGTCGCGTGCGTACCGAGCACTTTCTGCAGCGCCGCATGCAAGAGATGTGTTGCGGTATGGTTCTTTTCCATGGCATGCTGTTCTTCCTCGTTCTTGCCTTCGTGCTGCACTTCGCCGCCGATACCTTTGGCCGTGGCCGAGATTCCTGCCGCGCGGGCACGGTCCTTTTGCTGGTTCATTTCTTTTTCAAACCCGGCCATATTGAGCGTAAGCCCTTTTTCAGTGGCCAGCAGATTGGTGAGGTCCGGAGGGAAGCCGAACGTATCATAGAGCTTGAAGACGTCAGAGCCCGGGACTTCCTTCACCCCTTTTGCGGCAAGTGCGGTACAGATATCCTCGAAAAGGGAGAGGCCTTTGTCCAGGGTGCGGTTAAAGGACGTTTCTTCTGCTTTGATGATGTTCGTGACATAGTGTTCGTTCTTTTTCAGTTCCGGGAATACGTCGCCCAGGGTCTGGATGACCGCAGGAACAAGTTTGTACAGGAACGGCTCACGCAGTCCCAGATCGCGGCCGTAACGTGAAGCCCGGCGGAGCAAACGTCTCATGACGTACCCGCGGCCTTCATTGGAAGGTGAGGCGCCGTCGGTGATGGCGTTGGTCAATGCCCGGATATGATCGGCGATGACGCGGTGGGCAATGTCCGTCTTTTCGGACTGGCCGTAAGGAATACTGCAGATCTTCGCGGTCTCGGAGATGATATCCTGGAAGAGGTCCGTATCATAATTGCCTTTTTTGTTCTGGAGCACCGCGACCACGCGCTCAAGCCCGGCGCCGGTATCAACGTGTTTGGACGGGAGCTCGGTCAGTGACCGGTCCGCATTCCTGTTATATTGAATGAACACCAAGTTCCAGAGTTCGATGTAGCGGGCACAGCCGGCGTTCACGCCGCAAACATGTCCAGGGACATGCTTCTTGTCGCAGCGGTCTGGCCCCAGGTCGATATGGATCTCGGAGCAGGGGCCGCAGGGGCCGGTCTCGCCCATTTCCCAGAAGTTCTCTTTATCTCCGAAGCGCATGACGTGGGTCGGGTCGATATCGGTCTCCGACTTCCAGAGCTGTTCGGACTCATCATCCGTTCTATAGACCGTGGCATAGAGCTTGTCTTTCGGGAGCTTGAACACACCCGTGTACAGTTCCCAGGCCCAGCGTATCGCTTCCTTCTTATAGTAATCACCGAACGACCAGTTACCGAGCATTTCGAACAGGGTGTGGTGGTAGGTATCGTGCCCGACCTCTTCAAGGTCATTGTGTTTTCAGATGACAATGATACATTTCTGGGTGTTCACTTCTCGGGTGTA
>CAZZFK010000017.1:0-25246 GCA_964653455.1 uncultured bacterium
AGGACCTATCTCGATTGGCTCGTCGAATTGCCCTGGTCGAAGAAGAACAAGGCGGTACTGGACCTGTCCGAGGTGAAGAAGGTCCTGGAGTCTGACCACTATGGCCTGGACAAGGTCAAAGAGCGTATCCTTGAATATTTTGCGGTGTTCAAGCTCACGGAAAAAACGCACGGCACGATACTCTGCCTGGCCGGTCCTCCGGGTGTCGGCAAGACCTCCATTGCCCAGTCCATCGCCCGTGCGATGAAGCGCGAGTTCGCGCGTATATCCCTGGGAGGCATGCGCGACGAAGCCGAGCTGCGCGGTCATCGGCGCACCTATGTCGGTGCGATGCCGGGGCGGATCATCCAATCCCTGCATAAAGTGAGGTCAGGCAACCCGGTCATACTGCTGGATGAGATAGACAAGATCAGCTCCGATTACCGGGGTGACCCTTCGGCCGCGCTCATGGAAATACTCGATCCCGAACAAAATGTGACCTTTTCCGACCACTATCTGGAAGTGGCGTACGACCTCTCGGACGTTATTTTCATCGCAACGGCGAACACTTTGCACAATATCCCGCAGGCCCTGCGCGACCGTATGGAGGTCATTACTATCTCGGGGTATACGGAGGATGAAAAGACTGAAATAGCGATGCAATATCTGATACCGAAGCAATTGGTCCGCAACGGTCTGACCGGGAAGGACATCACCTTCACTGGCGAGGGTGTGCGTATGATCATCAATGAATATACGAAAGAAGCCGGGCTGCGTGAGCTGGAACGACAGCTGGCGCAGGTATGTCGTAAGGTCGCCCGGGAGAAGCTGGAAGGGCGTACCGAAATTGCCAAGATCAGCAGGCATAATATGCATTTTTATCTGGGGGTCCCGCGCTATCAGAGAGAGCGGACTGAAAAAGAAGCTCAGGTCGGGGTGGCCATGGGACTTGCCTGGACTGAATCTGGCGGCGATATCCTGCCGGTAGAGGTCTCCATCATGCCGGGGCGAGGGGCACTGACCCTCACTGGGCATATGGGCGATGTGATGCAGGAATCCGCCAAAGCCGCGCTCAGCTATGTACGCAGCCTTACGTTCCCGGAGGGTGTTGAGCCGATGTTCTATCGCAAGAACGACATCCATATCCATGTCCCTGAAGGTGCCATCCCCAAGGACGGACCGTCCGCAGGTATCACGATAGCGACGGCATTGGCCTCGGCGGTCAGTGGTATTCCCGTGAAGCCTGAACTGGCGATGACCGGTGAGATAACCCTGCGCGGCAGGGTCCTGCCGATAGGCGGGCTTAAGGAAAAGCTTTTGGCAGCAGGTCGTGCGGGTATTGAGGTCGTACTGGTCCCGAAAGATAACGCGAAAGACCTGAAAGAGATATCCCAGAAGATAAAGCGTAATTTCAAGATGATCACGGTGGAGCATATGGACGAAGTGCTTCAGGCGGCGTTGGTCAGGCCGCTGCATGGTACATCGCAGACCACGGTCAAAGACAAAAAGCTCCGCAAACGGCAGTCATATCAGGATGAAGCGGGGCTCTCTGCAGATGCGACGATGATGTGAGTGTTGCAAAAGTCATATAGAGCTGGTGGTCATCACTTTTATTGTTCTTGCCTCTAAATACATCACAAAAAATCGATACATTTTTCCTCTCATATCGGGCGATATAGAGCATGTAAGTTCCTTGTATAAAAAATACAGCTCTTGGGTATATCTTTTATGGGGGAGTGCATATATGAGCAGCAATATCGATTCGGTCGGCAGCTATATTGAGGTCAACGGGAACGCAGCGCTCAGTAATGTCATTAATGCCGACAGTGGTTATTTCGATGCGGAGGAATCGCCTTTGTTGAGCACCGCTTTTGCGAAAGGTCTCAGTTTTTCGGCGCGATTCTATACCTCGACCACGGATACATCATCTTCAAGCTCGACCAGTACCACCAGTACATCGGTCTGAGCTATTTGAGAGGTGCTTGTTACATATAGGCTGACCCCGGCATTTGTGTCGGGGTATTTTTATGCAATTTTCTTTTTCCCTGAACATCATGACCTGTACGATCGGCGATATCCTCATCCTTCCGCCATCCCCTGTTCTGCGTTATAATCACCAGCACTTGTAAGTAATGGAGCACTGATATGGCTGAAGAGAAAAAGTATAAAGATACCCTGAACCTGCCGAAGACGGACTTCCCGATCAAGGCGGCCTTGGCCAAGCTTGAACCGGAAATCGCCGCGCGCTGGGACTCCGAAGGTATTTACAACAAAGTGCAGAGCCTTCGTAAAGTGCAGGGTGCTGCAAAGTACGTCCTGCATGACGGTCCTCCGTATCCAAATGGCGATATTCACCTGGGGCATACGCTTAACAAGACCTTAAAAGATGTTGTCGTGAAGTATAAGACCATGAAAGGATTCAATGCGCCGTACGTTCCCGGCTGGGATTGCCACGGCTTGCCTATCGAGATACAGCTGTTGAAAGAGCTGCAGGATAAAAAGATCGTCGAAGATAAGGCCACGTTCCGTGACCGTTGTCGGGAATATGCCATACGCTATGTCAATAATCAGCGTGAACAGTTCAAACGCCTCGGCATCCGGGGCGATTGGGAGCATCCGTATCTGACCTTGAACCCGGCATATGAGGCTGAGGTCATTCGCGTGTTCGGAGAGCTTGCCGATAACGGTTATGTGTATAAAGGGAGCAAGCCCATTCACTGGTGCGCTAACTGTCGGACCGCTCTTGCCGAAGCCGAGATCGAGTATGAGGATAAACGGTCCCCTTCCATTTATTTTCGTTTTCTCATTGAAGGTTTTGAGCCGTTGAACAAGGAATTCAATGAGATCGAACGTTCTGAGCTCCATTCGATCCTTCCGAAGGATGTCAAAGCGTATATGCTGGTGTGGACGACCACGCCCTGGACGCTGCCTGCCAACGTGGCGATAGCGGTCCATCCAAAATATATCTATGTTGTTGCCAGGGACAAAAAGACCGGAGACATGTATATCCTGGCAGAGGCGCTGCTTGAGCGGACCATGGAGAAGGTCGGTATCGAATATGAAGTTATCGGAAAGCTCGACGGCGATGCGCTCTCGGGCATCGTGGCCAGGCATCCGTTCTTTGACCGCGAATCACCGGTGGTCACCGCCGAGTATGTCACCGCTGAAGAAGGTACGGGGTGCGTACATATCGCTCCGGGGCACGGACAGGAAGACCATGTGGTCGGCAAGAAGTTCGACCTGCCGACGATCATGCCGGTCGATGATGCGGGTGTTCTGACCAAAGAGGCCGGGCAATTCGCCGGGTTGCACGTGGATGACGCTAACAAGGCCATCACGGAACACATGCAGAAGAACGGCTCGCTCCTGAAGCTCGAGTTCGTTAAACACTCCTATCCGCATTGCTGGCGCTGCAAGAAGCCGGTCATTTTTCGTGCCACACCGCAATGGTTCGTGGCAATGGACGTCAAAGGCAAGGACGGCAAGACCATACGCGAGAAAGCGCTCTCCGAGATCGATAACGTCACATGGTACCCGGATTGGGGTAAAAAGCGCATCTTGGGCATGATGAAGAACCGTCCGGATTGGTGCATTTCCCGTCAGCGTTCGTGGGGGATACCGATACCTATCCTGTACTGTAAGAAATGCAATGAACCGCAACTATCAAAAAAGTTCAATGACGCTATCGTCGATGCCGTCCGTCAAGAAGGTACGGCCGTGTGGTTCAGAAAAGAAGCCTCCGAGTTCCTGCCGAAAGGCCTGGTCTGTGAAAAGTGCGGTGGGCATGAGTTCAAAAAAGAGACCGATATCATGGACGTATGGATGGAGTCCGGCGGCAGCGCGTCCGCGGTCTGCGGAGTGGACCCGGAGCTCGGGCTTCCCGCGGACCTCTATCTTGAAGGCAGCGATCAGCATCGCGGCTGGTTCCATTCGTCCCTGCTCATGGGTGTTGGCAGTTCGCGTGCCGCGGCGCCGTACAAAGCGGTGTTGACCCACGGGTTCACCATCGATGAGAAGGGCCGCAAGCTTTCCAAGTCGCTCGGGAACGTCGTCCCGTTCAATGAACTGCTCCAGAAGTACGGTGCGGATGTCCTGCGGCTGTGGGTCATCTCGACGGATTTTCACAACGACATGCCCATGTCCGACAATATCATGAAGCAGGTCCAAGAGTCGTTCACAAAGATCCGCAATACCTGGCGGTTCTTGCTCAGTAATCTCAACGAGGTTGAACCGGCATCCTTGGTCCTTTCCCAGGATATCGACAAGTGGATCGTCTCAAAGCTGCAGCATTTGGTGGCGGCCGTGACCGAGGCCTATGAAGGCTTTGAGTTCCATAAGGTCTATCATTCCGTCTATGATTTTTGCGTCAACGACCTGAGCTCTCTGTATCTTGATATCAATAAGGATAATCTGTATTGCAGCGGTAAAGCATCGGCAGAACGGACGTCCACGCAAGCGGCGTTCAGTATCATCCTTGAAACGCTCGTGAAGCTTTTAGCCCCGGCCCTGACCTTTACCTGTGAGGACATCTGGCGGTATATCACAAAGACCGACGCGTCCATACAGTTGGAAGCGTTCCCTGCGGCCGATGCCACCTTGATCAATGAGGCCCTGGAAAAGAAAATGGACCGCTATCTTGCTCTGAGGGGTCTCGCGTATAAAGAGCTGGAAGAACTGCGCAATAAAAAAGATATCGCCGGTTCGCTCGATGCCTCGGTCACGATCACGTGTCCGGATGCGAAGGCTCTTGACGCGACATTGCTGGAAAAACTGCTCATCGTCTCCCGTGTTGTGCTCGTTGAAGGCAAAGAGGAGCAGGTCTTGGCCCAAAAAGCCTCCGGCGAGAAATGTCAGCGCTGCTGGAAATTCGCGGAGCTGAAGGACGGCCTGTGCCCACGCTGCAGTGCGGTTGTCGGAGCTATGCAGGCACATTGACCGGCGCACGTGTTCTTGCCGAACGCGTTCTTCCTCTGAAATTATCGGTGCGAGATGACGATATCGAACCAGTAGTTCTCAAGTACGTTGTTCTATAACGGATATGTCCAAGGATGGCGCATATGCTCCGAGCGGTCTCTTTTTTTCAGGTCCTTCCTTCCGCGATCCTTCCCCGCACGGTCCCTTCCGTGCGGATCTCGTCCACGAACATCCTGAGGGACCGCTCGGGTGCGAACACGTTCTTCCTTACTTTTGATTGCGGCGATGACAATACTCATATCCCCTATATATTGGATACCTTAAAAAAACACGGAGTAAAGGCTACGTTCTTCATGACCGGAAAGTTCATAGAGAGATATCCTCAGGACGTTCTCCGTATCGTTGGTGCAGGACATACGGTCGGGAACCATACATATGCTCATAAGTACGTGTATCGCAGTCCCCGAGAGATGGTCGCGGAATTGAAAAGAACGGAGCAGCTCTTTAATAAAGTGACCACGCAGAACATGGCAAAGCTTTGGCGGGCACCCTATCTGAAGACCTGCGATGACCCTGCCTATGTGCGGGCTGCGGCTGATGCCGGCTATGTACATGTGAGCACTACGTTGTATACTTCGGACTGGCACAAGAAACAGTATCTCAGCAATGATGCGTTCCTGGCACGTTTTTCAAAGAAAGATCCCGATGGTTCCCACTATAAAGGCGTCATCATGCTCATGCATGCAGGGAAGATCAGAGGGGGCGGGCATGATTTTGTCCTGACCCTGGACGCGCTCATCAGTACGCTCAAGGGCAAGAAATATCTGTTCGAAATGTGCAGCAAGTTCTGCCCCAAGGCCTATTGATCGACATCTTCCTCTTCCGGACCTTTACATGTACGGACCCGTTCACGTATAGTTGTTTTGATCGTCAGATGCCCGAGAAAGGGATGTGTATGTTCAGGAAAGAAGAGTTCAATTATGCGCTGCCTCCTTCCTCGATAGCACAGGAGCCGAAAGATAAGCGTGATGCCTCCTGGCTCATGGTGTTGGACCGGCAGAAAAAGACCAGGCAACATAAGAAGTTCTCCGATATCCTGAACTACATGGGTCCCGGTGATGTGCTCGTGCTCAATGACACCAAGGTCATCCCTGCACGTCTGCTGGGGCGGAAGATCGTGGACGGAAAAGAAGGTGCGCGTGTTGAGATGCTCCTTTTGAACCAGCAGGACGGGGACCGCTGGGAGGTCCTGGTACGGCCGGGGCAGAAGATATTTCCGGGTCATACACTGAGCTTTGGTGAGGGGCGGTTGCTCGCGCATGTCGTTTCCCGCACGGAGACCGGCGGGCGTATCGTCGATCTTGAACATGCCGGGGACCTCCAGTTGTTGCTCGATGAGCTCGGCTTCGTACCGCTCCCGCCGTACATCAAGGTCAAAGAGCAGGTGAACGCGCATCATCATCTGGCCGAGCGGTATCAGACGGTCTACGCCACGAAGTGGGGAGCGGCGGCCGCACCGACAGCGGGGCTGCATTTCACTCCGGAACTGTTAGCTGCTATCAGGGAAAAGGGCGTGCACATCACGACAGTGACCCTGCATACGGGGCTGGGGACGTTCCGTCCGATGACCGCGGAGAATATCGAGGACCACAAGATGCATGCCGAATGGTTCGAGCTGGGGCAGGAAGCTGTCGATACGATCTTGCGGGTGAAAGAGGGCGGGGGCAGGGTGATCGCAGTCGGGACAACGGTCGTCCGGGTGCTCGAGACGGTCATGCATAATGAGGGGAGCCTGAAAGCGATGTCCGGATGGACGGACATCTTCATTTATCCCGGGTTCGAGTTCGAATGTATCGATGCGATGGTCACCAATTTCCATCTGCCGATGTCGACCCTGCTGGTGTTGGTCTCAGCCTTCGCTGGAAAAGAGTTTATACTGGATTCCTACCTGGAAGGGCTTAAGAAAGGGTATCGTTTCTTCAGCTTCGGGGATGCGATGTTCATTTGTTAATCGTTCCAGCTTGAAGGGGAACTTCTTTCTGATCTTCGTGGTAACGAAGACCCCTTCCTGGTCCTGTTCATAATTATCGGCGTGTGCCTTCAGGAGCAAAGTGCCGGCGCCGAACGAAACATCTTCTCGGCGGAATTTCCAGGTCGATGTGATGAACTCCTCCACGGAACGTTTTTTTCTTTCATTATGCAGGTCTCCGCGGTTGAGGAAGGTGAACTCAATGAACGAGGGAAATATACGCACAATGATCTTATTGTCGCCCTGACTGTGTCGGTAGATGTTCTCATAAGCTTCGACCGTGGCGTTGATAATGAGGTCAATGAACGTTTGCGGGAGTTTTTGTTGTGACAGGATGGCAATGATCGTATCTTGAAAGGCGAGCAGCCAATCACGTGTTAGTTGTATATCGAAGCGATAGGACGCGAGCACTTGTTCAGAGCCGCTTGAGTCATAGTGCGCGATCAGTTTCGTCGAACTGGTCATCATACGATATCCTTTTCTCGTTAATACGGTCCGGTCCATGTGTTCATGAGGACTTCGGTCCCTGAACGGCATGGACACTGTCCCTTGTATAGATATCGTAAAATATCAAAATTCTTCCCGATCTTTTTATAGCGGGGTGTGAGATAGCCGGTCATTCTCAGATAGTGAAGAGTATTCCCCGCACGCCTGATCAAAAGTGTACCAGTTCTGCTTTTGTGATTTCAACCACTAAAAAAGCGGCGTTTGGTCCATTTCCTTCGGCTGTGGCAGGCCTATCAGTTTCAGTATCGTCGGCGAGATATTGGCCAGGGTCCCGCCTTTTTTGAACACAATGTCCTTGCGCGGACCGATATAGATACAGGGTACCGGGTTGGTCGTATGGGCCGTCACGATCTCGCCTTTTTCGTTGAGCATCTCGTCGGAATTGCCGTGGTCCGCCGTCAGCAGTATCTCTCCGTGCACTTTTTGCACGGCAGCAACGACCTTTCCTACGCAGGTATCAACGGCTTCTGCGGCTTTGACCGCGGCGTCGAAGACACCGGTGTGTCCGACCATGTCCGCATTGGCGAAATTAAGGATGATGACATCGTGTTTTTTTGCCTCGATCTCTTTGATGATAGCGTCAGTAACGGCGAAGGCGCTCATTTCGGGCTGCAGGTCATAGGTCGCGACCTTGGGCGAAGAGATCAAAACACGGTCCTCACCTTCATACGGCTTTTCCACTCCACCGTTGAAAAAGAACGTTACATGCGCGTATTTTTCGGTCTCAGCGATATGTAATTGTTTTTTTCCTGCTTTGCTCAATACCTCGGAGAGGACGTTGTTGAGCTCTTGCGGCGCGAAGGCGACCGGTGCTTTGATGGTCTTGTCGTACTGGGTCATACAGACATAGAAGACCTTCGGCCATTTTGCGCGCGGGAATCCGTTGAAGTCAGCGTCCGTGAACGTGCGGGTGATCTCTCGGGCCCGGTCCGGGCGGAAATTGAAGAAAATGACGCTGTCGTTATCATTGATGATACCGTCCTTCTCGACCAAGGTAGGCAGGACGAACTCATCGTTCTCTCCACGGTCATATGCTGCCTTGAGGGCAGCGGTCGCGGTCGCGGCCGTCAGACCGTTCCCCGACGTGTACACGTCATATGCTTTCTGTACGCGTTCCCAGCGATTATCGCGGTCCATGGCGTAATATCTGCCGCTCAGTGACGCGATCTTTCCGACGCCGAGTTCCTTCATCTTCGCTTCCAGCTGATCGATGTAGGTCTGTGCACAAGCCGGCGGGACATCACGTCCGTCGAGCAGTGCGTGCACATAGACTGTGGCCAACCCTTCCTGTTTGGCGAGCTTAAGCAGACCGTAAATATGCTCGATATGGCTGTGCACGCCGCCGTCCGAGAGCAGTCCCATCAGGTGCAGTGCCGTCCCGTTCTTTTTGGCGTTGTTCACGGCAGAAAGCAAGGTCTGGTTCTTAAAGAAATTCCCTTCGCGGATCTCTTTGGAGATGCGGGTGAGCTCCTGGTAGACGATGCGGCCGGCTCCCATATTGAGATGGCCGACCTCGGAATTACCCATTTGTCCTTCCGGGAGACCTACGGCTTCACCGGAACAGGCGAGCTCGGTCCATGGACAGGTCTTGAAATATGAATCCATATGAGGGGTCCTGGCTTTTTTTAAGGCGTTCCCTTCCGTGCGGTCGTTCAGTCCCCATCCGTCCAGGATCATCAGTAATAACATAGTACACCTCTAAAGTATGATGGTCGGATTATACGGGGCAAACGGTATCGGGTAAATGGGCGAAAGGAAGGTGTTTTACGCCATGTCGCACACTAGCGACATACGCCGAACGCGGTAGCCGTCATCAGGCTGCGAGGCTATAGGATGCCTTTTTTCCGTGCCAGTCTGAATGTCTGCGGGCGTGTGCGGACGATCGCTCCGAGCCCCAGTAAGAGCGCGAAGAAGCGGAAAAGTCCTCCGAAAAAAGGAAGGATACCGACGCACTGGTAAATGACAAGTCCCAACAGGAACGCGAGGTACGGTGTTTTGAGGGCCGGACGTTTTTTCTTCGATGACGGTTTTTTCAGGGAAAGGACGTACACGAGCAGCGCTTCACCGATGAAGAGGGCCACGAATATCTTGCTCACGAGCAGGAGGACCGTGTACGCGACCCCCAGGATGACCGCGAACGGGATGCCCAGCACGGTAGCGGTGAGCAGGGCCAGAAGGAGCGGCGCGGCAATGAACGTGAGCGCTCCGATGCCGATGCTCTGCAGCGGTTCATTCTTGACGGACGCATGTACCATCTTCATCTGGTTCGGCATGAGCCTTACGATGATCCCGGCGGCGATCAGGATGAACGCGATATTGCTCAGGAACAGGACGAACGACAGGAACGCGGCCGTACGGCGCATCCCGGTCAATGTGTCGGAAGGGACGTTCAGGATCAGATATTTTTCAGCATTGCAGACCTGTCTGATGACCGCACTGGCAGGGCGTAATACCGTGTCCGCGATGTACCAGAGGTCCCCGCGCATGAGCAGGTACGGGGAGAGCATGAGCTTTTCCGCTAACACGTACGCGCACCCGAAACAGTTACCCCCGATGTTCACGTCGCCGCCGAGCACCATGATGTCATTGAATATCTTCCCGCGCACATACACGTTCTTGCCTATGGCCCTGATGTCATCGACCTCTTGAGGGATAAGAGAGATGTTCTTTCCCAGGACCGAAATATCACCTTTAACGACGCCGCGCACGTTCACGTTCTTGCCCAAGATAAAGAGGTCGCCTTTGATCCTGCCGTTCACCAGAACATCCTGTCCTTTAATGAACACGTTCCCCAGATAGGTCTTATAGGAAGGGATGACGACTTTTTCACCGGAGATGAACGTTGCCGCCTGTGCTAGAGATGAACAGGTCATTATCATAAAAAAAGATATGAACATGTAGGTCCTGATGTTTTTCATACGGGTTGCCTCCTGTAGCTCAATGTTCTTCTTGCGGATATCCAAGTATAACATACGGAGCGGATACGGGTGATGCTCAAG
The DNA here is from genome assembly GCA_964653455.1 of uncultured bacterium. Classification (GTDB taxonomy): domain Bacteria; phylum Margulisbacteria; class Termititenacia; order CAZZFK01; family CAZZFK01; genus CAZZFK01. The sequence goes on from CAZZFK010000017.1 coordinate 10,429, forward strand.
ACGCTTGCTCCGCTGCCCCCGTACGGATATCATTGTACGTACCATGCACGGTACACGAGCTTTACAGGCACTATTGATCGGGTCATTTTTTCTGTTCACCTGCGTGCCTCACGCACCGGCGGCACAGGAGCTGGTCACTCCGGACAGGGAGGTGGGGGTCTCCATCTCTCCGCTGATGGACATTGTTCCGATCAATATCGTTCTGACCAAGAAGAATTACCCTTCCTTTTTTCCGAAGGTAGGACTTGCTTTGAGCGGCGGGTCCGCAAAAGGACTGGCCTATATCGGTATGTTCCAGGTCCTGGAAGATCATCATATCCCCGTCAATTCGATCGCCGGGACAAGCATCGGGTCGCTCATCGGCAGCCTGTATGCGTGCGGGTACAGTATCAAGGATATCGAACGTATCATTCGCCGGACGGACAGCTCCGGGATGTTCGATGACACGGTACGTGATAGACCTGCAGAATTCTCTCGCGGGTCGTTGAACAATCCTGCGTTACTGCGGTTCCCCGAAGAAGGTCCGGTCGGCCTCTCCAGTGGGCAGGCACTGCAGACCACGCTCCGGAAATGGACCCTCCAGGCCGCCTATGATGCCCGGTTCTCTTTCGATAAGCTCGAGCATCCGCTGCGCATCGTCGCAACGGATTTTTTGACCGGAGAAAAAGTGGTCTTCAGGGACGGACAGATAGACCGTGCCGTACGTGCCAGCACCTCGATCCCGTTCATCTTCAAACCGTTCCCGTATGAGAAGACCTATCTGGTGGACGGAGGAGCCTCGGACATCGTTCCGATCGACCAGGCGCTCGAGATGCATCCCGATGTACTGATCGCCGTGAACGTCTCGTCCACACTGCCTTTGGAGCGGGACGCGGTCCGCTCGTTCTCCTCGTATTCACTGCATTTGTTCGATGTGCTCGTCGGTGCTGCGCTCAAGAAGGATTACTCGAAAGCGGACCTGGTGATCGAGGTAGAACCACAGGAGGATCTCACCGGCGACGACTATGCGAAACTGGACGGGTTCGAACAGCAGGGGCGGGAGGCCATCGATACGAAGATCCTGCGCATCTACGAGCTCCTTAAAGCACGGTCGAAAGGTCAACAACGGTTCAGACTGAGTTCCATATCACTGCCTGATCAGGATACCCACCGTACGGGGCTGCTCCTCACAGGTGCAGAGTATTATCTCTGGGAGATCATGCGAGAGCTCTATCCGCCGCTCGCCACTGATGAGGTCCAGGAGATGCACGTTTCGCTCTTGCCGCTCCCGGACGGGTCCTTCGCCCTCAATGCCTGGGCGGCTCAGGCCCCGTTGATCAACGATATTTCCTGGTCCGGGAACAGGGTCCCGTTCGACCGGGTCCTGTCGGCACGATTGAAGGCCTATGTCGGTATGCCGTACTCATCGACCGTCGAAAAGGACATCCGGAACGACGTGAACAATTTCTATCGTGAGCTCGGGTACATCCTTGTGGACGTCATGCCCGTTTTTCGGGAAGGATCGATGCAAGTGCTGGTGCGCGAAGTGCCTATCGTTGAGGTCACTGTCACGGGGAACAAGTTCACGAGCACCGAGGTCATCGAGAGCCTGCTCAAGTTCACGCCGATGGAGGTCTATAATGCCAATAAGATCGATCTCGCCGTGCAACAGCTCTATGCGACCGAACTCTTTGAGTATGTCGATCCGGTGATCACCCGTTCGGACGCCGGCGTCCACATCTGTTTCACCCTTATCGAACGGCCCTACGGTCTGTTCTACGGCAATGCCCAGTATTTCTCCGCCGAAGAACGGGTCGAACTGGAGGTCGGACATAAGAACAATTACACGTTCGGGTACCGTCTCAAGAGCTATGCTCGCTATGTGAGCGGTCCGCGAACGGACATCAACCTCGGCTTTTCCCGATACAATATTTTCGATACCGGTCTTGGGTGGGGGATCGATTATCTCAAGCGTGACGAGACCATGAAAATGTACACGAAGCATGAGTACGATATCTCCGTGCAGAACGATCGTGAGGACCGGAGCCTGTTCCTGGAATACTGGTTCCTTAACTATTCGATCGCATCGCTGACGTACCGGCATCGGTCACAGTATCTGACCGACGAGGATAAAAAGTACGTGCCCGATTGTCCGAATGAACAGTATACGACGGCGTTCGATTTCAAATGGGACACCTTGGAGAAGGATTTCCTGGCCTCCCGAGGGGGCGATCTGATCCTTCATTATGAACATGAACCGATACAGGATTTTGAGAAAAAAAGCTTGCAATCGACCCTTGCTTTCTCCACAGGAAAATACCGTGCCGTCGTCTGGAAGAATATGCTCGGTGTTTCGTCCGGAGGGCGTACGGTCTATGATGATTTCTATCTCCGGCGGAAGTGGCTGCCGTACGGTTTTTCGGATTTCGAGGCCGCTGGACCGAACGTTGTGTATTCACGTCTTTCGTACCGTTTCCCGCTCGCGTTCGGCCTGAAAGGGGAGACCGCGGTCAATGTTTTCCGTTCATGGAAAGAACAAGAGGATAAGATCGACGAATGGGAGAATACAGGGCTCGGCCTTTCCGTGCACTATCCGTCGTTCATCGGGCTGACCTCATTCACCTATGGAGTGCGTGATGACGGCAATTCCGTGTGGCTGCTGAACGTCAGCAACGAGTTCGAGGAATGATCACAGCTCGCGTCCGTCAGCGTGGTGTTCTTGCCATTCGTCAATATCTACCTTAAGGCCGAAATTCTGAAGAGGCATAAGATCACGAACGCTTGAGTAATCAGCATACGGATAGACGTTGATCATTTCCGTGAACTCTTCCGGCATCAGTACGACACATGTTCCTGCGCCGTCGATGCGTACGATATCCGATACAGGGCTGTCATCGAACCTGAACGCAGGATGTGCCGTGAGCGTTCGATACGCGGGAGGAGGGAGCGTCCCGGCCAGGCACAGCATGGTAAGAAAGAAGAGCCGTTCTTTGTCATTGCCCTGTTCATGTAAACGGAGGATGAGCTCATCCTCTCTGAGAACAGCGGCCCCTGCGATCCCATGCTCCCGCTCCAGTACCATGGCCGATTTATGGGAAAGGAACCGCAGCACCGTGAAGCTGCAGGGATATATCGCGCCGCTGCGTGATAACCGGCGGGCCGCCGTGAATACGGGTTCTTTCCCGAAGGCCGGCACATGTATGAAAAGTTCTTTTGCCTGTTCCTTCACCCCGCTGCGTACCCGCAACGAACGCAGAAGCAGGTCTGTCGACATGTCGTACTGATGCTCCGCAATGATCTTATGAGCGAACATATTCATGACAGGTATTCATCGAAAGCAGCATCCCGATATTTCACGCACAGGCAGGAACTTTCCGTTCTCCTTTCTGTATAACAGGCAGAACGTTCAAAAATACGCGAATATGCAGGAGGGAAAAGCTCGTACAGATCGTCGAACAAAACAAGGAGGTAGATGTATCATGCACGGAATTGGCCCCATTCTTTCAACAGTTATTATGCTCGGTTTCGCATATATGCTCTGGATATTCGCCGGCAAGGAAAAGGACAAAGTACAGACCGTCGGCAAGGCACTTGCCATTATCCTGGTCTTCACCGCAGTGCTTCAGTTCGTTATGTTCGGGCTTCATGGTCCACGCGGACCGCGCTGCCCGGACATGCAGAAAAAATGCATGATGGAACAGAGAGACGGGGCACAGGGTGACTTCGATGCACGGCACAATGATCAGGACGGGAAATTCCCGGGCCGGGGCGCGGATAACACTGCGCAGCCTGAGCAGAAAAAATGAACTGTCATAGTCTGTACCAAGGATGCCGTCTCTTCATCGGGACGGCATTTTTTATATATCGCGGTCACGCAGGACATACCAGGAAGTCTGCGGGCATATTTGATATACTAATACCGCAATGCAAAAAGCAAAAAGCAGCCCAAAAAACACTAACGTTCGCATGTCTCGGGCGGCAGGGCTGCCTCCGGGAGCACTGATACATATAGGAACACCGCGGACCGGACGGCCAAAGATCACACTGATCAACTATGATGAGGCGGCCCACACCGAAAAAGAACTTGCTGCTCCGGAGGACTGTTTTCCCTATAAAGAAGCTGCAGGCATTACCTGGATCAACATAGACGGGATACATCAGCCGGACATCATTGAAAAGATCGGAACGCACTTCGGCCTGCACCCGCTGGCCATGGAGGATATCCTCAATACCAACCAACGCCCGAAGATGGAAGAGTACGAACACTATCTGTTCATCGTCCTGAAAATGATCTATCTGGGAGAGCACGGGAATATCATTACCGAGCAAGTAAGTCTTGTTCTCGGCCCCCATTTTGTTATTTCCTTTCAGGAGAACAAGCTCGGGGATGTGTTCGATCATATCCGCACGCTGATCAAGAACAAGGAGTTCCGGAGCAAGCGAACGGACGCTGACCACCTTTGCTATCTCATGATCGATGCGGTCGTGGACGGTTATTTTGCCGTACTGGAAAAAGAAGGAGAGGATATCGACCTGCTGGAGGACAAGATCCTGACCGAACCGAAGGCTTCGACCATGAAAGACCTCCATCGGCTCAAACGCGAGATGATCGAACTGCGCCGGTCCGTCTGGCCGCTGCGGGAGGCCATCAACTGGCTGCAGCGCACAGGATCCCCACTGCTTTCCAACCCGACCAAACTATACCTCCGTGATGCCTATGATCACACCATACAGGTCGCGGACACGATAGAAATGTATCGGGATACGCTCTCCGGGCTCATGGATATCTATCTTTCCAGCATCAGCAATAAGCTCAACGAGGTCATGAAAGTATTGACGATCATCTCCACGATATTCATCCCGCTCACGTTCATCGCCGGTGTCTACGGGATGAACTTCAGGTATATGCCAGAATTGCAGTGGCCGTACGGCTACTTTCTCATCTTGGGCGTGATGGCCCTGGTGACCGTGTTCATGCTCCTGTATTTTCGGAAAAAGAAGTGGCTTTAACCTTCGGAGGCATTCCGTTCAAGCAGTTCCTGCAGCACCTGTCCCACTGCCGTACTGTCATAGCGCACCCGTCCGGTGCTCCGGTCCGGATGGAGCTTCCATAGGTTCACCCGGTACTGCCTGGCGAGCAGCTGTTCCGGTACGGGGATGTCCGTACCCTCCAGCCAGATAAGGTCCGTGAACAGGTCCGCTGCCGATATCTGTGCATACGGCATGTTCCGCATAATGCCCTGCAGGTACTCCTCCGCATCCATGCCGAACGTCTCGCGGTCCTGATACCCGTTAAGAATGAACACCTTGGGGACCTTTCGCCTGAAGATGCGTTCTCCGATGCCAGGGAGAATAAGGTCCGGCATAAGGCTTGTCCAGAATGACCCCATACCATAGATGATCATATCCGCACGATCGATGGCCTCCAGGACATCGGGATTCACCAGCGGAAAGAACTCGTGCCCGTCCTCATTGATATAGAACAACCGGGATATCCTCGACGACAAAGGGACCGCACACTCTTTATCCACGAGCTCCCCCGGATGTGATATCTCGTTCTGTCCTCGAACGACCGTCCCTTCTTCAAGCTCGCAGCCGATGGTGATATGACGATCGCTGTCAATGACCGGGATCACGTTCGCCCGCTGTATCATGGCGACACGAGAGAACATGAAGATAGCCGCCGAGAGCGAATGCATGCGCATGCGGGCGCCGGAAAAGAAACAATTACCGATACTGGCATTGCGAAAATCGAAGCGGGGTGCCTGTTGCTTCACGAGCATATCGAAATAGACCAGATCGGCACGGATCACGTCACGGTACCGGGGAGAGATGCCGTTCCAGAGCACATGCCGCCCCAGGACCATTTCATGCCATTCCTGTTCATCCGAGATCCGGTGCCGCAGGACCCGATTGATCGAGAGACCTTCCGCGCTATCGTCCCCCGAGATATCGGTCAGCCTTTTCCGCAGATCGCCTATCGAGGGTCCTCCGAACCATTTCATTATCTCGGCAGAACTCCCGCCGTTATCAGAGATCGGCACGATATAATCGATATGTGCCGGTGTCTTTTTCAGCTCCCGGGAAAGTGCGCTGACGCCTTCTCCGCCGCCAAAGACCACGATACGTTTCACCAACATATCACTGCATATTTTTCCGAACATGAACGCTCCCTTTCAACTGATCATTCCCGGGCACGTCTTTCTCCGGGCAGATATTGTCCTTACTGATATCGTACCAAATATCCTTGGAGTTCACGAAATGTAAAGACCGCTTCTCCGGAAACTAACAGGGCTGTTCCCCTGTATAAGAGGTAAAGGAGCACGCGGACAATGATCGGACATCTCAACAGGGCGATACTCGTGCTCCTCCTTTTTTTATCCTTGTGCATTGCAGGGTGTGAAGAAGAAAAGAGCTTCATCATCAAGAACGCGCAGAAGCCTGCCATTGAAAAGCGCATGATCGAATATGTCGCGATGAAGCGCCTTTCACTCGTCGGTAGCTCCGCCGAGCGCGGTATATATACCTTTATTGAGGAGCGCAACAGGATATACGGCGAGCCCAACAGATATTTCACGGTGCGAGTGGAACAGAAGGATGCCGACGTGCATGTAAAAACGATCACGGAAGGATATTCGCTGGACAGTGCCTACTTCTATACGGAAGGGTTCCTGAAAGAATTGAGGTTCAACGGCTATACGGCCGTTATAGACGCGGCGTGACCGGGCGTCCGCTATTTTTCGTCTTTCCAGCTGCCTGCGGGCATATATACGGAGATATCTTCGCCGCGCAGGATATGACGTGCGATCACTTTACGCTTTGCGTACGGAAGCATCTGCAGGTCCCACCACTCGAACCACTTGGTCAGCTTCCCGTTCTCTTCCGTTATACCGCGCTTTTCCAGAAGGGACATCACAAAATGATACAGCGGGGTCAAATGGCTCCCTGCTCCGCAACGGTACATTTTTGGGAATTTCCCATCGAGCAGCAGGAACAATCCCGCTTCAGGCAAGGCTTCAATTTTTTTACGAAGCTTCGGATCGATATTGAAAGTATCCTGTGTCCGCCAATCGTCTTTCGGAACGTACGAAGAAATATCCTCTCCGTTAGCGATCTTTGTCTCCAGTTCATCGTACAGGGCTTGCGGCAGCCGGTCTTCATTATCCCACCAGTAGAACCATTTTTTGAGGTCGCCGTTCTCTTTGTCGATGCCGAGTTCCTTGAGCTTCAGGACCACTTGATCGTATTCAGACTGGGTCTTGGCCATCATGCTGGTGCAAAAATCCAGCAGCGACCTGTCCGACTCGAACAGAAGATCATTATGGAGTTCATTCATCGCCATGATGATCTTATGGAGCAGCAGGAACAGGCCGATCTCCGGCAGCGTATCGAGCTGGCCGGCACGAATGAATCCGGTACTTTCCGATAATATGATCTTTACATACATTTCTTCCTCCAAAAGCCGCAGGACAAAGCCCTGACAATGGTCCACATCAAGATATCGTACGGAAGAACGCCGGATTTCATCGGACAATAACCGTTCTGGTCAGGAACAAGGGATCATTTCTTCATGACCACTGTCCGCACCGGGAACGGGATCTCGATGCCTTCGGCGTTATACCGGGCATGAAGAGCTTTCATGAACTCATGTTTGACCACGCCCTGGTCAGCGAAAGCTTTCACGCTCAAGATGACGTTCGCATCGACGGAGGACTCACCGAACGTATGGAACCGTACGAGCGGAGTAAAGGCGCTGTTCCCTCCCGGAACGGTCTTTAAAATATGAGCGGCAACTTCAAGCGTAACGCGCTCGACCTTCTCGAGATCGCTATCGTAGCTCACGCCGACCGTGACCGGAACGATGATGTCCTGGGCGGGCCGGTTGTAATTCATGATGACAGAGGTCGCAAGTTTGGAGTTCGGAACGATGATGAGATTATTGTGCAGAGAGCGTATCGTCGTGTTGCGCCAGGTGATATCCTCCACCACGCCGTCGGAGCCGTCCTCGATGCGCACATAATCCCCGGGTTTCATCTGCTGCGAGACCAGTATCTGCAGGCCCGCGAACAGGTTCGAAAGCGTATCCTGGAACGCCAGAGCTACGGCCAAACCGCCGACGCCTAAAGCGGTTATGAGCGGGGTAATGGAAATGCCAAGGGTCTGCAAGGCTATAAGACCGCCGCAGACGATGACCGCGATGCGGGCGATATTCACGAAGATACTGCTGGACGGCAGGACATGCGCGAGGGTCTTGCTGTACAGCGTGACCAGCCCTACGGTCACTTTGGAAATGATCGCCGTACCCAAAAGCACTGCAGCAGCGATCAGGAAAGATCCACCTGTCTGCTTGATCGTCTGATCCAGAGGCATGGAAAGCAGTCCGGCATAAAGACCTGCCAAAAGCACGAGCGGCATGACCTTCCCCTTGACCGACCGGATAATGATATCATCGCCTTCCCAGCTCGTTCTTTTGGCGACCTGTTCCAGGCGGATAAGCACGATCTTTTCAATGATAATGCCGAGCAGACCGACAAGCAGGACCCAGAGCACCGACGGAATATATTTTACGAGAATTTCCTGTTCGAACATGATATGTCCTTTCTGTATCACAAAGTATCCCGCGTGAGCGGCAGGAAGCGAAGACCTCGTTATTATAAGATATCCTGGAGAAAATGAGGATTGCCTTAATGACAATGACAATGGGGACGGAGGTCAACTAATATCGTCGCGGGCATAATACCACCCTAGAGACTGCGGAATTGGCATGGGAATTGCGCTGTGGATAACTACCCCAGGACGGAAGGCACGATCATATTTTAAAGAAGACTCCCGACCTCCGACCCCGTTCACATCCGTTCACACAATTTAAAGAAGAAAAACGACCCCGTCCACATGCCGGTCAAGGGGCTGTCCCCTTTTCATGCGGGAGGGGGAGACTCCCGGCATGCCGCCAATATCCTCCCGGCGATGCTCCGCGGAGCGGGGATGTTCTCGGGCAGGGCATTGCGTTTGAACCATTTGGCTTCCACGATCTCTTTATCGTCTGTTACGATCTCACCGGAGACATATTCGGCGGTGAACCCCACCATGAGCGAATCGGGAAAGGACCAGGGCTGGCTGCCGAAATAACGGATATTGCCGACCTCAAGCCCCACCTCTTCTTTGACCTCACGAACGACACATTCTTCCAGGGTTTCACCCGGCTCGACGAACCCGGCGAGGATGCTGTACATGTTATAGGGGACGGTGGTGGAGCGGGCGAGCAATACTTCATCACCCCGGATAACTGCACAAATGACCGCGGGAGATATGCGGGGAAAATAGAGCTGCGAACACTGCGGGCAGATCCGGGCCCGTTCGTCCTCTTTGGCAACGGTCTCTGCACCGCATACGCCGCAATACCGGGTAGTGCGGAGCCAGTGGGTGAGCTGCATGGCCTTGCCCAGAAAAGTGAACAGCTGCGGATCTACGTGAGTGAAGAACCGCCGCAGGTCCTTGAAGACATACGGCCCCAGCGCTTCCGCGTCTCCATCGTAATGCGCGGCCCGATATGACTCATTTTGAAATTGCCCGACATCCTGAATACAGGAAAGTTTATCTTTGAACGAAGCGATCTCGGCATCCCGCAGCACGGGCACTTCGAACCCTTCCGGAGATAGGAGAAGCTGTTGTTTCTTTAAGATGAGCCAACGAGTGGACATAGGTACTCATTTCTTATGTTGTCAGATCTTCGCTAAATTGTACTCGGGTTTTGGTAATGCTGGAAGCTGGGTTGGCATACCAAAATAGTTAAAGAACATCATCAAACCACGTTGTGCTAATCCTTGGGGCTTCTCGCTCGCCTCTGGCGTACCCAAGAAAGGCAGGCAGGACTCCGACTCCTTCCACAAATAATCATATCTCCTCCTGACAATTGAAAACCTGACTAGTTTAACTAAATATGGCTTAAAACCAATTAGTATTCTGACATTACTGTTTTCAGCTTTGGATGCTGGTTTTCATAAGTTTTCATGACAATTAAACGAGCAATGTATTCAATAGTTTGACAATAAGGTTTTAATTCTTTAAAAACAGTAGAATCATTAGGAGCAAAACCAAAACTATTTTTCTCTTTAAGATGTGCACAATTATCCCTTAAGAATATCAATTTATTTACAAACTCATCAATATCATTATCTGTCATAGGCCTATACTTCCCTTCACTATCTTTTTGTTTTAGGTTCAGCATAACAAGCCTCTTAAATTCCTCGCTGGAATTCAAGTTTTCTCTCGCCTTCTTATTACCTTCGAAATAAGTAGTTTCAATGATCTTAAAAAAACCAAGATATTTATCAACAAGATTATTAGCATCAGCAGCTGCATTTATTTGCTGTAGCTTTCTTTGAATTTTTAATGAAAGAGGAAATGCCTTTATAACATCATGTTCGAATTGCCTTACCGATGGTACACCTTCAAAATTAAGCGTTGCCCAATGGTTATTGGTATCATTGACCTGTTTCAATTCCTCTTCATTTTCCGGAATATACTCAGCAGTCACAAGACCATAGTTAATTTTAAAGTTTCCGTAAAAATATCGTATATGACTTTCCAAACAACTTGCAATATAACTTGCAAATTCATTCACTTTTTCAGGAGTTCCATTCAATGTAAGATACAGCCAACCTTTTACTAATGAGCCGCCCTTACTTGTATTATCTTGTGCCACCTCAACCTCTAATAATTGACCTTTAAAATCAGGGGATTCTGACATGGCTTGGAATCGCGTCTTTGGGATATCCTTAATATGCAAATACTTTGTTTCAAACCGATATTTAAATTTAGATTTCATAGATAAAAACACCTCAAATCATACATGTTTTTCTTATTCAACAAGTAATAAACATTACGACACCTTCTAAAAAACTGAGATTGAATTTGAGCCACTTCCTACAAAGAAGTGGCTCAAATATGAACTAGCTACACTTTTACATTTTTTTTACCTGAAGAGGTTATGACACATTTGAGCGGACCATCTTGCCTGCTTGCATTATTCTCCCACTGAAGTGGCCTAAGATTTGATAGCGAATCGCTGCCGCCAGGAATAATATGATCTATTTCCCACCCAAAAATAAAATCCCTATTACCATACTGATCTCTTTGCATCCATGCGCGGCACGCATCTTTTCTATATCTACCTGAATCAACACCAGCAACTACGGCTCCTTTTTCCCACACAGCCTGAACATCTTCTTCTGAAAAACTCATAATTCTCCTCCTGTGTTAATTTTTGGAGGAGGCTGATATAATTATGTTGCAAATAGGGCTCCTCGAAAGAGGAGCTCTGTCATTATTTCAGCCTCCTTTACAGTTAGTTACCTATAGACAGTGCCACTGCATTTAGGGCACGGCGGCAATGTATCACTATTATCATTTAGCTTTACATGCTCACCACAAGCCACACATATATATGTGCCAACTCCTGGCTTTTGACCTGTCGAATAACTCATAGCTCTCCTCCTTTCGTAAAAAAATAAGCATGCAAATAGCTTTCACTATTCACATGAGTCATTGTCTTTCGACCTACATATACCCTTGGGAAACTCTTAAAGAGGTTTATCCGGGGGTACGCCGAACAAAACAATGACGCTATACGTCATTGCTACGCCCCCCTTGTTTTTCAAAACCCCGCGTTTTGAAGAAATCGTCGCAATAATTGCGAAAAATATACGCCCTTAGCACTCGTTTGTCAAGAGTGCTAGCTATAAAAACACCCAAGGGTGGTCACTGGCCAACCTGCAATGAATACATACCATCATCTTTTACTTTTCAAAGGAAATTTCCAACATCCGGTCTTTTTAAGCTAAATTTTTCCGTCAACTTTTCGATAATCAGTAACCAAGTACCAGTTTCCATTTTCAAAAATAGGGAGTCGGATCATATTCGCGTCACCTCCTTGACTATATTTCAAAAACAAGACTATGGTTGCTTCAAAAGGCATTCATTGCCCCTACATTACGTTGTATCTATCATCATTTCACCCTCCTATATATATACAGACTTTATTATTTGCAGATTATTTTCAGCACAACTAAAACAAATAACAGCTATTGCTTAAAAAATGATTGATTTTTCTTTGGAATTTACAGCCACCACAGTATAAAATAATCATAATATGTTAAAGAAATGCCCTCGATGTGGTTGTGAAGTCTTATATAAAATCAGAAGAGAGAAACTTAAGTGTAAAAAGTGCAAATATGAATTTAATCTGCATTATTTCCCTGTAAAAGGTTTTAGACTAACAACTAATCAATGGGAACAAATAATTGCAGGGTTTCTCGCTGAAAAAAAAGTTGCCCAAATTTCAAAAGAACTACAAATATGCTCAAAAACCATTTACAACTCAATAAAATTAATAAGAAGTACTATTAGTAATGATTTAGACACTACTTTTTCATATATTGCTGAATTAGAGCTCTATCCGATAGAAATGATAAAAATAAATAAACATATAAGACACTCCACTCAGCATAAAATCTTGTTTATCGTTGGCTGGGATCAATATCATTTTGGATATGCAGAATTAATTAACTGCCATGAAATTGACAAAATACTAACAATATTAAAAAAAAGGATAAAGAACGACACCGTAATACGTTCAAAAACATGGAAAGACTGGGAACACTTGGTGGAAGAATGCCGTATAATAAAAGGGGGAAAAGAATATAACGAGAACAACTATACCAACAATTGGATGACAGCCTTTATAGAATATTTAAAATCAAATTTGAAAAAGAAAAAAGGCATTAAGGCTTATTATCTCAACACTTATATTCATGAATATGTATGGAAATATAACAATCAACAATTGTTAGGACTGGATAAAAGAATTGATAAAATAATGAAGATGCTAAAACAAGCACATCAAGTCTTTGCCTAATATCTCAATCTTAGTCTGCTAATTGCATTGAGAATAATCTGTTTTAACCCCATACTCCCGGCGAAATCATTAAGGCAATTTCGGAGAAAACTTAACTGCCGGAGAAGCGAGAGTAAAAAAAAGGGGAATGGACCAAAAAGAACAATTAGGTTAAAAGATAGACTCCCTCACATCCAAAATGCTCTTCACCCCGATACACCGTATCGAAGAGCGTTCTGTTTTCATGTTCGGCAGGATGAACCTCTTGAACCCGAGCTTCTCTGCTTCCGCAATGCGCTTGTCTATCTGCCCCACGGACCGTATCTCCCCACCTAGACCAATTTCCCCCGCCGCGATCATATCCGTGGGGATCGGCGTGTTCTTGAAGCTGGAAATGATGGCCAGCGCTATGCCTAGGTCCGCCGCAGGCTCTTCGATAGTGACACCGCCTGTGACGTTCACAAAAATATCCTGATCATAAAGATGCAGATTAAGTTTTTTCTCAAGGACCGCCACAACGATGGCCAGGCGATTGCTGTCCACCCCCGTGCACGTCCTTCTTGGAATTCCGACCCCTGCCGGGCTCACCAGCGCCTGTATCTCCACCAACAAAGGTCGTGTACCTTCGACAGAAGCGATAACAATGCTCCCCGGCGTATTCTGCGGCCTATCCTGCAGGAAGATCTGCGACGGATTCTTCACCTGCACCATGCCGATGCCCTGCATTTCAAATATACCGATCTCGTTCGTGGACCCAAACCGGTTCTTGATGCCACGCAGGATGCGGAACTGCTGATGCCGCTCGCCTTCAAGATAAAGCACCGTATCGACCATGTGCTCCAGAACCTTCGGCCCCGCGATGGAACCTTCCTTGGTCACATGCCCGATAAAGAGAACGGAACAGCCGACGGTCTTGGCGATACGTGTGAGATACGCCGCACATTCCCGCACTTGCGAAACACTACCCGGCGCCGAAGGGATATCGCCACGGCTGATGGTCTGAATAGAGTCAATGATGACGAACCCGGGCTTTTCACTTTTTATCTGCTCTTCAATAGAGGAGACATCTGTTTCATTGAGCAGGAGCAGGTCGTCCGAGGACGCAACATGCAGCCGCTCCGCCCGCATCTTTATCTGCTGCGCGGATTCTTCGCCCGAAACATAGAGCACCTTGAGCTTTTCAGAGAGCAGCGCCGCTACCTGTATACTGAGCGTGGATTTCCCAATGCCCGGGTCGCCGCCGAGCAGAAGCACGGAACCTTCAACGATACCGCCGCCGAGCACGCGGTCGAACTCCGCAATGCCGGTCGTCACGCGCAGGGAATCCTTAAGTGTTATTTTTGAGAGGGGTTTGGCCGGATTGCCCACGGCCGTTGCCGGGCGCAGGACCGCACGTTCAGTGATCTCTTCGACTAGCGTGTTCCACGCGCCGCAATCGGGGCATTTCCCGAGCCACTGGGGAGAGACGCCCCCGCAGGATTGGCAGACGTAATTAACAGAGGTCTTTGTTTTAGCCATAGGAAGAGCAAAACTCCAAATACCAAACTTCAAATACCAATAAAAATCCCAAACACCAAATTCCAAATACCAAGAAAAATACCAAATATCAAATTCCAAATCACAAAACAACCGGACAGAACAATGAACAACAGTTATTGTATCACAGACTTAAAACAATATTTAAACCCGACACCTTTGGAGCTTGGAGTTTGGCATTTGGAATTTCCCTTGGAATTTGGTATTTGGGATTTGAAATTTTCCTTGCGTATTTGGCACCCCTCCCGGCTTTCAGCCACCATCCCCAAGCCACCGCCCCGCCCTGTCACTCCGAGCCCTGAGGCTTTATGAAGGGCGAGGAGTCTGTGCTTCCTTCCTCTCATCCTGTGACGAGCTTTTTGCGGTGGCTGGGGTTGGGGTCAGGCTTTGGTCGCTTCTTCCGCCGGC
>CAZZFK010000018.1:0-17285 GCA_964653455.1 uncultured bacterium
CTGCACTATCTATGGACCAACAGAACGCGTCCAGGGATTGAAATTGATCTATGGGGCACACGGCATCGAGAACGTGATCTTTTCCTGTGGCGAAGCACATACCGTAATGGTCCCTCCCCGAAAAAGATCGTTCCTATTCCGCAGCCTTGACTGAGAAAGCCCTGCTCTGCATATCACCATCCTTCCGCTCCGATGAGCGGCACGAACACACAGCCTTCATGTACTGTTTCGGTATAGACCCCATTGCTCTTTCGAGCAACAACAATGCGCTGATACAGCCGGTCCCCGACAGGGATGACCAGCTTTCCGCCTTCGGCTAATTGTTCGGTGAGAGCCGGCGGCACACGCGGAGCTCCGGCCGCGACAATGATCGCGTCATATGGGGCATAGGCGGAAAGCCCGCGAGTACCATCACCTTCGATAATAGTGGCCTGCCTATACCCTGCCCGCTGCAAGTTCTTTCTGGCGAGCTCGACCAGGTCCGGGATGCGCTCGACCGAATAGACCTCCTGGGCACATTCAGAGATCACGGCCGCCTGGTATCCCGAGCCCGCACCGACCTCAAGGACCTTTTCCGTCCCTGAAAGTTCCAGGAGCTCGATCATACGCGCGACCATATACGGCTGTGAGACCGTCTGCCCGTGCCCGAGCGGGATCACACCGTCGAGATACGCCATGACCCGGAACTCGGGCGGGACAAAACATTCCCGTGGGACACGACGCATGGCCGCGAGCACACGAACATCCTTGATCTTTCGGGAGATCAGTTGCTCGACCACCATCAATTCCCGACCTTCTTTATAGCTCATGTTCACCTTAAAATTGAAGGTATACTTTTCATGCGTTGTGGGTATGGAACAAATGCAAATCCATTGCGGTATAATCAGCATAAAGGAGCGAACAGATGACCGGGGTCTCAAACAATCTGAACAGCCTTAATGAAAGCATCAGGCAATACATTCAACGCTTACACGACAATGGTCTTCAGGTAACAAAGATCGACCCCCATCAGGCCGGTGTCACGCTCAACGTAAAGCATGAGGGTGCAACACCCATTTTTTCGATCCCGGCCCCCTCGGACCACCGCATGATCAGCAACAGCTTCGGGGCGGAGTCAAAGATATACCTCCTCACTGAAGGAGACATATCACCTTCAAATAAAGGCTCCCTCGCCTGATCCGCTCAACGCAGTGACCTCACGCCGCCTTTTTTATGATCGTCTTATGTGTGCCTAGCCAGTTCTCATACCGCGGATATAATTTCTGAGGCTGTTCTTTTGTGAATATCTTATGTATGTGTTCAATGTGCGGATATGCAGTACGCTGCTGTGTGCGAGGACCGACAGGGCTGGAGTAAGAACGTATCACAGTAGCTCGGTTGCGCATGGTCTCACCTCCCTACCTGATATTATTATACGCTTCTCGATACAGGAGTTCATATTGGGGGACCTTCATCGTTAACCGAAGCTTGCTAAGAAAAAACTCAGGGGAGCTCCTGGCTACACCTATTTCTCATCCCTATCTCTTATCACTTCAGAAAATTGCACGTTAAAATCAGGTCCCAGAGGTAGGAAATAGTGATGGATGCGGGAGAACCGAGCGAACACTTCATGGTAGCCCTACGGAGAATCGAACTCCGATTACCAGGTTGAGAACCTGATGTCCTAACCGTTAGACGATAGGGCCACGTCAGTATCGAGTGGTGAATACTTGATACCAGAGCGACAATATTAGTTCAAATAGCTTGGTTCCGCTAGTCCGCCGTAGTTATTTCAACGTAGGCGGGCGATAGGACCACGGGTAAAAAACATCAAAATTCAAACACCAAAATAAAGTCAGTGAATTCCTAACCCGAGGGGCTTACACCGACAGCTTCTTTTTAAAGTATTCCACGGTTTTTTGCAAGCCCTCATCTAAATTGACCGCGGGCTCCCATTTCAAGATCTTCTTTGCCAACGTAATATCCGGCTGACGCTGTTTTGGATCATCGCTCGGCAAAGGTTTATGGATTATCTTTGAACGTGACCCGGTGAGTTTCAGCACCTTTTCCGCAAGCTCCAACATCGTGAACTCCCCAGGATTGCCGACATTGACAGGACCCGTGACCTCATCTTGGGTCATCAAACGGACCATACCGTCGACCAGATCGGAAACATAACAAAAGGACCGGGTCTGTGTACCTTTACCATAGATAGTAATATCCTCACCCCTCAGGGCCTGTACAATGAAGTTACTGACCACACGCCCATCGTTCACATGCATACGCGGGCCGTACGTATTGAAGATACGGATAATGCGGACCTCAACATTGTTCTGCCTGCTGTAGTCCATCATGAGCGTTTCCGCAACACGCTTCCCTTCATCATAACAACTGCGAATACCGATACAATTCACATTACCCCAATATTCTTCTTTCTGAGGATGCATGGTCGGGTCGCCGTAGACCTCGGAGGTCGAAGCTTGCAAGATACGGGCCTTGACGCGCTTCGCGAGCCCCAGCATATTGATCGCGCCCATGACGGAGGTCTTGGTCGTTTTTACCGGATTATATTGATAATGCACAGGGGATGCAGGACACGCCAGATTATAGATCTTATCCACTTCCGCCATGTACGGCTCAACGACATCATGCCTGACGAACTCAAAACGCGGGTGTGCAAGCAGATGCTCAACGTTCTCTTTGTCGCTTGAAAAGAGGTTATCAAGACAAATGACCTCATGCCCTTCGTTCAACAACCGCTCACAGAGGTGCGATCCGATGAACCCTGAACCTCCCGTGACCAATATACGTTCTCTTGTCATAGATACTCCTATTACACCGGGTTCTCAGTTACTGAACACCTATCCCGAAATAATCCAACCCATGCAGCCGGACCTTCTCCGGAGCATACAAGTTCCGGCCGTCAAAAATGACCGCCTTTTTCAAGGATGCTTTGATCTTGTCGAGGTCCGGATTCCGATACTCATTCCATTCGGTCAGGACAAGCAGTCCGTCAGCGCCCTTGAGCGCATCATAATTATCTTCGTGGTACGTTATCTTGTCACCCCAGATCTTCTTTGCTTCCTTGATCGCTTCCGGGTCCGCCGCCTGCACACGAGCGCCCGCCGCAAGTAACGCATTGATCGTGACTATCGAAGAGGCTTCGCGCATATCATCGGTCTGTGCCTTGAACGCCAACCCCCACACTGCGAAGATCTTACCTTTGATATCATCCTTATAATACGCCTTCACCTTGTTGAACAATACCCGCTTTTGGGCCTCATTGACCGTCTCAACGGCTTGCAACAGCCTCAACGCATATCCGTGCTCTTCTCCGGTATGAATGAGCGCTTTTACATCTTTCGGGAAACAGGAGCCTCCATAACCGACACCCGGGAACAGGAACTGTTTACCTATACGGGAATCCGAGCCGATACCTTTGCGTACAAGATTGACGTTCGCCCCCACGGTCTCACAGAGGTTGGCGATATCGTTCATGAACGATATCTTCGTGGCAAGCATCGCATTGGCGGCATATTTGGTCATCTCGGCAGAGCGGGTATCCATACGGATGATGGGGCTGCCGGTGCGGATAAAAGGTTCATACAGTTCCTGCATGAGTTCATAGGCCCGGTCCGAATCCGTCCCGATAACGATACGCTCAGGTCTCATAAAATCCGTAACGGCCGCGCCTTCTTTCAGGAATTCCGGATTGGAGACCACGTCGAACGGATGCTTCGTTTGTTTTTGGACCTCAGCACGCACTTTATCCGCCGTACCGACAGGGACCGTGGACTTATCAACGATGACCTTGTATCCGTTGATCGCTTTCCCGATCGAACTGGCCACGTCCAGAACATGCCTCAGGTCAGCAGAACCATCCTCATTGGGCGGAGTTCCGACCGCAATGAAACACGCTTGTGAAGCTTGAACAGCAGAAACAATATCCGTCGTGAACTGCAGCCGTTTTTTTTCCACATTACGTTTCACGATATCTTCAAGCCCTGGTTCATAAATAGGGATATGCCCCTTGAGGAGCTGGTCTATCTTTGCCTGATTATTATCAACGCACAGGACATCATTTCCGCTCTCGGCAAAACAGGCCCCGTCAACAAGCCCTACATATCCGGTACCGATAACACAGATCTTCATACATGACCTCTTATTTTTTTTGCTGTAATGAACATCACTTTTTGCGGACTTTAGTGTATACTACTCTTTCTGATTTTTAAAGAGAAGTATATGAAAAACCAGATCATCCGCAGTGATTTCATAATTATCGGGAGCGGCATTGCCGGCCTTACCGCTGCCTTGCAATGCGCAGAAGCAGGGACGGTCTCTCTCCTTACGAAAAAAAAACTCGCTGATTGCGCCACTGACCTGGCCCAAGGCGGCATCGCCGCAGCATTGAACAAGGGTGATAAACCCGCCTATCATCTCCAGGACACCCTGATCGCCGGAGCCGGGCTTTGTCGAAAAAAAGCGGTACGTATCCTGGTCGAGGAAGGCGTGCTGCGCGTCCGAGAACTGATCAAAATGGGGACACCGTTCGATAAGCATCCTGAAGGGGAGTTCGACTTCACAAAAGAAGGAGTACACAGCAAACGCCGAGTACTTCATGCAGGAGATTCAACAGGCCATGAGATAGAACGCATACTCATCAAACACACTCAGGCGGTCAAGAACATAAAGATCTATGAACACACCCAGGCGCTCGAACTTCTGGTAACGAACGGACGTTGTTTCGGGGCCTATGCCTGCGACACCAGGGATCACACCCCGGTATTCTATCTGGCAAGCGCCACGATACTTGCTACCGGAGGTATTGCCCAGATCTATGCCCAGAACACGCATCCGACGGTCTGTACCGGGGACGGCATCGCCATGGCCTATCGGGCAGGGGTCCCCATAGAGAACATTGAGTTCATACAGTTCCACCCGACGACCCTCTATACGACAGAAAAAAAGAAAGAGATGAACCCTCTGTTCCTTATCTCGGAGGCGACCAGAGGCGAAGGAGCTGTACTGCGCAATGTACTGGGGGAGCACTTCATGCCGAAGTACCACCCGATGTCCGATCTTGCCCCGAGAGACGTCGTTTCCCGGGCCATTCTCCGGGAGATGCGCAAAACGCTCTCCGATCATGTTTTTTTGGATTTTTCAAAGGTCAAAGGCTCCTTATCAGACAGATTCCCGACCATTTATGCTCATTGCAAAAAAGCAGGGTTCGACATCAAAAAGGTATTACTTCCTGTGGCCCCTGCCGCGCACTACCTGATGGGCGGCATCAAAGCCGATGTATTCGGGCAAACACGCGTTCGTGATCTCTATGCCGCAGGAGAGACCGCCTCTGTCGGGGTACATGGGGCCAATCGACTGGCCAGCAATTCATTGCTCGACGGGCTTGTGTTCGGAAGACGTGCCGCACAACGAGCGATCATGAAAAAACAAAAGAACCTCTCGACCACACCGGACTTCCGCACTATCGAGACCTATTTCAGCGATATTGCACGGACCTTTCCGCTCGACCGAAAGATCGCGACCGAAGAACGAGAAAAGATAAAACAATTGATGTGGTTCAAGGCCGGGATCATCCGCAAGACCACGAACCTCGAAGAAGTGGGCGCAGAGCTCAACGAGATCAATGAATATGCGCTCGATCCGGAGACCATGAACATGCTGCTCACGTCCAAGCTCGTTGTCGCCGCAGCATTGAAACGCACCGAAAGCCGCGGGGCGCACTATCGCCTCGATCATCCCCGTCCGCGATTCTGGTGGAAACGGTCGTCCATTACTAAACAATAAGTCTTTTAGCCCTGAAACTTTTTTGAACAACTTCCGATATACCATCATGGAAACTAAGATCATTCTCGCAGACCCGCTCGTACGTCTTAAAGAAAGACTTGGCATACGGTACAGCGATGGTAAATACAATCACCGGAACCTGTTCATCAAGGATTCCTCCGCTCATGCTCATCCCTACGAGATGATCACGAACACGTTCAAGCACGATGACTACGCCGGGTCCGTTCAGGTCAATGATATCCTCTGCCTTGACCCGAAGTTCTATCAGTTCGATGCCCAGGCCGCATATCCCGGACAACCCATATGGATCGAAAAAAAATTAAAGAAATGTGATCATTTCTCACGGAACATGGTACGGTACGCAGCGCTCACGGCGACCGCCATGACCCATGTGGACCTGCAGGATAAGTATATCTGTGATTTCGGCGCCGGCGATGGTTTTTTAGGGCTCATCGCTCTCAGATTTGGCGCGCGGCATGTCCTTGCCATTGAAAAGGACACCACGCTCAAAGAACAATGCTCAAAACATCTTGCGCTCAATGGCTTCGGGGGCTTGGGCGGAACAGTGCGTTTTAACTGGCTCTCCACTGATCTGCAGAACATGGCCCTCGCCGACACAGAACAAAGTGCACTATCCAAGGTGCAGGTCGCGGTCGCTAATATCGGCCCTCAATACGGCAATGTCCATACTGACGTCATCAAAATGCTCGGTCAAAAACACATGCGCAACTGTACATACTTCGTAGGCGGCGGTTATAGTTTTGAGGTCGGCACATTTACTGCCTTTAAAGCACTGCAGGCGGTAGGATTCTCGATAGTTGAGACGTTCACCTGCGAGGAAGAGACCATGGAACACTCCCCCAAACTGCTCTCTTTCATCGCCAAAAGGGACGCTATCTAAGGACCGGTCATCCGTTCTTTTTTTCCTCAACGACGGCACGTGCCCTGTTCAGCGCCTGGTCGATCGTTTCAAAAACATTCTCTTTACCTACTCGCGCATATAATCCGGACTTTTTTATGAGCTTCAGCACCTGCGGCTGCACCCCTGAAAGAACGAACAAAGTCCCTTTTTTCTTGAACATCGAGCAGGTCTCTTCGATAACATGCACTCCCGTTGTATCGATCATAGGCACGTGCCTCATGCGCAGGATGAGCACACGAGGAGGCTTATCGATGGAGTTCAGGGCTTCCTTGAACTTATAGGCCGCGCCGAAGAACATCGGTCCGTCGATCTCATATACGCTCACATCCTTCGGGACCTCGCGGGTGGCGAGCGCCCCGGCATCAGGACGTTCCTGCTCGTCATCCTCTTCCGGAACATCGAGGGGGAGCTGGGAAACGTTCGTATACATGGTCATTTTACGCATAAAACTGAACATGGCCAAAAGCAGCCCGATCTCGATCGCAACGGTGATATCGACAACGATGGTCAGGATGAACGTGGTGAGCAGGACCATTGCACCGCTCGATGAGCTCTTCATGATAGAAAGGAAAGAACGCCATTCGCTCATATTATATGCGACCACGATAAGGACCCCGGCCAGACAGGCCATAGGGATATAGGTCACCCACTTCCCGAAGAACAGGATGATCAGAAACAGCACCAGCGCATGGACGATACCGGCGACCGGAGTGCGCCCGCCGTTCTTGACATTGGTAGCCGTTCGAGCGATCGCCCCGGTCGCAGGGATGCCGCCGAAGAACGGAGTAATGATGTTCGCGACCCCCTGAGCAACAAGCTCCATATTCGAACGATGTTTGCCGCCTATCATTCCGTCCGCAACAACGGCAGAAAGTAATGACTCGATCCCTGCCAGCATAGCGATCGTAAAGGCCGGCTTGAACAATTGGAATATCACACGCGTATCGACATGAGGAAATATCGGGGAAGGCAAGCTCGTCGGGATAGTGCCGAAACGCCCCCCGATGGTCTCTACCGGGATATGGAAAACCGCTACTGCCACGGACCCGAGCAATATCGCGATAAGGGAGCCCGGGACCTTGGAGGTCAGCTTGGCGCTGTAGCGCGTGACCAGTATCGTAGCGACCGCCAGAACGACCGCATACAGGTTCGTCCTGTCCAGATGGATCATGATCATATGGAGCTTGTCGAAGAAATCAGCCGGCAGACCATGCAGGCCGAGCCCCAGGAAATCACTGATCTGTCCCAACAGTATGATGAGGGCGATGCCGGACGTAAAACCAACGATGACCGAATGGGGAATGAACTTGATGACCGCACCGAAACGGGCAATTCCCATAATGACCAGAATGATCCCCGCCAATATGGTCGCAATAAGAAGCCCGTTGAACCCATACTGGGCGATAATGCCGTAGACGATAACAACGAACGCGCCTGTCGGCCCGCCGACCTGCACGCGGCTCCCTCCGAGCAGAGAGATGATGAACCCCGCAATGACCGCAGTATATAGCCCTTTCTCAGGCGTGACCCCTGAAGCTATGGCGAACGCTATCGCGAGCGGTAAGGCTACGATCGCGACAATGATGCCGGCCATACTGTCATTTAAGAACTGTTTTATAGTATAGGTCTTTAAGGTATCTAAAAGTTTCGGGCGGAGCATCTTTCAAAATACTCGATTCGCTGAGCAAAATGGTACTACAACTGCTCAAACGGATGAGAGTCTACTCCTGTTGGAGCGTTCTGACAATATGCCCGAAGAGTCATGCGTGACAAGTGGCAGGTGGTAAGGAACATGGCTGCCACGTGCCACTCGTCACTTGTCACTTGCATCTCAGCATTCCCTTGTTCCCTCATGAAGTTCTTGTGTATAATGACCTCAAGAACAAAGGAAAAAAAAGGAAAGGAGGAATGACCATGCATAAGATATCTGATGAATGTATCGGCTGCGGCGCCTGTGCCGCACAGTGCCCCGTTGAAGCCATTCAGGAAGGGACCCCGTTCAAGATCTCCGACAAGTGCATCGACTGCGGTGCTTGTGTTGATGTATGTCCGGTGAACGCTATTTCCAAAGCAGAATAGGCCTGTCCATTATAAAGGCGTGCGCCCCTGGCACGCCTTTTATCAATCTTCCTGCTGACTCATTTTCTTTAAATACTCGTAGCGAAGAGCGCTGAAAATATCCTCCACATTCTGCCATTCTCTGACCTTTTTCAGGGTCCGCATGGCCGTAACCTTATTGGTCTTGAACATACCCTGTGTGATCCCGATCTGTTCGGGGATCATGGACTCTTTTTCGACCCTCGGGGCACCAATGCCGTATTTTGCCGCGATTATTTTCTGTTCCGTCCTGTTCAAATGTTTTATAAAAAGTTTGATATTATGGCTCACGACAGAAATGCTATTGTCATTCATGAGCGAAAGGGTCAACACTAGGCGTTCTTCATCATACCCGTACTTCTTGGCAAAAACATCGCGCAGAAGGTCTTTTTCTCCGTCCGATAACTTTCGTACATTCGTACCCCCGCTTATTACTTTACATATGCACATGACATCGCTCCTTTTAATGATGGCCCTGCCACTATGGATATATCGTCAGCGAAAAGTGACAATTTCAAGGGATCACAGACAAGCGACACAAAAAGCCCCCGACATACTGTCAGGGGCTTCAAGAACGTCAAAAATGAAGGGATCTTATTTTACGAACTTCTTCACCACGATGATACCGTTATGCCCACCGAATCCGAAGGAATTCGACATCGCGGCACGTATCTTCATCTTACGAGCAGTGTTCGGGACATAGTCCAGATCACAGAACTCATCCGGTGTCGTGTAATTGATCGTCGGTGGAGCGATATCTTCCTGTACAGCTTTGGTCGTAAAGACGAACTCAATAGCGCTGGCCGCACCGAGCAAATGACCTGTCGCACCCTTGGTCGAACTGACCGCGACCTTCTTTGCACGCTCGCCAAAGACTTTCTTGATGGCCGCTGTTTCATACTTATCATTGAGCTCGGTCGACGTACCATGCGCATTGACGTAATCGATATCATCGGGCGTTAATCCCGCATCCTTTATCGCACGCAACATCGCGCGTGCACCACCTTCCCCGTCCGGAGCAGGAGATGTTATATGATAGGCGTCGCCTGTTGCCCCGTAGCCTGCGAGCTCACCATAGATCTTCGCACCGCGAGCAAGCGCATGTTCCATTTCCTCGATGATCGCGATACCGGCACCTTCGCCCATAACGAACCCGTCACGGTCCTTATCGAACGGCCGAGAGGCATGCTGGGGATCGTCATTTCGCTGAGAAAGCGCACGCGACGCACAGAACCCGGCCACACTGACCGGCGTAATGGCAGCTTCCGCGCCGCCGACTATCATCGCGACAGCATCGCCACGCTGAATGGACATTAAAGCTTCTCCGATAGAATGATTACCGGACGCACAGGCCGTGGTCACACAGACGTTCGGGCCTTTGGCACCGGTCACGATAGCGACCTGTCCCGCGGCCATGTCGTTGATCATCATCGGGACCACGAAAGGGCTGACACGTGAAGGGTCCTTGGTCATGAGCGTCTCTTTGGCCTGTTCCAGGATCTCGATACCTCCGATACCAGAACCGATATACACACCGATATTCTCGGCATCTTTTGCGATATCGATGCCGCTGTCCGCGATAGCTTCTTTAGAAGCTGCGACCGCGAACTGAATGAACCGGGACATGCGCCGCGCTTCCTTGCGATCCATACCGAACTGTGTCGGGTCAAAATCATTGACCTGCCCGGCGATACGCGTCGGGAACGTGCTCGCATCAAAGGCCGTAAGCGGGCCGATACCTGTCTTCCCTGCCAGGATATTCTCCCAGGATTCCTTGACGCTCTTTCCGGTACAATTGATGGTCCCCAGACCTGTTATGACGACACGTTTTCTACCTTGCATGATGTGCTCCCATCCTTATAGGTGTCCGCTGTATCGGACGATTATGCTTTTTCCGCTTCTGTGACCAGCTCGTTCATGATCTCCTGGACCGGCTGGATCTTTTTCCCTTTCAATTTCCAGACATTCGCCCCTGTGAACACAAGCCCCTGGTCGACGCGGCCTTCCTGGGCGTTCATCAGAGCTTCGACGATACAATATTCGCGGCTGCAGCTGCGCAGACACTGGTAGGCACAACGCGGTTTCGGCGCGGTCTTATTCTCCACTGAATTTGAAAAAGGATTGCGCAGCGCGCGGCCGATCATACCGACAGGGCTCACGATATTGATGACCTGGTCCGGGGTCGAATTCAGGTACATCTGTTTATAGGCCATGGATGCGGAACACTCTTCGGAGACGACAAAACGCGTCGCCATCTGCACGCCATCGGCCTTGAAATCACGGATGAACTCCACGATATCACTGCCTGTCATGATACCGCCGGCCGCAATGACCGGAATGCTCTTCACGACGGACCTGACCTCCGGGAATATCTCCTTGATGGAACGCATGGTGCCCAAATGGCCGCCCGCTTCAGTTCCTTCCACGACGATCGCGGAAGCGCCGAGCTTTTCAGCGAGCTTGCCGAACTTATCGGAAGAGACGATGGAAACGATCGGCGTATTGCGTTCCTGCCCTACCTTGAACACATCGCGGGAGAACCCGGCGCCCGTGAAGATCATGTCCACTCCGGCGTCGATCGACGCGTTGACGATCTCGAAGAACTTCGAAATGGCGAACATGATATTGATGGCGATGATGCCGCCCGGTTTGGTGAGCGCACGCGCTTTTTTCACTTCATCGAACATCTCTTTCCCGTCTATGCCGGACCCGCCGATAACACCGATGCCGCCGGCATTCGCCACTGCGGCCGCTAATTCTGCTTTTGAAATACGTACTGACATTCCCCCCTGTACAATGGGCAATCTCGCTACGTATTTTCCTATTTTCAGTTCTGGTAATTTCATTACTACATCCTCTTTCGCTCATAATAAAAGGGCGGAGCAAAGCCCCGCCCTCTCTTGAACAATGTTAGTTCAAATTCTTGACGATATATTCGACGGTCTTACCGACGGTGGTCAGCTTTTCAGCTTCCTCGTCCGGGATCTCCGTGTCGAACTCTTCTTCAAGAGCCATTACCAATTCCACTGTATCCAGGGAATCAGCGCCAAGGTCCTCAACGAAGGAAGCTTCTTTCGTTACTTCACCTTCATTAACGCCCAGCTGTTCTACGACAACAGATTTTATCTTTCCAAATACTTCTTCTTCTGTCATTGCCATTGCATGCTCACCCCTTCCTTTTTTTAATATCACTCTTAGTTCTTACGACCGAGGCCCTAACAGGTAAGACCTTCGCCGCAAGACTAAGAAATTCTAATACATTATGCTCCCTGCGTCCCCGCTCAATTACAGCGAACGTGGCCGCCGGTCACATCCACTGAACACGGCCATTTAGGACGCCATCACCATACCGCCGCACACAGGTATCACCTGTCCGGTCACATAGTTCGCTTCTTCCGAGGCCAGGAACAAGGCGACGTTCGCGATATCATCGACCGACCCCATCTTGCCCATCGGGATCTGCTTTTCGATGTTCGCCTTGATCTCGTCGGAAAGTTTATCGGTCATATCGGACTTGATGAACCCTGGGGCGATCGCGTTACAGTTCACGTTACGGCCGGCAAGTTCGCGGGCCGTGACCTTGGTGAGCGCGACAAGTCCCGCTTTGGACGCGGCATAGTTCGCCTGCCCGGCATTGCCGAACAACCCTGAAACTGAAGCCATATTTACGATCTTGCCCTTACGCTGCTTCATCATGATGATACCGGCGGCCTGAGAGCATAAGAATGCGCCTTTTAAGTTGACCGCAAGGACCGCGTCCCATTCTTCCTCTTTCATACGAACGAAGAGATTATCTTTCGTGATCCCTGCATTATTGACCAGGATATCGATCGAACCCATTTTCTCTTTGACCGTATCCATCAGTTTTTCAACGTCAGCCTTCTGCGTTACATTGCAGGCGACCGCGAGCGTCTGCACGCCAAGGGCTGTTATTTCCTTTGCAGTTGCCTCACAGGCTTCCTGATTGATATCAGAAATGACGACCTTCGCGCCGGCCTGTGCGAACCTGGTCGCGATCGCTTTCCCGATCCCGCGAGCGGAACCGGTGATGATGGCTACCTTATCTTTCAGACTTAAGAACGTGGACATATTACTTCCTCCTTTTAAGACCTCTCCCGGCCTTCCGGCCACCCTCTCCAAGACGATCCGTCTTGAAGAGGGGCTGGGGGTGAGGTTATGCTTTCACTGCAGCCTTCTGTATCTTCTTTACAAGCCCCGCAAGTACTGTGCCCGGGCCGACCTCGACGAATTCACTGACGCCGTCTTGCACCATGCGCTCCACGGACTGCTGCCAGAGCACGGACGAACAGACCTGCTTGACCAGCAGTTCTTTGATGACCGCCGGATCGCTCACATAATCCGCCGTAACGTTCGCAATGAACTTATATTTGGGAGCCTTGAAAACGACCTTATCTATTTCAGCTTTCAATTTCTCAGCTGCAGGCTGCATCAGCGAGGAATGGAACGGACCGCTGACCGCCAGGGGTATCGCACGTTTGGCCCCGGCCGCGAGCAGCTTTTCACACGCGTCCGTCACGGCAGCGGCTTCACCGGAAATGACTACCTGCCCGGGACAATTGATGTTCGCTATCTCTACTTTTCCCGTAACGTTCTTGATAACATCCGATATCTGAGGCACTTCCAATCCGAGGATCGCAGCCATACCGCCCTGACCGTTCGGCACCGCGCTTTCCATGAACTTGCCGCGAAAATGCACCAGGCGCACCGCGTCCTTGAACTCAAGGACACCAGCGCACACAAGAGCGGAGTATTCGCCCAAGCTGTGCCCGGCAACAACATTCGGCTGCTTACCTTCGGACTCGAGAACTCTCCATTGTGCCACACTGGTCGTGAGCAGTGCCGGCTGGGTATTTGCGGTCTGCTTCAGCCATTCTTCCGGACCGGTAAAACACAGGCTTGAAAGATCGAAGCCGAGCACATTGTTCGCTTCGGCAAAAACAGCCTTGGCTACAGGATTGCTATCAGCAAGTTCCTTGCCCATACCGACGAACTGCGACCCCTGTCCGGGGAAAATGTACGCAAGAGTTGACATTATATGCTCTGCTCCTTTAACAGTTTTGCCATCAGGGGAACGACCTCGAACAGGTCACCGACGATACCGTAATCAGCGATATCAAATATCGGCGCATGAGGGTCCTTGTTTATCGCAACGATCGTATGTGAGGAGGACATACCTGCCAGATGCTGGATGGCCCCGGAGATACCGCAGGCAATATAGAGCTTGGGACATACTGTTTTCCCGGTCTGACCGACCTGATGATAGGAGGATATCCATTCAGCATCGACGGTCGCACGTGAAGCGCCGACCGCGCCGCCAAGCTCTTTGGCAAGCGCTTCAATGACCTTGAAGCCTTCAGGCCCACCGACACCGCGGCCGCCGGAGACAATGATCTCCGCTTCCGCCAGGTTCACCTGATTCTGCATCTCATGGAGCACTTCGGTGATCTTGGTGCGCGCATCTTTAATGACCGCTTTTTCTTCGATGACCTTCCCGGTACGCTTGGGATCAGGGGTCCCTTTCTTGAGGACCTTATGCCGGACCGTGGCCATTTGAGGCCTGTGCTGAGGACATACGATAGTGGCCATGATATTGCCGCCGAACGCCGGACGGGTCTGGAGCAGTATCTTCTTTTCGGGGTCTATATCAAGACCCGTACAATCAGCGGTCAACCCGGTACGCAAACGCACAGCGACACGGGGGATAAGGGCACGGCCGACGCTCGTACCTCCGGTAAGCACTATTTCCGGTTTATATTTCTTGATAAGGTCCGTCAGTACATCCGTATACGGCTCCGTGCAATACTCCGCCAGACATGTGTCGTCAGCGATATAGACATTGTCCGCCCCATAGGAGATCAGGTCCTGCGCCTTCCCTTTTATCCCTGAACCAAGCAACACCGCAGAAAGTTCCACCTTGAGCTTGTCCGCCAATTCACGCCCTTTGGTCAAAAGCTCGAATACAACATCCTGTACGATACCATCCCGCTGTTCGGCGAACACCCAGACACCTTTATATTGTTCGATGTTCGCAGTCCCTTTTTTCTCTATCTTCTCCATCTCAAGGGCCTTGAAATTACAGGTCGGAACGCACGCTCCGCACATGGTGCATTTTTCATTGACCGTCACGATCTTTTCGAACTTCGAAGCGGGAAGGTTCAAGGCCGCACGCGTTGACATCGTCATCGCACCGAACGGACAAGCGTTCACGCAGATCCCGCACCCGACGCATTTATCTTGCAATACTTTTAATGCCATGTTGGCTCTTCTCCCGACCTCTCCCGGCCTTCCGGCCACCCTCTCCAAGACAGTGCGTCTTGGAGAGGGGCTGGGGGTGAGGTTAAATTATCTTTTGTTCTTTCAATTTCCCGAGCACCGTCTTGGCCGCTTCAAGAGCATGCGTACCGTCAATTTTCATGCCGCCTGTTTTTTTCGGCGGAGTGAATATCTTTACTACCCAGGTCGGCGAACCTTTCAGTCCGATACGGTCCGGGTCTGCATTGATGTCTTTTTCTGTGAGCACTTTGACCGGTTCTTTTTTAGCGCGCATCTTGCCTTTAAGGGAGGCCATCCGCGGTACGTTCATTTCCTTAAGGACCGTGAGCACCACTGGCATCGGAGCCTCCATACGCTCAAAGCCGTCCTCGAACACGCGCTCCACCTTGACAGTGTTCCCGGAAACTTCCAGTTTGCGTACGTAGGTAATGACAGGGAGATCTAACAGTTCAGCAACGCCGGGACCGACCTGTGCCGTATCACCGTCGATAGCCTGCTTGCCAAAAAGAATGATGTCCGCTTTTTCCGGAAGGGACTTGATCCCTTCCGCAAGAGCATAGGAGGTGGCCAAAGAATCCGCGCCCGCGAACCCGCGTCCGCTGATAAGCACAACGTTGTCCGCACCTCTCCCCATCGCTTCTTTGAGCGCTGATTCGACCTGAGGAGGCCCCATACTGACGACCGTCACTTTCGCCCCCACGGTCTCTTTTAGGACAAGCGCCGCCTCAAGAGCGTTCTCGTCAAAAGGATTGATGATGCTCTCCACGCCTTCACGGATGAGCGTATTGGTCTCAGGGTTTATCTTGACCTCTGTGGAACCAGGGACCTGTTTGATACAAACGACTATATGCACGTGTGCTTCTCCTTAAGCACCCCACCCCTTCCCTCCCCCGATCGGGGGAGGGTGGCCGTAAGGCCGGGAGGGGTTATTTTCCGAACGACGTATATTCCTTGGTCAATGCCGCACCGATCACGTTCCTCTGGATCTGATTTGTTCCTTCATATATCTGCAGGATCTTGGCGTCGCGCATCATCTTCTCGACCGGATATTCACGCATATAGCCGTAGCCGCCAAGGATCTGAACGGCATCGGTGGTCACTTCCATCGCGGTATCGGTGGCAAAAAGTTTGGACATAGCTGAGATCTTGGAAACATCCTTAGCCCCGGAATCAAGGGTGCGGCAAGCGGCATAGACCAGCGCACGTGCCGCTTCGGTCTTGGTGGCCATATTGGCCAACATATGCTGTACAGCCTGCTGCGCTATGATCGGCTTCCCGAACTGGACACGCTGCTTGGCATACACGACAGCTTCATCAAGAGCTCCCTGGGAAAGGCCGACACCCTGGGACCCGATACCTGGGCGGGATTGATCGAGCGTTCTCATGGCCAGAATGAAACCAAGCCCTTCTTTGCCAAGGATATTCTCCTTAGGGACTTCACAATCCTCGAATATCAATTCACGGGTCGCGGAAGCCCGGATACCGAGCTTTTTCTCTTTTTTACCGAAGGAAAAACCTTTCATGCCTTTTTCCACGATGAACATGGATGCACCGCGGGCGCCTTTTTCCTTATTGGTCATAGCCACAATAGTATACGTATCAGCTTCTCCGCCGTTGGTTATCCACTGTTTGGTACCGTTGAGGATATATTTATCGCCTTTGAGGACCGCTGTGGTCTGTATACCACCTGCGTCACTGCCGGCATTAGGCTCGGTCAAACCGAAAGCAGAGAGCTTCTCCCCGCTGGCGAGAGGCGCCATGTACTTCTTTTTCTGCTCTTCGGTACCGGCAAAAAGAATAGCATAGCTTCCCAGCGCGTTAGCGGCATAAGAAACGGACACTCCGATACAGGCGCGGCTCAATTCTTCGATAGCCAGACAATAGTCGAGG
Source organism: uncultured bacterium (assembly GCA_964653455.1). Lineage (GTDB taxonomy): Bacteria > Margulisbacteria > Termititenacia > CAZZFK01 > CAZZFK01 > CAZZFK01. The sequence continues at coordinate 16,988 of CAZZFK010000018.1, forward strand.
GAATGGCCGCCGAAACCGCCATATTCCGAAGGAATATAGAGACCCATAAGGTCCATTTTACCCAGTTCTTTTAAGATCGCTGTGGGGAATTCCTCTTTTTCATCGAGTTCCGCACGGACAGGTCTCACGCGTTCATTGGCGAACTCACGGACCATGTTCCTGATCTCTATTTGTTCTTCGGTCAATCCATAATTAGCTTCTGTCAGCATCGTATGCCTCCTTAGGTACAGGAACATCCTTCAAAATATTCCCTCGCAGACGGCATCACATGATGTCGCCTGCGGTGGAACATTGTTAA
>CAZZFK010000019.1:0-16384 GCA_964653455.1 uncultured bacterium
CTACTCGTCTCTCTTCTGTTGTCAAAAATCGCTCGTGAACTATATATAAAAAACGTATCTTTGTCAAATACCTATTTTTTAATGAACGACAAAAAAACGACCGCACGGCATGAACAAAAAATATCGCGACCTCATCGGCCGCGATATACGACAATTCCTCTGACAGTATCGAGTATTATCCTATGTCCGGATTCTCAAGCGACTCAAGTATCTGCCGTGCGATCTGACTTGTTTCATCTTCCGCCGGTTCTTCTCGCCTGACCTCGTCATGAACGTTCAACGGGATCCCGCCAACGAGAGTGATCTCTTTCCCTTTCGGCATACGCCGAAAACTTACATGACCTTCGTTCTTGCTCTCAAAATCGATATGCTTCACTAACATGATCGTGCCCCCTCTCATATCATCACTGTCTCTATACCCATTTTGGCCGGGTTTTATACCTGTCCTTTTCGCGCCTGTGATCGGACGAAAAAAGAAAAATCGCCGGGGACAAAAACAATGTATAAAAAAAACAGGACATGGGTATATAGAACATGTACATAAGGAGGAGTTGTCATGACGAACAGAACAAAACAGAACAGCGAAAAGCTCGGGTCCGCGGTCATAAGCGGATCAATGACCAGCAGCATACTCTCCAGTCTTGAGAACGTGGCCAATACTCCCGCCACTAAAAGACCTGAGCAAAAAAAAGCGTCCGGAAAAACGGGGAACAAGCTCGAGGATTACGTGAATTTCTTGCGCGCGCTCGCAAGCCCGGAGCGGCTGAGCATCCTCGAAGCACTTGAAACACGCACCATGTGCACTTCCGATATCGAGCAGCAGTTCTTCATGGAACAGTCCACCGCATCCCATCATCTGACAACGCTCTTGAAAGCGAACATCGTGAAAAGCCACAAAGAAGGCCGTCGCGTTTTCTATAAAGTTAACGAGGATTACCTGTCAGAACACTATAAACGCTTCATGAGAACGCTCACGACCGTGCCGAAGTTCAAGGGCAAGGTCGAATATAAGACAAAGTAACGATATCATTTTTTTCCAAGCAGGTCCGGACGTTTTCGTTGTGTACGCAGCAAGGCTTGTTCTTTCCGCCATTGTTCTATCTTTGCATGATCACCGGACAATAAGATCTCCGGGACTTTCCATCCCCGGAATTCCGGCGGACGCGTATAGGCCGGATGATCGAGTAGCCCGTTATAAAAGGAATCCTGTTCCACGGAGGACATCTCCTTGACCACGCCAGGGATATGCCGGGCGATCACATCGACCATGACCATCGCAGGCAGTTCTCCGCCGGTCAGCACATAATCTCCGATCGACAATTCATCGGTCACAAGATGTTCGCGGATACGTTCATCGAACCCTTCATAATGTCCGCAAATGAATATCAGCTGGTCCTCGGAGGAAAGGGCCTTCGCTTTCGCTTGAGAGAACCTCTCCCCCTGTGGACACATGAGCACCACCCGTGAACGCTCGTTCTTGCGGAGCGCTTCGACGGCCTCAAATACCGGCCCTGGTTTTAAGACCATACCGCCACCGCCGCCAAAAGGGGCATCGTCGACCTGCTGATGTTTGTCATGGGTATATGAGCGAAGATCGTGGAGCTGTATCGTCAGAAGTCCTTTTTCTTGGGCCCGTTTTAAAAGACTTTCAGAGAAAGGCCCTTCGAACATGTCAGGGAACAACGTGATGATGTCGATCTGCATACGACCTTATTCCAAGGTGTGTAAGGCTTTTTCGTTCAGGAAGATCTTCTTCTTTTTTATGTCGATCTTTTCGATGAACTCCGGTGCTCCCGGGACCATGCGCTCATAGGCCAGGCCGGTATCCACGACATATATCGGATGCCCGGAAGAAGGCAGGATGCCCGTGATCTTTCCATACAGCTCCTTACGATGATTGAACAAGGAGCACCCTATGATCTGTTCCCAGTAATAGCTGTCTTTACCGAGCACAGGAGCGCCCTTTGCTTCAACATGGACCGATGCCCCCTTGAACGGAAGTACATCATCGATCTTGTCATAATTCCGAAATTTGAGCAGCAGGAACTTTTTGTGTGGACGGAGCTTTTCGATCTCCATGATCATATACTGCCCAAAATGCTGGACATAGACTTTTTTCAGTTTTGCATACGGAAAACGAGGATAATGAGGCAGAAAACGCACTTCGCCTTTGAGATTATGCGTATTGGTAATAACCCCAACGGCGAAGTATTCCTGCATATGAACGGTCAGAAACTAGTCGTTCCCGCGGATCTCTTGGATCATGCCGTCTTTAATAATGACCTCAAGACCGCCAAGCTTCTTATAAAGATTATCACCTTTTTCGATCTCAACAAAACCATCAACAGTCCCCTGAATGAACTCACTATCCAAAGGAAGCAACTGAGCATCCTTGATCTTCTTTTCAAGATCGGCCTTAGCAAGACGTTCCTGCTGACGATCAAGATTGACCTGCTGAGAGATAGCGACGACCTGCTTCTTGGTCTTTTCGCCCTGTTTTTTCAGTGTATCAATGAGCTTTTTACCTTGATCTTCCATCTGGGCCAGCTGCGTATCCAGGTTCTTTATCGCTCTTTCAAGTTCTGAGACGAGGTATTTCTTGAATTCCTCCGTCACTATGACCTTTATCGTTACTGTCCTTTTTAATGTCACGCCCATTTTATTTCCCCTTTCCCCCATAATAGGAGCCAACAAATATGAACAAAATTATACGGCTACTTAGCCAGTATTTCAACGGTCACTTTCTTACCTTGTTTGGAAGCTGCAGCTTTAACAACCGTGCGGATCGCATTCGCGATCCGGCCTTCTTTCCCGATGACCTTCCCGACATCTTCAGAAGCAACACTTATCTCAAGAATAACAATGCTTTCGCCTTGCGTTTCATTGATCTTGACCTCATCCGGCTTATCGACAAGCTCTTTGACAATGTACTCTACAAGCTGTTTCATTTCAGCCACCTGCCTCTGCTACATTATGCCGACTTGTTCTCTAGGACCTGTTTCAGCAACCGCTTCACCGGTTCGGTCGGGACCGCGCCTTTGCGCAGCCAATTCTGAGCTTTTTCCTTATCGATCTCCAGCAACTTTGGGGTCGCTTTCGGATTATATTTACCGATAACATCAAGCGATGTGCCGGTATTTCCCGCCCAACGCTCATCCGCGATGACAACGCGATAATACGGCTTATGTTTGGTTCCCATTCTTTTCAGTTTGATCTTTACAGCCACGTTCGTATTCACCTCCGCTATATATGAAACTAAACTATACAAGCTCCGCTGTGTGCGGCTCTTCTATAGTTTAATCTCACACACGATATTTCTCGCCAAGAACCACCTTGACAAGAGTTACGCGGATTATAGCACAAACGTTCGGGGTGTAAATGTACATTTTACGGTTTTACTGAGAAGGAACGAACGGCAAGAAACAAGACACACGGCATAATGAATTTCTGTCTTTTATCCTTCATCTTGCCTCTTGTCTCCCATTTCTTCTTATTCCTTTAAAGCAACGTCGGCGTCATGACAAAAACGATCTCTGTGCGGACCGTTTCTTTGCTGCGGAAGGTGAATACTTCTCCCAACAGAGGGATGTAGCCCAGAAAAGGGACCTTCGTTACGTTCTCTTTCAGTTCCTCATTGCGTAATCCGGCAATTGCGATGCTCTGTCCGCTTTCGACCTCAACGGTCGTTTTTGCTTCACGACTGGATAGTATCGGAAAATCTCCAGCGGGAGTTGGCTTCCATTCCTTGAGATTGATCACTTGCGGATGAAGTTCTATCAGGATATTGCCCGATATCCCCAGCTGGGGTCTGATGGAAAGAATAATTCCGGCATCAAGATACTGCACGCTCCACCTGGCATCCTGAAGATTTCCGCCGGCCGGGAGCGCATAGGGTATCCGGTCCCCGATACGCACGAACGCTTCTTTATGCTCCAGCGCCGTGATACGCGGGGTCGCCAAGATCTTCGCCTGTCCGCAGCCTTCAAGCGCCTTGAGCACGCCATCTATGTCCGCGACCGTGCTCCCGACCTTCATACCTTCTTGAGTGACATTCCAAAGCACACCGAGCTGCTCAAGCCCGCTTTCCGAGACCTCAACGACACGCGTCTCTATAGCGATCTGCTTCGGGGCTCTATCAAGCGTATCGCTCAGGTGTTGTACCGCCGCGATCTGCTTGCTCGTCCCTTTGACGACCACCGCACATGCACCGTCATCCGCCGCAATAATGAGCCCGGGATAACAGGTCCTGGCCATACGCATAAGATCTTGTGGAGAAATATAGCGGCACGGGACCATATGTACCCGTTTCGAGAGCACAGTACCACTTCCCTCCCCGGAGTTATCGGAACGGCCCTGCCGATACGTAAAAAGCTCCTCCGCAAGAACCGTCGTGCTCAGGTGAAAAAGGATAAGCATAAGGACGAACCATTCTTTCATATACTTACCTCCTTTCATCAATGAGCCGTATCCGACAGGACATACGTGTTCCGCGTCCGTTGCCTGCCGGCTCGAACTTTAATGCTTCAAAAAAGACCGGGGCATGCAGGGAGAGCATCTCAAGAACACAGCGAACTATATGTCCATACGTACCCTCGAGCTGATATTGCACGACCGCCTCAGGCATATCCGCTCCAGGCATGTTCTTTTCTCTTTCAACAACCTCGTGTATCAGCAAACATTCATTACGAACACATGCCTTCTTTATGGCATCCCTGATATCAAGGGTCACTGTGTCCGGGGTGATCGATGTGCGGGCCTTTTCAAGCCGTTCTGACTCACAGACCAACACATGATATTCCCTCCCTGCCCGGAACAGTGCCACACTCTGGGTCACCATGGTGCCAACCGAGAGCACAGACGGTATAAGACAGACCCCGACGATCAAAACGCACAGCACCGACATATATGATCTCGCTGGCACTATCCGTCCCCGCAAAACGCGCATCAAATGACCCCCGCGACCGTGAAGCGATATGACGCACGTTCATGTTCAAGAGAGGTCATCGTAGCTTCAGAAAGCACGTTCCGGCGCAACCGCTCAACGTACCGGGGGGCCGCATCGCCGGTCCTGGCAATACCTTCAATTTCGACCACAGAATGCCTGCAATCGATCAGGACCCGTTGAGGCAAAATATCCGCCGGGCGTACTCCGGCGATCCCCGGCAATAATGATGTGAATCTTTTCTTTTGCTGTACCCCCTTGCTCATGAGCGCACGGGCCTTTTCCTGGCACAACACCTTCTGCTTGAGCCTTTCGACCGTTGCACGGACAAACACGAGCTGCTGTTGCTTCATGTGCACGTGTTCCGCGATCAGGTCGGAGACCTTCTGCAGCCAGTGAGCACCAGCTCCGCAGACCAGAGCTATCGCCAGGACCGCAAATATCTTTCTTCTCTCGCGCATGCGTTCCTGCCGCACGCACCGTTCGTCAAAGAACAGGAGCTCGGGATGTTCGGGAACAGTGACCTGAGAGATAGACAGTCCCGCTGCAGCGAACATCGAGACCAGAGCAGCGACCTCCCGTATATCACAGCAATAGAGCATTCCTCGAAGATATGGGCCTCCATCGTCCGTCGGCACAAAGAAGTGACGAACATGGACTTCTGGAACGTTCACTATGTGCAGGGCCTGTGCGCGCAGCACGCCGTGTGCGTTCTCTGTCGATACGTGTTCCAGGGACACTATGCTTTTTTTTACAATGAGATCTTCGAGCGATACCACAATGACCCCTGACAGGGACCTCAGCGTTAAGAACATGTCCTGTGCACACTCGTCAAATGAGCGCTCTGAAGACCAGCACAACTCTCCATCACAAGATATTGAACAACCACTGCTCAGACACTGTACCTGGATCGTTTTCATACGCCTGAACCATGCACACTGTATGCCAGTTAGGATACCTCGGAAGAACGAACTGAAAATGTCCCATCAGTAAAGATAAAAACAAGAAAAGCCATCGTGTTTTCCCCGGAACAATACATACTGAAAATAAAAAGGCCGTCGAAATTTCGACGGCCTTTTTCATCCAACGGTCATCCGCACACCTAGGCGTTCTTGACCCAGAGCACTTTTGTCGGAGCATTACTGATATTGCGGAAACTGTGAGGGACCGAGGAATTGAAATAGATATTATCCCCTTCCTTGAGCTCATACGTCTTCCCGTCGAGCATCAGCTCCATACTGCCGTTCAAGAGCAGGACGAACTCTTCGCCACTACTGCTGGTCACGATATCGCCGCTCGAACTTCCCGGCTTCAAAGTGAACAGTGTCGGCTCAAGGTTAGCCGTGTTCGGCACCAACCGTTTTACTTCAACACCGCTGAACTGTGAATAGTCGAGCTTCTTTTTGCCGATGCGGGGAGCGGACGTCTTTTCGCCCATGAGCGTCGCAACGGAAACACCAAGGACCTGAGCGATCTTCTGGAGAGAATTGATCGAAGGCTGGGCCTTCCCCTGTTCAACTTGAGAAATGAAACTGGGTGACACACCAACATCCTTTGCAAGTTTACGCAATGACATCCCGAGCTTTTCACGTGTTTCCCTGATCTTCATTCCTAGGTCCATTGCCAACACCTTCCTTTAAAAAAACATGATTTCGATATGTTTATTATAGCTTAAACATTTTGCATGTCAAGTAAGGGTTAACTTAATCGTTTGTCCCATACAGGGAGAACACCTGAAATCAACAAAAAGACCTTTCGATACCTTCCTGTATGATATGCACTAAGACCATCGCTCAAAGCGAAAGGGACCGAACCCATGATCTGATCCTGCGCCGCATGCGGCTGGACGCTGAAGCATTCTGCGAAAAAGCCCGTTCGTTCTTTGAACGGCAGAACCTTTCGGTGTTCTATTTTGCGGACATGACGGACATGATGGCAGAACTTGCGTTCGTAAAATTATACTCCGTGTTCAATACGAACTTTGACGTCTATGACTTTCCGGTCAGAACACAGGTCTGTTTCAGTAAGGTACCTCATACAAGATACACCTCCCATACAGATGCGGCCGGGGTCACGATCTACCCTTACGACACTGAAGAGCACATCACAGAGGCACTGCGCTCCGCTACATCAAAAGAAAAACTGCAGAAAGATTGTGTACGGATACAAGACGCTCTTCAAAAAAAGGACATTACGGTACGATGGTCAGAGGCTATCCCTTACATCTCCATCCGGAACACATTGTACAAATTATCCGATATCTCGAACAAGCTCGATCTTTCATGTTTCAAGAACATATGCATTGACAATGATTATTCGGATATTTCCCAAAAGGGGGTCGCGATAAAAGCACACGCCCCGGTAGAGGAACTGACCGTCTTTCTGGAGAACACCATCAAGGAGATACAAAAAGACCTTGCAGCCGAGAATACTGCCAGAAAAAAAGAGGACATCTCCCGCAACGCCGCCTTCCTCAAACAGCAAGGATTCTCGGTGGAGTCGAACATCGCGAACACGTTCTTGTTATGGCAAAGTCTGCGCGAGGTCGCGAACACGTTCTCTCTCCTACAAAAACTTGGCACTGACGCTACTGCGAAGATACGCCGGATCAGGATCGTCGTATCAACAGCCTCTGGCGGACCGGTCCAATATCATGAAAAAGAGAGCATGCTCGATATTGCCGCCCACGCCACCCATCTGCAGCTCAGCTGGTTCATCCTGGGACTGTTCAATGGACCTGCGGAAGAGGACAGAAAAGAACGTACAGAGCCCCCTCGGACCGAGCAAAGCCACAACGCACAAAAAGCCGAGACAGGGTGTCCTATCGACCCACAGGACGAAAAGAACGAGCGCAAAAAGATCAAAGAACGCATCACAAGCGCTTATATCAAAGACCCGTACTTCGCACTGGATATCCTGCCCTCTGACACAAAAGAGAGCGCAACACGACGATACAAATTCCTGATGATCATGTTCCACCCGGACAAGACCGCAATGAACGGGGACATGGACAACCTGGAGATAAGCAAGCAGATCAATCAGGCCTGGGAGACCATTAAAAAAAGATTCTGACCGTTCAAAGCTGACATACACACTATGAAATCACAAAGAATTGCTTTCGATACATTATCGTATGATATATACCAAGCTCATCGCACAGCATGTTCCCCCTCAGATCGACCTCGATCAAGCCAGAGCTTTTTGCGAGAGCTCCCTTGCCTATTTTGAAAAAAATAATATTTATATCACCCGTTTTTCAGATGTCACTGATCTCATAGCAGCAGATATGCTCAGGAAACTGATACAGGTATACGAGACCAGGTTCGACACGTACGACTTTCCCCAAATGATCAGATTGCGTTTCAGTACCCGCCAAAGCAAAGGAAAGTGTCATGACGTAGCCTATCAGAACTATAGATTGCCCGGCATCAACATGACCGCGAACAGTACGGTAGCGCAGATCAGGAACATTCTGCGTGCCGCCATACCGGAGAACCAGCTGGAACATACCTGCCGGGCATTACGGCTGGAATTGCTCGAACAGGGGGTCACGGTCCAATGGACGCGTCAGACCGACATACATGCCGTACGAAACACACTGTTGAAGCTCAAAGAGCTCTTGGGAACACTGGACCTTTCCTGCATAAAGATGATCACTATCGCAAACGATTATTCTGTACTTTCACAAAAGGCAATATCCATAAAAGAACGCGCCCCCATGGATGAATTGACCACAGTCCTTGAGAACGCCGTCCGGACCATTAAAGAATAAAAAAAGATCTCCCGATGAGAGGATAGCCCCCTCATCCCGGACCTCTCTTCCCCTTCTATATTTAAAAGTGGACTTACCTAAATATTCCCCATACAATTTCAATATACTTTCATAAATAGGAGGACAATTCATGCTCGCGATCGTTCTTTTGACGGTGTTCTTGCTGGGAATGGTAGGTATCGGCTTCTGGGGAATGAAAAAGACCGCCTCGCTCAATGACTTTTTCCTCGGCGGACGCAACATCGGCCCCTGGGTCTCCGCCTTCGCATACGGGACGACTTACTTCTCCGCGGTGATCTTCATCGGGTTCGCAGGCAAGCTCGGCTGGGGCTTCGGGCTCAACGCGGTCTGGATAGCCGCAGGCAATACGCTCATCGGAGCGCTCTTGGCCTGGCTCGTACTGGGCAGAAGGACACGCCGCATGACCCAGAACCTGAACGTCATGACCATGCCGGAATTCCTGCAAGAACGTTTCGGCGCGAGCTTCCTAAAGATCTTCGCGGCCATGATCATCTTTATTTTCCTCCTCCCCTACTCCGCGTCCGTCTTCAAAGGATTAGGACACTTGTTCGAGGTCAACTTTTCGATGCCGTACGACATCGCCCTCCTCATTATGATCGCGATCACCGGTCTCTACCTGATCCTCGGCGGGTACTTCGCCATCACGCTCACAGATTTCATACAGGGCTGTATCATGCTGGTCGGCGCCTCGGCGATGGTGATCGTCCTGGTCGCCAAAGGTGGCGGTCTTATCCCGACCATCACAACGATCGTTCATAATTATCCGCTGCATGTGCCTACGCTCAAACAGCCGAACCTGCTGCTGCTCGCCTCCCTGGTGTTCATGACCTCGTTCGGCACCTGGGGCCTGCCGCAGATGGTACAGAAGTTCTACGCCATCAAGAACGAAGCGATGATCAAGACCGCAGCGATAGTCACCACTTTGTTCGCGTTCGTGATCGGATTCTCCGCCTATTTCACCGGCGCTATGAGCCATGTGTTCTACGACAAGCTCCCTATGGTGAACGGCAAGCCGGGGTTCGATGTCATCATCCCGAACCTCCTCACGACCCATCTGCCGGAAGTGCTCATGGCCGTCATTCTCCTGCTCGTGCTCTCAGCGTCCATGTCCACGCTCTCATCCTTGATCCTCGTCTCCTCATCCTCGATCGCGATCGATATGTATAAAGGTCATGTGAACCCGAAGATATCCCAAAAGAACTCGCTGGCGCTCATGCGTTTCCTGAGCGGCATCTTCATCGTGTTCTCGTACATCATCGCCAGATACAATTTCGGGTTCATCGTCACGCTCATGTCCCTTTCCTGGGGCGCGGTCGCCGGTTCTTTCATGGCGCCGTATATCTATGGGCTGTATTGGAAGCGCACCAGCCTCGCAGGAGTTGTTGCGGGCATGGTCACCGGACTTACGCTTTCGATCGTCCTGTTCTATGTGCTGGGACCGGATAATTCACCCATCGCCGCAAGCCTCGCCATGATAGTGCCGTTCATCGTGATACCGGCGGTCAGCATGTTCACAAAAGCCCCGGGGACCTCACTGGTGAAGAAGGCGTTCAAAGGGATCTAAGAAAAGAAACAAGAAACAGGAGACAAGACACAAGAAAAGAAATGTCTTTTCACCTTGTTTCTTGTCTCTCGTCTCTTGTTTCTCTTTAAAGCCAATATCATACGACCTACAAATATCAATTTAGGAGTAATGCAATGGATATCTTGACCCTCTGTGCCATCTCATTCGCCTTAGCACTTGACGCCTTCGCGGTATCGATCGCCAGCGGTGTCGTCATCAAAAAGAAAAAAGTAGCTCACGCCCTGAAGCTCGGCACCTCGTTCGGCCTTTTTCAGGCGGTCATGCCGGTCCTGGGCTGGTTGGCGGGGAACGGCCTGCGCGTCTTTATTTCAGGCATCGACCATTGGATCGCCTTCGGGCTCCTATCCCTGATCGGCAGTAAGATGCTCTATGAAGCGTTTCAACTAGAAGACGTCGAAGATAATACAGGAAAAGATATGTCGTTCCGAACTCTCATGCTCCTCTCAGTGGCGACCAGCATCGACGCCTTCGCGATCGGCATCATGTTCTCCCTGCTCAACGTCTCTATCCTGTTCCCGATACTGCTCATCGGCGCCGTAACGTTCTGTATGTCCTTCATGGGAGTGTTCATCGGGAACAAGGCCGGGCACATGTTCGAGAACAAGGCGGAAATAGCTGCGGGACTAGTGTTGATAGGAATAGGGCTAAAGATACTCATTGAACATCTGTTCTAGGCTCTTAGCAAGAAACGAGAAACAAGGGGCGAGAAACAAGAAAAGAAAGATCTTTCCACCTTGTATCTTGCCACTCGTTTCTTGTTTCTTCTAATTACGGGATTTCGCGTCCGTCTTGATGGATTCCAGATATAACATTTCAGGCGAATACAGGCAGATACGATTACCGTCGACCAGGAACATCTTGTCCGTATCAATAACGTTCTTCTCGGAAATGTTCGCTTTGGTCTTCATTTCCATGCGTTCAAGTAAATGTTGGTAATTAACAAAATAACTCGCCACGATACTGCTCCTTGTGTGAACGCTGCTCTATGAAGGTATCGTGAGGTCAAAGGAGAAATTTCAGTATCTTTTCATACATGATGTTATCGGACAGCAGCAGTGAACAAGATAATAGAAGACCCCATCACCTGTCTCCGTCATTATGCGTGAGCCTCTTTATTTCCTTATCAAAATCGCTCTCATACAGCTTGTCCTGGATCACGCTGTACTTTTCAAACTCTTTCTCCGCCAGCGCCTTGGCTATCTCGGCACTGACCGTGCCCGGAGCTTCCAGGACCTCTTTGCCGTTAAATTTCAAAAAAGCGTCGAGCTTTTCGACCCAGTCTTTCATATACATCACGACCCGCTCTGTGGCCTGTAATTCCGCATAGTCCAGGTACATGGACACTATCCTGTTAAGGATATCGAGCTCTTTTTCATCCAGATAATTCTTGGCGATGGCGACATCGGTCTTTCGAATGCGCCCCGCAGGCGAGTTCTTCCACGAAGTAAGCCCCATATTAGGCTTGCCACTATCCGCACGGGAAGCGACGATCTCCGCCGCCGTCTGTCTGCTGATCGCCCAGTGCAGTTTGTTCTGTACTGTCGCAAAGAACAGCTTTGTTCCTTCGCTATCTTTATCATAGTCGGCACTGCACTGTGAATAAATATCCGTGATCTTCTGGTAAAACCGGCGTTCGCTGGAACGGATATCCCGAATACGCGCCAGCTGCTCTTCAAAATAATCTTTACCGAAGATATTGTTCGGCTCTTTCAGTCGTTCATCATTCATCGTAAAGCCCTTGATGATGTATTCTTTCAATCGTTCGGTCGCCCAGATGCGGAACAGCGTGGCCTGGCGGGAATTGACCCTATAGCCGACGGACAGGATGGCCTCCAGATTGAATAGTTTGACCGGACGGGTCTGCGTTTTGCCCTTAATGGCCCCGTGCTGAGTGGTTAGTTCCAAAATGGAACTGACCACATTTTCTTTCAGCTCGCCTGACTCAAAAATATTCTTGAGATGCTTCGTGATCGCCGGACGCTGGACGCCGAACAATACGGCGATCTTATCCTGCGTCAGCCAGATATTTTCATCGCGCAGGAATATCTCAACCTTCACCTTGCCATTGGGGGTCATATATAGGAGGAACTCCGTGAAGCTGTTATTGGGTACCATCGCGTTTTTCTTTTTTTTCATCGTGAGTTCACCTCTGTTTCAGTCCGGGACAAAATGTCACGACCTGACTGCCATCTTCATTATTTAGCACATGTCTCACAAGCCTCTCCCCACCCTTCGGGCACCCCTCTCCGCTCCGCAGCAGAGGGGCTAAATTACTTAGGGAATAGGCCCCAGGACCAGAACTAGCCGTTCAATCCCAAATAATTGCTGTCCGTAACGACCGGTTTGCCGGTACTTTCCTTGATCTCTTTAGGTGTATTTCCCGCGATCCACCTGGAGCCACTATTTTCAACCGGTGACAATTTGTCACCACTTCACTACCTTCGTCTCGTAAACGCTGTGCGAGCCTATTCCAGCACTTTCGCGCCTTAAGATCATCGGATTGGTCCGTTAATACCGCAACAATATCCACAACGGAAAAATACCATTGTTCCTCATGCCAGACCCTGCGGATCTTTTTATTTTCAAATGGAACTATTTCCTGGTCTGATGTGCTCATTTTTATTCCTTATGAGTAGTATTCAGCTTTATATGCCCTAGCCCCGTCGGCAGTATGTGCAATATTCATGCCAAAATATTACTTCCCTACCCCAAAGAACACTCAAATTCAGCCAAAGTCTTTCGAGTTTCCTTATCAAGATTCGTTTTTAAAGATATATCTTTTGATATTCTAATGATCTTTTCGCGTAATTTCGGCAGCAGTTGTTCTAAAATCTGGGACTGAATTGACCCCATCATTTTTTCAAAGGCAGTAGTATCAGCCCCTTGGCGCAAACTTTCTTTTTTCAATACATCCGTATGCATGTTCTGCATAATGCCATCGACACATGTCTTTAACTCAAGGACGCCAAAAGGGTCAAAACGAGCCATATCTCCCCATAATCTATCGTTCATTAATAAAGTACGTAGGTCTTGCATGGCCTTCTCTTTAATCGACCTGCTCATAGTATTAGAGGAAACTTGTCCGCTCAATTTTCTGCCTATCTGTTCTTTTTTTGAAAAACAATAAAGCCAAGAATAAACCTGCATTAATTCATAAATAGCAGCATTACGTGTCATCAAACGCTCATGGCTAGTATCAAACCTCCTTGTAAACCATGCCCCCGCAAAAGCAGATATAAATACAATTGCTATTTCACGCCAAGGAATACTCATTATTTCACGCTTTCCTCAACAACCCTTATCTCTTCCTCCGTCAGGCCATACAATTCATACACCAATTGATCAAGCTGATTATCAACAATATCAATTTTCTGTTTAAGGTTCGCCTGAACTGTTTCACTCTTTTCTGAATAATACTGTTTCTGCAAGAGAATGATTTGCTCGACAAAACCTATAATCTTAGAATAAAGCACACCTTCAGCTTTACTTGTAAAATCAATAATTCTTATTGGCAGTTGCTTAAGCTTTATTATTTTCACTTGAGGGAATACCCGGCCCCCTTCCTTGACTAAGTTATTATAAAGATAGTTAATAAATTTTGAATTAATAATACCTAAAAGATATTTATAAGAGTATTTTTTGTATTTTTCTCTTATTACACAGCATTGTATAGTGTTTCTAAACCAAACACCTCTCTCATCTAAGGCAGCTTTAATATCTGAGGAAGTTTGTCTCCATATAATTTTTGGATTCAAACCCTGAAATTCCTTAGTAAAAGAAACTTGTTCGTTTTTACGTAAAACTTCTTTATAATCTAAATTGAAATATTCATCTGTTTTTTCAGAAATATAATACCGATTTATTAATGAGCCATAATACGTAGGAACCGTCTTTGCAAACATACGTGTATTATCTGAAAATAATCTCTCGTATAAATCATTTCCACCTCTATTCTGCATGCCAATACCAGAGCGATGATATTGAATACCAGCATCCTTGATATCAGCAAACTCATCAAAGGTAATCTCTGATTCTTTTAACTCCCTATAGTAAAAGGTGAATAATGTGTCAGGGATTTTATTGAACAATCCTTGATTAACAATAATATACTTATTATCTTTCAAAAGAGCGTCCTTCTCTTCATTCACTTTGCTAAAACATAAATCCAAGGCATTTATTAAGTTATTACTAGCTTTAGTGTTTTGCATTATCAATATCGCTGCAGGAGCTGTAACACCTTCAAAAACTCTTTCTCCTAAATTTATTAAATACTTTATTTTATACTGATTGATCATATTCCTCAGATCTGTAAAAAGAGGCGCAAAAAAATAAGTATTAGGCGTAATCAAGCCAAGCAATCCATCTTTGGACAATAAACTTCTGCCTTTATCAATGAATAACTTATATGTATCTTTAAATCCCTTTGTTGTTTCAGGATATTTACAAGCAAAGAAACAAAGAAAATCATCTATAATTCCGCCCCATGGTGGATTCCCTACCACACAGTCAAATCCTCCACTCCTGAATATAGCCGGAAACTCCTTCTCCCAATCAAACACATTCACCTTCTGCATATCTTCCTTCTCAAAAAGCGAGATGTTCTTATCCGCATAGAAATCCGACCCGATCAGCGAATTCCCGCATTTGATATTATCCGAAAGCGTCGGCAAAAGCTTCAGGTCCGTCTGCTTGAAAAGCTGCCCCGCGCTCTCATGATTCTCGCCTTCGAGCAGCTTCAGCATCAGCGAAAGCTTGGTCACCTCCACCGCCTGCCGGTCTATATCCACGCCATAGATATTGTTCAAAAGTATCTTCTGCTTCTCCTGAATGGTCAGGTAATAGCTTTTCTGGTCTTTCTGGAACAAGCGCCCTTCCTTCAGCGCTTTCGCCAGGTTCTCTTTCTTCGTGTACCACTGTAAATGATAATTGAGCAGATATGTGTACGCGCCGATCAGGAACGATCCCGAACCGCAGGCGGGATCGAGTATCGTCAATTTGGCTATCGCATCAGGATGCTGAGCTTTGCGAAGCATTTCTCCTACTGTATTCTCAACGATATATTTCACGATATATTCCGGAGTGTAATATACCCCTCCCGCCTTACGGACCTCCGGCTTCTCTTCTATCTTGGCATGATGCCCGTCCGTCAGGCGTATCGTCTTGCCCAGGAATTGCTCATAGATGTTCCCGAGCGTCTCTATCGGCAATACCGCCAGCGCGTACGGGCAATCCGGGTAATAAAGGCTCGTGATGATGTCCGCCAACACCTCGTCATCGATCTTCAACGCATCGATCTGCTCGTCTTTCCGGAAAAGCTCGCTATTGTACTTCTTGTTCGCTTTGCCGAAATATTCAACGAGCGTTGCATAGACCTTTTTATCTTTGGCGATTGTGAGAAGTGTCTCGTACTGCTCGATATCCTTGTCTTCGGCGATACGCAGGAAAATAATGCGGTCTATGATCTTCTGTACGGCAAGGTTCAGCTGGTCGATATCAAGCTTGAGGTTCTTCACCGCGAGGTTCTTGGCGAGCGCCGTGCGCCATTCCTCGATGAGCTTCAGGAATTCTTTATCAACCTCGGACGTACCCTTTTTAACTCCCACACCATCGATATACTTCTTGATGCTGCCCTTGCGTACCGCTTCTTTTGAGAACGTTTCATATAAAAAATCGAAGTGCTGTTCAAATTCCTCGAAACGGCAGTAAAACAGCCGGGCATAGGACGCTTTATCGTTCTTGTGGGGTTTCAGGCGTGTGTCGTATACCGCGAACTCCTCAAAATCGGTCAAAATAGAAACGGGGAGCTTGGCCGTATAGCCGTAGCGACGGACCTGAAAAGCGGGATCAACGGCTTCTTTCACATTGATGAGCGGTTTTTTAGCCTCAACAAAGAACACACGGTTCCCGCCGATCCGGAACGCATAGTCCGGGGCCTTCTGTGCACCGCTGATCTCCAAATTATCCTCGATAAGCACATCCCTGAAATCCTCTGTCTCTCCGGCCTCATTGTACAGGTCCCAGTCCAGCAACAAGAAAAATTTATCAATAAAATCATCCCGGACCC
>CAZZFK010000020.1:0-7404 GCA_964653455.1 uncultured bacterium
CAGGTTATCTCACACGTCGTCTTGTCGACGTCGTTCAGGACGTCATGATCACCGAAGAAGATTGCGGTACCACCGATTATGTCGAGATCAGCGCTATCAAGGACGGCTATGAAACGATGGTCAGTCTTGAAGAACGTCTGACCGGTAAGTATTCCATGGAAAAGATCGTTGATGCCGCGACAGGCGAACAGCTGGTCGATAAGGGCGAAGAGATCACCTATGATATCGCCCGGAAGATACAGGCTGCAGGTATCGAAACGGTCAAGATCAGGACGGTCCTGGTATGCCGTACGAAAAAAGGTATCTGTCAGAAATGTTACGGCCGCGATCTGTCCAGGGACCGTGCTATCAATATCGGGGAAGCGGTCGGCATCATCTCCGCTCAGTCGATCGGTGAACCGGGTACGCAGCTTACGATGCGTACGTTCCATACGGGCGGCGTGGACTTGAGCAAAGCGACCAGGGTCGAGATCAAAGCTTCTCATGACGGCAAGATCGAGATGGAGGACGGGTTGAAGCTGCGTAAGGTCAAGGATGACCTTGGCAATGATATCGTTGTCGCCGTTCGCGAAGGCAAGGTATTTCTGAAACGTCATAAAGGCAACGATATCACGTTCAATATCCCTGCCGGTGCGGAAATGATGGTCAAGAACAACTCCTCTGTCTCTGCCGGCGATGTTATCGCCGGGCATAATCCGAGCTATGAATATGTCATTACCGGTACTGAAGGTAAGGTGCAGTTCATCGGCTTTGAGGTCAAGGAGACAAAGAGCGAGCGCATCGCACTTCGCGACGGTGAGGTCTTTGTCTATAACCCGAAGGTAAAACGCGAATATGTCATACCTGCCGGCAAAGAGGTCATGGTGAAGGACGGCGTGCGCGTAAAAGCCGAGGATGAGCTTGCATCCGGTATTGTTGCGGAGACCGCCGGTATCATCCTGAAGATCGAAGTTTCCGGTGCCGATACTGTGATCGTGGTCGCTCCTGGTGAAGCGTATCCGATCCTTGCAGGTGCTCGTGTCATGATCGCCGACGGGAGCACGGTCGATGCCGATGATATCCTGGCCCGTGAAAGTGCCGCCGGCATCAATCGCGCAGCTCGTGATATCGTGGCAGGTCTTCCTCGTGTTGAAGAATTGTTCGAGGGCCGTCGTCCTAAGAACTATGCGCTTTTATCGGATATAGACGGCATAGCGGAAGTGAACGAGAAAGAAGGAGTTCGCACCATCACGATATCCGACGGGAGCATGAAAAAAGAATACAAAGTCCCGTACGGTGTTCGTTTGAAGGTGTTCCCGGGTAAGAAAGTAGAGAAGGGCGATTATCTGACGGATGGTATCAAAGACCCGCATGACGTTCTTCGCATCAATGGCGTCAAAGCGGCGCAGGTCTATCTGTCCGAAGAGGTCCAGAAGGTCTATCGTTCACAGGGCGTTCGCATCAATGAGAAACATATCGAAACGATCGCGCGCCAGATGACCAATAAAGTGCGCATCACCGGTATGGGCGACACGGATTTCTTGATCGGTGACCTTGTCGATGTCTTCTCCTTTGAAGAAGTGAACAAAGAGATGAAGGAAAAAGGCAAAGAAGAGGCTACTGCCGATCGCGTGCTGCTTGGTATCACCAAAGCATCATTGAATACGGAAAGTGTGTTCTCGGCCGCGTCCTTCCAGGAAACGACGAGCGTGCTCACCTCCGCGGCGATCAAGGGTAAGTCTGATCCGATGTACGGGCTCAAAGAGAACGTCATCATCGGAAAGATCATCCCTGCCGGTACGGGTCTGCCGATCTATCGTAATATCAAGCTGACCTCAACGGAAGGTACGGACCTTGATGAGACGATAGAGAAGAAAGAAGAGGTACTTGCGACAGAGGAAGCTTGATATTCCTGAACGTTCAATGTCGAACAAAAGCCCCGCTGAATTTCAGCGGGGCTTTTTATTTTTTCAGAAAAGTGAAAAAGAACGATTGAAAATTACGGGATATGTACTATAGTATGAACTATGAGTTTCATGAAAAAAAATAAGCGCATACATTTAAAACGTTTCACTTCTCTTATCTTTCCCTCCTGACAGGGAAGGAAGGTCCTTTTAACGGAGCTTCCTTCTCGTCCCCGCAGTTACTGTGAGGAGGCTGTCATGATGAAGTTCAATAATAAAGTGTTGATCATTGGTTATGGTTCTGTGGCAAAGTGCGTTCTGCCGTTATTGTTCAGGCATATCGATATCGACCCAAAGAAGGTAGTGGTCCTTGACCTTGCTGATAAGCGGAAAGAATTGAGGGCATATCTGGAAAAAGGTGTTCAGTTCTTCAGGGAAAAGATCTCTCCGATAAATATATTTCAAGTGCTATCCAAGCATGTGAGTCCGGGCGGGCTGATCATAGATCTGTCCTGGAATATCGATTGTCTCGATCTGCTTGGCTGGTGTCACGATAATAACGTGCTTTATATCAATACCTCGGTCGAAGAATGGGACCCGTATGCCGAGCTGCATAAAAAGACGCCTTTTCAGAAATCCCTGCATTATCGCCAAATGGAGATCAGGCGTATGGTCAGTGCGTGGGCGAAAGGTTCTGCTACGGCGGTGCTGGACCATGGGGCCAACCCCGGATTGATCTCGCATTTCACAAAAAAAGCCCTGGCGGATATCGCACAAAAAATGATCGAAGACCAAGGTGTTCCGAGACCGCAAAAAAAACGCATCGCTTCGTTGCTCGATGAGAAGGATTTTTCGCGGTTGGCCATGAAGCTTGGCGTGAAGGTCATTCATATCAGTGAGCGTGATACGCAAATAACCTGTCAGTCAAAAAGGCTGAATGAATTCGTAGGGACCTGGAGCATAGAAGGATTGCGTGAAGAAGGCCTTGCTCCTGCGGAATTAGGGTGGGGGACGCACGAAAAGACCCTGCCGGAACATGCGTCCGTCCCGCCGTATGGTCCTCAAAACCAGGTCTTCCTCTCTCAGATGGGCATGAATACCTGGGTGCGTTCATGGGTGCCGCATACGGAGATAATCGGCATGGTCATCAGACATGCCGAGGCGTTCTCGATATCAGATTGTCTGACGGTCATGGACAACAAGAGAGTGCTGTACCGCCCGACGGTGCATTATGCGTACATGCCGTGCAATGAAACGCTGGCTTCTTTATACGAGCTACGCTGCAGGAACTATGAGTTGCAGCCTGAGCTGCGTATCATGGGCGATGAAATAACCGGGGGTGAAGATATTCTGGGTGCTTTGCTCATGGGGCATGCGTATACGTCCTGGTGGACAGGAAGTGTTCTGGGCATAGATAAGGCCAGGAGGCTTGTGCCGCACCAGAATGCGACGACGGTGCAAGTGGCCATCGGTGTCGTTTCTGCGATATGCTGGATCATGGAAAATCCGGCAAGAGGCCTCTGTCTTCCCGATGAACTTCCGTATGACAAGATACTGGATATCGCGAGACCGTATCTCGGAGAACTTGTTTCTACATCTTCCGACTGGACGCCGTTCAGTAATTATCAGGTTTTTTTCAAGGAAAATCCGAGATCGAAACTTGATACAAAACATCCCTGGTGTTTCGATAATTTTCTTTTCAGGGATTAATTTTAAGGGAGGCCAGTCATGTATACAAAAACGATATATATCAGCGAGGGTGATTACAGGAAATTGAGCGGGCTGATCAAGAACGTTCGTGCGGATAAGCGGGGTGCCATAAGTTGTCTGGATGCGCTGGATAAGGAACTGTCGCGGGCCATGATCGTTTTTAATAACGATATGCCGGAGGATGTTGTTTCTGTCGGGGCAACGGTCAGTGTGCTGGACCTGGAAAGTAAGGCTGAAAGGACCGTGCATGTTGTGTTCCCGGAAGAGGCCGATGAAGAGCGGGATCATATATCGATACTTTCCCCGCTGGGCATCGCCCTGATCGGTGAGAAGGAAGGCTCGAACGTAGTGTGCACGGTCGGACATATCCCGAAAAAGTTCAGAGTAGGGAAGATCATCGCGCAGTAATAATGTATCTTGAAAATGCAAAGGTGCGGCCCCGAAAAAATGCCGAGAAATTTTTGCACAATCTTTTTCCGGGATTGTATCAGTATTTTTTATGTGCTCAAAAAAACATCAACGGTGTTCTTCATCAATCTGAACACAGCGCATGTAAAAAAAAGGGGCTATACAGTTCACTCAATTGATAGTATATTCAGGCGTCGAAATTCCACGCATTCTTTTTCATAAAAGATGTTGAATTTTGGTGTTGACAGAGAAATGCCGCGTGGCTATAATGACCGCTCGTTTTTTGAAGCACGAGATGTGTCAAGTGTGGAGTGTGTAAAAATGCCTACGATCAGTCAGTTGACAAAACAAGGTAGAAAGAGAACGAAGTATCGCAGCAAGGCCCCGGCCCTGCAGCGTGCGGCGCAGAAACGCGGAGTATGTCTTCGCGTGTATACCACGACCCCGAAAAAGCCGAACTCGGCATTGCGCAAGGTCGCGCGTGTCCGTCTTTCTAACGGAGAAGAAGTTATAAGCTATATCCCTGGAGAAGGTCATAATCTTCAGGAACACTCGGTCGTTCTTGTTCGCGGAGGCCGCGTTAAGGACCTTCCCGGTGTCAGGTATCACATGGTCCGCGGCGCCCTTGATACGGCAGGAGTGGCAGAGCGTGTACAGAGCCGTTCCAAGTATGGCGCAAAAAAGAAAAAACAGGAGAGTAAATAATGTCCCGTCGTAAGAGAAGTACCAGGCGAGTAGTTGCAGTTGATCCGGTGTTCAATGATCTGAACGTCGCTAAATTCATTAATAAAGTGATGGAGCAGGGCAAGAAGAGCACGGCTGAAAAGATCGTCTATACGGCGATTGATGAGGCGGCCAAAAAGGTCAAGAAGCAATCCCTCGAGACTTTCTATCAGGTCATTAAGAACGTTATGCCGGTCATGGAAGTAAAGTCCCGTCGCGTCGGCGGTTCCACGTACCAGGTGCCGATCGAGGTCAGAGAAGATCGTGGTATCGCACTTGCGATGCGCTGGATCATCGGTAATGCGCGCGCACGTAAAGGGCATTCGATGGTCGAAAAGCTCAGCGGTGAGATGGTGGACGCTTTCAATAATGCAGGCGCATCGATAAAGAAAAAAGATGACGTACACAAGATGGCTGAGTCGAACAAGGCCTTCGCACATTTCAGGTGGTAAAATAAAATGGCAAGAGAATATCCGTTAGATAAATACAGGAATATCGGTATCGCTGCGCACATTGATGCGGGAAAGACCACGTTGACCGAGCGTATCCTTTTCTATACCGGAAAAGTTCATAAGATCGGCGAAGTGCATGACGGCGCCGCCACGATGGATTGGATGCCTCAGGAACAGGAACGCGGTATCACTATTACGTCCGCGGCGACGACCTGTTTTTGGAAAGAGCATCGTATCAATATCATTGATACTCCCGGGCACGTTGATTTTACGGTCGAAGTAGAACGTTCTTTGCGCGTGCTTGACGGTATGGTCGCGGTGTTCTGCGGTGTTGCCGGTGTACAACCTCAGTCCGAGACAGTATGGCGTCAGGCTGTTCGTTACAATGTTCCCCGCATCATCTTCATTAATAAAATGGACCGCGTCGGCGCTGATTTTTATCGTGCCATACAGACGATCCAGGACCGGTTGACCAAAGATATGGTCGTTGTTTCTATTCCTGTCGGTGCTGAAGATCAGTTCCATGGTGTTGTAGATCTGATCCATATGAAAGCCTATATATATGATGTGACTGAAGGAAAGACCTTTGAAACGGTGGATATCCCTGCCGATCTTATGGAAAAGGCCAAAGAATATCGCGCGAAGCTTGAAGAGGTCGCTGCGGAACATGATGATGAGGCGATGGCTAAATATATGGAAGGGCAGTCGCTCACTTCGGAAGAGATCATCCGTTCGATCCGTAAGGCCACGATCGCCAATAAGATCGTTCCGGTGACCAGTGGTACGGCATTCAAAAATAAAGGTATTCAGCCGTTGCTCGACCTTGTGCTGGCATTCTTGCCCTCGCCGATCGATAAAGTCGGGATCAAGGGTGTTAATCCGGTCACCGGTGCTGAGGATTTCCGTAAGGCTTCCGATGCCGAGCCGTTCTCGGCCTTAGGTTTTAAGATCATGTCCGATCCGTTCGTCGGCAAGCTCACATATTTCCGTATCTATTCCGGTGTCTTCAATACCGGGTCGTATGTCTATAATTCGACAAAGAACAAGCAGGAGCGCGTCGGTCGTTTGCTCCGTATGCACGCCAATACGCGTGAAGATATCGAGGAAGCATTTGCCGGGGATATCGTAGCCGCGGTCGGCCTTAAAGATGTTACCACGGGTGATACGTTGTGCGATGAGAAGCACTCTATCATTCTTGAAGCTATGAATTTCCCGGATCCGGTCATTGACGTCGCGGTAGAGCCGAAAACAAAGGCCGATCAGGAAAAGCTGAGTATTGCGCTCCAGCGTCTTGCTGAAGAAGATCCCACCTTCCGCGTTCATGTTGATCATGAGACGGGACAGACCATCATCTCCGGCATGGGCGAATTGCATCTCGAGGTCATCGTTGATCGTATGTTACGTGAGTTCAAGGTCGGAGCCAATGTTGGTAAGCCGCAGGTCGCGTACAAAGAGACGATCAAAGGTTCTGCCAAGCAGGAAGGTAAGTATATCCGTCAGACCGGCGGTCGCGGTCAGTACGGCCATGTCTTCATTGAGATCGAAGCGTTGCCCAAAGGCAAAGGCTTTGAGTTCGTCAATGATATTGTCGGTGGTGTTATCCCGAAAGAATATATCAAACCGGTCGAGCAAGGTATCGTTGAGGCCATGGCTGGAGGCGTACTTGCTGGCTATCCGATCCTTGATGTGAAGGTCAGATTGTATGATGGTTCGTTCCATGAAGTTGACTCCAATGAAATGGCGTTCAAGATCGCCGGTTCTATGGCCTTTAAAGAGGCTTTTATGAAGGCAAAGCCCGTGCTTTTGGAACCTGTTATGGACGTTGAAGTTGAGGTCCCTGAGTCGAATATGGGCGATGTTATCGGTGACCTGAGCAGCCGTCGTGGCAAGATCGAGTCCATGACCTCTGATAAAGGTATGGCCAAGGTCAGAGCTACGGTCCCGATCGCAGAGATGTTCGGTTATGCGACCGATCTGCGCAGTAATACACAGGGACGCGGGACCTATACCATGCAGTTCGCGAATTTCGAAGAAGTACCGAATAATATCTCTGAAGCTGTTGTCGCCAAGTTCAAAGGCGAGAAGGTCGCAGAGAAAAAATGACGAGTGTCGAACGTCGAGTGTCGAATTAATTCGGCATTCGAAATTCGTGATCAATTCAAGGAGGGTTTTTTATGGCAAGAGAAAAGTTCAACAGAGATAAACCGCACGTAAATATCGGGACGATC
>CAZZFK010000021.1:0-6559 GCA_964653455.1 uncultured bacterium
CCCATTTTAGGGGAGGAGGCAGTACCTTGTTCAAGAAAGTTCTGGTCGCCAATCGCGGGGAAATAGCCGTTCGCATCATCCGGGCCTGTAAGGACCTGGGCATAAAGACCGTTGCGGTCTATTCTGAGATCGATAAAGAGTCCTTGCATGTGCGTTTGGCCGATGAATCCTATTGTATCGGACCGGCCCAGTCGGCAAAAAGTTATCTGAACATACCGGCCATCATCTCGGTCGCCGAGGTGTCTGGGGCCGATGCCATACATCCGGGCTACGGGTTCCTGGCCGAGAACGCCACGTTCTCCGAGGTCTGTGCTGCGCATAAGATAAAGTTCATCGGACCGTCCCCGGACTCGATAAACAAGATGGGCAATAAAGCTGAAGCACGCAAGACCATGATGGCCGCAGGCGTCCCGTGCGTGCCTGGCACAAAAGATGTCATTACGGATGTGGCGGCTGCACTGGCGACCGCAAAAGAGATGGGCTTCCCTGTGTTGATCAAAGCGTCCGCGGGTGGAGGCGGTAAGGGGATGCGCGTTGTTGAGAGCGCAGGTGATCTGGAAAAAGGCATCACGGCCGCCAAGACCGAGGCGAAAGCCGCTTTCGGGAACGATGACGTGTATATGGAAAAATACATCCTTGAGCCTCGGCATATCGAGATACAGATCCTGGCCGACCAGCACGGGAACGTCATCCATCTGTTCGAGCGTGATTGCTCCGTGCAGCGCCGTCATCAGAAACTGATCGAGGAGGCGCCGTCGCCGGCACTGACGAACGATATACGCGATAACATGGGGAAGGCGGCCATCGCTGCAGCGAAGGCTTGCAAGTATGAAGGGGCAGGGACGATCGAGTTCATCCTGGACAAGGACAAGAACTATTACTTCATGGAAATGAACACTCGTGTACAAGTGGAACATTGCGTGACCGAAATGATCACCAATATGGACATCGTCAAAGAACAGATACTGATCGCTGCCGGGAACAAGCTTTCCCGTACTCAGGACCAGGTCAAGCTGACCGGACATGCCATCGAGTTCCGCATCAACGCCGAGAACTGGAAAAAAGGATTCATGCCGTGCCCGGGCGAGGTCAGATTATATCTTCCTGCCGGCGGCCCCGGCGTGCGTGTGGACAGCCATATGTACCAGGGATACAAGGTCCCTCCGACCTATGATTCACTGCTCGCCAAGCTCATCGTATGGGGCAATGATCGTCCCGAAGCGCTGGCACGGGCCAAACGTGCGCTTTCCGAGTTCGTGGTCGGCGACATCGATACCGTTATCCCGTTCCATCAGATCGTTCTTGAGAACGAATATTTCCTGCGCGGCGACGTGCAGACGAACTTCATCCCGAAGCGCATCCTGATGGAGGAGTAGTTCGCGGAAGACGGTTCAGTGCGCATGACCAAATGCGCAAGGTTTTTTGATACTTCAAATGCAAAGGTGCTGAAAGATGAGCCATATGTTCTATACATGCATTTTCAGCACGAGCGACATGAGGTCGACACATGGGTAAACGCAGTACTGCCAGACGGCTCGCTATGCAGGTCATGTACCAGCTGGAGCTCAATCCGTCGGAAGAGATATCCGAAGTGCTCGACCATACCATGGAGAACGACTCCTTCCCTGAAGATACGAACAGTTTTGCGCTCGATCTTGTACGTGGGGCGTGGGACCATCGCGCTGAGGCTGATGAGCTCATCAAGAAGCGCTCGATCGGGTGGGCCCTGGAACGCATCAATATGATCGATCGCAGTATCCTGCGTCTCTCTATTTACGAGCTGAAATATACCGATACTCCGCAGAGCGTGGTCATTAACGAAGCGGTGAACCTGGCGAAGCGGTATGGGACCGAAGATTCTTCCCGGTTCATTAACGGCATTTTAGGTGGATTAGTGGACGAACAGGTCAGAGGCAAGAGCCCCGTGGTAAGTGGCAAAGAAGACGCTATAAAGGAAGAATGAGCTATGTTCACGGGCATTATTGAAGAACTAGGTGTGGTCCATAGTGTCTCCCCCGCGCGGCTCGAGGTCCAGGCCCCTATCATTGCAGCGGGCAGTGCTTTCGGTGACAGTGTTGCAGTGAACGGCGTCTGTCTTACCATATCAAAAAAGTCCAAAGATATGCTGGCCTTCGATGTGATGGAACGCACGCGTGCGGTCTCCGGGCTCGGTACGTTGAAGGTCGGGGCTTCGGTGAATTGTGAGCGCGCGGCACGGCCGTCCTCGTTCCTGGGCGGGCATATCGTGCAGGGACATGTTGACGGTACCGGCACCATCCGGTCCATAAAAAAAGAAGCTGCGAGCACGATCATGAGCATTGCGGTCCCGTCCGTATTATTGGAGGGTTTGCTCGCGAAAGGTTCTGTTGCGGTCGATGGTGTTAGCTTGACCATTGCCGATCTTTTTGCGGACAGTTTTTCGGTAAGTCTTATCCCGACCACCATGGAGAGCACCACGCTCGGACAGCGGAAGGTCGGGGATGCCGTCAATATTGAGACCGATGTGCTCGGAAAATATGTGAAAAAATACGTGCAGGGTGCAGGCAGCGGCGCTGTCACGGAGGACCTTTTAAAGAGAACGGGGTTCATGTAACCTCACCCACCGCCTTTGGCGGTCCCCCCTCTCCAAGACGACAGCATCTCGGGTCGTCTTGGAGGGGGGCCGGGAGTGAGGTCTAAGGAGAATCAGTATGACAAAGACACAGCTCAACACCATCGATGAAGCCCTCGAGGATATCCGCGCGGGGAAAATGATCGTAGTCGTGGACGATGAGGACCGCGAGAACGAAGGCGACCTTGTCATGGCCGCCGAGAAAGCCACGGCACAGGACATCAACTTCATGATCAAGTACGGGCGCGGGCTCGTTTGTATGCCGATGTCCAAAGGCCGGCTCAAAGCTCTCGATATTCCCGAGATGGTCGCGGTCAACCAGGACAGCATGAAGACGGCGTTCACGGTCTCCGTTGATGCAACAAAGGATTTCGGTGTTTCAACAGGTATCTCCGCTGCGGACCGGGCGGCCACCATCAAAGTTCTCATCGATGAGAGGTCAAAGCCTTCCGACCTTAATCGTCCCGGACACATCTTCCCGCTCGCGGCCAAGGACGGAGGTGTCCTTGAGCGTGCAGGACATACGGAAGCAGCGGTCGATCTTGCAGCGCTCTCCGGACTTTCCCGTGCCGGCGTGATCTGCGAGATCATCAAGGAGGATGGCGAGATGGCGAGGCTCCCGGACCTGTTCGAGTTCGTCAAAGAACATGGCCTCAAGATCATATCGGTGAAGGACCTTATTCGCTATCGTATGGATAAAGGGGTCTTCGTGGCGCGCGTTGAAGAGGTGCGGTTACCGACCGATTTCGGTGATTTTTTGGCGTACGGGTTCCAGGATAAGATCAATAATAAAGAACATATCGCGCTCGTCAAAGGCAGCGTGCGCGGAAAAAAGAACGTCCTGGTCCGCGTCCATTCCGAATGCCTCACCGGCGACGTGTTCCATTCCCTGCGTTGTGATTGCGGCCCACAGCTCGCCTCAGCGCTCGCGATGATCGATAAGAAAGGTGCCGGTGTGCTCTTGTACATGCGTCAGGAAGGCCGCGGGATCGGGCTCATCAACAAGCTCAAGGCGTACAAGCTCCAGGATGCCGGGCATGATACCGTTGAGGCGAACGTGAAGCTCGGGTTCGCGCCTGATCTGCGCGAGTACGGCGTTGGTGCCCAGATCCTTTCCGAGCTCGGGCTCTCGACGATCCAGCTCCTCACGAACAATCCGCGCAAGGTCGT
The DNA here is from genome assembly GCA_964653455.1 of uncultured bacterium. Taxonomy (GTDB): domain Bacteria; phylum Margulisbacteria; class Termititenacia; order CAZZFK01; family CAZZFK01; genus CAZZFK01. Next base: position 3,782 of record CAZZFK010000021.1, read on the forward strand.
CGGGCTTGAAGGGTACGGCCTTACGGTCACCAAACGGGTTCCGATCGTCATGAAAGCCAACGTCCATAACAAAAAATACCTGCAGACCAAAGCGAAGAAAATGGGGCACAAGCTAAAATAGTATTCTGCTATACTATCTTCCGCATGTACTACGATGATGAAGGTTGTTTGACCGTACTTATCCGCGGGGCGCTGCTCGTGTTCTGCGGCATCGTTGGGGGTCTTCTTTTCAGCCTGTTCGCTCCGCGGCAGCTTATCGTTTCTCCTCCGCATATCGATCGTGCGTTGATCTCTCAGCGGATCCCTGCGACCATCAAACGTTCCGCGCTGACGTTCAATGAGAGGCGAAAGCAGTTCGTTCTGTTCCCCGGAGAGATACAAGCCTTACATCGGACGCTCGCTGATTCTCAACAGCAGCTCCTGACCGAACGGGCGTTCAAAGAACAGCTGCTCAAACAGACCCACGATAATAAGCCCTATATCGTCATCAGTCTTGCGGACAATATGCTCTCGCTCAAGCAGCGGGACAAGACCCTGCGTGAATGCCGCGTGGCGACCGGCCGCCAGCGCAGCGAGATGATACAAGGGCATCTGTATCATTTCTTCACACCGCGTACCGTGTTCTCCATCCAGGAGAAGATACGGGACCCGAAATGGACCATGCCCGACTGGGCGTACCGGGAGCAGGGGGTGAACCCTCCGCCGATGTCCGAACGTGCGGCCGTGCCGGGTGTGCTCGGAAAATACGCATTGCGTCTGCAGGGAGGGTATCTTATCCATGGGACGATCAACGATGCGTCCCTGGGAAAATACATCACGCATGGCTGCATCCGCATGAGCGAGCGCGACCTGAAGGCGATATTCGATTACGTTCCGGCGGGGACGAAGGTCTATATCTACTAGTTTACCTTTGCCTAATCTTTAAAAGACGCTATAATAATCGCCCTTGTTCATTTTTTTGGGGCGAGAAGGAGCCTTTGCCTATGAAAAAAATAGAAGGTCTGTTGGATGCGAAAGGTCAGCGGTTCGCGTTGATCGTCAGCCGTTTCAATGAGTTCATCTCTCAGAAGCTGCTTGAGGGCGCGCTCGATTGTCTGCTCCGTCACGGCGCTTCGGAAGGTTCCATCGATATCATCTGGGCCCCTGGTGCGTTCGAGATACCGCTCGTCGCGAAAAAGGCCGCGACGTCCGCAAAATATGATGCGATCGTCTGTCTGGGTGCGGTGATCCGCGGCGGGACACCTCATTTCGATTACGTCGCAGCGGAATCCTCAAAAGGTATCGCGTCCGTATCAATGGAAACGGGCATCCCGGTCATTTTCGGCATCTTAACGACCGATACGATCGAACAGGCGATCGAACGTGCAGGGACCAAGTCCGGGAATAAGGGCTGGCAGGCGGCGCTCTCGGCGATCGAGACGGCCGACCTCATGAAAAAAATCTCCAAGTAAGGACGCGCAATAATGGCACAAGTAGTTCTGGAAAAACTGGTAAAAACATATGACGGCACGAACCTTATCGTAAAAGGCATAGACCTGCACATCAAGGACCAGGAATTCCTGGTGCTCGTCGGGCCTTCCGGCTGCGGCAAGACCACGACCCTGCGTATGATCGCGGGGCTTGAAGAGATATCCGACGGCAAGATCTATATCGGTGACCGTGTGGTCAACGAAGTGCATCCCAAGGACCGCAATATCGCGATGGTGTTCCAGAACTACGCGTTGTACCCGCATATGAGCGTGCGCGAGAACATGGCCTTCGGTCTCAAGCTGCGTAAGACGCCTCAGAAGATCATCGATGAGCGCGTGGCGGAAGCGTCCGAGATCCTTGAACTGCAGAAATTGCTCGACCGTAAACCGAAACAGCTCTCCGGCGGTCAGCGTCAACGTGTGGCGCTCGGTCGCGCCATCGTCCGTCACCCGGACGTGTTCCTGATGGACGAACCGCTCTCTAATCTCGATGCGAAACTGCGCGTTCAGATGCGCGGTGAACTGAAGAAGCTGCATGCCCGTTTGAACGCGACGATCATCTATGTCACGCATGATCAGGTGGAAGCAATGACCTTAGGGGACCGCATCTCTATCATGTCCGAAGGCGTTATCATGCAGGCGGCAGGCGCGATCACGGTGTTCGATAAACCTCAAAATAAGTTCGTTGCCGGCTTCATCGGTTCTCCCGCGATGAATTTCTTTGAGGGCATCGTAAAGAAACAAGGCGCAAAATATATCTTTGAAGGCGTGGAATTCTCCATAGACCTGCCTGCTGAATTGAGCGCTGAGCTCGATAAGGCGGTCGGCCGTGCGGTCTATTTCGGTATCCGTCCTTCGGACCTCTATGACAAGACCGCTATCGAGTGGCTCGGTATCCAGGCACCATCGATCAAGACAAAGGTCGATTTCAGTGAGCTGCTCGGTACCGAGAATTATATCCATGTCACTATCGGCGGGCAGAAGATCATCATCAAGGTCGATCCGCATATCGTACCTGAAGCGGACGATACGTTCGACGTGTTCGTGAACGCAAAAAAGATGCACTTGTTCGATAAAGAGACGGAGCAGGTCATCATTTAAAGGCCGTGTGCATTGAGCGAGTTTTCGCTCTGTGATAAAATCCGCAAAGCTGTTCTGTGCGTAGGTTCGGCACCTTGAAATACTAAGTACGCTACAGAGAGGTTTTGCTACAGCCGTGCACAGTATGCGTGCCGACGTAGCTCAGATGGTAGAGCACTTCCATGGTAAGGAAGGGGTCACCAGTTCAATCCTGGTCGTCGGCTCCAGT
>CAZZFK010000022.1:0-6275 GCA_964653455.1 uncultured bacterium
GAGCGCCTTTTGGTCGTCCGATAGAGGGCGGGAAGGAATGTTCGATATCAGCTTAGTGTGCATGTTCATAGCTCCTATTGGATGTCTCGGCGACTTCAGGTATATATCGAGCGGACATGTTCAGGATTTCAATTTTCTTCAGAAGTGGGAATGACCATCATTATTTGATCAAGAGCTCAGTACTTTTCGGGGCTTTGGGGCGCTCTATTCCTGTTGCGAGACGAGCGTCGGTCTGTAATTCTCGATATCCTTGGCCAGTAGTCGGGCCTGGTCCTCGGTACGGATGTCTTTGGGCAGGCAGGTGTAGGCCCCGAGCAGGGAGAATCCCCCGAGCGCGTTGCCGGTAAAGATATAATAACTTCCCGTCAGTGTTGTCGTGATGATCGCCAGGCCATACGGACCATCGAGGTCATTATTGAAACTTCTTTGTGCGTTCAGTCTGAGCTCTTCGGCGGCCATTTTTTCTTTTGTATATACTGCAGCACTGTCCTGTGTGCTCATTGATTCAATCTTTTGGCAGGAAAGTTCTTCATTGGACGGATAACTGTTGAGGGCATATGAGGCTATCATATTGGAGACCCCTGCGGCCTCAAGAGCTCCTGCGGTCAGTGGGTTCAAGGAAAGAAGGCCTGCTGCGAGCAGGGCGCCTCCCAGTATGGCCGTGAAGCGTTGCTCATCTTTTCGTACATGTTCTTTGCTCTGGGCGAGAGCGCGCAGCCTGGCCGAAGGGGCCGGGCGCAATGCGGTATAGTCCACGAGTTTATCATCATATGCGTATGCGGGGCCGATAGCGAGCGTTATCAGAAGGATAATGACGATGCTGTCCTGAACGATCTTTTTTATCATAGAACGAGCCCCTTTGTACTATGGGCTTTCCACAAAAACATGATAATTATCCGTCCGATCTCGGGCGTTAATTATAGTTCAACGGGGCTGCGCAATACGTATGATAGTGTTCTTATGCCCAGGAACGCCGGATCATTTACATTGATAGTTTATGGTCTATTTGCAGCATGTTGTCCGAATATGCCATATTCAAATAAAACAATATGTCCTGTATAATGCCATCTGCTTTAACTACTGCTCGGAACGGCAGTAGTTTTTGTTCTTGGGGTATATTGTTACTTAGGAGGAACGGTAGTCATGAAAGTCAATAAGCTGAACAGAAAAGGGTATACGGTAACGCTCGAGATCGAAGAGGAGTACAACAAGATAACCGAGCACTGGGAAGAGGCGTTCAAAGAGGTCTCAAAAGATGTGAAGCTCCCGGGCTTCCGTCCGGGCAAAGTGCCGCGTGCGATATTTGAAAAGCAGTTCGGGAAGGACTATATCCTTGAGGTCGCGGCGAACAAAGCGATGAACGGGGCCTATCAGGCAGCGATCAAAGAGAAAGAGCTGGAACCTGTCGACTTTCCCCGCAATGTTGAAGTGAAATCACTGAAGGAGAATGAACCGTTGGTGTTCACGCTCGAAATAGACGTTGTTCCTGAAGTGAAGCTTGGTAAGTACAAAGGTCTGAAAGTGGAGAAAAAAGAGGCTGTGGTCGGGGACGCGGAAGTCCAAAAGCAGCTCGAGGAGATGCAGGAGAACTATGCGGAATATGTCCTGGCGGAAGGACGCGGCATACAGGACGGGGATATCGTCGGGTATGATGTTAAAGCGTTCGTCGGTGATGAGCCGATCAATAAATTGACACGGACGAACTCCGGCACGAAGGTCGGCAGCAAAGCATTGACCGAGGCCTTTGATAAGGCGCTCCTCGGCATGAAACCGCAAGAGATCAAGGAATTCGAAGTGACGTTCCCGGCGGATCATGCGGATAAAGACCTTGCCGGTAAGAACGTAAAGTTCAATATCCTGATCAATGAGGTCCGTGAGAAGAAGCTCCCGGAGGTCAACGATGAACTGGTAAAGAAGGTCAGTCCGTTCCAGACCCTTGCCGAGCTTAAAGCGGATATGAAAGAAAAGATGCAGAAGCAGGCTGCCGAGCAGGCCGAGAACGAGTTCAAGGACGCTTTGATCCGCGAAATGATCAAGGAATGCGAAGTGGAGCTTCCTAAGGCCGTCGTCGAGCGTGAAATAGATCGTATGATCAACAATCTTGAATACTCACTGGCGCAATCGCGTATGAACCTCGACAAGTACATGCAGATACTGGGGAAGGACATGAAGGGTCTGCGCGAAGAGTTCAAGCCGCGTGCGGAAGAACGCGCCAAAAGCGACCTTATCCTCGATGCGATCGCTAAAAAAGAGAAGATCGAAGCGACCGCGGAAGATATCGATAAAGAACTGACAGAGATCGCTAAAGGAGTGAAAGATCAGCCCGTCGAGGAATCCAAAGCGAAAGTGTCCGAGCAGACCAAGGAATATGTAAAGTCCTATCTGAAAGATCGCAAGACGCTCGATTTTCTGATAGAACATGCTAAGATTGCTAAAAAGTAGTCGAAGGTCGTAAGTGGTAAGTCGATAGTCTTGTTCATAAGAAGAATAGGAGGATACATATGCCAGTCATACCCACAGTAGTAGAGAAGACCGGAAGGGGAGAACAGTATTTTGACCTGTATTCCCGGTTGTTGAAAGAACGGATCATATTCATCGGTGAAGAGATCGATGACCGCATGGCCAGTTTGATCGTAGGCCAGCTTATTTTCTTGACCGCAGAAGATTCGTCAAAAGATATCTCCGTCTATATCAATAGCCCGGGCGGCGTGGTCACTGCCGGTATGGCGATCTATGATACGATGCAGTATATCAAGAACGATGTTTCGACGATCTGCTTCGGGCAGGCGGCGAGCATGGCCGCGGTCCTTCTGGCCGCCGGTACCAAAGGCAAGCGTTTCGCGTTGCCGAACTCCCGCATCATGATCCATCAGCCGCTCGGCGGTGCACAGGGGCAGGCGACGGATATCGAGATCCAGGCCAAAGAGATCCTGCGCATGAAGGTCATCATCAACGAGATCCTGGCCAAGCATACCGGGCAGCAGGTCGCGAAGCTGGTGAAAGACACTGATCGTGACTTTTTCATGGATGCGGCCGAAGCCGTCAAGTACGGCCTTGTCGATGAAGTGATCCAGAGCGTGGATCAGGCCCAGAAAAAATAAGTCCTTCCGGCAGGGGCGGTCAATAGATCTCCCCTGCCTTGTTCCTCCTTTTTATATTTTGACAGAAGATATCGAGACGCGCGCCTTCGCCTCACACACCTGAGATCAGCGGCGTGATATTACGATATGTTACTGTATCAGAAATGTCAGGGAGTCTGGCCGTACAGCAACAAAGGGTGCCGTATATGTTCCGTAAGATCGTAGCGAGCATCGCAAAAAATATCAGAAAGCCATACACTAAGGCCCTGGCGATCCCCGAAGTGTACCGTCTCTTCAAAAAATCTCAGGAGCTTGGGGTCCAGTTCACATCTTCTTTCATTAAGGCACACAATGAGGGTCTTTACTGGCAGTCACAGCGCAAAGCATGTCTGCTCAATCGTGAAACGGGAGGACTTGATGCGCTTATCTCGGACGCATGTGAACGATTTAGGGATATCACATATGAGCACAAGAAGGGCTGGAAAAAAAGTGATCCAAGAAAAAGTGTCGGAAAAATGAAGAATATCGCTCTTGATGAAGCTCTAGATGAAGTCCATCGGCTTTTTATGCTCGCGCAAGCAGAAGGAGTCCCCTTCACTCGAACGTATCTTCGTATGAAAAATAAACAATTGTATATGCAGGCAAGCATGAAAAAATATGCCCTCTATGATCGTGTCCGAGGCGTTAAAGGACTTGTGCGTGCCGCTCTTGAGGTCCATCCTGATATCCATTATTACGGAGATCTTGCATAACGTCGACTATCCCCTAGTGCTGTGATATCCTTATAAAAAATGAACGGTATGATGATATAATCGTTGCATCGTGGAGGGCTTTCATGTCGTATACATTGTCCAGTGAACCGGCCTGTTCTTTTTGCGGGAAGACCCAGCATCAGGTGAAGCGTCTCATCGCTGGACCGAACGTCTATATCTGCAATGAGTGTATCCTGGTCTGTAAGGGTATCGTTGACGAGGACATGAAGACCAAGACCGCACCGGCGAGCACCCCGTTCACTCTCTCGGACCTTCCGACCCCGAAAGCCATCAAGAAGATACTTGATCAGTATGTTGTGGAGCAGGAGAAGGCCAAAAAGGTCCTTTCCGTTGCGGTATACAATCACTACAAACGCATCCAGTTCAGTCAGAAAAAGAACGGAGCGATGAGCTCAAAAGATGACGAGGTGGAGCTTGGGAAGAGCAATATCCTGCTCATCGGGCCGACAGGGTCGGGCAAAACGCTGCTTGCGCAGACGCTCTCCAAGATATTGCATGTGCCTTTCGCGATAGCTGACGCGACCACGCTGACCGAAGCGGGATACGTCGGAGAGGACGTAGAACAAGTGCTCGTCCGACTCATTCAGGCGGCCGGCGGGGACATCGCACGCGCGGGCATCGGTATCGTGTATATCGATGAGATAGATAAACTCTCCCGCAAGTCCGAGAACCCGTCCATTACTCGCGATGTGTCCGGAGAAGGTGTGCAGCAGGCCCTGCTCAAGATGCTCGAAGGGACCATTGTCAATGTTCCTCAGGGAGGCGGACGTAAACATCCGCAGCAGGAATGCATACAGATCGATACGTCCAATATCCTGTTCATTTGTGGTGGCTGTTTTGACGGGATCGAGAAGATCATTGAAGGTCGTCTTTCCCAGAAGGCCATCGGGTTCGCTTCCGCTCAGACCCATGAGGAGCGCAAGAAAAAAGAGCTGCGGCTCTATGATGAGGTGACGCCGGAGGACATGCTCCAGTACGGGCTCATCCCGGAACTCATCGGCCGGCTCCCGGTCAATGTCGGGCTTTCTCCGCTCAATGAAGAGGCGCTCCTGACCATTTTGACCAAGCCGAAGAACGCACTGGTACGGCAGTACAAGAAATTGCTCTCCTATGACGGCGTGACCCTTGAGTTCGAAGATGAGGCCCTGAAGCTCATCGCTTATGCGGCCTGGAAGCGCAAGATGGGAGCCAGAGCGCTGCGGTCCATTGTTGAGGAGATCATGCTCGACCTGATGTATGAGATCCCCGGAGAGAAGAGCGTCGGGAACATCGTGGTGGATGCCGATGTGGTCAAAAAATATGTGCAGTTCACGGCACAAGATTCCGAGAAACTTGCGGAGCGTACGGTCATAAAAAGACCTGCGGAACGAGCGAAGAAAAAAGCTGCTTAGTAGAGGGCATATAGTAGCCGGCATGTAGGATATCGCACGGTCAAAATGTCATGTGTTGAATGCGATATATGAGCTGCCTTTTAATAAGGATATGAGCATGGCCAAGACCGACAAATTAAAACCGAACTCCGAACTTCCCCTTATCCCTTTGCGTAATATCGTCGTGTTCCCGCATATGATCGTTCCTTTGTTCGTGGGTCGTGACCGTTCCATTGCGGCTCTCGAAGAGGCCCTGCAGAAGGACAAGGTCCTGGTCCTGGCCACGCAGAAAAAAGAATCCGTTGAGGACCCTGAGACAGAAGATATCCATACTATCGGTATCGTCGCCGAGATAGTACAGCAGCTCAAACTGCCGGACGGGACGACAAAGGTCCTGGTCGAGGGGATCTCTCGGGTCGAGATCAAGCGCTTCCTTGCGGATAAACCGTTCTACAAAGTACAGGTCGAGCCGGTAGAAGAAAAGTTCGAGCTTTCCGTTGAGCTTGAAGCGCTTGTGCGGATGGTCATCGAGAATTTTGAAGGATATGTAAAGCTCAATAAAAAGATACCGGCAGAAACGCTCATGTCCATCATCAATGTCGATGATCCGGGCCGCCTTGCGGACCTCATCGCGTCCTATCTGATCCTCAAGGTCGAAGGCAAACAGCAGCTCTTGGAGACCCTGGATGTTTCAGCACGTCTGCGTATCCTTAACGATTTTCTGCAGAAAGAGAACGATGTTCTGGAGGTCGAGAAAAAACTGGATGTCAAGGTGAAGGACCAGATCGAGAAAGTGCAGAAAGAGTATTATCTCAAAGAAAAGCTCAAGGCCATTCAGGAAGAGCTCGGGCGGGAGGACGTTGAAGGGTCCGAAACGGACGAATACCAGAAAAAGGTCCGTGAGGCGAAGATGCCCCCGGAGGTCGAGAAGAAGGCGCAAAAAGAGATAGGACGGCTGGCGAACATGCAGCCGCTCTCGGCCGAAGCTGGTGTCATCAGGACCTATCTCGATTGGCTCGTCGAATTGCCCTGGTCGAAGAAGAACAAGGCGG
>CAZZFK010000023.1:0-6041 GCA_964653455.1 uncultured bacterium
CGCGCATGGCCTGCAAGGCTTCGATGCGACGGGCCAGCGTTTCGGGATACCAGCGAGAATTGAGGCCGCGCCCGGCCTCTCCGGTCTTAACCAGGCCAGCGCCTGCGGCCATGATCCCGCCGCGCTGCATCCGGTTCTTAACGATGGTTCGGAAGGCCCGACCGCGAATGCTCTTGGGGTTGCCGTCGAGGATCGCCCGGACGTTCTCAAGGCTCACATCGAAGTCGATGATCTGCTTGCAAAGCCACTTCACGTCAGCGGGCTTGCCGTGGAAGATGGTTTGCCAGACAGCGCCCACATCGTCGTCCAGTTCGCCCAGAAAGACGTGTTCGGCCAAGCCCTCAGCGGCGGCCGACAGACCCGCCATTGCTCCACCCGCGAAGGGTTCCACAAACACCGAGGGCGTGATCTTGGATGCCGTCAGCCACTTGCGCACCTCTGGGACAAGCCACGTCTTGCCGCCCGGATAGCGGAACGGACTGAGCTGGCGAACCTGCGCAACGTTCGTCGGGGCTTTCTTGCCGTGAAGTTGTTCGACCAGCGAGGCCAGCGCTTGCGCTTTGTCAGGGTCAACGAAGTGATGCCGCAGCCCTTCAAGGGCCGGTTTGCATACGCTGTGAACCAGCACCGTGGCGCGTGTGACGCCTTGCTCTTTCAGTCGTTCGATGCGGCGGTTCTGCCGTTGTAGTGCGGTGGTGTCGGTTGTCATTGTTATTTTCTCCGTGAACATTCACGGAGGTTAACAAGGACTTATAGGCGCGTCAAGGACCGTGAATGTTCACGGTCGTGTCAAACAAGCAACTTGTGGTCAGTTTGCTGAGTCGGAGCCGTTGCCGCTCTCAAGCGGCAGACCATCCTCGACCGGCTCAGTGATGGGCACCGGGTGAATGATCTTGTCAGTGATGCGAGTCTCAAACACCGGGAGCGGAACCGGCTTGCCACCCGTCAGTCCTTCCACCGAGCGCTCAAGCGTGGTGTAGCGGACTTCATCCCGCACGATGCGGGTGCGCTTCTGGCCTTCGACCTCTTCAAAGCGGACGATGAACCATGCAATGTCAGCATTGGATATGTCGGCCACGTTGTCCATCTCACCGATGGAATCGAAGAAGGCGCGATCAACGACCACGGCCATCTTCTTGCCCCAACGGCGCAGCGTCGGGACTTTGATTTGAAGCTGCGGCATCAAGCGCTTCGGGCCGCTGCTGCGGTAGTCCGGGCGACGACGTCCGGCCGGGAAAATAACCCAATCCACGGCGTCATCGTTGAAGGCTTCAAACTCACCTTTCATGGCGTTGCCGCTGAAATAGACAGCCTGAATCTCAAGGGCAGCCCAATTCATCGGGGCTTCTTTGGGCGTCTTGGAGCTGACCAGAACCATGTCAATGCGGCCCACGTCATCGCCGCCTTCGCTGTCGGTCGAGGCTCCAGCTTCAAGAAAGCCGACTTCACCGACCAGCAGCGGGTCAGGGTCGCCAAGGATGGTTTCGCCCACCCACTTGAACACATCGAGTTCATCGTGGAAGCGATACGGGCAGGTGGCGCGGAGGTCGCCTTGCTTGCCCTCAACAGGGACACCGACCGCCCGACCGTTGTCTGGGTGTGAGGCATAGGAGTAGAGCCGGAGCGAGCACACTCCGCCATCCTTGGAGCAGACAGCGCCTGTCTTGCGCGCCTGGAAGGGGCAGGGTTGTGGGATTCGCTCCTTCTTCGGCTTGAGGACTTCGGCGGCAAGGCGGCGGCGTTCCTCCCCGGAAAGCTGCGTCAAGTTGAAGCCGAACCACTCCCCGATCCCGAATCGTGGCGTTATGTCTTTTGGTTTTTTTGCCATAACCTCACAACGTAACACATTGAACAGTTGCGACAGGAGGGTAAGGCAAAAATAGGCCAGATCAGGCTGGCAGGGGCCTTGAAAAAGGAACTAAAGAGACCTAAGCGACACTGGCCTTGCCCTAACCGGAATCAACGGACTTCATCGAACCGGATTCAGTGGAGCCTTTGAATCGCAGTCGCTGGTGGTCTTGAACCGGAATGAGTGGCGTTTTTCAGCGGAATACGCAGATGACGCCGTGAAGGCCGGGGCCGTGCTGTTGCTACTGGTGATCTTGGCCGGGCTTCAAAGGTTCGGTCTACTGGCTGGCTTCGTGGAATGGCTCAAGGCCGCGACGGTTGCGGCCATCGTACCGAAGTGACGCGCTGAAGAACTCCCGCCCCGCGTTTTCGCGGGCGCGAAAATGCCCCTACGGTTGGGCGTATTTGTAGAACGTGGCCCGGCTGATGCCCAGGGCTTTGCAAATTTCGCCCGGTGACTTGGAGCGGTCAGCGGCCAAGGCTTGCAAGGCGGCAACCTTCGCCGACGGCAGACCAGGACGGCCACCATTGCGGCCACGGGCGCGGGCCGCAGCTAGGCCCGCCATCGTTCGTTCGCGCGTGATGTTGCGTTCAAACTCGGCCAGCGCCGCAAAGACATGGAACACCAGGCGACCCGCCGCCGTGTTTGTCTCGATTCGTTCCGTCACGCTCTCGAAGCCAATCCCCGCTTGCTCCAACTCCCCGACTATTCGCACCAGGTCAGGCAGCGACCGGCCCAGGCGGTCAAGCCGCCACACCACCAGCACATCACCAGGCCGCGCGAAGGCGAGGGCTTCAGCCAGGCCCGGCCTGTCGGCCTTGGCCCCGCTTTCCTTGTCTTCAAAAACCCGTTCGCAGCCTGCTGCGCCCAGGGCGTCACGCTGCAAAGCTAGGTTCTGGTCTTCGGTCGAAACGCGCGCATAGCCGATCTTCATGGGGTTGTCCGTTAAACATGGTTGTCTGGTTGTTTGTGTTCTTTGTTTAACAGACGACTTTGCGGCCAGTCAAGGGGTGGATATGCCCCTGCTTTCATGGCTGGATGCTGTTGTCTAAAAAACACTCGTTTTACAGACAATCCGCTTGCATTCTTTGGAGTTGCGCGCGATACTTGTATCTCACTTGTTCAGCTTTGGAGCAAATCATGGCCTCTGTATCACTGCGACTGCCTGATGAAGTCACAAAACGACTTGAGAACCTGGCCGCTCTCACGGGGCGTAGCAAGACCTTCTACATGGTAGAGGCCATCCGCGAGCACATCGACGACCTGGAAGACTTGTACCTGGCTGAGCGCGAGCTTGAAGCTATCCGCTCGGGCAAGTCGCAAACCGTACCACTTGAAGAAGTGATGAAGCGCTATGGCCTGGAAGGTTGAGCTTTCGTCGCTGGCTCAAAAAAACCTTGACCAGCTTGACCCACAAATTGCCCGGCGTGTCTTGTCATTTCTGCATGAGCGAGTGGCCCCGCTGGACGACCCGCGCAGCATCGGTGAATCCCTCAAGGGTTCGCGTCTTGGTGAGTTTTGGAAATACCGCGTGGGTGATTACCGAATTATCAGCAGCATCGAGGACGGCGCTGTGCGCATCCTCGTTGTGAAGATCGGCAACCGCCGCGAGGTGTACCGCTAGATGATTTTCGGGCCGAAAGGCTCATAACCCCAGGCCGCTGGAACCGGCCTTTTATTTGGAGTAGCAACTATGAAGAACTTGAAAATTTCGATCCTTGCAGCCGCCATGCTGGTGCCGTTCGCAATTGCCACGGCTGCGCCTGGCGCATCAACGCCGGTTTTCGCGTCCGCGAAAATCAAAGACTCACCAGAGAACCAAGCCAGCACCGACGCTTTCAACGCCGCAGCGGTGGTCAATGTGACGGTCACTTTGCCAGAGCAACCGGCAGGCGTCATCGACACACTCAAAGCCAAAGTGAGCGGCAAAAATAAATCTGTCCCCCAAGAGCTTCATGGCCTCGGGGTCTATGTCGGCAAGGGGTTGGTGCTCGCCGATAACAGTACTTTTGTTGGAGCCGGAAAGTACCGCGTCACTTTGGCCGATGGACGAAGCATCGAGGCATCGGTGTACCGTGAGGGAGGGGGGCTGATGTTGTTGCGCGTTGCTCAACTGGATGGCTTGCCCGAGCCGGTCAAGGTCGCAGCCAACCGCCCAACTACTGGCGATAACGTGACCGTTTTCGGAGCGTTCGATTTGTACGGTGGGCCGCGTCACACGGTAATGGCCCGTGGCTACGTCAGCGCCCAGGCGATCCCGTTCTACAGCGATCCAACCGCCCCAACCCTGGTAGCTGTCAAGACTGATCGTGAGACGCCTAAGACAGAATTCGGCCCGGTGTTTCGCAATGGCCAGCTCGTGGGTGTCACGGTGATCTCTCAGCACGGCGAAACCTACATGGTTCCTGCTGATTACTTCGCGCCACGGCTGACGAAGGCCTTTGCTGAAATCTGATCCACCAAAGAAAAGCGGGCGTGTCTGGAACACACGCCCGCTGAGCCTGCGGAGTAGCAACCCTTTGGACGAAAGGAACCACATGGCTATGCCCCATCATATCGCATGTCAAGCTAAAACGCTTGTCGTCGTTTTTGACCAAACACGCAGAAGGGAGGTTGCATCGTGAGTCAGATCATCGAAAACCTACCCTCTTCCCTGACACCTGAAGAGCTATCCAAATGGCGCGACGGCTATCGGCGCTACCTTGAGTCAAAAGGCTTGCCATCTTCTGGCGCTGAGGCTACGGCGTCTAAGGTTGCGTACCGTCCAGATCTGTACCCGACAGACGAAACCCCGCCTATCTTTCAGCTTGTGCCACCTCCATGCGATGCCAAGCCAGCGAAGCAGCCTGAATCCAATGCACCGACCAAGGTAGAGAAGTCCCTCCCTGCCCCGATCCTGGCCAGGCCGAAGGCTGGCCCGGTTACTCGCCGTGAGTTGAAGCTGATCGAGGTCAGCTCTTTGATTGCCACGGAGCCTCCGAGCGGGGAAGACATGGCATTTACCCATTCCGTGCTGTGTCAAGTTGGTTTGCCGCGCTCCAAGGTTGAGGGCGAGAAGTTCATGCGGCAATCCGGTTCTGCGTGGGTGAACGTTCAGGCGGGCTATCTTGACGAGGGTAGCGGCCCTGTTTTGCAGCCCATCCCCTATGGCGCTATGCCTCGCCTGGCGTTGGCTTGGGTTTCGACCTATGCCAAGCGCAACCACACCCGCGAGATTCCGATAGGCGACAGTGCAAGCGAGTTCTTACGCCTGCTTGGCCAGCCTACAACCGGAGGCGAACGCGGCTCTTTCCGCACGCTTCGGACGCAGATGCACGCCCTGGCCGCTTGTCGCTTGCAGCTAGGCTACAGGGGCCGCACGTACAACGGCCAGCCGGTCGAGCAGTTCGACGCCTGGCAGGCCAACAAGGACACACAGCAAAAGGCGCTTTGGCCTGGTGTGATGCTGTTGTCTGATGGCTACTTTTCCGAGCTGATCGCCAACGGCGTGCCGTTGGATAACCGGGCGTTGCACGCGCTCAAGGGTTCAGCCTTGGCGCTGGACGTGTACGCCTGGCTGGCCCATCGCTTGCACCGCATTGAGGGCCGCCCCGTGATCCTTCATTGGAAGTCGCTACGCGAGCAGTTCGCCCAGGAATACGAGGGCAAGGACCCGGACAAAGATTTCAAGGCAGCGTTTCTGCCGCAGCTTAAAAAGGCGCTGGCGGTGTATCCGAAAGCCAAGGTCAAACAGGTTACGGGGGGGCTGATGCTGTTGTCTTCGCCGCCGCCGATCCCGTTCAAGGGCGGTTAACTTCCGGGGCATTTTTCGCGTGCGCGAAAAACCGGGATGCCCATTCCAGGCGCGGCTATTCGCCTTGGTCCCTGCGGGACTGGCCTAGCGGCCACCTTCCAGGCCACCACTTGCCGCGCTCATGGGGGATGCTTGGCAGCACCCCCCGCCGCTACGGCTCCCCCAAAACCGGCCCGGCTTGCGCCAGGCCTGCTTCACGCGCACCGCACGCGCGCCGCGCTACGCTGAATCGCCCCCCCCTACGCGTAAATCTTCAATGATGACGAGGACTTAGCGAATGTTGGCAAGTCTGTGGATTGCCCAAGTTATCCACGCTGAATCGCCCCCCCCTATCACGCTGAATCGCCCCCCCCGATCACGCTGAATCGCCCCCCCCTTATCACGCTGAATCGCCCCCCC
>CAZZFK010000024.1:0-5295 GCA_964653455.1 uncultured bacterium
GCTGTAGCGGGCCGCGATACGGCTGACAGACACTCCGGCCTCGAGCAGTGGCTGAATCGCTATCAGCCGAGCGAGATGCGCCTCGGTGTAGTGCGCAGCTCTGCTCTTGCCTATAGGGGGCGGAAGCGCTCCTTTCGCCCGTAGATCACGAACCTGTCTTGGACTGAGCCCTGTTGCCGCGCAAAGGTCAGACAAGGTGTATTGCACCGGTTTGTAGGTTTCTGTTTGGGGCATGGCATTGCATCTGTTTATACACAAGTATGACATAAAAGCATGTCTGCATCCGTGTGTACTTCCTGCCTTATCCACGCGACAAAGCAATCTTAAGCTATTGATTTATAAGGATTTGCAGAAGTTTTGTCATGTTGACTTGACGGGGCCGGATAGGACACAATTGAGCCATGAACGCGTCGAAGATCAAACGTCACCAACGAGAAGCTCACCCTGGGCTGGTGTTCCGCTTTGGCGCACTCCTGCGTTCACTGAGAACTGCAGCGGGAAAGACACAGACAGAGCTTGCTGCGGGGCTGAACGTGGCAACAACGAGGGTCAACGCCGTTGAGCGTGGCCGAGTGCAAGGGCCTGGACCAGCGTTTGTGGAGAGCCTCAATGGACTGCTTGACCTGACCTCCGGGCAGATCAGCTTGTTGCACTCCGTCGCCGCCCGTGATCGTGTCTTGTTAGCAGCGACGCGTTCAGTACTCACCGAAACACAGCTTGCGTTCCTGTCGGCATGCCTGGATGCATCTTTGGCTTTGAACCCCGAAGACTTAGAGGCACATCGCCGCGCGCTGTTGAGTCAGGTTGTTGCCAGGGAGCGAGCCCGTCGCTTTCTGGGTGAGCCAGTCTTCGCGGAGAGTGCGCCTGGCCTTTCAGGCCAGCACGCTTTTCACGAGCCAACGTGACGAAGAAGCCTGCCCCCTCATCAGCTGACACATAAGCCGGAGGAGATCCACCATGACTTAGAAAAAAAGGCGAGAACCCATCGCTGAGTCCCCGCCGAGAAGCCAGGTTAAAAAAACCTGTACGCGCTAAAAGTATCCCCCCTGGCTCCTTCGACGTCAACACCCGCAAATAACGGGTGGTGGGCTCGGCTGTCCCTAAAAAACCTGATGACGATCATTTTTGATCGTCAGGAGACAGTCATGACCAACAAAAAATTGGGCGCCAACCGGGCGTCAACGAGTTCGCCAGTCGTCGCTGATCATCACGAAGTCGTCTCTCTCCCCGGACAAGACGGTCGAGTACGCAGGGTTATCACACGCAGCGGCAGGAGACATCGGATCAAGTTTCCTTCCAAGAAGCTCGGAAGGATGGTGCATTGCGAATCTCCTGTGGAAGCAGCAGCGGCCCGCCACCTTGAATACGACCCAGAAGTCGACTTTTATCAAGAGCAACCAACGGTAATTCATTATTACTTGCAGGATGGCACGGCTCGGAAGTACTACCCCGACTTTATGTTACGCCGGCGAGATGGATCTCAAGTATTTATTGAGGTTAAAACAGAAGGGTCGCTCAGGAGCCGGGAGTTAGTAAACAAGTTGACCGCGATTTCTTTACGTATGGTTGAGCTGGGAATCGAATTTCAGATTTGGACTGATAACCATATCTATAGGGAGCCTAAAAATTCAAACGTAATGAGAATACACAAAGCACTAAGAACAAAAGGCGTGAATCCAAGGTTCGTGCCAAATATTGATCTTGAAAAAGGATTGACGGCTACTTTCTCTGCACTGCGTGAGCATCTCGGTAGTGATGGTCAGATCTTTATGCACTACGTTGCAGGACATATTGATATCGATCTCAATGAACCGATTACGGACAAGACACTAATTTATATCCTGTGAGGGGCCGTTATGTTGAGAATGGTGCTCAAGAGAGGGCTGCGATTTTCTAACGGTGTTAACAGGTTTGTGCTCGAAAAGAGGTTGGTAAATGGCAAGTTCCGTTTCGAGGATGAAAATGGTGACACGGTTGATCTAACCCTAAGCGAAGTCAATATACGCTGGCTTACCCACCAATGGGTTGTGGACCAAGATACCCTTGGCAAAGGAAGTGATGTAATTTATGTCGGCACCCCGCCGCTGTTGTCAAGCTTTGCGGAAGAGGATCAGCGAATCGCTCGAGCAAGAGAAAAGTTGTTGCTCAGGGTTGAAGCAATTTTTCGAGAGCTAAACCAGTCAATAGTGTCCTCTCCGGGGAAACTTCAGCCGATCATTGAGAAGGCTTGTAAAGAAATTGGAAGCCCTCAGCGTCCAAACCCTGCGACAGTTTGGAGGTGGTGGAGGCGTTACCAAGGTGTGAGGTGCGCAACTCGCCTGGTCGATAAAACCAGGTCAGGTCGACCGACCTTAATCAGAACTTATCGGGGCATTTTTGAGGAGGCAGTCGAAGAGGTCTACCTGAATATCCAACGGCTTCCTGTTAAAGATGTTGTGGGGCGGATGAAGCGAAAGATCACTGCTCACAATGCGCACCTGCCTGAAGGTCAGTCTCACTTAAAGATGCCATCTAACGCAACAATTTATAGGTGGGTAAATGATTTGACTCAGGATCTGGTTGTTGCTGCCAGGAAAGGAAAGAAAGTCTCGGAGAAGCAGTTCCGGGCCGTGATGGCAAAGCTCGATGTTGGCGAAATATTAGAGCGAGTTGAAATAGATCACACCCCGTTAGATATCATTTTGATCTGTAAAAAGACCAACATGATATTGGGGCGGCCTACGCTCACGCTCGCAATTGACAGATTCAGTCGGATGGTTGTGGGCTTCTATATTGGCTTTCACGCGCCATCCGCGATGTCCGTCTTGCACTGTCTGAAACAGGCAGTTATGCCAAAGGAAGCGATCCTCTCTAAATACCCAGATATTACAGGCCCCTGGCCCGCGAGAGGGATACCGATAGCAATTGCCGTTGATAACGGCATGGATCTCCATGCGCTTGCTTTTGAAGCGGTCGCTTTAGAGTTGGGGGCAGCAATTCATTATATGGGTGCCGGTTATCCTGAGCTGAAGGGCGCTGTTGAGCGTGCGATCGGAACGACTAACAGAGTCTTCATTCACACCCTGCCTGGAACTACGTTTTCTAACGTGGGAGAGCGTGGCGACTATCCTTCGGAGAGTTTGGCGGCGCTTGATATAGATACATTCACTCATGTGGTGCTGAAGTGGATTATTGATGACTATCACAAAACACCACATCGCGGAATGATGGGGAAGACGCCGCTTCAGGTCTGGCAAGAAAGTGAGAATCGGACGGTAATTGAATTGCCTGCCTATCCGCGCCAATTAGATATTATGACCGGTAACAACGCCACAAGAAACATTTGGCACTACGGGGTCGAGTTTGATCGCCTTCGATATAACAACCATAGACTGCAGGAATTGCGTAGAGAAGGGGTCGATTCTGTAAGTCTGGTCTCTTTAGATGATCGGGTCGATATGGTTTTGGTTCTCGATCCTAAGGTAAACGAATATATAGAAGTCTATGCAATAGATATGGGCTATGCACGCGGGCTGACTCGTCATGAACACCGTCTTGTGATGGCGGAAGTTCGCAATCGCTTCAAGGATGACTATACCGATATCGAGCGCATACAAGTGAGGGAAGAGATTCAGGAGATTGTGAAAGCTGCTGTCAAATCAAAGAAAACCAGGGATCGAAAAATCGCGGCCAGTATACGAGGTGAGAACAGCGCTAATTTATTTGATCAGGACGCAGCTAGGAAGGCTTATGAGATGGCTGTTGATGCTGCAGAGCTGGCACGCGCTAATGACAAGATTATTGACCTAGTCGGCGAAGAGATACCTATTTTTGAAACCGAGAATTCGGAGTCGTTCAATGACTAATGATCAAGTGATGCTTGCTGCCCCTTACTCATCTCACGGGCGGCTTGAGCAATTAGTCGCCTTGGGTGGTGTCAATTCGTCGGCTTTAGCCTCCACTGGTCTATTCACCCTGCGCGGCAATATTATCCACTACAGTGGCTTCGACAGGATTGTCAGTGAGTTGGCGCGGGTTCATAGGCGCGGCGTCGTGGCGGGGGCTGCCGAAAGTATGCAGATACTCGGGCAGACGGGTTGTGGTAAGAGTACGCTATTGAAATGGTATTGCAAGCAATTTCCTCCGTACGAAATAGATGGGGATGAGGTCCTTCAGGTTCTGTATGTGGAAACGCCTGAAGCCCCCACCGTGAAATCGCTCGCTGCGGAGGTGTTGCGGGCAATGGGGGATGGCTTTCCCAGCAAAGGATCTGCCGATGAGAAGACCGAGCGGATCATCTACCTCTGCAGGGAGCTCAAGGTTGAGCTCATCCTCTTGGACGAAATCCAGCACTTCATCGATAGCGGGAAGAAGGCCGAGTTGGCGCGTCTGACCGATTGGTTGAAGAGGTTGATCAACGCCTTGGAGCGGCCGGTCATCCTTGCTGGCTTGCCAAAGTCACTGCTGGTTACCCGATCCAACCCTCAACTCCGGCGAAGGTTCTCCGCTCCCCTACAGCTCGAACCTCTTGGCTACGAAACCAAGGCGCAACAGGCAGAGTTCCGTGGCGTGCTTCAGGCCTTCTGGAAAAGCATGCCGACTGGATCTATCGACATATCTCAGCATGAGACAGCGCAGCGCATGTACTACGCAACTGCAGGTCTCATGGATTACATCGTGAAGATCCTGGATGACGCCGTCTCACGTGGCGGTTCAGGGACAGGTGGCGCCATAAACATCTTCGACCTCGCCAAATCGTTTCGACGGGCCGTGTGGGGCGGGGCTCCCGACGGGTTAAACCCATTCCTGAGCGAGGCCACCCTGCGGTTCTTGAACCGGCCAGGAGAGCCCTTCGAGGTGTGGGATCCGATTGAGCGATATCGGGGTGGCCGAACAAAGGCCGGGGAGCTTTGACCATGCCCGAAGGCCAAACCGATGTAGGACAAGTGCCATCCATCGTGCCTGAAAGGAGCGCTGCTCCGAGGCTACTGTTTCATCCAGCCAAAGCTGATGACGAAGGCCCCTGCGGGTACACGATGCGCCTTGCTGACCGAAACCGCGTCAGCGTGTCTGACATCTATGGGCTTTTGGGTAGCGAAAGCCTGGGCTTCTTCTCAGGTGGAGTCGCCCTTGCGAGGGTGCAGGCGTTGGCACTACTGGCTGGGCGAGCACGCTGCTGCCCCCATTGCCTCGTAAGCAGAAAACGGTGGATGTCAGCGTGGGAGATCGCTCATGCAGATGCATGTCCTGATTGTGGTCATTGGCTTGTTGACCAATGTTCTCGGTGTTCGAAGCCATTGTCTTGGGCACGCCCCA
>CAZZFK010000025.1:0-3396 GCA_964653455.1 uncultured bacterium
CATTCGCCGTAACGGTGAATTGGAACCGAGCGAAAGACACCTTGGAGTGTGTCGATTCGCTTCTGCAGGGAAATCCCGGGACCGAGGTGGTGGTGGTGGACAACGGTTCCACCGACGGATCGCCGGCCCTGCTCCGGGAGAAACATCCAGGCCTCACGGTGATGGAGAGCCTGCGGAACCTTGGTTACGTCAAAGGGGCTAACATCGGCATCCGAGCGGCCTTGGAGAGAGGGGCGACCCACGTACTTCTCATCAACAACGACGCCATCGCCCATACAGGGATGGTCAATGAACTGCTGGGGCTGTTCCAGAGGCACCCGTCCGCCGGAGTGGCCGGTCCCAAGATATTCTACTTCGGGACGGACGTCATGTGGTTCAACGGAGGGCACTTCAACGACCTTCTGGGATTTTCCACCCATCCCCTGATGGACCTACCGGACGACGGGGGGGACGTGGAGCGTGAAGTGCATTACATCACCGGATGCGCCATGATGGTCCAGGCGGAGGTCTTCCGGGATGTTGGTCTTTTTGACGAGGACTTCGACATCTACGCCGAGGACCTGGACCTTTGTCTTAGGGCAAAGGAGAAAGGTTACGGCTCGTGGCTGGTGCCCAAGGCCACGGCGGAGCACAAGGTGTCGCTGTCCACCGGGGTCGTAGGGACCAACCTGATGACCCCCTATCGTTCGTACTACTACGGCAGGAACATGCTTATGATGGTCGCCAAGAGAAAGAAGGGTTTCCGGTTCATCACCTGTTTCCTGGGACAGACCTTGATATTGTTACCGTACTATTTCTTTCTCATAAGCGTGCAAAAGGCCAAAGGGTCCTTTCGTCAGTATTTCACAGGTTACATCCACGCGGTCAAATGGATGATCGATGGGAGGTGAGTTAGGGTGTTAAAGGGGGCGATGGGCGATCTGAAGCGGTTCGTAGCACCCTCCCCAACGGTTTTAAAATTTTTGATAATCGGGTTGATGATCCGGCTGCTCCTATCCCCTTTCACTTCCTATCCATACGATGCGTATCCTTTCTATGGGGCCGTCGTCGGCACCCTGGCCGGGACCGGCCCCTATGGAAATGTTCTGTTCACCTACCCTCCCCTCTTCTCTGTCATTTACTACCCGCTCTTTTGGGTGGTCGCTCAGTTCGTGGACCCCAATTCATTTGGCATTTTCGTGCCATCAATGGTCGAGGTGTCCCGCGCCACTAAAATGCTGGTTCCATTCATCACCTCGCCTACATTCAATGTCGTACTCAAACTGCCGATAATCCTCGGTGATGTGCTGGTCGGTCTTTCTCTTTATAAGATCGTCGAAGCAAGGAAGGGTTCGGTCTCCGCAGAAAGGGTGTTCTTGATATGGTTCCTGAACCCATTGGTCATCTTCGTCAGTTCTGTGCACGGCCAGTTCGATGTGCTCGCTGCTTACTTCGCCCTCATCGGTGTGATGAGCTTCATGGAAAAGAAATACCTGTTGAGCGGTGCATTCCTAGGGGTAGGCGTCCTGTTAAAACTCTTTCCCGCATACCTTGTGATCAGCTTCGGAATAATCCTGCTCACATCCTTCATAATCTCTCTGAGGGGGAGCAGGTTGGGCGAGGCGCTCAGGCCTATATCGGCTTTCGTCGCTGGAGGCGCCATCAGTCTGGTCGTCATTCTTCCTTTTTTATTGAATTCCAATTCATTTTTGGATTTCATTCTAAGGCGGGGCACATACTCATCTGTCGGTGGTATGAATGCTTGGTTCTTAACGCCCCTATTGGGTGCGATCGCTGGAGGTGGTGGTGGGTCGGGTGAGGGCATCCCCTTCGGATTAATAATTCTAGTATCGGGGATCGCAATAACTGTGCTGGTAACCCTAATTATCATTTGGAAGGCGCCTGTCGAAGGCCGACCTCTCTACACCGCCCTCGCTGTGACCACTGTCGTTTTGGCGACCCAATCAGTGACCAATCCTCAGCACTTGATCTGGCTATTCCCCCTCATGCTGGTGTTCTACTCGTCCGATGGACGGATGCACCATAAAATGTACATTCTCTCGGTTCTAGGCCTTCTATACCTGCTCTGTCTACAGTCCGGTCTGGTATTTCTCTACCCGCTAGCGAATTATGCAGGATGGCCATCGGTTCATATGATCAATCAAGGCATTGAATCGTTCTTTATAGGCACGGAGATGGGGAGGGCTATCGTTATGAGCGTCCTTGGTGGCCTAGGGTTCTTTGTGCTTCTGTCCGTGGTCACTCCTCCCAAATGGGATCCCGTGGAGCGTTTGATACGCAAGATCGTAAGGAGGGGGGCCCTTGAGGACTGAGATCGCGGCAGCACTTTTCATGGCAGCCATGTTCGTCACCTCTGTCTGCATGGTGTACGGTGGAGGGCAGGAGCCTCCCTCTTTACAAGTGACGATTTCCAACGATATATTGACGGTCGATTATTCCATGCCTTCGTCCGCCCATTCATATCCATCAGCGATAGTGGCGATAACGGTGGACAACTATCGGTCGGACGACATAACCATACTATTGACCAAAAGGAGCGGACCCCCCAACAGCGACCCGGCGAACGTGCAAGGTCTGGTGGACCATCTTGGCGCTGAATTGGAGAACATTGGTTCATCATCTGAGGTCACCACGATCGATGAACGTGCACTGAGCTCATTTCTCACTGCTGGAAACGGAACCCTTGTGATCGCCAGCGAGATCAACGATACCATGGGTCTCATGCTCGAGAGTTGGGTCAGGGCAGGTGGATTATTGGTCGCGATAGGTCCAGGATGTATACCGTTCCTAAGTCCTGGTGGGTCGCTCGAGATCGATCACGTGCTGTTCCCATACGATGGAAAAGTCGTGGATGGGTCATTCGCGAATGCCTTGGGACTTAGGACCCTGTACTCAGTAAATGGTTTGTCCGTGGCGGACGTCCTATCGTATTCGGGAAAGGTGCTAGGTCACACTTCAAGCGATGGAAAGCTGACCACCACGGCCACGGTGCCAATGGGCAATGGAAGGGTGTTAGTTATGGGAGGCCCCATCGAGGCTCCTTTCTTAGCCAGTATGGAGGATGTTTATGCTTGGGACCTAGCACGTTTGCTCCAGACCGGTGCGCCATGGGTCTCTGGACCGGTGTACCATGATAGGATGGAGGTCCCATCGCAAGGATTGAGAGATAGCCTGTCCATCGACATAGGAGAGATGGCGGTCAGGATATCGTTATTCAGTTTGGACGACTCCCACGCACTCTTCGTTGGCGCGACGGTAAAACCATGATTCACTTTTCGGGTATGACGCTGCTGAAGGTGTTCCACAGATAGGCTATCCCGAAGCCCAGGAACATCGGCCAAGTGTGCACCGTTTGATCGGAGGACAGCAGCATATAGAAGAAGAACACGCTGATCA
>CAZZFK010000026.1:0-3175 GCA_964653455.1 uncultured bacterium
GAAGCGCCTGGTCATCAAGCGCAACCTGGAGGAGATCGACTACACCGAGGCACGCGCGGACTCTCTGCAAATGCCTGCCGACCGAGCCCCTGTCTTGCCCCGGTCCCTGCGGCCTGGGATTGAGCTCAAGGCGCATCAGCACACCGGGGTGGCTTGGCTTCAGCATTTGTGGGAAGCCTCGCCAGACCGATGCCGCGGCACGGTGTTGGCAGACGACATGGGGCTGGGCAAAACGCTGCAGTTGCTCACCTTCATCGCCAGCTGCTTTGAGGCTGACCCCAATCTGCCGCCGGCCCTGGTGGTTGCGCCCGTCGCGCTGCTGGAGAACTGGCGCAATGAGCTGGATCGCTTCTTCTTGCCAGGCACGCTGCCCTTGTTGATGCTGTACGGCAGCACGCTGAAATCTATGCGTGTGGGCAAGCACGAGCTGGATGCTGAGCTGAAAGCGCAGGGCGTCACTCGGTTGTTGAAGAAGGGCTGGGTGGGTGATGCCCGATTGGTGCTGACCACTTACGAGACGATGCGCGATCTGGAGTTCGCCTTGGCGGGTCAGTCCTGGTCGATCATGGTCTGTGATGAGGCTCAGAAGATCAAGACACCGGCGGCACTGGTGACCCGTTCGGCGAAGAAGCAGAAAGTTCGGTTTCGCATCGCCTGTACGGGCACGCCGGTGGAGAACACGCTGGCCGATCTCTGGTGCCTGTTCGACTTTGTGCAACCAGGCATGCTGGGTGCGTTGAGCCAGTTCTCTCGCACCTACCGTCAGCCCATTGAGGCCAAGACGCCAGAGCAGTTGGCCAAGGTTGAGGAACTGCGTGCACTGATCCAGCCTCAGATTCTTCATCGACTCAAAACGGATGTGGCGACCGACCTTCCAAAGCCGGTGGAAGATGCGGTCTGCAAGATGTTGCCGATGTCAGCGTTCCAGCAACGGCTGTATGAAGAGGCTCTCAACACGCTGCGTGAGCAAAGGGAGACCAATCCGTCGTCACAGTTGCAGGCATTGCTTGCGATTCGAAAGATTTGTTCGGATCCACATGGGCATGCGGACCCTGACAGCCACAAAACACCCATCGACAAGATCGTGAATGAGTCACCCAAGATGGGTTGGCTCGTGGACCGGCTCAAAGCGCTCGCTGCGGACACTGCAGGCCAACACAAGGTCATCATCTTTTGCGAGTTTCGCTCGCTGCAATTGCAGTTGCAGCGCGTGGTCGCAGCGTTCTTTGGCATTGCTGCCAGCATCGTCAATGGTGATACGTCTGCTGACCCGCGCGCAGTGGACAACAGGCAGCAGTTGATCGATGCCTTCCAGAATTCCTCTGGCTTCAATGTGATCATCCTGTCGCCCTTGGCTGTGGGCTTTGGTGTCAACATCCAGGCGGCCAACCATGTGATCCATTTCACTCGGACCTGGAACCCTGCCAAGGAAGATCAGGCCACGGCGCGCGCGTACCGGATCGGCCAAACACGCACCGTCACCGTTTACTACCCGGGTGTCGTCAGTGATCGATACCCCAGCTTTGATGTGAGGCTGGATGCGCTGCTCAGTTCCAAACGCGCACTGGCCACTGACATTCTGAATGGCTGCAGTGATTTGAAAGCATCTGACTTCGCTGATTTTGGCTGACTCAGGATCAATCCTTTGCGCCCCACCAGACCTTTTGCACAAGCCCTATGCACGACCACAAGATCATCCTGAATGCGGACGAGCATATCGTCTGCCCCAAGTGCGCCCACGACTTCATCCTCGGTGAGGGCATCACGCGCCAGACGATTGACCGGCATGCCGAGGAGTTCGAGTCGCTGCTGCAAAGCCGCCGAGCTGAGTTGGAGGCTCATCTGACACAGGAGGCACAGCGCAAGGCAACACAGATGGCTGCGGAACAAATTGCCATGCTGCAGGAGCAGGTGGCTGCGGCGAAGCGTTCTGAGCGAGCTGTCCAGGAGTCGATCGAGAAGATCCGGGCGGAGGCACGGGCCAACGCTGTGGCCGAAGCCGAGCAGGCCCGCGTCGCGTTGGAGGAGGATCTTCAGCGCAAGAACCTGGAGCTTCAAAACTTCCGCGCTCAGGAGCTTGCGCTGCGCCGGCAGAAGCAGGAGCTGGAGGAGCAGCAGAAGAATCTGGAGCTGGACCTGCAACGCAAGCTCGATGACGAGCGCAGCCGGATCACGGCCGTGGTGTCGCAGCGTGAGGCGGAGCGTTTTGCGCTCATGGAGGCGGAGTGGAAGAAGAAGATTGAGGACGCCCAGAAGAGCAACGAAGACTTGCGCCGCAAGCTGGAGCAGGGTTCACAGCAGTTGCAGGGCGAGGTGCTGGAGTTGGAGGTGGAGCAGTCACTCTCAACGAGCTTCTTCCATGACTTGATCGAAGAGGTCAAGAAAGGCGTGCGTGGCGCCGACGTGATTCAGACCGTCCGTACGCCAGCCGGCATCACGGCAGGCCGGATCATTTGGGAGGCCAAGCGAGCAGAGAACTGGTCGGACAAGTGGCTGCAGAAGCTCAAAGACGATCAACAGGAGGCCAAGGCCGAGCTTGCGGTTCTGGTGACCACGGTGATGCCCAAGGGGGTGACAGAGCCATTCACGCGGATCGGCGATATTTGGGTGATTTCACCGCAAGTGCTGCGCCCGATGGCCGAGACACTCCGGGTCATCATTCTGGAGTCGCACAAGCTGCGGCAGGCCAATGTTGGCCGGGGCGAAAAGATCGAGCAGCTCTACAACTACCTTGCCAGCCCGACATTCGCCCAACGTATGCGAACGGTGCTGGATACCTTCGCCACGATGCAAACCGAGCTGGAAGCCGAGAAGCGGGCGATGCAGAAAATTTGGGCGCGGCGCCAGGTGCAGATTGATCGTGCATCCAAGAGCATGACCACGGTGGTGGGGGAGCTTCAGGGCATTACGATGGACTCCCTTCCGGGATTGAGTCAGATCGAGTCGTTGGATGCCCTGGCCGCACCAGTTGTCGATGTGGCGGGTGATGACTTGGTTGATTGAAGTGGTGTGGCTGGGGCGGAATCGTGCCGTCAAGCAGCGCTGTTCCCAGCAACCATTAAGGCAAGTGCGCCTAAACGCTCTGTGACGCCTTCAGTCGACCTTGCTTCGTCGGTGCCTGCTCTGCAGCGATAGCGGCCGGTCAATGTCCCAACCTCGAATGTCGGCTAACTGC
>CAZZFK010000027.1:0-2714 GCA_964653455.1 uncultured bacterium
GTCTTCTTGGCTCGCCTTTTATTGCATATCGCAAGAATATCCTTGAGTATATCCAGCTTATCACGGCGTATAGGACAATCCCTCCAATCGTGAAACAATTAATAATATCCAAATGTTAAAAGGTACAAATAAATTTCGGAAAAAAATTTTTGCATAACCAGAATATTCAGCTTCTTTTAAGGCAGCAGATCCATATCGAAGCTCTTGTGCGCGAGGAAATTTGGTGTGAATAAAACTTCCCATCTAGTCCCGCGCGGAAAAGGAAGCGTCTGAGCATAACGAAAATATCTTTTTCATGGGCAAAGACAAAATTGAATATGCCAGTCATAAGTATTCAAAATACTGAGATCAACACCATTCAGGTCTTTAGTTTCTTATCATAAATAAGTACTTTAGATCCAGAATGACGTTTCTTCATACCTGCCCTTATGATTCAAAATTAAGTTTCGCTTAAATACTAAACAGACCAATTGCAATTTAATGATTAAGTCAAGGCCAGTGGCCTGAACTTTGGTGATGCTATATGACCTACAGATATAAACACGTAATATTGCTCGTAGCAGCAATTGTGATCGGCTTAATATCTTCTGCAGGCGCAGTCTGCCCGGAGTGCAATGCGGCAGGGTGCGTCTGCACGAGCGACACAGAGGCGACATTGCTCGCCGGACAGAATGAAGAAATCGGACTGGTCTCTATCGACCTGGTAAAGGATGCATCCGGAAACGATGCGATAGATGTCACATATACGACCAGCGATGGCTGGCTGCTGGAAGATGCCCACCTCTACGTCGGCACAGTACCTCCGACAAACTCGGCACCGGGATCGTTTCCCTACAAGGTCGAAAACCTCGGCGGTGTCACTGCGTACACCTTCCAGGTCCCCTACCCAACGGGCTACGTGGACCCATGCGGGCCCCAGAATGACGGGACTGTTGTCCAGGACGCCTTCTACCTCGCCCCCCACGGTGTAGTCTCCAAGAACGGTCAGGAGGAGAGCACCTGGGCCAACGGCACTCTGATAAGGGAGAAGAAGAACTGGGCGATGTACTTTGGAGCGGACATAAATGTCGAGTGCAATGACTGCCCTGTGGCCGTGAACGACGCCTACGAGGCGGTCGAGGACACAGAGCTGGTAGTCCCTGCAGTCACGGGAATTCTCGCAAACGATACCGATGAAGAGGGAAATACCATAACCATTGTCAGCAACACTCAGCCCGAGCACGGCTTGCTCGTCCTGAACGCCGACGGCTCTTTCTCCTACCTGCCGGATGCGGACTACTGCGGCGCTGACAGCTTCAGCTACAATGTGACCGACAGCATATGCGACACGCCCGTATCGGCCACGGTGAGCATCAATGTGGCATGCGTCAACGATTGCCCCACGGCGACGGATGACAGTGCAACCGTAGACGAGGACGGCTCAGTTGCCATACCGGTAGTGGCTAACGATCAGGATATTGAGAATGATCCCCTGTCTGTCGGATCCTTCGCCAATGGAGCAAACGGCGTCGTGACCCAGAACGGGGACGGAACATTAACCTACACGCCGAATGCGAACTTCTGCGGAACTGACAGCTTCACCTACAAGTTGACCGATGGCATCTGCGACCAGGCCAGCTGGGACGAGGGGACAGTCACAGTCACAGTGAGCTGCGTCAACGATGAACCTGTTGCATCTGGCGACTCCTACAGCACCGACGAGGACACGCCCCTAACGGTGGACGCTCCCGGAGTGCTTGAGAACGATGTGGACATCGATGGAGATAGCCTGTCCATAAATCCTGTGCTGATCGCTATGGCTCAAAACGGCTATGTCGTTGCGAACGCGGACGGCTCCTTCACCTATACACCGACTGCGGACTTCTGCGGCACCGACTCCTTCGAGTACAGCCTACTCGACGGCCAGGGAGGCTCGGATACGGCTGAGGTAATCATCAACGTAGCGTGCGTCGAGGACAACGTAGCCCCCGATGCAGTCGATGATGAGGCCGAGGTGAATGTGGGCTCTTCAGTCATTGTACCCGTCCTGGATAACGACGTGGATGCAGATGGAGACAGCCTGACCATAGAGAGCATAACACAGCCTGCAATGGGAACTGTCGTAGATAACGAAAACGGTACGGTCACCTACACCTCCACCGGGAGCTCATGCGATGACGACAGCTTCACCTACACCGTATCCGATGGACAGCTGACCGATACAGCCACGGTGGCAGTCACAGTGAACTGCCCGCCCGATGCAGTGGACGACGGCCCCTACACTATGTATATAGGAGTTCCCCTGACGGTGGAAGCCCCCGGAGTGCTCGGGAATGATATGGACCCTGATGGAGACAGCCTGTTCATAATGGAAGTTGATTATCTCGGCCTGATGGGCATCGATCTCACATTGAACCCGGATGGCTCCTTCACCTTGATGACATATGATGAGGAGTGGGCAAACAGCGAGTGCGGTGATCCAGGCGCGATAGCTTACGTTATATTCGATCGCCCGGGCTATGGTTTTGAGGACATTGCGAATGGTAACCCTGATATCGAGGGACACTACGATATGGGCTTTATAAATTTCGAACTCGGGTGCACCAACGAAGCCCCCGATGCAGTCGATGATGAGGCCGAGGTAAATGTGGGCTCTTCAGTCATTGTATCCGTCCTGGAGAACGACGTGGATGCAGATGGAGACAGCCTGACCATAGAGAGCATAACACAGCCTG
>CAZZFK010000028.1:0-2438 GCA_964653455.1 uncultured bacterium
GGCGCCATTCCCAGTTGCTCGCCAATCGCACTGGCGTTGATGCCGTCCGGACCGGCTTCAACCAGAAGTCGAAAGATAGCCAGACGGTACTCATGACCCAGTGCGGCGAGAAGTTCAGCGGCGTTTAAGGTTTCCATGATTCAAGTATTATCGAATTATTGAACAAAGTCCAGTGACTCTTTTGTTATGGATTGCGGACCTTGGTTTGTTGGGTACGCAATTTCCGGTTCTGGCCGATTCGAGCCCGTCAGATTGGATGCGATTCGCATGGTCAACAGAATACGATTCCGCACCCTTGAAGAAGAAAGGTAAACGCTAACGTTAGCTGGCACTGAAAGGCCCTTGTGCGGGGCCTTTTGCTTTTGGACTTGGCAAATAACGCATTTTGTTGACACCTAGTGCGGCAAGCGGAGCGATGCTAGGGTCAATACCCTACAACACCAGATAGGCTCTCGGTATGCTGCGCACAGTCGATTTCATATCCCGTGACGCATTCAAGACAGTAGCGCCCGCCAACGACCTAGCAGTTATCTCGGTTGGCGACCCCGCTGAGATGGCGCCACTCCAGCTAGTCGCTCACTCGACGTGGCTCCGTTTGGAGTTTCTCGACTGTGACCTTGCAGAGGCGGCAAAATGGGGGTTCCCGCCGGAAGCGCTATGCACGGCGCAACATGTCGAGTTGATGACTCAATTCTTAAGGGAATTGCACGAGAGCGAGAAAGCATGGCGGCTAGTCGTGCACTGTCGGTCAGGATTATCACGCAGCGCAGCGGTGGCACTCATTGCCCGCGCTCTGACGGGATGCGACATGCCCCGCTTCGCAGATGCCAGTAACGCCAATGCGCACGTACTGCGGCTGGCCAAGCTGGTCGGCTAATGCACTAACGTCAGCGGAGCACAGCCACGGCCGCCAACTCATCCGATGGGTACTGGCGTAAGAACTCGCGGCTGTTGGCCGCCGACGCCTGAAGCCAATCGTCGTATTCACCTTCGTGCAGGATGACGACCATCTGAGTGTCAGCTTACTGGCGGCAATCAATTACCGCTTCTGGCCGGAACCTACCGGCCGCACCGCGCAGTGGGTCAGTTAAAACTGAAGACCCAAGTTATTCTTACAGCGTTGCTAACAGGCCAGCCTCGTTCCCTAGGAACTCAACACTCAAAACCAAAATTTCAGTCTATGCGTAAATCGCCTAAGACAGTTTCAACCATTAGGGTACGTTGATTTCAGCCTTTGGTGCTTACCTAGAGCCGGTAGCCTTGAAATACCGAAGGTGTGAATTTCATACTATGGTGCACACGCACATTCAGTTGGACAAAAACTGGACAAGAATTCGGCCCGGGCAACCGGGCCGTTTTTCATTATCCGCATCGCCTTACCTTCTGAATATGCAAGGCAACTGAGTCACTCCCTCATCGAATCCCCCGCATCAGATCTAGTCTCCCGTTGATCACCCACCGACTCAGAACTTAGCCTCAGGCTTGATATCCTGGACAGCCCAGGGACAGCCCAGTAGCATCGCCGCCCCACCCCCAAAGCCCCCAAATGGTTTCACCTATTTCAGCCCATGCTTGCGGCATCGATTTCGGCACATCCAACTCAACAGTCGGCTGGCTGAGGCCGCAGCAAGCAACGCTACTTCCCCTTGAAGACGGCAAGCCGACCTTGCCTTCTGTCGTTTTCTTCAACGCCGAGGAAAATTCAGTTCGCTTCGGCCGGGCAGGTCTTCAGGACTACCTCGACGGCCATGAAGGACGTCTGATGCGCTCCCTCAAGAGCCTCTTGGGCAGCAGCCTGATTGACGGGGTCACCGAAGTCCAGGGGCGCCCCATTCGCTTTCGTGATCTGCTTACCCAGTTCATCGCCACCCTCAAGGAGCGGGCGGAAGCGCACGGCGGGCGCCCTTTCAATCAGGCCGTTCTCGGGCGCCCCGTGCATTTTGTGGATGACGATACCGCCGCTGATCGGCTGGCCGAGGCGACCTTGGGCGATATTGCCCGTGCGGTGGGGTTCAAGGAGTTGAGTTTCCAGTATGAACCGATCGCCGCGGCCTTCCATTACGAGACCGGCCTTGCCCGGGAGGAAGTGGTTCTGGTAGCCGATATTGGCGGTGGCACTTCCGATTTCTCCATCGTTCGTCTTTCCCCGAAGCGAGCACAAGCAGCTGACCGATGGAACGATGTCTTGGCCAACGACGGCATCCACATCGGTGGCACCGATTTTGACAAACAGCTGAGCTTGGCTGAGGTCATGCCCCTGTTGGGGCATCGTAGCCAGTTGAAGAGTGGTCGGGAAATGCCGGCCAGCATCTATTTCAACCTCGCGACCTGGCACACCATCAACTTTGCCTACACCCGCCAAGTCTGGGCCGAACAGCAGCGGCTTCATCTTGATGCCATCACGCCAGAGCTACTCGATCGCCTCCTGGCTTTGATCC
>CAZZFK010000029.1:0-2425 GCA_964653455.1 uncultured bacterium
AACCATGACAATGCCCTGAGTCAGGTCGAAGCGATTGTTATGTGAAATTCCATTCCCTCACCAATTCCTTTTTATATATTACTTGATATGTTTCTTTACCAGTAAATATCTCTCTTTCTATTTCACCTTGTCCATAATACTCAAATCCAAGCTCCCTAAATAGATGCATAGAAATGTCATTCTCTTTATATATCCCAGCATATAGATAACTACATTTAAGTCTTTCTCTTAATTCATTTATTAAATTTATAATTGCGCTTTTTGCTATTCCTCTTTTTCTATATTTTTTAAAGATCCATACTGCAATATCAGAATACTCTTTATCTGACACCGTGATATGGCCACAGATTATGCCATTATCAGAAATCATTGCATTTATAATGTATTTGTGGTTTTCCATTAATTTTATATATTCAGCGATATCATGCCAGGTTGGAATAAAATTAAAACCCCTTTGTGTATCAATGTCGAACCAATCCTGGTAACAGGATTCCCAATGTTCATGCTTAAATTGAATTAATTCCAACATGTATATTCCAACTGATTATCAACACGCGCCGAAGGCGTCCACATAACATACGCTTAACCTGCAATCTGCCCTGGCGTGATTCCTGCGGCAATATTCTAGCAGGAATCATGACAGGGCAGATTGTCAGGTTGAAGCAGTTGTTAGGCGCATATTCTCAATTATTACTTATTCTACCATTACTTCTTTGCAGAATTTGAGAAAATCATTCAAATCACTTGACATGTAGCGCCTAATCTTGTCAAGCTCTGTTTTCTTTCTCAATTTCTCTGATAGCATTTTATCAAATTCCTTGCTAGAAATCTTCTCTGTCATTCTAAAGGCTCTTATTATCTCTAAATAGACGTCCTTTTTTACTATCAATGAAAGTGATCCGTTTATCATTTTTCCAAACAACCATAGGAGATTATCCATTTCATCATATGAGCATTCTTGTTCATTGCTTGCTTTTGCAATTTCAACTATTAAATTTTCTGTATCGATCTCGGATATATTAAAGTAATGAAATATGGTATTAACATAGTTTTTAACAAGAGAGTCCTCAATTGGAAAATTGTGGCCCATTAAGAAGTACAAATATTTGGATATCAATGATCGGGCCTCGCCAGCCTTTTTCCCGTATTTCCTAATCCCGTACTCCGCCTTTAGTAAGTCATGAATTTTACCGTTGCCAGTTTTTAGGTATTGATTGGCTTGAAGCATAATTTCTTTATCGGTGCCAATTTTCTCAATAGCCTCTGACAAATCATTCAGTCCAAATACTCGTTTTGACATGTTAGTCGAATAGTATGAATCTATAACGGTTAGCCTTATAGATGTTCTTGAGGCACTACTTTTCGTTTGTTCGAAAATTGCATCAATAATATTCCTAGCAACTATGTACTCTGTGTTCTCTTGTAGTATTTTAGCAGCTAGTTTAGTTGCCTCGTTTATTTTTTCCATTTTCTTTCTCCAAATAACGTTTCTTGTTTTCGAAATCTATGGCCTTCGACTATTCATTTCATTCAGCCCGAAGGGTCCGCCTAACATACGCTTAACCTGCGAAGGGCATTGGCGTGGTTCCTGCACCAGGACTCCCAGCAGGAACCATGACGATACCCTGAGTCAGGTTGAAGCGATTGTTAGCAAAAACTCTTTTTATTATTCTACGTCATTACTATTATTACAGCGTTTCTAAAAAGATATATTATTTTCTATAAACATCATCATGGCTTCCAATGTTTATTGGTATAATTTCAAGTTCATCAATAAGTATCTCTATAGTAATTCTATAGGAAATATTTATTGAAACGGAAAACACTTCATTCCCTTGAATATTTACTTTATGAATCCTCAATGAAGGGTGATTAGGATTCAGCTCAAGCAGTTTTAGGGTTTTCTCATATTGCCCTTTTAATTCTGGGTGTTTTGACAAAAACCTTTTAGCTTTTTTTTCGTATGATTCAGTAAATATGATGCTATACATTTTCTAGTCTCTTCATGTGGTCTTCAACTGATCCTTTTTTGAATTTCCCCTTTTTTATATCTTCCTTTGCTTCACTAATTGCACCAGCAAGCTCGTATTCTCTGAGTTTATTGTATTCGTCAATTGTCATTACAACATACTTTTGTTTTCCCCTGACAGTAATTACAGCTTCATATCCATCAGAGGTTATATCATCAATTGCTGTAATTCCTTTTACCTTAAGGTCATTGGCAGTTATTTCATTTGCCATACGCTCCTCCCCTGTTATTATAATACTATTTACCGTGCTCTTTATCAAGTGGTTGTTTGTACTTTATCCAGCACTAAGGGACCAATAAAAGGCCTACTATCTTTACTTCGCGCCGCGAAGCGGCGTCGTGCTAACATACGCTTGACCTGCGAAATGGCCTGGCGCGATTCGTGCCACAACTACT
>CAZZFK010000030.1:0-2381 GCA_964653455.1 uncultured bacterium
GAGGGCAGTGATCCGGCTTATAGCTTCCACTACCTCTCGAAAAATCCCTATCCACACCGGCTGTTGGTATTCGAGGCTCCCATAGATATGCTTTCATACATCAGCTTGCATCCGCACAACTGGAAAAGCGCCAGCTATGTGGCGCTGAACGGTGTGTCGGAAAAGCCCATCCTCAAACTGCTGGAGTTATATCCGCAGCTCGACCATGTGGTGCTGTGCCTCGACCATGATACCGCAGGCATCGAAGCTGCCGAGCGCATCTACGACACTTTGATAGAGCAGGGTCAGCCTGCAGTAGGTCAGGCACAATCCAAATATAAGGACTGGAATGAGGATTTAAAGGCAAAAAGTGGATTTACTCCTATTCCTGCTGAAGAACATCCTCAACTGTTACTCCGGGACGAGATATGTAAAGAAATCAATCGGTATGCACGAGAGCATCCAAGTGCTGACTGCTCCGCTATTGTGTTCCGAAATATCCTGCAAAACTGCAAAGATAATCCTCAGCATATAAAAGATTCACTGATAGAGCTGGCCAGTCTTTCTGTGCTGGCCGCTTCTAAGGAATACAAAAGCATCGGTCACAGCCGGGATTTATCTACTGTGAACAGCCGCTTGAACTATGGATTTAAACCTTACCAAAATCGTGGCAGGCTGGAAAACAAATTGAGCGACATCAGAAATACTCTGGTGCCGCTTTTTTCATGCTCCCAAATAGAAACACAGTATGAAAAACAAAGCCGTGCGGAGCACTATGAACAGCTGGCATCCGAATGCTTAAAGGGCGCTGTCCTTGCGGAGCTTTCCATTCAGCAAGCGGCAGAGAAAAAACAAGAGCAGTGCGGCCTGTGTTTGTCATGAGCCGTCTGCCGGAAAGGAGAACCCCTATGCCCTCACAAGTAACTATCCTAATAGCAGTGGTCGCCGTGATGTTCTCCGTCATCGGCGGCCTTTCTCTTTTAGCACACTATTACACCCTCAGTGGCATCAAGTCCAAGACGGTGGGTGACGGTCAGCACGGTACCGCCCGTTTCGCCACCGAGGGCGAGATTAAAAAGACATACACACATGTACCCTATGAACCGGAGAAATGGCGGCGTGGGCAAAATCTGCCCGCTTTGCAGGGGCTTGTGGTAGGCTGCAAGCAAAAGGCAGGCGCCACTATCGCCCTCATTGATGACGGCGACATTCACTGCCTCATGATCGGTGCTGCCGGTGTCGGCAAAACCGCCAACTTTTTATACCCCAATATCGAATATGCCTGTGCTTCCGGTATGAGTTTCCTCTGCACCGACACCAAGGGCGATCTGTTCCGCAACTACGCAGGTATCGCCAAAGATTACTATGGCTTCAAAATTTCCGTATTGGATCTGCGCAATCCCACACGCTCGGACGGCGACAACAATCTGCAGCTGGTCAACCGCTATATGGATGCCTACATGAAGAATCCCGATAACCTCGCTCTGAAAGCGAAAGCTGAGAGGTATGCCAAAATCACCGCAAAGACCATCATCACCAGCAACGGTGAGGATGCCAGCAGCTACGGTCAAAACGCCTTCTTCTACGATGCCGCCGAGGGATTGCTAACATCCGTCATCCTGCTGATTGCGGAATACTGCCCTCCGGAGAAGCGGCATATCATATCGGTGTTTAAGATGATACAGGATTTGCTCGCTCCCTCACCGGTGAAGAACAAAAGCCAGTTCCAGCTGCTGATGGACAAACTGCCCTCCGACCATAAGGCAAAATGGTTTGCCGGTGCAGCCCTCAACACCGCCGACCAAGCAATGGCCTCGGTGCTGTCCACCGCCATGTCCCGCCTCAATGCGTTTTTGGATTCGGAAATGGAGCAAATTCTCTGTTTTGACAGCTCGCTGGACACCGAAACCTTCTGTAAGGAGAAGTGCGCCATTTTCATTATTCTGCCGGAGGAAGATAACACGAAATATTTTATGGTGTCTCTGTTCCTGCAGCAGCTCTATCGGGAGATGCTGACGGTGGCTGATGAATACGGCGGCAAGCTCCCCAACCGGGTGATGATCTTCGCTGATGAGATCGGAACCATTCCAAAAATTCAATCGATGGAAATGATGTTCTCAGCCGGACGTTCTCGCCGGATTTCTATGGTACCGATCATTCAATCCTTTGCACAGCTTGAGAAAAACTACGGCAAAGAGGGCAGTGCCATCATCATCGATAACTGCCAAGACATTCTGTTCGGCGGCTTTGCCCCAAACTCTGAGAGTGCAGATATCCTCTCAAGGGCGCTGGGCAACAAGACCGTCATGTCCGGGTCTATCAGCAGAGGAAAAAATGATCCCAGCCAAAGCCTGCAGATGATCCAAAGACCGCTGATGACACCGGATGAGCTTAAAACACTT
>CAZZFK010000031.1:0-1979 GCA_964653455.1 uncultured bacterium
GTAGTGGCTGTAGGCGTACACAGTCTGGGTGTTATCGGGGGCCGAGAGGATGGAGGGACGCCCCAGGAAGTCGTAGGTGGTGGCGGCGCCGGGCTGGGTCGGATCGGGAGTAATGTACTTTGCGCTCGAAGCCGAAGCATACGGCACAGATTGGAACACAGCTTGCCCCATGGCGTTGTAGCGCGTGTCGGCCACCAGGGTTCTTTCCACCGCCTGGCCGCCGGTGTGCATGGCTAAGCGGTTCGCACCGGCGTAGGTATAGCTATACATCTTATAGTACTCAAGTGTTTTGCTTTTGAGATACAGCTCAAATTCTTCAGGAGTGCCGTTGAAGGTCTGAGGTTGGCCTGGGAAATTGTAACCTCTAAGAATGTCTTTAGGTTCAGGTAGAGGTGTCCACATACTCCTCGGCATTGACCCTGTCTAGGTGTAGATTATCTGCTCCCAATCATGTACGGTAGGATCGTTGTAATTAATAGGTGAGTTATTGACGTAGGCATCACGGTCGAAACCTTGCACCCCTTGATTTTCTGGTACATCTGAATCCGGCTGAGAGAATTGGGGAATATAACGAAGCGAGAAATTAGTGAGCTTACTCATGCCATCCCTTGGAAATAAGTGTTCCATTACAAAAAACGAACTCAAAACTTTCATCAAATAGGAGGGCCCATCTGTGAATAATTAAATATTCAAACGAAACCCATTCCTTACAAGACGGCGAACTTCCTGATGCAGGTGATAATAATTCAAACCCATCCATTGCTGTTTGAACTTTGGTTATGTCCGTTCCCAAAGGAAATAATGCATTCATTACATCTGGAACACTAGACGATGTGTAGCAATTTTCGTGCTCAAGATATCCTGAAACCACAAGATTTTCACATATTTTTTGCGAAAAACTTGCTCGATCATACATTTCCTGACCGTTGGTAATGCTCAGGAAGAACATTAAGCAGATAATTACAAAAATCACCACAGCGAAAATCCGCCTTGCAAAAGCTTTTCTTCTTGTTTTCATGGCTAATTTCCATTGCGTAAAATACTAACGAGTTCTACTGTGCTCACAGAAGTAGGTTGCGAAATCCACCACGCTGCGATGTAACCTAATTCTCTGTCTGCAACACTCTGAGGTGTATTCCCTGGGTCTTGAAGCCAAGCTAAGAGATTTCCCGCTATTTGGGTGCCGCCAGCCCTAACCATTAAGTGTGCTTCGCCAATAAAATGCTGAAGCTGGTTAGTATTACTAGGCTCTCCCACAAATCTATTTGAAAAACCAGAGACCCCAAACCGTTGAGGAGTTAAGTGCGTGTAACTGTAGTCTGTCGCACCACCAAAACGGCCCAGCTCGCGACGATAAAACGAAGACGCAGCATAAATTAATGCTTGATCTAAGTCGCCTAGTGCGAGTGATAAAGCGTGATCTAGTATGTTTTGAAGGGCTTGAACATCATCTATATCGCCTAGGGACACCAATTCAGCTTGTAGTGCTGTAAAATTTTGCATGTCTAAATATGGCCTTACAGCCTCGATATAATATTTTTGAAGCGAATTGTAACTGGCTGAATCATAGTAGTTATATTGTGTTCCGGTATTCTCGGGCGTGCCTTGTGATTCCGCTTTACTTATTTGTAACGCCAATTGGTGACATTCGTAATCATAATATTGATCATAAGGGTCTGTGCCACAATGACCAGTGGGGTCCACCTGGTTGACCGGATTATTTTGAACGTAGGAGTAGCGATCCCAGTCAATTACATTATACTGATTCGGTATAATGGTATCCGGGCTGGTGAAGCGGGTAATATAAGCGTCATACCACCTCGCCTGGTAGAACACCAAGCCGATCTCGGCCTGGTCGTACTGCCCAGTATAGCCAACCCTCGTCAGACTGATCGAAGTGCTCAGACGCTTCTCGCCCCAAGGCTTGTAAAGCTGCCGCTCGCCGGCCAGAGGCGCGCCGTAGGGGTCCACCAGCTGAT
>CAZZFK010000032.1:0-1862 GCA_964653455.1 uncultured bacterium
GTATCGACAAAGACGAACTGCGCATCGTCATTCGTCAAAATGCCGGTGATGCGATGCCGCGTTGTCTGTGCCTTGCGGGAAACAATGCTGATCTTTTCGCCGACCAATCGATTAAGCAACGTCGACTTTCCGACATTGGGACGGCCAACGATGGCGATGTAGCCGGAGCGAATTTTTTTCATGCGAGGAGTTCTTTCAAAGCCTGCTCGGCGGCCACCTGCTCGGCGATTCGCCGACTGGAACCATGACCGATGGTGCGTAAAGCGGGAGAGTCAATGTGACAGGCCACTGCGAAGCGCTGCTCGTGGGCGGCCCCCGTTGTTTCCATCAACTGATAGCGGGGCAAGGGTTTTTTCCGCCCTTGCAGCCACTCTTGCAGACGTGTCTTGGCATCTTTCTGGAAGTGACCGGGCTTCAATTCATCGATTAACGGGGCATACAGTTTCTCGATGACTCCCTGCGCCGCGACAAAGCCGGCATCCAGATAGATCGCGCCGAACAGGGCTTCGAGCGCATCAGCCAATATCGACGGGCGCTGGGCTCCACCACTGCGCAACTCCCCCTCGCCCAGGCGCAGGACTTCGCCAATGCCCAGTTCAAGCGCCAGGCGATGCAAAGACTCCTGACGAACCAGATTGGCTCGCAAGCGCGATAGATCGCCCTCCGGCAAATTGGGGAAACGATGGAACAGCGCGGCGGCAATAACGAAATCCAGAATGCCATCACCCAGGAATTCCAGGCGCTCGTTATTGGGTGTTCCGAAGCTACGATGCGTCAGTGCCGTCTTGAGCAATGCCGCATCAGAGAATACGTGGCCGAGTTTCCGGGCAACAGACTGCGCGGTCATGCCTTAAGACCCAGCGGTCGAACCCTTGTAGTCGATCAGCAAGCTGACATTCCAGAACAGGGGGATACGCTTCTCGTAGCCAAACTCGATAACGATCTTGCCGCCATCCTTGGTCACTTCCAGATCGCTCGACTTGAAGTCGAGCATGTCGATTTCAGCAAACTTGTCGAAGGTCCGGCGAACATCGGCGACCGTCGATTCGGGGCCAACTTTGGAAATCGTTGCCTTGGCATCCTTCAGTATCTTGGTGTATTCGATATAGGTCGGCAACACCTTCATGCCGAGTACGGCAACCAGAACCAGAATGACGCTCCAGAACAGCAGCCCGGAGAGTGCCACGCCACGTTGCTTTTTCATCTATATCCCCTTACCTGAAGGAACCAATCCGGCTGAAATCACTGAAGTTCAGCCAGATAAAGAATGCTTTGCCAACGATATTCGCCTCGGGCACGAAACCCCAGGCGCGACTATCACGACTGTTGTCACGATTATCACCCATCATGAAATAGTGACCATCCGGAACTTTGCACACAACCCCGGCTGCATTGTATGTGCAATTTTCCCGGTACGGAAAGCGGCCGGCATCGGGAATAAAGGCCGGCGCATCGGCATCGTTCAGGGCGCGATGGTCTACGTCACCCAGCTTTTCCTGAAACTGTTCGGAATAGTACAAACGCTCGGGGTGAAGATAATCCCCAGCTTTCTGGGTTGGGACTGGCTGGCCGTTGATGATCAACTTCTTGTTCTGATAGGCCACCGTATCTCCCGGCAAGCCAACGACACGCTTGATGTAATCCAGCGAAGGATCTTCCGGGTAGCGGAAAACCATCACGTCGCCACGTTGCGGCGAGTTGATGTCGATGACCTTCTTGTTGATAACGGGCAGGCGAATGCCATAGGTAAATTTGTTTACCAGGATGAAGTCACCGACCAGCAGGGTCGGAATCATTGAACCGGAGGGAATTTTGAATGGCTCGAACAGAAAGGAGCGCAGCACAAAAACGATCAGGATGAC
>CAZZFK010000033.1:0-1735 GCA_964653455.1 uncultured bacterium
TACTTGAAGCGATCATTACCCGGCAGGGTGATCAGGGCGCTCGAGTTGGCGTCGTTGAAACTCCACTGAATTTCGTCGGCATGCACGTTGTTCAGCACATCGAGCAGATAACCAACGTTGAAGCCGACATCGATGATGTCGCCGTTGTAATCGACTTCGATTTCTTCCTGCGCTTCTTCCTGTTCGGCATTGGCGGCAATCAGCTTCAGGCTGTTGTCGCCGAGCACCACACGCACGCCGCGGAATTTCTCGTTGGTCAGGATGGCGGCACGCTGCATGGCCTGCATCAGCGTCTGGCGGCCGACCTTCATGTGGTTTTTCAGGGTGGCCGGAACCACCCGCTCGTAATCCGGGAACTTGCCGTCGATCAGCTTGGAAACCAGCACGACGGAACCAAAGGCGAAGCGCACCTGGTTCGACGTCAGGGTGATGTTCAGCGCATCGTCGGTATCGACCAGCAGACGGTTCAGTTCGAGCACGGTCTTGCGCGGCAGGATCATTTCCTGACGCGGCAGCTCGGTTTCGATCGCCACGCTGGCGAAGGCCAGGCGGTGACCATCGGTGGCAACGGCACGCAGCTCCGTTCCTTCGACCAGTAGCAGCAGACCGTTCAGGTAGTAACGAACGTCCTGGGCAGCCATCGCATATTGGGTCTTGGCCAGCAGCTGACGGAAGGCCTTTTGCGAAATGGAGAACTGCTTGGTTTCACCTTCGCTGATCGTCATGCGCGGAAAATCATCAGCCGGCAGGGTCTGCAGGCTGAAACGGCTCTTGCCGCCGCGTACTTGCAGGCGCTTGTCTTCCAGGAGCAGGCTGACCTCGGTGGTATCCGGCAGCGAACGCAGGATTTCCTGCAGTTTGCGCGCCCCGACTGTAACTGCGCCATCGCCGTCACCACCGGCACCCTGGGTAGTCGTGGTGATCTGGATTTCGATGTCCGTCGCCAGCAAGGTCAGGCGATCGCCCTTCTTTTCCAACAGCACGTTGGACAG
Organism: uncultured bacterium; assembly: GCA_964653455.1. Lineage (GTDB taxonomy): Bacteria > Margulisbacteria > Termititenacia > CAZZFK01 > CAZZFK01 > CAZZFK01. The sequence goes on from CAZZFK010000033.1 coordinate 993, forward strand.
GATGGGCAGGGTATGACGGCGTTCAACAATTCCCGACACAGACTGCAGCGGGGCAAGAAGCGTGTCTCTTTGGGTTTTAATAAGAACCATAAATTAAATTCCTTTATAGACTATATCGGGAACAATTCTGTGGATAACTAGAAATTTCGTTTTTATTTCAGTGTATTGAATCGGGTTTTGCCGTCTGCGAAAGTCTCTGGATTGCCTGTGGATGAAATCCGGATAATTTTCCCACAAAGCAGGTTTCACCAGATGACTCACAAAGCACGGACAGCTTGTTCACAGCTTTATCGACAGCCTCACCCTTTCAATACTTGCAGCAAGACATGCAAATCGTGGTTCAGCTCGTTTTCCTTGCTGCGCAGGCTGTCGATGGTCTTCACGGCATGAATGACCGTGGTGTGGTCACGACCGCCGAAGGCATCGCCAATTTCAGGAAAACTGTGCGATGTCACTTCGCGGCATAGCCACATCGCTACCTGGCGCGGCCGGGCGATGGCCCGTGTCCGCTTCTTGGAGAACAGGTCGGCAACCTTGATCTTGTAGTAATCGGCGACAGTCTTCTGGATGTTGTCGATACCGACGTTGCGCACCGAGCCGATGACATCCTTGAGCGCTTCCTTGGCCAGATCCAGGGCGATGGCCCGGCCATGGAAGGATGAATAGGCCAGCACCTTCTTCAGGGCGCCTTCCAGTTCGCGCACGTTGGAGCGCAAATGCTTGGCAATGAAGAAAGCCACTTC
>CAZZFK010000034.1:0-1718 GCA_964653455.1 uncultured bacterium
AGCAGATCAACGGACTGGCGGCGATCGTGCAGGAACACCTTCCGGACGGGCCCTGCAGCGGGAATTATTTCGTGTTCCTGGGCAAGACCCGAAGGGTGATGAAAATCCTGTACTGGGACCGTACCGGGTTCTGTCTGTGGACCAAGCGCCTGGAAGCCGACACCTTCCCGTGGACCAGGAAAAAGTCAGGGCTCATGGAACTTGACCGGGATCGCTTCAGACTTCTTATGAAGGGAATCGACATATTCAGGGAGCACAAAACCAGGAGCTACACTACCGTGGCGTAACGAAATAGGCCCTGAAATCAGGCGTTCCATGCTATACTGGCGTGCATGGACGCATCGTGCGCAGCCCTTCCTGACGACATCGAGACCCTGAAGAATCTGGTACTCGAACAAGCCCGTCAGGCGACTGAACTGGCTGCGCGCAATCAGGAACTTGAGTCGCAACGGGCGGCACTGCGGCAGAGCAATGCCACCATCAATGCTGAACTGGAACGCTACAGGGCTGCACTGCAGGCGGAAAAGGAAAAGTATCAGGCCCTGCAGCATCTGATATTCGGACGTAAAAGCGAGAAGACACGGGAACCGGAAAATCCGAAGCAGTCGATGCTTTTCAACGAGGCGGAGACCTATTCGGATACGCCTGACCGGAAAGCGCCGGTACCCGTAGCGGCGCACGAGCGCAAGAAATCGGGCCGCAAGCCGTTCCCCGCCACGATGGAGCGGAACGAGATCATCCACACGCTGTCGGACGACGAGCGCGCCTGTCCTGCCTGCGGAAATCCTCGTCCTGAAATCGGCGAGGCGCGGACCGAGGAGCTCAGGCTCATCCCCGCCCGGGCCGTGGTCGACGTGCATGTCATGAAGAAATACGGGCCGTGCGCGTGCGCCACCTGCACAGGAACTGCGGACCATCCGGTGATCCAGGCGGCGGGACCTGCCAAGATCGTGTCCGGCTCGCGGTTTTCCAACGGCACGATCGCCTTCTTCCTGACCTCGAAATTTGTCGACGCGCAGCCCTTCTACCGGATGGAAGGCATCCTGGCCCGCTGGGGCGTGGAAACCGGGCGCTCGACGCTCTGTTCCCTGGCGATGAGTGCCGGCCGCGCGGTCGGCGATCTGGTGCAGGCGATCAGGGACGACCTGCGATCCAGCCCGGTAATCGGGATGGACGAGACCACGGTGCAGGTGCTGCACGAAACCAATCGCCAGGCATCCTCGAAATCGTACATGTGGGTCGCGCACGGATACCGGAACGGCAAGCGGCTGCTCTTCTTCCACTACCATCCGTCACGCGCTGGCGAGGTGGCGCGGGCCTTCCTGAAGGACTATCAGGGGTATCTGCAGACCGATGGGTACGCAGGCTACGCGCGCGTCGGAGATTCCCCGGGAATCGTGCATGTCGGGTGCATGGCGCATGTCCGCAGGAAGTTCCACGAGGCGGACAGGATCACGCCAAACTCCGGGGGCGCCGCCGAGATGCTGGCGATGATCGGCGCGCTGTACCATGAGGAAGACCAGCTCCGGTCCCGGTTCGCGTCCGGCGAGGTCGACGAATCGAAATTTCTTTCGGAGCGGCGATCGCTGCAGACGCCGAAACTGGTTCTCATGCGCGAATGGCTGGTCGGGAAGCAGGCGCAGGTGGCGCCTGCGAGCCTCCTGGGGAAGGCGATTTCCTACGCGCTCGGGCAATGGGCTCTGGTGATGAAATATCTT
>CAZZFK010000035.1:0-1492 GCA_964653455.1 uncultured bacterium
CCATGGCGAGGCTCAGGTTGTTCTTCACCCGGTGCTGGACCTCCTTGAGGAGGGCCTCCTTCTCCCTGAGGAGGGCCTCGACCCGCTCCTCGGAGCGCTTGCGGCGGTCGATGTCGGTGAGGAGGGAGAGGTGGGCGGGAGAGCCGCGCCAGGGGATGGTCGAGGAGACGACCGACACCCAATGAGGCTCCCCCCCGGCCGCGAGGAGGCGGAAATCGCAGGAATCGGGCGGATCGCGGCCTTCGATGCGGGCGCGGTGGCGCCCGAGAACGAGGTCCCGGTCCTCATGCCAGACGAAGTCGATCAGGGGGAGCCCGATGAGCTCGGGCTCGGGCAGGCCGAGGAGCTCGCCCATGCGGCGGTTGGCGAAGGCGAGGCGGTCGTCCTGGGTGATGAAGATTGCCTCTTCCGCGCGCTCGACGAGGCTCCGGTACTTGAGCTCGCTCTCGCGGAGGAGGGAATCGCCACGCTCCTTGAGGAGGAGGACGCCGCCGACGCCGCCGACGATCAAGGCCATATTGAGGGGCAGGTAGGAGAGAGACTGGACTAGGCCTGGTGTGAGGAGGCCCAGTTCCGCGCCGCCGAAGAGGACGGCGCCCGCCCTGACGAGGAGTATGGCGCAGTAGACGAGGTCGCTGACGCCGATCCCGAGGCGGAGCGAGGAACTCCGGCCTCCGCTGAGCATGGCGGCCGCGAGGAGTCCGTAGGGTCCGGTCGTGGCGAGGGAGACGACCGCCACGCGGAGATTCGGCTCAGAGCCCGCGATGAGGTTGAAGGCGAGAATGCCGAGAAGTGCCACGGCGCCGAAGGCCGGTCTCCAGCGGGGCGCGCCTCGGTCCGCCGAGGCCAGGCCGTGGCATTCGAGGCCGAAGCCGAGGAGGAGGAAGGAGTTCCCGACATTGACCGACAAGGGATCGGGGATCATGCCGCGGAGCCAGAGGAGGGCCCAGGCGATCGCCTGGAATATCTTGCCGAGGAGGAAGCTCCTCATCGCGAACTCTTTCAGGGTCCGGAGGTCATGGACGAGGAGGAGGAGGATGACGGTGAGGTTGCCGACGACGAGGAGGGCGATGATAGTCCTGATATCGAGCTCGGGGATGCGCACTGACCCTTCCCTCGCGGAAGGAGACCGGCCCCCGCCCGCGCTTTCAGTATAGCGCAAGCCCCGCGAGCCTTCCCGCCCAGGCCACTGCGTCGGCTGACAGGCCCTGCGACAGACTCGTCCAGCCAGGCCGCCGCGACGACGGACAGGTCCTGGCAACGGTTCCCTCAGACCACGCCACCGCGCAACGGACAAGTGGTCGGGGATAGGGGAGTACCACTCATGCTAGACAACGTCGTACGGCGGGTGCCCGAGAAAAAGAAACCCCCTTCGCGAGTACCCGAGCGAAGAGGGTTTGTTTTTATCGGGCAGGCCCCGCCCGACAGAGTCTATTCACGAGCGAGTATTACGCCGTAACCACCGTCCCCGCCTTGCCGTCGACCGCCGCGG
>CAZZFK010000036.1:0-1422 GCA_964653455.1 uncultured bacterium
GCGTTCCCATAGCATAGCGCCAACCTTGCGGAAATTCCAAGCTTTAGCAGGTTCTTTGTTCTTGTTTTTGAGTTCTTCCACTGTTTCCAGATATACATCCGTATTCTTCTACGGAGCCAACCGTTCAGTTTGTCTATTGTGTACTCCATGTCCGCTATTGCGTAGTAGCCGAGCCAGCCCTGCATATACACTTTCACCTTGTGCATGACTACTCGGACATTTCGCCCTTGACTGCGGGAAGTCAGCGCTTTGAGCTTTTGTTTCATTTTCTCCATCGACTTTGCATGAACGCGAATACATATCCCATTCTTGTTCCTTCCCAATGTAAAGCCGAGAAACTTAAAATTTTGGATTGAGTACACACTTACCGCTTTGCTCTTTTCTTCGTTTACCTTAAGCTTTAACTTCTTCTCAAGATAGGTTCTGCTGGTTTCGAGCAATCTTTCCGCAGCACGCTGACTTCTTGCTAAGATTACGATGTCGTCCGCATACCGTATAACCTTGACTCCGCGACTTTCAAACTCCCTGTCAAATCGGTTGAGGTATACATTCGCCAATAACGGTGAAAGATTTCCACCCTGCGGCGAACCTTCCTCTGTTTTGATGACGACTCCGTTTTCCATGACTCCGCTTTTCAGATATTTCTTAATCAGGTCTATTACTTGCTTGTCATGGATTTGCTCTCTCAGCATATTCATCAAAAGGTCATGGTTCAGCGTATCGAAGTATTTTGACAAATCCAGACTTACCGCGTATTCGTACCCTTCTTCCGCGTAGTCCCTTACCTTTTGAATAGCCTGCCGTGCGCTTCTGTGCGGTCTGTAGCCGTAGCTCCCGTCTGAGAACAGCGGTTCATAAATAGGGGTTATGACCTGTGCTATTGCTTGTTGGATAATGCGGTCGATGACTGTCGGTATTCCGAGTTTCCTCACTCCGCCGTCTCCTTTGGGGATTTCCTTTCTGCGCACGGGCGATGGCTTGTATTTGCCCATCCTTATGCTTTCCAGGAGTTCCTCCCCGTGTTCCCTCAACCAGGGCAGTGCTTCATCAACGGTCATTCCGTCAATTCCCGCCGCTCCCTTGTTTGACTTCACCCGCTTGTACGCGCTGTTCATATTGTCTTTTGACAGTATCTTTTCAAGCAGGCTCTCTGCATCTTCCGTTTCTTTGATTTCCTGATTGTCAAAGCTATGCGCTCCTGCATACTCTTTGTGTTCCACACTATCACTTTGCAGACAGCCCGCGTTTCCACAGTATTCTGCTTTCATCGCTCTGACCTTCCTTCCCTCATTTCTTCGGAATTACGATTGTTCGACCCTTCACGCCTAGCGCGCTACTATGGTCTCTGCTGACTTCTCATGGTTCGTTGTTACTGCGCTTTCTTTCGAATATTGTCTACTCGTCCGCGTCCATGAGACCTCC
>CAZZFK010000037.1:0-1400 GCA_964653455.1 uncultured bacterium
ACCGACCTGGCCAACTTCGCCAAGGTCAATACAACGATGGCCCAGTATTTCAGCGAGCCCTTCCCGGCCCGTGCGGCGGTGGGTGTCAAGGAACTGCCGCGCGGCGCGCTGGTCGAGGCCGATGCCGTGATGTTCGTGGGCGACTAAGCGGCGGATGACTGAGGCCGGGGGCAATCCCCCGATTCGCGCTTCCGAGGCCCTGCTCAAGAAGCTTGCCAAGATCGGCCTCCATAGCGAGGCCGATTTGCTGGTGCATTTGCCGCTGCGCTACGAGGACGAGACGCGCATCACGCCGGTCGAGCGGGCCTTTGGCGGCGAGCCGGTGCAGGTCGAGGTGGTCGTGCACAGCAACGAGCTGCAGTTCCGGCCGCGGCGGCAGATGGTGGTGCGGGCCGGGGACGGCACGGGCGACATCACGCTGCGGTTTTTCAGCTTCTACCCGAGCCAGCAGGCGGCCCTGAGCGTCGGCTCGCGCATCCGGGCCTTTGGCGAGGTGCGCGGTGGTTTCTTCGGGGCCGAGATGGTGCATCCGCGCTTCCGCAAGGTAGCCGATGACGAGCCGCTGCCCGAGGCGATGACGCCGATTTATCCGTCCACCGCCGGACTGGCCAATTCGGCCTTGCAGAAGCTGATCGGCAAGGCGCTGGCGACGGGCGATATGTCCGAAACCCTGCCCGAGGAGCTGCGCCAGCGCCTGAAACTGCCCGCCCTGGCGCGCAGCCTGAAATTCCTGCACAACCCGCCGCCCGGCACCGAGCTGGACACGCTGCACGCGCGCAACCACCCGGCCTGGCGGCGGGTCAAGTTCGATGAGGTGCTGGCCCAGCAGTTGTCGCTGCGCCGTGCCTACCTGGCGCGTCGCGAGCAGGGGGCGCCGGTGCTGCGGGCGCGCGACAACCTCGGCGCCCGCTTGCTCGACAGCCTGCCCTTCGGCCTGACCGGGGCGCAGGCGCGGGCGATGGCCGAGATTGGCGCCGATCTGGCGCAGCCGCACCCGATGCACCGCCTGCTGCAGGGCGATGTCGGGGCGGGCAAGACCATCGTCGCCGCGCTGGCGGCCTGTCAGGCGATTTCGGCCGGCTGGCAGGCGGCCTTCATGGCGCCGACCGAGATCCTGGCCGAGCAGCATTTCCTGAAGCTCTCGGGCTGGCTGGAGCCGCTCGGCGTCAAGGTGGCCTGGTTGTCGGGCAGCCTGAAGAGCAAGGCCAGGCGCGAGCAACTGGCGGCGACGGCAAGCGAGGCGCAGCTGATCGTCGGCACGCATGCGCTGATCCAGGAGGGCGTCGATTTCGCGCGGCTCGGCCTGGCCATCGTCGATGAACAGCACCGCTTCGGCGTGGCGCAACGGCTGGCCTTGCGCAAGAAGGGCAACAACCCGCACCAGTTGATGATGTCGGCAA
>CAZZFK010000038.1:0-1369 GCA_964653455.1 uncultured bacterium
ACTTCAAAGAGGCCATCCAGGTTGGCCAGAACATCCGTCGCCGGGGCGAAGACATCGCCCAGGGCCAGACGGTGTTGCATGCCGGCATTCGCCTGACGCCGGCGGCGCTGGGCGTGGCGGCCTCGGTGGGCGCCGCCTCGCTCACTGTGTTCCGCCGCCCCAAGGTGGGCGTACTGACCACGGGCAATGAACTGGTGATGCCGGGCGAGCCCTTGCCACCGGGTGCGATCTACAACAGCAACCGCCACACGCTGCGCGGTCTGGTGCAGGCCACCGGTGCCCAGGCGTGCGACCTGGGCGTGGTGCCCGATGACCTGGCCGCCACCCGTGGCGCATTGCGCGCCGCCGCCGAACAGCACGACCTCATCATCACCAGTGGCGGCGTCTCGGTGGGCGAAGAAGACCACCTGCGCAATGCCGTGCTGGCCGAAGGCGGCCTGGATTTCTGGGCCCTGGCCATCAAGCCGGGCAAGCCCTTCGTGTTCGGCTGGATCAACCGAGCCGATGGCAGCCGCGCCCTCTACATGGGTCTGCCAGGTAACCCGGTTGCCAGCTTCGTGACCTTCCTGCTGCTGGTGCGTCCGGTGCTGGGCCTGCTGGCCGGCGAGGGCTGGCACCTGCCGCAGGCCGTGTCCTTGGTCTCTGATTTCAGCTGGCCCAAGCCCGACAAGCGTCGCGAGTTCCTGCGGGCGCGTCTGGACGCGCAGGGCAGGGTGGTGCTGCACCCGCATCAGGGCTCGGGCGTGCTCAGTTCGGCGGCGTGGGCCGAGGGCGTGGTGGACCTGCCTTCGGGCACCATCGTTCGACCGGGCGATGCCGTGAAATTCATTTCCATGGCAGAGTTGGTGCAACCTTCTCTCTCTGCCCGCCAACCCTGAGCGCGGGCTTGGCACCATGAGCATCACCGTCCGCTATTTCGCCGCTGTCCGCGAGCAACTCGGCCCTTCTGAAACCCTGTCTTGGGCCGCCACCGGCGCGCACACCGTGGGCGAGCTGCGTCAGTGGCTGATCGGCCGCTCGCCCGCCCATGCCGCAGCGCTGGACCTGGGCAAGGGTCTGCGCACGGCCTGCAACCAGACCCTGTGCAGTGCCGACCAGTCCGTGCAGGACGGCGACGAAGTGGCCTTCTTCCCCCCTGTCACAGGCGGTTGAGATGAGCGATCACGACACGGCCCTGCAAGACGCCCTGGCCTGCGTGCGCGTGAGCCCGGACGACTTCGACCTGGGCGCCGAGGTCGCGTCCTTGCGTGGTCAGGATCCGCAGGTGGGCGCCGTGGTCAGCTTTGTCGGCACGGTGCGTGAGTGGGCGCCAGTCGCCGCACCCGGTAGCCCGCCGGCCATCATGGAGCTGGAGCACTACCCGGGCATG
>CAZZFK010000039.1:0-1353 GCA_964653455.1 uncultured bacterium
CCATGCCGATGCCGGTGTCCTGGCAGATCGGGCGATGGCCTTCGGCGGCCATGCGGGAGTTGGTCAGGATCTGGGCGATCGCATCCTTGGCAGCGGGGGATTCCTCGCGCTCGTAGGCTTCACCCAAGGCCTTGATGTAGTCCAGCGGGTGGTAGTAGCTGATGTACTGGAAGGCGTCGGCGACTGACTGGATCAGGTCTTCCTGTTTGATGGCGGTCATGCAAGAACTCCGGTTTTAGTGGTGTTTTTGATGTTGCAGGGCAAGGGTCTGGGTCATGGTCTTGTCGACAAGCGCCATGGCCAGGGCGGAGAAAAGGAATACGACGTGGATGACGACCTGCCACATCAGCGTGTGCTCGGACAGGTTGGCTGCATTAATGAAACTCTTCAGCAGGTGAATCGACGAAATGCCGATGATGGCGGTCGACAGCTTGATCTTGAGCACGCCGGCATTGACGTGCGAGAGCCATTCCGGCTGATCCGGGTGGCCTTCCAGGTCGAGGCGGGAAACGAAGGTTTCGTAGCCGCCGACGATGACCATGACCAGCAGGTTGGCGATCATCACCACGTCGATCAGGCCGAGGACGATCAGCATGACGTCGGTTTCCGTCATGTGGTGCGGGCCGAAGGCACCTGCGACCAGGTGGCTCAGTTCGACCATGAACAACCAGCAGTAAACAACCTGGGCGACGATCAGGCCGAGATAGAGCGGAGCCTGGATCCAGCGGCTGGCGAAGATCAATGATTCGAGATGTTTCACGGGCGAAGTCATTATCGGAGGGGGCGGTTGTTGAGAAACGAGGAGTTTACCACGCAGCACCAGCCTGCCGAGCGGGCAACGCAACGGTCATGAATTGTTGCTGAATTGCTGCGCCGCAGCGTGATTTCGTAAGTCCTTTGTAAGATTATCAGCGTCTAATGCCGCCTCAACGCTGGCGAGGGGAATGAGCTGTTCTCCAGCTTGCGCGGCTTTAAACGTCCCGGGGGCAAGCCCGAGATCCGATCGGTTGTTTCAACATAATTGCGAAGTACCGCAGAGGAGAAGAATATGTCGAATGAGTCCGTGCAGCTTATTTATCCGTCTGACGAAATCGTCAAGAACGCGGCGGTTTCCGGGATGGACGCCTACAAGGCGCTGTGCGCGGAAGCAGAAGCCGACTACGAAGGTTTCTGGGCCAAGCGTGCCCGCGAATTCATCACCTGGAAAACTCCGTTCACCCAGGTTCTCGATGAGTCCAATGCTCCGTTCTTCAAGTGGTTTGCCGACGGCAAGCTGAACGTTTCCTACAACTGTCTCGATCGCAACGTCGAAGCCGGTCTGGGCGACAAGGTCGCCATCATCTTCGAAGCCGA
>CAZZFK010000040.1:0-1306 GCA_964653455.1 uncultured bacterium
CCAATTCGCGCTGCTCTCTGTCATCATCATCCATGAACTGCGGGTAGTGGAGGTGGGGCGCAATCGGGATGCACCCCTTGGAAACAGCAAAGCGGCAGTAGCCTCTTGCCCGTTCGATGTTTCTTTCCGTGTCTCCTGCGAAAGGTGAAGCGAGGTAAACAAGCGGACGATAAGTTTTCTTCGGGGCTCCCGATTTGGTAACCGCCGTCAATGCTTCATAGGCGGTCGGATCGGGATAACCCTCGCTATTGTACTTGTCCATCTGGCACCTCCCCTTGGTAATACTGCTCTACGAGCGAACGCAGCCAGTCGATTTCTTCATCAAGGCGGGCGTTTACCGATTCGTACATAGCGTTCTCAGCTTCAAGCGCAGCAAGCTGTTTTGACCGTTCTGCACTTTTGTCCGCACTGATAAACAGGAGTGAGAAGAAGCATGTCAGCCCGATCCACATCAATACCCACGGGAGCGCTGACCATATTGCCTTCCCAACCTTCTTCAGAGCCGTCTTGATAGCTTGCTTCTTCTCAATATTCATTTTCGTTTACCCCTTTCCCAAGGAACAGATTGATGAAATATTGCTGCCCCTTGCCTGTAACCTTGGTTGTTTTACTGATGGTGACATGACCGTCTGAATGAGTGATGGCGGTTTCCTTGACCCGGAAAAGCCCCAGATCCATCGCCCTTTGGGTTGGTGCGTTATAATCTGTTCCTTTGCGCTTGATGAGGTAGCCGTCCTGACGAAGTTTTTCAAACAGACGGTTCTGGCCGATTTCGATACCGTTGCCTTTGAGGATTTTCGCCAACTCACCAATAAGAATGGTGCCCTCGGAGACAGACACCGCATCGGCGAAGATAACCTTTGGTTTATTCTCGGTGGCTTCCAGTTGCAGCCGTTCCTTGGCAGCGCGCTCTTCCTTAAGGGCGGTCAGCACTTTAATCCAAGAGTCGGGATCGTTCATCAACTCTTCTAATTTGGCGGGAGTGACATACGCGCCGTGCTTGCGGATGGTGGGAAGCACTTCATGGGTGACCCAGCGTTTGAACTTTTTGGCTTCGGGCTTGCGGGATAACAAAATAATGCTGTAAAGCCCGCTTTCAGTAACTGCGATCATTTCCTGTCGGCCACCAAGGGTGTCCACTAATACCGGCTCCCTTTCATCGTCGTCTAATCGTGTTGCTGCGTCGCGATATTTCTCAATCCCGAGAATGCCGCACACATCCTTAAGTATCCATAGAATTTCGCTACCCTTTTGGACAGTCCTGACTTCGTTCCCCTCATAGGAGAACACTTGTAATCCGTTCATA
>CAZZFK010000041.1:0-1289 GCA_964653455.1 uncultured bacterium
GGTATTGTGCAATTAATTGTGTCTGATGGCAGTTTCCGATAAATAAAGCGACCAAACTTTTTTATAAAGGAGAACTGCCACCATGAACACTGTGAATGACACATTAGTAAAATGCATCGAAGATATTATATACTATGATAAAGAAAATGCAATTGAAAAAATCGTAAAAACAGTATTTGAATCAATATTGAAATCAGAGAGAGATGAATTTTTATCTGATCAAATTGGGAACAAGGGCAATGGCTATTATGAAAGAATGGCAAGAAGTATAAATAAATATTTCAGCCTTCAGGTTCCACGAGACAGACTTGGATTATTTAAACCTATATTTTTGGAAATGATAAAACAGCAGGAGAGTCACATTCAGGATCTAGCTTTTAAATTATATGTAAAAGGGCTCACAACCAGAGACATAAATGATTTATTGAAAGAGGTTTATGACAAGAATCTTTCCCCATCATCAGTATCAAACATAACAAAAGAATTTCAAAAGCAGAGAGAATGTTGGCAAGACCGGCCGCTGGATAACGAGTATTACTTTATATATATAGATGCTTTGTTTATACCAGTACGAAGAGATACAGTTTCAAAAGAAGCATTTTATGTTGTCATAGGCTTAAGAAAAGACTTAAGAAGGGATATTTTAGGGGTTTATGACATTCCAATGGAGTCCTCCGAAGGTTGGCGAGAAGTTTTCAAAGATATAAAGAGAAGAGGAGTCTCAAAAATCCTAATGATTATTGCAGATGGAATTCAGTATCTAGAAAATGTAGTAAGAGAAGAATTTCCTGGGACTAAACTGCAGAAATGTCTTGTACACAAGATACGGAGTATTATACTTAAGGTCAGGAATATTCACAAGGAAGAAATTGCAAAAGATTTCAAATCAGCGTTTAAACTCGAAGATAGATATTATACTATTGAAGACGGCAGAAGAAATCTAAATGATTTTATTAATAAGTGGAAAAAATTGTACCCGTTTATTAATAATAAATTTAAAGTTGAACACATCGAAAACTATTTTGCATATTTGAGTTTTCCGCATCAGATTCAAAGAATGGTTTATACTACGAATTGGAATGAAAGGCTTAATAAAGGAATTAGGAAAACTCAGAGTGTACGGAATTCTTTTCCCAATGTAGAGAGCGCCTTGAATTTAGTAGGGGCATATCTCATGGATTTTGAAAAACGAGTTTATAATTATCCCGTTACTTCATTTATGCAAGTTCAGGATGATCTTGATTCTATGTTAGCAAATTGCCACCAGACACATAAAAATGCATAGTACC
>CAZZFK010000042.1:0-1223 GCA_964653455.1 uncultured bacterium
CTCGTTCATGGCCATGAAGGTCAGCAGCGGCGTCAGGATCAGGGTGCCGACCACGATCAGCGACGAGCGCACATCGCCGAGGAAGAGGAAAAGCACGACGACGACCAGCAAAACGCCTTCGAGCAGCACCTTGGTCACCGTCCACAATGCCGCATCGACCAGTTCCGAGCGGTCGTAGTAAGCCTCGATCTTCAGGCCATCGGGCAGCATGCCCTTGCTGTTGATTTCCTCGACCCTTGTCTTGATGCGGCTGACCACTTCCTTGGCGTTGCCGCCGGCGATCATCATCACCACGCCACCGACCGACTCGGTCACGCCGTTCTTGATCACCGCTCCCTGGCGGACTTCGTGACCGATCTGCACTTCGGCCACGTCGCGGACGTAAACCGGCACGCCGTCCTTTTCCTTGAGCACGATGGCGCGCAGGTCCTCGACATCGCGCACCAGACCGATACCGCGAATCAGGTACTGCTCGGCATACTGCGGCAGCACGCCGCCACCGGCGTTGGCGTTGTTGCGACCGACCGCCTGATAGACATCGGCCACCGTCAGGCCAAAGTGGCGCAGCTTGTCCGGATTGACCAGAACCTGATATTGCCGGGCGAAACCGCCCTGCGAATTGATCTCGGCCACGCCCGGAATCGAGCGCAGCAGCGGACGCACCACCCAGTCCTGGGCGACCCGGCGCTTCATCAACTCCTCTTCGCTCAGCGTCTTGTCACCGTCGTCGGCCCGCTCCAGCGTGTATTGGTAAACCTCGCCCAGGCCGGTGGAAACGGGGCCGAGCACCGGCGCAATGCCTTCCGGCAGGCGCGAGCCGACTTCAAGCAGGCGCTCCATGACCAGTTGGCGGGCGAAATAGACGTTGGTCTTGTCATTGAAGACCAGGGTGATCAGCGACAAGCCCGGCTTGTTCAGCGAGCGCATTTCCTCCAGACCAGGCAGGCCGGTCATTGCCACTTCCAGCGGCACGGTGGCGAAACGCTCGACTTCCTCCGGCGAACGGCCCGGGGCTTCGGTGGCAATCTGCACCTGAATGTTGGTGACGTCCGGGAAGGCATCGACCGACAGCTTCTGCGCCGCATTCAGGCCAAAGAAAAAGAGGACCGCGGCAATGACCGCGACGATCAGGCGCTGCTTGAGCGCCGCACGGACGAGGGACTCGATCACGATCCCTCCATTTCCTTGCGATTGCGTTCGTTGTTCAGATGGAAGGCACCATC
>CAZZFK010000043.1:0-1159 GCA_964653455.1 uncultured bacterium
TGGCGGTCCTTCTGGCGTGCGGAGATGTCGCTGAGCACCCCGGCGGTGATCCGCGGCCGGCCGTCGGCATGGCGTTCGGTCACGCAGCTGCGATCTTCAACCCACAGCCAGTGGCCGTCTTCGTGGCGAACCCGGTACTCGATGACCTGCGATTGCACGCCTTCCTGCTCGATGCGGTCAATGGCGGTGGTCAGCACCGGGCGGTCGTCGGGATGTACCCGCTCGATCCAGGTGGCCAGCGCGCGCGGGGTTTTGTCCGGCGGGCAGCCGATGATGCGCAGCACGCCGTCGCTGCAGGTATGGCTATCCTCGTCGTGCTGGTATTCCCAGCTGCCGGCGCCGCCGAGGTCGAGCGCCAGCTTGAGATGGGTTTCCAGACGCAGGCGGTCGCGTTCGGTTTGCGCGCTGTGCAGGGCGTTTTCCAGGCGCTCCAGGGCCAGTTGTTCGAACAGGCGGCGCTGGCTGACCACGCCGGCGATGCGCCCCTCGTCGTCGAGGACGAGCATGTGGCGGAGGCGGAAGCGGTTCATCGCCTCCAGTGCGCCGGTGACCGATGTCTCGATATGCACGCTGCGCAGCGGCGAGGTCATCGCCGCGCTGAGCGGAACCGCGTGGGGGTCGGCGAAGCGGTTGAGCAGGCGGGGAATGTCGCGCTCGGTGAGGATGCCGACCGGCCGCTCATCCTGGCTGACGATCAGGTAATCGGCGGCATGTTCGAGCATGCTGGCGATGGCCTCGTCGAGCCGGGCGGCCGGCGGCAGGTTGGGGATCTTGCGATCCATGATCCCCTCCAGCGTGCGCAGGTGACGGAAGGCGGCGCTGCCCAGGTGCATGCGGAAATCGGTGTCGCTGACGATGCCGGCGACCTGGCCGGCGGCATCGGTGACCACCAGGTGACGGATGCCCTTTTCCTCGACCAGGTGGCGGGCGCTGTTCAGGTCCATGTCCATGGGGGCGGTGATCAGCGGCGACGACATGATCGCCTCGACCGGCGTGTCGCCCGGATGGCGCGCATGCAGCGAGCGCACGATGTTGGTTTCGGTCAGGATGCCCAGCGGTTTGCCGTCGGCCACCACGAGCAGGCTGGAGATGTGCTCGTCGGCCATCATTTTGGCAGCGTCGAGCAGCGTGGCGCGCGGGGGCAGGCTGCGCACCTCGC
>CAZZFK010000044.1:0-1142 GCA_964653455.1 uncultured bacterium
CTGGATGGCAGCTGTGCGGAGGTCAAAGCCCATGTCATGGTAAACCATTGGGGAACGATCCTTTGCAAATCCCCTTTTCCGCTGAATGAGTACGGCTCATATTACCCTGAAAATTCCATGAACTATTTAGGCACCACAGTTTCACTTCAGGATTGGATGAATATGAGTGAAGTCGATTTTAAGGAACAACAGGCAACAGAAAACACGATGACGATGGGAGGAATGGGCTGATGCCAAACCATGTAACCAATATTTTAAGGGCATTCGGCGATCCGAACAAAGTTAGCGCTATGTTTGAGTCGATGTCACTGAAAATGTAGTGGTCACCGGCTCTCTTTTCTTTTCCGAGGGAGGTGATGGAATATCAATAGCTTTATCAGCTGGGTGGGCGGCAAGAAAGCCCTCCGCAATATCATATACCGGCTCTTCCCCAAGGATTTCGGCAGATACATCGAAGTCTTTGGCGGCGGTGGCTGGGTGCTGTTCGGCAGACAGCCGGACTTTAAGGGCATGGAGGTCTACAACGATTTTAACGGCAACCTAACCAACCTGTTCTACTGCGTAAAGAGCAGAACGCTGGCCTTCCTCAAGCAGCTGGGCTTCCTGCCCCTCAACTCCCGGCATGAATTTGGCGTACTGCGCCGGTTCTTTGAAAAGGATGAATTCGATAGGGAATATCTGAGCGAGGAACTGGAGCTGGCACAGCAGAACCTCCCCCCGCCTGAATTTGAGGAACTGAGGGCAATCCTGCTGGAACAAGCAGAACCCAGCGATGTATGGAGGGCGGCGGCCTTTTTCAAGCTCATCCGTTACAGCTACGGCAGCGGATGCACCTCCTACGGCTGCCAGCCCTTCGATATCCGCAAGGTGTTCGCCGTTATCTGGGAGGCATCGAGGCGGCTCGCTGATACGGTGGTGGAAAATAAAGACTTCGAGGCATTAATCCGGCAGTACGACCGGGACAATGCCTTTTTTTATTGCGATCCGCCCTATTATATGACCGAGGGTCACTATGCGGTGGAATTCCGGAAAACTGACCACCAGCGGCTCCGGGATGCGTTGGCAGACTGCATGGGAAAATGGATGGTCAGCTACAACGACTGTGAATTTATCCGGGAGCTGTATCAGGACTACACCATCAC
>CAZZFK010000045.1:0-1132 GCA_964653455.1 uncultured bacterium
AAAATGCCGAAGGCATGGCAGCTGTTGGCGTCCGCGTTGAACGCCCAGTTAGGCTACAGAGCGAAGTTTGGCTTGTGCGCTATGTGTAGAGCAGTGCGTGAAGGTCAGCATTACACATGATCTGTCGCCCTCGATCTTGCTGCTCTAATTTCGATGTGCGTTGGAGATTCTGGTTCGAACTATCAGTTGCCAACGATCTGCACGGCGTCCAACTCCTTGTACCCGTTTGCCAGATTGTTAGCTATTGTCAGTTTGACTGCCGACACCAAGTAAGGCGTTGTATCGAACTTGCGGACAAACCAAGTGCGTGGACCTCTCTCTTCTGAATGAGTGTCACTGATTCCGCTCCAGACGACGTGCATGGTGCCATTTGGTTCGATTAACTCAAGCTTGGTGACTGCGGACGCAGACTTTCCATTAGGAAAGACAAAGCGCACTTCGGTGGCATTAACGGGCTTTTCAAAGCCTACCTCCAGCCAGTCAAAGCCAATGCTTTGGTTGTTGTTCGTCCATGTTTTGCCATCGACTTTACCGATGATGTTGATTGGCAAGCTAGGCGAACTCGGCTCACCTTTGTCATCACCAAATGTTGAACTTGCTTTGGCGCTACTGGCCCATTGAGCCTTTGAGTCGTTGATGTAGCCATCTTCCATCGTGGCGAAATCTAACTGACTTTGCTTTTTAGCCAGTTCAGCTTGTTTCTCGTTCGTTTGAGCTGCTGCTTCAGCGGTCTGGGTCGGGGTGGCTTGCTGAGATGTCGCGCTGACTTCGCTCGGCGCTGTCTCACTGTGCTCCTCCGTTTTTTTGGAGCAAGCGGAGAGGGCAATCAATACGGCTACGGAAAGGGCGGCGGGGGGCAAGCAGCGAGACATGTGCGATTTTCCTAAAATGCGGTGAATTGCAAAAATGACATTGGAGCCGAAAAAAACAGCGCTTCTAGTTATTGGTGGCCCCTCTTATAGGGGTAGCGCCAGCCCACACCCTCTAGCGATGAAGGAGGTCAACCTTGTCGCCAGTTCAGCTTTGACCGATGCGTGCCGTCGAAAGCGGGCCGGTCGGCGCTGGAGTACTTGAATGGGGCCTAACGAATGAAAGGGACTTCCCCGTCCCGAGCTAGCCGCGGTTTGCGGCG
>CAZZFK010000046.1:0-1114 GCA_964653455.1 uncultured bacterium
CTCCTGAAATAGTTGCTTATGAATATTGGATTGATAATGATTATGCAAATGCTGTTATTGTGAACACTCCCGTTCAACAACAATTGAATATCAATGAACTAATGTCTATGACTACTTTAAATAATGGTGTACATAATTTCCATATTCGATTTAAAGATGATGCCGGATTATGGAGCAGTGTAGTAAGTCATTTCTTTTACAAAACACCAGAACAAATTGTAACACAAAATTCTATAACCGAATACCGTTATTGGTTCAACAATGATTTTGCCAATGCTGTGAATTTATCGCTAACGCCTAATCAGCAGATTAATTTGATGGATAATTTGGATTTAACACAAGTTTCAAAAGGAATTTATGAAATCAATTTTCAATTTAAAGATACGCTCGGCAGATGGAGTGTTGTTTTAACTGATACCATTGAAAAAATAGCTTTACCAATTGCTGATTTTTCTTATTCAGCTATGCAGCATTGCGATTCGGCTGTAATTACTTTTGTAGATAATAGTATGGATGGAGATGAATATTTGTGGGATTTTGGAGATGGAAACACAAGCGACTTGGCCAATCCAACACATACCTATTACACGCCAGATACATACCAGGTTAGTCTAACAGTAACCGATATTACTCTGGGGACAGACAGCACCATTGTAATACCTGTTGTAATCAATTCGTTACATACTTCATCAACAATAACCGAAACAGTTTGCGACAGTTATACTGCTCCCGATGGTCAGATATATACAACATCGGGAATAAAAACGGCTATTATACCAAATGCCGCTGGTTGTGATAGCACAATTACTATTAACCTTACTATTAATTCGGTGGATGTTTCTGTTAATCAAAACGGAATAACTCTCACAGCAAATGCAACTGCCGATTTCTATCAATGGGTGGATTGTAACAATGGTAATTCTATTATTAGTGGAGAAACAAGTCAGTCGCTTACTGCAACCCAAAATGGAAGCTTCGCTGTTAAAATAACTCAAAACGGTTGTACGGATACTTCAGCTTGCTATACAGTTACAACTGTTGGAATTTTGGAAAATACTTTTAGTAATGACATAATAGTTTATCCAAACCCAACTGACGGTATAGTGAAAATTGA
>CAZZFK010000047.1:0-1092 GCA_964653455.1 uncultured bacterium
CGTAGATGGGGCTCGAAGGATCATCTTCAGCTGCGGGATTCACAACGTCGTTGGCGCCAATTACAATAACCACATCGGTGTTGCCCATCTCGTTGTTGGCATCTTCCATTTCAACGAGTTTTTCATAGGGTACATCCGCTTCGGCAAGCAGCACGTTCATGTGACCGGGCATACGTCCGGCAACCGGGTGTATGGCATATTTTACTTCCACACCTTTGGCAGCCAGCAGATTATCAAGTTCATGGCAGAGGTGCTGAGCCTGTGCTACAGCAAGCCCGTAACCCGGAACAATGTATACTTTCTGCGAATAGCTAAGCAGAACGGCAGCATCGCTGAGCGAAATTTCCTTCACCGTTTTATCAGCCGCTTCAGTTCCACCGGCGCCGGCAACACCAAATGCACCAATAATTACATTCATCAGCGAACGGTTCATGGCTTTGCACATGAGAATGGTGAGAATGGTCCCTGATGAGCCGACAAGGATACCACCAGTTAACATGGCCTGGTTGCCATAGAGAAATCCTCCCATGGCTGCAGCAACACCGGTAAACGAGTTGAGCAGAGAGATTACCACCGGCATATCAGCACCACCGATAGGCATGACAAAGGTTACTCCATAAACAAGGGCAGCAAAGGCAAACAAGTATATGGGCCAGTTGTTTCCGGCAACGGGTGTCATGAAAAGGATAACTACCAGTGCAATAAACAGCAGCGCGAGGAATGTAAGGTTGATGATTCGCAGCACAGGATGCTTGATATCGCCAATCCGGCCATCCAGTTTACCAAAAGCGATCATACTTCCAGCAAAAGATACTCCCCCGATCATAAGCCCGAGCAGAATAGCAATGCCTTCGCCGCCAAGCATGTGTGTTGCACCTTCGGCTGCAAGCATGTTCTGCATTTTTGGGAATTCCATCATTGAAATGAGCGCGGCACAAGCGCCACCCATACCGTTAAAAATGGAGACCATCTGAGGCATGGCAGTCATTTTAACTTTCTTGGATGCATACCATCCTATAAATGAGCCGATTGCAAGGGCAACAACAATCCAGATAATGTTGCCGATCGGCTGACCGTCTTTTTTATGGAATA
>CAZZFK010000048.1:0-1034 GCA_964653455.1 uncultured bacterium
TGGGGCAGCCCGCTGCGCGAGCGCTGGCAACTGGCGGCCTATCAGCAACTGAGTCCGGGCTGGCAACAACAACTGGCCTTCACGCTGACGGTGACGACGTCGTATGAAGGCGCGGCGGCGCTGCTGTGCCACCTCGGACATCCGGCCGATGACCCCACGCTGCACACGCTGGCGCAAACCTTGGGAGCGCGTGCGGAGACCCAAACCCAGGAGCGGATGAAGCAACCGGTTCCAGAACCAACGCTGCCCCGCACGGCCCGTGACGTGGGCGTGCTGATGCTCGATGGCTGGATGGTGCGCCAGCGCGGACCGGGCTGGGGAAAGAAAAAGACCACAAAGCCCCGCGTGGAATGGCGCGAACTCAAGACCGGCGTGTTTTATTTACAGGAACACGCCGTGCATAAAAACGGACGCGGACTCCTGACCGACAAGGTGGTGGTCAGTTGGCAGGGCGAGCCGTTGGAACTGGGACAACGCCTCCATCAGGCGGCGTGCGAACACGGCCTGGGCCGCGCCCGAGCGAAGCTGGGGGTCAGCGATGGCGCACCGTGGATCTGGAACGTGGCGCAAGACCGCTGGCCCGGTGCGGTGGAGGTGCTGGATTTTTATCACGCCAGCCAGCATGTGTGGGATTTGGGCGAGGCCGTGATAGGCGACCGTCAGGCCGCACGCCCCTGGGTGGAGCAACAACTGCATCAACTCCGCCACGGACGCCACGCCACGGCGCTCAGAACCATCGCCCGCCTCAAAGCCGGAAGCGGAGCGGCGGGCGCCATCGTCCGGCGCGAACAAGATTATTTTGCCGGCCACGCCGCGCGGATGAACTATCGCGCGGTAGCCGACCGCGGCTGGGCGATTGGCTCCGGCCCGGTGGAATCCGCCTGTCTGCAACGGCAAGGGCGGTTCAAACGCAGCGGCCAATCTTGGACGCCCTTGGGCTTGCGTCATCTGTGCGCCTTGATCGAGGCCCGCCAAAACGGTCACTGGGATCACCTATGGAATCACTAACCGGGGAACCTGCCAGATGTACACGT
>CAZZFK010000049.1:0-1031 GCA_964653455.1 uncultured bacterium
AGCTGGCGCATGCGGTGCAGGATGCCGTTGTCGGTGGCCACGATGAACTCGGGCGCGTCGGACTCGACCACGGCCTTGAGCAGCTGCGAGGTCGAGCCCACCACGTCGGCCTGGGCCACGACGCTGTCGGGCGATTCGGGGTGGACCAGGATCAGGGCCTTCGGGTGGTCCTTCTTGAGCAGGTCCAGCTCCAGGCCCTTGAACTCGTCGTGCACGATGCAGGCGCCGTTCCACATCAGCATGTCGGCGCCGGTTTCCTTCTGGATGTAGTGGCCCAGATGGCGGTCGGGCGCCCACAGGATTTTCTCGCCCTGGTCTTTGAGGTGCTTGACGATGGCCAGCGCACACGAGCTGGTCACCATCCAGTCGGCGCGCGCTTTGACGGCGGCGCTGGTGTTGGCATAGACCACCACCTTGCGGTCGGGGTGGGCATCGCAAAACTTGATGAAGTCGTCGGCCGGGCAGCCCAGGTCGAGCGAGCAGGTGGCGTCCAGGTCGGGCATCAGCACGCGCTTGCCGGGGCTCAGGATCTTGGACGACTCGCCCATGAACTTCACGCCCGCCACGATCAGGGTCTGGGCGGCATGGTCACGGCCAAAACGGGCCATCTCCAGCGAGTCAGACACGCAGCCGCCGGTCTCCAGGGCCAGGTCCTGCAGGTCGCCATCGACATAGTAGTGGGCCACCAGCACGGCGTTCTGTGCCTTGAGCAGCTCCTTGATGCGGGCCTTGACGCGCTCTTTCTCGTCGGGGGCCAGGGGCGTGGGGACCTTGGCCCAGGCGTGGGCCGTGCAGGTGGCGCCGCTGGCGTCCTGCAGGTCGTAGTCGTAGGAAACGGAGTCGGTGGGGTTCATGGTCGTTGTCGTCTCGTGAACGGTCTGGACGCAAAGGAGGGAGCCTGGCAAAGCCAAGCTGGGGCTCTGCCAAGGGAGTCAAGTGTGTCGGCTGCGCCGGCGTTTGTCGAGCCAGGCCACGATTTCACATGACAGCCATACGGTGAAAAACGCGAACAGGATGTCACTGAAAAAATG
>CAZZFK010000050.1:0-1027 GCA_964653455.1 uncultured bacterium
ACGTAGATCTGCCCCTCTTCATGGCCGGAGGTATGGACGATCTGCATGCGCGGCAACAGGCCCATCTGCACCGACTGGCGGGCCACCGAGAAGGCGCCGGAAATGACCGCCTGCGAGGCGATGACGGTGGCCAGCGTGGCCAGGCCCAGCATCGGGATCAGCGCCCAGTCCGGCGCCAGGTGGAAGAAAGGGTTCTGGATGGCATCCGGCTCGGCAAGCAGCAGCGCCCCCTGGCCGAAATAATTGAGCACCAGCGCCGGCATCACGAAAGCGAACCAGGCCAGGCGGATCGGAAAACGGCCGAAATGCCCCATGTCGGTGTACAAGGCCTCGCCACCGGTCACCGCCAGCACGACGGAGCCGAGCGCCAGGAAGGCCAGGCCGGGGTGGGTGCCGATGAAATGCATGGCGTAAAGCGGATTGAGCGCCGCCAGCACACTCGGATTGTGGATGATCTGCAGCACGCCGAGCAGGCCCAGCGCGGCAAACCAGCCGGCCATGACCGGACCGAAGAACAGGCCCACCGAGCCGGTGCCGCGTTTCTGGATGAAAAACAGGCCGGTCAGGATGGCCAGCGTCAGCGGAATCACATAGGGCTTCAGGGCCGGCGTCACCAGCTCCAGGCCCTCGACGGCGGAAAGCACCGAAATGGCCGGGGTGATCATGCTGTCGCCGTAGAACAGCGCCGCAGCGAAGATGCCGAGCAAGGTCACCACCCAGGCCAGGCGCGGGTTCCTGGCGCGCTCGGTGACCAGCGCCAACAGGGCCAGCGAACCGCCCTCCCCGCGGTTGTCGGCGCGCATGATGACCAGCACGTACTTCAGCGTCACCAGCAGCACGATCGACCAGACGATCATGGACAGGATGCCGAGGATGTTGTCCGGCGTCACCGGAATGGGATGGTGGCCGTTGAAGATTTCCTTCAAGGCATAGAGCGGGCTGGTCCCGATGTCGCCGAAAACGACGCCAATCGCGCCCAGCGTCAGCGACGACAAGGCCTGACGTGACTGCATGATTCCCCCTGACG
>CAZZFK010000051.1:0-1011 GCA_964653455.1 uncultured bacterium
CCGGAGCGCGTATAGGTATTGTACGGGGTATCGGTTTGCAGATCGCGCTTGCGCAAATTGCCATCGAATTTGTCGCCCAGGCCGTAAATCACGGTCGGGTCAGTTTGCAATAGCATGCCCTTGCGCAGGCGATTCACGAACACGGCGGCCACCAGTTCGCGATCGGCTTCGCGCCCGGTTTCCTTCTCGATGATCGAAGCCATGATCAGCGCCTCCTGCGGTGACCTGTAGGGCACCCCTTTAATCCGCTGGCTCCACTCGGCATCCAGCTTGCGTTGCAAGGCCCGATGGGCGCGTGCCAGCAGTTCAAGATCGCTGGACTGCTTGTCGAACAGATAGGTGTCCGGAAACAACTGGCCTTCGAGCGAAGAGAGGCCCAGGCCAAGGCGCTCGATGATCTGTGCTTCAGTCAGCCCCTGGGTATCGTGGCGAAGATCCGGATGGCGATCCAGGCGTGCCCTCCATTGCCGAAAAGTCCAGCCTTCGACCAGAATCAGTTCGCCCTGCGTCACCTTGCCCTTCAGCAACTTGTCCAGCAATTGGTGTGGCGTAACGCCCTCGTTAACCGCATAGCTGCCGGCCTTAATGGCCGTATCCGCCCGCTGGACACGGGCCAGCAAGGCAAGCAGGAAACCATTGACCTCAATTCCGGATTCCTTCATCTGCACGATCGCAGTGCGCAGGCTGCTCCCTGCCGCTATCCGGAAGTCGAGTGGCGCACTGCGCAGCGTCAGGGGCTGGCTGGCCCACCACCACAGGCTGCCACCTGCCACCAAAATAAGCACAAGGCCAGCCAGGAATATCTTGATCAGGAAGCGCACGGGAACTCGTCGGCAGCAAGGAGGTCTTGCCCGTGAGAAACGAGCACGTTATAACGAGCGATATAATATCCGAAACCCCATCTGGAGCCCCCATGAATCCCCACTGGCGCAGCTTTCTGGAATCTGCCGAAGGTCTTTTCGACGGCGATTCGACCGAACTTCTCAGCTTTGGCGATGCAGCCGGCGAACT
>CAZZFK010000052.1:0-1005 GCA_964653455.1 uncultured bacterium
TAAATACCCAAGCATCCAAGTGTTGTCTAAGATCATATGCACATTGAAAATATCAGCAGATACAATCTTTTATCCTGAAATGCAGCATAAAACCAGGGAAAAAGAACAACTCATCCACCTGATTCATATGTGCGATGAAAGGGAGATTAAAGTGGCTATCGTAATCATCAAAGCATTATTGGATGCTAAATAATTTGACACATCTTCTATCTTTAGGTAGCTTATAATCCCATAAAGATAGATTGTTCTTTCTCTGTGTTTAAAGAAATCCTTAGAGTGAAAAGTTCACTGCATAGGCCATGATGACACATACCTCATGCCATCAAGAGAGCACACTGCTCCCTTGGCGGCAGGGTATGTGTTTTTTCATTTCACCGTAAACAGCAGGCTGCTCTTGCCGCCGTTTTCCCGCCAACGCTGTTCCTTTTGTAGATGGCCGGTCTTTTCAAGATCAGCGATGGCTCGCTGAACGGTGCGGCGAGACAGCTTTAAGTCCTTGGCGATAGTGCCGATGGAAGGATAACAGGTTCCATCCTTATTTGTCCGGTCTTTCAAATAGCGATAGACCGCAACAGCACGATGCGGGACATCCTGTGCATAGAGTGAGGAAAGATAGTTCAACCATGAACACCTCCTTAATCGGTGCGCAGAGGCATGGCAGGAGGCTCCGTCTCCGACTCATGCTCCTGCACCGGCGTATACAGCGTACCACCGCTGCGGTCACCACCGGGTGGTTCGGGAAATTCCGCAAAGTCATCCTCATCATAGGCACAGCGACGGTTCATGATTTCCTGTTCCAGCTCGAAGCGGTCGGCGTAGGCAACCTTTCGGGCTGCACGTTCCTCAACCTCAAAGGGTTTCTCAAAGCGGATGCCCCATTTGAGGAACAGCGGCAGCTTGGTGCGCATAGGGTAGCAGCCGGTCTTGGCCAGAATAAAATTACCCTTGGAAAGTGTTTTAAGCTCATCCGGTGTCATCAGCGGTCTTTGGATCATCTGCAGGCTT
>CAZZFK010000053.1:0-1005 GCA_964653455.1 uncultured bacterium
GCCGCTTCAATTTCAAGGGCGCCGACCAGGGCAAGCAGGTCGGCAACCTCTCCGGTGGCGAACGCGGCCGCCTGCACCTGGCCAAAACGCTGATGGCCGGCGGCAATGTCCTGCTGCTGGATGAACCGTCAAACGACCTCGACGTCGAGACGCTGCGCGCGCTGGAAGACGCGCTGCTCGAATTCCCCGGCTGCGCGCTGGTCATTTCGCACGACCGCTGGTTCCTCGACCGCATCTGCACCCACATCCTGGCCGCCGAAGGCGAATCGCAATGGAATTTCTTTACCGGCAACTTCCAGGAATACGAGGAAGACAAGAAGAAGCGTCTGGGCGAGGAAGGCGCCAAGCCGAAGCGGATCCGCTACAAGCCGATCACCCGCTGATTTTTAGCCATTGCTTGCGGTCGACCGCGACAGGCCATGCAAAACGGGCGCCGTTTCGGCGCCCGTTTCTTTTTGCGCCCCGCCAATGCGAGGCACAGCAAACGGTTAATGCTTCAGGTTGGCAGAAAAGACAGCCTTGGTCTTTTCGGAAAACTGGAATTCGTTGAAGGCGCGGCTGATTTCGGCTTCGTTGCGGCCGTCGGAATGGTCTTCGAAGTTGATGCCGATGACCTTGCCGTTGGCGGCCAGCGTCTGGAAGGCGTAACGCCAGCGTTGTGCTTCTGCCAGCCGCTCGCGCAGTTCGGCTTCGTTGGAAATCGTGATGCCTGCCTTTTTCAGGGAATCCAGGAATTGTTCGAAGGATTCGTTGCTCAAGCTACCCATTTGTCTCTCCGTTTGAAGTGCGGTGTTGGATCACCATGAGCCGAATAACGACGCATGATGGATTCGGTTGACAGAAAAATTGCGGTCCGTGAAATGCGATAATCGCGGCCTATGAAAAAGCAGAACCCACCCGCCGCGATCCCGGAAATCCGTCCTGGGCAGTCCATCGAACTGCTCAAGGAACTGCACATCCTGACCCGCGACGGCAAGCTCAACCAGGACAGCCGGCGCAAGCTCA
>CAZZFK010000054.1:0-1001 GCA_964653455.1 uncultured bacterium
ATTTCCAGCAGGTTGCGCTTGCCCTCCTCCTCGAGCGGAGTGCCGAGCAGCTTGTTGAACATTTCCTCGGCCCGGTCAAGCAGGCCGGCTTTCAGGTAATCCTGGCCCAATTCGGAGAGCGCCTGCAAACGAATGCGCTCTTCCACCTCCGGCAGGTCGATCAGATTCTGGTGCATGCGGATGGCCCGCTCGGTTTCGCCACGTCGACGAAACAGGTTGCCCAGCGCGAAATGCAGTTCAACGGTCTGCGAATCGACCTTGGCCACTTCGAGGAAGGAGTCGATGGCCTTGTCCGGCTGCTCGTTGAGCAGGAAATTCAGGCCTTGAAAATAGGAGCGCGGCAAGGCGCGGGATTCATGCACCACCTGCCGCATATCGACCCGTGCTGCAGCCCAGCCCAGGCCAAAAAAGACGGGAATGAGCAGCAGCTGCCAGTATTCGATCAGCTCGTTCATACGGCCGGCGGCACCACGACATCCACCGCTTCCGGCTTGCGCTGTGTGGCGCGCTTCAGGCGGGCGATTTCGCGCCGCTGGCGGAAGATCACGCCGAGCAGGGACAAGGCACCCAGTATCACGCCACCGACGAAAAAGGCTAGCAGCACCAGGACCAGCGGTGCCTGCCAGATTTGTCCGGTAAAGAAATGCAGGCTGACCGGATCAGTGTTCTGGGTCGCGAAAACGAGAAGGGCGACGAAGATAATGAGCCGAATGGCCCAGGTCAATGCTGTCATGACATTCAATAAAAAAGGGCAGTGAAAACTCACTGCCCCGAATCTACCACATTGGGCCAAGTCCGGCTTTAGATCGCCTGATCGACCCGTTCGCGCAATTCTTTTCCGGCCTTGAAATGGGGAACCCATTTAGCCGGGACGCTGACCTTCTCCCCCGATTTGGGATTGCGTCCAACGCGCGGGGGACGGTAGTTGAGCGCAAAGCTGCCGAATCCGCGGATCTCGATGCGATCCCCGCGCACCAGCGCTTCGGACATCGCATCGAGAA
>CAZZFK010000055.1:0-1000 GCA_964653455.1 uncultured bacterium
ATTTGACAACGATCAGTTTCAAAAATACTATTTGACAATGACTGTTTCCAAAAATCGGGAAAACCCTGCGCCCCCCTCCACTGCGGGGTCGGCGGGCCGACGTTACGGCGGCGTCGATCCGCAGGAGCGCCAGCGTCAGCGTCACGCCAAGCTGATCGAAGCCGGCCTGGTCGTCTTCGGCGACCAGGGCTACCACCACTCCACGGTGCGCGACGTGTGCGGGCAGGCCCAGCTGACCTCGCGCTACTTCTACGAGTCCTTCGAGAGCATGGAGGCGCTGTTCCGCGCCGTCTACATCGCGGTCAACCGCGAGCTGATGCAGGCCACCATCCTGGCACTGGCCCAATGCCAGCCCGAGCCGGACAAGCTGGCCGAGGCGGCGCTGCGCACCTTCCTGACCTTCGTGCGTGACGATCCCCGCCGCGCGCGGGTGGCCCTGATCGACGCCCCGACGGTGGGCGAGGGCATGACCGCCGTCACCGACCAGGCCACACAGGACTTTGCCCACCTGATCACGGGCTTCATGCAGCAGATGTTCCCCCACCTGGATCGCCACGGGCTCGATCACCGCATCCTGGCCAGCGGCCTCGTGGGCGCCAGCACCCGCATCGCCACCCAATGGGTGATCGACCGTTGCAAGACCCCGCTCGACGAGGTGCTGCGCAACAACCTCGCCTTGTTCCTGGCCATGGTGCACTACGCGCGTAGCGTGGGAACATGTAAAGACGTGTGAAACCCTGCCTGACAGGTCGCCTCTGGCAACACAAAGGGTGTGCAAAGGTGGCAGGTTTGCGACAATGCCCTTTTGGCCGCTGCATGCGGCATGACTGTCCGGACCGATCACCATGACCTTGTTCTCGCCCCTTCTCTCGCGCATGCCCCTTCGTCCACTGGCTTCGCTGGCCTTGCTCGCCGGCCTCTTCTCCTCGGCCCACGCGGCGCCAGTGGCCCCGCCGCCCGCGCTGGAGAACAAGGCCTACATCGTGATGGACTTCGACTC